>NZ_JBFRGJ010000002.1:0-1229109 GCF_052115265.1 Terrabacter sp. 2RAF25
CCACGACGCCACGACGTGCTCGGCAGCACGCGTACGCCCACGCGCTTGCGCGCCTCGACCAGGCCCATCGAGTCGAGCACGCGGATCGCCTCGCGCACCACCGAGCGGGAGACGCCGTAGCGCTCGTCGAGCTGGTCGATGCGCAGCACCGTGCCGGGTGCCAGGTCACCGGAGACGACCTGACGACCGAGGGTGTCGAGGACGCTCGCATGGAGCGCGGGGCGGCGGGCGATCGGCACGGCGACAGCCTGTCACACGACCGCTGTCAACTGACATGGGCTCGATTAAATCTGCTTTGTTTTGAACAATGACTTGATAAGACGCCTTTCTTGCTGCACTCTGGCTCTCGCGCCTCGAGCCAGAGAGCGATGAGAGCGATCGAGCCGGACGAAGGAGTCACGGACCATGTCATCGAACCTGCAGCACCACCCCCCGCCACTGGTGGTCGTCATGGGCGTCTCCGGCTCGGGCAAGACCACGGTCGGCGCGGCCCTGGCCCAGCGCCTGCGCGTCCCCTTCGCGGACGCCGACGACTTCCACCCCGAGGCCAACATCGCCAAGATGTCGGCCGGCGTCCCGCTGAGCGACGACGACCGCGGTCCGTGGCTCGGGATCATCGGCGACTGGCTCGCCTCGCACGCGGACACCGGCGGCGTCGTCAGCTGTTCCGCCCTGCGCCGCGCCTACCGCGACGTCCTCACGGCTGCGGCAACCCAGGCGTACTTCATCCACCTGCACGGCACCCCGCAGGTCATCGCGACAAGGGTCGCCGGCCGCCCGGGACACTTCATGCCCGCGGCCCTCGTCGAGTCACAGTTCGAGACCCTCGAGCCGCTCCAGTCCGACGAGCGCGGCTCGGCCCTCCAGGTCGACCAGCCCGTCGATGACCTCGTCACCCAGTCCCTCGCCCTCCTGAACCCCAGCAACCCGGAAGAGACCCGCCGATGACGACCGATCTCCTGCCCCTCCTGCCCCTGTCCGCGCTCACCGCCGACACCGCGCCGAACATCCCGGCCGGGCGTCTCGTCCCCGCCGCACTCATCGGCATCGCCGTCCTCGTGGTGCTCATCGTGCGCTTCAAGCTGCACCCCTTCCTCTCGCTGACACTCGGCGCGCTCACCGTCGGGGCGATCGCCGGCGTGCCCATGGCCGACGTGGTCGACAGCTATACGAAGGGCTTCGGGAGCACCGCCGCCGGCGTCGGCACCCTCATCGCCCTCGGTGCGATGTTCGGCAAGCTCCTCGCGGACTCGGGCGGGGCCGACGAGATCGTCGACACGATCATCGGCCGCAGCGGCACCCGGTCGCTGCCCTGGGCCATGGCCGCTGTCGGCGCCATCATCGGCCTGCCGATGTTCTTCGAGATCGGCCTCGTCCTGCTGATGCCGGTGATCTTCCTCGTCGCGCGTCGCTCCCAGCAGTCCGTGGTGCGTGTCGGCATCCCCGCGCTCGCCGGCCTCTCGGCCATGCACGGCCTCGTGCCGCCCCACCCCGGCCCCCTCGTGGCCATCGACGCCCTCAAGGCCAACCTCGGCGTCACGCTCGGCTTCGGCATCCTCGTGGCCATCCCGACGATCGCCATCGCCGGCCCGTGGTTCGCCCGCTTCGCGGCCCGGTGGGTCGACGTCCCGGCCCCCGACCTGTTCGAGGCGCGCGAGTCGGAGAACGGCCCCCGCCCGTCGTTCGCCGTCACGATGCTCACGGTCCTGACTCCCGTCGTCCTGATGATGGGCAAGGCGCTGGCCGACATCCTCGCCGGCAAGGGCACGCTCGCCCGCACCGTCCTGGACTTCCTCGGCACCCCCCTCATCGCGCTGCTCATCGCGGTCATCCTCGCGATGTTCACCCTGGGTCGCGGCGCCGGCATGGGCGTCAAGGAGACCAGCTCCTCGCTCGAGTCCTCGCTCGGACCGATCGCCGGCATCATCCTCATCGTGGCCGCCGGCGGCGGCTTCAAGCAGACCCTCGTCGACACCGGCATCGGTCAGCTCGTCGCCGACTGGATCTCCGGCAGTGGCTTGTCGATCCTCCTGCTCGCCTGGCTCGTGGCCGTCCTCATCCGTCTCGCCACCGGCTCGGCGACGGTGGCCACCGTCACCGCCTCGGGGATCCTCGCGCCCCTGGCGGCCGGCATGTCCACCAACGAGGTCTCGCTCATGGTCCTCGCCATCGGCGCCGGCTCGGTCTTCTTCTCGCACGTCAACGACGCCGGCTTCTGGCTCGTCAAGGAGTACTTCGGGCTGAAGGTCGGCCAGACCATCAAGACGTGGTCACTCATGGAGACGATCCTGTCGGTGACCGGCCTGGCCTTCGTCCTGCTGCTCAACCTCGTCGTCTAGCGACCCTCGCCACCTACATCCCGGACCGCCCCGACCTCAACCGTCGAGTGGCCATAGTTTGCGGGTGTCGCCGAATCGAGAGGCCAGTTCTCGTCACGAGAACTGGCCTCTCGACGTCAGGGGACCCGCAGACTTTGGCCTTTCGACGTCACAGGGTCAGTGGATGCGGACGCCGCTGATGGCGCGGGCGATGACGATGCGCTGGATCTCGCTCGTGCCCTCGAAGATCGTGTAGATCTTCGCGTCGCGCGACCACCGCTCGACGGGATGGTCGGTGACGTAGCCGGCGCCGCCGAGGATCTGCACGGCCTTGTCGGTGACCGCCACCGCGACCTCGCCGGCCTTGAGCTTGCTCATCGAGCCCTCGGCCGCCGTGAACGGCTGGTTGGTGCGGCCCATCCACGACGCCCGCCAGACGAGCAGCCGGGCGGCGTCGATCTCGGTGCGCATGTCGGCGAGGGCGAAGGCGATCGCCTGGTTCTCGATGATCGGCCGTCCGAACGCGACGCGGTCCTTGGCGTAGTCGAGGGCGTACTCGTATGCCGCCCGCGCGATCCCGATCGCCTGCGCGCCCACCGTGGGCCGCGAGATCTCGAACGTGCGCATCGCCGCCTGTCCGCTGGAGGCACCGCCCTCGCGGGCCCGCGCGAGACGCTCGTCGAGCGTGTCCTTGCCGCCGAGCAGGCACGAGCCGGGCACGCGCACGTCGTCGAGGAAGACGTCGGCGGTGTGCGACGCCCGCAGCCCCAGCTTGCGCAGCTTCTTGGCCCCCTCGAGCCCCGGGGTGCCGGGTGGCACGACGAACGCCGCCTGCCCACGCGACCCGAGCGTGGGGTCGACGACGGCGGTGACGACGTGCACGTCGGCGATGCCGCCGTTGGTGATGTACGCCTTCTGCCCGTTGATCACCCACTCGTCAGCCGCCGCGTCATAGCGTGCCCGCGTGCGCATCGCACCGACGTCCGAGCCGGCCTGCGGCTCGGTCGTGGCGAAGGCGGCGAGCCGGGGGTCGTCCACGTCGCCGTAGCACTGGGGCAGCCACTCGACCATCTGGTCGGGCGTGCCCGAGCCGTAGATGGCGGCGACGGCGAGGGTGGTGCCGAAGATCGACATGCCGATGCCGGCGTCACCCCAGAAGAGCTCCTCGTTGGCGAGGTTGATCGAGATCCCGGTGGGGTCGGACCAGCACTGGGCCAGGAACTCGAAGCCGTAGAGGCCGTTCTTCGCCGCCTCCTGGATGACCGGCCAGGGCGTCTCCTCACGGGCGTCCCACTCGGCGGCGGCCGGGCGCACCACGTCGGCCGCGAAGCCGTGCACCCAGTCGCGGAGCTCGGTCTGGTCGTCGTTCAGGGCCAGGGAGAACTCGGCCACGACGAGCGCCTCAGGCCTTGGGGATGTCGAAGAAGTTCGCGATGTTCGCGGCGAGGCCGAGGTCGCCCTTGGCCTTGATCTTGCCGGTCATGAACATCATCACCGGGTTGCCGCTCTTGGTGATGACCTTGGTGAAGTCGACGGGCGTCATGGCGAGCGACAGGGTGGCGTCACCGTCGTGGCCGGGCAGGGTGGTGCAGGCGCCCTCGGCGAACCGCACGGTCCACTCGTCGGCGCCGCCGTCGGGGCGGCCGGTGATGCTCCAGTGCGTGGTGGCCGTCGTCGAGCCGGCGCGGTCGGCGCGGAAGAGCTCGGGCATGCGCGAGAAGATCGCCGCGATGATCGACTCGCGGTTGGCGCTCTCCATCACCTGCTTGACGTCCTTGTCGGACATCTCCTTGACGATGCGGATGAAGTCACCCGGCTCGACGGCGGCGAGCTCGTCGGCGCTGGCGGTGGTGAAGTCGATGTCGGACATGGGGTGGTCCCTCCGGTGGAGAACGGCGTTATTACCGCGAGTAGGTTACCCGACGGTCTCTTCACCGAGGAACCACCCGGTGACCATCCCGTCAGGCCGGCCGGGCTCGATGTAGTGCTCCCAGGAGAAGCCCTGGGCGAACCACTCCTCCGGCATCTCGAGCATGCCGCGGGCGTCGGACTGGCTGGCATGGGCCTTGAGGGCCGAGCGCTTGACCTCGAGGAACTCACTGACGTCGCAGGCCCAGTGCAGCTCCTCCTCGGGGCTGCCGAGCGGGTTGCCGTCGTCCATCGGCGCACTGGGGTCCCAGTCGCCGACGTCGAGGCCGGCGGCGACCGCCGCCTGGTGCGAGCGGATCATCGCGCTTCGGTTCATCGAGCTCTCGAGGTAGCGCCTGGTGCCGGCGATCTCGGCCGCACGCTTCGTCACCGCGTGCACCTTGACGTGGTCGGGGTGGCCGTACCCGCCGTGCCAGTCGTAGCCGACGACGACGTCGGCGCCCTCCTCGCGCAGGATCGCTGCGAGCTTCTGCGCCGCCTCCTCGGTGTCGGCGCGGGTGAAGCTCAGCTCGTGGTCGTTCTGGGCCCACCCGGTCATGCCGGAGTCGGCGTAGTCGAGCCAGGCGACGTGGTGGGTGCCGATGACCGCGTTGGAGGCCGCCGCCTCGGCGCGACGCCGGTGGACGACGGTCTCGCCGTCGGCCAGGTCGTCGGGCACGTCGCCGTGGTCGCCGTTCGTCGCGACGACGAGGACGACCCGGTGACCCTCGCTCGCGGCACGGGCCATCGACCCGGACGTCTGCGACGCCTCGTCGTCGGGATGGGCATGAACGAACACCACGGTTGCCATGCCGTCAGCCTCTCACTGGCCGCCGACGCTCAGAGCGGCAACCGGTAGACGAGGAAGCCGTCGCGCACCGCGACGTCGTCGTAGAGCCGACGCGCGGTCGCGTTCGTCTCGTGCGTCTGCCAGTAGACGCGGCTGCAGCCCTGCCCCCTCGCCCAGTCCGCGACAGCCTCGATCAGCGCCCGCCCGGCCCCTCGTCCGCGCGCCTCGGGAGCGGTGAACAGGTCCTGGAGGTAGCAGACGTCCGGGCCCGAGGTGCTGGGGTGCACGAGGAAGTGCGTCAGTCCGACGACCTCGCCGTCGAGCACGGCCACCCGCGCGTGCATCCTTGCGCCAGAGGTGAGTTCACGCCACGCCCTGTCGTATGCCGCCTGGTCGAGCTCGCGCTCGTAGAACGCCAGGTAGGCGCGGAACAGCGCCTCCCACCGCTCCCGGTCGTCGGTCTCGAGCGGTCTGGTCGTGATCACGACGCGACGCTAGCGCGACGCACCGTGCACCCGGGAGGGCCACTCGACGGCATACGCGATGGGCCAATCCCCCGATCGAGAGAACGCTCCGTCACCCACGGCGGGTGACGGAGCGTTCTCTCGATCGGGAAGGGCGTGGGTCAGGACTTCTTGGCGGCGGTCTTGCGGGTCGTCGCCTTCTTCGTCGTCGCCTTCTTGGCCGTCTTCTTCGCCGTCTTCTTCACGGCGCGCTTGCGCGTGGTCGGACCCTTGGCCCGCTTCTCGGCGAGCAGCTCGAAGCCGCGCTCGGGCGTGATCGCCTCGGGGTCGTCGTCCTTGCGCAGCGTCGCGTTGGTCTCGCCGTCGGTGACGTACGGACCGAAGCGGCCGTCCTTGACGACGACCGGCTTGCCGCTGACCGGGTCGGCGCCGAGCTCCTTGAGCGGCGGGGCGGCCGCGGCACGACCACGCTGCTTCGGCTGGGCGTAGATCGCCAGCGCCTCCTCGAGCGTGATGTCGAAGAGCTGCTGCTCGGTGGTCAGCGAGCGCGAGTCGGTGCCCTTCTTGAGGTAGGGCCCGTAGCGGCCGTTCTGCGCCGTGATCTCGACACCCTCGGCATCGGCGCCGACGACGCGCGGCAGCGACAGCAGCTTGAGCGCGTCGTCGATGGTCAGCGTCGCGAGCTCCATGTCCTTGAAGAGCGAGGCCGTGCGCGGCTTCACCTTCGCGGCCTTGCGACCCTTCGGCTTGTCGCCGGCGGGCACCTCGTCGTCGTCGATGACCTCGGTGACGTACGGGCCGTAGCGGCCGGCCCGCGCCACGATGTCGCGCCCCGTCTCGGGATCCTGGCCGAGCACCTTGCCGTCGTCGGCCGCGACCTCGAGCAGCTCGCGCGCCTTCTCGGGCGTCATCTCGTCGGGCGCGATGTCGTCGGTGATCGTCGCGCGGCGCGGAGTGCCCGACACGTCCGCGCCCTCGGCCACCTCACCCGTCGCGAGGTCGACGCCTGCGGGGGCGACCTCCTCGACGTAGGGGCCGTAGCGGCCGACCCGGACGACCATGCCGTCGCCGATCGGGATCGTGCTGATCTCCTTGGCGTCGATCTCGCCGAGGTCGTCGACGAGGCTCTTCAGCCCGGCGCCGCTCGAGGCCTCGTCGCCGAAGTAGAAGCGCCTCAGCCAGTTGACGCGGCCCTCGTCGCCGTTGGCGATGCGGTCGAGGTCCTCCTCCATCGAGGCGGTGAACTCGTAGTCGACGAGGCTCGTGAAGTGCTCCTCGAGCAGGCGCGTCACGGCGAAGGCCAGCCACGTCGGCACCAGCGCCTGCCCCTTGGTGAAGACGTAGCCGCGGTCCTGGATCGTGCCGATCGTCGCGGCATACGTGGACGGGCGGCCGATGCCGCGCTCCTCCATCGCCTTGACGAGGGTGGCCTCGGTGTAGCGGGCGGGCGGGCTCGTCTCGTGGCCGTCGGCCTCGGCGCGCACGACCTCGAGGGGCACTCCGGCCGAGAGCTTGGGCAGGCGGCGCTCCTCGGCGGCGGCGTCGGCGCGCGCGGCAGCCTCGTCGTCACGTCCCTCCTCGTACGCCGCGAGGAAGCCCTTGAAGGTGATGACGGTGCCGCTGGCGCTGAACTCGACGGACTGCGCGCCCTCGATCGCCGTGTCGACGGCGAGCCTGACGGTGGCGGTCGAGCCGCGGGCGTCGGCCATCTGCGAGGCGACGGTGCGCTTCCAGATCAGCTCGTAGAGCGCGAACTCCTCGCCGCGCAGCGACCCGGCGACCTGCGCCGGCGAGCGGAACCGGTCACCCGCGGGACGGATGGCCTCGTGCGCCTCCTGGGCGTTCTTGACCTTCTTCTCGTAGCGACGCGGGCTGTCCGGCACGTACTCGGCGCCGTACAGGTCACGGGCCTGGCTGCGCGCGGCGGTCGTCGCGGCGTCCGACAGCGTGGTGCTGTCGGTACGCATGTAGGTGATGTAGCCGTTCTCGTAGAGCCGCTGCGCCACGCGCATCGCGTTCTTCGAGCTGAGGCGCAGCTTGCGCGACGCCTCCTGCTGGAGGGTCGAGGTGGTGAACGGCGCCGACGGGCGGCGGGTGTACGGCTTCTCCTGGACGTCGGTGACCCGCGCCGTGAGGGGCAGGCAGGCCTCGGCGATGCGGGTCGCGAGCGCCTCGTCGAGGTGCACCACGCCCTTGCCGGCCGAGGTGACCAGCCGTCCGTCGTCGGCGAAGTCGCGACCGGTGGCGACGCGCGCACCGTCGACGGCGGCGAGGCGGGCGGTGAACTGCTGGCTCGCGCTGTCGGGCGTGAAGTCGCCCTCGACGTCCCAGTAGGAGGCGCGGACGAACGCCATGCGCTCACGCTCGCGCTCGACGACCATGCGGGTCGCGACGGACTGGACGCGGCCGGCCGAGAGGCCCTGGCGGACCTTGCGCCACAGCACCGGGCTGACCTCGTAGCCGTAGAGGCGGTCGAGGATGCGGCGGGTCTCCTGGGCGTCGACCATCGCGGTGTCGATCTCGCGCGTGTCGTTGACGGCGCGCTGGATCGCCTCGCGGGTGATCTCGTGGAAGACCATGCGCTTCACGGGAACTCGCGGCTTGAGCGCCTCGAGCAGGTGCCAGGCGATGGCCTCGCCCTCGCGGTCCTCATCGGTGGCGAGGTAGAGCTCGCTGCTGTCCTTGAGGAGGCGCTTGAGCTCGGCGACCTTCTTCTTCTTGTCGGGGTCGACGACGTAGTACGGCTCGAAGCCGTTGTCGACGTCGACGGCGAACTTGCCGAACGGGCCCTTCTTCATGTCGACGGGCAGCTCGGACGGGTTCGGCAGGTCACGGATGTGACCGACGGACGCCTCGACCTCGAAGTCGCCGCCGAGGTAGCCGGCGATGGTCTTCGCCTTGGCGGGCGACTCGACGATGACGAGCTTGCGGCCCTTGCCTGCGGCCATGGTGCACCTTCAACTTCCCGCATCTCACGAGCAGCGGATTCGTCGCTGCGTCTGCGTGGACGCGGACCGACGGTAACAGCCCGCGCCGGGAAGGTCGTCCAGACATCCGCGCCGCGACCCACCGGGCGAGACCAGCCCCGAGGGCGTATGCCGCCCTCCCGGGGCGCCGGCGCCCCACCACCGGGCGGGTGCCGGGGTGGTGCCGAGGGCGTGCCGGGCTGGTCCCGAGCGGGTGCCGGGCGGGTGCTGTTCAGGCACCGGCGGGGCGAGGAGTGACGCGATGCAAAGGCTGCCGGACGGCATACCTGCTGGGGAATGATGACGAGCAAGGCCGCGTTGGACGTGTTAGTTTATTCTTCAACAAAACTTCGGAAGGACCGCCATGACCACCGCCCCCGTCCTCTACCTGAGCCACGGCGCCCCGCCGCTCGCCGACGACGAGCGCTGGACGGCCGAGCTCGCCGAGTGGTCCACCGACCTGCCCAAGCCCGAGAGCGTGCTCATGGTCTCGGCCCACTGGGAGGACGCCCCGACGACGCTCGGCTCGACGACCGGCGCCCCGCTCACCTACGACTTCTGGGGCTTCCCGCAGAAATACTACGAGGTCACCTACGACGCCCCGGCTGCCCCCGGTCTCGCCGACGACGTGACCAGGCTGCTCACGTGGCCCGGTCACCAGGTGCACCGCGACGAGGCGCGCGGCCTCGACCACGGTGCCTACGTGCCGCTCAAGGAGATGTTCCCCGAGGCCGACGTGCCGGTGCTGCAGATGTCGATGCCGACGCTCGACCCGCGCGGTCTCTTCGAGATCGGCCGCCGCCTGGCCCCGCTGCGCGAGCAGGGCACCATGATCGTCGGCTCCGGCTTCACGACCCACAACCTGCGCTGGTTCAACCCGCGCGCCGGCGCCGACGCGCTGCCGCCCAGGGCCAGCGCCGAGTTCGACCACTGGGCCCAGGAGGCTATGAAGGCCCAGGACGTCGACAGCCTGCTCGACTTCCTCGACAAGGCCCCCGCCGCTCACGAGGCGCACCCGCGCACCGAGCACTTCGCGCCGCTCTTCGTCACTCTCGGTGCCGCCTACGAGTCGGGTGGCCTGGACAACAAGAGCGTCATCGACGGCTTCTGGTTCGGGCTGTCCAAGCGCTCCTGGCAGTTCAGCTGACCCTCCCCGACGGCGCGCAGACCTGAGCGCCGTCACGGGAACCCGCCGGTAACCCCACCCGTTCCTCAGGTGTGGGTACCCACGCAGCGGCCGTGGCACGGAACCTCCCCTGACTCCGCGCCACGGTCGCTCTCACGTCTGCGGATTCGTCGCACCGATGGATGCCCCGGAACCGCTCCGAAGGCCATCCCGTCGCAGGCGCACGGCACGTAGAGTGGCCGTACGCCCGACGAGCGCGCCGCAGGCGTGTGTGGTGCACGCGAGCAGTGCACCTGCAGGACGTGCCCCGGCACGACCCGACGGGTGGGGACTTCGGTCGCGTCGCCGACGCGGCCGCACGCGAGGGAAGGACCCGTTGGAGATGACTGACCAGCCCGCCGCCCAGGCAGCCGCACCCGCCCAGGTGGCCCCGCTCGAGCCGCCACCCGGCGACGCGTTCATCCTCACCGCGCCGGCCCCCACCGCGGCCGTCGCCGAGACCGCGGCCCCGAAGATGGCCCCGGCCGTGCCCGAGGCGGCCCTGCCCGGGCTCGACGCGAAGGTCGACACCTACCTCGACTCCCTCATGAAGGCCGCCGCCCGCTCTCCCGAGTGGGAGCACAAGGCCGCCGACGTGCGGTCGATGGGCAACGACGAGGTGAGGTTCGCCGCCGAGTCGAGCAACCGCATGCTGCAGATGCCGGTCAAGGCGCTCAACGAGGGTGGTCTCTCCGGCAACTCGAAGGTCGGCAAGACCCTGCTCGACCTGCGCCGCACCGTCGAGGACCTCGACCCCGGCCAGGCCACCGGCGCCAAGAAGTTCCTCGGCATGATCCCGTTCGGCGACAAGGTCACCGACTACTTCCGCAAGTACCAGTCGGCGCAGAGCCACCTCAACGGCATCCTGCACTCGCTCCAGAGCGGCCAGGACGAGCTCGTCAAGGACAACGTCGCCCTCAACCTCGAGAAGAAGAACCTCTGGGAGTCGATGGGCCGGCTCAACCAGTACGTCTACGTCGCCGAGAAGCTCGACGCCAGGCTCGCGGCCCAGGTCGCGACGCTCGAGGCGAGCGACCCCGAGCGGGCCAAGGCGCTGCGCGAGGACGTCCTGTTCTACGTGCGCCAGAAGCACCAGGACCTGCTGACCCAGCTCGCCGTCTCGATCCAGAACTACCTGGCCATCGACATCATCATCAAGAACAACATCGAGCTCATCAAGGGCGTCGACCGCGCCACGACGACCACCGTCTCGGCCCTGCGCACCGCCGTCATCGTGGCCCAGGCCCTCAACAACCAGCAGCTCGTGCTCGACCAGATCACGGCGCTCAACACGACGACGTCCGGCATCATCGAGCGCACCTCCGAGGCGCTCAAGCAGAACTCGGCGCGCATCCAGGAGCAGTCGGCGAGCTCGACCCTGTCCATCGAGTCGCTGCAGAAGGCCTTCGCCAACATCTACGAGACGATGGACACCATCGACCAGTTCAAGGTGCGGGCCCTCGACAACATGGCCGCGACCATCGGCACGCTCGAGACCGAGGTCTCCAAGTCGCGCAGCTACCTCGACCGCGTCTCGAAGCAGGACGCTCGCCGCGCCGAGAACTCCGCACCCGGCCTGCTCGACCTGGGCTCGAGCCGCTGAAGGATGCTGAGAGGCACTGAGAGGGGTCCGGCGGCAGAGACGTGCGAGGTGTACGGCGTGTGACGCGCCGATGAGGTGAGGCAGGGTCGCCGATGCGCGACTCGTGCAGCAGGATGTGCGGGGCCGGCCGGCGGTCGGCCCCGCCGACACCAGAGGGGACAACGCAGTGGGAATCCGGTCGTGGTTCGGGTTGGGCGAGCCCGAGGCACCCGAGCCCGTACGCCAGGGGCCGCCCACCACGGAGCAGCTGCTCGAGGCGCTCGACGCCATCGAGCAGCAGGCCCGTGACGGCAAGGTGCCGGGCGTCGTGCTGTCCCGGCTGCTCCGCGTCACGCGCATCGTGCGCCAGGCGCTCCCCCGGCTCTCCAACCTCGGCCTCGGCAGCAGCCAGGGCTTCAGCGTCATGGCCACCGTGACCGACTACCTTCCGGTCGCGATCGGCAACTACCTCCGCCTCCCCCGTGACTGGGCCGACACCAGGCCCATCGCCGCGGGCAAGAGCTCGGTGATGCTGCTCGTCGACCAGCTCGACCTGCTCGGCACGACGATGGACAAGGTCTACGACGCCGTCAACCGCGCCGACGCCGAGGCGATCATCATCCACGGAGCCTTCCTCGAGGAGAAGTTCGGGCACGCCTCTGCCGGAGGCGTGCTCGGCCTCGGGCCCGACCCGGTCCAGGTCGCCCCGCCACCACCATCGACGACAGGCCCGACCGGCACCGCATCCCCGACGGGCCCGCCGGGCCCGACGGGCGCGACGAACGCGACGTTCCCCGGCCGGCTGGCCCCACCGGAGTGAGGATCACCGAACGCCCATGAGTCCCACGAGCACTGACGAGTCCCGCCTCGCCGAGAGCCTGCAGCAGCTGACCGACGTGGCAGCCGAGGCAGGCCTCGACCCTGCCGCTGCCCGCGACGAGGGCCTGCGCGTCGCGGCCGCACTCGCCGAAGCCGTGCCGGGCGCCGCCGCAGCCTGGGCGGAGGTCGCCCACCCCGGCGTCACCGACCTTCGCCGCATCAACGAGGCCTTCTTCGACGCCGCCTCGCGCGGGCGCCGCTGGCGCGCCGCCCCCACCGACCTGCTCGAGTCGCTCGTCGCCGCGCGCCACGACCTCGCCGACGAGTACGCCGAGGCGCTCACCGAGGTCGCCTCATCCGCAGTCATGCTCGGCACCGCACCGATCTGGGTCATCGCCAACGCGTCGGCGGCCTCGGGCGCCTACCTCGCAGCCGCGCGGGTGCCGACGCACGGCGTCCCGGCGTTCCCCGGGGCAGAGCGCACCGGCATACCGGGGCTGCCCGGCATACCCGGGATGCCTGGGCTGTCCGACGTGCCGGGTGTGCCCGGCTTCGTCCTCGGGTCGCCCGACACGATGCGACCCAGCGTCCCCGGGCCGATGGACCCCCCTGTGGCGCCAGGCGACCCGTCGGGCGCAGCCGTCGCCCAAGCCCAGCCCGCGGCTGCCGACGCCGAGCCACAGCAGCCCGCCGAGCCCGAGAAATCGGTCGAGGAGCTGCTCGCCGAGCTCGACGCCATGATCGGGCTCGACCGGGTCAAGAAGGAGATCCACCGGCAGGTCGCGCTGCTCACCGTCGAGAAGATGCGCACGGAGGCCGGGCTCAAGGCGCCGAAGATGAGCCGGCACCTGATCTTCGTCGGCAACCCCGGCACCGGCAAGACGACCGTGGCCCGCCTCGTGGGCGGCATCTACCGCGCCCTCGGACTGCTGCCGAAGGGCCAGCTCGTCGAGGTCGACCGCAGCGAGCTCGTCGCCGGCTACGTCGGTCAGACCGCCATGAAGACTGCCGAGGTCTGCGCCAAGGCCGGCGGCGGCGTGCTCTTCATCGACGAGGCCTACGCCCTGACCGGTGACCAGTACGCCCAGGAGGCCGTCAACACCCTCGTCAAGGAGATGGAGGACCACCGCGAGGACCTCGTCGTCATCGTGGCCGGCTACCCCGACCCGATGGTCGGCTTCATCGCCCAGAACCCCGGCCTCGCAAGCCGCTTCACGACGACCATCGAGTTCGACGACTACTCCGACGACGAGCTGCTCGCGATCCTCGACTCCATCGCCGAGGGCAGCGACTACGAGCTGACCGACGACGCCCACGAGCGGGTCCGTGACGTCTTCGAGGAGACCCCGCGCACGTCCGCGTTCGGCAACGGCCGCTTCTCGCGCAACCTCTTCGAGCACGCGGTCGGCCGGCACGCCTGGCGGCTCAAGGACGCGACGGAGCCGACTCGCGACGACCTGCGTCTACTCACTGCGAGCGACTTCACCGACCAGCCAGACGACCACGCCGACGACGAGCGCGAGACGTCGGGGACCGACCCGGTGGCGGTCAGGGCAGACCCTGATGGTCCGGCGGCCAGCGATGAGGCACTCTCGGACGACGAGCCCGACCCGAGCGACGAGGACACTGCATGAGCGCACCGACGACGAACATCCCCGTCGCCGTCCCGGCCGGGGCCGCGTCCAGCACGCCCGGCGGCCAGCAGGGCCAGCCGCGCACCATCGCCGGCAGCCTACCCAGCGCCCGCACCCTCGCGGGCCGGCTGCTGCACGGGACGCCCGGCCGCATGCGCCTCTTCGGACTCCTCGGCGTGCTCGCGGCCGTGATCCTGGGCGCCATCAGCGCCAACGCGCTGCTCGCCTCGCAGGCCGCCGTCCAGCGGGCCGCCAACAACACCGACCAGGTCGTGCGCGTCCAGTCCATCCACGTCGACCTGCTCCGGGCCGACGCAGTCGCGACCAACGCCTTCCTCGTCGGCGGTCTCGAGTCCGCCGACTCGCGGCTGAAGTACGAACAGGCCCTCTCGCGCGTCGCCACCGCCCTCGCGAAGGCCGCCGCGGCCCAGCCCGCCGACGGCAACGCCCTCGGCGCCCTGTCCGTCAAGGTGCAGACCTACGCCGCCCTCGTCGAGCAGGCCCGCTCCAACAACCGCCTCGGGCTCCCCGTCGGCGCCCAGTACCTCACCCAGGCGAGCGCCGGACTGCGATCGGATGCGATCCCGATCGTGACGCAGATCGTCGCGGCCAACGAGGAGCGTTCCCGCGCGGAGTTCGACCGCAGCAACTCGAGTCTGCAGCTGCTCGTCGGCGTCGTCTCGCTCATCGGGCTCGTCGCCCTCGCCGTGTGGCTGGCCCGCCGCACGCACCGCTACCTCAACCGCTCGCTCAGCGGCGCGATCGCCCTGCTGCTCGTGGCGCTCTTCGTCGCGGCCACGCAGATCAGCGGCATCGGCACGGCGACCGCCGACGTCTCGCGCGGCGAGTTCCAGCAGGCCGTGTCGCTGGCGAACATCACGACCGCCGCCAACGACGCCCGCGCCAACGAGAGCCTGACCCTCATCCGCCGCGGCTCCGGAGCCTCCAACGAGGCGTCCTGGAAGACCGACCGCACCACCGTCGAGAACGGGCTCGGCGGCATACGCAACGGGGCCGAGCTGACGAGCCTCTGGGCGGGCTACACCGCGGCTCACGTCCAGGTGCGCAAGCTCGACGACGGGGGCCGGTGGGACGACGCCGTCAAGGCCTCGACCAACACCACCGCGGCCGGGGCTGCGGGGGCGTTCGACGAGTTCGACCAACAGGTCGCCCAAGCACGCGACACGGCCGCCAAAGCCACGGTCACCACGCTGCAGGGCCTCGGCGGCAGCGCCCCCCTCTTCGCCGTCCTCGTGGCCCTCGCCGCGTTGGTCGCGTCGTGGCTCATCGTCCGAGGAGTCGGCCAGCGGATCGAGGAGTACCGATGACCACGCAGACGAGCAGCCGTCCCGGCCTGCACCACTGGCGTCGTCGGTTCGGCGCCCTCGCCACCGTCGCGGGACTCGCAGCACTCGCCGGCTGCTCGGGCGTGACGTACGCCGAGACACCCCTGCCCACGACCGTGGCGCCCAAGCCCGCCGCGGCCGCGCCCGCCGCCTCTGCGCCCACGTGCCAGAACGCGACCCAGTCCTACGACCCGCTGCCGAGCCTGCCGAGCCGCGGCGAGAACACCGACCAGAAGATGCGAGACCTCTACGCGAAGGGCTTCATCACCGTCGGGGTCTCGGCCGACACCTACCTCTTCGGAGCGCGTGACCCGTTCACGGGAACGCTCGAGGGCTTCGACATCGACATGTCCCGCGCGGTCGCGAAGGCGATCTTCGGCGACCCGAGCAAGGTGCAGTTCCGCGTCATCACCGCCGCCGACCGGCTTCCTCTCCTCGAGGACAAGCAGGTCGACATGGTGGCGCGCAACATGTCGATGACGTGCGACCGGTGGAACGACATCGGCTTCTCCGCCGAGTACTACCGCTCCGGCCAGAAGGTCCTCGTCGGCAAGAACATCCCCGACGCCGCCAACCTCGGGCTGGCGGACCTCAAGGGCAAGAAGGTGTGCGCCCCCACGGGCACGACGTCCCTGACCAAGCTCGAGCAGGTCGCCAAGCAGGCCGGTGGCCCCGAGGTCGTCACCGCCCCCAACCACACGGGCTGCCTCGTGCTCTTCCAGCAGGGCAAGGCCGACGCGATCACCGGCGACGACACCGTGCTGGCAGGTCTGGCGGCCCAGGACCCCAACACGGTCATCACCAAGGCCAAGGCGATCACCGTCGAGCCCTACGGCCTCGGCTTCAACAAGGCCGACACCTACCTGGCGCGCTACGTCAACCGCGTCATCGCCGACCTCGAGGCCGACGGCGAGTGGAAGGCGATCTACAACCGCTGGCTCGCCGCCCCCCTCGGCCCGGCGCCGGCACCTCCGACCCCGGTCTACGGGCGATGACAGCAGTGCCGCAGCAGCACCCCGACCCCGGGGCGGTCGCACCCTCGGCCCCCGGTCGGCTCGGGGTGCCGGTCCAGGCGCCCGAGGCGCAGACCTACCTGAACGCGCTGCGCGAGTGGGTGGCCCAGCGCCGGGCCGACCTCGGCGAGGTCGACCGAGCCGTGCTCAAGCTCTCGCAGGCCGAGCAGGTCGCGATCACCAACGACCTCACGGTGGCGCTCACCTTCTGGAAGGCCGTCAGCGACCGGCTCACGCTGCTCGAGACGACCTTCGACGGCGGCCGCGTCGGACCCGTCGAGGCCGAGCGCCTCTCCACCCTCATCCACGGGAGGCTCGACTCCAACACGACCGAGCACCTGTCGCTGCCGTCGAGCGGGTCGCTCGCGGTGAGCCTGCCCGAGGCGTGCCGGCTGCTCGACTCGCTCACCCGCACGCTGCAGGCGCGCGCGTCGCTGGCGCCCGGGGCCGCCGAGGCCACCCAGCGGATCACGTTGGTGCGCGCCGGAGTCGAGCGCACGCGTGACCAGATCCCACTCGTGCCGGCCGGCGCGCAGCGCGACGACGCGACCGAGAAGCTCGCCCGGCTCGACCGCCGCATGGACGACCTCGTCGAGCGGGCCCGCCGCGGCGCCGACGTCGGCGGCATCATCGGGCCCCTCGAGATCGACGTCGCCACCCTCGAGCGCGACCTGATCGTCGCTGCGGCCGAGCGCGCCTCGGCCGCGCGCAGCCGGGTGCGCACCCAGCAGCAGGTCGAGGAGCTCGATGCCCGCGCTGCGGCCATCCGCGCCCTCGAGCGGGCCTGCGTCGAGGCCATCACCCCGGCCCCGCACCTGGCCATCCCCAACGTGCGCGCGCTGGGACCCGTGCCCCAGGCGGCGGCCGAGCTCGCGGCATACCGCGACAAGCTCGAGCGGGTCTCACGGGCGCTCGACCTCGCCCACGAGACGTATGCCGCCGGGCTCGCCGAGCGCGACGAGGTGGTCGGCCTGGCCGGTGCCGTCGGCGCGATGGCCGCCGCAGCCGCGCTCGCGCCGGAGGCGCAGGCCGACGTGGCCGACCTGCGCGGCCGGCTCGACGAGACGCTCGCCGCCAAGCCGCTCCCGATCGGGCGCGCCCGCGCGCTCGCCGCCGCGTACCAGGCGTACGTCGACTCCGTGACCCGACCCGCTCGCCGCTCGCCCGGCCCCGCCCGCCCGTCCGCACCCCGAACGCAGAGGCCCCGCCCATGAACTGCACCCAGCCGGGCTGTTCCGGCACGATCGTCGACGGCTACTGCGACGTCTGTGGCATGGCCGCGGGCTCGACGCCGGCACCCCTCGCCGGTGCTGCGAGCGGTGCCGCCTCCGCCGCAGGCTCGACCGGTGCCGGCGGCTCCTCCGCGGCCACCGCCGGCGGATCGGGGGGCTCGATGGCATCGGGGGGCTCGATGGCCTCTGGGGGATCGGGCGCCTCGTCGCTGCCCGTACCGCCCGCGCCGTCCGCTGCGGCGGGCATCCCCGAGGGTGGCTCGTGCCTGCAGCCGGGCTGCTCGGGCACCATCGAGGCCGGCTACTGCAACGTCTGCGGCACCCCGGCCGACCAGCAGGGCGTCGCCGCGTACGCCGGTCCGCCGGCTCCCGAGCCCGACGGCGGCAGCGCCGGCAACGGCACGGCCGGCGTCGGGCCCGAGATGTCCACGCGCTCGGCGGCGTCGAGCAACCTCGCGTCGGCGGCCCTGGGGTCCAAGCGTGCCCGCGAGTCCGGGTCCGTCGCCACCCGTCGCACGGGTGGCTCGCAGCGGCTGCGCTCGGCACGGCTCGGCGGCGGCATCACGACCGTGCGGCCGGCCCCCGAGATCGACGCGGCGAAGGCCCTGCTCAAGGACCCCACCGTCCCCGAGAACAAGCGCTTCTGCCCCAAGTGCGGCGAGCCGGTGGGCCGCGGACGCGACGGCAAACCGGGCCGCACGACCGGGTTCTGCGCCAAGTGCCGCCACCCGTTCTCGTTCGACCCCAAGCTCAAGGCCGGCGACCTCGTCGCCGGGCAGTACGAGGTGGCCGGCTGCCTCGCGCACGGCGGGCTCGGCTGGATCTACCTCGCCCGCGACAAGAACGTCTCCGACCGCTGGGTGGTGCTCAAGGGCCTGCTCAACTCGGCCGACCCCGACGCCCTCGCCGCGGCCATCGCCGAGCAGCGCTTCCTCGCCCAGGTCTCGCACCCGAGCATCGTCGAGATCTACAACTTCGTCACCCACGACGACGCCGGCTACATCGTCATGGAGTACGTCGGTGGCACGTCGCTCAAGTCGATCCTCAAGCAGCGCCTGCAGGCTGCGGGGAAGTACGACCCGCTGCCCGTCGACCAGGCCCTCGCCTACCTGCTCGAGATCCTGCCCGCGTTCCAGTACCTCCACGACCTCGGGCTCGTCTTCTGCGACTTCAAGCCCGACAACATCATCCAGGTGGGCGACGAGGTCAAGCTCATCGACCTCGGCGGCGTGCGCCGCGCCGACGACGAGGACTCCGCGATCTTCGGCACCGTCGGCTACCAGGCACCCGAGGTCGCCGAGCTCGGAGTCTCGGTCGCCTCGGACATCTACACGATCGGCCGCACCCTGGTCGTGCTGACGATGGAGTTCCGGGGATACCAGACGACCTACCTCAACACGCTGCCCGCGCAGGACACGGTGCCGGTGTTCCAGCGCTACGACTCCTTCTACCGGCTCGTCGCCAAGGCCTGCGCGCCGAACCGCGACGACCGCTTCGTCTCCGCCGACGAGCTCCGGTCGCAGATGGTCGGCGTGCTGCGCGAGGTCGTCGCGCTCGACCGGGGCTCGGGCGCGGCCGCGACCACCGTCAGCTCGCTCCTCTTCGACGTGCCGACGCCCGGCGTCGAGCCCGACGACTGGCGCAACCTGCCGGCCCTGCGGCGTGACCCCCACGACCCTCAGACCGGCTGGCTCAGCACGGTCACGGGCACACCCACCGAGCGGCTCGGCGTGCTCAGCCGCGCTGCCGCGCGCACCACGGAGGTCCTCCTCGACATCGCGCGCACCGCCCTCGAGGCGGGCAAGGGCGACGTCGCCGAGAAGACGGGTGGAGAGCTGCTCGCGGCCGACCCGTGGGAGTGGCGGGCCGTGTGGATCCAGGGCCTCGCCGCCCTCGAGCGGAACGACGCCCGCGCGGCGCAGGCGGCCTTCAACGCCGTATACGGCCAGGTGCCGGGCGAGCTCGCGCCCAAGCTGGCGCTCGCCCAGGCCTGTGAGCAGGCCGGCGACGACGCGGTCGCCGAGAACCTCTACGTCGCCTGCGCCCGCACCGACGCGACCTACGTGCCGATGGCCGCCTTCGGCCTCGCGCGCATCCGCGCGGCCCGCTCCGACGTCGACGGCGCCGTGGCGGCATACCGGCTCGTGCCCCCGCAGTCGAGCGCCTACCGCACCGCTCGTGCGGGACTCGCCGAGCTGCTCACCAAGGCCAACCGGGGGCTGCCCGACCTCGCGGAGGCGCTGCGCACCCTCGACGACACCTCGCTGTCGGCGCGGCGCCGGGCCGAGCTCACGACCCTGATCTACCGTGAGGCGCTCGAGACGGTCGAGAAGACCGGCAACAAGGCCGACATCCGCCTCGGCACCCACAAGGGCACCCCCAACGGTCTGCGAGTCGGGCTCGAGGACGCCCTGCGCGAGCTGGCCAAGCGCACCCCCGACCTGTCCGAGCGCGTGCCCCTCGTCGACGAGGCCAACGCCATCCGACCCTGGAGCCTCTGGTGACCGACACCCCGACGACGGGATCCCCGCAACCCGAGGCGACGGCGCCCGTCGTGGAGGCCGCGTCCCGCACCTGCCACGCGTGCGGCACGGCCAACCCCGCCGAGTCGAGCTTCTGCGAGGCGTGCGGCGCCGACCTCGTCGTGCTCACGGCGCCCTCCGGGCTGCCTCCGACCGCGGCGTCGGCCACGTCCGCTGCCGGCTCCGTCCCCTTCGACGGGCCGGTGATCGCCTCGGCGACGCCACAGACCGCGCCGGCCGGCGAGGAGTCACCGCTCGACGTCGGCTGGACCGGCGCCGTCCCGTCTGCCGCGGTGCCACGCACCCCCGCAGCCGACGACCTGCTCTGCCGCGCGTGCGGCCAGGGCCACATCGTCGACGGCTACTGCGACCAGTGCGGCACGCCGCCACCGAACCCCCGTGACCACTTCGTCGAGTCACCCGCGCCGTGGGTCGGCGGGGTCTGCGACATCGGCAAGCGGCACGCCCGCAACGAGGACGCCATGTCGCTGAGCGCCACCGAGGCCCCTGGGTCCCGGGCCGTGCTCGTGGTCTGCGACGGCGTCTCGATGGCCACCGACTCGCACATCGCCTCGCTCGCCGCCGCCAAGGCGGCAAGGGCCGTGCTCGACCAGCCCTTCCCGAAGGGTGTCGGCACCCAGGACGCCTGGGCCGCGACCGCCGGACGCGCCCTCACCAGCGCCGTCGCCCGAGCCAACCAGGCCGTCGCCGAGTGCGTCGACGCGGACGTGCCCAACCCGCCGTCGTGCACGATCGCGGCAGCCGTCGTCGAGGACGACGTCGTCGTCGTCGGCAACGTCGGCGACAGCCGTGTCTACTGGCTGCCCGACGCCGTCGGCGAGCCCGCGCTGCAGCTCGGACGCGACGACTCCTTCGCCCAGGAGCAGATGGCAGCGGGCGTGCCCCGGGTCGATGCCGAGAGCGGACCGCACGCGCACTCGATCACGCGCTGGCTCGGCAAGGACGCACCCGACGACCTCACCCCGCACCTGACCACGCTGCAGGCCGGCCAGCGCGGGCCGGGATGGCTGATGGTCTGCTCCGACGGGCTCTGGAACTACTGCTCCGAGGCCGAGGACCTGCGCACGCTGCTGCACGAGGCGGCCGGCCGTCTCGAGTCGACGACAACCGGCGACCCGTCCGCCCGCACGACCGCCACCACGACCTCCACCCCGACGGTGTTGGCGGAGGCCCTCGTGGCCTTCGCGAACGAGCAGGGTGGTCGCGACAACATCACGGTTGCCCTCGCCAGACTTGCTGGGCGAGGATCGACGACGAGCGAGGCGACCGCTGCCGCGGCGCCGACGGAAGGGGACGCGATCGATGGCTGACTTCACGGCAGAGGTGTTCCAGAACGAGTTCCTCCCCGACGGTGGCACCGATGTGCACGCGATCGTGCGCGTCACCTCGACGGGTGCCTCAGCCGGCGCGGCCTCGGCCGGCAGCGCAGGCCTCGCCGACCCGGGGTCGGCCGCCGAGGTGATCCTCATCGACACGTCGGGCTCGATGGGCCGTCGTGGCGTGGCGGCCGCGGGCGAGGCCGCCAAGGCCGCCCTGGCCGAGATCGTCGACGGCACGCTCTTCTCGATCGTGTCGGGCAACGGCACCGCCCAGATCATCTACCCGTACAGCCACCAGGGCGCTCTCGTGCCGATGTCGTCGCACACCCGCGGCGAGGCCAACCGCGCCATCGAGGGCCTGCGCGCCAACGGCGGCACGGCGATGGGCACGTGGCTCACCCTCGCGCGGCAGATCTTCGAGACCGTCCCGCAGGTCACCAAGCGCCACGCCATCCTGCTCACCGACGGCGTCAACGAGGGCGAGACGCCCGCGTCGCTGCAGGCGGCCGTCCGCGGCTGCGTCGGGTCCTTCCAGTGCGACTGCCGCGGCGTCGGCGACCAGTGGCGGGTCGACGAGGTGCGCGGCATCGCCTCGGCCCTGCTCGGCACGGTCGACCTCATCCCGGCACCCGAGGAGATGGCCGCCGAGTTCCAGTCGATGATGCGCGCCTCCATGTCGCGCGGCATCGCCAGCTCCGAGCTGCGCGTCTGGGTGCCGCAGGGCGCCGAGCTGCTCTTCGTCAAGCAGGTGTCGCCCACGCTCGAGGACCTCACGTCTCGGCGCACCGTCGTCAACCCGCTCACCGGCGCCTACCCGACCGGCGCCTGGTCCGACGAGAGCCGCGACTACCACGTCGCCGTACGCCTGCCTGCCCGCACGCTGGGGCAGGAGCAGCTCGCGGCCCGCGTGCAGTTCTCCCTCGGCGGCGACCCCGTCGCGCAGGCGCTCGTCAAGGCCAAGTGGAGCAACGACGACTCGCTGACGACGCGCATCGACCCCGCCGTGGCCGCCTACACGGGGCAGGCCGAGCTCGCGACGGTGATCCAGGAAGGCCTGGCCGCCAAGGCTGCAGGCCAGGACGACGTCGCGACCTCGAAGCTCGGCCGGGCGGTGCAGCTCGCCGGCCTGACCGGCAACGACGAGATGACATCGCGCCTGCGCAAGGTCGTCGAGATCGACGACGCCGACACCGGCACCGTGCGCCTCAAGAAGGGCGCCTCGAAGATCGACGAGATGTCGCTCGATACCGCGTCCACGAAGACGAGCCGGGTGCGCCGGTGAGCGCGGTCTGCCCCAACGGGCACACGTCCGAAGCCGACGACTACTGCGACACGTGCGGCTCGCCCATCGACGCGAGCGCGCAGCCGGCGACCGGGAGCACCCCGGCAGCCGGTGGCGACCCCGCCGCCACGGGCGGCTCGGGAGGCTCGTCCGGCGCGTCCGCCTCGTCCCTGGACCTCGACCCGCCACCGGGTATGCCGTCGAGTGCAGCGGGCGCGCCCGGCGAGGCCGTCTCGGCCCCGGCAGCGCCGACGGCCCTCGAGTGCCCGAACTGCCACACCGAGAACCCCGACGGCGCGCTCTTCTGCGAAGCCTGCGGCTACGACTTCACCACCGGCGCCATGCCCCGTGATCCCGCTGCCGGACCCGGCGACCTCGAGGACACCCAGCCGGACGGCGACCCGGTCACCGCCGACGAGGCACAGGCGGCACGCGCTGCCGCGGGCGAGGCTGCCACGTCGGGCGACGTCGCTGCCGGGTCCTCCCCGACCGAGGCCGACGGCAACGGCACGGGGTTCGAGTGGCTGGCCGAGGTGTGGGTCGACCCCGACTGGTACCAGACCCAGGAGGCCGACGACCCGTGCCCGTCGCCCGGGCTGCCGACGATCATGCCGCTGCGCCACCGCAGCGTCCTGCTCGGCCGGGTGTCGACGAGCCGCAACACCAAGCCCGAGATCGACCTGTCGTCCGACCCCGGCGTCAGCCGGCGTCACGCGCAGCTGACGACCGACGGCTCCCGCTGGTTCGTCGAGGACCTCGGCAGCTCGAACGGGACCTTCGTCGGCCCGGCCTCCGGTCCGCTGCCCGACCGCGCAATCTCCGTCGGCCCCAAGACCGAGCTCGACGACGACGACCGCCTCTACGTGGGTGCCTGGACGCGCGTCGTCGTCCGGCGCGCCACCCCCGACGAGGTCGACGCGTACGCCTGACCCGCCCTCCGGCATACGCAAGCAACCCGTGGACACGAAGGTCCGTGGATACGCGGGCACGTAGGCAACTGGGCACTCGACCCCCAATCCCCTGCCCCCGAAGTCGAGTGCTCACTTGCCGACGTCGGGAACTGGGCACTCGACTTGAACTTCACCTGAAGTCTGGCGACATTTCGCCCACGGCCCCCTAGGGTTGTGATCTGTGAGCGACCGGTCCCTCCACGCCGATGTCGATCGCCCTCAAGTCATCGTCGTCACCGGCGTCATGGCTGCGGGCAAGTCGACCGTGTCCCAGCTCCTCGCCGAGCGTTTCTCCCGTGCGGTGCACCTGCGCGGCGACGAGTTCCGCCGCGTCGTCGTGCGCGGCCGCGCTGACATGTCGCCGCACGGCGACCCGGAGGCCGAGCGACAGCTGGAGCTGCGCCACCGCATCACGGCTCGCACCGCCGACACGTACGCCGACGCCGGCTTCACGGTCGTCGTGCAGGACCTCTTCGTCGGCACGAGCCTGATGCCCTTCCTCGAGCAGGTCACGGCCAGACCGCTCAGCCTCGTGATGCTCGCGCCCGACGTCGGCACGGTCATGCGGCGAGAGTCCGAGCGCACCAAGGTCGGCTACGGCGACCTGTGGTCGATCCGCGACTTCGACCTCAAGGTGCGCGCCGAGACGCCGCACATCGGGCTCTGGCTCGACAGCTCGCAGCAGACCCCCGACGAGACCGTCACCGAGATCGTGTCCCGGCTGCGCGAGGCGAGGATCGCCTGAGATGTCGGCGCTGACCATCGGCGAGGTGGCGCACCGAACGGGTGCGGCCACGTCGGCGCTGCGCTACTGGGAGGACCTCGGGCTGATCACGGCGGTGCGCACCACCGGCAACCAGCGCCGCTACGAGCGGGCCACCATCCGGCGCGTCTCGTTCATCCGGGCCGCGCAGCGGGTGGGGCTGTCGCTCGACGAGATCGGGGCGGCACTCGCGACCCTGCCCGAGCAGCGCACCCCCACGGCTCGCGACTGGGCCCGGCTGTCGCGTGCCTGGCGCGAGCGGCTCGACGAGCAGATCCGCCGCATCGAGAAGCTGCGGGACGACCTCGACGGCTGCATCGGCTGCGGTTGCCTCAGCCTCACGACGTGCGCCCTCAACAACACCGCCGACTGGCAGGCGAACCTCGGACCCGGAGCCCACAAGCTCGAGGTCTAGCCCGAGCTGGGCCACCGAATCACCGTGCGCCACAGTGCATCACAAGATGGTCAGTGGCTTGTGAGGGCACTCCGCGACGGTCTCCTCGATGCAACACCGACCGGTCACCCGGTCGACGCCGGCCGCTCGGCGCCTCGAGCGACGCAACGGAGTGGCCCCCTCACCCAGTCGGGCAAGGGGGCCACTTCCGTGCGACACGGAACCCCTCGCGTACGCGTGGGGCCGCTCGGGACCTGTCAGTCGCCGCGCGGGTCGGCGGGCACCGCGTTGTCGGGGGCGGGCACTCCCGGTCCCCCGCCCGGACCGGGTGCCCCGGCGCCGACGCCCGCCAGCTCCGGAGGCGACGGCGGGCCCGCGGCCTCCTCGTCGAGGTCGGCCGCGGCACCCGAGAACTGCGCGGCATACAGCCTCGCGTACGCGCCGTCGCGGGCGAGCAGCTCGGCGTGCGAGCCCTGCTCGACGATGCGGCCGTCCTCCATGACGAGGATGAGGTCGGCGTCGCGGATCGTCGAGAGACGGTGCGCGATGACGAAGCTCGTGCGGTCGGAGCGCAGCGCCGCCATGGCCTGCTGGACGAGCAGCTCGGTGCGCGTGTCGACCGAGCTCGTCGCCTCGTCGAGGATGAGCAGCGCCGGGTCGGACAGGAACGCCCGGGCGATCGTGACGAGCTGCTTCTCACCGGCCGAGATGTTGCTCGCCTCGTCGTCGAGGACGGTGTCGTAGCCGTCGGGCAGCGAGTGCACGAAGCGGTCGACGTAGGTGGCTCGGGCCGCCTCCAGGACCTCCTCGTCACTGGCGCCGGGACGGCCGTACGCGATGTTGTCGCGGATGGTGCCGCCGAACAGCCACGTGTCCTGCAGCACCATGCCGATGCGCGAGCGCAGGCCGTGTCGCGTCAGGTCGCGGATGTCGACGCCGTCGAGCGTGATGCGCCCGCCGTCGAGCTCGTAGAACCGCATGATCAGGTTGACGAGCGTCGTCTTGCCGGCGCCGGTCGGGCCGACGATGGCCACCGTCTGGCCGGGGCTCACCGACAGGTCGAGGTTCTCGATGAGCGGCTTGTCGGCGACGTAGCTGAACGAGACGTCCTCGAAGGCCACCGCACCGTGCGGGTCGTCGATCGTCGCCGGCGCGCCTGCGTCGGGCTGCTGCTCCTCGGCGTCGAGCACCTCGAAGACGCGCTCGGCCGAGGCGACACCGGACTGCAGCACGTTGGCCATCGAGGCGACCTGCGTCAGCGGCTGGGTGAACTGGCGGGAGTACTGGATGAACGCCTGGACGTCACCGAGGCTCATCGAGCCGCTCGCCACGCGCAGGCCGCCGACCACGGCGACGAGCACGTAGTTGAGGTTCCCGACGAACATCATCGTCGGCATGATGATGCCGCTGATGAACTGGGCACCGAACGCGGCCCCGAAGAGCTCGTCGTTCTTCGTCTCGAAGGCCGCCTCGGCCTCCTTCTGGCGGCCGAAGACCTTGACCACACCGTGCCCGGTGAAGGTCTCCTCGATGATGCCGTTGAGCTCACCGGTGTTGCGCCACTGCTGGATGAACAGTTTCTGCGAGCGCTTGCCGATGGCCGCGGTCACCATCACCGAGACGGGGATCGTGACGAGCGCGATGAGCGCGAGCAGCCATGAGATCCAGAACATCATGCCGAGCACGGCGACGACGGTGAGCAGCGAGGTGAGCAGCTGGGAGAGTGTCTGCTGCAGCGACATCGAGACGTTGTCGATGTCGTTGGTGACGCGCGAGAGCACCTCACCGCGAGGCTGCCGGTCGAAGTACGGCAGTGGCAAGCGGTTGAGCTTGGCCTCGACGTCCTGGCGCAGCCGGAACATCGTGCGCTGGAGCAGCCCCTGCAGCACCCAGCCCTGCACCCACATGAGCAGCGAGGCGATCGCGAAGAGCACGACGACGAGCAGCAGGACGCCCTTGAGGGCCTCGAAGTCGATGCCCACGCCCGGGGTGAAGTCCACGTTGGCCAGCAGGTCGGCATACGTGGTCTGGCCGTTCGCGCGCAGCCCGTCGACGAGCTGCTGCTTCGTCGTGCCCGGCGGCACCTTGACGGTGCTGCCGATGACTCCGGCGAAGATGATGTCGGTCGCGCGCCCGAGGATCTTCGGGCCGATCGAGCTGAGCACGACGCTGACGACGGCGAGCGTGACGACGACGACCAGCTTGGTGCGCTCGGGGCGCAGCAGGCCGAGCAGGCGCTTGGCCGAGGGGCCGAAGTCGAGCGACTTCTCGCCGGGCTGGCCCAGCTGCATGTGTGGCGGTCCGCCGCGTCGGGCCGGGCCGCGTCGTGCTTCGGCGGCCTTCTCCTCGGCGCTCTTGACTCCTTCGGCCATCAGGCCGCCTCCTCCGCGCTGCGCTGGGACTCGACGATCTCCTGGTAGGTCTCACAGGAGTCGAGGAGCTGGTCATGGGTGCCCCGGCCGACGACGCGGCCGTCCTCGAGCACGACGATGTGGTCGGCGTCGACGATCGTCGAGACGCGCTGGGCCACGATGACGACGGCGCTCTCACGCGTGACCGGCCGCAGGGCCTGCCTCAGCCGCGCGTCGGTCGCGAGGTCGAGCGCCGAGAACGAGTCGTCGAAGAGGTAGACGTCGGGTCGCTTGACCACCGCGCGGGCGATCGCGAGGCGCTGTCGCTGGCCGCCCGAGACGTTCGTGCCACCCTGGGCGATCGCGGCGTCGAGTCCGCCGTCCATCCTCTCGACGAAGTCCTGGGCCTGCGCGATGCGCAGGGCGTCCCAGAGCTCCTCGTCGGTGGCATCGGGGTTGCCGTAGCGCAGGTTGGTCGCCACGGTGCCGCTGAAGAGGTACGGCTTCTGCGGCACGAGGCCGATGCGTGACCACAGGTCGTCGAGCGCGAGGTCGCGCACGTCGACACCGCCGACCTTGACCCGCCCGGACGAGACGTCGAAAAGGCGCGGCACGAGACCGATGAGGGTCGTCTTGCCCGCGCCGGTCGACCCGATGATCGCGGTCGTGCGGCCGGGCTCGGCCGAGAACGAGACGTCGTGGAGCACGGCGTTCTCGGCGCCCGGGTAGTGGAAGTCGACGTCGACGAGCTCGACACCGGCCCTCGCCACCTTGATCGGCAGCGGCTGCACCGACTCGCCCACCGACGAGGTCGTGTCGAGCACCTCCTGGATGCGGCCGGCCGACACCGCGGCGCGGGGGATCATCGTGGCCATGAAGGTCGCCATCATGACGCCCATGAGGATCTGGATGAGGTAGCTGAGGAACGCCGTCAGCGCGCCGATCTGCATGTCACCCGTGGCGATGCGGTGCGCACCGAACCACAGCACGGCGACCGACGACAGGTTGAAGATGAACATCACGATCGGGAAGACGAACGCCATCAGCCGGCCGACGCGGAGGCCGGCCTCGGTCAGGGTGGCGTTGGCCTCGGAGAACCGCTGCTCCTCGTGGCCCTCGCGCACGAAGGCGCGGACGACGCGGATGCCGGTGATCTGCTCGCGAAGCACCCGGTTCACGCCGTCGAGCGAGGTCTGCATGCGCCCGAACCACGGCACCATCCGCCAGATGACCAGGCCCACGCAGAGGCCCAGCAGCGGCACGGCGACCGCGACCAGCCATGACAGGCCGACGTCCTCGCGAAGCGCCATGATGACGCCGCCGACCATCATGATCGGCGTCGTGACGAGCAGCGCAAACGCCATGAACGTCACCATCTGCACCTGGGTGACGTCGTTGGTGTTGCGCGAGATGAGGGTGGGAGCCCCGAACTTCGCGACCTCCTGGGCGGAGTAGTCGAC
The DNA here is from genome assembly GCF_052115265.1 of Terrabacter sp. 2RAF25. Lineage (NCBI taxonomy): Bacteria > Bacillati > Actinomycetota > Actinomycetes > Micrococcales > Intrasporangiaceae > Terrabacter > Terrabacter sp. 2RAF25. The sequence continues at coordinate 28,300 of NZ_JBFRGJ010000002.1, forward strand.
GACGGTGCCGAAGATGTGGGCGCGCAGGTTGCGGCCCATCCCCATGGCGACCTTCGCGGCGAGGTAGGTCGCGCCGACCGCGGCGGCGATCTGCACGACGCTGACGCCGAGCATGAGGCCGCCGTGGCGCACGATGAAGCCGGTGTCTCCCTTGGCCACGCCGTCGTCGATGATCTCGCCGTTGAGGCTGGGCAGGTAGAGGGAGGCGAGGGTGCTCACGAGCTGCAGCAGCACGATGAGCGAGATCTCGCCCCCGTAGGGCCGCAGGTGGCTGCGGAGCAGTCGCATCAGCATGCGGATGCCTTTCGGTGGGTGTGGTCGGTGGAGATGATCGGGCCGGTGGAGGACGCCAGGGCCTCATGCCGGGTGAGGGTCAACGGCTCTTGCATGCCGGTGCTCCTCTCCGAGAAGGCGGGTGGCGTCGCCGCCGAGCTGCGTGTAGAGCTCGGCGATGCCGAGACCGCTGGGGCCGCTGGGGCGGCTGTCGCCGGCCGGCCGGGCGGCGGGGCGGGCGACGACCCCGTAGAGGACCGTGTCGACGATCTCCTCGGGCGTCAGGGTCATGCCGTCGGCGATGCCGGGGTGGCTGCCCGAGAAGCAGAGCAGCCGGATGCGGTGCACGACGTCGCGGGCCGGCACGACGAACGCGTCGCCCTCGCCGAGCACCAGCTGGTGGATCGTGTCGAGGAGGGGCTGGTGGGGCTCGCAGTCCTCGGCGCCCGCGTCGGTGGCGCCGCGCAGGTGCCGACCCGCTGCGTAGCAGGCGAGGTGCGGGCCGCGGTTCGGCGGTTCGGTCAGTCCCAGCGCACCCATCAGCCCGAAGACCTCGGTGAAGCGTCGCTGCATGATCGTCGTGAACGCCACGAGCCGGTCGCGCACGGGGAGGTCGGTGCCGATGGCCGCGATCGACTGCCGCACCGGGGCCGGGCAGAAGGCTGTCTGCACGGCCTCGTCCTGCAGGGCGTCCTTGGTGGCGAAGACGCGGAAGATCGTGCCCTCGGCGACGCCGGCCTCGCGGGCGATCTCGCTCGTCGTCGGCGCATGCCCCTCGCGGTGCGCGAGATCGAGGAAGACGCCGATGAGAGCCTCGCGTCGGTCGTCCGGGTGCATGGGCGCTGCTCGCCCCGTTCGCTGTCGCACCGGACCATTCTGAATGAGTGAGCACTCACTCACAACCCGTTTACGCCAACGGCAGCGACAAGGAGCCCGCAATCCCTCCGATCGAGAGAACGCGTAGTCATGACGGGGCGTTCTCTCGATCGGGGACGGCTGTCCTTCAGGCGACGAACGCGTGACGGAGCGTTCTCTCGATCGGGGTGATGCGAGCGTTCAGGTCAGAGGAGGAGGCCGTCGGCGACGAGGTGGCGGACCTGCGGGACCAGCTCGGTCCGAACGTCGGTCGGGTCGAGCTCGAGCACCGTCGCGATGGCGTCGAGCGCTGCCCGTGCGGTGAGCTCACCGTCGGCCACGCCGAGGTATGCCGCCAGCAGCGTGCCGGCACGGACGACGCGTCCCAGCCCTCCGCCCTGCCGGAGGAGGATCACGGTCGGGTCGTCGGCGCCCGGAACGCCATGGCGCTCCTCGGTGACGTCGGGCGCGCAGGACCAGGCGACGTCGAGCACGCCGTCGTCGGAGTGCTCCGCCAGCCAGGTGCGCGCCCGCAGGCCGGCGTCGATGGCCGGGCCCATGGGCGCAGCCACCGGGCCGTGTGCCTCGTCCAGCGAGCGCCACGTCGCCCGTTCGGTGGCCGGGCGCTGCAGGGTCACGACCCCGAAGCCGATCGACTCGACGTCGCGGGAGGCGAAGTCGCGCAGCCAGGCGGCATACAGCTGCGAGTGGGCCTCGCTGCCCGGGCTGGCGCCACCGTCGCGGGCCCACAGCTCGGCGTACTCGGCGGGGTCCTGCGACTCGCGCTGGACGACCCACGCGTCGAGGGCGACGCCGTTGGCGGCCTGCTCGGCGAGCCACTCGTCCCAGATGTCGCGCCAGGAACGGCCGGCGGGCACCTCCCAGTTGCCGAGGAACTGTGCGATGCCTCCGGGCTCGAGCACCCCGCCTACCTGACGCACGAGCGAGCGCACGATGCTGTCCCCGGACCGACCGCCGTCGCGGTACTCGTACAGGGGCAGGCCCTGGCCGCGTGGCGTGATGACGAAGGGCGGGTTGCTCACCACGAGCGAGAACCGTTGCCCGGCAACGGGATCCAGCAGGTCACCCGCGAGCAGCTCGACGCGGGGGACGGCATCGGCACCCGCGGAAGCGGCGAGCGCGAGGTTGAAGGCGGCATACGCGAGGGCCCGCTCGGAGATGTCGGTGGCGACGATCGAGCCCGCGTGTGCGGTGAGGTGCAGCGCCTGCACGCCGCACCCGGTGCCGAGGTCGAGGGCCCGGGCTGCGGGGCGGCGCACGGTCCACGACGCGAGGGTGGTCGAGGCACCCCCGATGCCGAGCACGTGGTCGGCCCGGAGCGGGCCGCCCACGGCCAGCTCGGAGAGGTCGGAGGCGACCCACCAGTCGTGGGCGTCGTCGCCGTAGGGACGCAGGTCGCAGGTGGCCACCGCCTGACGGCCCGACAGTGCGCGGTCGGCACCGAAGCCGACCCGGCCGTTCTCGAGACGTACGAGACCGAGGGCCACCGCACCCTCGACGGTCAGCGTCGGCAACGCCTTCGCGAGCGCCGAGGCGGGCACGGCTCGGCCCAGCGTGAAGATGCGGACCAGCGTTCCGCACGGATCGGGCTCGGCGGCAGGCCGGCCCTCACCCGGCTGGGCCTCGCCGCCGGGTTCGGTGGCGAGGAGCGCCGGCAGCGGCTGCTCGCGGTGCAGCGCCGCCGACGCCACAGGTCCGAGTCGCTCGGCGACGCCGTCGACCGTGAAACCGGCCGCCGACAGGTCCTCGCGCAACCGCGCGACGAGGCGCTCGTCGACGACAGGGGTGTCGCTCAGGACGTCTCGCCCTGGGAGGGGCCGGAGGCAGCGGCTGCCGAGTCGGCCGCGAGGGCCGAGTCGAGGTCGGGGTGGATCTCGAAGACCTTGTCGAGACCGGTGATCGAGAAGACCTTGAGCACGCGGTCGTCCTTGCCGACGAGCCGCATCGAGCCACCGCGGGTGCGGGCCAGCTTGAGGCGACCGACGAGGACGCCAAGGCCCGTGGAGTCGAGGAACGTCACGTCAGTAAGGTCGACGACCAGCTGGGTGCGACCGCCCTGGATCTGCTCGTCGAGCTTCTCGCGGACGAGCGGCGCCGTGTAGACGTCGATCTCGCCGCCGAGGTGCACCACGGTCTGGTCGCCGTGGTTGGCTCGGGTGATCGAGAGATCCACCTGTGCCCCTTCCTGTCCCCACACTCGTGGTGTGTGCGGCCGCCCCCGGGTGGGGCGAACCGCTCCTGTCGTCGTGCTGACCGGACTGCGCCGGTCACGATTCCCCGACGTGACCGACTGCGCAGTAACATGCCCCGCACGTCGGTTACCGTACCCCGACGACATACGGTTGCTCCACATGAACGGCGAGCCAGCGCCCAGCAGATCCGTGCCGGAACCGTCCGGCCACGGCTCGGCGCCCGCCGCCCGCGGCACCGCCGTCCGGGCAGCGAACACACGGCGACCGTCGCCTGAGGAGCTCCTGCACACGCTCGTCGGTGACCACCCGGAACGCCTCGTCCACGTGCACGAGGTGGCGGCCCGTGAGGCCGTGCACGCGCCGTGGCCCGAGTGGGTCGACCCGACCCTGCTCGGGGCCCTGCTCGCGTCCGGCATCGAGTCGCCGTGGGCGCACCAGGTCGAGGTGGCCGAGGCCGCCCATGCAGGACGCCATGTCGTCGTCAGCACGGGAACGGCCTCCGGCAAGAGCCTCGGCTACCACCTGCCGATCCTCAGCGACCTCGTCTCTGGCGCCGGCGCCCCGAACGGACGTGGCGCGACGGCGCTCTACCTCTCCCCGACCAAGGCGCTGGCGGCCGACCAGCTGAGCCGCATCGGGGCGCTCGCGCTGCCCCAGGTGCGGCCGGCGACCTACGACGGCGACACCCCGACCGACGAGCGCCGCTGGATCCGCGACCACGCCAACCTCGTGCTCACCAACCCCGACCTGCTGCACCACTCGCTGCTCCCCGGCCACGAGCGCTGGAGCTCGTTCCTCCGCGCCCTGCGCTACGTCGTCGTCGACGAGTGCCACGTCTACAAGGGCGTCTTCGGCGCCCACATGGCGGCGGTGCTGCGGCGGCTGCGCCGGGTCGCGGCCCGCTACCGGTCCGAGCCGACCTTCGTCTTCGCCTCCGCCACGGTGGCCGACCCCGAGGAGCACGCCTCGCGACTGCTGGGTATGCCGGTCCTCCCGGTCACGCGTGACACGTCCCCTCGGGCGTCAATGACCTTCGCCCTGTGGGAGCCTCCGCTGCTCGTCGACGAGAGCGGCCAGATCAAGCGGGTCAGCACCGTGGCCGAGACCGGTGAGCTGCTCGCCGGCTGCGTACGCGAGCACGTGCAGACCGTCGCCTTCGCTCGGTCGCGTGCCGGGGTCGAGGTCGTCGCCCGGATCGCACGCGAGCGCGTGTCGGTCACCGAAGAGCACCGGGTCGCGGCCTACCGCGGCGGCTACCTGCCCGAGGAGCGCCGTGAGCTCGAGAAGGCGCTGCGCTCGAAGGAGCTGCTCGGCCTGGCGGCGACCAACGCCCTCGAGCTGGGCGTCGACGTCAGCGGGCTCGACGCCGTGCTGCTCGCCGGCTGGCCGGGCACGCTGTCGTCGCTGTGGCAGCAGGCGGGGCGCGCCGGACGGTCGGGCGAGCGCTCGCTCGCGGTGCTCGTCGCCGCCGACGACCCGCTCGACACCTTCGTGGTGCACCACCCCGAGGCGATCTTCGGTCGCGGCATCGAGGCAACGGTCGTCGACCCCGACAACCCGCACGTGCTGGCGCCGCACCTGGCCGCCGCGGCCGCCGAGCTGCCGCTGACCGAGGCCGACTTCGCGGTCTTCGGCGCGCAGACCCGGTCGCTCCTCGACGCGCTCGTCGACCGCGGCATCCTGCGCAAACGGCCCAGAGGCTGGTTCTGGGGCCGCGAGGACCGGCCGGCCGACCACCTGTCGCTGCGCGGGGCAGGTGAGCCGGTGCGCATCATCGAGACTCGCACCGGTCGAGTGGTCGGCACGGTCGACGAGGCCGCCGCCCACGCCCAGGTCCACACGGGCGCAGTGCACCTGCACCAGGGCCAGACGTGGGTCGTCACCGAGCTGCAGCTCGACGACCACGCCGCCTTCGCCGTACGCGGTGACCCCGGCTGGACGACGCAGGCGCAGTCGGTGAGCGACTTCCAGATCGTGCACGAGGTAGAGCACGAGCAGTGGGGGCCGCTGCGCTGCTCCTTCGGGCACGTGACGGTGCGCAACCAGGTCACCTCCTTCCTGCGCCGGCTGCCCGGCGGCGAGGTGCTCGGCGAGCACCCCCTCGACCTGCCTCCGCGGTCGCTCGCCACCAAGGCGATGTGGTGGACGATGCCCGTCGAGCAGCTCGCGTCGGCCGGCGTGGAGGACGCCGGCATACCCGGTGCGGCGCACGCGGCGGAGCACGCGGCGATCGGCATGCTGCCCCTCTTCGCAACCGCCGACCGGTGGGACATCGGCGGGGTGTCGACGGCGCTGCACCCCGACACCGGGCTGCCGACGATCCTCATCTACGACGGGCACCCGGGCGGGGCGGGCTTCGCCGAGCGCGGCTACCGCCGGGTGCGGGCGTGGCTGTCGGCGACCCGGGACGCGATCGCGGCGTGCGAGTGCGCATCCGGTTGCCCGTCGTGCGTGCAGTCCCCGAAGTGCGGCAACGGCAACGAGCCCCTCGACAAGGCCGGTGCCATCGCCCTGCTCGACCTCACCCTGACTCACGCCGGCGAGACGGCCCGGGGCCGACGATCGAGCGACCGGACAGAACAGCCAGTTCGGTCAGCTGGAACAGTTCGGTCAGTTGGGACAGTTCGGTCAGCCGCGCGGAAGAACGTCGGTTCGCGGGGCTCTGAGCAGCCCTGACGTGCGGCTCCCGAGACGCGCGCCGGAAAAGTCGGTGGCCTGGAAGCCTCCCCAAGAGAGGCACTCCGCGGTTATGGTCCATCCCACACGGGTGCAGCAGTCCGCCCATGCGCCGGCTCGGGGAACACACCTCAGGAGAACCATGAATCGTCGATGGTTTGCTGCGCTCGCCGCAGTGCCGCTTGCCCTCAGCGTCGCCGGGACGGGAGCGGCCGATGCCGCTCCGGCCTCCGTGTCGACGGCCCCTGCTGCCGCGCCCGCGGCCGACCGCCTCGACACGGACGGCGTCTACATCGTCCAGATGGCCGATCTGCCCGTCATCGCCTACGACGGCTCCACCGCCGGCTACGCGGCGACCAAGCCCGCCAAGGGGAAGAAGATCGACGTCACGTCGGCAGCAGTGAGCCGGTGGACCGACAACCTCAAGAGCAAGCACGGCAACGCCCTGCGCTCCGTCGGCGCGACCTCGCGCCTGTACGACTACGCGTACACCTACAACGGCTTCGCCGCCCGCCTCACGGGTGCGCAGGCCAAGGCGCTGCGCTCGACATCCGGCGTCCTCGCCGTGTCGAAGCAGCAGACCTACACCATCGACACGTCGACGACGCCGGGCTTCCTCGGGCTCACCGACAAGGGCGGCCTCTGGGAGCAGCTCGGCGGCACGAAGAACGCCGGTGAGGGAATCGTCATCGGCGACATCGACTCAGGCATCTGGCCCGAGTCGCTGTCGTTCAGCGACCGCGTCGACGCCAAGGGCGTCCCGACGCGCGCGGCCACCGGCAAGCTGGCCTTCCAGCAGATCCCCGGATGGAACGCCAAGTGCCAGAACGGTGAGCAGTGGAACAACTCCCTCTGCAACAAGAAGCTGATCGGCGCGCAGTACTTCAACGCGGGCCAGGGCGGCAACGCCGGCATCGACCGTGACCGTCCGTGGGAGTTCAACTCCGCCCGCGACTACAACAGCCACGGCACCCACACCGCGAGCACCGCTGGCGGCAACTTCGCCGTCCCGGTGACGGGCAAGACGGCCCCGTTGGCCCCCAACGGCATCAGCGGCATGGCCCCTCGCGCCCGCATCTCGGTCTACAAGGCCCTGTGGTCGACGCAGTCCGGCGACACGGCCAGCGGATCCGGCTCCGACATCGTCGCCGCCATCGACCAGGCAGTCGCTGACGGCGTCGACGTCATCAACTTCTCGATCAGCGGGACGTCGACGAACTTCGCCGACCCGACCGAGATCGCCTTCCTGTTCGCCGCCGACGCGGGAGTCTTCGTCTCCGCCTCCGCCGGCAACAGCGGCCCGACGCCGTCCACGGTGGCGCACCCGTCCCCCTGGATCACGACCGTCGCCGCCGGCACGCACCCGCGCGCCAGCCTCGGCGACCTCACGCTCGGCAACGGCACCGTCATGACGGGCGCCTCCACAGCGACCAAGGACGTCAGCGGCGCCCTCGTGCGCGCCCGCGACGTCGCCCGCTCAGGTGTGCCCGTCGCGACTGCGGCCCAGTGCCACTCGAGCGAGACGGGCACCGGCGCGCTCAACGACCTCGACCCGGCCAAGGTGGCCGGCAAGATCGTGGTCTGCGAGCGCGGCGACAACGCCCGCGTCGACAAGAGCCTCGCCGTCCAGCAGGCCGGAGGCATCGGCATGGTCCTGGTCAACGTGCCGCCGGCCATCGGCGGCACCGTCGCCGACTTCCACTCCGTCCCCACCGTGCACCTCGAGAGCGACAAGTACGACGCGCTCAACGCGTACGTCGTCGGTGCCGGCTCCACCGCCAAGGCATCGATCCACGGCTACGTCGACTCGAGCCAGCCGGCGCCGTTCACGGCCAGCTTCTCCTCACGTGGTCCGATGCTGGCCGGCAGCGGAGACGTGCTGAAGCCGGACGTCATCGCGCCCGGCCAGGACATCCTCGCGGCCGTCTCTCCGTCCACCGGCGGTGACAGCTTCAACCTCGAGTCGGGCACCTCGATGTCGGCCCCGCACGTCGCCGGAGTCGCGGCCCTGCTCAAGCAGCAGCACCCGAGCTGGTCGCCGATGGCGATCAAGAGCGCGCTCATGACGTCCGCCTACGACGTGCTAGACAACGTCACGACCGCGACGAAGATCTTCCGTCAGGGCGCGGGCCACATCCGGCCCAACTCGGCGGCAGACCCGGGCCTCGTCTACGACAACGGCTTCAACGACTGGCTCGCCTTCCTGTGTGGCTCGTCCAACGCCGTCGGTTCGGCGACGTGCGACGCGCTGACCAAGGCCGGCTTCAAGACCGACCCGAGCGACTTCAACGTCGCCTCGATCGCCATCGGTGACCTGGCCGGCACGCAGACGGTGACCCGCACGGTCACCAACGTCGGAACGACCGCCGCCACCTACAAGCCCACGGTCACCGGGCTCGACGGGGTCACCGCGACCGTGAGTCCCGCGACCCTCTCCCTCCCGCCGGGGGCCAAGGGCACGTTCACGGTGAAGTTCACCCGGACGACCGCTGCGATCGGCAGCTACACGGGCGGCTTCCTCACCTGGTCCGACGGCACGCACGCCGTGCGCTCGCCGCTCGTGGTCAGGCCCGTGGCGCTCGCTGCCCCGGCAACGGTCACCGCCCCGCCGTCGGGCACGTCCTACGACGTCACCTTCGGCTACGACGGTCCCTTCACGGCGGCCCCGCGCGGTCTGGTCAAGGCGACCCTGACTCCTGGTTCGGTCGCCGACGACCCCACCGACGACATCGACACGGCTCCGGCCAGCAGCCTCTCGTCGACGACGGTGACGATTCCGGCCGAAACGACGTACGCCCGGTTCGCCCTCTTCGGGTCGAGCGGCGCCGGTGACGACCTGGACCTCTACGTCTACAAGGGCACGACCCTCGTGGCCCAGAGCGGCAACGGCGGCTCCGTCGAGGAGGCCAACCTGGTCAACCCGACGGCAGGCGACTACCGGGTCGTCGTCCACGGCTTCGCGGTGACGGGCGCGACGGCGAACTTCACGCTCAACCAGTGGGTGCTCGGCTCAACCTCCGCCGGCAACATGACGGTGACGGCCCCGGCCACCGCCGCGACCGGAGGCAAGGGCACGATCGCTCTCGGCTTCGGCGCCCTGGGTTCGGGCAAGTGGCTCGGCTCGGTCGCATACTCCGGTGCCACGGGCATGCCGAACCCGACCGTGGTCCGCGTGGACGTGCCCTAGGGGTGAACAACCAACGGGGGCCGTCCGGCCCCGAACGACGGGGAGGTCCCGGCAGCCGCCGGGGCCTCCCCGCTCGGCGTCCGGGCGGAGGTCGGCCGGATTCCCTGGGGGCGCAAGATGTTCCGTCGGACGCTGACCGCGAGCGGCTTCGTCAGGCAGCAGCCGCAGCGACGTCGCGCCCCGCGCCCACCATCGTCGTGCGCGGCACGCTGCGGCGTGCCGAGGTGGAGATGCACCCGCTCGTGCTCGACTCCGACGACGGCACGACGTGGGAGCTGCTGCTCCCGGCCGGGTGGGCACTGGAGGCCGAGCCAGGCGCCCGGGTGACCGTGAGCGGCGACCCGGCCACCGACGTGCTGACGAGCTCGATGGTCGGGCCCGTCCTGCGTGTGCGATCGCTGTCGACCGAGGGCTGACCCCGACGCACCGTGGCGGTGGAGCCGGCGGTGATGGCGTGGCTCGACCACACTCTGAGACATAATCCAGAGTTATTTGACCGGTAACGCCCGCCTATTCGAAACTCCCATGCAACAGATAGGAAAGCATCCCGCTCTCCCCTGGGCACGACTCGTCCACGCCGCGTGACCGACCACCCACGCGACCTCCACCGTCACACCCCTCAGGAGCCCATCCATGCGACGTGCACCCATCGCCCTCGCCGCCATCGCCGTCACCGCCGCCCTGGGCCTGTCGGCGTGCGCCGGCAGCGGGGCCAGTGACACCGTGGACCAGCCCGGCTCCACCGCGGCCGGTGCCGCGACCAGCACGATCAACCTCTTCGCGTATGCCGTCCCCAAGGTCGGCTTCGACGTCGTCATCCCGGCCTTCCAGAAGACCGATGCCGGCAAGGGCGTGCAGTTCCAGCAGAGCTATGGCGCCTCGGGCGACCAGAGCCGCAAGGTCGCCGCCGGCGCCGAGGCGGACTTCGTCAACTTCTCGGTCGAGCCCGACGTGACCCGCCTGGTCGACGCCGGCCTCGTCGATGCCAACTGGAATGCGAACGAGCACAAGGGAATTCCTTTCGGCTCCGTCGTCACGATCGTCGTCCGCAAGGGCAACCCGAAGGGCATCAGGGACTGGGACGACCTGCTGAAGCCAGGCATCCAGGTCGTGACGCCCAACCCGTTCTCGTCAGGCTCGGCCAAGTGGAACCTGCTCGCGCCGTATGCCGCCAAGAGCGAGGGCGGGGCCGACAAGGCCGCCGGGCTCGCCTACGTGACCTCGCTCGTCAAGGACCACGTCAAGATCCAGCCGAAGTCGGGTCGTGAGGCCACCGAGGCCTTCCTGCAGGGCAGTGGGGACGTACTCCTCAGCTACGAGAACGAGGCCCTCTTCGTCGAGAAGAACGGCGACCCGGTGCAGCACGTCACGCCGCCCACGACGTTCAAGATCGAGAACCCGGCAGCTGTGCTCAAGGCCAGCAAGAACCTGGCCAAGGCCACGGCGTTCAACGACTACCTCTACACGCCGGAGGCCCAGAGGCTGCTGGCCGGGGCAGGCTTCCGCCCGGTCGACGCCACCGTGGCCAAGGAGTTCGCCTCGAAGTTCCCGGCGCCGACGAAGCTCTGGACGATCGCCGACCTCGGCGGCTGGAAGAAGGTCGACTCCACGCTGTTCAAGAAGGACGTGGGTGACATCGCCAAGATCTACGACCAGGCGACACAGTGACTGCCCGGATCCACCAGCGCAGGGGTGCCGCAGCCGCGGCGCCCCTGCCGGCGCGTCCGGGCGCAGGCGCCGGGCCGGCCGAGCAGCGCACCGACGAGGAGCGCCCCCACGAGCAGCGCCACGATGAGCACGCAGACGAGCAGACGCAGGAGCAGGCGCACGAGCAGGCGCACGAGACCAGTGGGCAGGACGGCATACGCCCCCTGACTGGTCCCGACGACACGGAGGGCGGTCCAGGCGCACCGAGCCGACCCCGCCGCCGCCTCGGCCTCGCCCGGCCCCTCGGCGTCGGGGTCGTGACCCTGTGGCTCAGCGTCATCGTGCTGCTGCCGCTCGCGGCCCTCACCGTCGCGTCGTTCGACGAGGGCCTCTCCGGCTTCTGGGACGCCGTCACCGCGCCGACCGCGCTTGCCGCGCTCTGGGTCACCGTGCTCGTGTCGGCGGTCGTGGCAGTCGTCAACGCCGTGCTCGGCACCCTCGTGGCGTGGGTGCTCGTGCGCGACGAGTTCCCGGGCAAGCGCCTCGTCAACGCCCTCATCGACCTGCCGTTCGCGCTGCCGACGATCGTGGCAAGCATCGTGCTGCTCTCGCTCTACGGCCCGAACAGCCCCATCGGCGTCGAGCTCAACGCGACCCGGTGGGGCGTCGTCGTCGCGCTCCTGTTCGTCACGCTGCCCTTCGTGGTGCGCTCGGTGCAGCCGGTGCTCATCGAGGCCGACCGCGAGGTCGAGGAGGCCGCGGCCTCGCTCGGCGCCTCGAACTGGACGACGTTCCGCCGCATCGTGCTGCCGACCCTCGCACCCGCAGTGCTCGGCGGCACCGGGCTCGCCTTCGCGCGTGCCATCGGCGAGTACGGCTCGGTCGTGCTCATCGGCGGCAACATCCCGCGCGAGACGCAGGTGGCCTCGCAGTACATCCAGCAGCAGATCGAGATCGACCGGCCACTCAACGCCGCCGCCGTGTCGGTGGCGCTGCTCGTCATCGCGTTCGTGACACTGCTCGTCCTGCGTGTGCTCTCGAACCGCAGCCAGCGGCGCGAGGAGCGTGACGTATGAGGATCTCCCGAGGCACTCGCATCTCGCTGCGCGTCGTGGCGCTCGGCTACCTCTTCGCGCTGCTGGCCGTGCCGATCGCGGTCATCCTGTGGCGCACGTTCTCGCCGGGACTCGGCGAGTTCATCGCATCGATCTCGACGCCCGCTGCCAAGTCGGCGACCAACCTTTCGCTGCTCATCGTGGCGATCGTCGTGCCGCTCAACGTGGTCTTCGGAGTGGCCACGGCGCTGGCCCTCGTGCGGGGACGGTTCCGTGGCCGCGGCCTCCTCCAGGCGGTCGTCGACCTGCCGTTCGCCGTTTCGCCCATCGTGGTCGGCGTCGCCCTGATCATGCTGTGGGGCGCTGGCGGCTGGTTCGGTGGCCTCGACAACGCCGGCTTCAAGGTGATCTTCGGGCTGCCCGGCATGGTCATCGCGACGCTCTTCGTCACGCTGCCGTTCGTCGTCCGTGAGGTCGAGCCGGTGCTCCACGAGATCGGCCAGGAGCAGGAGCAGGCCGCCTCGACGCTCGGCGCCAACCGGTGGCAGACCTTCTGGCGGATCACGCTCCCGGCCATCCGGTGGGGCCTGACCTACGGGATCGTCCTCACCGTCGCCCGCGCCCTCGGCGAGTTCGGCGCCGTGATCATGGTGTCGTCCGGGTTCCCCGGGGTCTCGCAGACGCTGACGCTGCTCGTCCACTCGCGCTACATCGACGATCACAACACCTACGGCGCGTATGCCGCCGCCACTCTGCTCATGGGCATCGCGCTCGTCGTGCTGCTGCTCATGACCGTGCTCGACCGCAAGAGGAGCGACCGATGATCACCGTGACCAACGCCCACAAGAACTACGGGTCGTTCGCCGCCCTCGACGATGTCAGCCTCGACATCCCGAGCGGGTCGCTGACCGCGCTGCTCGGGCCGAGCGGCTCGGGCAAGTCGACGCTGCTGCGCTCCATCGCCGGCCTCGAAGGTCTCGACTCAGGCGCCGTGACGATCCAGGGGCGAGACGTCACGAACGAGCCGCCCCAGCGTCGCGGCATCGGATTCGTGTTCCAGCACTACGCCGCCTTCAAGCACATGACGGTGCGCGACAACGTCGCGTTCGGCCTCACGATCCGCAAGCGCCCCAAGGCCGAGACCGACAAGAAGGTGGACGAGCTGCTCGAGATCGTCGGACTCGAGGGCTTCCGCCATCGCTATCCCGCCCAGCTGTCCGGCGGCCAGCGCCAGCGCATGGCCCTGGCTCGCGCCCTCGCCGTGGACCCCCAGGTCCTGCTCCTCGACGAGCCGTTCGGAGCACTCGATGCCAAGGTGCGCACCGACCTGCGCCAGTGGCTGCGGCGCCTCCACGACGAGGTGCACGTCACCACGGTGCTGGTCACCCACGACCAAGAGGAGGCGCTCGACGTCGCCGACCGCATCGCGGTGCTCAACAAGGGCCGCATCGAGCAGGTCGGTGACCCGGTGACGCTCTACGAGCGACCGGCCAACGACTTCGTGATGGGCTTCCTCGGCTCCGTCGCCCACTTCGGCGACCAGCTGGTGCGCCCGCACGACATCGTCCTCGAACGCGACCGGGCCACTGCGCTCGCCCTCGACGCGAAGGTCGCCGGCTCCCCCGGTGTCGTCGACGCGGTCGTCGAGCGCGTCGTGCCGCTCGGCTTCGAGGTGCGCGTCGACCTGCGAGCCGACTCCGGGGAGCGCTTCGCGGCTCAGATCACCCGGCGGGACGCTGCCGAGCTGCAGCTGCGCGAGGGTGAGGCCGTGCACGCTCGCGCCGTCGCGCGGTCGAGCGTCGTGGACATCGACCCCGCCTTGGCGATCTGACCGGGCCAGCAGACCGGGCCAGCAGACCGGGCCACCAGACCGGGCCAGCAGACCGGGCCGGCGGACCGGCCAGGAGATCGACCCAGCAGGCCGGGCCAGCAGACCGGCCTGCTGTCTGCCAGACGCAGTCGGACTCGCGGCGGGTATGTACTCGACGGCGGGCGATGCAGGCCGAGACCGTCCGGCACGGTCCTCGCGAGACGGCATAGCGTGTTCCATGGAGCTCACCCGTCACGACGGACGGGTGCAGGTGACTCGGGCGACCGGGTCACCGAACGACTGAGGCGGCGAGGGGACGACACCTCGCCGCCTCAGCCACGTCCGGGCCAGGTGGTCCAGCCGAGACCAGGCTTAGGTGCGGCGACCCAGGTGCGGCGCCACCACAGTGGGTGCCCAGGTCGAGCCCCGGTGCGGCAGACTGCTCGGATGGACATCTCGGCGAGGGTCGACTACGCGGTCCGCGCCATGCTGATCCTCGCGGAAGCCGATGCGCAGGGCTCGGCACCGATCAGCATCGACAGTCTCTCCACCCGGCAGGAGCTGCCTCGCAAGTTCCTCGAGGCCATCTTCGCGGACCTTCGACGTGCCGACCTCGTGCTCAGCCGACGAGGGGCGCGCGGCGGATACGTCCTCGCGCGTGAACGCGGCGCCATCAGCGTGGGAGACATCTTCCGCGCCGTCGACGGCCCGCTCGCCGAGGTGCGCGGCCTTCGCCCGCACGAGACCGCCTACCAGGGAGTCGCGTCGCACCTGCCGAGCCTGTGGGTCGCGGTTCGGGCGAGCCTGCGCGAGGTGCTCGACGAGACCTCGCTCGAGGACCTGCGCTCCGGCGACCTGCCCGATCGAGTGCGGCAGCTGCTCAGCGCCCCGGACGCCTGGCAGAACCGCTGACGAGAGGTCATCGTTCAGTGCAGCCGGGGCGCGCCTGAGGCTGGCAGAACCGCTGACCGGCAGGTCCATCTCCGGTCCCGCCCGGGCCCGCAGCGGACGCCAGGCAGGACCGCTGACCGGCATGTCATCGTTCAGGTCCGGCTCGAGAGCGCGCTGTCGCGGGCGCCGGCCACAGTGAGGCACTGACCGCGACGGTGAGCTCCACGTCGGCTCCGTCGACCGAGCACGTCTGTGTCGCAGCCCCGTTCGCCTGTGCAACCCGACTGGCTGCCGCACAGGCAGACGACGCGTCGGGTCGGTGCTGCGCCGCCGTTGCCCCGGCGAGGGCGCCGAGGTCGGCGGCCAACCGTGCACGGTGGCTCGCGATGACCACTGAGCCCACCATGAGCGCGCCGGTTGCGAGCGTCAGGACGACGGCAACGATCGACAGCGCCAAGAGAGTGGCAGCGCCCGCGTCGCGAGCGCCCCTCCTCGTCCACCGAACTACCGAAGCGCCGACAGCCGTCATGACCCCGCCTCGACAGGGGTCTCCGCCGATGCCTCGAGGTCCCAGCCGGGCAGCGCACCCCAACCGCCCGTCCGCGCCGTGACCGTGACGCGCACCGATCCGCCCGCTCCCGTGACGGCGACACGCGCACCCTCGGGCGCGGCCTGCGCGGCAAGGGACCGAACGCGATCTGCATCGTCGCCGCGGGCGGCCGCGCGGCTCGCGATGCGCGCGGCATCGATGCACCGGATCTGGTCGACAGCCGCGTTGACGGCTACGAGGCAGAGAGCCAGGACGATGACCACGGACGGGATGGCGACGGCCAGCTCGGCCGTCACCATCCCGCGCTCTCGCCGAGCTGGGCGAGGGCGTCGTCGGGTCACCCGGCGAGCCCCAGCGCGCTCTGCACGATGCCCGTTAGAGCGCTGCGGACGGCATCGGACTTCACCACACCGAGCAGCACGAGCGCGAACGTGCAGGCGGCCATGATGCCCACGGCGTACTCTGCCGTCGTCATCCCGACCTCGCGCCTCAGGGCCCTCAGACGACGAATCAGTCTGCGGGACAATGATTCTCCCCTCATCGGCCGCCCCCTCCGCTGGTCCTTCCCATCGGTGCTTCCTTCATCGGCTTCTCCTTGTCACAGCCCGAGCCGGGTGCTCGAGACGTCGTGGGGGTCCGGCGCGCTGCTGCCGCGCCTCGCGGTGTCGTCCGCCGTTGTGGCTCCAGCCCGGACGGCTG
The DNA here is from genome assembly GCF_052115265.1 of Terrabacter sp. 2RAF25. Taxonomy (NCBI): domain Bacteria; kingdom Bacillati; phylum Actinomycetota; class Actinomycetes; order Micrococcales; family Intrasporangiaceae; genus Terrabacter; species Terrabacter sp. 2RAF25. Next base: position 44,156 of record NZ_JBFRGJ010000002.1, read on the forward strand.
GCTCAGCTCATCCACGGAGCACGTCCCCCGCGAGGGCGATGACGAGAGGCGCCACGGTGGTGAGGCAGAAGGCGGGCAGCAGGACGAGACCCAGCGGAGCGACGAGCCGAACGCCGACCTTGGCGGCCGACAGCTCGAGGCGTTCGAGCTCGGCGTCGCGCAGGTCGTCGGAGGCGGCCAGCAGCATCGCGCCGGGAGGCACGCCGGCACTGTGCGCGATGGCGACAGCGCGAGCGGCGGGAGCCCAGCCAGGTCCGACAGAGGCCCAGGCCTCGCTCTCGTCGGCTCCCCACCGCAGTGCGGCGGCGACCTGGCGGAGGTCTCGCGCGGCTGGCCCGTCGAGTCCGTCGGCGACAGCTTCGAGGACGTCCCACGTGGGCAGGCCCGAGCGATAGGCCAGTGCGAGCAGGGCAAGAGCCGCTGACACGTCACCGTCGCCGACCTCCGACGACGTCTTGCGACCTGATCTGGACCCGCCGTCAGGCCGTCCGTCGGGGTCGGCGCGGCCCTCGCGTTCGACGGAACCCTCCGATGCTGCTCGGGCATGAGGCTCGAGCGGTTGGTCGTCGGAGCCCAGCAGCACGAAGACGGCCACGGCGAGCAGGGCCGCCGCGACGAAGGACCACGGGCTCATGGCCGCACCGCACGACGGACCATGCGGGTGCACCAGAACCGTCCGGCCCACACGAGGCCGACGCCCGCCCCGACGCAGATGGTTGCCAGGGACGAGCCCAGGTAGAGGTCGCGGAGGTCGATGCCCACGGCAAGGCCGAACAGTGGCCCGGTGAGGGGAAGCACCGTCAGGACCGTGACGGTCGCGCGCGGTCCGGCCACAGCGACGGCGACCCTCCGGCGACGTGCCCGTGCGTCGAGCAACCCGCGCACGGCACGGTCGACGGCGAAGGAGAGCGGGGCACCCGTGGTCTCGGAGAGCTGCCAGGCAGCCGCGACCAGCGCGAGCTCGGCGGATCCGCTGCGCGCGGCCCACTGCGACCAGATCGGCGACAGGGCCTGGGCCTCCTCCGCCGCGGCGAGCAGGCTGCCGACGAGCAGATCGATGTCGTGCGTGACCGGGCCGCGGGAAGCGATCCGGGTCCAGGGGCGCTTCCTGCCCGAATGCCCACTCCCGCGCCCGCTCCTGGGCCCAGAACCTCGGCCAGGTGCTCGCCCGGACTCTTCGTGTCGCCCGGAGCTCCGACGTCGACCCGGCCCCCGCCGAGATCGTGCGGCGGCCTCTCGCGCCCGTGCCACCCGTTCCGCCCCCAACGCCGCTGAGGCGGCCAGCTCGATGGAGCGCGTCGGCGTGAGCCCCGCGTCGAGTGCGGGCCCCACCCCGCGAAGCAGGTCGAGGACGTCGTCGGCTAGCTCGTTCGATCGGCGCCGAAGGGCCCACCGACGGAACAGGTCGACAGGGTCCTGGTGCCACAGGCTCAGCGACTCGGCATCGGCTCGGCCTGCTCGGCCTGCCGGTGCTTGCCGCGGAACGGACCACACCGCGCCCCGAGCCATGGCTCCCCCACTCCGTCGCACCGGCGGCCACAGGAGGACCGCGATGACGAGCAGCGTCGCCGCGACGGCCGTTGCCCCGTCGACCCTCACGATGCCTCCGGCAAGGAGTGCCCGAGCGGCGGCGAGTCAGCCACTGCCACGTCGACGTCGAGCTCCGACGATGGCAGTTCGCTGGGCAGGGCGAGGCGGGCGGCGAGCGCCGGCCAGCCCGGACCGGTGCGCGGTGCGTGCCCCGGCCCATCCCACTCCAGGGCCGGGACGATGGTCGGCGACTCGTCGCGGCGGAACAGCGCGGCGACCGACGAGATGCGTCGCTGACCACGGTCGCGCGTCACGTGCACGACGAGGTCGATGGCGGCTGCGAGCTGGGCGCGAACGGCCTCGGGTGCCAGACCCGCCAGCGCGCCCAGCGCCTCGAACCGCGCGATGACGTCGACGGGCGCGTTGGCGTGAACGGTGCCGCAGCCGCCCTCGTGACCGGTGTTGAGCGCGGCCAGCAGCTCTCGCACCTCGGCGCCTCGCACCTCTCCGACGACGATGCGGTCGGGGCGCATGCGCAAGGCCTGGCGCACGAGGGTGGTCAGGGTGACCTCGCCGGCCCCTTCGACGTTCGCCGGCCGCGCCTCGAGCCGCACGAGGTGCGGGTGGTCGACGGACAGCTCACGGACGTCCTCGACGACGAGGAGGCGCTCGACCGGGTCGATGCAGCCGAGCAGTGCGGCGAGAAGGGTGGTCTTGCCCGCGCCCGTGCCACCGGACACGACGAAGGCGAGACGTGACTCGACGGCCGCACGCAGCACCGGCTCCCACAGGGCCGGCATCATGCCGCGAGCGCACAGCCCATCGAGCGACACGGTCTCGCTCGGCGGCACGCGGATCGTGATGTGCGGGCCGCCGGCGACGAGCGGGGGCAACATCGCGTGCAGCCGGGCGCCGGACGGCAGCTGGCCGTCGACCCACGGGCTGGCGTCGTCGAGGCGTCGTCCGGCGAGGCCCGCCAGGCGCACTGCGAGACCGCGCGCCTCGTCGGGCTCCAGACGCTCGCCGACCCACTCCATGCCATGTCCGCGGTCGACCCAGATCGAGCCGTCACCGTTGACGGCGACGTCCGTCACGCCGGGTTCGCAGAGCCAGGGGTCGAGAGGTCCGGCCCCGAGCACGCGAGCCGCGAGCGCCGAGCGGGTCGCGGCAACCCTCACGGTGCCGAGGGCGCCCTGCTCCTGGGCGGCCACCGCCGCGACGGCGCTGCCGTCGGGAGAGACGCCCTCTCGCACTCGCTGCCACACGGCTGGACTGAGGCTCATCGCAGACACCGGTCGCTCATGCCGCAACCGCCTGCGCCATCAGCCGCAGCAGCAGCTCGTCGGCCGCCCGGACGACGGCACCGCGCCCGCGGGCCCCCGGAGGCAGCCCCTCGGACACCTCGGCCAGAACCCTGCGGTCGTCACCGATCGTGGCGACGAGAGGCACGTCGAGCTGGTCCATCACGAGGCTCTCGAGCTCGTGCTCGACACGGTTGCCGCGCAGCACCACCCAGGGCTCGATCGGGAGCAGCGGGGCGTCGTCCCACGAGCGCACGACCGGTTCGCGCAAGTTGCCGATCAGGCGTCGCACCTCGGGGACCATGGCCGCAGCCGCGGCGAGCTGAGGGACGTGCGAGCCGACCAGGACGACGACGGCGTCGACGAGCACGGCCACCGACGACAGCACCCGGTCGTCACGCGGCAGGTCGAGGACGGTGACCTCGTGCGCGTCGGCGAGGCCCGCGACGACGTCGGGCACCGTGTCGACCCATGCATCGAATCCGTCCACGTGCCAGGTGCTCCCGGCCGACGCGACGGCGGGACCCTGGCTCGTGAGCACCGGCACCCCGCACGCCATGGGCAGCTCGTCGGCCAGCCCCTGACCGTCCACGACCCCGGCCACCTCGGACAGCTCTGGCCATCGCCAACCCGGCTCCTGCTCGAGCCCGAGAAGCACGTCCTTCGGGCCGCCCCACGGGTCGAGGTCGACGAGCACGGACGAGCGAGCGGCGGACGCAGCCCGCACGGCCACGGCCGCGGCGAGCGTCGACGAGCCCAACCCGCCGGTGGCGGGGACGAAGGCGATGACGGTTCCCATGCGCCAACCCTCACGCGGTCACCCGCGCCGGCCCAGCGGCATACGCAAGCCGGTGGACAACGGGGCCCGCACCTCAAGGGGTGTGGACAGCCGTGGGAACTGGCCGGCGTCACCCTGCCGTAGAAGTGCCCCGAAAATGCCCGGAAAATGTGGTGGCCTCCGTCCGGGGGAAGACGGAGGCCACCCTCACGAGACTGGCACCGGGGGGGAGGAGCCAGATCGCGTGGCGCTCGACCCGCGAGGGGAGCGCCTCGTCAATCGTGGAGGCTCGACCCCCGGAATGCAAACCGAGATGTCGCGACACGCTGCTGTTTCTCGGGATTTGTCACGACACGACAAGCGGTGTCCGGAATGTCCGGAAAGCGCTTCCATTCAGAAGGCACAACCGTGAAATGGTCCCACACAGGCGGAGGCCCCTCGACCAGGGTTGACCGCGGTCGAGGGGCCTCCAGAGAAGTCCGGGCTACCAAGCGTGCAATCGTCGAAGTGTCGCTCCGGTTGTGCGCCCGGAGGTGGACTGTTCCAAGGGAACTGCTCTCGCGTGGGTACTCGGTGTCTTCTCGTGACATCTGTCGTGCGTGGATCCGGATCTACGCCTCTCGGCGATGTGGTTCCTGAAACCGTTGTACTCCACGGCCTCGGCGTGGCGACACCCCTGACCTCCGGGTACGTCCCGATCGGGCACAGAAACTGTCCAGCATCGTGGACATCCCGCACGAAACGCCTCCACCCAGATCCGGAGGGCGGGCTCGAAGACGTGGGGTCAGCTCGATCGGGTCAGCTCGGTGGGGTCAGCCGACCCGCCCGCACCGCGTCGCTGATCCTCTCCCCCTCCGCAGCGCCGCGAACGTACGCCTCCCCCGCCTGCGCGAGCCAGAGTCCGACTCCCGCCGCGTCACCCCGGGCGTATGCCGCCAACGACCCCAGGTAGGCCGGGCCACCCCCGCCGACGTGACCGGCCTCTGGGACCGCGACGCCCGTCGGGTCGAGCCCGAGGGCCTGGATGACGGCACGCTCCATCGCGCGTGCCACCAGTCCGTTGCCGTGGACGAAGGGCCGGATCGAGGCGATCTCGGCGTGCGCGAGAGCCGCGACCACGGCGGCCGGCACCCGATTGCTGCTCGCCGCCGCGACCACGACGTCCGCGAGTGACGCCAGCCGCGCCGCGACGACCGGTGGGGCCGGGGCCGGCCCGAGGTCCACCAGCTCGGTGCAGCCCTCGTCGTCGATGCGGGGGCGGCCGAGGCGGTCATCGGTGACGACGGGTGAGGCGGCGGCGACGTGGAGCCGGGCCAGTGCCTGCAGGGGTGCCGTTCGAACGAGTGCGACGACCCGCTCGCTCTCGGCGGTGGCGGCGACGGCGCCCTTGACCGTGCGGAGGCCCGGGTCGAGGTCGTCGGGCCAGGCCCGAGCGCCGCTCATGAGCTCGCGCACGACATCGACGGACAGCTCGGCGCCGTCGAGCGCCGCGCTGGCCTGCGCCCCTCTCACCCGTGACTCGGCGGACGCCTCGGGGATGCGCCGGCGGAGCGCCTCGTGGAAGCGCAGCTTCGTGCACGCCTCGCGCGCGGCCTCGGCCCGGTCGCGCACGTCGGGGAGCTCGGTCAACGCGGCGAGCTGGTCGATGACGGACGGTTGCGTGGTCGGGCGGGTCAGGTCTGGCACGCCCTTCAGCCTAAGGTCGCCCTCACGAGGGGCGGGCCTGCGACGATGAGATCGTGGCCACGTCGGAGGTGCTCACCTGGCTGCTCGAGGGCGACGCATCAGTGCGCTACGTCGCGACCCGTGACCTGCTGGGGCGCGACGACCCCTCGCTCCAGGCACACATCGTCAGCGACGGAGCCGGGGCGGCGATCTTGGCCGCGCGGGGCGCGAACGGTCACTGGGGCCGCGGTTTCTACCAGCCCAAGTGGACGTCGAGCCACTACACGTTGCTGAACCTCTGCGAGATGGGCCTGTCCCCGACGCACCCGGCGGCTCAGGCCACGGTTGGGCTGATCCTCGACACCGAGAAGGCGGACGACGGCGGCCTCAACCCGTCCGGCCGCCGGAAGCCGAGCGATGCCTGCGTCAACGGCATGGCCCTGCGGTATGCGAGCTGGTTCGGCGCCACGGACGACCAGCTGCTCAGCGTCGTCGACTTCCTGCTGCGCGAGCGCGTCATCGACGGCGGCTTCAACTGCCGGCACAACCGCCCCGGCCCCCGCGTCACCCACTCGTCCGTGCACACGACGGTCTGCGCCATGGAAGGCATCACGCAGTACGTGCGGTCGGGTGGCGCCTATCGACGTGCCGAGCTCCGCGAGGCCTTCGCGACGTCCACGGAGTTCCTGCTGCGGCACCGCCTTCTCCGCAGTGAGCGCACGGGTGAGATCATCCACCCGGAGCTCACGCGGCTACACTTCCCCGCGCGGTGGCACTACGACATCCTGCGCGGGCTCGACTCGCTTGCCGCAGAGGGGATTCCACGAGATCCTCGCATGGACGAGGCGCTCGAGATGGTCCGGCGGAGACGCGGTCGCGACGGTCGCTGGCGCGCGAGCCGCGCCTACCCGGGCAGGACCCACGTGCCCGACGAACCAGCCGGACGGGCGAGCCGGTGGGTGACCCTGATCGCCGAACGCGTCCTTCTCGCGTACCCTGATTGACATGAGTTCGACCGTCGCACCGATCCGCGCGTGGTGGCTGCCCAGCTGAGGCGGCCAGTCGAACCAACCCGAGAACCGGAGCCGCCCACGGGCGGCTCCTCGCATGTCCGACGTCACCCGGCGTCCCAGGACTGACAGGCGACCAGGGCTCTCCCGTGGGCACCACACCCAGAGGAGAGCACCATGACCACCAGCACCACCAGCACCGCCAGCACCGCCAGCACCGCCAGCACCGCCAGCACCGCCAGCACCGCCAGCACCGCCAGAGTCACCGCCCCGTTCAGCGCAGGTGTCAACGTCGGTGACACCGAGAGCGCCACGTATGCCGTCGCGCGCGACCGCAGCGCCGTGCTCGACGCGCTGATCGACGACCACGCCGCCACCGACCCGACGCGCTTCCGCATGCTCACCGGCGACCGACCCACGGGTTCGCTTCACATCGGGCACTACCTGGCCAGCCTGCGCAATCGGGTTCGACTGCAGGACAAGGGCGTCGAGACCTTTGTCGTCATCGCCGACTACCAGGTGATCACCGACCGCGACTCCGTCGGCGAGATCGGTGCGAACGTCCGCGGACTCGTCCTCGACTACCTGGCCGCAGGGCTCGACCCGGCGCGAACGACGATCTTCACCCACAGCGCCGTGCCGGCCCTCAACCAGCTGATGCTGCCGTTCCTGTCGCTCGTGACCGACGCCGAGCTCCGCCGAAACCCGACGGTGAAGGACGAGCTCGCCCTCTCGGACGGGCGGCCGCTCTCGGGACTGCTGCTCACCTACCCGGTGCACCAGGCGGCCGACATCCTGTTCTGCCACAGCCGAATCGTGCCGGTCGGCCGCGACCAGCTGCCGCACCTCGAGCAGACACGGGCGATCGCGCGCCGCTTCAACACGAGGTATGCCGCCGGGCACAGCGTGTTCCCCGAGCCCGAGGCACTGCTCGGTGAGGTGCCGCTGCTGCTCGGCACCGACGGCACCAAGATGAGCAAGAGCAAGGGCAACGTCATCAACCTGCGTGACACCGCGGACGAGACGGCGGCGCGCATCCGGTCTGCACGCACCGACTCTGAACGGCGAATCGCGTTCGACCCCAAGGGCCGCCCGGCGGTTGCCAACCTGCTGACCATCGCCGGGCTCTTCCTCGACGAGTCGCCGGAGTCGGTGGCCGAACGTGTCGGTGACGGCGGCGCTCGGATGTTGAAGCAGGTCGTCACCGAGGCGGTCAACGAGTCCCTTGCCGGTCACCGTGCCCGACGGGCCGACCTGGCCCGCGACCCGGCACACGTCACGACCGTCTTGCACGAAGGAAACGCGCGCGCCAACGAGATCGCCGAGCGCACCCTCGCGACGGTGCGTGCGGTGATGGGCATGAGCTACTGACCAACCAACCCATCCCGGCGGGCGTGGCACGCTCCCCGGAGTCCGCTCAGCGCCGGCTCAGCCCCGGCGGGCTTGGCGTGCCGCCGCGCGGGCTCGCCTGCGGGAGCGCCGGGCCCGTCGTTCCGCGGCGAGGTCGGCGCGCCGCATGCCCTCCTCGTCGATCCGCAGACCGTCCTCGACACCCGGGGCGGTGCCGCCTCGCGACCGCGGCACCCACCATCGGTCGGCATCATCACTCGGGCGGTCCGGGTAGGTGTCCACAGCCTCCGCGAGCAGCGTGGCCACGCGGGCACGCAGCTGCTCCGAGACGGCATACGGGTCGGCATCGGGTTCGGGAAGGATCGGCTCACCCACGATGATGGTGACCGGGGTGCCACGGCGCAGGCCGAACCGGCCTCCGCGACCGCTGCGCCCGATGCGATGGTTGCCCCAGACGGCGACCGGGACGAGCGGCACCTGGCACCACGTCGCGACCGCGGCCGCACCCGGTCGGAACGGGCGCAGCTCCCACGAGTGCGAGACGGTCCGCTCGGGAAAGATGCCGACGACCTCGCCGGCGCGCACCGCCTGGACGGCGTGACGGAGAGCTATCTCGCCGTGCGCCCGGTCGACCTCGATGTGTCGCATCGCCCGCATCGCGTCTCCGACCACGGGTGGAAGGAAGACTCCGTGCTTGGCGAGGAAGCGCACGTATCGGCCCCGTTCGCGGCCGACGAGCCCGACGAACAGGAAGTCGGGAGAGCTGACGTGGTTGCTCGCGAGCACGGCTCCGCCCGTGCGCGGCAGGTGCTCGGCGCCGTGGAGGTCGATGCGCAGCCCCAGTGCGGCGAAGCCGGCGCGCGCCGCACCGATGACGAGTCGGTAGGTCCGTTCGGGCACACCTCATCTTCGACGCCACGAGTCCCGGCGGATGTCCCGACACCCCACGGCCACACCGACGCCACCCAGAGCCGCACCGATGCCACACCAATCGAGAGAACACTCCGTCACGTGACGGAGTGTTCTCTCGATTGACGGTGGGGCTCGACCTGCTGACCGTTCGGCCGCGGACCCTGACCGTTCGGCGGGCTACTGGTCGGTAGGCATGAGACCTGCCTCACTGCGCTCTTGAAGGGCGAACTAGCCTGCGTTTGAGTTGTCGCAGGTACCGCCAGCCTCGAGCGCTGGGTCGGTGCGACCGCTTCATCGTCGATGCGAAAGGGTGACACCGTGAGCGAAGAGACGCTCGACAACCTCGTCCACGAGGGGCTGGCCTTCCCGCCCCAGCCCGACTTCGCCGCCCAGGCGAACGGCACGGCCGACCTGTACGACAAGGCGGCCGCCGACCACGAGGGCTTCTGGGCCGAGCAGGCCCGCACGTACCTGACGTGGAGCACGCCCTTCACCCAGTCGCTCGACTGGAGCAATCCGCCCTTCGCGAAGTGGTTCGCCGACGGTGAGCTCAACGCGTGCGTCAACGCCGTCGACCGCCACGTCGAGGCCGGACGCGGCGACAAGGTGGCGATCCACTTCGTCGGCGAGCCCGAGGGCGACACCCGCGACATCACGTACGCCGACCTCCACGCCGAGGTGCAGCGCGCCGCCAACGCCCTGGCCGACCTCGGCGTGGGCAAGGGCGACACCGTCGCGATCTACCTGCCGATGATCCCCGAGGCCGCAGTCGCGATGCTCGCCTGCGCCCGGCTCGGCGCGCCGCACTCAGTCGTGTTCGGCGGCTTCTCGGCCGAGGCGCTGCACTCGCGGATCAACGACGCCCAGGCCAAGGTCGTCATCACCTCCGACGGCGGCTACCGCCGCGGCGCGCCCTCGGCGCTCAAGCCCGCCGTCGACGCGGCTCTCGACCACGGCGACACGTCGGTCGAGCACGTGCTCGTCGTCAAGCGCACCGGCCAGGACACCGCGTGGAACGACCGCGATCTCTGGTGGCACGAGGCGCTCGAGAAGGCTGACCCGACCCACGAGGCGCAGCCGTTCGAGGCCGAGCACCCGCTCTTCATCCTCTACACCTCGGGCACGACCGGTAAGCCGAAGGGCATCTTCCACACGACCGGCGGCTACTTGGCCCAGGCGGCATACACGAACGCCGTCGTGCACGACGTCCACCCCGACACCGACGTCTACTGGTGCACGGCCGACATCGGCTGGGTCACCGGCCACTCGTACATCGTCTACGGGCCGCTCACCAACGGCGCCACCCAGGTCATGTACGAGGGCACGCCCGACACCCCGCACCAGGGCCGCTGGTGGGAGATCATCCAGAACTACAAGGTGACGATCCTCTACACCGCCCCGACCGCCGTGCGCACCTTCATGAAGTGGGGCGCCGACATCCCGGCGAAGTTCGACATGAGCTCGCTGCGGCTGCTCGGCTCGGTCGGAGAGCCGATCAACCCCGAGGCCTGGCTCTGGTACCACAAGCACATCGGAGGAGGCCGCGCCCCGATCGTCGACACGTGGTGGCAGACCGAGACGGGCGCGATCATGATCAGCCCGCTGCCCGGTGTCACGACCCTCGAGCCGGGCTCGGCCCAGAAGCCGATCCCCGGCATCAGCGCCGAGATCCTCGACGACGAGGGCCAGCCGTTCACCACGCCCGAGCAGGTCGGCTACCTCGTGCTGACCAAGCCGTGGCCGTCGATGCTGCGCGGCATCTGGGGCGACCCGGAGCGCTACAAGGAGACCTACTGGTCACGGTTCGGCGAGAAGTACTACTTCGCCGGCGACGGCGCGAAGTACGACGCCGACGGCAACATCTGGCTGCTCGGCCGCGTCGACGACGTCATGAACGTCTCGGGCCACCGCCTCTCGACCGCGGAGATCGAGTCGGCGCTCGTCTCGCACCCGAAGGTCGCTGAGGCCGCAGTCGTCGGCGCGAACGACGAGACGACCGGCCAGGCCGTGTGCGCCTTCGTCATCCTGCGCCAGGAGTTCGTCGAGGAGGCCGACGAGCCCGGTGAGGGCAAGGACCTCGTGCAGGAGCTGCGCAACCACGTGGCCAAGGAGATCGGCCCGATCGCGAAGCCACGCTCGATCATGATCGTCAGCGAGCTGCCCAAGACCCGTTCCGGCAAGATCATGCGCCGCCTGCTGCGTGACGTCGCCGAGGGCCGTGAGGTCGGCGACGTCACGACGCTCGCCGACAGCTCGGTCATGGACCTCATCAAGACGGGCATGTCGAAGGACTGACCCCAAGGGTCGTCACCGGCCCACCCGAGCACGTATGCCGCCCGCCTCGCACCCGCTGCGAGGTGGGCGGTCCACGTGGCGGACCGAGCCGCTCACCTCGCACTGCGTACTGGTGACGCAGTGTCCTCTCTCTCGAGGGGTGGCGGTGCCTCCGCCGCTGGACGGCTCACTGGTGACGGAGTGTTCTCTCGATTGAGGGGTGGTGGCGCCTCCGGCTCTGGACGGCTCACTGGTGACGGAGTGTTCTTTCGATCGAGGCGCAAGCGCCTCTGGACGACTCGGCGCTGACGTCGGGCGCGCCTCGGGCCCCGCACTCAGTGGCGGGGTCTGGGGCGGGGAAGCTAGACGTGCCAGATGACTCCGGTCGCGGTGACGGTGGCTGTCAGGCGCCTCCGGTGGACGACGGTGTGGTGACGTCCGCAGAGGAGAGCGCCGTTGGACAGGTCGGTGCAGCCGCCGTGCAGCCAGTGGATGACGTGGTGGGCCTCGCACCACATCGGCGGGACGGTGCAGCCCGGGAACGAACAGCCGCCGTCACGCACCGCCAGGGCGCGGCGCTGGGCGGGGCTGAACAGCCGGCGGGTGTAGCCGAGGTCGAGCACCTCGGACCGCGCCCCGAGGACCATGGGGACGATGCCGGCCTCGCAGGCGAGACGGCGGACCGCGGACGGGGAGAGGGCTGCGTCGTTGTCGAGCAGGCCGGCGCCACGGACCTGCTCGAGCAGGGCCTCGAGGGACATCGTCACGACGAGGGTGGTGCGCGGTGAGCGGGTCACTCCCTCGGGGGCGGCCACGCCTCGGCCGACGATCTCGAGGAGCGCATCGGCACGCCGCGTCGCCGGAGTGCGCGGGTCGACCTCTCCGACGCCGTCGTCGAGGCAGAGGTCGGGTCGCGGCTGCGACAGGGCGTCGACTGCGGCCTCGACGATCGCTGCCCCCTCGGGGTCGAGGCGCAGCTCGAAGACGGAGAAGCCCGCGCACGAGCGGACCTTTCGGAAAGAACGCCCGAGGCGCAGCCCGGCCTCCTCGGACTCGGTCTCGGCCGGCGGCTTCAGCGTCGCGCGGGCATGAGCGATCAACCGTGCGAGCTCGCGACGGCTCAACACGTCGCACGCCTCGACCATGGAGTCGACGATCGACGTCAGGTGGGCGGGGTCGGCGATGCGCGCCACGTCGTCGTGGAACCGGACGATCGCGGCAGCGTGCGCGACCGACACCTCGGACCCTGCGACCCGCTCGGCCAGTCGGGCCCAGCGCGGCTCGTTCATCGCCGCACCCACCCGGGCGACCGCCGCAGCCTCGGGGCCGTCGAGATCGCCGGCGACCTGCGCGTGCAGCCAGTCGGTGCGCGAGAGCCCGTCGTCGGCCCCAAGACCACGCGCGTCGGCCTCGCGCGCCAGCACAGCAGTCAGCGACTGGCTCAGCCGGCGCACCTGCTGGGCGTGCCCGATGACCTCGCCGACCGCGGCCTCGGGCAGCGACCACGTCGGGAAGTCGCGGGTCAGATCGAGCAGCGTGTCGGCCATCGAGCGCAGCACATCGACCAGACTCTCGGTCTCGATGGCGGCCGCTGTGCTCATGGACATCACTGTAGAGTCGACCACTGACAACGCATTACTTCGTCACACAAGAAGGAGTCGGATGCCCGAGACCGGCAAGGCCACCGACCGCACCAAGGTCCTCTCCGTCCGCCTCACGAGCGACGAGTTCGCCGCCCTCGCTGCCCGGGCCACCGAGGTCGGCGTCGGCCCCTCGACCCTGGCTCGCACCATGGTCCGCAGCGCGCTTGCGCTGGGCACGTCCGACCCGACGGACCCATCGACCCCGTCGAGCCAGTCACGCCGGTCGAAACCACCAGAGTCGGCTGCGACCGCAGGCGCCCAGCTGTCTGCCCTCGAGACCCAGCTCGTCGAGGGCCTCGCCGCCCGCATCGGGGCGCTCGAGAGATGGGTGGCCGAGCACTGAGCCGACGCCGGGAGGAGGACGACGGCATACGCAAGGGGCTCGGCGGCATACGCAAGCGGGCGCGGGCGACCCAGCCCATGTCGCCCACCCGCCTCGACCCACTACCGTCGGGGGGTGAGCGATCAAGGCAGTCAGCCCGAGCAGCCTGACCAGACCGACCCGCCCGAGCAGCCTGAGCGGGTGACGTTCGCCGACCTCGGCCTCGACGAGCGCGTGCTCAAGGGACTGCGCGACGTCGGCTACGAGCACCCGTCGCCGATCCAGGCCGCGACGATCCCCGCGCTGCTCGAGGGGCGCCACGTCGTCGGTCTGGCACAGACCGGCACCGGCAAGACGGCCGCCTTCGCGCTGCCGATCCTCAGCCAGCTCGACCTCAAGCAGAAGGCGCCCCAGGCCCTCGTGCTCGCCCCGACGCGCGAGCTCGCCCTGCAGGTCTGCGAGGCGTTCGAGAGGTATGCCGCCCGCCTCCCCGGCGTGCACGTGCTGCCCGTCTACGGCGGCCAGGCCTACGGCGTGCAGCTGAGTGCGCTGCGCCGCGGGGTGCACATCGTCGTCGGCACGCCCGGCCGCATCATGGACCACCTCGAGAAGGGCACGCTCGACCTCAGCCAGCTGCGCTTCCTCGTGCTCGACGAGGCCGACGAGATGCTCAAGATGGGCTTCGCCGAGGACGTCGAGACGATCCTCGCCGACACCCCCGACGACAAGCACGTCGCGCTGTTCTCGGCCACGATGCCGGCGCAGATCCGTCGCATCTCGAAGAAGTACCTCAACGACCCGGTGGAGATCACGGTCGAGACGAAGACCACGACCGCCCCCAACATCACGCAGCGCTATCTCACGGTGAGCTACCCGCAGAAGGTCGACGCCCTGACGCGCATCCTCGAGGTCGAGAACTTCGAGGGCATGATCGTCTTCGTCCGCACGAAGAACGAGACCGAGACGCTGGCCGAAAAGCTTCGCGCGCGGGGCTTTTCGGCGATGGCGATCAACGGCGACGTCGCCCAGGCGCAGCGCGAACGCACCGTCGACCAGCTGAAGTCCGGCAAGCTCGACATCCTCGTGGCCACCGACGTCGCTGCCCGCGGACTCGACGTCGAGCGCATCAGCCACGTCGTCAACTACGACATCCCGACCGACACCGAGTCCTACGTCCACCGCATCGGACGCACCGGCCGCGCCGGGCGCAGCGGCGACGCGATCTCGTTCGTCACCCCGCGCGAGCGGCATCTGCTCAAGGCCATCGAGAAGGCCACGCGTCAGTCGCTCGTGCCGATGACGATGCCCACCGTCGACGACATCAACGCGACTCGGCTGACCCGCTTCGACGACGCGATCACCGAGGCCCTCTCGGGAGACCGCGTCGAGTTCTTCCGCGACGTCATCGCGCACTACGTCAACGAGCACAACGTGCCCGAGGCCGACGTCGCCGCCGCCCTGGCCGTCGTGCTCCAGGGCGATGAGCCGATGCTGCTCGAGCCCGAGCCGGAGCGCCCGGCCCGACGCTTCGACCGTGACGACCGGCAGGACCGGCGCGATGGCCAGCGGGGCGACCGTGCCGGTGGCAGAGGTGAACGCGACGGACGTGGCGGGCGCGACTCGCGTGACTCGCGCGGGGGGCGTGGCGGGTCCAGCGGCCCGCTCGCGACCTACCGCATCGCCGTCGGGCGGAGGCAGCACGTCGAGCCGCGCCAGATCGTGGGGGCCATCGCCAACGAGGGCGGCCTCGGGCGGTCGGACTTCGGGCACATCGACATCCGCGCCGACCACTCGCTCGTCGAGCTTCCGGCGAACCTTCCGCCGGGCGCCATGGAGCGGCTCCGCGGCACCCGCATCTCGGGCCAGCTCATCGAGCTCGCCCTCGACGCGGGGCGCCGCGGCCCGCGGAGCGGCGCAGGTCACCGCAAGGGATCCCGGGACTGACGGCCAGGAGGCGGCCGGCATACGAAATCTTGGTGTGACAGAGGCCACACGCCGAGCACGGTGGGTCGGGAAATGCCCAACCGTTCGTGATAGTTAGTTGAAGCGTGAACCAGTTGCGCATCATCGTCTCCAGCACCCGTCCCGGCCGCATCGGCCCGAAGGTCGCCGAGTGGGTGGCCGCCCAGGCCCCCGCCGACGCGTGGGAGGTCGAGTTGCTCGACCTGTCGACGCTGCCCTTCTTCGACGAGGAGGACATGCCGAAGAACGGCAACTACGCCAAGCCCCACACGAAGGACTGGGCCTCGAAGGTCTTCGAGTCCGACGCGATCGTCGTCGTCACGCCGCAGTACAACCGCAGCTTCCCGGCTCCCGTCAAGAACGCCATCGACTACCTGTTCGCCGAGTGGGACAGCAAGCCGATCGCCCTCGTCGGCTACGGCTGGACCGGCGCGTCCGACGCGACCGCCGACCTGACCAAGGTGCTCGAGCACGTGAAGGCCGACGTCGTCGGCTCGACCGGCCTCGTCTTCACGCAGGACATCTCGCCCGAGGGTGAGCTCGACGTCACGGCGGAGCGCCGTGCCGAGCTGGCCGGTCTGCTCGAGGCGCTCGGGTCCAAGGTCACCGACCTCGACTCCGTCAGCGCCGGCTGACCGCCTTTCTCTCTTGTCCGGGCGTCGGGTCCGGGCTTCCTGCGGGCGCGCCTCCATCGGGCGCGCCCGCAGTTGCGCTCGTGGCTCGATCACCGCGCGGACTTCGCGCACCTGACCATGATCTGCAACTCCGCAGAGCCGCCCGCGACGCAGAATCCAGCACGCACGGCGTCGTCGGCGTCGCGGGGGCCCAGTGGCACGTACGGGTTGAGGCGGTGCGCCATGTCGGCAGGGAATCGCGACAGCAGAAGCACATCCGCGTTGCGCACGTCATCCGCGATGCGTCGACCCACCGTGGGCGAAATGCCGATCGGCAGTTCGAGGTAGTACGCGTCGGCCCGGAGCTCCGGGAAGAGGAAGTAGAGCTGAACTGGAGTCACCGACGGTAAGCGCATGTCCTGGGTGCCGATGAAGAGCTTGGCTCCATGTGGTGCCACGGCGAGGACCGAGCGACGAAGGGTGTCCAGAGCAGGAACGGCGTTGACGTCGACATCCACCGCGCGGCCGGCAACCTCGTACGCGGTCGTCGTCGAGGTCGATCCTGCGAAGCGTGACGGAACGACAAGAGCGGCGACACCGACGACGAGTGCGAGCCAGCGCAAATGAACCGCTGCAGTCGCCCCCGTGGCGGCAGGGCCCGTCAGGGTAACGAAGGCCAACGGGGCCGCGATGGCTGCTACGTAAGCGAAGTGATCGAGGTCTGTACGTTGCACGAGTTGGGGAAGCATGAGCAGGACAAGAAGGGCACGCGAGATGCTCTCCGAGGTCCGGCGACGCCAGGCAGCGAACACGAGCACCGCCGCCATCGCGCCAGCCACCGCGAGGATGACGACGACGGCGCCGCCGAGCTCGTGCTTCGCGTTGACGAGGCCTCGCTCGAGAACGGCATTGGCGAAAATGCGTTGGCCCCAGGTCAGGTAGAACGCCAAGGAGGGCGCCACGCCGATTGAGACACCAATGAGGGCTCTCCGCACGGCAGCCCATGACGTGAGGAACGGCATGCCGGCAGCAAGCGCGGGAAGCGCCATCTCGGGACGAAAGATCGCACAGAGCGCCAGCAGGGCGAACGCCGGAGCGAGGCGCGTCCGTCCCTGCAGGAGCACGAGCCCCCACACTATGCAGGCGAGGCCGCCCACCCAGGCGTAAGCAGCGAGTCCGAGCGGCGTGAGGCACAGCACGCTGACGAGCGAGGCCCCGACTGCCACGGCGCGGCCGCGACTCAACGCGAGGCGGTAGACGCCACCCACCATGAGCGCCTGGAAAGCCAGCCCGACCAGCCGCTCGACCACGAGCTCACTTCCGAACAGGGCAAAGGCGCCTGCCGTCAGACCAAAGGTGCCCGGCCCATAGACCGTGTAGAAGTCACGCTGCGGCAGTCGCCCGTCGAGGATCTGTTGCGCATACAGGACGATGATCCCCTCGTCCTGGGTGACGAGAGGAGCATGCAACCAAGGCAGCCTCAACGCGGCCAGAACGCCGAATACGAGCACGGGCCCGAGCACGCCTTTCCACATGCTCTGGGAACCCAGGTCGGCGCCGGACGCGGTCTCGTTGCCGATCCGAGGGACGAGCGCAACGCCCCCCCAATGGGTGCTCACATGCCGAGGAGGGTGTGCATCAGTCGGATGACACCGGGTCCGATGATGACGATGAAGAGTGCGGGAAGGATGCACAGCATGAGCGGGAAGAGGATCTTCACCGTCACCTTCTGTGCCTTCTCCTCGGCCTTCTGCCTCCTGGCCAGTCGCATCGTGGCCGTCTGCTCGCGCAGGACGCCGGCGATCGGGAGACCGAGTCGGTCGGCCTGCACCAACGCGGTGATGAAGTTCTTGACCTCGGGCAGCGTGACTCGGTCACCCATGGCGGAGAAGGCCTCGCCGCGGGATTTGCCGATCTGGATCTCGGATAGCACTCGGGCGAACTCGCCCGAGATCGGCCCCTCGACATTGCGCGCCACCTGCAGAAGGGCCGAGTCGAATCCTTGGCCGGCCTCGACACAGACGGTCAGCATGTCGAGGGCGTCGGCCAGAGACTTGCCGGTCTCCTCCTGCCGCTTCAGCGCGAGGTTGTAGATGAGCAGGTCGGGCAGGAAGAAGAACACAGCGGCTCCGATGAGGGCGAAGAGAACGCCCTTGACCGACATGCCGCCGTACGCTCCTCCCAAGAGAGCGCCGACCAGCAGGGCCGCCCCCTTCAGCCCCATGATCCGCTCGACCGACCACGCGGTGGGGTTGCCCGCCCGGTCCAGCAACGTCGCGAGCCGTGCTTCGGCGCCGGTCGGCGACAGCTTTCCCGCGAGCGAGTGCATTCCCTGGAAGATCGGGACGATCAGGCGGTCTCTGGTGCCGAGCTCGTTCTTGACGACGGTTCGCTGATCTACCATTCCGTCGACCATCAGGAGCGACTTGGCGACACCTGTTGGTTCACTTGAGCCCCCACCGACGGAGAGCACCAAGCAGATGACGGCGAGGCCGACGAGGCCGGTGCCGATGTAGAGAATGTTCACGTCACACCTCGATCTTCACGACGCTGCGCATCCACAGCATGCCGACGAACAAGCTGACGATTCCGCCGATGCCCATGAACACACCGATCTGGTCGGTCCACAGCAGAGAGACGTAGTCGTAGTTGACCCGCATCATGTAGAAGAACAGGAAGATCGGCATCGCGACCAGGATGTACGCGGAGAGCTTTCCTTCGGCAGACAGAGTGGACACCTGCCGTTGGAGCGACTCACGCTCGCGCAACGTATTCGCGGTGGTGCGAAGGGTGTCGGCGAGGTTGCCACCGACGTCTCGCTGGATGCGGATGGACATCACGGCCCAACGCATCGACACGCTCCCCATTCGCTCACCCATGCGCTCCAGGGCGTCGGTGATGTCAGTGCCGATGCGTGTCTCGGCCAGGGCGCGGCCGAACTCCTTGGCGGCCGGCTCGGCCGTGTCGCGCGCGACGGCATCTAGCGCCTGGGGCAGGCCGAACCCACTCTTGAGGCTGGTGGAGACCAGCATGAGGATGTCGGGCAGCTGACGCTCGAACTGCTTCGAGCGGCGAGCAGCCACGAATCGTAGCGCGACCGGCGGCAGCGCGAGGCCGACGAGCGCACCGGCGGCCAGCGGGATCAGGGGCGACTCCGCGCCGAACAGCCAACCACCTAGGACGCCGAGAACCACGGCGATGGCCCGGACGACGAACCACTCGCCAGCCCTGAAGGGCAGGTCGGCACGCTCGATGAGAGACATGGTGGTCTTCGTCGACTCGCGGTCCTTCATCACCTTCTCGCCCAGATCGAGAAGCGACTCCGTGATGTTGTGCTGGGTGGCCCGGACCTCCTCCCTAGCAGCGCTGCGGCTGCCCACGACATACCCCTCGATGGCGGCGACCCGACGCTCCTTACGCGTCTGCAGGGTCGGTGCCGACACCACCATGACGAAGGTGAGCACCGCAAGACCGAGCAGCCCAGCAGCGATCCACGGCAGGTAGTTCGGCTTGGTCAGAGTGGCGAGGCCGTCGACGACCGAGCCACCCGACACAGCATCAGTGCCAGCCTGCGGAGATGGGGCGGTCACGGGGGTAGCTGCAGGCACCGGTGAGGCGAACTGGACCTTGCTTGCGAACGAGAACGAGGTCCCGCCAGCGCTTCCCGTCACGTCGACCTGATGATCGCCAGCTTTGACGCCCGGCAAGGACAACGAGAACTGCACCTGCTGGTCCAGCGCCTTGGCCGCAGCCTGAAACGCCGAGGCCACTGCGGCCGTGTTGGCCGCAGGAACCACGGACCCGCCGTTGGCAGAGGCGAATCGGCTTAGGGCCGCGACAGCATCAGGGTCGGAGGTCTTGAAGCGCACCACGTCGACGCGCACTCCGGCCGAACGCAGCTTGTCAACCGTCGCGTTCAGCGTCGCAGATCCGTTCGGCGCGACCGTGTCGGCGCCGTCACTGAGGAGGAGAATGCTGCGGTCGCCCGTCGTCCCGAGCGAGGTCGTCGCAGCCGACATCGCTGCATACAGGCTCGTGTTGCCTCGCGAAGCCAGTCCATTGACGACCCGCTGGACCGCCTTTCGATCCGAGGTTGCTGCCAGGTCGACGCCTGCCGTGTCAGCGAATGAGGTGACTCCAACGAGGACGTCGCTCGGGACCGTGGCGAGGAACGTGTTTGACGCGGTGCGGACGGTCGACATGCCGCTCACGCCCATAGATCCGCTGGTGTCGATGACAAGCATTGCCTTGCGGGCGCGCTTCGGCGCCTGCTTGACCATTGGCTGGTGCGCCACACCGTCCACACGCACCACCAGCCGGTTCGTGTCCACCTGGACGGCGGACCGGCTCCGGAGCGTGAGCACGCCTGTCAGCACCGAGCCTGAGCCCGCGGTGGTCGTGGACACCCCGCTCAGGCCGACGGTGACGCTGTCGGCCGCGGTGGCCTGCAGGGGGCCTGCCGCCAGGACAGTGGCGGCGAGCCCTGCGCTCACGGCGACCGGAAGCAGACGACGGAACACCGCACTCACCTAGCCATGCGCGAGAACAGCTGCACGGGGAGCTCGACGCCGAGGTCCTGCAGGTCGGATGTGAATTTCGGGCGGATCCCCGTGGGAACCATGCCACCGAGGAAACGGCCCGCATCGTCACGGCCCGCCGAGTAGTCGAAGAGGAAGATGTCCTGCAGCGTGATCACATCCGACTCCATGCCGACGACCTCGCTGATGGCCGTGATGCGACGCGTGCCGTCCTTGAGCCTGGACTGCTGGACGATGAGGTCGACGGCGCCGGCCACCTGCTCGCGAATAGCACGGATGGGAAGGTCCACGCCCGCCATGAGCACCATCGTCTCGAGACGGGACAGGCTGTCGCGGGGGGTGTTGGCGTGCACGGTCGTGATGGAACCGTCGTGGCCGGTGTTCATCGCCTGCAGCATGTCGAGTGCTGCGCCGTCGCGGATCTCACCGACGATGATTCGGTCGGGACGCATGCGGAGGCAGTTCTTGACCAGATCGCGGATCTGGATCGCGCCGCGACCCTCGATGTTGGGCGGCCGGGACTCGAGCCGCAGCACGTGGTCCTGCTGCAGCTGGAGCTCGGCGGCGTCCTCGATGGTGACGATGCGCTCGTCGGCCGGGATGAACGAGCTCATCACGTTGAGCGTCGTCGTCTTTCCCGAGCCGGTGCCGCCACTGATGATGATGTTGCGGCGTCCCTTGACGCAGGCCGCGAGGAAGTCACGGATGTTCGGCGTGATGGTGCCGAACGTGATGAGGTCCTTGTCCGTGAAGGGGTCGGCGGAGAACTTTCGGATCGTCAGGAGCGAGCCGTCCAGCGCGATGGGTGGCACGACGGCGTTGACACGCGAACCGTCGGGAAGGCGCGCATCCACCATCGGGCTCGACTCGTCGACGCGCCTGCCGACGCGGCCGACGATCTTGTCGATGGTGCGGCGCAGGTGTGCGTCGTTGGAAAAGGTCGCCTCGACAGGGAAGAGCTTGCCGGCGCGCTCAATGAAGATGTTGTCCGGCCCGTTGACCATGATCTCGGAGACCTCTGGGTCACGCAGGTATGGCTCGAGAGGTCCGTGACCGAGGATGTCGTCCGACACGTCCTGGGCAATGCGGGTGCGGTCGGCGTGTGACAGGGGCGTCTGTTCGAGGTCGATGACCTCCTGGAGGGTCGTGCGAACTTGGGCGGCCAGCTCGGCCTCGGCGAGGTGCGGGTCGTAGAGCCGCGGACCGAGCTGCTCGACGAGTGCCTGGTGCACTCGCTCCTTGACGCCCGCGAACGGGTCGACGGCGCGGCGCTTGGCGACGGGCGTGGGTCCGGCCGTCGGCCGAGCCTGCGCCGGTCCGTTGTCGACGACGACCTGCTGCTGAGCCCGGGCGCGGTCGAGTCGCTCGGCAAGGTTGCTCATCGCTTGCTCCTCAGGAGTCCGAAGCCGCTCCGCTTTGCACCGTTCTGCAGGTCCTCGCCGAAGCGCTGTCGGACCTCGGTGTCGGCCAGCTCACGCAGGGCCATGGCGACCGGGCTTCGCGGCTCGTCGAGGATGATCGCGACGCCTCGGTTCACTGAGGCCGGAACCGCCAGGGTGTTCGGGATGTTGGCCGAGATCGGCTGCTTGAGCGCGGCCTCGACGTCGTCGGCTCGAAGGCCGACCTTGGCGTCCGCACGGTTGAGGACGATGGTCCGCGCCTCCTTGGACGCCCCCAGCGTGTCGAGCGTGTTGATCGCAATCCGGAGGTTCTTGACGGCCGGGATGTCGAGCGTCGCGACGAGAATGGTGAGGTCGCTCAGGTCAAAGGCAGCAAGTACGTGCTCCGTGAACGACGGCGGCGTGTCGACGATCACGTAGTCGTAGCTGGCGCGGGCTATCCGCAGCAGCTCCACGACGACGTGCGAGGGCACGCGCTCGGCATCGGCAGGGTCCGGCGGTGCCGCAATGACGTGGAGGCCACTCGGCTCGTGCTTGGTGACGACCGACTCGACGCCTTGGGCATCGAGGTGTCCACTCATGGCCACGAGGTCGCGCACCGAGCCTGGCGGCTGGAGCTGGAGGCTGATCGCCACGTCACCGAACATGAGGTCGAGGTCCACCAGAACCGTCCGGGAACCCGTCGACGCGAGGTACGTCGCGAGGTTCGTCGAGATGGTCGTCTTGCCGACGCCACCCTTGGCGCTGAACACGGTGATGACCTTGCCGTCCCGCGAACCTGCTTGGGAGCCACCATTCCCGACGAGCTGCGCAGTCAGCGCGTTCGAGCGACGGACCGCCTCCGCGACGGCGTTCTGGTCGTCAGCTGCAACCACCTCGCGGACGCCGCTGCGCAGGGCCTGCGCGAGCACCGTCACGTCGAGACGGTGGCGCAGCAGGATCACACCGAGCTCGGGCCTGGCCACGCGCTCCTCCTCAGCCAAGCTGCAGGCCGAATCGAGGTCGATGTCCGGACCGATGACGACGAGGGCGTGCGACGGGTCCTCCTCGAGCGCCCGGCTCACGCGCGGCCCCGAGGTCAGGTGGAGGGCGTCGCCGCCCAGGGCGAACCGGTATGAGTCGGCGCCCTCGGCTGAACCGTCCCAAAGGATCGTCATGGCGTCGTCACCGCCGCGCGCAGCTTCAGGTCGGTCACCTCGAGGCGTGGGTCGACCTTGACGTCGGAACCACGCAGCGCGGCATACAGGGTCCGGTTGTTGATCCCGTGGATCAGGATGGGTGCGTCATCCGGGCTGACAGCCACGGTGACCAGGAACCCCCCGGCCTGCGACTGGGCCGAGGCAGTGGGCTGCTCACCCTCGGCAGTCGTCTTCACGGGCGCCGACAGCGGCGAGTCACCCATGCCGATGACCAGGACGTCAGGCAGCAGCAGACTCGTGCCGTGGACGTCGTTGTCATTGAGGATCTTGGCCTCGGGTGTGTCTCGCAGGTCCTTGATCTGGTAGCTCTGGTAGATCGCGATCTTCGAACCAGGCGTCACGAACTTGCCCACGCGGGCGGGGTCGCTGAGCTGAAGTGAGACCGCGAGCATGCCCGACGGCACCTCGATCGCCTTGTCCCCCACGGGAGTCGAGCCGAAGCGCGCTGCAAGCAGGAACTCGCCGGGCTGGACGTCAGACAGGGCCAAGAGGTTGTTGTTGTCGGCGTTGATCTCATCCAGCGCCCCCACTGGAAGCGCCTTCGCGGCGACGACCGTCTCGGCGATCATCTCCTCGCGCTGCGCGTCCTTGAGAGTCGTGCCTGCGGGAATCGGCTTCTGCGCGACGTAGACCCGGGCGGGCGACTCAGCGGCGATCGCGCGAGCGTCGGCGTTGCGGGCGTACGTGATGACCATGGCACCGCCACCGATAGCGAGCACGACCGCGAGTGCGATGGCAAGGATTCGACGGTTCATGTTTCTGGTTCCCCCAGGTCGTTGCAGAAGAAGCGGTTGCGTGAGGCAGTCAGCCGACGGGCACGACGCTCTTCGCGCCCTTGCCCGACCCGGAGCTGAGTGAGGAGCCGACGGGTTGCAGGCCGGACGTGAACCAGCCCCAGATGCATTTCTTGTCGCAGACGTTCAGCTCGTCCTTGTACACAGCGTTGGAGCCCCCGGCAGGCAGCTGCGAGTAACCGGCCAGGAAGAAGGAGGCCACTCCATCCATCGTGTACGAGCCGCTGCTGCCCGACCCGGTAGCCGTGACGCTGACAGGAATGAAAACCTCCTTGCCAAGGTACTGATCGAGGTTCGCGGCGGTCTTGCAGCCGTTGGGCACGGAAGCGCCTGTATCACCGGTCACTGTGGCGTCGGCAGCGACGGTCGTGACGCAGTTGGTCTCTTGAAGCCAGCCGAAGCCTCCTGGGTAGTACTGCCCGTTAGCCTTGCGGCAACTCGCGTCCACGTTGTTCGCGTCGGCATGCGACTGGATTCCCAGGACGTAGCCGCCGGATTTGATCGAGCTTGGCAAGCTGGTCGACGAGGTGCCCGGAGCCGGTGAGTACGGGGGGCTTGGGGCGTACTTAGTCCCGTCACCAGTCACCTTCAGCCATTCGCAGTTGCCGATTGTCATCGGCAGCGTGTTGCCGGTTCCGGCCGGCGGCCCCCAGCCTGCCCGGCTACACGCGGTGTACTGCTTGTCCGTGTAGCCGGCGATCGCAACCTTGGCGAAGAAGGACGTGAGGACGTTGGGTGTCGAACCCGTGGACTTCGTCGTTGTGCGTGTCTCGACATAAGGCACAGTCGGATCGAACCCGGTCGGCAGCGGCAGGCAAGCAGCAAGATCCGCCGCGGACGCCGAGATGGTGCAGGCGGGCAGGGTCGGAACGTTACTGCCGCAGATGAGCGGCTGAGATGACGCGTCTGTGGCCGGAAGTGACTGCAACCCGTCCACGGAGTTTGCACCGGCAAGACTTTCGAAGGTGCTCGACGCGATTGCAGCCGTGCTGCAGGCGATCACGGCCGGCACCTTGGCGCAACTCCGCGCGAGGGCCAGCGTGGCCGCATCTGCGCCGTTCTGCAGCTGCCGCCTCTCAGCCATGATGTTCCCGACGTCCACGGTGAGGGCGAGCATCGCCATCACGACGCCACTGGCGAGCAGGATGGCGGCGATGGATGCGACAGCGCCCTTCTCCCGCTCGCGGCGGGAGGCCCCGCGCCTCATCCACCGCATCGCATGACTCCCGTCGAGGAGATCACGGTCACGTTGCCGCCGCCGATCGACTTGCCAATGAGCGACATGGCCGGCCCGAGGAGAATCCACTCGAAGGGCGCCGTCACTTGAACAGAGGCGTTTGTCGTTGAGCCGGATGTACAGGCCGCGACGACATTCGCTCCCACGCCCGGGACCCCTGCTGCTGCGTTCGTCGCCCTTGTGATGACATCGGAATTCGACACCATGACAACCGCGGCGCGGGCGCCCTCACGTGCCGCGTTGGTGACCTGGATCTGGGTGAAGAACGCCCGACCGAAGTCGACGATCCCAGCGATCACGAGGAAGAGGAGGGGAAACACGATGGCCAGCTCAACCGCGGCCGCCCCTCGCTCGCGAAGCGTCCGCTGCGGTTGGGACCGCGGCCTGGGTGTTGTGCGCATGTGTCTCCCCTCCTCTCTGTGTTGTGGCCCGTGGGCCTTGCGGCTCGGACCGCCTCGATCGTCAGATCTTGGTGGCGACGTTGTTGAACGTGTTGCCCGAGGCGCTACCGACGAGCGTCACGCCGGCGATGATGACGGCGGCGATGAGCGCGACCATCAGGCCGTACTCGACGGCGGTGGCGCCCTTGTCGCGGGAGACGTTGAGGCGGGTCTGGAGCTTGGCGATGAGCTTGGTCATTGAAGTTTCCCTTCACGGTTCGGGGCCACCCGGTGTGAGCCCCCCACGCAGAAGGTAGGTGGGCTTGTGACCCCTTGTCTCAGAAATGGGCGAAAAGTCTTGCAACGATCAACCGGCGTGTCGCCTTGTGGATTTGTCCGGGTCAAATTGCAACAAAACGGGGCGTAGTACCCACAAAACCGTGGACACTGCGCCCCGTCGGAGCCGCCCGACTGGGCCGAACGTGGCCCTTCCTTGCGGTCGTCTTGCAGCAATCTTGCAATCTTGCAGAAATCCAGCGCCCGCCCCCGCGGAGCAGGCTCTCTCAGATGGCGGTCGCGACGTTGTTGAACGTGTTGCCGCTGTTCGTGCCGATCAGCGTGACGCCGGCGATGATGACGGCGGCGATGAGCGCCAACATCAGGCCGTACTCGACCGCGGTGGCGCCCTTGTCACGGGCGGCGAGCACGGTCTGGATCTTTGCTACGAGCTTGGTCATGTGAACGGGCCCTCCCTTGCGGGGCTGCCCTCCGCAGCCCTCCGAGGCGACGGTAGGGCGTGGACGGCGTAGTTGTTCGATAAATCGTAAATAACGCCTCTACCTCGCATAGGGCCGTGTACCGTCCGAAAACGGGCAAAGTCCCAGAGAGCCCATCCCAGCGCTAGAACGGTCAGCACCACAAAATGACGAGCACCATTACGGGGCAAGCGATTTCGAGCCGCCCTGGGGTTCAGGCCGGCGGCCTTCGATGGTTGCCGGCGCTCGTCGTCGCAGCACTGTCCTGCTATCTGGCGCCTCGAGCTCTCGTCGGCGCCGACACGATGTGGATGGTCGCGCTCGGCGAACGCATCGCAGCCCAGGGCTCCGTGCCCGTCGGGGTTCCGTTCGCTGCCGCCGACACGAACGGCTGGCCGAACGTGCCAGTTCTCGGCGAGCTCCTCATGTATGCGGTTCACTCCTTTTCACCGGTTGGCCTCGCTGTCGCACTGCTGGGCATCACTGCAGCGACACTGTTGCTTCTCGGAGGCGAAGCGGTTCGAGCCGGAACGCACCCCACGGCGGTCGCCATCGCGCTCGCCTTCGTCGGAGCCGGGCTGCTACCGACGTTCGGCGTGGTCCGCGCACAGATGCTCTCCCTGCTTCCCTACGCACTTCTTGTCCTTCTGCTGCGGGCCGAGTCCCGGCATCCGACCAACCGCATCTGGCTCGCCGTGCCGCTGATCGCCCTGTGGGGCAACCTGCACGGAGGCGTGCTCGTCGGGGTCGCCATCACGGGTTGCTACCTGGCGCTCTCGCGTCTTCGGAGCACGCCCATCACCGCCCTGCTCGTGGGCATCGCAGCGCTCCTTTCGGTGTGGGCGAACCCGGCCCTCCTTCGCACCGGGCACTACTACCTCGGGGTGCTGTCGAACGAGGCCGCACGCCGAGGCACCGAGCTGTGGGCAAGGCCCGATCTGGGCTCCACCTTCGACCTGCTCATGATCACGGCCACGATGACGCTGGGTCTGACAGCTCTTCTTCGAGGTCGCCTCAAGGTCTGGGAGCTGTGCGCCGTCCTGGGCATGGCGGCCGCCACGGTCACGTCAGCCCGGCACGCGATGTGGCTCCTCCTCTTCCTCGTCGCCCCCGGCGCAATCGGGCTTTCGCGACTTGCGCCTGCCAGGCGGGCTGCGGACCGGTCACCGTCCGCTTCTACATACGACGCCAGCGAGAAGCCTCGACGGACTGGGCGACAACTCCTCGTTCCCGGCCTTGCTCTGAGCTTGTCGGTTGTCGCCGTGGTGAGCCTGTTCGGCCGCGAGGTCGCCATTGGCGGGCCCGTCGAGACAGTTCGCACGATCAGCGCACTCGCCGGCGGGCGTGTCGTCCTGGCGCCGGAACCGCTGGCGGAAGACCTGACGGCGGCGGGTGTCACCGTCTGGGCGAGCAATCCCATTGACGCGTTCCGACCCGAAGACCAAGCGGCCTACCTCGACGTGTGGCTCGGCCACGAAGGTGGCCGGCGTGCGATCGACGGTTCCGACCTGGTCGTCGCCGCACCCAATTCGCTGGCTCACCGGCTGGCCATGACGACAGGTTGCACCGAAGTAGGTCGAGCAACGGACTTCGCAATACTCGAGTGCGCACGTTGATCTGCCGCGCATAAGAACTGCCGGACCCAAGGCAGCCCGGCAGTTCTTATCAGCTCATTTCAGGCCTGAGCGAGGTCATGCGCTGCGGTGGCGCCCTGCATTTCGGCCGACCCCCCGGAGGCGTCGGATGGCGTTCGGGAACTTGCGTGAGGAATGGTCCACCCCACTCGCGCGCAGTTCCTGCAGCATCTCTGAGGGCGTCGGCGGCGGCCACTCCGCTGCCCGGACGTCGCGCGTGTCCATCTCGTACGCCGTCCAGCCCACTTCGTCGCGGTAGCGCAGCTGCCCCTGGCCGACGTAGTACCACCCAGGCTCGGTGTTCGAACCCATGTCGTTACCCCCCAACTATGTGATTTTCCGGGATTACTCCCGCCCCGGCACCAAATGTACGGAGGTCGACCGCCTCTTACGGACGATGTCCTGATAGTCCGAATTGCCCGTGTCCCAAGGCTTCCCGGTACAGTGGCCACGGCCCTGAGAGACCTCAGCGCGCCTGGTGTGCCGGGAAGTCTGGTCGGCGTTCGATACCCACGCGCCCCGAAGGGAACTCCATGGCATCCGAGCGACCAGAGCCGACGACACACGCGACGAATGACGCAAGCACTTCCCGGCGAGACCGCCTGCTGGGTCGTGGCACCTGGCGGGAGGCCAAGTTCGTCGCAGAGCTTCTCCGCGCCGAGACCGTCGGTGGAGCCATTCTGCTCATCGCAGCCGTGGCAGCCCTCGTCTGGGCGAACTCGCCGTGGCGCGACGGCTACTCAACGATGCGGGACACCGTCGTCGGACCGTCGGCGATCCACCTCGACCTTTCCCTCGGCACGTGGGCGGCGGACGGACTGCTCGCTGTCTTCTTCCTCGTCGCCGGTATCGAGCTCAAGCGCGAGTTCGTGGCCGGCGACCTGGCGGACCGCCGCAAGGCGGCGCTACCCATTGCGGCCGCGGTCTGCGGCGTGCTTCTCCCCGCGGCGCTCTTCGTCGTCACTGCGACGCTCATGTCGAGAGGCGGAGATGGGGGCGACCCAGGCGGCATACTCCGCGGGTGGGCGATCCCCACGGCGACCGACATCGCCTTCGCTCTGGCGGTTCTCGCCGTCATCGGGACCCACCTTCCGAGCGCGCTTCGGTCATTCCTGTTGACTCTGGCCGTCGTCGACGACCTCATCGCGATCACGATCATCGCCGTGTTCTACACCGATTCGGTGAACCTGCTGTGGCTCCTGGCCGCTGCTCTTCCTCTGGCGGTCTGGCGCCTCCTGCTGAAGCGAAGGCTGACGAATCCGTTTCTGTTGGCGGTTCCGGCTCTCCTCGCATGGATGTGCGTGCACTCGAGCGGGGTCCATGCAACGGTGGCCGGGGTTCTCCTGGGCCTTCTTGTGCCCGTCAACCGCGAGATCGAGGACGACCCTGACCGGCACTCCTTGGCCGAGCGCATCGAACACCGGATCCGACCGTTCTCGGCGGGCTTCGCCGTCCCGGTCTTCGCGTTCTTCGCTGCCGGCGTGACCGTTGTTGGGGGCGGGTTCGCGGCTGCGCTGCGCGATCCAGCCGCGATCGGAGTCGTCATGGGTCTGGTCGCGGGAAAGGCTGTCGGGGTAATGGGCGGCACTTGGGCAGTCGCCCGCTTCACCCGAGCCGAGCTGGACGAAGACCTCTCGTGGACCGATGTGCTCGGCCTGTCGGTCCTCGCCGGTGTCGGCTTCACCGTCAGCCTTCTCGTCGGTGAACTCGCCTTCGGGCCGGGCTCCGAGCGCGACGATCATGTCAAGCTCGCCGTCCTGTGCGGCAGTCTCATCGCCGCCGTCTTGGCGACTGGCGTGCTGAGAGTGCGCAACCGTCATTACCGACTCGTCGAGGCATACGAGACCGCGGACCGCAACGACGACGGCGTGCCCGACGCGTACGAGACCCCAGAGGTCGGCACTCCGCCGCGGGATCCCGGCTGATGTCGCCTGCCGCGCGCCTTCGGGTACGGGGCTCGCAGTAGGGTGGCAACCGGTGGGCGCGCCCGCGCAGTCGCCATCCAGACATTCGCCTTCGAGAACCGAGGAAGTGAGCCGATGAGCACGGATCCCCGGCAGGAGCGGACACTTGGCCAGCTGGTCGCGTCCGCGTCACAGGACATCTCGACGCTCGTTCGCAGCGAGATCGCCCTGGCCAAGGCTGAGGTCTCGGTGCAGGTCAAGAAGGCGGGCATCGGTGGCGGCCTCCTCGCGGCCGCAGGCGTCATCGTCTTCTACTCCGTCTACTTCATCTTCATCACCATCGCCGAAGGTATCGAGGCGCTCGGCCTCCCCCGTTGGCTCAGCTTCCTCATCGTCACCGTCTTCATGCTGCTCGTCGCTGGCGTTCTCGCCTTTCTCGGCATCCGCAAGATGAAGACCGTCAAGCCGACGCCGGAGAAGACGATCGCCGAGGCGCAGACGACCGTCGCCGCGCTCAAGTCCGCCACCGAGCACCCCGGCACCGTCGTGCCGGCTGCGCGTCCCGAGTGGGACCGCAAGGACATCCCCGCCACGGCCACCGCACCGACGGCGCAGCCCGATCCGTCGCGCGACGCCTGAGATCTGACCGACCCCTCCGATGTCCGTCGACGCTGCCTTCGTCAACATCGACGGTCCTTGGGAGCACCGCTACGTCTCCGCGAACGGTGCGCGCTTCCACATCGCCGAGATGGGCGACGGGCCGCTCGTGCTCATGCTGCACGGCTTCCCGCAGTTCTGGTTCACCTGGCGCCACCAGATGGTTGCGCTGGCCGATGCCGGCTACCGGGTCGCCGCGATGGACCTGCGCGGCTACGGCGGCTCCGACAAACCACCCCGCGGCTACGACACGTACATGGCCACGCTCGATGCCGCGAGCGTCATCCGTGCCCTGGGCGAGAAGGACGCGGTCGTGCTCGGCCAGGGCCTCGGCGGCTGGGTGGCCTGGTGCATGCCGGTGATGCGCCGCGACGTGACGCGCGCGATCGCTTCCCTGTCCATGCCCCACCCCCGGATCATGCGCCACGCGACGTGGACCGACTCGAAGCAGCGCCGGGCATCCTCGTGGATCGGGGCACTCCAGACACCGTTCGTGCCCGAGCGCGAGATGGCGAAGTCGCACGACTACGTCGAGAACCTCCTCCGCTCGTGGGCCTCGCCCTTCGGGTCGTTCCCAGAGCGCGAGGACGTCGAGCGCTACGGCGACGCCATGATGATTCCTTTCGTCGCGCACTCGGCCGCGGAGCACTACCGCTGGCTCGGCCGCTCATCCGTCCGGCCCGACGGCCCCCTGTTCATGCGACGCATCCGGCACGCGATCCGCGTGCCGGTGCTGCAGCTCCAGGGCACCGACGACGGCTGCGTCATCGCCTCTGCGACCCACGGTTCCGGCGCCTTCGTCCCCGGTGACTATCACCACGTGAAGGTCCCCGGCGCAGGGCACTTCCTCACCGAGGAGGCGCCCGAACAGGTCAACGCCGCTCTCACCAAGTGGCTCGGATCCCTTGTCTGACATGGAGTTCGAGCTTCCACACGCCGGCGGGGTCACGTGGTCGGTGTGCGTTCGTGACCAATCAGGTATGCCGCTGGGCTTTGCTGGCACCGACGAGCCGTTGCGCACGGCATCCGTCGGCAAGGTGCTCCTGCTCGTCGAGACGGCACGAGCCATCGCCGCCGGCGAGTTGTCCCCTGATGAGCCGCTGACGCGGACCGTCGATCTCTGGGTCGGCGACTCCGGACTCTGGCACACCCTGTCGGTCGAGACGCTCCCCCTCGTGGACGTGGCCGCCCTCGTCGGGGCCGTGTCCGACAACCTCGCGACGAACGTCCTGCTCCGGCGGGTAGGGCTTGCCGAGGTCGCCGCACGCGCAACTTCCCTCGGGCTCCGGGCCACTGCCCTGCACGACCGGGTCCGCGACGTGCGAGCGGCCGACCACCCGGCGACGCTGTCGACCGGCACCGCCAGCGAGCTGAGCACCCTCATGAGCCGTCTGGCCAGCGGCACCGCCGCGGGCCCCGAGGCGGACCACCTGGTTCGGCAGTGGCTGTCGGCCAACGTCGACCAGTCGATGGTCGGCTCGGCGCTGGTCGAGCAGGGGGGTCTGGACCCGATCGCCCACCACGACTCGCTCGCCCTGCCGACAACGTTCTGGAACAAGACCGGCACCGACGCCGGCGTGCGCGCCGATGTCGGTGCCGTCACCGTCGATGACCGGACGGTCACGTGGGCAGCCATCGCCAACTGGGACCCCACCCCCGGCACGACGCTCGACCACCTCACGGTCTGGGCCGTGCTGCGCGGAATGCGCCATGTCGGCGAGCAGGTGCTCGCCCAGCTCTGAAACGGCGCGTTGCGGGAGATGCGAGCATTCCCGATCGAATCGTCAATGTCCGCCATTACCGGGACATTTCACCCCAGACGTCGGATCATTGCGGCCGCGACGTTCCAGACTCAGGGGGTCTACATGGCGACAAAGCACGTGTCCGGTCTTACACATGTCATGCGCGGGACGGCGCTGGTGCTCGTGATGGAGATGCTCTGGCGGAACTGGGCCGGCAATCTGCACGGCTCATGGGTCGATTCAGATGTGTATGCCCTAGGAGGGGACATCGTCAGGCACGGCGGGGATCTGTACTCCGCAACGACCTCCGAGTTCCTGCCATTCACCTACTCGCCCTTCGCCGCTGTCATGTTCGTGCCGTTCTCCATGCTTCAGGCGGAGGTCGGACGGGTGCTCTTCACGCTTGTATCCCTCACGTGCTACACGCTGGTCGTGGCGACTGTGTCGCGACGACTCCGTTTGGCGTGGTGGCAGGTCGCGCTACTGGCTGGCGTCGGCCTCGCCTTCGAGCCCATGCTGCGCAACGTGCAGCTGGGTCAGGTCAACATTGTGCTGATGGCGCTCGTCGTGACCGACTGGCTGCTTCTACCCAAGCGCTACCGCGGGTACCTCACGGGGATTGCCGCCGGCATCAAGATCACGCCCGCGGCCTTCTTCGTCTTGGCTGTGATCCGTCGGGACTGGGCGGTCGCGGCACGCGGCGGCGTGGGCCTGTTGGGGTCGGTAGTCCTTGGCTGGCTGGTTGCACCTGCTGCTTCTCGCACGTTCTGGGGCGGTGGCTTCATGGGGCTGGAGAAGTTCGGAAGATCGGAGGTGCTCGCCACCGACAACCAGTCGTTGCTCGGGGCTTGGATGCGCCTCACGGGAACGATCTTCCCGAGTCAGACCATGCAGTTTGCGACTCTGCTCATCGGCATGTCGCTAGGGGTGACCGCGGCCTACATCGAGCTTCGCCGAGCTCGGCCGGGCACTGACGTAGCCGCTGTTTGCTGGGTGGCACTCGGCTCCTTGCTCGGCTCCCCGGTGTCCTGGAGCCACCACTGGATCTGGCTCGTTGTGGCGCTCGGAGTGCTGTTGTCCCGAGCCCGCTATGTCGGGTTCGCGCTGACTGCGCTCGTCTCTTGGTACCCGACGATCTGGATCAGTCCGCCTGGCGACTACCGCGAACTGATGCTGAATGCTCCACAGCGGATTCTGTCCTGCGCCTACGTCATCGTCGGGATCACCCTTTTGATCTCTTCCCTGAGGGAACCCCGACCACGAAGGCGCGCACCGAGCGGGCGCGAGGCAGCGCGCGATCTCATTGAGGCACGGGCCCCTGCATCGATCGCTCGGTGAGCCATGTGGCGGACAGCGCTGGCGACAGCGTGACCGGGCTCGAACTCGTCCGGCACCCAGTCCTCGGAAACGGCCGGTCGAACGTCGGATCGATACTCATCGAGCGGGGCGGCCTCGACATAGACGCCCGCCACACCTCCTTCGCCCTCGCGAGAGCCCTTCTGGGAGAGCGTTCTGGGAGAGCCGCACGGACGGGCTTGGTGCCGGCGTTGGAGCCCTGACCGACGTTCGGTCTCTCGCCTGGGCACACGATGCTAGCTCTGCCCCGCGGCCGACACGATTCTCGACCCACGCTCGAGCTTGGGCTGCGCTGCGCGGACGCGCCACGTCTACACATCCTTTGCACGCCATGAGCATCATGCCGCGTTCACGGCGAGGCGAACGCAACTGATTCGTCATAATCAGGACATTTGACACGGGAACCCGCATCATGGCTGAGGCGTGGCCTCAACGTTAGGGAGTGGATGATGGCATCAATTACGTCTCGTCGTGCGTTCGTGATTCGTGGCGTGGCCATGCTCGCAGTGGCGGAGATGCTGTGGATGACCTGGTCGAGCGTACGTCACGGCATCTGGGTAGACATCGACGTGTATGCCATGGGGGGACGGATCGCACGAGAGGGCGGGGACCTGTACTCCGCCTTGACCGTGGAGAAGCTGCCATTTACATACTCGCCATTTGCTGCGCTCCTATTCGTGCCACTTTCCTTGCTGCATACTGATGCCGGGCGTTTGGTCTTCACGTTGGTTTCGCTTGCCTGCTATGCGGCGATAGTGGCCGTGATCTCGCGGCGTCTGCACCTCCAGATGTGGCTCGCACTGGTGCTCGGTGGCCTGGGACTCGCGCTTGAACCCATGCTCCGAAACTTACTCCTGGGCCAGGTCAACCTCATACTTGTCGCGTTGGTGGTGGTCGACTGGCTGCTCTTGCCGCGACGCTACCGCGGATTCCTGACTGGGATCGCTGCGGGGATCAAGATTACGCCCGCCGCCTTTATAGTGATCGCGATCCTTCGACGCGACTGGGCCGTTCTCGTGCGTTCAGGACTGGGCTTCCTGGCGTCGGCGGCTCTCGGCTGGTTGGCGGCGCCTAGTTCCTCGAAGATATTCTGGGGCGGGGGATTCGTGGGCCTTGAGAAATTCGGCGGCGAGGCCGTTCTCCGCTCCGACAACCAATCGTTGTTGGGCGCATGGATGCGCGCTACCGGAACCATCGCACCAAGTGAAACCGTGCGACTTGCGGCGCTGGTGTTTGGAATGGCGCTCGGGACAGCCGCCGCGTTCATCGAGCTACGACGCGCGCGTCCCGACAGTGAGGTGGCGGCTGTCTCTTGGGTTGCGCTCGGCGCCCTGCTCGGGTCGCCAATATCCTGGAGCCATCACTGGGTCTGGCTCATTCTGCCACTCGGACTACTACTTGCACGCCGCCGCTACATCACCTTCGCGCTGACGTCAGCCATCTCTTGGTACCCGACGATCTGGATTAATCCCCCAGGCGACTATGGGGAACTCCTGCTGGCCACACCGCAACGCATTCAGTCCTGCGCATACGTCATCGTCGGCGTCGCGCTTCTCGTAGTGGCCCTTACGAAGTCGACTGCGGCCCGGCCTGGCTCTCTCGCCTCGGAACCTCTGCCGCGCGCAGAGAATGCTGCTGTTCCATTCCCGCCATCGGTCGCCCAAACAGCCGAGCCTTTAGTCGCGCTGCGGGGATCTCCAGGTAGCGACGCGTGATGACGGCGAGCAACAGCGTTACTGGGATCACAAACAGCGCTACCGCCGCGGGCCGCAAATTCATAACATCCCGCGCCACGACTATCAGTGGTAGGTGCCAAAGATAAATCGAATAACTGAGCACCCCCAATCGCACCACAAACGGCCTCGATAGCAGAGCACGCAAGCTGGAGGCCACCGGCGGCGCACACGTAAGGTGCGCAACAACGACGCCCGCGGCCGTGGCGCCGACCGGGATATCCCAGTACATAGGGATGGCCGCCCCGAGGCACGCGATCACCACAATGGCCAGTAGCGCAACAGCAAGCCACGCCGAGACGCTCGAAACCTGGAAGCGATGAGACGACCTTAGGGCCGCCAGGGTACACCCGACGAAAAGACCGAAGCTTCGAGTCCACGGGGAGAACTCGCTCGTGATGGACCCGGCACTGCGGAAGTAGAGCAGCGCCGTCACCAGAGACGCAACCGTCATCAGTGCCAGAAAGAGGGCAGTGCGCCGTCGCGTTCCAGCGAGCGCGAGCAATAGCAGGGGGATCGCCAGGTAGAACTGCTCCTCCTGCGCCAGCGACCACAAGTGGGCCAAGCCCACGGAGGCGTCTTGGGGCAGAGTCCCGTTGATGACGATCAGAAGGTTCCAGTAGTAGGCGATCCCAGCGGCCCAAGCGGCGACAAGATCAGTTGGTTCAGCGCCAAGTCCCAGCCAGAGTCTGAACGTGAGCATGTGAGCGACGAGAACCGCAAGCAAGCCCGGCAGAAGACGCAGGGCGCGCCGCGCGTAGAACGCCGTGAGGTTGAGCGTGCCTACACCCTTCAGCTCCGCGAGCAAGATTGACGAGATGAGGTAGCCGCTGATCACAAAAAACACGTCTACACCTACACGGCCCGCAACGAAGCCGGGAACGAGATGGGCCGTCAGAACCAGACCTACGGAGACTGCCCGCAGGCCGTCGATGGACGGCACGTACCTTGAATCTTCGGACCTCACCTTGGCGAGGGTAAACGGATGAAAGCCGCGTTACGGACTTATCCGCAACATAGGCGAGGCCCGCGTGACCCCCGCGGCGCGCTGACCGGCCTCGTCTCCCAACCCAGGCCCTGCTGGACGCCGTTGTACCGGGTGGCGACGCTCTCCATGTCGGGCCGTGTGCAAGCCGATATTGCTCGCGGCCGCACCCCTTCCTTCGGCGCCCTTGAAGCTCGCGCTCACTCAGTGGCAGCCAACCTCCGGCTGACCCTTCGTCCAAGGCCTGTCCCTCTCCCAAGCCGGCCCGGTGGTCGCGAGTTCGCTCCGGAAAGGCGCGCTGCCCGAGCGGCGTCTAGTTCGGCTTGCGGCCTGCGGGACCGTCCGGTCTGTCATGATTCGCTCGCCAGATCACTTCTCACAGGGGCTCCCCATGCTCAGTCGCCGTCCCTTCGCGGCGGCCCTGACGCTTGCGCTCGTCGCACCCGTCACGGCCTTGTCCACCTCCACCGCCTCCGCAACGCCGGCCACGTCGCCGGCCTCGGTCAGCTTGCCCAAGGCGAAGCCGGGCCCGACGACCAAGCACCAGTCGAGGCCGAAGCGTCAGCCAGGCACGCAGCAGGCGCACGACCCGCACACCGTGCTCGTGAAGTTCAAGAAGAACACGTCGAAGACTGCCCGTGACAAGGCAACGCACAGCCGGGGCGGCCGCACCGCCGAAGCCGTCGACGGAACCGGCTTCGTCAAGGTCACGACGACCGGCAAGGCCGACGAGCTCGCGAGCCGGCTGGCGTCCGACCCGGCGGTCGCCGAGGTCACTCTCGACTACATCCGGAAGGCGACCGCGACCCCCAACGACCCTGCGTACGTCTACGGCGACCAGAGCTACCTCGACACGGTGCACATGCCGGCTGCCTGGGACCGTTCGAAGGGCTCGCTCGCGCAGGTGGTGGCGGTCGTCGACACCGGAGTCGACGGGCAGCACCCCGACCTCACCGGCCGCACGATGTCCGGCATGAACTTCGTCCCCACCACCCCAGTGGGGATCCCCACTGGCGCAGAGAGCGACGACAACGGCCACGGCTCCATGGTCTCCGGCATCATCGCCGCCCAGACCGACAACGCCGTCGGCATCGCCGGTGTGGCCTGGAATGCCAAGGTCATGCCCGTCAAGGTGCTCGACTCGACCGGCCAGGGCAGCGACACCAACGTCATCAAGGGCATCAAGTGGGCCGTCGACCACGGCGCCAAGACCCTCAACCTCTCGCTCGGCGGGCCCGACGACAGCCCGGCCCTGCACGACGCCGTGAAGTACGCCGTCGGCAAGGGAGCCCTTGTCGTCGTGGCCGCCGGCAACTCCGGCTCCGACGAGCCGGAGTACCCCGCGGCCTACCCCGAGGCGCTTGCCGTCGCCGCGACCGACTCCCAGGGAGCCCTGACCGACTTCAGCACCCATGGCGACTGGGTCGACGTCGCAGCCCCCGGGTGGGGCATCCTGTCGACCAGGCTGAAGGACTACTACTTCGGCGACGGCACCTCCTTCGCCGCTCCGATCGTCTCCGGCATCGCCGTGCTCATCCGCACCCAGAACCCGACCTACACCCCGGCCCAGATCTCGGCCCGCCTGCGCGCGACGGCGAACGACGCCGGCCCGCGTGGCATCGACCCGTTCTACGGCTATGGCGTCGTCGACGCCGGCACCGCACTCAGGGGCGGCAACGGTGGGGAGCTCCCCCAGCCGGCCTCGGGGGCCAACGAGCCGAACGACGTGCCGAGCCGGGCAACCGTCCTCACCGACACGATCCAGGGGACCATCGGCCTCGAGGGCGACGTCGACTGGTACCGCTACGACTCCCCCACCCAGCGCACCACGCAGGTGACGGTGACGCCCCCGGCGATGGACCCGAACCTGCCGCAGAACGTCGACGCCGTCCTCGCCGTCTACGACCAGAACCTGCGACTGGTCGCCCAGGTCGACCAGGGCGCGGAGGGTGACCCCGAGTCGGCCTCGCTCCGACTGGGTGGTGGCACGTACTACGTCAGCGTCCGCAACTTCAACGGCTCCCGCGTCGGAGCAGACCGCCCGTACACGCTCACGGTCCAGCCGGGCAGCGCAGGCGTGCTGAATGCCGGTACGCAGGTGGCCTCGTCGGGTGGCTACGGGCCGCTCGAGCTCGCTGACGTGGACGGCGACGGTCGCAAGGACCTCGTGGCCGGTGTCGCCTCCGGCGCCGAAGCCGGGAACTTCCACGTCCGGCGTGGCATCGCCGGTGGAGGCTTCGGGTCTCCCGTCGCCTACACGACCACCGACTCATCGCTCGTGCGCAGCATTGCGGTCACCGACCTCGACGGTGACGGCCTGCTCGACGTGGTCGTCGGCACCGACGCCGGCATCCAGGTCTTCCCGCAGACCGCCGCCCACACGCTGGGCTCGCCCCAGGTCGTCCCCGGCACGACCGGCACGACCCTCGTCAAGGCCGTCGACCTCGACGGTGACTCACACGTCGACCTCGTCCAGGCGACCGCGACCGACGTCGCGGCGCTGATGGCCCAGTCCGACGGCACGTGGGTGCGGACCGTGATCGACACCGCGCCGGCGATCGAGCTCGAGGTCGGCGACCTCGACGGCGACGAGCGCCCCGACGTCGCCACGAACCACGGCCGCGAGCTGCACGTGCTCCACAACGCCGCGGACGGCTGGACCACCGAGGTCCAGACCCTGCTCACGGACTTCGATGCCAGCGGCATCGAGGTGGCAGACGTCAACGGCGACTCCCTCGCCGACCTCTCGGCCGTGACCGGCGGCAACTCGCCCTCGGCCCGCCTCCTCGTGTGGCACCAGAAGGTCGACCACACGCTCGCGGCCCCGGTCGTCTCCGGCATGCCCGACATCCCCGGCCCCCTCGAGGCAGCCGACCTCACGGGAGACGGACGCCTCGACCTGGTCAGCGCCCACGACTCCTGGAGCACGGCCAGCGTCATGGAGCAGCGGCCCGACGGCACCCTCATGCCTCCGAGCACGTCGCCGATGGTCTCTAGCCTGCACCACGACCCCTCGGGCCTCGTCCTCGGCGACGTCACCGGTGACGGTCGCGTCGATGCCGTTGTCGGGACGGTCAACGGCTTCGAGATCCTCTCCAACGCAGGCGGACCCACGGTCGCCGGCGAGCAGGAGTGGGTGCGCAGCGCCGCGCCGGCCGACTTCGGCAGCTCGGCCGTCGCAACCTCCCCGACGGTGACCTTCGTGCGTGACGTCGTCCCGACGTCCGTGAGCGCCTCGACGGTGGGAATCCTCAACGGCCGCACGGGTGCTCGACTCGCGGCGACCGTTTCCTACAACCAGTCCACCAGGGTGGCGACGGTCAAGCCGACCAACGCGCTCTACGACAACGCCGCGTACCGCATCCTCGTCTCCGGCGTGCAGGACACGTCCGGCGCGACGATGACGACGCCCTTCACCTCGACCTTCCGAACGGTCGACACGGCGCCGGCGGCGCCGGGTGCGTTCAAGGCAGCCGGGGCGTGGGGCAGCGCGACGCTCTCCTGGACGCCGCCGGCGGCCTACGACCTGGACACCTACATCGTGAAGATGGCCGCAGGGTCCGTCCCGCCGGCGACGGTGAACTCGGGCACGCAGGTCTACTGGGGCACCGGCACCTCGGTCACGGTCCCGAAGCTGGCCAACGGCACGACCTACAACTTCCGCATCTGGGCCAGGGACCGCATGCAGCACTACAGCGCGCCTGCCACGGTCACCCTCGTCGGCACGACCACGACCATCGCGTCCAGCACCACGGCCCTCACCTACGGAGGCTCGGTCTCCCTGAGCAGCAAGGTGACTCGCCGCGACACGGGCACGCCGATCGCGGGCGTGCCGGTGCAGCTGCTCGCGCGCAAGGTCGGCACATCCAACTGGATCCTCGTGGCCACGAGGACGTCGAGCTCGACGGGCATCGTCTCCGTCGCGCACAAGCCGACCGCGTCGGTCGACTACCTGTGGGTGTACCGCGGCTCCTCGACGTTCATGGGCTCCCCCAGCCCCGCCCGTCGGGTGGGCGTCCGGATGGCCATCACGAGCAACCCCAGCCGGACCTCGGTCCCCCTCGGCGGCACCTTCTCGATGTCCGGGTCGGTCTCCCCGTCGCACGCTCGTCAGACCGTGTACATCCAGCGGTACGTCGGCAGCGGCAAGTGGACCACCCTGTCGTCCAAGCCGCTCAGCTCGACGAGCACGTACTCGTTCTCGGTCAAGCCGACCTTCCGCGCGTCGAGCACCTACCGGGTGTTCCTCTGGGACGACGGCGACCACCTGGCGTCCTACGGTCCCAGCCGGGTGGTCAAGACCACCTGACCCGTCCGCAGGTCACCGAGCAGGTATGCCGCAGGGCACCATCCACGTGGACGGTGCCCTGCGGCGTACGGCCGTGTCGAGCGCGCCGGCGCTCCTGCTCAGGTCCGGCGGTAGCGACGCTCGGGACGGCCTGTCGTGCCGTAGCGCAGCGACACCACGGCCTGCCCGCCGGACACGAAGTGTTCGAGGTAGCGGCGCGCGCTGACCCGTGAGATGCCCACGACCTCAGCGCATTCCGTCGCAGAGAGGGTCCCATCAGCGTCGCGCAGCGCACCCGCCACGGCCTCTGCCGTCTCGGCGCTCATGCCCTTGGGCAGCGACGAGCGCCCCGTCACGCCCGGTGGCCCTGAGACGAAGGCAGCGTCGATCTCGGCCTGGGTCAGGTCGTCGTCGGCCAGGGCCCGAGCCCGCTCGGCGGCATACGCCTGGAGCCGTTGCTCGAGGTCGGGGAAGGCGAACGGCTTGAGAACGTAGCCGACGACTCCCTCACGCACCGCTCGGCGCACGGAGTCGGCCTCCTTCGCTGCGGTGATGACGAGCACGTCGCACGACGCGCCCGCCGCGCGCAGGCGCGTGAGGAGGTCGAGTCCGAACGTGTCGGGCAGGTAGAGGTCGAGCAGCACCAGGTCGGGGCGATGCTCCTCGACCAACGAGAGCGCCTCGTCACCGGTGCGCGCCGTGCCCACGACCTCGAAACCCTCGACCCGCTCGACGAACCCGCGATGGATGCGCGCCACCATGAAGTCGTCGTCGACGACGAGAACGCTGATCATGAAGTCTCCTTGCCGAGAGCGGCACCGGCGTCGACGGTGAGGCGGGCCACGAAACGGGCGCCGTCGGGGGTGTTCTCGACCTCCACCTCGCCCCCACGACGCTGACAGATCAGCCGGGTGAGGGCCAGCCCGATGCCCCGGTCTCCGGCCTGGGCCGCCTTCGTGGTGAAACCGTGCGTGAACACCTCGGTGACGAGGTCCGGCGCGACACCGGGTCCGGAGTCCACCACGCTGACCTCGACCGCCGAGGCGTCCTGTCGGATCGTCAGCTCGACCCAGCGCTCCGGACCCGCCGACGTCGCCGTGGCGTCGATGGCGTTGTCGACGAGGTTGCCGACGACCACCGACACGTCGGCCGAGTCACGCTGCGTCAGCCGCCCGATCGAGGTCTCATCGGACACCCGCAGCTCGACGCGACGCTCCGTGGCCTGGGCGGCCTTGGCCATGAGCAGGGCCGCGACCGCGGTGTCGCCGACACGTCGTGACACCGCGAGGTCCAGCTGCGCCCGGTTCTCGCTGACCGAGTCGACGAAGCCGACGACCTCGTCGTACTCGCCGAGCTGGATGAGACCCGAGATGGTGTGCAGCTGGTTGGCGAACTCGTGAGCCTGCGCGCGCAGCAGCTCGGTCGTGCTGCGGAACGACCCCAGCTCGCGCTCGAGGTCGGCGAGCTCGGTGCGGTCGCGCAGGGTCGTCACCGAACCGAGCGGCCGGCCGTCCTTGCTCACCTCCATGCGGTTCATCACGAGCACCCGCCCGCGGCGCAGCACCACCTGGTCGCGTGGGACGTCCGCGTCGCCGTCCTCGGTGCTCTCTGTGTCGATGACACCGCGCAGCACGTCGCGCAGTCGAGGGCCGATCGGAAGGTCGTCCAGTCGCATCCCGACCGCATGCTCGGGCAGGTCCAGCAGTCGCTGGGCGATGTTGTTCACCAAGGTGATCCGCTCGTTGGTGTCCAGCGCTACGACTCCCTCTGCGAGGCCGAACAGCATGGCTTCACGGCTCTCCGCGAGGCCCGTGATCTCGCTCGGTTCGAGCCCGAGGGTCTGGCGCTTGATGCGCCGCGACAGGAGCCACGCTCCCAGGCCGCCGACCCCGAGCGCGATGCCGAGATACGTCGGAAGGTAGGCCGACGCACCCTGGAGCCGATCGAGCGCCGAGGGCATCTGCACCGCGATCATGACCGTCCCGAGCTGGGTGCCCACGGGCAGCTGCGGCTCCTTGACCGACGGGTCGGGCACCGACAGCAGGGGGCTCTGGGCGACGATCATCCGCTCGCCGCCCAGGTCCATCACGCCGGTCCAGCTCGCGCCGTCCGCCACCGCCGGCGAGCCGAGCGGGAGCGGGGCGCGCTCGAGGGTCGGGTCGGTCGACACGCGTACGATCTCGGCGGCGTCGGCCAGCGTCATCGACGTGACGTTGTACTGCGTCACGGTCGACTGCATCAGCGAGGGCAGCACGTTGACGACACCACCCGGGGACATCTCGGTGCGCACGATGGGCGTGCTCGCCAGCTGCTCGGCGATCGCCGACACCCGCCGGCCCTCCGTGCGGGTGAAGGTGGCCTCCGACTGCGCCAGTGAGACGAGCCCGACGGCGACGAGGATGCCCACGAGAATGAGCACCTGAACGGCGAAGAGCTGCCCCGTGAGGGTCAGCCGACCGAACCACCGGCCCGTGCTCTGCTTGACCACAATGAACTCAACCTTCATTGGTGACACAAGGGCGACACCCGTCGGGGCACGCGGGCACGATCATGCCGTTCCAGCCCATGAACGCGAAAGAGATCTCACCGATGAGCACTCACACCACCGCCCCAGGCGGGCGCACCCGCCCCGTCCGCGTCAGCGCCTTCGTCGCGCTGGCCGCGGTCGGCGCCCTCGCCCTCTCTGCGTGCGGCGCCACCGCCAAGAAGGACAGCACGACCACCGGGGCGGCCGCAGGCCCGGCCTCGAGCCTCCAGATCATGGTCCCCAACAGCCCGGGCGGCGGCTACGACACGACCGCCCGCACGGTTGCGCAGGTCCTGGAGAACCAGAAGATCACCAGCTCCATCCAGGTCTTCAACCTGCCGGGTGCCGGCGGCACCGTCGGCCTCCAGCGGGTCGTCAACGAGAAGGGCAACGGCAAGCTCGCCATGCAGATGGGCCTCGGCGTCGTCGGCGCGGCCTACACGCAGAAGTCGAAGGCCACGCTCAACGACACGACGCCGATCGCCAAGCTGATCGAGGAGGCCGGCGCCATCGTCGTCTCCAAGGACTCGCCGTACAAGGACGTCAAGAGCCTCGTCGACGCGTGGAAGAAGGACCCGTCGAAGATCAACGTCGGCGGCGGCTCGAGCCCGGGCGGCCCTGACCACCTCCTGCCGATGCAGCTGGCCAAGGCCGTGGGCATCGACCCCACGAAGGTGTCCTACATCTCGTACGACGGCGGCGGCGAGCTGCTTCCGGCGGTCCTCGGTAACAAGATCGCCTTCGGCGCCAGCGGGTTCGGCGAGTTCCTCGAGCAGGTCAAGTCCGGCTCCGTCCGCGTCCTGGCCGTCACGAGCGACAAGCGCATCGACGCCCTCGCCGACGTCCCGACGCTCAAGGAGTCGGGAGTCGACTTCACCTTCACGAACTGGCGCGGAATCGTCGCCCCGCCGGAGATCTCGGCCGGAGACAAGCAGGTCTGGATCGACGCCCTGACGAAGATGCACGGCAGCCCCGCGTGGAAGGCCGAGCTCGAGAAGCGCGGCTGGACCGATGCCTTCGAGACCGGCGACCAGTTCGCCACCTTCCTCAAGGCCCAGGACACCGCCGTCGCCGACATCCTCAAGGGCCTGGGGCTGACGAGCTGACATGTCTGACGTGACACCTGACCGCACGGACGCTGACACCGCGGCCCAGGACGTCGAGACGCAGGGCGGGGACCGCGCACAGTACGGAATGTGCGCGGCCCTCGCCGGCCTCGGCATCCTGCTGCTCGTGAACGCCGCCCAGCTCGCCCCGGTGGCGAGCACCAACGACTCGCTCGGACCCAAGGTGATCCCGACCGTCCTCGGGATCCTCCTGCTCGCCGTCTCGGTCCTCTACGCCGTCGACATCCGTCGGGGTGGCGTGGGCGCGGCCGACGAGGGCGAGGACATCGATCTCGGGAGCAAGGCCGACTGGAAGACCGTCGGACTGCTCGTGGTCGTCTTCGGTGTGAGCGCCGCAC
Organism: Terrabacter sp. 2RAF25; assembly: GCF_052115265.1. NCBI lineage: Bacteria > Bacillati > Actinomycetota > Actinomycetes > Micrococcales > Intrasporangiaceae > Terrabacter > Terrabacter sp. 2RAF25. The sequence goes on from NZ_JBFRGJ010000002.1 coordinate 88,111, forward strand.
TCATGGAGACGCTCGGCTGGGTCATCGCCGGCACGCTCCTGTTCGCCGGCTGCGCCTTCGCGCTCGGCAACCGCCACTACATCCGTGGCGTCCTCGTCGGGCTCGCGATCTCGCTCGTCACCTTCTACGTGTTCGCCATCGGGCTCGGCGTCAACCTGCCCGCCGGCATCCTGCAAGGAATTCTGTGATGGACAACCTCAACCACCTCCTCGAGGGGTTCGGCCACGTCATGACGCCGCTGAACCTGCTCTTCGCGTTCATCGGCGTCGTGGTGGGCACTGCCGTCGGCGTGTTGCCCGGCATCGGTCCGGCCATGACCGTCGCACTGCTGCTGCCGATCACGTTCACCCTCGACACGACCCAGGCCCTCATCATGTTCGCCGGCATCTTCTACGGCGGGATGTACGGCGGGTCGACCACCTCGATCCTGCTCAACACCCCGGGCGAATCGTCCTCCGTCGTCACGGCGCTGGAGGGCAACAAGATGGCCAAGGCCGGTCGGGCCGCCCAGGCGCTCGCGACCGCAGCCATCGGCTCCTTCGTGGCCGGCACCATCGCCACGGCCTTGCTCGTGCTCGTCATGCCGCAGGTGGTGTCCGTTGCCATCCAGCTCGGCTCGCCCGAGTACTTCGCCATCATCATGCTGGCGTTCGTCGGCGCCAGCATGGTGCTCGGGTCGTCCAGGCTCCGTGGCTTCGCGGCCCTGCTCATCGGCCTGTCGATCGGCATCATCGGCATCGACAAGGTGACCGGTCAGCAGCGCATGACCTTCGACATCCCGCAGCTGGCCGACGGCATCGACATCGTCGTGGTGGCGGTCGGGCTCTTCGCGGTCGGCGAGGCACTCTGGGTCGCCGCGCACCTGCGGCGCAAGGCCGGGGGCGTCATCCCCGTGGGGCAGCCGTGGATGGGTCGGCAGGACTGGAAGCGCTCGTGGAAGCCGTGGCTGCGCGGCACCGCTCTCGGCTTCCCGTTCGGCGCCATCCCCGCCGGCGGCGCCGAGGTGCCGACCTTCCTGTCGTACGTCGCCGAGCGCAAGCTGACGAAGCACCCCGAGGAGTTCGGCCACGGCGCCATCGAGGGCGTGGCAGGCCCGGAGGCCGCCAACAACGCGTCCGCCGCCGGCACCCTCGTGCCCCTGCTCGCGATCGGCCTGCCGACCAACGCGACCGCCGCGATCATCCTCACCTTCCTGCAGGGTCGCGGTCTCGAGCCCGGCCCGCTGCTCATCGAGAAGCAGCCGGCGCTCGTGTGGACGCTGGTCGCGAGCCTCTTCGTCGGCAACACCCTGTTGCTGGTGCTGAACCTCCCCCTCGCTCCGTTGTGGGCCAAGCTGCTCCAGATCCCGCGGCCCTACCTCTACGCGGGCATCCTCTTCTTCGCGACGATGGGCGCGTGGGCGGTCAACGGTCAGCCCTTCGACCTCTACCTCCTGCTCGCCATCGGGCTCGTCGGGTTCGCGATCCGTCGCTTCGGCTTCCCCGTGCTGCCACTGATCATCGGCGTCATCCTGGCCCCGATCGCCGAGCTGCACCTGCGCCGGTCGCTCCAGCTGTCGCACGGTGAGGTCAGCGGTCTGTTCGGCGGACCGGTCGCGTGGGCCTGCTACGGGATCATCGTGCTGACGATCCTCTGGCCCCTCATCGCCAAGCTCGTCCGCTCCGCCCGTGGCGGCAAGGGCGGCCCCGGCTCAGGCCTGATGGCCGAGCTGAACCAGGAGGCAACGGTATGACCATCCTCGTCGGCTACATCCCGACCCCACAGGGCGAGGCCGCGCTGGCAGCCGCCACCGCCGAGGCCCGCGCGCACGGCGACCGGGTGCTGGTCGTCAACATGTCGCGCGACGACAAGCTCGTCGACGCCCACCGCGCCGCCGGCTCGGATCTCGACCGCCTCGACGAGGAGCTGGCCGAGTCCGGCGTCGAGCACGAGGTGCGTCGGGTCGAGCACGGCACCGACCCCGCCGACGCCATCCTCGCGATCATCGACGCGGAGTCCCCGCGCATGCTCGTCATCGGCATCCGGCACCGCTCCCCCGTCGGCAAGCTGCTGCTCGGGTCGACGGCGCAACGCCTGCTGCTCGACTCGTCGTGCCCCGTGCTCGCCGTGAAGGCAGGCTGACCCCGGGACCCCCCACCCCCACCCCCACCCCGCCCTCCCTGAACCGTCGAGAGGCCAAAGTTGGCGGCCTCGCGCCAGTCGAGTGGCCAATGCCCTCCGCCGGGCATTGGCCACTCGACCTTTTCCGACTCTGACCACCTGGCCTGTCGACGATGCAGAGGGGCGCTGGTCGCGGGTGGTCGACGAGGCGCCTACAGCGTGCCGGCGTCCGGCTGAGCAGCCGAGCGCGACACGGCAGTGTGGCGCGCGACCTCGGCGAAGCCGGCCCGCTCGTACAGGCCCCGGGCTGGTCCGTCGAGGTCGGCGACGATGACCAGCCTTGTTACAGAAGGGTCCTCGAAGGCCCACTCGCCGGCGGCGCAGACCAGGGCGCCTGCGATGCCGCGACGTCGATGGCTCTCCAGGGTGACGACGTCCTGGTAGCGCGCGAGGTCGCCGAGCCGCACGATCCCGAGGTTGCTGACGAGGCGGTCGCCGTCGAAGGCTCCGAACCACCGCGCCCGACCCGACTCGACGAGCCCGCGCTGGGCGGCTGCTCGGCGGCGCTCGAAGGTCAGACGCTCGTCTCGCCGGTCGGCCGGGGTGCCACTGCCGCCGACCTCGGCCGACTGCTCCCAGTCGCCGTCGCTCACGAGCTCCCGGAGCCGTATGCCGTCGGGCGCGTCCCCGCCCGACGGGAGAGTCGTCGTGGCGAGGTCGACGTCGGTCTCGACGTCCCAACCCCGATCGACCCAGGCCCTCGTGTCGCCACCTGCCTCGGTGAAGGCGATGGCGCAGTGCGTCGCATCGGGGTGCTCTCGCTCGAACGCCGCGACCCAGTGGTCGAGCCGGGCTGCTCGGGGCGGACCCGCCACGAGTACGAAGTTGCCCCACCAGAAGGTCGGGTTGGCTTCGGTGTGCACGACGAGGTGGTCGCCGCGGTCGATGACCGTCGATCCCTGCAGCTCGAGCAGGTCGAGGTCGGTGCGAAGTCCCGGCGCTGTCACGTCCACAGGCTCGATCCTCCCGCACCCCACGCGTCGAGGGGCCGAAGTTTGCGGTCCGGTGCAGGTCGAGTGGGCGAGCAATGCCGCAAACATTGGCCCGTCGACTGGACGCACCCGCAAACATTGGCCTCTCGACGGTTGGGGGAAGGGGTCACCACCAGCCCTGGCGGTGGGCCCACCGGAGCAGGCCGAGGCTGATCACGGCCATGATCCCGAGCACGATCACGAGCTGTCCCACGTGCGTCTCGTTGTTGACGATGAGGTTCATCCCGTAGACCGACGCGATGGCGGTGATGGGCAGCGTGATCGCGGCGATGACGGCGAGCCGCTCCATCGCGACGGTCATCTTCGTCGTGACCCGCGTCTGGTAGAGGTCGATGACCCCGACGAGGAACTGCATCTCGCCGTCGGCGAGGTTGCGCACCCGCTCGAACTGCTCGGCGAGGTCGCGGGCGTGGCGCTTGGCCTCCTCGGGCACGAAGCGCTCGAGCGAGTGGATGCGCGCCTGGATGTCGTGCGCCTGCGCCGCCATCGTGCGCGAGGTCATGAGCTCGTGCCGCACGAGGAAGAGCTGCTCGAGCAGGTCCTCCGGCCGGCGGAAGTCGGCCGCCATCACCTTCTCCTCCATCGGCGGCAGCCGGGTCGCCACCTGACGCACCGCAGCACTCTGGCGGCGCGCGACCGCGGAGCCGATGGCGTACGCGAGGTCGTGCGGCGAACCGGGCCGGAGGCGCCCGCCCTCCACCCTCGCGCGCACGCCTCGGGTCTCCTCGCTGGCCGCCTCGGCCGAGACGACCGGGTTGCGTGGGCCATGCACCGTGACGAGACAGTTGTCGCCGACGACCATGTCGAGCTCGAGCACGTGCACGTGCCCGCCCTCCCCCGCGAGCGCCGTGTGGAGGATGACGAACAGCTGGTGCTCGTACGCGTGCACCGTCGGCACGAAGTTGCGCTCGGCACAGGCCTGCCGGACGAGCGGGTGCGCCCGGATCGGGCCGGCGAGCACGGCCTCCGCCTCGGGGTCCCAGTCAGGCACGTCGACCCAGGCGAAGCCGTCGGTGCGTGTGAGCAGTGCCTCCAGGTCGGTGACCGGGTGGTCGGTGATCCCGTCAGCGCTGACGAACGACACCTGCATGTCTCCATGCTGGCACCAGCGGCCCTCCGGCGGGAGCGTCAGCCGGCGACGCAGGCGCCGGTGGGGACCTCGGCACTGGCTGTCGCGGACTCGTCGAGGACCGGCTTCGCCTCGGCGAGGGTCAGCGCGTAGCCCGTCGTGGCGTCCTCGAGCGACTTCGCGAAGATGACCCCCACGACGCGTCCCCGGGGGTCGAGCAGGGGGCCGCCGGAGTTGCCGGGCTGCACGGTGGTGGCGAGCGAGTAGATCGAGCGGACGACGCGCTCTCGGCCGTAGATGTCGAGTCCGCGGGCGTCGAGCTGGGCCCGCACCCGGGCCGAGACGACCTGGTAGGGCCCGTCGAGGGGGAAGCCGGGGACGGCTGCCGAGTCACCGCGCGTGACCTCACCGCCGAGCGGGAGCGCCGGCAGGGAGAGACCGGGGACGCTGAGCACCGCCAGGTCGCGCCGCGGGTCGAAGACGACGACGCGGGCTCGCAGCGTCTGGTCGCCGCTCTCGATGCGCACCTCGTCGGCCCCGGCGACGACGTGGGCGTTCGTGACGATGCGCCCCGGCGTGAGCACCCAGCCGGTGCCCTCCTGGCCACGCTGGCACGACTGGGACTGGGTGGTCACCTTGACGACGGACCGGCCGGCCGCCCGGATCGCCTGCGACTGCGCGACCGCGGGGTCGGGGTCCTGCACCGGGGTGATCGGCTCGGGCGCGAGACCGCCGAAGACCTGCGGGAAGCCCTGGCTCGAGAGGAACCCGCGGAAGCTGGCGAAGACGTCGCCGGTCTGCTCGGGCACGACCGAGTTGACGACCCGCATGACGCGCGACTCGGCCATCGCCTTCGACAGGGCGGGGTTGCCGGCAGTGCGCAGGGCACCGCCGATGAACCAGACGATGAGGCTCGCGGCCAGCATCACGACGACCGCCCCGAGCACCGAGTCGAGCCGCCGCAGCGACGTCTGCCCGACCCGCTTGCGGATCTGGGCGCCGAGCAGGCTGCCGAGGTACTGACCCAGCCAGCCGAAGGCGACCACGCCGACGATGAGGGCGACGACGCGCGTGCGGTCGTTCTCGGCGACGGCGTCCCACCGGGCGAGCATCCCGGGCAGCTGCCAGACCGCGAGCATCGCGAAGGCGAAGAAGCCGAGCAGTGACGAGACGCTCTGGATCAGGCCCTGCCGGTAGCCCGAGAAGGCATACGCGAGCAGCAGCAGCGCCAGCGCGATGTCGAGCAGGGTGCCTCCGCTCATCAGCGCCTCCCCCCGAGAAAACGCTCGGGCAGCTCACGGCTGACGTCGGGGTCCCAGGGAAGTGACAGGCCGCCCAGCTCGAGCACGCTGCTGACGAGCCCGGCCGTGAAGCCCCACAGGAACAGGTCGTCGAGGTCGAAGCCCGGGCCGACGTAGCCGGACGGGTGCGTCACGGAGAAGCGGGTTGTTGGCTCGACGAGGTGCGACACGGGCACCGACAGCACGTCGTGGACCTCGGCGGGGTCGCGCACCGAGAGGGGAGACGGCTGTGCCCACCAGGCGAGCACCGGCGTGACGACGAACTGCGCCGGTGCGAGGAAGATCGGGGGCAGCTGCACGACGACGTCGACACCGGACGGGTCGACGCCCGTCTCCTCCTGCGCCTCGCGGAGCGCCGTGGCGACGAGGTCGGCGTCCTCGGGGTCGCGCGACCCGCCCGGGAAGGCGATCTGCGCGGGCTGGGTGCGCATGGTGTGCGAGCGCTCGATGAGCACGACGTGCTCACCGGGGTCGTCGGCATCGGCGGGCGGTGGCCCGAAGAGGATCAGGACGGCGGACTCGCGAGCGCTGTCGTCCGGCGGCGCGAACCGCGAGAACCACTCGGGCTGGAAGCTCTCGAGCCGCTCCACGGCGGCATCCATCCACGCCGGGCGCGGCAGCGGCCCCAGCCCCGGCGCGGCGGAGGGGTCGATGGAACCCGAGCTGCCGGCATACGCGATGCCGCTGACCACCTTCGTCACTTCGGCGCCAGCTCGTACTTCAGCAGCTTCGCGGCCTTGTCGGGGTCGGTCTCACCGACGCCGTAGCTGGGGCACCAGCCTGCGACGGGGCAGGCCCCGCAGGCCGGCTTCTTCGCGTGGCACGTGCGGCGCCCGTGGAAGATGACGACGTGGCTGAGCATCGTCCAGTCCTTGCGCATGAAGAGCCGCCCGATCTCGTGCTCGACCTTGACCGGGTCCTCCTCCGCGGTCCAGCCGAAGCGGCGCACGAGCCGGCCGAAGTGCGTGTCGACCGTGATGCCCGGGATGTCGAAGGCATTGCCGAGCACGACGTTGGCAGTCTTGCGGCCGACCCCCGGGAGCGTCACGAGGTCCTTGAGCCGCGGCGGCACCTCGCCGTCGAAGTTCTCGACGAGGGCGATGCCGAGCTTGATGAGCGCGTCGGCCTTGTTCCGGTAGAAACCGGTGGGCTGGATGATCGTCTCGAGCTCGGTGCGGTCGGCGCCCGCGTAGTCCGCCGCCGACTGGTACTTCGCGAAGACGATCGGCGTCACCTTGTTGACCCCGACGTCGGTGGTCTGCGCCGACAGGATGGTCGCGACGAGCAGCTCGAGCGGGTTGGTGAAGTCGAGCTCGCAGTGGGCGTACGGGTAGCGCTCGTGGAGCGACCGGTACATCTTGCGGGCGCGACGCGTCCGCGAGATCGAGGTCTCGTCGTCGGTCACGATGGCGCGGGGGGACACGGACGACACTGTATGCCGCCGCGCTGGGTGACGCCCGGTCCACCCGTCGGCGCGGGCGCCGACCATCGGCATCGGGTCCGGGCCACCGCCGAGGGGCACTGTGCCCGTTGGTTCCTCGCGAGTTCCGCGCTGGGCGGTGTGCGTCAAAGACGGTGCAGATGGGTACGAACTGCCTGCACGGAGGAGGCAGACATGCAGACGCAGACGCGCGACGGGCACGCGGCGGCGGTCAGGGAGGCACGGTCGGACACGTCAGGCGACGAGCGTGGCCTCGAGGCCACCCTCGACCTGCTCGGTGCCATGGACCTGGCGCATGCCCCCGACGACGACGTCGTCCGGGCGCTGGAGCTCATGGTCACGCACGCGGAGTTCCCGTGCCTCGGCGCCAAGTCGGTCTTCCGCCGCGGCGGTGTCGCCCACGTGGTGCTCGACGACATGGACGCTCCCGACACCCCGCGGGTGCTGCTCGAGCGTCTCCGGGCCTTCGCCGACGACATCGACGGCGAGGACGGCTTCCACTCGTTCATCGCCACCTTCCGCCGGCCTTCGCACGGCGACGAAGGCGCGTTCGAGGCGTCCCTGTTCGCGCTGCTCCAACGGCTGCACGACGCCGACCACGCGACCTGGGCACCGGGCGTCGAGGCCGACCCCGCCAACCCGCACTTCGCCTTCAGCGCCGGCGGCACCGCGTACTTCATCGTCGGGCTCCACCCCGCGGCGTCCCGGGTGGCGCGGCGGGCACCCCTGGCGACCCTGGTCTTCAACCCGCACGACCAGTTCGAGCAGCTGCGCGCCGAAGGACGTTTCGACGGCATGCGCACCGCGATCCGGCGGCGTGACGAGACCCTCCAGGGCTCGCTCAACCCGATGGTCGCCGACCACGGCCAGAGCAGCGAGGCGTTGCAGTACTCCGGGCGCCGGCACGAGGCGGGCTGGGAGCCGCCGCTCGAGGTCCATGTGCCGGTGCCGTCGGATCATCATCACGAGGAGGACCGCCCGTGACCGTCTCCGACGAGACTGCCCCGGCGACGGCAGGCGAGCCCCAGCCGCCCCGCCACTTCGGTGCCGGCGGCCCGACATTCGTCCCACCGACCCGGGGCGACGTCGAGCTGACGCGCCTCGCGCCCCAGACGGGCGCCGCCTTCGTCCTCCGAGCGGGTCAGCGGCTCGTCGTGGTCGACCCGACCGGCGAGCAGGTCAGCGACTTCTTCGCCGTGATGGCCGACGACCACGACGAGTGGCTCAGCTCGGGTCGCACCATCGACTACGCCAACTCGACGATCGTGACGACGGGCTCGGTGCTCTACAGCAACCGCAGCACGCCGATGGCCACGGTCGTCGAGGACACGTGCGGGCGCCACGACCTGCTGCTCACCCCGTGCAGCCAGCAGACGTTCGACCTGCTCTACCCCGAGTTCCAGGGCGCCTACCACCCCAGCTGCTTCGAGAACCTTTCCACGAACATGGGGCGCTTCGGGGTCGAGCCCGACCGCATCGGCACGACGCTCAACATCTTCATGAACGTGTGGGCCGAGCGGAACGGCGAGCTGCACATCGACCCGCCGACGTCGCGGGCCGGTGACCGGTTCGTCGTGCGCGCCGAGGCCGACCTCCTCGTCGGGCTGACCGCGTGCTCGGCGGAAAAGTCCAACAACGGTGTCTGCAAGCCGATCGACTACCGCATCGAGGCGTGAGCCCCCTGCTCGACGGGCGTGACGGTGCGCGCGTCGGATGGCGGCGCGAGCGCCCGACCGACGTGGCACACTGACCCCGTGGATCTCGACGTGGTGAGGCGCGCCCCCCTGTTCAAGGCTCTCGACGACGAGGCGGCCTCGGCGCTGCTGTCGGAGATGAGCCGCTCGCACATGGAGCGCGGCGACGTGCTCTTCCACGAGGGCGACCGCGGCGACACGCTCTACGTGATCGCCGAGGGCAAGATCAAGCTCGGGCGCACGAGCCCCGACGGCCGCGAGAACCTCGTCGCCATCCTCGGCCCGGGCGAGATGTTCGGTGAGCTCAGCCTCTTCGACCCGGGGCCGCGCACGATGACCGCCACCGCCGTCGCCGAGACCCAGCTGCTCGGCGTCGGCAACGAGTCGCTGACCAGCCTGCTGTCCGGCCGCCCCCAGGTGTCCAAGGCGCTGCTCGCGGCCCTGGCCCAGCGCCTGCGCCGCACCAACGCCCACCTCGCCGACCTCGTCTTCACCGACGTGCCCGGTCGCGTCGCCAAGGCGCTGCTCGACCTGTCCGAGCGCTTCGGGCGTCCTGTCGAGGGCGGCATCATGGTCTCGCACGACCTCACGCAGGAGGAGCTCGCGCAGCTCGTCGGCGCCTCCCGCGAGACGGTGAACAAGGCGCTCGCCGACTTCGCCACGCGCGGCTGGCTGCGCCTCGAGGCTCGCGCCGTCCTGCTCCAGGACGTCGAGCGCCTCAAGCGCCGCGCCCGCTGACCCGCGGGATCGCGCTCTCTCCCACCCGTTTCGGGGTGAACCGCCGGACGGAACCGCCGGCGGATCACCTCAACGCGCGAACGACCAGCCGTCCGGCCCGTTGACGACCACGCGGTCGGCGCCGTCCGCGGCCGCGGCCACACGCGCGGCGTTGACCTCGTCGGTCTGCTCGACCCACGTGGCCGCTGCGACCGGTGACTTGCCGAACGTCACGTGCCGGTCGACGAGCCGGGACCGTCTGAGTTCATCGTCACCCGTGACGTACCAGACCTCGGCCATGGCGGATCGCGCCGCCTGCCAGCGTGGCTCGTCCAACAACAGGTAGTTGCCCTCGGTGACGACGAGGCGGGCGCTCGGCGGCACGACCACGGCCGCCGCGATCGGCTGCTCGAGCGTGCGCTCGAAGCCCGGCGCATAGACCCACGTGTCCGCCTCGGCGACGAGGCGCCGCACCAGGTGGGCGTAGCCGTCGGCGTCGAACGTGTCGGGAGCGCCTTTGCGGGACAGTGCATCCAGTCGCTCGAGCTGCACGTCAGCGAGGTGGTAGCCGTCCATCGGGACGTGCGCCACCCAGTCGTCGCCACGGGCTGCAGCGACGCCCGCCTCGACGGCGTCGGCGAGCGTCGACTTGCCCGCCCCCGGCATGCCGGCGATGCCGAGCACGACCCGGCGGTGGTGATCGACCAGGTCGAGGGCGCCGCCCACGACCTCCGCGAGGCTCACCCGTGCTCGCGGAGGTACGCGAGCTGGGCCTGCACCGACAGCTCGGCCGCGGGCCAGACGCTGCGCGGCACGTCGGCGTAGACGCGTTCGACGACCTCGTATGCCGTCTGCGCACCTCGGGCGACCGCGTCACGCACCTGATCCAGCCGTTCCGCACGGTGCTCCAGGTAGAAGGTCACGGTCGCAGCCGCGTCGGCGACGAACGGCCCGTGCCCGGGCAGCAGGCTCGTCACCGCGCCCGCCTGCGTCAGGCCCTCGATGCGGTCGAGCGAGTTGAGGTAGTCCTCGAGGCTTCCGTCGGGCCACGCGACGACGGTCGTGCCGCGCCCGAGGATCGTGTCGCCGGTGAGCAGCGTGTTGTCGGCGGGGAGCACGAAGGAGAAGGAGTCGCTCGTGTGGCCGGGCGTCTCGACGGCGAGGACCTCGAGGCCGCCCACCCGGATGGTCTCGCCGGCCCAGAGGTCGTCGTGGCCACGGCCGAAGGCGCGCACCGGCGCCCCGGTCAGCTCGTGGAAGCGGTCGGCGCTCTCGGCGTGGTCGTCGTGTCCGTGGGTCAGCAGGGTCAGCGCCACCCGGCGGCCCGTCGAGGCCACCCGGTCGAGCACGTGGCGGAGGTGGCCCTCGTCGAGCGGACCGGGGTCGACGACGACCACCTCGTCGGAGCCGGGCTCGGCGAGCAGCCAGGTGTTCGTGCCGTCGAGTGTCATCGGCGACGGGTTGGGGCAGAGCACGCACTCGGCGCGCGCGCTCGTGACGCCGCCGCGCCAGCCGGGGTCGGCCGCGGTCCCGATCACCGCGCCACCTTCCGCGGCCGGCGCGACGGCGTCACCGGGCTCATCGTTCGACGATCTCCATGGCCGCGCCGCCCGGCCCCTCGACGACCTCCGGCATGATGAGCGGCAGGTGGTCGCTGTGCACGACGACGTCTGCGGCAGCAGGGGCGTCGCGGATCTCCTCCACGCACATCACCGTCGGGGGCAGCATGAGGGCCGACCCGGCGGCATACGCCCTCAGCAGCTCGGAGGGCACGACCCACGTGGCCTCGTCGGCTTCGGTGGTCTCGCCGTCGGCCACCTGGAAGGGCGGCATCAGCGCGGCGAAGAACCACGTGTCGTAGCGCCTCGGCTCGAAGACGGGCGTGACCCAGTGGGCCTTGGCGACGATGAGGTCCGACCGGAGCACGAGACCCTTGTCACGCAGCACGTCGGCGAGCGCCACCCGGCGGTCGACGAGCCGGCGACGGACCTCGAGCCACTCGGGGTCGTCGACCCTCGCGAGGGGGCCGCTGGCCGAGGGGCCGGCAAGGAGCACACCGCACTCCTCGAACACCTCGCGGATCGCGGCAGCGACGTACATCTGCGCCTCCGCGGGCGAGCAGCCGAGGCGCTCGGACCACTCCGACGGCGAGGGTCCCGCCCAGGGCAGGCCCACCTCGCCGTCGCGGTCGTCGACGCCCCCGCCGGGGAAGACCATCGTGCTGGGTGCGAACTCCATCCCGGACACGCGCCGCAGCATGAAGACCTCGGTGCCGGAGTCACCGTCACGCACGAGCATGACGGTGCTCGCGCGGCGCGGCTCGGCCTCCTCCCAGCGCTCGCCCGCGAGCCACCGGGTGGCGGCGTCGGAGATGCTCGGCGTCGTGGTCAGCGGGAACTGCCGTCCCGCGGTCATGGCACCACCGACGCTCATCGAGCGACGGAGACGATGACCTCGACCTCGACGGGTGCGTCCAGGGGGAGCGCAGCGACACCGACGGCCGAACGGGCATGGATTCCCTTGTCACCAAAGGCCTTGACGAGCAGCTCGCTCGCGCCGTTGATGACCCGGGGCTGGCCGGTGAAGCCCGGGTCGGAGGCGACGAAACCGACGACCTTGACGACACGGCTCACCGTGTCGAGGTCGCCGACCTCGCTCTTGATGGCCGCGATCGCGTTGAGGGCACACGTCGCGGCGAGGGACTTCGCGGTCTCGGCGTCGACGTCGGCGCCGACCTTGCCGGTCGCGGCGAGGGAACCGTCGACCATGGGCAGCTGACCGGAGGTGAAGACGAGGTCGCCCTCACGGACGACGGGGACGTAGGCGGCGACGGGTGGCACGACCTCGGGAACGGTGAGGCCGAGCTCGGACAGGCGGTCTTCGACGGCAGACATCTGCAGGCTCCTCAGGACTTCGGGCGCTTGAAGTAGGCCACGAGGCTCGTACCATCGGGACCGTTGACGATCTGGACGAGCTCCCACCCGTCGGCCCCGAAGTTGTCGAGGATCTGCTTGGTGTTGTGGATCAGGAGTGGTGCGGTGAGGTATTCCCACTGGGTCATGGCCATCACCCTACTCAGTGTCACCTCGGCCCTCGGCGCCTGCTCGGGTGGCGCCGGTGACACCTCGGCGAGCACGATGTCGACCACCATGACGAGCACTTCGACGACCAACTCCACGGAGTCCGGGGCCAGCCGTTCGTACGGCCCGGACCCGGCGCAGGTCTACGACGTCTACCCGCCCACCGAAGGGCTTCCGGCGGCCACCGGCACTGTCGTCGTCGTCCACGGCGGGTTCTGGCGGGCCGAGTACGACCGCGAGCACGCGGTGCCCGAGGCGAAGGCGTTCGCGGCCGCCGGCTACCACGTCGCCCTCGTCGAGTACCGCCGAGCAGGTATGCCGGGTGGCGGCGTCCCCGGCACCCTCGACGACGTGCGCGACGTCCTCGCGTCCGTTGCCTCGCAGTCCGACCTGCCCAAGCCGCTCGTCCTCGTCGGGCACTCGGCCGGCGGGCACCTCGTCACCTGGGCGGCAGGCCAGCCGTGGGCCCGTGAGCGCGGCATCGCTGGTGTCGTGTCGCTCGCGGGCGTCGTCGACCTCGGGGCGGCCGACCGGCTGCACCTCGGCAACGACGCGACGCGCGACTTCGTGGGGTCCGGCCCGGGCACCACCGCCTGGGCGTCGGCCGATCCGATGAGCGCGCTGCCGCCCAACGTGCCGGTGCGCCTCGTCAACGGCTCCGACGACGACACGGTGCCGCTCGGGGTCGCCGACGCGTACCTGGTGAAGGCGAAGGCCGCGGGTGGCGATGTCACGGAGGACGTGGTGGAGGGCGCCGACCACTTCGCCGTCATCGACCCGGCCGCACCCGCCTTCGCCCACGTCCTGACGGCTGTGCGCTCGCTGGCCACGCGACCCTCACCCTGAACCGCTCACGCGTACGTCACTGTTGCGCCCCACGGAACAGTGACGTAGTGCCGCCGCCAGGTGTCCCCGGCCGTCACCTACGTCACTGTTGCGCCCCATGGAACAGTGACGTAGCGCCCCCACCAGGTGCCCCCGGCCGTCGGCTGCGTCTCTGTTGCGTCCCGCGCACCAGTGACGCAGCCGACGGTCGGGCTTGCACCGCCCGCGGAGGTCTGCCGAAGCGGGCGCCCTAGGGTGGGACCCGTGACCACCGGCCGCACCGACCCAGCCTGGGCGCACGCGCGACTGCACGTCGTCACCGGCAAGGGCGGCACCGGGAAGACCACGGTCGCGTCCGCACTCGCGCTCGCCCTGGCCTCGCAGCCGGGGCACGTGCTGCTGAGCGAGGTCGAGGGTCGCCAGGGCATCAGCCAGACCTTCGACGTGCCGCCGCTGGGCACCGACGAGACGCGCATCGTGCGCCTCTCCGGCGGTGGCGAGGTCGTGGGCCTCTCGGTCGAGCCGAAGGCGGCCCTGCTGGAGTACCTCCAGCTCTTCTACAAGCTGGGGCGCGCCGGCCGGTTGCTCGAGAAGTTCGGCGCGATCGACTTCGCCACGACCATCGCGCCCGGCGTCCGCGACGTCCTGCTGATCGGCAAGATCTACGAGGCCAACCGCCGCCGCCGCGACGGCCGGCACAAGGGCGACGCGGCCCCGGCCTACGACGCGCTCGTGCTCGACGCCCCGCCGACCGGGCGCATCGGGCGGTTCCTCTCCGTCAACTCCGAGGTCGCCGACCTCACCCGGGTCGGCCCGATCCACTCCCAGGCAGGTGCGATCACCCGACTGCTGCAGTCGGAGCAGACCGTCGTGCACCTCGTCACCCTCCTCGAGGAGATGCCGGTGCAGGAGACCCTCGAAGCAGTCGACGAGCTGCGCACCAAGGGCCTGCACCCGGGCGCCATCGTGGTGAACATGGTGCGCGACCCACTGCTCGACGACGTCGCCCTCGACCAGGCCCGCGCAGGGCGCCTGCACAAGGCCTCGATCCGCACCCAGCTCGCCGACGCCGGCCTCGAAGCCACCCCGGCGCTCGTCGACGGGCTTCTCGACGAGGCTCGCGACCACGCGCAGCGCATCGACCTCGAGCGCGAGCAGCTGCAGATGCTCGAGGCCACGGGCCTGCCGATCGTCCAGCTGCCCGCCCTGCCCGGCGGCGTCGATTCCGGCTCCGTGCGCGAGCTCGCCGACCTGCTCGTGCCCACCTTCGCGTCCCACGTCCAGACGGCGGAGCAATGAGCCCCGGCCAGGTCGCGCAGGAGGCACCCGCGCTCGACGTCGACGCGCTCCTCGCCGACCCCGAGACCTCGATCATCGTGTGCTGCGGCGCGGGCGGCGTCGGCAAGACGACCACCGCAGCCGCCCTCGGGCTGCGCGCCGCCGAGGCGGGCCGCAGGGTCGTCGTGCTGACCATCGACCCGGCCCGCCGGCTGGCCCAGTCGCTCGGTCTGACCGAGCTCGACAACACGCCCCGGCCGGTCACCGACATCGACACGTCGGCCGGCGGCAGCCTCCACGCGATGATGCTCGACATGAAGCGGACCTTCGACGAGGTCGTGCTCGCCCACGCCGAACCCGACAAGGCCGAGCAGATCCTCGCGAACCCGTTCTACCTCGCCGTCAGCAGCTCGTTCGCCGGCACGCAGGAGTACATGGCGATGGAGAAGCTCGGCCAGCTCAAGGCCGTCGCCGGCACCGAGGACGCCCCCTGGGACCTCATCGTCGTCGACACGCCGCCGTCACGCTCGGCCCTCGACTTCCTCGACGCCCCGAACCGCCTCGGCAGCTTCCTCGACGGCCGTTTCATCCGGCTGCTCACCGCCCCGGCCAAGGCCGGGGGGCGGGCCGGCCTCAAGGTCTTCGGCGTCGGCGTGCAGCTGGTCACCGGGGCGATGACGAAGATCCTCGGCGGCCAGCTCCTCACCGACGTGCAGACCTTCGTCAACGCCCTCGACACGATGTTCGGCGGCTTCCGGGAGCGCGCCGACGAGACCTACCGTCTGCTGTCCGAGCACGGCACGGCCTTCCTCGTCGTCGCGGCGCCGGAGCGGGACGCGCTGCGCGAGGCGTCCTACTTCGTCGACCGGCTCGAGGCGGACCGGATGCCGCTCGCCGGGCTGGTCGTCAACCGCATCGGCCGCGTCGCCGCGACGGGCATCACGCCGTCGCGCGCGCTGTCGGTCGCAGAGACGCTCGAGGACGCCGGCGGGCCGAAGTCGGCGACCAATGCGGCCGCCCTGCTCCGGCTCCACGCCGCCCTGGTCCGCACGGCGGAGCGACAGCGCGAGCTCGCCCGGCGCTTCTCGCGGTCACACCCCGGCATACCGGTGGTGCAGGTGCCCGCGCTCGGACGCGATGTCCACGACCTCGACAGCCTGCGTGAGGTCGGGCACGCGTTGGCGGGGTCGTGACACCAGAAAGTGGCCACGGCCCCGCTCACGTGTGAAATTGTGTCGGTCCTCGCCGCCGGACCCCACATCCAGGCGACGCGGAGGCTCAGACGGGCTTGGCCTGAGCGGCCATGCCCGCGCGGAGCGCCGACTTCCATGAGGTGATGTCAGGCCGCTTGCGCAGCAGGGCCCGACGCTCACGCTCGGTCATGCCACCCCAGACACCGAACTCGGTCCTGTTGTCGAGGGCCTCGGCCAGACACTGCGCGAGAACCGGGCACGTCTTGCAGACGGCCTTCGCGTCGTGCTGGGCCTTGCCCCGGACGAACAGCGCGTCCGGGTCCTGACCCGAACAGTTGGCCTGCGTTGCCCACTCGTCGACCCACTGGTCGACGATTGCGACTGCACTCATGATGTTTCCCCTCCCCGCTCGGCACCTCCCATGACACCGAGCAGACCCGGACCGTCCCACCGGTCCCGATCAAGCGGACCCCCCTAAGGCCCAAACGAGACATTACGAGCGGTGAGCCCGGTCGGACATAGCCTCTATGGACCATTTCGTTGACCGGGTGACTAGTCACCGCCGCACGTCCCTCATGGTCATGCAGAGGCGCGAATCGTCCGTTTGAGACATCTCTGCACCGCCGATCGTGCGGAGAACCGGTGGCCATAGGGTGAGCCGTTACCCTTGGCCGCATGTCTTCACGCACTACCTCGATCGGCGGCGTCATCAGCCTGCTCGGCGCGTTCCTCGCGTCCGCGCTGGTGCTCGGACTGCTCGCCGCCGGCCTGGTGATGCCCGCGGTGGGCGCCACAGGCGCCCTCGCCCGCAGCGGCGTCGACGTGTTCAACGAGCTTCCGAGCGAGTTCACGACCGACCCGCTCGCCCAGACCTCGCGGATCCTCGCTGCCGACGGCAGCGTCATCGCGACGCCGCAGGAGCAGAACCGCACGATCGTGCCGCTCAAGTCGATCGCCCCGATCATGCGCGAGGCCCAGGTCGCGATCGAGGACCACCGGTTCTACGAGCACGGCGGCATCGACATCCAGGGCACCATGCGCGCGGTCATCTCCAACCTGCGCAGCGGCTCGTCGGTGGGCGCCTCGTCGCTCACCCAGCAGTACGTGAAGATCTCGCTCCAGTACTCCGCGCTCAGTGCTGGCAACGAGCAGGCGGCCCAGGAGGCCGTCAAGAAGGACTACATGCGCAAGCTCAAGGAGCTGAAGTACGCCATCACGCTGGAGAAGAAGCTGACGAAGGACCAGATCCTCGAGGGCTATCTCAACCTCGTCTACTACGGCGACCGGGCCTACGGCGTCGAGGCCGCCGCCCAGCACTACTTCAGCGTCTCGGCCAGCAAGCTGAGCCTCTCGCAGGCGGCCCTCCTCGCCGGCCTGACGCAGAACCCGGGCACCACCGACCCGGTCAACTTCCCGAAGAAGGCCATCGCCCGCCGCAACGTCGTGCTCGATCGCATGCACGCGCTGAACCGGATCACCACCAAGCAGTGGACGGCGGCCAAGAAGCGCACGCTCAAGCAGGACATGAAGGTCACCAACCCGAGGAGCACGTGCCTCGCGTCGGAGTACCCCTACTGGTGCGACTTCGTCATCAACTACGCCCTCGCGATGCCGCAGCTCGGCAAGACGCTCGAGGAGCGCAAGCGCACCCTCTACCGGGGCGGCGTCACCATCACCACGACTCTCGACCCGCGCATCCAGCGCATCGCGCAGCGTGAGGTGACCAAGAACGTCCCGATCGGCGACAGGTCCGACGTCGGTGCTGCGGCATACGTCACCGACCCGCGCACCGGCGAGGTGAAGGCGTTCGCCCAGAACACCCAGTACACCGTCGGCAAGCAGTCCCTCGGCAAGACCGGCATCAACTGGGCCCTCGACAAGAAGTACGGCGGATCGGGCGGCTTCCAGTTCGGCTCGACGGCCAAGGCGTTCGCGCTCGTGACCGCCATGGAGTCCGGGCTGAACACCAAGTCGAGCGTCGTCGCGAAGGCGGCCGGCGGCAACGCGCAGGCCACCTACACGCCAAGGGAGTGGCCGGGCGGCACCGCCAACTGCGGCCCCGGCAGCCCGTGGAAGGTGTTCAACGACAGCCCGTTCAAGGGCGGGCGCATCTCGCTGATGGAAGCGACGGCCCTGTCCACCAACACCGCCTTCATCGCGCTGGCCGAACAGCTCGGCGGCTGCAAGGTGCGCGACACGATGCTGCGCCTCGGCCTGCACCAGGCGGACGGCCAGCCCGTCGGCCGCTACGCACCCCAGTACATCCTCGGCGCGTCCGAGGTCTCGCCGCAGGGCGTCGCGCAGGCCTACGGCGTGCTCGCGGCCGACGGCAAGAAGTGCCCGGTCGTGGCGATCACGAAGATCACCCGAGGCAGCAAGAACATCGCTCTTCCGGCATCGACGTGCACGCAGGTCGTCGAGCCAGACGTGGTGCGCGCCACCGACAAGTTCCTCGAGTACAACATGACCCACGGCTCGGGCCGCCGCAACCAGCTCGACGGCCGCCAGTCGGCCGGCAAGACCGGCACGGCCAACCGCAACAACGAGTCGTGGTTCGTCGGCTACGTGCCGCAGCTGGCCACGGCCGTCTGGGTCGGAACCCCCGACGACGGCAACAAGCGCGTCATGACGAACCTGCGCATCGGTGACCGTTTCGTGCCCGTCATGCACGGCGCCGCGGTCGCCGCCCCGATCTGGAAGGGCATCATGAACGGGGCCCTCGAGGGCCAGCCCGAGATCAAGTTCGGCGAGCCCTCGACCAAGCTCACGCAGGGCGACAAGGTCGACGTGCCCAGCGTGACGGGGCTCTCCGTGCCCGACGCCATCGCGCGTCTGCAGGCGGCGGGCTTCTCGGCCGCCGTGGGCGGCACGATGGGCTCGTCGGTACCGCGCGGTCTCGTCGCGGGCACCTCCCCCTACGGCCAGGCCGCGGGTGGCAGCTTCGTGACGATCTACACCTCGCGCGGTGGCGGCGGCGGCAACCAGCCGGTTCCGCAGCAGCCCCAGGTGGTCTTGCCTCCGCCCGCCGGCGGGGGAGGCGGCAACGGCGGCGGCAACGGCCGTGGTCGCGGTGGTGGCGGCGGCGGTGGCGGCCGGGGCGGCGGCGGTGGCAACGGCGGCTGACCGTCGGTTCCCTGGTCGTCAGCCGGCGAGCACGCGGCGCACGACGGCCGCCACGCGGCCGCCCTCCGCCTGCCCGGCCACGGCGGCGTTGGCAGCCTTCATCGCGAGGCCCATCTGCGGCATACCGGTGGCACCGGAGGCCGTGACGGCCTCGCGCACGATCGCCTCGAGCTCGTCGTCGCCGAGCTGCTTCGGCAGGTAGGTCTCGAGGACGGCGAGCTCGGCCTCCTCCTTGGCGGCGAGCTCGGCGCGTCCCGCGCCCGTGTAGGCCTCGGCGGCCTCGCGGCGCTTCTTGGCCTCCTTGGTGAGCACCTTGAGCACGTCGTCGTCGCTGAGCTCGCGGTGCTCCTTGCCGGCGACCTCCTCGTTGGTCACGGCGGTCAGTGCCATGCGGATCGAGCCGGCCCGCACCTGGTCGCGCGCACGCATCGCGGACGTCAGGTCGGCCTTCAGCTGCTCCTTCAGGGTGCTCATGCGCCCAGTCTGTCAGGTCGGCGACACGGCCCCGACGCGCTGGCGCGGGCTCGACGGCAGCAGTGCGAGGATGGGGCCCATGCGTGCCGTGACCAAGACAGTCCTCGGCCTCGGGATCGCCGGAGCCGGCGTGCTCGGCTGGGCCTCGCTCGTCGAGCGGAACGCCTTCGTGCTGCGCCGCTTCGAGGTGCCTGTGCTGCCCGAGGGCGCCGAGCCGCTGCGCGTGCTGCACCTCTCGGACCTGCACCTGCTCCCGCGCCAGCGCGCCAAGCGCAGCTGGGTGCACAGCCTCGCATCGGTCGACCCCGACCTCGTCATCACGACGGGCGACAACATCGCGGCGGACGACGCCGTGCCGTCGCTGCTCGACGCGTACGAGCTGCTGCTGCCGCTGCCGGGCGTCTTCGTGCTCGGCTCCAACGACTACTTCGCGCCGAAGGTGAAGAACCCCCTGGGCTACCTCACCAGGAACCACGCCAAGGGCGTCGGCACGACCCAACGGCTGCCCACGGCCGACCTCGTGCGCGGGCTGCGCGCGGGTGGCTGGGTCGACCTGACGAACCGCCGCGACACGGTGAGCGTGCGCGGCCTGCGCATCGACGTCCTCGGCGTCGACGACCCGCACCTCGGCTACGACCGCCTCGACCTCGTGCGCGGCGCGGCCTCCCCCGAGGCCGACCTCACCCTGGCCGTGACGCATGCGCCCTACCAGCGGGTGCTCGACGCGTATGCCGCCGACGGCGCAGACCTCATCGTGGCCGGCCACACCCACGGCGGCCAGGTGTGCGTGCCCGGCTACGGCGCCCTCGTGACGAACTGCGACCTCGACACCTCCCGGGTCAAGGGCCTCTCGCGCTGGTGGCCGGGAGCGGGCTCGACGCCGTCGTCCGAGGCACCTGCGGACGCCGCCTGGTTGGAGGTGTCAGCCGGTCTGGGCACGGCTCCGACCGCCCCCGTACGCCTTGCCTGCCGCCCCGAGGCCACGCTCCTGACGCTCGTCCCGCGCTCTCGCGGTTGACCCCGCGACGGGCCGGCGACGTGGTCGTCGGGCCCGATTCGGAGTTGGGCGGGGGCCTGCGCTAAAGTCTCTGCTTGCTGCCTCCGATCCGCGGATGAGGGGCAGGTGCAGCACCGGGGTGTGGCGCAGCTTGGTAGCGCGCTTCGTTCGGGACGAAGAGGTCGCAGGTTCAAATCCTGTCACCCCGACCAGACTGCGGCTCAAGGACCCCCTGCCACTGGCAGGGGGTCCTTGCTTTTTCCTGTGCTGCCGTCGGCCCGGCGCGACACTAGGTGTCGACGCGGGTCGCCGGCCAGCACGGTGCGACGCCGGACCCGCAGGGAGGCCGCCATGAGCCCTGATCCCGAACCGAACGAGGCCGCCGGGACCGCGCCGGAGCGGGGCGCGTCGTCAGCGCTCCCAGTCTTCCTGTCCACCGAGCACTGGAGCCTGCTCGGCACGCGCTCGATGACGTGGTCCGAGGTGATGAACCGCATCACGATCCACCTGACCGTCGTCTCGGCCTTCCTGGTCGTGCTCGTCCTGACCGCGCAGCGGACCGGCTTCGGCACGCCCTTCCGAGTCATGTCGATCGGGTTCGCGTCGGTGTCGCTCGTGATGGGCACCCTGACCGCCATCCGCGTCAACATGGCCAGCCAGGAGGATGCGTGCCTCGTGGCCGCGATGAACCGCCTCCGACACGCGTACGTCGAGCTGACGCCGGAGATCGAGCCGTATCTCACGGTGTCGACCCACGACGACGACCGAGGGGTCCTGATGACGTATGCCGTCGGGCAGCCGCGCAGTCTGCCGCTGCACGTCATGGGCAGCACCTCCTTCTTCCTCATGACGGTCAACGGCATCGTGGCCGGCACGCTGGGTGCCCTCGTGGCGAGCGCCGTCGAGGCCAGCACGCCGATCGTCGCGGTGGCGGGCGTCGTCACCGGACTGGCTTACGTCGCCGGCCACCTGGCCGTGGGACGGCGGGTGTTCCGGGGCAAGCCGTTGAACGCGCACCACCCGACGCCCGACTGAGCAGCCGGGTCGCCGTCAGGGCGTGATCGTGATCAGCAGTCCCGAGACCGTCGTCCCGCGGCTGGTGGTGACCGTCACGGCGTTGGACGCGTCCGGGGCCACGGGTGAACCCTTTACCCTCACCGCCCAGGCGCCTGTCGTGTCGACGGCAGCCGAGCCGACGAGCGTCCCCGACGCGCTGAGCCGCACCGTCACGAGGTCTGGGACGGGCGCCGTGGCCGTCCCCACGACGCGCCACTCGCGCGTCGAACGACGGTAGGACACCTGGGTCACCGAGACGGCGTCGACGCGAGGCGTCACCTTGACGGTGGCCGAGGCGGTGCCCCCCGGACCGGTGGTCCTCAGCGTGAAGGCGAGCGGCACGTCGGTGACCGGCATCGTGAACGTGGCACGGGCCGTGCTCGCGCCCTGGAGTGCGACGAGAGGACCGGCGTTCTGGGTCCAGCTGTAGCTGTCGACGCCGGCGGACGTCGACGCGTCCAGCGTGACGAGGTCCCCGGGGTAGGCCGTCTGGGCACTTCCCACGACCGCCGTGGGCGGGGCGACACCGGCGACGGTGATGACGACATCGTCCGTGCTCGGTCCACCGGGACCCGTGGCCGTCAACCGGAAGGTCAGGGCGCCGTCCTGCGTGGGCGCGGTGAACGTGACGCTGGGCGCGGTTCCCGTGAGCACGACGGGAGAGCCCGCCGTCTGGGCCCAGGCCAGCGTGGCGGCGTTGAGCGACGCCGACCCGTCGAGCGTCACCTTCTGGCCCTGCCGCACGACCTGGTCGGGGCCCGCGTTCGCGATGACCGGGTTGGGCAGGTTGGCCGTGCCACCGACCGCGACCGGGGCTGCGTCGCTGCCACCCGCCGAGGAGGTGACGACCACGTCCTGCGGCGGGGCGACGACGCCGGCGAAGACCTGCTGTCCGGCGGCGTCCAGTGCCCCGAAGCCCCGCGCCGTCAGGGTGGGCGGGGTCGACGAGGTGTCACTGGAGGTGGCCCTCACGGTGAGGTTGTGGGTCGCCGTGTCGTACGTCGCGGAGGTGACGATGACGCGGTCGGTCACGGTGGCTGCGACGACGGTGGCGGGGTTGTCGCTGGTGTTCGTCACCGAGACGCGTCCCGGCGGAGTGGCTCCGGTGAAGGCCACCCGTGCGAAGTACTGCCCCTTGCCGTCGGTGCCGAGGGTCGTCGGGGTGCCGCCCGGCAGGGTGGCGGTGACCACCTCGCCGGGCACCGACGTGGCGAAGACGTCGACGAACCCCCCGGTCGCAGACGTCCTGGAGTAGGTGGGCCGGCCCGCGTCGACGCCGAAGTTCTTGGCGACCTTCCCGGACAGGGCGAACAGGTCGGTGGAGATGCTGTTGACGCCCGGACCGCCGATGTCGGGTCCGTCGACGCGGAAGAGGTTGGTGTTGAGGGCGCTTCCGGTGACCTTGTGGAGGACGGCGGGGTCACCGACGTACTTGTCGCCGTTCGGTCCGGTGACCTGGCCGGTGTCCCACGTGAGGATCGGGTTGATGCGCGAGGTCAGGGCACCCGTGAAGTTGCCCGGGGCGACACCGACGTCCTCCGTGAAGTTGATCGACCGGGTGCCCGCCTGGGCCACGTCGAACTCGTCGACGCCGTAGGGATGCGTCACCGTGTAGTGGCCGGCGCTCGGGGTGTCGATCCTGATCCGGACGCGACCGAAGGTGATCTGCTGCCCCGGCGCCGGTCCCGCCTTCGTCGCGAACGACGACTCGAGCCCGGCGGTGTAGTCGGCGCTGGCACCCGCACCGAGCTGGATCCGCGCGGACGCCAGCATGTAGAAGGACTCCATCGGGTAGTTCGTCGGGAAGACGACCGGTGCGGCCGGGTCGAACCCGGTGTTGGCGACGATGCCGCAGAGCGGGTCCTTCGGGTCTATGCACTGGCCGACGGCCAGGCCGTTCGAGTCGCGGTACCAGGTCGGGAAGCCGTTGTCCGGGGCAACCGGACCGACGGCCGAGAGGAGCGACGGCGGGACCGTGGTCGGCGCCGCCCCGGAGATGAGTGCCGAGAAGGCGACCGCCGCGGCCGCGACCACCACCGTGGTCACGAGCCGCGGGAACCGTCGCGTGAGTCTCCAGACCGGGACGGCAGGTGTGGCCTTCCCTGAGCCGTCAGGGCTTCGGCGTGACCACGGTGTGCGGTTCATGGTGCTCTCCTGGTTCGGTCCTGCTCGGTGTCAGCAGGTGGCGCCGGGCGTGGGGCAGGTCGGGCCCTTGCTGGTGGGGAGGGCAGCACCGAGCGGCCGGAGGTCCGGCTGCGGAGTGCCCTCGACGCGCATGACGAACCAGAGCCCCGCATTCACCTGGTTGAGCATCAGCCCGTCACGCACGAGGTAGTCGCCGGGCGTGTGGCTGGGGCCGCCCGCGCCGCCGACGAGGTCGAAGATCCAGCCCGTCTCGGGGAGCAGCATCCCCGCCGCACTGCGGATCGTGCTCTGCGGGTCCTTGGCCTGGTAGTGCCAGCCGTGGCCCGACACGACGACCGTGTGAGCGCGTCCGCGGTCGGCGCCCTGGAGCACGCGGAGCCAGACGGGGTCGCCCGGGTAGGCCCGGAACACGCCGGTCGCCGGGTCACCGTGCAGTGCCGAGCTCATCGCGTATGCCGGGTCGCCACCCTGCGCCAGCCGGGGGCCGAGTCGCTCTGTGCGGTAGTTGATCCCGCGGTTGCCTCGTTCGTACGGATCGAGGTCGAGCGCCGTGTGGCCCGGTGGCAGGGCCGGCGGCACGATCGTCCCCGCGCGGTCACGCAGGGTGAGGCCGTCCTGCCACATGGCCACGAACTCCCTTGCGGCATAAGACGTCTTTTTCTCCGTCCAACGGACCTCGGCCTGCAGCCCGGTTGCGGTGGCCCCGGTTGCAGGGTCGAGCCACGTCGCGCCCGCCGGCTCGATGAGCAGCGCACCGAAGAGGCCGTGATGCCGGTTGCCGACCCGGTCACCGAAGTCGACGAGGGGAATCGACGCGGTTCCGACGTCGGTCGGGACCTGCCAGGTCATCGTCGTGCTCTCCCCCGGCCCGACGGTCGAGTCGTAGTTGTAGCCGACTGCAGCTCCGTCACCCTGGACGATCGGCGTGTCGACGAGCCCTGCGTGCAGGGACACCCGGTTCCCCCGGGGGAAGACCTCGGCCGCAGGAGGAGGCACGTCGCCGCCGTGCTGCGGAGGGCCCGTTGCCGGCAGGTGGTTGGTCAACCGCACGCTGATGCAGTCTCCCGACGTCGCCCGCAGGACCAGTGGCGTCGGCGCGAGCGTCCCTGCGCGCACGGCAGCCTCGTCAGAGGCGAGCACATAGAGCAGGCCGTCCGGGTCGTTGTCGCCCGTGTTGCCGTTGTAGACGATCGGGTGGTCCATGGCGACGACGTCGTAGGATCGTGCGGCCCCACCCTTGGGACACGCTGCCGCAGCCGGCGCTCTCTGAAGCGTGGTCCCGGGCTGCACTGCGGTCCAAGGGTTTCCGATTGCGGGCGCCGGTCGGTCCGGCAGCGGGGCGAGATCGGGCAGCAGCTTGTCGGCCGTGCGGAAGATCCCCCACATCCCCAGCCACTGGTCGTCCAGCGCGGTCGAGCCGTAGAGGTAGTCGCCGGGCTGGCCCGCCCCGCCGCTCAGGAGGGACGGTCCGCCGTTGTCGCTGCCGACTCGGGCGTGGTCGAGCTTCTCCTTGGCCGTCTTGTTCCCCTTCTTCGGCCGGCTCGACCCGGACCCCGAGACCAGCTCGAAGTTGAAGTACTCGGCGAGGGCCGCCCCCTGGATGTCTGTCATCGTGCTCAGCGGGTTGTCCGGCTCGTTGAGCCAACGGTGACCGTGCAGGGTGAAGCTGTGCACCTCCTCGTGCGCACCGGTCACCTGCCGGATCACGACGGGGTCGCCGGTGTACGCGCGCAGGACCGGCGTCGACGGGTCGCCGTGCACGACCGACGAGTAGACGTATGCCGGGTCGCCCGCCGGACCTGCCGCCCCCGGCGTGATGCGGGTCGCCAGAGGTGCGTTGCGGTAGTTGATCGCGTAGCCGCCCTGGTCCGCGCCGTAGTCGTTCACGTGAGGCGGGGGTGCGATGGCGTTGCCGTAGCCGCCGTCCTTCCACATCGGCACGCGGTCGGAGTAGAAGAGCGTGAACTCCCGGAAGCTGGGGCCGAGTGAGGACCGGATGTCGGCCATCGGCCCTGTGCCGTCGGTCGGCTGCCCGGTCGCGGGGTCGGTCCACGTCGCGTCGACGGGCTCGACGTTCATCGCCGAGAAGAGGCCCTTCTGCTGGTGCAGGTTGGCGTACTGGTGGTCGTGGAAGAAGACCGTGCGGAGCGGTTGGTCGACGAACCACCGGTACCCGTACGTCTGTCCGGGCATCGCGGCCTGCACGTAGTTCCAGCCGACCGACGTCCCGTCGGAGCCGAGCTCGTCGAACCTGACGAGGTGCACGTGCGCCGAGACCTCGCTCGTGGTCGTCTCGCTCTGGTAGACGCCGTCGTTGCGGTTGAGGTGGTCGATGGGCACCGAGGGGTCCTCGTCGAGGTTGAGGTCGTTCGTCAGGTAGAGCTGGACGCAGTCACCCTGCCGGGAGCGGATCGTGTACGGCTGCGGTGGCTCTCGACCGGCGAGCACGTCCTTCTGGTGCGACTCCTCGATGTAGATGCGCCCCTGGCGGTCGGTCCAGCCCGCCGAGTTGTACGTGATGGGCAGGTCGGTGGCGTGCGGCCGGTACACCCGGACCGGCGCGTCGGCGGGGCACGGGTCTATGGCGCCCGCGCCCGGCTTGTCCTTGGCGAGCGCCGGCAGGTTGGCCGCCTCCAGCGCGGTCGGCTCGCGCACCGTGTCCCCGGGTCGACGGATCGCGGAGAACGGGTCGCGCACGACGGCATACGGGATCCGGTAGGCGCGCTGGCCCACGGCGCCCTTGACGAAGAGCGGGAAGCCCGGGTGTGCCGCGTCCGCGGCCGGGGTCCTGCCGATGCGGTCGGGCAGCTGCTGCAGCGCCTCGAGGAGTGTGCCGTCAGGGTAGCGCTGGGTGCCGTCGCGGAGTCGGTCGAAGATGCGCTCGTGCCCCCAGAAGCCCTGCGCGAAGTGCGGATAGAGGTGGCAGTGGAAGATCGAGTCACCGATGGCGCCCTGCAACCCTCCGGCACCGCCCTCGATGTCGAACTCGTAGGCCTCTCCGGGGCCGATGCTCTGCACGTCCTTGCGCGGCGAGTTCGGGTTGCGCGGATCGGCGAACCAGCGCTGCGTGTGCTGGTGCCAGGGATGCGTCTCCTTGGCACCGGGGTGCACGAGGTGGAAGTGGATGGGGTCGCCCCGGTACGCCTTGGCGATCATGACGTCGGTGTCGGTCACCAGCGCGCCGCTCGCGTCACGGTGCACCAGCTTGCCCTCGTCGCCGAAGACCCAGGACTGCAGGTGCGACTCCTCGCTCATGCACTTCGCGCCCGGGTCGGCCACCACCTTGCCCAGCTCCGGCACCCAGCCGTCGCAGAAGTGGTCGCCAGGCGCGTACGTCGTGCCGTTGGGAAGCGTGATCGAGCTCGCGACGCCCTTCGGGTTCTCGACGGTCTTCGTGCCGCGGTGCTCGAGGATGGCGCGGAGCCGGTTGCGCAGCGGCTCGGAGCGGTAGTTGATGCCGAACGTCGAGTCGGCCAGGCCCGAGTCCGGCGCCGTCGGGTTGTTGTGCGTGCCGTCCTTCACGCCCTCGATCTCGTCCATGATGATCGCGGCGAAGCTGCGGAAGCTGGTGCCGCCGGGGACGTGCACGTCGGCGTTGACGTGGGTCTCGAGCGCGCGACCGGTCGTCGGGTCGAGCATGTCCTTGCCCGTCACCTGGTTGTGCCAGCTCGACCCGGCCGGGTGCACGATGACGGCGCCGAAGAGCCCGTGCTGCACGGCGTTCCCGTCGTTGCCCGTGCTGTCGATGTTGGCGACGTCGACGAGGGGAGCCTGCCCCTCGTGGTCCGCGTACCAGGTGTACGTCCGCTCCTCGCCGCGACCGACGGTCGTGTCGGGGTTGCGACCGATGCGCGCGCCGTCCGAGGTCGTCGGGTCGAACTGGACGAGCCCGTCCGGGTGGATGCCGACCCGCGCCGGGGGGACGGCAGGCGCCCCGTGCGCGCCTGCCGCGCCCGCGTCCCCGGGCTTGGGGACGGTCGGCTCGGGTTCGGGCGGGAAGGCCGTGGGCAGGTCGTTGTGCAGGACGACCTTGATGCAGTCGCCGACGGCGGCCCGGATGACGATGGGCTCGGCGAGCTGCGGGTTGGCGCGCAGCTGAGCCTCCCCGACCCGGGCGTCCGCGCCGCGCAGTGCGTAGAGCATTCCCTCGGGCAGGTGGTCGCCCCACCCGTTGAGCGGGATGTTGAGCGCCATGGCCCCGAGCTCGTACGTGATCGTGCGCGCGCCCGTGGGGCAGATGTCCGTCCCACCCGCCAGTGGGGCCGCGACCGGCGTCAGCGTCTGCGCCGTCGCGGCCAGCGCCGGGGAGGTCGTGGCGAGGACCGCCGGCACGCACACGAGGGCCACGACGGCCGCGGTCACGGGGCCACGCCCCCGTGCCGGACGTCGTCGCGCCGCGGAGAGACCGTCGAGGACCAGGTGCGCCGTCGCGGCCACGACGAGCGCGACGGGGGCGAGGCTCGACGCCGTCCTGACCGCGTCGGCGACGGAGCCCGGCGCCCCGGACCCCCACAGTGCCTGGGCGAACGGATGGTTGAGCAGGTATGCGGCGACGACCGCCAGCGTCATCGCAGTCGAACGCTGCAGCCACCGACCGATCCCCGCACGGGCTCCCGCCGCATCGAGCAGCCGGTCGGCGACGTGCTGGCCCGAAGCACCGAGCAGCACAGCCACCACGAGGAAGCTGGACAGCTCGCCCACGGGTGCCGGGGCGAGGTCCCGTCCCGTGCCGGCCAGCCATGCGGAGACGACCAGCCCGACGAGCAGGCTGCGCGAGAGCCGGACGCGCGATGCTCGGGCCGTCCCCCCGCCTTCCCGAGTCATCGCGACACCGCCACGGTCAGGACCCGGTCGTCGGACCCGTCCGGCACGACGACCCGGACCGTCGCAGACGCCGGGTCGGTGAAGTGCAGCCGTTCCTCCGCGGTCGCGTGCGGGCGCAGCAGCAGGTCACCCTGGAGGCCCTGCGACGGCGCGACGGCGGCCCCGTCCGCACCCTCGAGGTGGACCCTCGCGAAGGGCACCGTGACCGGGGCATCGGTGTCGTTGCCGATCCGGAGCACGACCTGGAGCTCGTCGCCGTGGTCACCGCTCTCGGCCATCGGCATCATCATCTGGCTCGCGGGCGGCATCGGCAGGGCCACCACCTGTGCGGAGACAGGGCCGAAGGAAAGGCGCGCGGAGCTCCCGGAGTCCGGCTGCGGCAGGACGTGACCGACCAGCACCAGCCCGGCCACGACGAGTGGCATCGGCACCACGGCAAGCCAGCGCAACCGCGTACGGTCGCGAACGATGACGTCGCTCCGCATCGCCCCTCCTCAGATGACCCCCCAGTCGTCTGTTGCGATGGTAGGGCGCTTCTGATGCGCCGGGAGGGCGAACCAGAGAAGACGGATTGGCTTGTGACACAAGCGATTCGCGGTCTAGGCGGCTTCGATGTGATTCGTCCTGAATCGCTCTGGAAGGGTAGGCTGACCTGACTTCAGGGCCCCTCCTCCTGCCCGCCCCGTCAGGAGATGGGAACCGCCTGAGAGAACGACGTGGCAAGCGCGGCACCGGTCTGCACGGTCAGCTGCAGCGTCCACGTGCCGCGGGTCGGGACCGAGCCCCTGAGCGAGGTCTCACCGGTGGCTGACGCGCCGCCGGAGCCGGCCGGTTCGAGGGGGAGGCGCGGCCCGCCGGGTGTCGTGCTGGCGATGGTGGCGCGCAGCGACGTCAGGGGCAGCCGGGCGCCGTCCGGACGGTGGACCCGCACCTCGATGACGATGTCACCGGCGCGCGGGTTCGGCACGTCGAGGTCGATCCGCATCGACGACGTCGTCACGGTGGCATGGAAGGGCTCGACGTAGTCCTGGCGCGCAGGCACGAGGACGACGAGTGCGGACGTGAGGGCCAGGACGGCGAACCCCACCGCCACCTCACCGACGACTCCCCGACGCAGCCGCCCGACCGCGCTCTCGTCGAGGGGGCCCTGCTCGCGGCCGGGACGCCGACGGGCGTCGGCCACCCCCGCGGCGGGGCGCGAATGGCCCGGCATCGCCGGGCTGGTCACGTGACGGCGCACCCAGAGTCGCCCGAGGTTGCCGAGCAGCACGAGCGCGGCGACACCGGCGACCTTGGCGAGGAGGGTCCACCCGTACTCCGTGCCGGTCAGTGCGTCCAGGGAGGCGACCTCGCGCCACGCGAGGTATGCGCCGGTGCCGACCATGACACCGACACAGCCGAACGCGAGACGTGAGAAGTGCGGGAGGACGGCCGCGAGGTCGGCGGCGCGACCCGAGGCCGTCAGGGACACCGCGACCAGGACGAGACCCCCGAGCCACAGGCACATCGCCAGCAGGTGCGCGACGGTGGCGACGACCGCGAGCGGCACGAGGTCGCCGATCGCCGCATGGCCGGCCAGCGCCCACGTGGCCAGGAGCCCGACGCTGAGGACCGCAGCGGCGGCCAGGAGCGCGGGTGACGCGCGGCGCCGTCGCGCGACCGTGGCGGTCGCGGGGCGGCGACGCCCCGAGTCGTGGGCGGGCACGGCAGCCGGCACGGTCAGCACGAGGGCCCACGCGAGCACGACTGCGAAGCCGACGACGAGATAGAAGCGCAGTCCCATCAGCTGGTCGAAGCGGCGCGAGTGGGAGTCGAGGGCCGAGGGCGACGACCAGATCGAGCTCAGCGACGCCCCGCTGGCCCAGGCCCCTTGGAGCAGTCGGCCACCGAGCGTGCTGAGCACCAGGAGTCCGAGCCCCGTCCACAGCAGTCGCCTGGTGCGCCGGTCCTGCACGCCCGCGGGCCAGAGCACCAGCACGGCGAGCAGCAGACCGGGGGCGAGCGCCAGGCCGACGAAGCCGAGGTCGCGCGCGACGCCCAGCAGGACGCCGGCCACGTCGTTCAGCCGGTCCGGGAGCTCGGCCGTGACCGTGCTCGGCGCTCCGACCGAGAAGCGGAACGAGCCCGTCACGGGGTGGGTGTCGGCAGAGCTGACGCTCCACGCGACCGTGTAGGTCCCCCGCGCGAGCCCTGCGGGCAGGGGCACGGCCACCGTGGTCCCGTCCGTGCCCACGGCGCTGACGGCTCCCACCGTGATCCTGCGCAGGTGGTCGTCGAAGACCGTGATCGAGCTGGATGAAGGGTCGACGGCCTCTCCGAAGGTCAGGGCCACTGCGGCTGGTGGGACGGCGAGGACCTTGCCGGGGCTGGGGTCGCTCCGCTCGAGCTGTGCGTGCGCGGCGGCTCGACCGGCGCCCCCCACGACGACGAGGACGAGGAGCAGCCAGGACCCCACCACGCGTACCGCCCAAGGTGAAGACCGCAACGTCCGACCTGCCCTTCGTGCCACCCCACAGCCGACGCCTCGAGTCGTCACGACGAGACTCGCACGGCAGGGTGCCGGCTGCCGAGGGATCACCGAGATCGGGGCCTCCTCGGCGGAGGGAGGGCGCGCCGGCCCGACTCGCGCACCACAGTCGCCGGCTCGCGGCCAGCAGGGCTCCCACGCGCCGGCGTGGATCGCCGGGGTCGCCGTGTCCTTCGCGCTCGGCCTGCTGCTCACCCGGACCCCCGCTGGCACGCCGCGTCGTGTGAGACCGGCGGGGAATGATCCACGGCCGACGGTGTTGTCACAGAATGTCGCCCTGCAGCCACCTGGAGGACCATGTCGACCTCGTCAACCGTCGGGTTCCGTTCGGACCGCGGCCCCGTGCTCATCGCCCTCATGCTGTCGACGTCGCTCATCGCGCTCGACTCGACGATCCTCGCGACCGCCGTCCCGTCCATCGTCGACGACCTCGGAGGTATGGGCCAGTTCCCGTGGCTCTTCTCGGTCTACCTGCTCGCGCAGGCGGTGTCGGTGCCGGTCTACTCGAAGCTCGCCGACACCGTCGGACGCAAACCGGTCATCCTCTTCGGGGTCGGCGTCTTCCTCGTCGGCTCGGTGATGTGCGGCTTCGCCTGGGACATGACCTCGCTCATCGTCATGCGCGCGGTGCAGGGCCTCGGCGCAGGAGCAGTGCTGCCGGTGACGGTGACCATCGCCGGTGACATCTACACCGTGGCCGAGCGCGCCAAGGCGCAGGGCTACCTCGCGAGCGTGTGGGCGACCTCGTCCGTCGTCGGGCCGACCCTCGGCGGGGTGTTCTCGCAGTTCGTCTCGTGGCGCTGGATCTTCTTCGTCAACATCCCGCTCTGCCTGCTTGCCGCCGCGATGCTGTGGCGCAGCTACTCCGAGTCGCTCGAGCGGCGCACGCACCGCATCGACTACGCCGGGTCCGCCGTCCTGACGGTGTCGTTGACCCTGCTGATCCTCGCCGTCCTCGAGGGCGGCCAGGCCTGGGCGTGGAGCTCGTGGCAGAGCATCGCCGCGTTCGGGGCCGGGGCGGTGCTGCTCGCCGTCTTCGTCGCGATCGAACGCCGGGCCGCCGAGCCGGTGCTGCCCTTCGAGGTCTTCACGCGGCGGCTCATCGTCGCGACCTGCCTCATCTCGGTGGGCATCGGTGCCGTGCTCGTAGGGCTGACGTCGTACGTGCCGACCTTCCTCGAGCGCACGACCGGGGCCACCCCCATCGTGGCCGGTCTCGCCGTCGCCGCGCTCACGGTCGGCTGGCCGATCTCGGCCTCGCAGTCGGGCCGCCTCTACCTGCGCATCGGCTTCCGACCCACCGCCCTCATGGGTCTGTCACTCGCCACCATCGGCTCGCTCGCCCTCTGGGTCGCCTCGTCCTCCCCGAGCCCGTGGACCGCGGCCGCAGCCTGCTTCGTCGTGGGCCTGGGGCTCGGCTTCGTGGCCACCCCGACCCTCGTCGCCGCGCAGGCCTCGGTCGCGTGGCACGAGCGGGCCGTCGTCACGGGCACCAACATGTTCATGCGGTCGGTCGGCAGCGCGGTCGGGGTGGCGATCTTCGGGGCCATCGCCAACGCCGTCATCGCTGCCCACGGCGGCGACGTCTCGGCCCCGGCGATCCGGGCCGGCTCGAGCGCCGTCTTCCTGGCGGTGCTCGTCGCGGCGGCCGTGAGCATCGTGGCGGGCCTCCTGATGCCGCACACGCGGGCCGAGGACGTCGAGCGGGCCGCGCCTGACCGCAACCCCGAGCTGCCCGAGACCGAGCCCTCGACCGAGCCCTCGACCGCCTGACCGGCGGGGGCCGCATGCGCGCGACCGACCGACCGCCACCACCGCACGGTCCACGCTCAGCCAGGCGGCATACGCCCTCTCGTGGCGGTCCGTCCGACCGAGCGGACTCAGCGGTCGCTCAGGCGGCACCCTTGACGAGGCGCATCACGGCACGCTCGAGGGCGTCACGGTCCCGCACCCGGACCAGTTCGCCGAGCTCGAGGCGGGCGCGGTCGGCCTTGGACAGGCGCGAGAGGCTCGGTGCGACGGTGCGACCGACTGCGAACTCGTCGAGGACGCGCGGATCGACGTACGACCGCCGTGCCACGGCCGGTGTGTTGCCGAGGTGCTCCGACACGACCTTCATCGCGTCCTTCTCCGCGCGCTTCTGGTCGCGCTCCGACTCCGCCGGGCCGTTGCGGGCCAACGCGACGGCCGCCGTGACGGTGGCCGCCCAGGTGCGGAGGTCCTTGACGGTGTACTCGTCGCCGACCAGCTCCTTGAATGCCACGTTGAGGTCGGTCGAGCTCAGCTCGTGCCAGCCGCTCGTGTTTCGGTAGACGAGCAACCGTTCGCCCGGGTAGCCACTTCGTTTGAGCGACAAAACGATTCGTGACAACAGCTGGTCGCTCAGGACCGCCTCGCGCGTGACCCCGGACTTCGCCGGGAACTCGAACGTCACGTCCTCGCCGCTGACGACGACGTGCGAACGCAGCAGGGTGGCGACGCCGTGCGAGCCGTGCTCGGCCTCGTACTCGTCGCCTCCACTGCGGAACAGTCCGGCGTCGAGCATCCGCAGACCTGCAGCCGTGACGCGCTTCTTGGTCAGGCCGCTGGTGCGCAGGTCTGCCGCGACCTGCTTGCGCGCGGCAGGCAGCTTGCGGGCGAGCGTGAGCACGCGGTCGTGCTTCTCACGGCCGCGGGCCTCGTGCCACTTGTCGTGGTAGAGGTACTGGCGTCGTCCGGCGTCGTCGGTGCCGACCGCCTGGATGTGGCCGTTGGGATACGGGCTGATCCAGACGTCCTTCCAGGCCGGTGGGACGACGAGCGCCTTGGCGCGCTCGCGCGTGTCAGGGTCGACGGCCCGCCCGTCCGGGTCGACGTAGCCGAACCCGTTGCCCCGCCGCACGCGCCGGATGCCCGGCTTGTCGATGTCGCTCCGTCGCAGTCGCACACCGGGGTGATACCCGATGGCGGCCGCGGCTCAATCACCCGTCAATCACCCGGTGCGGGCTACTCCGGTCTCACGCCGGCGACCTCCGAGGTCGCGTCGGTGGTCTCACCCGAGGACGCGGTGTGGTCAGGGCCGTCCGGAGTCGAGACGGGCACGATGTCGGGCACGTCGATCTGTGGCATGCCAGGTGGTTGCGGCGGGTCGGGAGTGACCGGTGGAAAGACCGATCCGTCGCTCTGCAGGTGGGATTCGTGAGGGGTCACGTCGTTGTTACCTATCGCCCCGAGTAGCGGTGTGAACGTCTTGCTCCTTCGACCATACCCGCGCTCCCAGAGCCCGAACCCTCATCTTCACGACCCCCGCATCAGGCGCGTGATCCGTCACTCTGAGAGGTGGGCGACTGCCCCCGACCGCAGATGGGACGAACATGAACGAAACGCACGGGCCCGCCGAGCCGCACCCCTGGGTGCCCGACGACCAGACGCCGCACACGTATGCCGTGCCCGCGCCCGGCGCTCATGCGCCCGAGCCGGCGTCGCCGCCCGCCTACGGCTACCCCCTGCCGTCGCTGACCCGTCGCAGGAGGGCTGACAGCGACGCGGCTCCCGGCGGCCTGAGGGTGTGGCTGCGGAGGACTTTCGGCCGCGGCTCCGCCGCCTTCGATGCGGCCGACGACCACGGGTGACCACCGAACACATCGAAGGCCGAGCGCCCGGGGGGCGCTGGGCTAGCGGGCTTCAGCGGGTGAGCACGGCGACTCGGCCCTGCTCACCCGATGCCCAGCACGCTCCGTCGCTCGTGCACTCGACGGAGTCGAAGCTGCCGGTGTCGAACGTCGTCCACGACCGTCCGCCGTCGGTCGACACGTCGGAGCCAGAGGGACCGACGGCGAGGACGGTCCGCGCCGTGCCGGAGACCCAGGCAGATCCGGACCGGTAACCGCTCGGGTTCAGCGTCGACTTCGTCCACGTCGCGCCGCCGTCGTCGGTCCAGGCAGCGTTGTCGACCGCCCCCGTCGGGGTCGCGAAGTCGCCGCCGACGACGACGCCGCGGCGGGCGTCGCGGAAGGTCACCGAGAAGACGCCGGCCGACGGGCCGCCCGCGACAGGGCTGTCTGCCACGGCCCAGGTGCGGCCGTGGTCGGTCGACGTGAAGACCCGGCCGGGGTCGGCGCCGCCGCTCGCCAGGTAGGTGCGACCTCCGACGCCGGTGGTGAGGCAGGTGCCGGACGCCGCGAAGGCGAACTCGGCGCCCTTCGCGGCGGGCATCCCGGCGGGGTCGACCGGCGACCACGACCGGCCCCCGTCAGAGGTCTCGACGAGTCGGAACCTCCCGTCGACGGGGTCGCTCACCGCCAGGCCGCGACGCGGTGAGCTGAACGCCATGCAGTCGTAGAACGCCAACGGGTCGGTGTTGCGGAACGTCTCGGTCCAGGTCGCGCCGCCGTCGTCGGTGCGCAGGATCCGGGAGTCCGTGCCCTCCCCGATCGAGAGGATCACCGCGTGCCGGGCATCGAACGCCTCGATGTCACGGAACTGCAGGGCACCGGTGCCGAGCCCCTGCGGGCTGACGTTCGCCCACGTCGCGCCACCGTCGGTGGTGCGCAGCACGGTCCCGTTGGTGCCGCTGACCCAGGCGACGTCACGCGAGACGGGCGCCAGGCCCCGGAACCGCTCGGTCGTGCCGGTCGGCGTGAGCGTCCAGCCATATGCCGTCGCCTGCGCCCCACGGGGACGCTGGGTGCCGCCCAGAGGCGACGAGACGGCATACGTGCTCAGGGAGGTGACGAGCGCGGTGGTGGCCGCGACGGCGAGGACTGGTCTGAGGACTGATCGGGTGCGAGCTCTCATACCTCGCGAAACTAGACCCGCCGTGACGAATCGGCGCGTTCAGCGGCCGGTGCCTCCGTAGACGATGGCCTCGTCGGCGGAGTCGAGCCCGAACGCCGTGTGCACCGCCCGGACCGCGTCGTCGAGCTGCTCGGCACGCGTCACGGCCGAGACGCGGATCTCGGACGTCGAGATCATCTCGATGTTGATGCCGGCCTCGGCGAGGGCTCCGAAGAACTTGGCCGAGACGCCCGGGTGGCTCTTCATGCCGGCGCCGACGAGCGCGATCTTGCCGATCTTGTCGTCGAGGCGCAGGTCCTGGTAGTCGACCTCGTGCTTGATCGACTGGAGCACCTGCATGCCGCGCGCGCCGTCGGCCTGGGGCAGCGTGAAGGAGATGTCGGTCTTGGCCGTCTCGGCCGCAGACACGTTCTGCACGATCATGTCGATGTTGATGCCGGCCTCGGCGATCGCGCCGAAGATCTTGGCAGCGATGCCGACCCGGTCGGGCACCCCGACGATGGTGATCTTGGCCTCGCTGCGATCGTGGGCGATGCCGGCGATGATCGGAGCTTCCACAGCGCCTTCTCCTTCGTAGGGGTTGTCCTTGATCCAGGTGCCGGCCTTCTGCGACCACGACGAGCGCACGTGGATCGGGATGCCGTAGCGGCGGGCGTACTCGACGCAGCGCAGGTGCAGGATCTTGCTGCCGTTGGCGGCGAGGTCGAGCATCTCCTCCATCGACAGGACGTCGAGCTTGCGGGCGCTGGGCAGCACGCGCGGGTCGGCGGTGAAAACGCCGTCGACGTCGGTGTAGATCTCGCAGACGTCGGCGTCGAGCGCCGCGGCGAGCGCGACGGCGGTGGTGTCCGAGCCGCCGCGGCCGAGGGTGGTGATGTCCTTCGTGGTCTGGCTGACGCCCTGGAAGCCGGCGACGATCGCGATGTGGCCGGCGTCCAGGGCGCTCTGGATGCGACCGGGCGTCACGTCGATGATGCGGGCCGCGCCGTGGGCGTCGTCGGTGATGACGCCGGCCTGGCTGCCGGTGAACGAGCGGGCCTCGGCGCCGAGCTGCGCGATCGCCATGGCCACCAGGGCCATCGAGATGCGCTCTCCCGAGGTGAGCAGCATGTCGAGCTCGCGGGCGGGCGGCGCCGGCGTCACCTGCTCGGCGAGGTCCATCAGCTCGTCGGTGGTGTCACCCATGGCGGAGACGACGACGCACACCGAGTTGCCGGCGCGCTGCGTCTCGACGATGCGGCGGGCCACGCGCTTGATGGCCTCGGCATCGGACACGGACGAACCGCCGTACTTCTGGACGACGATGCTCACACTGGCTCCCGATCTGCTCGGCGGACGGACACTGCTGAGGTGCGACCGAGTCTAGGCTCGCGCGCGCGGCGTCCACCGGGGCGTCGCGATGGTGAGATGTGCGTGGATCCGTCCGCCACGCCGCACGTTCTTGCGCGGGCTACGGGTGGAGCGCGTCGAACTCCGCCTCGCCCACGGCCTCGTCGTCGGCGTCGAGCCGCAGGTGGGCAAGGATCGACTGGAGGACGCGCAAGGCGGTCATGGCACGGTCGCCCCACTCGGACAGGTAGCTGAACTGCCACCACCAGAGCGCCTCGGTCTTGTCGCCGGCCGCGTAGTGCTTGAGGCCGTGGGTCAGGGCGACCGCGACGTCGACGAGGTCGTTGGTGACCGAGCCGTCGGCGCGGTCGGACGAGGTGATCGGGTCGATGACGTAGACGTAGTCGTCGATGCCGGCAAAGACGTTCGCGAGGCCCGTGCGCAGCGGGTCGGCGTCGTCGTCGGTGGCGTCGGGCTCGAAGCGCTGCTCCGGCACGACGTCCTGGATCGCGCCGAGCCGGGCCCCCGCGACGAGGATCTGGGAGAGCGCGAGCGTGAGGATGGGCAGCGCCGTGTCGGGAGCACTTCCCGAGGCCACCTCGGTCACCGAGGTGAGGAAGGCGCTGGCCTCGGCC
This sequence comes from Terrabacter sp. 2RAF25, assembly GCF_052115265.1. Classification (NCBI taxonomy): domain Bacteria; kingdom Bacillati; phylum Actinomycetota; class Actinomycetes; order Micrococcales; family Intrasporangiaceae; genus Terrabacter; species Terrabacter sp. 2RAF25. Next base: position 125,747 of record NZ_JBFRGJ010000002.1, read on the forward strand.
GCAGTCAGGTCGGCGAGCCCCGACAGGTCGTCGACCTCGTCGCTGCGGCCCTCGGTCGCCTGGTCGTCAGTCATGGGTCCCAGCATGCCGTATGCCGTCGGGCCCGGTCGCCCGGGGACGTGGCCTCGACCCGGCCGGGCGGCCTACGACCTCGGGTGCGTGTCGGACGACGCGCGGCTCAGGCGTCGACGCGGCGACGGCCCTCGAAGGCCCGCCCGAGCGTGACCTCGTCGGCGTACTCGAGGTCGCCGCCGACCGGGAGCCCGGACGCGAGGCGGGTGACCGTCAGGCCGACGTCACGCAGCAGTCGTGAGAGGTAGGTGGCGGTGGCCTCGCCCTCGAGGTTGGGGTCGGTCGCGATGATGACCTCCTGCACCTCGCCCGAGGCCAGGCGGGTCATCAGCTCGCGGACGCGCAGGTCGTCGGGGCCGATGCCGTCGATCGGGCTGATCGCGCCGCCGAGCACGTGGTAGGTGCCGCGGAACTCGCGCGTGCGCTCGATGGCGACGACGTCCTTGGGCTCCTCGACGACGCAGATCGCGGTCTGGTCGCGGCGGGGGTCGGCGCAGATGCGGCACCGCTCGGCCTCGGCGACGTTGCCGCACTGCTCGCAGAAGCGGACCCTCGCCTTGACCTCGGTCAGCGCCGTGACGAGCCGCGTGACGTCGTCGGAGTCGGTCTGCAGCAGGTGGAAGGCGATGCGCTGCGCGCTCTTGGGACCGATCCCGGGGAGTCGTCCGAGCTCGTCGATCAGGTCCTGCACCGCGCCTTCGTACACACGGCAACCCTAAGCCTCGAAAACCCCTGCTGCGGACCGCCGCACCGGTCTAGCGTGACGAGGGAGGAGGCATCGTGGCCGAGCAGCGGGCGGGCCGGGTCGTGTCCCGGCGCAGCGAGCGGATCCAGGACGCCGTGCCGTTCCGGATGATGTTCGGCTTCCGCATGCACTCCGGGTATGCGGAGCGTCGCCTCGAGCCGGGCGTCCTCGACCTCACCTTCGGCGACCCGCACGAGATGCAGATGCCCGAGTACGTCGAGGCGCTCCGGTCGGCGGCGGTGCCGGAGGACGAGCTGTGGTTCGCCTACAAGCAGAGCGAGCGACCGGCCCAGGACGCGGCTGCGGCCTCGCTCGAGCGCGTCGTGCGCCTCGGGTGGACTGGCGATGACCTGCGGATGACGACCGGTGGTTTCGGCGCGATCACCGTAGCGATGAAGGTGCTCGCCGACCCCGGCGACGAGGTCGTCTACACACTGCCGCCGTGGTTCCTCTACGAGCCGCTCGCGCTCGAGGCCGGGCTGGCGCCCGTCAAGGTGAGGGCCGCTGAGCCGAGCTTCGACCTCGACCTCGGGGGCATCGCGTCGGCCCTCACGCCGCGCACCCGGATCGTCGTGGTCAACTCCCCCAACAACCCGACGGGCCGCATCTACCCACCGGAGCTGCTGCTGGGACTCGCCGGCCTGCTCGCCGAGGCGTCGGCGCGCTTCGGGCACCGCATCTGGATCGTCTCGGACGAGCCGTACAACCGGATCGTGTTCTTCGGAAACGAGTTCCACAGCCCTGCGGAGTTCTACCCGCACACGCTGGTCTGCTACTCGTACGGCAAGACCCTGCTCGCGCCGGGGCAGCGGCTCGGCTACATCGCAGTGCCGCCCGGTCTGGAGGGCCGCGACGAGGTGCTCGAGGCGGTCGACATGATGCAGATCGCCGCCGGCTGGCTCTTCCCGAACGCCGTCATGCAGCACGCGACGCCCGCGCTCGAGAAGCTCACGCTCGACGTCGCCGCCCTCGAGGCGAAGCGCGACCGGCTCGTCGGGGCGATGCGCGAGATCGGCTACGAGGTCGCGGTGCCCGACGGGACCTTCTACCTCTGGCCGCGCTCACCCCTCCCTGACGACGAGGCGTTCGTCGCTGACCTGTCGCGGCGCGGGGTGTTCGTCATGCCGGGTGCGCTGTTCGAGACACCCGGCTGGTTCCGGATCTGCCTCACGGCGACAGCGGAGACGATCGAGGCGGCGATCCCCCACCTGCGCGACGCCTTCGAGGCCGCCCGCAAACTACGCCACGGCGGAGTTGTCGAGGCGGATTCGGGCCAGATCCCGTAACAACCCCGCCCCGGCGGAGTTGTCGGGGCGGGGTCAGCTCGTGGGGCCGTCGGCGAGGGCGCTCTCCCAGCGCTGCTCGACCCGGCCGAGTCGCCACACGGCGACCGCGACGAGCCACGTGACCACGAAGAGCCCGACGATGAAGAAGCCGACGTCGCCGAGGTCGACCGACCCGATCCACGCGACCGGCCCGCTCGTCACTCCCAGCTTCTCGCCGAGCAGCCCGACGAGCTCGATGACGCCGACGACCAGGGCCACTGCGACCGACAGCGACGTGACGGTGATGTTGTAGTAGATCTTGCGCACCGGGCGGCTGAACGCCCAGCCGTAGGCCACGTTCATGAAGGCCCCGTCGAGGCTGTCGAGCAGCGACATCCCGGCCGCGAAGAGCACGGGCATCACGAGCACGGCATACCAGGGCAGGTCGGCGGCCGCGGCGCCGCCGGCCATGACGAGCAGCCCCACCTCGGTGACCGTGTCGAAGCCGAGGCCGAAGAGGAGGCCCACGGGATACATGTGCCACGGCTTGCGCACCGTCCTGGTGACGCGGCCGAGGACGCGGTTGAGGAAGCCGCGCTTGTCGAGCTGCCGCTCGAGCTCGGACTCGTCGTAGTGCCCGGCGCGCATGCGACGGAAGACCTTGAGGATTCCGACGAGCGCTGCGAGGTTGATGAGCCCGATGAGCACGAGGAAGACGCCGGAGACGGTGGTGCCCCAGACGCCGGTGACCTGCTGCAGCGTCGACCCGTCGTCCTCGATGGCCCCGGCGAGCGCGCGGATGCCGAGCGCCAGCAGCATCACCATGACGAACACGACCGAGCTGTGCCCGAGGCTGAACCAGAAGCCGACGCTCATCGGCCGCTTCCCCTCGCCCATGAGCTTGCGGGTGGTGTTGTCGATGGCGGCGATGTGGTCGGCGTCGAAGGCGTGGCGCATCCCGAGGGTGTATGCCGTCACGCCGAGCCCCATGCCGAAGACCTGGCCGGCGACGCGGTACTCCGCAGGCGCGACGACGAGCACGAGCAGTCCCCACCCGACCACGTGCAGCAGGGCGACGACGGCGGCCATGCCGGCGAGGCTGCGTCGCTCTCCCCGCGTGAGCTGCGCCAGCCCCGCCAGCCGCGCCAGCCTCGTCGGCCGCGAGGAGGGGGCGGTCGGCGAGGTCGCGGTGGGAGCAGTCACGGACCCACGCTAGATGCGACTGAGTCGCATCTGCAAGATGCTGCGTCGCGGACGCGATCCGGTCAGGCGGACGGCTCGCCCGCCGGCACCTCGTTGTAGGCGTCGACGCGCTCTTGGCCGCTCAACGCCGCGATGGCCTCCATGACGCGGTCGGTCAGCAGGCGACGCGCCTTGCCCGCCGGCATACCGGCGTAGTCCTCGACACCGATCGGCTCCCCGAACCGCACCGTCACCTTCGCCAGCTTCGGGAAGCGGGCGCCCACCGGCTGGATGTTCTCCGTGCCGACCAGGCCGACGGGGACGACCGGCACCTGAGCCGTGAGCGCGAGCCAGGCGACCCCGGTGCGCCCACGGTAGAGCCGGCCGTCGCGCGAACGCGTGCCCTCCGGGTAGATGCCGAACGCGTCGCCCGCCTTGAGCACCTCGAGCGCGGTGTCGAGGCTCTCCTGCGCCGCCGTCGGCGAGTGCCGGTTGACGGGGACCATGCCGACCGCGCTGAAGAAGCCCTTGCGCAGCAGGCCCCCGACACCGGGGCCGGTCCAGTACTCCTCCTTGGCGAGGAACCGGACCTGTCGCGGCGAGGCCAGCGGGATCGCGAACGAGTCGATGAACGAGAGGTGGTTGCTCGCGACGATGACGCCACCCTCGCGGGGGATGTTCTGCTTGCCCTCGATCGTCGGGCGGTACAGCGCATGGGACAGCGGGTACAGGAGGTTGCGCCCGAGGCTGTAGAACATGGGCCACAGCCTAGGGCCGCGGTCCGGTGGCGGGGTCGGGGCGTCCGCACCGACGCCGTGACGTTCACTCCTTGGTACGCGTGGTGCCGACGTCGGCACCACCCGGCCGTATGCCGTGGGCCGCGCTCGAGCGCCCGGCCTCAGGCCAACGCGCGGACCGTCCAGGCGCTGGCGGTCACGGCGAAGGCCCCCTCGGGCAGCAGCTTGCGGCAGCGATCGCGCAGGGCAGCGCGACCCGTGTCGTCCAGGGACTGCACGTGAGCCCCGGTCGGTCCCACCCCCAGGGTGTAGGGCTCCCACCAGTCCTCGAACCCGGCGTGCTCGACGGTGACGGTCAGCGTCGTCTCCTCGATCTGGTTGAGGCCCGCCTCGTCACAGAGCCGGGCCAGCTCGCCCTCGTTGACGCCCGGCAGGCGCGACTCGTCGACGACGTCGGGGTCGAGGTCACGTGCCGCCTGCCAGAACGTCGTGAGCGGTCCGCCCCCACCGCCGAGGTCCCACACGCAGGCGGCGACGGTCCCACCGGGACGGGTGACCCGGCCCATCTCGTGCAGGCCACCGACCGGGTCGGTGAGGAAGTGGACGACGAGCTGGGCGAGGGTCTGGTCGAAGAGGTCGTCGGGATAGGGCAGCAGCTCGGCCGTGCCCGTCTGAACGTCGAGGGTGGGAAACGCCTGACGCAGGGCGGCGAGGAAGTGCTGAGACGGGTCGATGGCCGAGACACCGTCCGGCCCGAGGCGTTCCACGAGCACCCGGGTCAGCGCCCCGGGGCCGCAGCCGACGTCGAGCGCACGGCCGGGCGCGGCGACTCCGGCCCAGTCGGCGAACTGCTCGGCGAGGGGCTCGGAGTATCGCCCCATGAAGCGGTTGTAGGCGCCCGCTGCCACCTCGAAGGTCACCATCCGAAAGTACCGCCGGAGAGCTCAGTGCGACTGCCGAATCCCCCATGCTCCCAACGACAGTCGGCACTCGCAGCGGGCCGGCCACAAACCCTGGAGCGAGGCCGACGGACCCGTTTGCCTCAGCCCGCGCGCTCTGCGTTGGGTCGTCAGATGACCCAGCCGGCATGAATCACCTCACGACCCAATGCCGAGGAGCCACCCGCGGCCACCACGCTGCAGGTGGCTAGTCCTCGAGCTCCTGCACGACGCGGCCCCCGAGCACCTTCTCGATGACGGCGCGGCCGATGTCGCCGGACTGCTCGATGTCCTCGTCGTCGTCGCTCACGGCCGAGTCGTCGGTGACCGGCTGAGGCGGCTGGTCGTCGTCGCTCGATCGTGACGACGCGGACCGCGAGCGAGCCTGCGCGAACGACTGTCGCACCGCGCTCGCTCCCCGCAGCGCCGATCCGGTGGGAGCAGCGTCGACCGACCCGGTCGAGGACGAGCTGGAGGCACCGGGGGCCGGCTGGGTGTCGGCCGCCGGCTCGGGCGCCGAAGGTCCGGTGGCCCAGTCGGGCGCGGGGCCGGTCACGGCGCCCCAACCGGGGTTCTCCTCGTGCGAGCGACCCGCGGTGGGGCTCAGACCCGAGTCCGCGAGTGACGAGGCACCGCGCTCATCGGTGCGCGGGGCGCCGCCCTGCTGGTTGCCCTTCTGGTCGCCGCCCTTCTGGTCGCCGCCCGCCGCGCGGGCGGACTCATGACCCGCGCCGGCATCACCCCACGACCCGCGCGAGGCGCCACCGTCGACCGGATCGGAGGAGGTGCCCGATCCGCCTGGGGCGGACGGCTCGGGATCGGGAGGTCCTGCCGGCACTGCCCCGGCGGGCGGAGCGACAGGGGCTTGCTGGGCGGCCTCGACGTGGACGCCGTCGACGACGGCGTCGACGCCGAGCTCGTCGATGAGGGCCTGCCGCACGATGTCGGCGTGGTTGCCGGCACGGAAGGTCTGGGTGAGGCCCGCGGTCGCGATGCCGAGCTTCAGGGTGCGGCCGTCGAAGGAGGTGACCTGGGCGTTCTGCGAGACGAAGGTCCAGGTGAGTCGGCGCATCGTGAAGATGCGGCCGAGGACGTTGGGCCACGCCCGGCGGATCGCGTCGGTGTCCATGCCGCCCGTCGCCGCCGGTGCCGGTTGCCCGGCCGCCTCGCCGTCGGGAGCCGACCCCTCGGCGGCCTGGGTCGCCGCTACCGGTGCAGCCGCGACCCGTGCAGCGGACTCGTCGGGGCGCGCAACGGCGCCCGCCTGCAGCGCACCCCGGTCGCCGCCGTCGGCGACGACGGAGGGGCCGCCCACAGACTCGCGAGGCGTCCCGACGGGCGGCGCACCGACCTCGGCGCGAGCGGCGTCCACGCGCCCGGCGTCGTCGGGGCCGATGACGGCCCCGACGTTCGAACGCCCACCGCCTCCCATCCCTCCGGCGGAGTGCGAGGAGCCACCGGAGGCGCCGCTCGAGGGTGGGGTGTAGTCGGAGACCGTGCGACCCGGAGCGCTCACCCCGGCCGGAGCAGCCGCCGGTGACGACGCGGGGACCGGCTGGGGCGCGGGCGCTGCGGCGGACGGCATACCGACGCCGCCGGAGGCGCTGGGAACGCCGCCGACGTCGAGGCGACGCTCGAGACGGTCGAGGCGGGCGGCATACCCCTGCTCGCCCGACGACCCGGGGAGGAGGATGCGCGCGCAGATCAGCTCGAGCTGCAGGCGCGGCGCGGTGGCGCCGGTCATCTCGGTGAGGCCGCTGTTGACGATGTCGGCGGCCCGCGACAGGGCTCCGGGCCCGAACGCCGACTGCTGGACCCGCATCCGCTCGAGCTGGTCCTCGGGCACGCCGCGCAGCACCTGCGAGACCCCGTCGGGGATGGCCGCGACGATGATGAGATCGCGCAGCCGCTCGAGGAGGTCCTCGATGAAACGGCGTGGGTCATGCCCTGACTCGATGACCTTGTCGATCTGCCGGAAGGTGGCGGCGCCGTCGCCTGCCGCGAGCGCGTCGACCGTGCTGTCGAGCAGCTCGCCGTCGGTGAAGCCCAGGAGCGAGACCGCACCGTCGTAGGTCAGACCTTGAGGACCGGACCCGGCGATGAGCTGGTCGAGCACCGACAGCGAGTCACGCACCGATCCGCCGCCGGCGCGCGTGACGAACGAGAGGACACCCGGCTGGACGGCCACCTGCTCGGACTCGAGGAGGCGCTCCATGTAGGTGGTGAGCTTTGCCGGCGGGACGAGGCGGAAGGGGTAGTGGTGCGTGCGCGAGCGGATGGTGCCGATGACCTTCTCGGGCTCGGTGGTCGCGAAGACGAACTTCACGTGCTCGGGCGGCTCCTCGACGATCTTGAGCAGCGCGTTGAAGCCCTGCGGCGTCACCATGTGCGCCTCGTCGATGATGTAGATCTTGAAGCGGCTCTGCGCGGGGCCGTAGGAGGCGCGTTCGCGCAGGTCACGCGCGTCGTCGACGCCACCGTGGCTCGCGGCGTCGATCTCGATCACGTCGATGCTGCCCGACCCGCCACGCGCGAGCGCCACGCACGAGTCGCACGTGCCGCACGGCTCGGGCGTCGGGCCTTGCTCGCAGTTGAGGCAGCGGGCCAGGATGCGCGCGCTCGTCGTCTTGCCGCAGCCCCGCGGGCCGCTGAAGAGGTAGGCGTGGTTGACCCGCCCCGTGCGCAGCGCCTGCATGAGCGGCTCGGTGACGTGCTCCTGCCCGATGACGTCGGCGAAGCTCTCGGGCCGGTAGCGGCGGTACAGGGCGGTGGCCATGCGGGAAACCCTAACCGTCCGCGCCGACGCCGGTCCGCCCGGTGAACAGGACCTGACGGTTCGCTGTGGGAGCCGGCAACGGGGTGGTGGCTGTCGGCGCACCGACCTAGGGTCGAAGGCACTCAAGGTCCGGGTGCAACGAGCGCCGTCAGCGACCCCAGGAGGAGGTCACGATGCCCGATCCGATCCAGCCCGTGTCCGCGGCGAGAAGCTGGGACGCCGACACCCTCGTGGCCCGCTACGACGAGGTCCGCGCCCACACCGAGTCCCTCGCCGCTCCGCTCTCGCCCGAGGACCAGACCGTCCAGTCGATGCCCGACGTCTCGCCGACGAAGTGGCACCGCGCCCACGTCACGTGGTTCTTCGAGACCTTCGTGCTCGCCGACCACGAGCCGTCGTTCACGCCCTACCAGGACCAGTACTGGTTCCTGTTCAACAGCTACTACGAAGGCATCGGGCCCCGCTACGCCCGCGCCGAGCGTGGTCACATCACCCGCCCCGGCGCCCACGACGTCGGCCTCTACCGCGACAACGTCGACGCCCGCATGCGCGACCTCGTCACCGCACTCGACGGCGGCGCGCTCGAGAAGCTCTCCTCCACCATCGAGCTCGGCTTCCACCACGAGCAGCAGCACCAGGAGCTGCTCCTCATGGACATCAAGCACGTCCTGTCGGTCAACCCGCTCCAGCCCACGTATGCCGGCACCCCCCTCACGCCGTCCGAGCCCGACCCGTTGGGCTGGGTCGACGTGCAGGGCGGCCTCGTCGAGGTCGGGCACCGCGGCGCCGGGTTCTCCTTCGACAACGAGCTGCCGCTGCACCAGCAGTGGCTCGAGCCCTACCGCCTCGCCGACCGCCTCGTCACCAACGGCGAGTGGCTCGAGTTCATGGCCGACCGCGGCTACGAGCGCCACGAGCTGTGGCTCTCCGACGGCTGGGCACGCGTCGGCGCCGAGGGCTGGCACGCGCCGTTCTACTGGCGTCAGCACGACGGGGTCTGGTTCGAGCACACACTGAGCGGCACCCGCCCGGTCGACCCCGGGCTGCCGGTGAGCCACGTCAGCCACTACGAGGCCGACGCGTACGCCACGTGGGCCGGCAAGCGGCTGCCCACCGAGGGCGAGTGGGAGCACGCCGTCGTCGCCGACGGGCAGTCGCAGCCGCCCGCGACCGGCGCCAACCTCGCCGACCTCCAGACCTTCCACCCCCGCCCGGCCGGGCCGCCGACGGGGCACCTGCGCCAGGTCTACGGCGACTGCTGGGAGTGGACCTCCTCCGCGTACCTCGCCTACCCCGGCTACCACCCACCAGCCGGCGCCATCGGCGAGTACAACGGCAAGTTCATGTCGGGGCAGATGGTGTTGCGAGGCGGCTGTGCCCTGACACCGGCAGGTCATGCGCGGGCGAGCTACCGCAACTTCTTCCCGCCCGCATCCCGCTGGGCCCTGTCCGGGGTCCGTCTCGCCGATGGAGGTGCTCGTCGATGACTGCTCACGAGCCTGTCGTCACCGTCGCTCTCGACCCCGACTGGGCGTCGGGGTCTCTCGTGTCCGACGTACGCCGCGGGCTCGGCTCGCAGCCGCGCACCCTGCCGCCGAAGTGGCTCTACGACGACGTCGGCTCCGACCTCTTCGACGAGATCACCCGGCTGCCCGAGTACTACCCGACCGAGTGCGAGCGCACGATCCTGCGCGAGCACGCCGGCGACATCGTGGCGGCCTGCGACGCGACGACGTTCGTCGAGCTCGGCAGCGGCACGAGCGACAAGACCCGCACGCTCCTCGACGCGTTCACCTCGGCCGGGCGACTCGAGCGCTTCGTCCCGGTCGACGTCTCCGAGCAGACGCTGCGCGACGCGGCGGCGATGCTCTCCGAGCGCTACCCGTCGCTGCGCGTCGAGGCTCTCGTCGGTGACTTCACGCTGCACCTCGGGCACCTCCCCCGCGGCGACCGACGGCTCGTCGCCTTCCTCGGCGGCACCATCGGCAACTTCTACGTCGAGGAGCGCGCGGCGTTCCTCGGAGCGCTGCACGACAGCCTCGAGCCCGGCGACTGGTTCCTGCTCGGCACCGACCTCGTCAAGAGCACCGACCGGCTCATCGCCGCCTACGACGACAGCCGCGGCGTCACCGCGAGGTTCGTGACCAACTGCCTGCGGGTGCTCAACCGAGAGCTCGGGGCCGACTTCGACATCGAGGCCTTCTCGTACGTCCCGTTCTGGGACCCGCGCCAGGAGCGGATGGACCTCCGGCTGCGCGCCGACATGCCGCAGCGGGTGAGCATCCCCGGTGCCGACCTGACGTTCGACCTGGCGCACGGCGAGGAGATCCGCGTCGAGATCTCGACGAAGTTCCGGCACGAGAGCCTGCGCGACGAGCTCGGGGCCGCCGGCTTCGCGGTCGAGCGCACGTGGACCGACCCCGACGGCGACTTCGCCCTCACCCTGGCCCGCCGCGACACCTGACCCCACCTCCCCGATCGAAAGAACACCCCGCAACACCGAAGGGTCCTGCGCGTTTGGCACACTGGGCGCTCGAGTACGACACGACGTAGGAGACGCCCACATGACCCCTCGCACCCTGTACCGCCGGATCGCCGTCGCGGAGGTGGTGACGTGGGCGCTGCTGCTCGTCGGGATGGTCCTCAAGTACGTCACGAAGACCACCGAGCTCGGTGTCAAGGTCTTCGGCCTCGCCCACGGCGTCGTCTTCATCGCCTACTGCCTCGTCACGGTGCTGCTCTGGGTCAACCAGCGCTGGACCGTCCGCGAGGGCCTGCTCGGCCTGCTCAGTGCCGTGCCGCCCTTCCTCACGGTCTGGTGGGAGCGACGCCTTGAGCGACGTGGGCGCCTCGACGGCGGCTGGCGCCTCCGCCGTGGGGGTGACACGCCGACCAACCCGGCCGAGCGCGTCGTCGCCACCCTGCTCGCCCGCCCACTGGTGGCCGTCGGCGTGGGCCTGCTCGCCGTCGTCGCCCTCACGGGAGTCGCCCTGCTCGTCGGCCCACCCGTCTCCAACCAGGGCTGACACCGCCGCCCCAGCCGTACGGCATACGGTGTCGTCCAGCCGGGCACCGAGCCGCGGCGGGGATGCCGAGGAGGCGAGATGGCTGCGGTCGCGGTGCTGAGCGGCGAGGTCCGGGCAGAGGGCGTCGGCAAGACGATCGACGAGACCACCCTGCTGCTGCCCACCGACGTGAGCGCCGACCCCGGCGAGTGCGTCGTGCTGCGCGGCCCCAACGGGTCGGGCAAGACGACGCTGCTGCGCATCATCGGTGGCCTGCTCGTGCCGACCGTGGGCTCCGCGACGATCGGCGGCCGGGACGCCGACGAGCGCGACCGCGCCGTGCGAGCAGCCGTGGCGGCCCTGCTGGGCGCCCCGACGACCTACCGTGACCTCACCCTCATCGACCACCTCGTCCTCATCGACTCCACATGGGGCGGCGAGCCGGCGTCGTCCGATGCGCGGGGCCTCGCGCTGCTCGACCGGCTCGGCATCGCCCACCTCGACGACCGCTTCCCGCACGAGCTCTCGTCGGGCCAGGAGCAGCTGTTCCGCCTCGCCCTCACCTTCTCGCGCCCCTCGACCGTCGTGCTGCTCGACGAGCCCGAGCAGCGGCTCGACACCACGAAGCGTCAGGTCGTCGCCGACCTCATCCGCGAGCGCACGTCGGACGGCACGACCGTCGTCATGGCCTGCCACGACCCCGACCTCACGGCGAGCCTCGCCAGCCGGGTCGTCGACGTCGTCCCCGCACGCTGATGACGAGCGAGCCGGCCGAGGCCGGGCAGCCCACGGTCGACTACGACGACCACGACCTGCTCGGTCAGGCCGACTGGGTGATCGGCGGCGACGCCGCCCGCAAGGCCAGGCAGCAGGGCCTGTATGCCGGCTACGTCGCCTTCCTCGGCGCCCTCGTCTACGGCCTGCCGATCGTCCAGGCCGTCTTCCGCACGTCGGACGCCGGGTCCCTCGGCCAGCAGCTGAGCTCACCCGTCGCCATCGCCCTGCTCGTCGCGTCGGTGGCCGCCCTGCTCGGCGCCGTGGTCTTCGCGGGCCGGTTCCGCGGTCCGGTCGTGCCGCCCATGCCGTGGATCGACCTGGTGCTCCCGGCCCCGCTCGACCGCGCTCTGGCGCTGCGTCGCTGGTGGCGCTACGCGGCCGTCGGAGGGGTCTTCCTCGGTGCGCTCGGCGGTCTGACGGTCGGCGCCGGACTCGCCTTCGCCCACCTCGGTGGGGTGGGCACCATCGCCGTGGCGGCGGTGGCCGGCACGGCGCTCGGGGTGCTGGCCACCCGCCTGTGGCTGTGGTCCCAGGTGCACTCGTGGCCCGGGCCCGACCGTGGGCTCACGCTGCTCTGGCGCGCGCCGGATGCCTTGCGCGAGCTGCACGCCGAGTCGCTGCGCGCCCACTCGGCCAACACCTCGACCCTCGCCGGCTCCGCCCTGACCGGCAACCTGCGCACCGCCCGGCTGGCATTGACGCGCCCCGTGCACCACGGGCGCAGCGCCCGGCTGCGCTCGGGACGACCGTTCGGCGTGCTGGTCCGCCGCGACGTCCTCGGCCTCAGGCGCACGCCCGGCGCCTTCCTCTCGGGCCTCGGGCTCACCCTGCTCGGCGGGGCGGTCGTCACGTGGGCCTTCGCGCAGCCGGTGGCCCCCAGCATCGCCGCGACGATCGGGCTGCTCCCCCTCTACCTCGGCTTCGGGGCGTGGGCCGAGGGCCTGCGCCTGCAGGCCGACAACGTCGGCACCCCGTCGCTGCTCGGCACCACCGAGGTGACCGAAGCCGCCGCGCACCTCGTCGCGCCCACCGTCCTGACGGCGCTGGTGCTCGGCGGCTGGGTCGCCGTCACGGCCGCCTTCGCCTCGGTGCCGCCGAGCGCCGTGCTGTCGCTGGTCCTCGTCCTGGTGCTCGTCGTCGCGGGCAACGTGTTCGCGGCCTTTCGCGGCTCCCCCACGTTCGTGCTGCGGCCGCAGATGGTCGTGGCCTGGTACGCCCTGCCCGCCCTGAGCGTCGTCGTCGTCGGATCGCTCGTGGCAGTGCTCACCAAGGCCGGGAACTACACGTGGCTGTCGGCGGTGAGCTGGCTCGCGTACGCCCTTCTGTTCTGGTCGATCTCACGAGTGCGCCGTCTCACCTACCTGCACCGCAGCTGAGCGACAACCCGATCGCGGGCCGCGCCGTCGATCGTTAGGTTCGAGGCCATGAGCCAGCTCCGCACCCGTGACGTCGTCGACGCCGACCTCTCCGCCGTCCTCTCGATCCGCAACCGCTCGTTCGGGCCGCTCAGCACCGGCGGCGAGGACTGGTGGAGGCGTGTCTCGGCCGAGACGCTGGGCGGCCGGATGATCGCCGTCGTGGACGAGTCCGACCGGGTGCTCGGTGCCGGACGCATCCGGCCGTACGAGCAGGCCTGGGGCGGCCGCCACCTCCGGATGGGTGGGGTCGCGGGCGTCTACGTCGAACCGAGCGCCCGTGGCGGCGGGGTCGCGACGACACTCACCCGCGCCCTCATCGCCCGGATGGGCGAGCTCGGCGACGTGGTGTCGTGCCTCTTCCCGACGACCGCAACGCTCTATCGGCGCTCGGGCTACGAGATCGGCGGCGCCCAGACGAGGACGACGTATGCCGGCCACCTGCTTCGCGACCTCGCATCCTCGGTCTCCGGGCGAGCCACTGACACAAGCAGGTCCGTCGTGCGACCGGCCACTCCCGACGACGCCCAGCGGCTGCACGACCTCGCTCGCGACGCGCAGGTGAGGCACGGCGCGAGCGGACCGATGGTGCCGACGGCCGAGACGTTCCGCGGCATGCTCGAGCGCGAGGAGCTGATCAGCTACGTGGCCTCCGACGGGTTCGTCGTCTACGACCTGTCCGACGCGACCGTGACCGTCGAGCACCTGGTGGCAGGCTCGCCCGAGTCGGCGGCGGCGCTCTGGGGTGTTGTCGGGTCCGGTTCCTCTGCGGCACCGACCGTGCACACCTACCTCGACCCGCGCGATCCGCTGACTCTCGCCCTCGGCGGCCTGGCGGCGAACGAGGTGCAGCAGACCCCGTGGATGGGCCGCGTCATCGACCTGGCCGCAGCCTTCCCCGGTCGCGGTTTCGGCGCGCACACCTCGGTGGCGGCCCGGCTCGTCGTCGACGACCCCGAAGCGCCGGCCAACAGCGGCACGTGGACCCTCTCGGTCTCGGGGGGCCGTGGCACCGCCACCCGCGACGAGCCCACGTCGGGCGCTCCCCCGCTCGAGGTGGGCGCGCGCGGCCTGTCGGCGCTGTGGTGCGGCTGGTCCGTGTCACGCGTACGCCAGGCCGGGTTGGCTTCGGGCGGCAGCGACGACGGTGACGCTGAACTCGACGCCGTCTTCGCGGCCGCGCCCTACATCACCGAGTACTTCTGACCCCACCCGCCATCGAGAAAGCGCCTGACGGAGTGTTCTCTCGATCAGGAGGCCGACGACACCCTCCCGATCGAGAGAACGCTCCGTGCGCCCCCGCCCGCTCACGCGCCCCCCACACCCCGATCGAGAGAACGCTCCGTCACGGAGGCGCGTGACGGAGTGTTCTCTCGATCAGGGGTGGGGGCGGTGGTCAGGCGGGGCGGGGGGTCTGCTCGGGCTCGACGCGCTCGCTCTCGACCTTGTCGCCCGTGACCTTCTCGGGCTTGCGCACCGCCGGGAGGGCGAGGAGTGCGACGACGGCCATCGCGCCGACGACGAGCAGCGAGTGCAGCACACCCACGTGGTCGCCGAGGAAGCCGAGCAGTGGCGGCCCGGCGAGGAACGCCGTGTAGCCGATGGTCGAGACGACGCTCATGCGTGCGGCGGCGCGAGCAGGGTCGTCGGCGGCGGCGCTCATGCCGACGGGGAAGCCCAGGCTGGCACCGACGCCCCAGATCGCTGCGCCGACGAAGGCGAGCACCGGGCCGCCGAAGACGACGAGCAGACAGCCGACGACGGCCGAGACGAAGAGGACGCGCAGCACGGGGATGCGGCCGCGCCGGTCGAGCAGGCGGGTGCCGAGCAGGCGTCCCGCGGTCATCGCCGTGAGGAAGACCGCGAAGGCGACGACGCCGAGCCAGCGCTCGAGGCCATAACCGTCCGAGAGCGCGACCGCGACCCAGTCGTTGGCCGTGCCCTCGGTGAAGGCCGCAGCGAGCACGACGACGCCGATGAGCAGCGTGCGCGGCTCTCGCCAGGCGGAGGCGATGCCGGCCTTCTGCTTGACCTCGCTGCCGTGCTCGTCGAACTCGACCGACCGGGCGAGGAAGGCCCTGAGGAACCACGGGGTGACGACGACGAGCATGACGACGACGCCGACGAGGTGCGCGCCGATGGAGACGTGCATGGCCGAGAGCCCGGCGCCGATGAGCGCGCTGACGACCGTGCCGCCGCTGAAGGCCGCGTGGAAGTGCGGCATCACGGCACGCCCGAGCAGCCGCTCGACGGAGGCGCCCTCGAGGTTCATGCCGACGTCGAAGACGCCGGCTCCCATGCCGACGAGGAACAGCCCGGCCATGACGACGCCGCGGTTCTGCAGACCCGTGACCCCGATCCCTACGGCGACGAAGCCGACGCTCTGGACCAGGGCGGCGCCGAGCAGGGTGCGGGCTGCGCCGAGGTGGTGGACGATCCAGCCCGAGATCGGCAGCCCGATGACCGACCCCAGCGACGCGGCGAGCAGCGTGACACCGAGCTGGCCGGCAGAGAGCGAGAGCTCGTGCTTGAGGTCGGGCACGCGCGAGGCGAACGCTGCGAAGGCGGCGCCGTTGATTGCGAACGCGGTGAAGACGGCCGTCCTGGCCGTGCGGACGGTGGCGGCCGGCGGGGCGCTGGCGGCGGACATGCGACAAGCCTCTCAGGGACAGCGGGAGCAACAACAGCGGAAACCTATGTCGAATCGTTTCGACTCGAATCGTTTCGATAGCATGCCTCCCATGGTCGCCCGAGGTCAAGCCCGCCCTACGCTCCGCGACGTCGCCGAGCGCGCCGGCGTCTCGGTCTCGACGGCCTCCCTCGTCTTCAGCGGCAAGGGACCTGTCGCTGCGGCCACCGGCGACAAGGTGCGCGCCGCCGCGGCCGAGCTCGGCTTCACCGGTCCGAACCCGCTGGGCTCGTCGCTGCGGCAGGGCCGGGCCGGGGCCGTCGGGGTGCTCGTCGAGGGCCGGCTCCAGCTGGCCTTCCGCGACCCGTTCGCGGTCGCCGTGCTCGACGGGCTCGCCGAGGAGCTCGAGCGCGTGCCGACCGGCATGCTCCTGCTCGCCCAGCCCACCGAGGACCCCCAGTCGGTCGTGCCGCAGCTTGCAGGTCTCGCGCTCGACGCCCTGGTGTTCTCCCTGTGCGGCCCCGGCGACCACCCCGCCGTCGAGCACCTGGCCGCCCGTGGCATCCCGATGTTCAGCACGGGCGTGCCGGCGGACCGCCGCGTGACTCAGGTGCGCATCGACGAGCGCGGCTCGTTCGCCGAGATCTCGCGCCACGTGCGTGCCCTCGGACACAGGCGGGTCGCCTCGGTCGCCATGCCCCTCGCCGGCATGGGTGAGCCCGGCCCGGTGCGCGACGAGCTGGCGGTGGAGGCCGGCGTCGGCATCCCCTCGATCGGGCGGCTGCTCGGTTTCAGGGACGTGTTCGGACCCGACGTGACTGTCGTGCAGACGGGTGACGGCTCGTCGGTGGAGGGTGGCATCATCGCCGGCCGCGCCCTGCTCGACGTCCCCGAGAACGTCCGCCCGACAGCGGTGGTCGCACAGTCCGACGTCATCGCAGCCGGGGTCATCATCGCTGCCGAGGAGCTCGGGCTGCGCGTGCCCGACGACCTCAGCGTCACCGGCTTCGACGGGGTCGACCTGCCGTGGCTTCCGCACCGCATCACGACGATGGACCAGCAGGGTCGCGAGCGCGGGCGGATGATCGGCCGGCTCGTGCGCCGCCGGCTCGACGGCACGCGACCGCGCAGCGCCACGGCGCCGGTCACGCTGCGGGAGGGCACGACCACTGCCGCTCCCCGCTGACGGCGAGCCGCGCCCGCAAGGGAAAAGGGACACCCCGCGTACCTGGAAGAGCTCTCCTACCCTTGCTGCATTCCTGCCCTGGGGGAGTTCGGAGAGGTACCACCACGCGGGGTGCCGACAGCGAGTGTATGCCGCCGCGATCGTCAGCCGGAAATCCGCCCCTCCGCGACCGGTGCCGACGAGTCGGGCCCTGCCTCGTGGACGTCCGGACCGCTGATGCGCAGGCCGTTGACGTGGGCGGGCAGGTGCCGCTCGACGGCGAGAGCGATCACGGCGAGCAGGACGCAGCCGCCGACGAGGAAGCCGATGTAGACCATGCCGAGGTCGCGCCCGATGAGGAAGCTGGCCACGACCGGACCGACGACGAACGCGACCGAGAACATGAGCGAGCTGAGCGCGTTGTAGCGGCCGCGCAGGTGGTCGGGCGCCAGGTCGTTCACCATCGGGGCGCTCGTCGGCTGGAGCATCGTCTCGCCCAGGCCGAAGACACCGGCGCACGCGCAGAGCAGCACCGTGGCCACGACGGTGCCGGGCACCAGCGAGGTCGCCCCGAGCAGCGACCACGCGACCATCCACGTCACCGCCATGACGACGGCCACCCGCGTGCGTCGCCGGCCCTCGATGCGCTGGAGCACGAAGAGCTGGAGCAGCACGATGACGACGGTGTTGGCGGCGAACGCGTAGCCGAGGCCCTCGGTCGAGATCTGGCCCTCGGCGCGCGCGTAGGCGGGCAGGCCTGCGTTGAGCTGCGGGTAGGAGACGAGGGCGGCGACGGCAACGAGCAGGAGCAGGGCCCGCAGGCGCGGGTCGCGCAGCAGGGCGCGGTAGGAGATCGATGCGCCGTCGTCGCCGGCTGGGCGGTCGATGCGGTCGCGGGCGTGCCGCAGCGGACCCAGCAGGATGACGAGCGCGGGGACGTAGCTGAGCGCGTCGAGCAGGTAGACGGCGGTGAACGTGCCGGGACGGGACACGTCGACGAACCGCCCGCCCACGACCCCGCCGATGCCGATGCCGAGGTTGAGCAGGGTGAAGTTGATGCCGAAGTAGCGCTGCCGCTGGTCGGACGGGATCAGGTTTCCGATGAGGGCGCTCGAGGCCGGCCAGACGATGCCGAAGCCGTAGCCCATGAGCACGAGCGCGGCCGCGGCCTGGCCGGTGGTCGTGGCGAACGCCAGGACGACGTCGGCGAGCAGCAGCGCGACGAGGCTGCTGACGTAGACCTTGCGTGCCCCGATGCGGTCGATGAGGGCGCCGACGGGCGTGACCATGACGATGCCGACACCCGCCTGGAGCGCGAGCAGCAGCCCCACGGTCTCGAGCGCGATGCCGCGAACCTCGTGGAGGTAGACGACCATGAACGGCAGCACGAGCCCGGTGCCGATCGACTGGAAGACGACGGTCGAGATCAGCAGACGCCCCTCGCGCGGCAGGTCGCGCCAGAAGGAGGACAGCGGGGGTCGGGCGGTCGTCGTCGAGCTCACCGGCCGAGTCTGCCGTCGAGCACCGACACCCGTCGCCCCGTTTTCGCCTGTGTCGTCGGCCCCTGGCACCGTCGATTTCTTGGGAACGCCCCGCCTCCGGTAGCCTGCGCGACGGAGGATTCGCATAGTGGCCTAGTGCGCACGATTGGAAATCGTGTTGGGATAAAACCCTCGGGGGTTCAAATCCCCCATCCTCCGCCATTGGCAACGGCCCCCTCGCGTCCAGCGCGAGGGGGCCGTTGTCGTTGGCGACGTCAGGCCGCCCACGAGAATGGACCCATGTCCCATCCGGAGCGCGTGCGGCTCGACACCGACGTCCGTTGGATCCACGGCGCACGCTCACCCCGACACCGCCATGACCCGCCGCTCCAGGTCCATGACCTCGCTCCCGGCACCGTGCTCATCCGGCAGAGCAAGGACCTCACCTTCGAGGCCCCCTTCATCCTCCTGATGCTGGGCACGGACCGCGCCCTCCTGCTCGACACCGGCGCCGTCGACGGCGCCGAGCTGCGGCGCACCGTCGACCGGCTGCTCGAGCGCCACACCTCCACCACACCCGGCGGCACGGCATACGCCCTCGTCGTCGCACACACTCACGGGCACGGCGACCACGTGGCCGGCGACGCGGCGTTCGCCGACCGTCCGCACACGACCGTCGTCGGCCACGACGTCTCCGCGGTGCGCGCGTTCTTCGGCGTCACCGACTGGCCGTCAGAGGTGCGCACGTTCGAGCTCGGCGACCGGGCACTCGAGGTGTTCGGCATCCCGGGCCACCACGCGGCGTCCATCGCCGTCTTCGACCCGATGACGGGACTGCTCCACACGGGCGACACCGTCTACCCCGGACGCATCTACGTCGAGGACCCCGACGCCCTCCTCGACGCGCTCGACCGCCTCGTCGCCTTCGCCGAGGAGCGCGACGCCGCCCACGTGCTGGGCTGCCACGTCGAGATGACGCGCCGGCCGGGCCGCGACTACGCACTCGGCTCGCGCTACCAGCCCGACGAGCCACCGCCGTTCATGACGGTCGCGCAGCTGAGGGCCGTCCGCGACGACTTCCGTCAGGTCGCCCACCGCCCGGGCATCCACCGGTTCGACGACGTCGTCTTCTGCGTCGGCGAGGGCGCGAGCGTCGTCGTGCCGCTGCAGGCACGCGCCCTCGTCGAGCGGCTGCGCTGGCTGATCGGCCGGTCCGGCTGAGATCGGATTGCCGCACGAGGCCCGGCCCTGACAGCATCGGCCGATGACCGCCCTCTCATCGCTCCACCGCCGCAACCTCCTCAAGGAGATCGACCTCACGCCTGACGAGTTCCGGGCGCTGCTCGACCTCGCCGCAGAGCTCAAGGCCGCGAAGCGCGAGGGCCGCGAGGAGCGACGACTGACGGGCAAGAACGTCGCGCTCGTCTTCGAGAAGACCTCGACGCGCACCCGCTGCGCCTTCGAGGTGGCCGCGGCCGACCAGGGCGCGAGCACCACCTACCTCGACCCGAGCGGCTCGCAGATCGGCCACAAGGAGTCGGCCAAGGACACGGCCCGCGTGCTGGGCCGCTTCTACGACGGCATCCAGTACCGCGGCGCGGGGCATGACATCGTCGAGACGCTCGGTGCCTTCGCCGGGGTTCCGGTCTGGAACGGCCTCACCGACGACTGGCACCCGACGCAGTCGCTCTGCGACGTCCTGACGATGCGCGAGCACGCGGGCAAGCCCGACGAGCAGATCGCGTACGCGTACGCCGGCGACGCGCGGTTCAACATGGGAAACAGCCTGCTCGTCACGGGCGCCATCCTCGGCATGGACGTGCGCATCGTCGCACCGCAGCCGCTCTGGCCCTCCGACGACGTCGTCGCCATCGCCAAGAGGTATGCCGCCGAGACCGGTGCGCGCGTGACGCTCACCGAGGACGTGGCAGAGGGCGTACGCGGTGTCGACTTCGTGCACACCGACGTGTGGGTGTCGATGGGCGAGCCCAAGGAGGTGTGGGCCGAGCGCATCGAGATGCTCTCCCCCTACCAGGTGAACGCGGAGATGCTTGCGGCCACAGAGAATCCGCGCGTGAAGTTCATGCACTGCCTCCCCGCCTTCCACGACCTCGAGACCAAGGTCGGGCAGGACGTGCACGAGCAGTTCGGCCTCAAGGAGCTCGAGGTGACCGACGACGTGTTCGAGTCCGCCGCGTCAGTCGTCTTCGACCAGGCCGAGAACCGCATGCACACCATCAAGGCCCTCATGGTGGCGACCCTGGTCTCGCTCTGAGGTCGCAGCGAACCACGTTGCACGCCACGGTGATCGAGCGGCACGACCCCGAGGCCGGTCCCGGCCGCCCGGCGGACGCCTGACGTTCACGCAGCAGCGGTAGTGCCGTTCCACCGCAGTACGGGAGAAACGGCACCATGCACTTCTCCCGCACCCATGTCCTCGCGGTGGCTGCCACCGCGCTCGTTCTCCTGCCCGCCGGTGTCGGCGCCGCGCAGGCGGCTGACACGCCGGCGTCGACGTCGGCCGGCGCGGCCGCCTCGGCCACGGCTCCCGGCCAGCAGAAGGACGGCCACTACTCCTTCGCCGTCATCGGCGACGTGCCCTACGGCGACGCGCAGGTGGCCGCCTTCCCGCGCTGGGTCGACCAGATCAACGCGACCCCCGACCTGTCGTTCACGATCCACGTCGGCGACATCAAGAACGGCTCGTCGACGTGCACCAACGCGTACTTCTCGATGATCCGCACGCAGTTCGACCGCTTCACCATGCCGCTCGTCTACACCCCGGGCGACAACGAGTGGACCGACTGCCACCGCACGAACAACGGCACCTACAACCCCCTCGAGCGACTGTCGGCGGTCCGGTCGACCTTCTTCCCGACCCCCGGCCACACCCTCGGCGCCGACATGACCGTCGCGTCGCAGGCCGCGGCGGGCTTCCCCGAGAACGTCACGTTCCGCCGCCAGGGCGTCGACATCGCGACCCTGCACGTCGTCGGCAGCAACAACGGGCTGCTCCCCTGGCCCGAGCTCGGCTTCACGAGCCCGACGGCCGCCCAGGTTGCCGAGGAGCAGGCGCGCATGAACAACGCTGTCTCGCAGGTGCGCTCGGCGTTCGCGTCGGCGCGTCAGCGGCACGACCGCGCGGTCGCCCTCTTCGTGCAGGCCGACATGTTCGACCCGACCTACGACGTGACGTGGGCCGACAACTCGGCCTTCCAGCCGCTCGTGCGAGAGCTCGTGGCCCAGTCGAACGCTTTCGACGGAGAGGTCTACCTCTTCAACGGCGACAGCCACCTCTACAACTCCGACCGCCCGCTGGCCGCCGGCTCGAAGTGGTTGGACTTCTACGGCATCAGGGGCTCGGCCGAGAACCTCGAGCGCGTCACGGTCGACGGCTCGAACAACAACAAGGACTACCTCGTCGTCACGGTCGACCGGCCCGGCGCGGAGCATGTCCTCTCCTGGCAGCGCATCCCCTACGCCTCCTGAAGCCCACCCGTCGAAAGGCCAAACTTCGCGGCCCCTGCACATCGAGAGGCCAGAGTCTGCGACGGACTTTGGCCTCTCGACGTGCGAGGAGCGACAAACTTTGGCCTCTCGACGGTCAGGGGACGGGGAGTGGTGGGTCAGGGGTGGGGGTGGGGCGACGGGTCAGGGCTCGACGGTGACCGTCGGGCATTGGCGCAGGGTCTGGGTGGGCGTGGCCGGGGCCGGCTCCTTGCCGAAGGCCTTCCACGCCTGCCCCACGGCGAGGTCGACCGTGTCGCCCTTGCGCTTGTCGTTGACCAGGACGCCGGCCGGCACGTGCGCCTTGACCAGGCGCGCCGACGCCGCCCCCTCGGGGCCGTAGCGGATCTGGGCGACCTGCTTGACGACGGCCTTCTTCGGGTCGTTGGCGACCGCCTTGACCTTGAAGCCGCGGTCGATGGCCGCGGTGGCGACGGTCTTGGCCAGGCCTGCCCGGTTGGTCGAGTTGTAGACGTTGAGACTGACGTCCTGCGGCGAGAGCGCCTGCTGCGGCTGCACGGTCGTGCACGGGCCCGGCTTGGGCGTCGTGTCGCGAAAGTAGGTGGAGGCGTAGTAGAACGCCCCCGCCATGCTGAGCACGACGAGCGCGATGACGATCGCAGATCGGCGCTGACGCCGCACGTGGTACGTGCGGTCAGCGTCCTGGCCCGCATCCCTGCCAGCATCCCTGACCGCATCCCTGCCAGCATCCGCCGCGTCCCTGCTCGCGTCCGGCATCCGCCCTCCCTCGCTCATCGGCGCTCCTGGTCGAGCCGCCGTGTCAGGAGAGTACGAGGACTCGGGCGTGGAGGACAGGTCTCTGCTGCAGCGCGGCGCGTAGAGCCCGGTGGAGGCCGTCCTCGAGGTAGAGCTGCCCCTCCCACTCGACGCAGTGCGGGAAGAGGTCGCCGTAGAACGTCGAGTCGTCGGCGAGGAGGTTGCGCAGGTCGAGGGTGCTCTTCGTGGTGATGAGCTCGCCGAGCTGCACCACCCGTGGGGGGACGTTCGACCAGTCCTTGGTCGTCTCGAGTCCGTGGTCGGGGTACGGGCGGGAGTCGCCGACGGCCTTGAAAATCACCGGGTCAGCATAGACATCGAACATGTCAGGGCGACGGCTAGAGTTCGACAGGTGACCCAGACACCAGCCTCGGAGTCCACCGACAGCAGCCAGATCGACGAGATCCGCGCGGGCTACGCGTTCGAGGGCGGGGTGCTCAAGCTCGGTGCCGCGGTCGTCGACGGACAGGCCCACGCCGACGCACCCGTCCAGATCCCGCTCAGTGTGCTCAACCGGCACGGCCTCGTGGCCGGCGCGACCGGCACCGGCAAGACGAAGACGCTCCAGCTGATGGCCGAGCAGCTCGCCGACCAGGGCGTGCCCGTCTTCCTCGCCGACATGAAGGGCGACCTGTCGGGCCTCGCGACGCCTGGTGAGGGGGGCGACAAGATCACCGCGCGCGCGGCCGACGTCGGTATGCCGTGGGCTGCGACGGCATACCCCACCGAGTTCTACACGCTGGGCGGGAAGGGCAGCGGCATCTCGATCCGCGCCACGATCACCGGCTTCGGCCCCACCCTGCTCAGCAAGGTGCTCGGCCTCAACGACACGCAGGAGAGCAGCCTCGGGCTGATCTTCCACTACGCCGACAAGAACGGCCTGGCGCTGCTCGACCTCAAGGACCTCCGGGCCGTCATCAGCCACCTCACGTCCGACGAGGGCAAGGCCGACCTCAAGGACCTCGGCGGCCTCTCGAGCGCGACCGCGGGCGTCATCCTGCGCAACCTCATCACCTTCGAGGACCAGGGCGCCGGCGCGTTCTTCGGCGAGCCCGAGTTCGGGACGAGCGACCTGCTGCGCACGAGCCCGGACGGCAAGGGGATCATCTCCTGCCTCGAGCTGCCCCAGGTGCAGGACCGCCCGCAGCTCTTCTCGACGTTCCTCATGTGGATGCTCGCCGACCTCTTCCACGACCTGCCGGAGGAGGGCGACGTCGACAAGCCCAAGCTCGTCTTCTTCTTCGACGAGGCGCACCTGCTCTTCAACGACGCGAGCAAGGCCTTCCTCGACGCGATCGAGCAGACGGTGCGGCTGATCCGCTCCAAGGGCATCGGCGTCTTCTTCGTCACCCAGTCCCCGAAGGACGTCCCGTCGGGCGTGCTCGCCCAGCTCGGCAACCGCGTCCAGCACGCGCTGCGCGCCTTCACCCCCGACGACGCCAAGGCGCTCAAGCAGGCCATCGCGACCTACCCGCACACGGCATACGACATGGAGAAGCTCCTGACGAGCCTCGGCATCGGCGAGGCCGTCGTCACGGTGCTCTCCGACAAGGGCGTGCCGACACCGGTGGCCTGGACGCGCATGAAGGCGCCGAACTCCCTGATGGACCCCTCGCCGCAGGCCACCATGGACGCCGTCATCAACGCCTCGCCGCTCAAGGCCAAGTACGCCGACGTCGTCGACCGCGAGTCGGCCTACGAGCTGCTCGCCAAGCGCCTCGAGGCCGCTCCCGCGCCGCAGCAGGCCGCGCCGGCCCCGGCACCCGCGGGCACGGGGCCCGCCTCCGCCCCGACGCGCGCGCCGAAGGAGGAGCCGAGCATCATCGCCCAGGTCGCCGGCAGCTCCGCGTTCAAGTCGATGCTCCGGTCGGCCGGCACGGTCATCGGTCGCGAGATCACGCGCAGCATCTTCGGCACGCGTAGGCGCTGACGCCCTCGCGCTGACGCCCTCGCGCTGACGCCCTCGCCTAGAGGTCGAGCTCGATGTCGTCGAGGTCGCCGTCGACGTCGGCGAAGTAGCTGATGACGCGGATGTCGGGCTCGTCGGCGACCGACAGCACGAGCTGACGCAGCTGGATGACCTGGCCGGTGTCGAGCCGGATCCTCTTGGTACGACCCCGGGTCGGGTCGGTGTCGTGCCGCTCCCACCACTCGACGGTGGCCGGGTTGGCCTTGAAGATCTCATCGAGCACGCGCTTGAACGACGGGTCGTCGGGATGGCGCGCGTACGCCTCGCGGAACAGTGCCAGCTGGTCGGCGGCCTCCTGCTCCCAGTCGACGAAGAGGCTACGCGCAGCCGGGTCACAGCAGTAGAACCACAGCAGGTTGCGCTCGCGCTTGGTGCGCTTGCTCTCCCAGTCGGTGAAGAGCTGGCAGGCGGTGTGGTTGGCGCCGAGCACGTCCCAGCGGGCGCCGACGACATAGGCGGGGTTCGGGTCGATGGAGTCGAGCAGCTCCTCGAGCTCCTCCGTGAGCTCCTCGGGGGCCTGCGGCCGGCGCGACGGCGCTCCGGTGGCGAGGGCGTGCAGGTGGTTGCGTCCGTCGGTGCCGAGCTTGAGCGCGCGGGCGAGCCCGTCGAGGACGCTCTTGCTCGGGCGCAGGTCGCGGCCGCGCTCGATGATGTCGTAGTACGCGACGGAGATGTTCGCGAGCTCGGCGACCTCGGTGCGGCTCAGGCCGACGCGTCGGCGTCCCTTGGCGCGCCTGATGCCGACGTCCTCGGGTGCGAGCTGCTTGCGTCGGGCGCGGAGGAACTCCCCCAGCGGTGAGGGGGTGCGCACGCTGAGCGGGACGTCCGTGGTCATGGCGGCCATCCTGCCAGTGGCCATCGGCCCGAGGCGCCGTATGCCGTCGTGCCCGGTCTCGCAGGACGCTGCGGCCGCGCGCGGGGCGGGCGCAGCTGACGGCGGAGTCGGGTCTGAGGCGGGGCTGCGTCGGGTCTGAAGGCTCCGTGGAGGGCGCGTCGCATTTTCCTGCGCCGCCCGCGACACGGACGTACTCTTACAAGGCGTAGTAGTACTTGCGCGACTGGCAGGGGAACACACACCCTTCAGCGACTGGAGACTCCGCATGACCAGTCAGGTTCTCGCCATCACGAAGCCGGTCCCGGCAGGGGCTGTCGTCCAGTGGGGCTTCGTCACCATCACGGTCGCCAACCTCATCGTGATCCTCGCGATGATCCTGGTGTTCGTGCTGGCTATCGTGCTGCCCTTCCCGGGCTCTCGCCGGGACGACCGATGAGCACGCGTCACGCCTCGACACCGCTGCAGCGCGGACCGCACGACAGCTGGTCCGCAGGGCTCAGCTCGTGGATCGAGGGACTCGTGCCCAGGGGTCAATGGCTGCCCGACCGGCAGCCGGCCTACGTGGCGTCATGGATCTACGTCTTCGGCGTCGCCTGCCTGGCGAGCCTCGCCGTCGTCATCGGCTCCGGCCTCGTGCTCACCCTGGGTGGCATCACGTGGTGGCACACGAGCAGCGTCGGACACTTCGTGAACTCCGTGCACCTCTGGAGCGTCGAGCTCTTCTTCGCGACCATGGTGATCCACCTGTGGGGCAAGTTCTTCATGGCCGCCTGGCGCGGTCGGCGCGGGCTCACTTGGGCCACAGGGGCGCTCGCGTTCTTCGGTTCGCTCGGAACGGCCTTCACCGGCTATCTCATGCAGACCAACTTCGACTCGCAGTGGATCACGACACAAGCCAAGGACGGCCTCAACGCTGCCGCGGTCGGCGCCTACTTCAACGTCATGAACGTCGGCCAGATGATCCTGTGGCACGTCGCCCTGCTGCCCCTCGTGGTGGGGGTCATCGTCGTCATCCACCTGGTCCTCGTTCGCCGGCGCGGGGTGGTGCCGCCCATCGGCTGGGACGAGCCCACGACGACACCAGCGGATCCGAGAGGTGGTCGGCCATGAGCACCGCGACGAAGCACGTGGAGCACACCGCGACACGGAGCTCCACCTGGGCGCCAGACTCGCACGGGTTCCCCACCCGGCACTACGACCTCGTCAAGGAGTTCGTCATCGCGCTCGGCGTGATGACCGTCCTGTCCGTGCTCGCAGCACTGGTCTTCTCCTCGCCCGACGACCCCGCGATCACCCTTCAGGAGTGGGCGACCAAGGCCCCGAACGACGTCATCGCCACGGCGAGCGCCGAGCTCGCGGGCACGAGCACGAGCGCGGGATACGGCGCCCCGTACAACACCAACGCCGAGGGGCAGACGCTCGGACCGATCAACCTGCAGAAGCTCCCCGGCGTCACCGAACCCATCGACTCGGCCAAGGACTTCGTGCTCGACCCGGTGCGCACCCTGACCGACGACGCCGCCGCCGTGGCTGCGCTCAAGGTCTGGGACGGCGCCGGCGCCGACCAGCAGACCGCGTGGGCGACGGCATACTCCGACGCGCTCGCTGCGGCCCCCGACGGCGACGCCGCCAAGGTGGCGGCCGGTGACTACGGCCCGGTGCCCGAGCTCGGCAAGGCCGAGGTGCGTCTCGCCGCGAGCGGCGCCCTCGAAGGACTCCTCACCACTCGCACGAGCTTCTTCGGGGTCGACAGCACCAAGGCGCTGCTGCTGCTCGCCGACGGCACCTACCTCGAGGACCAGGCGCGCGAGCAGAACCTGGGTGGTGATCAGTGGGGCATCATGAACGAGACCGGCAACT
Organism: Terrabacter sp. 2RAF25; assembly: GCF_052115265.1. Lineage (NCBI taxonomy): Bacteria > Bacillati > Actinomycetota > Actinomycetes > Micrococcales > Intrasporangiaceae > Terrabacter > Terrabacter sp. 2RAF25. The sequence continues at coordinate 152,882 of NZ_JBFRGJ010000002.1, forward strand.
ACCCCGGCCAGCCCTGGCTGTGGCTCTACTCCTTCTGGTACCAGGTGCCGCCCTTCTCGACCTCCGACAACGCCGACATCCAGGTGTGGACCCTGATGGTCCTGCTCAGCATCGCCTTCATCTGCGTTCCGTGGATCCCCGGACTGCGCACGCTCCCCAAGCACCTGGGCGTGCACCGCCTCATCTGGCGGTCGGCACGCCGCTAGGTTGGCGGCGACCACGACCTCGCGGACGCCCGGCCGCTCGACTCCCGTCCGCGGATCGAGAGGGAGTGGGCCCCCCGGGTCGCCGGTCAGCCGCCGTCGAGGCCGACGAGCAGGTCCTCCACCGAGGACTCCCGCCCCACCCCGATCTCCCGCGCCCAGTCCTCGGCGGAGATGCGGCCCTCCACCGCGGCCCAGGCCTCGGCCCGCTCCTCCTCCTGGTAGGGGTTCGCCAGCGAGAGGCGGTCTCTCATGGCCTCCTCGGCGCCGAGCAGGTGCGCGGCGGGCACCGGGTCCCCGAGGCCGATGAGGATGTTCATGCAGGTGTTGGCGAACGCCATGGTGAGGTTCGGGCTGCGCAGCCGCACGATCTGGTCGGCGAGGGACCCGGCGAGCCGCCATGCCTCGTCGGGCCGCCCATCCGCCGCCAGCAGGTTCGCGAGGTTCTGACCCTGGACCGCTGCCTCGTGCACGTCACCCTCCGCTGTGACGATCTCCAGCGCCTCCTTGGTCAGCTCCTCGGCGCGCGCGAAGTGACCCAGCTGCTCCTCGACGCCGGCGAGGTTGCCCAGGGCACGGGTGAGCCTGGACGGGTTGCCGATCCGCCGGTGCAGCGACAGGGACTCCTCGAAGGTCTGCCGTGCGGAGTCGAGCTCCCCCAAGTGCAGCTGGGCCGTCCCCGCGATCCCCATCGCGAAGGCCTCTCGCTCCTCGTCCGCGACATCGCGCGCCATCGTCAGGCCCCGGGCGGCCAGCTCGGCGCCGCGGTCGGCCTCCCCCCGGGCGATGAGGAGGTTGGCGTAGGTCGCGAGGCACTCGGCGACGTCTCCCGAGGGGCCGCTCTTGTCGCGCTCGAGCGCGAGCTCCAGCCAGCGGCACCCCTCGATGACGTATCCGCCCGTGTACCAGAGCCACCCGAGCGACGTCGCCAACCGAAGGGCGGTCGCCGGAGCCGCGGCATCGGCGGCGTCTGTCGCTCCGCCGTGCCGAAGCCCCCAGATCAGGGCCTCGCGGAAGTTGTCGAGCTCGACCTCCGCCTGGCCGAGGGCGAGGAGGTGGTCGGAGTCGCGCGTCGCCTTGAGCCGCTCGGCGACGGCCAGGTAGTGGGCGGTGTGGGCGGAGCGTGCCTCGTCGAGCTGACCCGTGGCGCGCAGCTCCGCCAGCGCGAAGGACCGGATCGTCTCCAGCAGGGTGATGCGCGGTTCACCGTCAGGCGCCTCGGCCACGGTCCCGAGACTGGCGTCGACGATGTCGGCAACGAGGTCGAGGGGCTCGGCGCGCCGGTCGCCCGACGCGGCGGGGAGCGCCACCGCCATCACCGCCTCGAGGTCAGCGCCCCCCGCGAACACTCCCAGCCGGCGGAAGAGCTCCTGCTGCCTCTCGGGGAGCAGGTCGTAGGACCACGCGACGGTCTCGCGCAGGGTCCGGTGCCTCGGCGGGCCCTGCCGGCTCATCGAGGCGAGGTCCAGCGTCGTGTCGATCCGGCGCAGGAGCGCCTGCGGGCCGAGCAGCCGGGTCCGTGCTGCCGAGAGCTCGATGGCCAGCGGCAGGCCGTCGAGGTGCCGGCAGATCGCAGTCACCGCGGCGACGTTCTCCGGCGTCAGCCGGAAGTGAGGGCGTACGCTCCGCGCCTGCTGCAGGAACAGCTGCACCGCGGGGGACGCCTCGGCGTCCGCCACGGTCGAGCCGGTCGGCAGGCCCAGGGGCTGGACCGGGTAGAGGTGCTCACCGGGCACGGCCAGCGGCCGGCGCGAGGTCGCCACGACTGCCGCGTGCGGAGCCGCCGCCAGCAGCTCCGAGACGATGACGTCGGCCTCGCTGAGCTGCTCGAGGTTGTCCAGAACGAAGAGGGCGGCCCGGTGGCCCAGCTGCTCGAACAGGCGCGGCGGCTGGCGGCTGCCCCGCGGCACCTCGAGGACGTCACCGAGCGTCGTCCAGGTCACCTCTGGCGTGGTGGCCGACGCCACGGGCACGAAGAAGACCCCGTCCGGGAAGGTCGCCACGAGGTTCCTGGCCACCTCGAGCGCGAGCCGCGTCTTGCCCGAGCCGCCCGGCCCGGTGAGCGTGACGAGGCGGGTCTCGGGCGACCGCACCAGGGCGACCACGTCCGCGACCGCCTGCCCACGTCCGACCAGGTGGGTCGTCGGCACCGGGAGGCGGGACGCGGCGCCGAGGGTCCGGAGGGTGGGAAAGTCGTTGCGCAACCCGTCGACCATGAGCTGGAAGAGCCGCTCCGGCTCCGGGATGTCCTTGAGTCGGTGGGAGCCGAGGTCTTTGAGCCCGACGCCGACAGGCAGGGCGCCGCGAGCCAGCTCGGCAGACGCCGACGACAGGACGGCCTGCCCGCCGTGGGCGGACGAGGCGATGCGGGCTGCGCGGTGCACGTCCATCCCGACGTAGTCGTCGTCGTGGACCTGCGGCGACCCGGTGTGGATGCCCATGCGGACACGAACCCGCTCGTCGCCGGGCCACGCGTAGGTCTCGAGCCCCCGCTGGGCCTTCACGGCGGCCTTCACCGCGGCCTCGGCCGTCGGGAACACGACGAAGAAGCTGTCCCCCTCGGTGCCCATCTCGGTTCCCCCGTGGGCAGCCCACGCGGAGCGCAGGACGTCGCGGTGGCCGTCGAGTGCGGCCGTGTACCGGCGACCCAGACGGCCCAACATCCGGGTCGACCCCTCGATGTCGGAGAACAGCATCGTCACCGTCCCGGACGGCAGCTGACGCACGGCGCCTCCCTCCCACTCTGGCGGTTCGAGCGTGAGCGCTGGGATCGCGGCTCGTCAAGGACTTTGTCGGTGGCTCGAGGTGTGCAACGCGGTCGTCCCGCCGAACCAGCGCCCTCAGCCGCGCAGCCTCAGCAGGGAACAGCCCCGCAGGTCCACGAGCACCTCGGAGCGCTGCTCGGCGACACGCAGCATGACGTCGCCACAGCCGCGGCAGCGCGCGACGGAGCCCATTCCCGAGGCGAACACGACGAGCTCGGCGACGACCTGCCGTCGCCCGCACCCGGCGCAGACGACGACGGCCACCGTGACGTCGACGCCGAAAGCGTCGCCCAACGGACCGGCGAGCACGTTGCCGTCGAGCACCCGGTCGGGCACGGCATACGGAGTCGGCCCCTGCGTCAGGTCTGAGTCGGTCATCTCAACCTCCACTCGGTCCGAATCGCTCCGTGCGCACCAGCCGTGCCGGAACGCCGATGTCGACCAACGCATCGGCCGCGGCATCGACGAAACCCGTTGGGCCGCAAACAAAGACGTCGGAGCCAACACCCAGACCATCGATCCAGGAGGCCAGCTCCTCACGCGTCAGGCGGCCCGGCGGCCGCCCACCAGCCACTGGCGCCTCCCGCGTGTGCAGCAGCTCGACCGTGAGGCCGTCGTCGTGCTGCGCCCGTCGCGCAAGCTCGTCCGCGTAGATGACATCCGCCGGCGTGCGCACCGAGTAGACGAGCAGCATCGGCGCGGTGTTTCCAGCCTCGTGCCGCGCTCGAAGCATCGCCATCAGCGGCACGATGCCGGATCCACCCGCGAGGAGCAGGGTCGGACGCGTCGACTGCGGATGCCACACGAACCACCCACCGATGGGGCCCCTCAGCTCGACCGGATCGCCGACCACGAGGTCACGCGCCACGAACGGCGACACCTCCCCGTCAGGGACGACCTGCACCGTCAGCTCGACCTGCGCGCCGTGGTCGGGAGCGGCGATCGAGTAGGAGCGCTGCGTCGAGTAGCCGTCGTCCGCGGTGAGCCTCACGTCGACGTGCTGACCCGGCAGGTGACCGGGCCAGCCGGGCACACCGAACACGAGGGTCACCGCCTCGGCCGTCTCGTCCTTTCGCGACACGAGGTGAGCCGCCTGCCACGTCACCCGCGACACGTCAGTCGCCCGCGTAGCGCTGTTCGCGCCAGGGGTCGCCGTACTCGTGATAGCCGAGCTGCTCCCAGAAGCCCGGTTCGTCATCGAGCAGCAGCTCGATGCGGGTCACCCACTTGGCCGACTTCCACAGGTAGAGGTGCGGCACGAGCAGCCGCGCCGGTCCGCCGTGCCAGGGCTCGAGCGGCTCACCGTCGTACTCGTGGACGATCCACGCCTGCCCGTCGAGCAGGTCCTCGAGGGGTAGGTTCGTGGTGTAGTCGCCGTACGAGGTGACGAGTGCGAAGTCGGCTGCGGTGTCGACGGCCTCCAGGATCGTGTCGAGCGAGACGCCCCGCCAGGACGTGCCGAGCTTGGACCACTTCGTCACGCAGTGCAGGTCGACGCTCAGGGTCTCCTGCGGGAGGGACAGCAGCTGCGCCCAGTCCCAGGTGTGCTCGCCGCCGGTCTCGGTGCGCACGGTGAACGACCACTCGTCGAGATCGACCCGTGGAGTGGGCCCAGCCTGGAGCACGGGGAAGTCGTGGGTGAGGTACTGGCCCGGCGGCAGCTTCACGTCGTCACGCCGGCGCCCGCGGAAGCCCGGGGTCACGATGCCCATGCCCGATCATCGCACCGGGTCCGGGCGGCTGGCTCCTCCCACATCCCGCGGCCTTCGACAAAACGACGAAGGACCCGACGAAAAGCGTGTCGGGTCCTTCGTCTTTCTGGCGGTGGCGGTGGGATTTGAACCCACGGTGGAGTCACCCCCACACACGCTTTCGAGGCGTGCTCCTTAGGCCGCTCGGACACGCCACCGGGAGAGACCTTACCCGAGCCTCCGGCCCTCGAAGAAATCGACCAGCAGGGCTGCCGACTCCTCCGCGCGGACGCCACCGACGACGTCGACCAGGTGCGTGGCGAGGGGGTCGCGGGTCAGGTCCCAGACCGAGCCACACGCCCCAGCCTTGGGGTCCCAGGCAGCGAAGACCACACGGTCGACCCGGGCGGCCATGGCCGCCCCGGCGCACATGACGCACGGTTCCAGGGTCACGACGAGCGTGCACCCGTCGAGTCGCCACGCGTCCACCGACCGCGCCGCCTCGCGCAGGGCCACCACCTCGGCGTGCCCGGTGGGGTCGCCGAGCTCCTCACGGACGTTGCGCCCGCGGCCGACCACCTCACCGGCCCGGTCGACGACGAGGGCGCCGACGGGGACGTCCTGCGACCCCGCTGCCGCGGCGGCGAGCTCGAGCGCCTGCCCCATCCAGGCCGCATACGACTCGGGCGAGGGGACGGGGCTCTTGCCGGGGGTCTCGGATCGCTTGGCCACGCGCTAAGTTTCCACCCATGGACGTCCACGTCGCAGACCACCCGCTCATCGCCCACAAGCTGACCTACCTGCGCGACAAGCGGACCGACAGCCCCACCTTCCGCCGGCTCGCCGAGGAGCTCATGACGCTCCTCGCCTACGAGGCGACCCGCGACGTCCGCGTCGAGCCGTTCGAGATCGAGACGCCCGTCGCACCGACGACCGGCATCAAGCTGAGCAACCCCAAGCCGCTCATCGTGCCGATCCTGCGCGCGGGGCTCGGCATGCTCGAGGGCATGGTCAACCTGCTGCCCAGTGCCGAGGTCGGCTTCCTCGGCATGCAGCGCAACGAGGAGACCCTCGAGCCGGTCACCTACGCGAACCGGCTGCCTGACGACCTCACCGGCCGCCAGGTGTTCGTGCTCGACCCGATGCTCGCCACCGGCGGCTCGATGGCCGACGCCATCACCTACCTCGTCGACCGCGGCGCCGACGACATCACCGCCGTCTGCCTGCTCGCGGCCCCCGAGGGGGTCGAGCACCTGCGCGCGCAGACCGAGCGTCTCGCGGTGCCCGTCAAGGTCGTGCTCGGCACGATCGACGAGAAGCTCAACGAGAAGGGCTACATCGTCCCCGGGCTGGGCGACGCCGGCGACCGCCTCTACGGCGTCGTCTGACCACTGCTTGCGTATGCCGCCGGGCCGATCCCACAGTCAGGGCAGGGTGTCGCCCCACTCGGCGTCGCGAGCGGCGCGGTAGCGCCGCCCTGCCTTCTTCGACACGACCTCCCGACCTGTTGTCCCGTCGGGTCGGCACACCTGGAACTCCACAAAACCCTTGCGCTTCAATGGATGTCGCAGGATCCGACCTGAGCCTGACTGCGGTGCAAGCGAATCCACTACGCCGGGCCGCACGGCGCCCACCCACGAGAACTTCTCGTCCTCGTAGGAGAGCTCGGCACCCTTGAGCCGACGATGCTCGGCCGAGCGGTTGATGCGCGCTGCGAAGTGGCACCAGTCGCTCCCCGCGAGCGGGCAGGCGCTCGCGTGGGGGCACGGGCCGAGAATGGTCCACCCGGCCTCGATCAGGGTGGAACGCACGCGGAGCACGCGCGCGTAGCCGTCCGGGGTGCCGGGTTCGGCGACCACGACGGCCTGGCCGCGGTGCATGGCGTCGGCGACGAGCGCGTCCTGGGAGGGCTCGTCGAGCTCGCTCAGCACGTAGGAGACGGTGACGAGGTCCGCCTCGAGGGACGGCCAGTCCCCGGCCACGGCCCGGGCGAAGGTCGCGCGGGCCAGCACCTCCGACGGGCTGCCGCGCACGAGCTCACGTCCCAGGGCCAGTGCGTCCTCGACCTGGTCGAGCACCGTGACCCTCTCGAGCGACTCGAACGCGCCCGCGGCCGCCCAGGCCGCCGCGCCGGTGCCGCCACCGAGGTCGAGGAGCGAGCGCGGTGCGAGGCCACGGTCCGCCACGTCGCCCAGCGCTCTCGACAGGGCGGCGTGCGTGGCCGGCATCCGGTAGGCGGCATATGCCGCGACGTGCACCGGCGAGGCGAGGATCGGGGCCGCAGCCGGGGAGACCGAGCGATAGCGGGAGACCAGCGCCTCCGTCGCGCGGGCCAGGTCGCGTTCGCTCACGCCACGCACGGCGCGAGCGAGGGCGGCGCGCAGCTCGGCGGCATACGCTGGCGTTCGCGACATCCGAGGAGAATAGCCGCGGACACGCGGGGTCGAAGCCCCTGCGGCACCCCACCTGCCACGTGCGGCACACTGGTCCCACCCCTGTGCCGTGGGGCTGTCAGGGCAGCCTGCGCCACCTTCCCTCCAAGGAGCACACACCATGGGCCCCAAGGCCAAGAAGGTCATCCTGATCATCGTGCTGGCGTTCTTCGTCTATGCCATCTTCACCTCCCCTGACAAGGCTGCCGACATCGTCAGCAACATCTGGGGCGTGCTGGTCGACGGCTTCAACGCCATCCTGCGGTTCTTCAACTCCCTGCTGAACCGGTGACGCGAGCAGACTGAGGCCATGGCAGCGCGACGGACGACGGACGTCCCGGCAGGGCTGGCGCCGATCCTGCTCCCGGGCGAGAACCTCGTGACCGCCGTCCGGGCGCACTGGGCCAAGCTCGCCGAGCCCGCGCTGACGGCCCTGCTCGGCTTCGTCGCCGCCGTCTGGGTCGACTCCAACGTGACCAAGTCGACCCAGGCCCTCGGCACGATCTTCTGGTGGCTCTTCTTCCTCCTGTTCGCGCGGCTGCTGTGGTGCGTCATCGACTGGCACCACAACTGGTTCGTCGCGACGGACAAGCGGCTGCTGCTGCGCTTCGGCCTCATCACCCACAAGGTCGCGATGATGCCGCTGCTCAAGGTCACCGACATGAGCTACGTCCGCTCAATCCCCGGCCAGTTCCTCGGCTACGGCAAGTTCGTCCTCGAGAGCGCCGGTCAGGACCAGGCCCTGCGCGAGGTCAAGTGGGTGCCCGACCCCGACCAGACCTACCGCGACATCTGCGCCGAGATCTTCCACATCGTCCCGCCTCCCGGTGACGAGGACTTCCAGGAGCTCGACGACGACTTCCCGGACGACCCGCGAGGGCCCGGCGGCCCACCGGCGCCGCAGCCCCCGTCGAGCCCGATCACGCCCGGCGGCAGCAGCTTCCCCGACGTCCACCGCACCCACAACCCGATCCAGGACCGCCTCGACTCGTACTCAAGGGCCGTGCCGATCCAACGCCCGTCGGACCGTCCCGAGACCGTCTACGAGAGCAACGACATCAAGCGCCGCCGCCGCGGAGCCGACACCGGGCCCATCTGGCCCCGCGGCGACGACTGAGCCGAGGCAGGCGCACGGCTACGGGGCTACGGCCACGGGCGCAAGACACCCGGGGGCAGGGCTCGCCGGTGACCCGGTGCACCGATAGTTTGTGGTGATCCGCCTGTCATCGCCGACCGCTCGGAGGTACGCATGAGTGTCTTTCGCACGAAGTCGATCGAGGCCTCGATGGCCTCGGCCGAGGAATCCGACCACCACCTCAAACGGCGCCTCTCAGCCCTCGACCTCACCGTCTTCGGCGTCGGCGTCATCATCGGCGCCGGCATCTTCACGCTGACCGGTCGGGCAGCCAAGGACTACGCCGGCCCCGCCATCGCGCTCTCGTTCGTCGTCGGCGCTGTGGTCTGCGGGCTCGCGGCGCTCTGCTACGCGGAGTTCGCGTCCACGGTCCCGATCTCAGGCTCGGCCTACACGTTCTCCTACGCGACCCTCGGTGAGCTCATCGCCTGGATCATCGGCTGGGACCTCCTCCTCGAGCTCATGCTCGGTGCGAGTGTCGTGGCACAGGGGTGGTCGACCTACCTCGTGAAGCTGCTCGACCAGCTCGGCATCACCTGGCCGGAGAGTCTCGCTCCCGGCTCGCACTTCGACCTGCCCGCGTTCATCCTCATCGCCCTGCTGACGACCCTCGTGGCCATCGGCATCAAGGAGTCCCTGCGGGTCAACCTGGTACTGGTCGCCATCAAGCTCTTCATCGTCCTCTTCGTCATCTTCGCGGGCATCGGCTTCATCAACCGCGACAACTGGACGCCGTTCATCCCGCCGTCGCAGCCGGGCGCGGCGGCGTCCGGCCTGACGACGCCGCTCTTCCAGGCCATCACCGGCGTCGAACCGGTCACCTTCGGCGTGCTCGGCATCATGAGCGGCGCCGCGGTCGTCTTCTTCGCCTACATCGGCTTCGACGTCGTCGCGACGACGGCCGAGGAGGCCAAGAACCCGCAGCGGGACCTGCCCATCGGCATCATCGGCTCGCTCGTCATCTGCACCGTGCTCTACATGGCGGTCTCGCTCGTCATCACCGGCATGGTCAAGTACAACAAGATCGACCCGGACGCCGCCTTGGCCTCTGCCTTCACGTCGGTCGGCAAGGACGGCTACGCCACCTTGATATCGGCGGGCGCCGTGGCCGGCCTCACGACGGTGGTCATGACACTGCTCATCGGCGCGACGCGCGTGACGTTCGCGATGAGCCGTGACCGCCTCATCCCGGGCACCCTGGGTCGGACCAACGAGCGCACCGGCACGCCGGTCAAGCTCACGGTCATCATCGGTTCGGTCGTCGCGCTCATCGCCGCGCTGACCCCGATCGGCAAGCTCGAGGAGATGGTCAACATCGGCACGCTGACCGCCTTCATGCTCGTGTCGATCGCGATACCGATCCTGCGCAAGCGCCGCCCCGATTTGAAGCGCGCCTTCAAGGTGCCGGGCAGCCCGGTCGTCCCGTGGCTGTCGGCGGTGATGTGCTTCTACCTGATCCTCAACCTGTCGATCGAGACCTGGATCCGCTTCATCGTGTGGATGGCGATCGGTTTCATCATCTACTTCGCCTACTCCCGTCACAACAGCAAGCTCGCCAAGGGGGAGCCCGAGTCGGGCCTCGAGGGCAGACCCGAGATGCTCAGCGGCCGCTGACGGCGGTTCTTGCTGCCCCTCCGCCCACTTCTCACGCCGAACGCGGCGTTCGATCTCGAACTCAGTGTTAGAACACGGTTTTCGCGATCGAACGCCGCGTTCGGTCGTTGAGGGGGAGCTTTTCCACAGGCGCAAAACGCAGCGAGGGCGTATGCCGTCAGCATGGATCGATGAACTTGCGCCATCTCGTACCTTCCGGGGTCTTCTCGACGGCCACGGCCAGGGCAAACGGCATCAGCGGCGCTCTGCTGCGTTCTCTCGTCGCCGCCGGTTCCTGCCATCCGCTGCACCGCGGCTGGTACTCACTGGAGAGGCCCACATCGGACCGGCACCGTCACCTGCTGCGCGTCACGGCGCTCCTGGAGGAGTACGACGGCCAGGTGATGGCGTCACACGGTTCGGCGGTCGCATTGCTGGGCCTGCCCGACGAGGAGGTCGACTGGGGCACGGTCCATCTCATGTGGCGTTCACCGGACGCGCAGTTCCGCGCCTTCAGTCGGGTCCACATCCATGAGCTCATCGAGCATCCACTGCTCAGGCACGGCACGACGGCCGTGGACCCTGCACTCGCCGCGCTCCAAGTCGGTCTCCGCAGCCAGCTCGCGATGCTCGTGGTGGCCGACCACTGTCTGCACCGAGGGCTGACAACCGTCCAGGCGCTCCGCGCCGCTGCGGGGGGACTCTCCGGTCAGCGCGGCGTGACACGCGCGAGGGCCGCGCTGCCCTGGTGCGACGGCAGGCACGAGTCCCCGGGCGAGACCCTCACTGCGCTGACACTGCGCCGGCTCGGCTACGCCGTCACGCCACAGCACCACATCGAACGCGTCGAGCACCCCGGCAGGCACTACGTCGCCGACTTCGTCATCGACGGCACCAACGTGCTCGTTGAGTTCGACGGCAAGACCAAGTACGACCCCGACTCGAACCCGGATGCGGCGCGGGCCAACTTCAAGGAGAAGCTGCGTGAGGACGAGCTCCGACGACTCGGTTACCGGGTCGTTCGTCTCACCCGAGCCGACCTGGCACGTCCGGCACTGGTCAGGGCTCGCGTCGAAGCCGCACTCAGAGACTCGCGACTCGACGCCGGCTGACCCCCTCCACCTCCCGAACGCCGCGTTCGATCGCGAACTCAGTGTTAGAACACAGCTTTCGAGACCGAACGCGGCGTTCGGTGGGGACGGGACGGTGAGCCGGGACGGTGAGCCGGGGCGGCTGGGCGACTGGGCGGCTGGGCGACTGGGCGACTGGGCGGCTGGGCGGCTGGGCGACTGGGCGACGGTGACCGGTCAGAGGGCCTTGATGATGTCCTCGACGCGTTCCTTGGCGTCGCCGAAGAGCATGGCCGAGTTGTCGCGGAAGAAGAGCGGGTTCTGCACGCCCGCGTAGCCGGTGTTCATCGAGCGTTTGAACACGACGACGTCCTTGGCGTTCCAGACCTCGAGCACCGGCATGCCGGCGATCGGCGAGGTGGGGTCCTCCTCGGCGGCCGGGTTGACGGTGTCGTTGGCGCCGATGACGAGCACGACGTCGGTGGCCGGGAAGTCGTCGTTGATCTCGTCCATCTCCAGGACGATGTCGTAGGGCACCTTCGCCTCGGCGAGCAGCACGTTCATGTGCCCGGGAAGGCGCCCGGCGACCGGGTGGATGCCGAACCGGACCTCGACGCCGCGCTCGCGCAGCTTCGCGGTCAGGTCGGCGACCGGGTACTGCGCCTGCGCGACGGCCATCCCGTAGCCGGGGGTGATGACCACCGTCGAGGCGTGCGTGAGCAGGTCGGCGACCTCCTCGGCGTTGGTCTCGCGGTGCTCGCCGTAGTCGACGTCGGTGTCGCTGACCGCACCGTCGGAGCCGAAGCCCCCGGCGATCACGGACACGAACGACCGGTTCATCGCCTTGCACATGATGTAGGAGAGGTACGCACCGGAGGAGCCGACGAGGGCGCCGGTGACGATGAGCAGGTCGTTGCCGAGCATGAAGCCCGCGGCTGCGGCGGCCCACCCGGAGTAGCTGTTGAGCATCGAGACGACGACCGGCATGTCGCCGCCACCGATCGAGGCGACCAGGTGCCACCCGAACGCCAGCGCGATCACGGTCATCACCGCCAGCGGCACGATCGAGTGCGACGCCACGAACCAGACCAGCAGCCCGGCCGACACGACGACCGCGGCGAGGTTGAGCCAGTGCCGGGCCGGCAGCATCAGCGGCTTGCTCGAGATCCGTGCGGACAGCTTGAGGAAGGCGACGATCGACCCGGTGAAGGTCACGGCACCGATGAAGACCCCGAGGAAGATCTCGACGAGGTGCACGCCGTCGGACCCCTCCGCGCCGGTGGCGAGGAAGGTGTTGAAGCCGACGAGCACCGCGGCCGCACCGACGAAGCTGTGCAGCATCGCGATCAGCTCGGGCATGCCGGTCATCTCCACGATCCGGGCCCGCCAGATGCCGATCGACGCCCCGATCGCCATGGCCACCGCGATGAGCGCCCAGTTCAGGGCGCTCGACCCGCGCAGCGCCAGCCACAACGTCGCGACCAGCGCCAGCGCCATGCCGATCATGCCCAGGACGTTGCCGTCGCGGGCGGTCTCGTGCTTCGACAGGCCGGCCAGCGAGAGGATGAAGAGCAGGGCAGCGACGATGTAGGCCGCGCTGATCAGTGCGATGTCCACGTGCGGTCAGCCCTTCCGGAACATCGTGAGCATGCGGCGGGTCACGAGGAAGCCGCCGAAGATGTTGATGCTGGCGATGAGGGTCGCGAGGAAGGCGAGCACGAGGATCGTCCCGGACATCCCGCCGGCCCACTGGCCGAGCTGGATCAGCGCGCCGAGGACGATGATGCCGCTGATCGCGTTCGTCACCGACATCAGCGGCGTGTGCAGCGCGTGGTGCACGTGCCCGATGACGTAGTAGCCCACGACGACCGCCAGCGCGAACACCGTGAAGTGCCCGAGGAAGCTCGCCGGTGAGAACGCCGCGACGAGGGCGAAGACCGCCGCGCCGATCCCCATCCCCACATACCTCCGGCGTGGGTCCTTCGGCGGCTCAGGCTCTTTCGCCACTGCCTTCGAGGACGAAGCCACCGGGACGGGGGCCGCGCTGACGGGGATCGCCGGCGGCGGCCACAACAGCTCACCGTCACGGGCGACCGTCATGTTCCGCTGCACGACGTCGTCGAAGTCCAGCACGACCTGCCCGTCCTTGCCCGGCGTCAGCAGCTTCATCAGGTTGACGAGGTTGGTGCCGTAGAGCTGGGAGGCCTGCGTGGGCAACCGCGCCGCCAGGTCGGTGTAGCCGATGATCTTGACGCCGTTCGCGGTGACGACCAGCTCGTCGGCGACCGCGCCCTCGACGTTGCCGCCGTTGCTGGCGGCCATGTCGACGATGACCGAGCCCGGCTTCATGGAGGCCACCATCTCGGCCGTGATGAGCCGCGGCGCCGGCCGCCCGGGGATCAGCGCGGTCGTGACGATGATGTCGACGTCGGGAGCCTGGGCGGCATACAGCTCGGCGGCGCGCCGGTTGTACTCCTCGCCCATCTCCTTGGCGTAGCCGTCGCTCGATGCCGCGGCCTCGTCGACCTCGGGCATCTGCACGGGGAGGAAGTCGGCACCCATCGACTCGACCTGCTCGGCGACCTCGGCCCGGGCGTCGGTCGCGCGCACGATCGCGCCGAGCGAGCGTGCCGTGCCGATGGCGGCCAGGCCGGCGACGCCGGCGCCGGCTACGAGCACCTTGGCCGGCGGCACCTTGCCGGCTGCCGTGACCTGGCCGGTGAAGAACGACCCGAACTCGTGCGCCGCCTCGACCACGGCGCGGTAGCCGGCGATGTTGGCCATCGACGAGAGCACGTCGAGGGACTGGGCCCGGCTGATGCGCGGGACGGCGTCCATCGCCATCGCCGTCACGCCGGCGGCGCGCAGCTTCTCGACGAGGTCGGGGCTGATCGCCGGGGCCATGAGCGAGACGAGGACGGTTCCGGCACGCAGCCGGGCGATCTCGTCGTCAGACGGTGCGTTGACCTTGTGCACGATCGCCGAGCCCCACGCTTCGGCGCCGTCGACCACGCGAGCACCCGCGGCCGCATACGCCTCGTCGGAGAAGCTCGCCGCCTCGCCCGAGCCCGCCTCGACGGCGACGTCGTAGCCGAGGCCGACGAGCTTCTCGACCGTCGCGGGCGTCGCGGCCACCCGCGTCTCACGGGCACGGGTCTCGCGTGGAACACCGATCAGCACGCTGGCTCCTTCGGGCTCGGTGAGGGGGCGCTGGTTCACGAACCTACGGCACGACGCACGGGTAGCGGCTGCTCTGCCAGCCACATCACACCAGAGCGACGCACGACGACCGGGGACGTCTCTGATCGTGGGCAGTTCGCGGGGTCAGTGTGACGGAGCTCGCCGGTTGAGGCTGAACACCTCGGGTGGCGGCTTCTGGTCGGACTCGAGCCTCCGGTAGGCCGTCGGTGTCGTGCCGACCTCGGCGAGGAACTGGCGGTTGAAGTTGGCCATGTTGTTGTAGCCGCTCATGGCGGCGACCTGGGCGACGGAGTCCTCGGTGGTGTCGAGCAGCCTTCGCGCATAGGCGATCCGCAGCTTCTTGACCATGCTCGAGAAGGTCATGCCGGTGGCGGTCTTGAAGTACTTGGAGAACGTCGGCTCGGACATGTACGCCAGGCGCGCGGCCGTCGACAGCCGGATGTCGCCGGTGAGGTTGTCGAAGATGTAGCTGAGCCCTGCCTCCCCCGCGTCGCGCGAGGCGGCGTCGGTCGGTCGGCCCATCCACTCGCTGGCCACGAGCTCGTACTCCTCGGTGGGGGCGTGCGCGAAGAGCGCGAGCAGCTTGAGCAGGTGGCCGATCTGTTCTGTGCCGTGACTGTGCACGCACGCGATGATCGTCTCGGCGGCACGCCACGCGGTCGCGCCGGAGAACACCAGCCCTCGCGTGGAGCGCTGCAGCATCTCCGAGACCTCGGCCAGCTCCGGGATGAGCTCCATGACCCCGCGTACCCACTCGTCGCTGAACTGGATGACGGCGTCGCGGTCGACGGCCACCTGCCCCTCGTCGAGGTCGCTGACCCAGTCGTGCGGCAAGTTCGGCCCGATCAGGCTGACGTGGCCGGGCGCGAAGGTGCCGATGTGGTCGCCGGCGATGAAGCTGCCGCGGGTCTTCGTGATGAGGTGGATCTCGTACTCCGGATGGGCTCCCCAGCCGCAGATCTCGCTCGGGAAGTCGTGGGTGAGCACCCGGATCGACGCCTGGGGGTGGTGCGGGATGTACTCACGCCGGATCGTCTGGCCCAGCAACGCGGCGGGTGTCAGGGAGCGCGCCGACTCCTCGTCGCGCCGACCGGCGTCGCCGGTGTCGGATTTCTCGTCCGATCGATACGAAATCTTGGCCTCCTTCGCCGTCTGGGACCGCGTTGTCACCACCTCGTGCGGGAGCGTGACCGATGTGTCCCCTGCGGCCACCACCCGTGCGAAAAATCGTATCAATGACTGAGGGCTCACGGCGTTGTTGAGCTCGAGATCGCTTCATTACCGTTCCGGCAAGTTCTCGTCAAGAACGCCGGCGGATCTCACATCCGCTCGGGGCACGGCTGCCCCACCGGACTCGCAGACCGGGCTGACGGAACGAGGAATGCCTACCAAAGGAGTTGGGAATGCTTGCGAACAAGCGCATGCTCGCGCTGGGGACGGGCGCCGTGGCAATCGCCATGACGGTGGCAGCCTGTTCGTCGGGGGCCGTGCAGTCCGGCGGCGGGTCCACCGGAGCCGGCGGAACCGTCACCCTCAACGTGGCCACGGTGAACAACGCCCAGATGAAGGACATGGAAAAGCTCAAGACCGAGTACGAGACGGCCAACCCCGGCACCAAGGTCAACTTCCAGGTCATGGAGGAGGGGGACCTCCGCGCGGCCGTGACGGCCGACGTCGCCAGTGGCGCCGGGCAGTACGACATCGTGACCATCGGTGCGTACGAGACCCCGCAGTGGGGCGCCAACGGATGGCTCGTGGACCTCACCCCCTCGCTGCAGTCGGACGCGTCCTACGACGTGAACGACCTGCTCCCGCCCGTGCGCGCCGTCAACACGTTCGACAACAAGCTCTTCGCTGTCCCGTTCTACGGCGAGTCCTCGATCCTCATGTACAACAAGGAGATTCTCGACAAGGCCGGCGTCAAGCTGTCCCAGAACCCGACGTGGCAGGAGGTCGCCGACGCGGCGAAGAAGGTCAACACCGCCGACATGGCGGGGATCTGCATGCGCGGCAAGCCGGGCTGGGGAGACCTCTTCGCCCCACTCACCACGGTGGTCCAGACCTTCGGCGGCAGCTGGTACGACGGCAGCTGGAAGGCCACGGTCAACACCCCGGAGTGGAAGGAAGCCGTCAGCTTCTACAAGAAGATGCTCGACGACTCGGGCGAGAAGGACCCCGTCTCCTACAGCTTCAACGAGTGCCTCACCGCCCTGAAGGAGGGCAAGGCCGCGATGTGGGCCGACGCCTCCGTCGCCGCCTCGATGCTCGAGGCGGCCGACTCACCGGTGAAGGGCAAGATGGGCTACGCCCACATGCCGGTCAGCAAGACGAAGGAGTCCGGCTGGCTCTGGAGCTGGAACCTCGCCATCCCCGCGTCGACGAAGCAGAAGGACGCAGCGATCAAGTTCGTCAAGTGGGCCACGAGCAAGGACTACATCAAGCTCGTCGGTACGAAGATCGGCTGGTCCAACGTCCCGCCCGGCTCGCGCACCTCGACCTACCAGCTGCCCGAGTACAAGGACGCCGCCAAGGCGTACGCGCCGATCACCCTCGACGTGATGAGCTCGGTCAACCCGAAGCAGCCGGGCGTCAACCCACAGCCCTGGGTCGGCATCCAGTACGTCTCGATCCCCGAGTTCCAGGACGTCGGCAACCAGTGCGCCCAGCTCGTCGCGGACTACCTGGCCAACCGCGGCACGGTCGACGACGCCCTCGGCAAGTGCCAGAGCATCGCCCAGCAAGCAGGCGACAAGCACAAGAAGTGACGTCCTTGTGACGTGGTGCCGGGTCCGGCACGCACCGGGCCCGGCACCACCCACCTTCTCCGACCCCCGCAGTCGCACGAGGGAGTGCTGACATGACAACCACGACCACCCCGCAACCCACCGAGCTCGACAACGTCCGAGCCGTGATCGCGACGGACAAGCGCCGAGTGCAGCGCAAGGAGCTCTGGCGAAACCGGAGCCTGGTGCTGCCCGCGGTCATCTTTCTCATCCTGCTCACGCAGATCCCGTTCCTCACCACCATCGGCTTCTCGCTGACGAAGTGGAACCTGCTCTACCCCAACGAGCGTGCCTTCGCGGGGTTCGACAACTACACGAGCGCACTGACCTCGGGGGACCTGTGGCCCTCGATCGTGGCCACCGTGCTCATCACTGCCTTCTCCGTGACCCTCGCGGTCCTCTTCGGACTGCTCTTCGCGGTCCTGCTCGACCGCCAGTTCCACGGGCGGGCCGTGGCCCGGACTCTGATGATCACTCCGTTCCTCATCATGCCGGCGGCCGCGGCGCTCATCTGGAAGTACTCGATGTTCGACACGAACATCGGAATGCTCAACTGGCTCTTCCGTGCGCTGCACCTGCCGGTCGTGTCGTGGAGCACCGAGCACCCGATGATGACAGTCATCATCGTGCTGACGTGGCAGTTCACCCCGTTCATGATGCTGATCCTCCTGGCCGGGCTGCAGGGCCAGGACAAGGGCATCCTCGAAGCGGCCCAGGTCGACGGCGCCGGCACGTGGCGCACGTTCACCTGGATCACGCTGCCCCACCTACGGATGTACATCGAGATCGGGGTGCTCCTCGGCTCGGTCATCATCCTGCAGGTCTTCGACCCGATCGCCATCCTCACCAAGGGCACGGGCGGCACGAAGACCCTCGCGTACCTCCTCTACGAGCGAGCCTTCATCGGCCTCGACGTCGGGCAGGCAGCGGCGTACGGCGTCGTGACCGTCGTCCTCACGATCATCATCGCGACCATCGCGCTCAAGAGCGTCTTCAAGGTCTTCATGGCAGGAGCAAGCCGATGAACAGCTCGACCCGCTCGGCTCGCGGGGCCCTCGTCACCCTCCTCACCTGGGTCCTCGTCCTCGTCTTCTTCTTCCCCGTCCTGTGGATGTTCCTCAACGGGTTCAAGCCGGAGTCGTTGGCGTCGTCCGTCAACCCGTCGTTCATCTTCAAGCCCGTCACAGAGGGCTACCGGCTCGCCATGGACCGCGGGATGGCCGGCTACCTCCAGAACTCGCTGACCGCGGCGGTGACCTCCACGGTCATCTCGGTGCTCCTCGCGATCCCGGCCGCGTACGCGCTCTCGATCCGGCGGGTGAAGAACGTCCAGAACTCCCTGTCGTTCTTCATCTCGACCCGGTTCATGCCGCTCGCTGCGATCGTGCTGCCGCTCTTCATGATCTTCAAGACCGTCGGGCTGCTCGACAACATCTACGTCCTCGCCATCGTCTACGGCGCGATGAACCTGCCCGTGACGGTGTGGATGATGCGGTCGTTCCTCCTCGAGGTCCCGTTCGAGATCATCGAGGCGGCCCGCGTCGACGGTGCCGGGATGTTCCGCGAGATCGTGCGGATCGTCCTGCCGCTCGTCCTGCCCGGTGTCGCGGCCGCAGCCCTCATCAGCTTCATCTTCGCGTGGAACGAGTACTTCCTCGCACTGCTGCTGACCAGCTCGGCCGCCCGCACGACCCCGCCCTTCCTCGGAAGCTTCGTCGACGGTCGAGGACAGTTCCTCGCCGTCCTCTCGGCGGCCGCGACGATCGCCGCGCTGCCGGTCATCATCGCCGGCTGGGTGGCGCAGAAGCAGCTCGTCCGTGGCCTCTCGATGGGAGCGATCAAGTGACCGGGACCGCCATCCGACCCGAAGGGAGGACCGCCATGGACCACGCTCGCAGCCTCGAGGACACGGTCGTCGTCGTCACCGGCGCCGGCGGCGGCATCGGCGGCGCCATCACTCGGCTGGTCCTCGAGGCCGGGGGCCGTGTCGTCGCCGGCGACCTGCGGCCCGACGCGCTCGCCCCACTCCGCGACACGTGGGACGAGGACCGCCTCACCACCCACGTCGGCGACGTCAGGGGCGAGGCCACAGCAGACGCGCTCGTCAGCGCCGGTGTCGCAGCCTTCGGCCGCATCGACTCCGTGGTCGCCAACGCAGCTGTCGGCTTCTACGGCGGGCTGCTCGACTACTCGGCGGACGAGGTCTCCCTCATGGTGGACGTCAACGTCAAGGGCACGGTCTGGCTGGCCCGAGCCGCGGTGCGCCAGTTCCGGGCCCAGGGCGAAGGCGGCGACATCGTCATCATCGGGTCGGTGGCCGGGCTCCTGATCGGCGGCGCCAAGGAGGCGGTGTACGCCGCGACCAAGGGGGCGCAGATCAACCTGGGCTACGCCCTCGACCGTGAGCTGCGCGGCGAGGGCATCCGGACGACGACGATCGCGCCGGCCGGCGTCAACACCGCCTTCGCCGCGGCCGACGGACGCTTCGGTGACCGCGACCCGTCCGACGGCGACTTCATGGAGCCGTCCGACATCGCGCAGGCCGTCACCTACACGCTGCGTCAGCCGCGAAGGATGCGGACCGAGCTGTGGACGATGTGGAGCATGTCCGAGTCCCATTGACCCTCACGTCGACCCCGTGGTGCGGGCCAGCCCCCACCACGGGGTCGACCACCCTTTCCACCTCCACCTTCGAGATCACGCAGAGGACCCATGACAACCACGCCCGCGCCTTCGTCATCGGCACCGACCCGTCTCCACACCGACGGTCTGGGCGCCCTCGCACCCGTGGTGGGCCGGCCGGCATACGACCGCAGCAAGGTCACCACGGGCATCGTGCACTTCGGCGTCGGAGGTTTCCACCGCGCGCACCAGGCGATGTACGTCGACCAGCTGATGGAGCAGGGCGAGGCGCTCGACTGGGGCATCTGCGGCGTCGGTGCCCTCCCCCACGACAGGCGGATCGTCGACACGCTCAGGGCGCAGGACGGCCTCTACACGCTCGTCGTCAAGCACCCTGACGGGCACCGCGAGCCGCGGGTCATCGGCAGCATCGTCGAGATGATGTTCGCGCCGGACGACCCCCAGGCCGTCGTCGACCGGCTCGCCGACCCTGCGACCCGGATCGTCAGCCTGACGATCACCGAGGGCGGCTACCTCGTCAACCAGGTGACGGGTGAGTTCGACGCCTCCGACCCGTCGATCCGGGCCGACCTCGAGGAGGGGGCGGTGCCGCGCTCGGTGTTCGGCTACGTCGTGGCCGGGCTCGCGGCGCGGCGGGCCGCCGGCCAGGGGCCGTTCACGGTGATGTCGTGCGACAACCTGCCCGGCAACGGCGACGTCGCGCGCAGGATGATGACGGCGTTCGCCCGGCTCAAGGACCCCGACCTCGCCGACTGGATGGACGAGCACGTGCAGTTCCCCAACTGCATGGTCGACCGCATCACGCCGGTGACGGCTCCCGAGGACATCGAGCGGCTCGCCGACGAGTTCGGCGTGGAGGACGGCTGGCCCGTGGTGTGCGAGCCGTTCACGCAGTGGGTGCTCGAGGACCACTTCACCGACGGACGCCCCCCGTTCGAGCACGTCGGCGTGCAGCTCGTCGATGACGTCGTGCCCTACGAGCTGATGAAGCTGCGGCTGCTCAACGCGAGCCACCAGGCGCTCTGCTACCTCGGCTACCTCTCCGGCTACCGCTATGCGCACGAGGTGTGCCAGGACCCGCTCTTCGTCGACTTCCTGCTCGCCTACATGGAGCGCGAGGGCAGCCCGACGCTGCCCGAGGTGCCCGGGGTCGACCTCGACGCGTACCGCCACCAGCTCATCGGGCGGTTCGCCAACCCCGAGGTGCGCGACACACTGGCGCGGCTGTGCGCCGAGTCGTCCGACCGCATCCCGAAGTGGCTCGTCCCGGTCATCAACGCGAACCTCGGGTCGGGTGGCGAGATCGAGCGCTCGGCGCTGGTCGTCGCCTCGTGGGCGCGCTACGCCGAGGGGGTCGACGAGCAGGGCGAGCCGATCGAGGTCGTCGACCGCATCAAGGACCGCGTCATGGCGGCCGCCGCCCGGCAGGGCGACGACCCCCTCGCGTTTCTGCGTGACCAGGACCTCTTCGGCGGGCTGGCCGACGACCCGCGGTTCGCCCAGGTGTTCACGGACGCACTCTCGGCCTTGCACGAGAAGGGCGCTCGGGAGACGCTGCAGTCATGGAGCACTCGGGTGAGCACGTGACCGACGGCCAGATCCTCGTCGCCGGGGTGGACAGCTCGACCCAGTCGACGAAGATCGTCGTGTGCGACGCCGAGACGGGCACGGTGGTGCGCATGGCACGGGCGCCTCACCCCGACGGCACCGAGGTGCATCCCGACCGGTGGTGGGAGGCGTTCGAGCAGGCCAGTGGCGGCGGCATCCTCGACGGGGTGGCCGCCGTCGCCGTGGGCGGGCAGCAGCACGGCATGGTGACGCTCGACGAGTCCGACACGGTGGTTCGTGACGCCCTCCTGTGGAACGACACGCGCAGCGCCCAGGCCGCCGGCGACCTCACCGACGAGCTCGGCGGCCCATCGGCCTGGGTCGACGCCGTCGGTCTCGTGCTCGTGCCGAGCTTCACCGTGACCAAGCTGCGCTGGCTCGCCGAGCACGAGCCGGAGAATGCAGCCCGCGTCGCCCGAGTCGTGCTCCCCCACGACTGGCTGACCGGCCGGATCCTCCAGCAGGGCAACGGTTTCGACCAGTGGACGACCGACCGCGGCGACGCCTCCGGCACCGGCTACTGGTCGGCCGCCACCGGCGACTACCGTCCCGACCTGCTGGAGCGGGCTTTCGGCCGCGCCCTCGCGGTGCCGCACGTGCTCGAGCCGGCGCAAGCCGCTGGGCGCACGTCCGACGGCATGCTCGTCGCTGCCGGCACCGGCGACAACATGGGGGCGGCCCTCGGCCTGACGCTGCACCCCGGCGACGTCGTCGTCTCCCTGGGCACGAGCGGGACCGTCTTCACGCCACACCGCTCCGCGATCCGCGACGAGACGGGGGCCGTCGCCGGGTTCGCCGACGCGACCGGGCACCACCTTCCGCTCATGTGCACCCTCAACGCCGCGCGGGTGCTGACGGCGGCCGCCTCGATGCTCGGCGTCGACCTTGCCGAGCTCGACCGCCTTGCACTGCAAGCCTCTCCGGGCGCAGGCGGACTGAGCCTGCTGCCCTACCTCGACGGCGAGAGGACGCCGGACCTCCCCGACGCCACCGGCACGATCAGTGGGCTCACCCGAGCCAACTCGACGCCCGAGAACCTCGCCCGGGCCGCGGTCGAGGGGATGCTGTGCAACCTCGTCGCCGGCGTCGACGCCCTGCGCGAGCACGACGTCTCCGTCGACCGCGTGCTGCTCATCGGCGGCGCCGCCGCGTCACGGGCCGTGCGCGAGATCGCGCCAGGGCTCTTCCGAGCGCCGGTGGTCGTGCCGGCGCCGGCCGAGTACGTCGGCGTGGGAGCTGCACGCCAGGCCGCGTGGGCTCTCGCCGGTGAGGCCGACCCGCCGACCTGGTCGCTCGAGATCGACTCGGAGTATGCCGTGTCACCTGGTGACCCCGAGGCGCACGCCGCCGTCGTGGCGCGCTACCAGGACCTCCTCGCGCGCACGCACGGCCGCTGACGGCGGCGACAGCCCCGGTCGCTCCCCGGTTCGATGTATTGCTCGATGTGTTCCGCGGTCACCCCTGACCGCGGAACACATCGAACCGGGGCCTCAGCGGTACTCGGGGTTGTGCCAGCCGAAGTGGTCGCCCTCGTTCCAGGCCGACCGCTGGTTGCCGTATGCCGGCACGCCGCCCACGTCGTGCAGCATCCTCGCGAGGTGCATGAGGTTCCACGTCATGAAGGTCGTGTTGCGGTTGGTGAAGTCGTTCTCGGGGCCCCCGCTGCCCGGGTCGAGGTAGCTCGGCCCGGGGCCCGCCTCGCCGATCCAACCAGCGTCGGCGTTGGGCGGGATCGTGTAGCCGACGTGCTGCAGGCTGTAGAGCACGTTCTGGGCGCAGTGCTTGATGCCGTCCTCGTTTCCGGTGATGAGGCACCCGGCGACCCGACCGTAGAAGAGGTACTGCCCCTTCTCGTTGAGCTGTCCGCTCAACGAGTAGATCCGCTCGATGAAGCGCTTGGTGATGCTCGAGTTGTCGCCCAGCCAGATCGGTCCCGCGACGACGAGGATCTGGCTGTCGAGGATGCCCGGGTAGAGGTCCGGCCAGGCATCGGCCTCCCAGCCGTGCTCACGCATGTCGGGGTAGACGCCGGTGGCGACGTCATGGTCGACGAAACGGATCTCGTCGACCTCGACGCCGTGCTCGCGCATGATGGCCGCGCTGGCGGCGACGAGCCCCTGGGTGTGGCTCTGCTCCGGGCTCTTCTTGAGGGTGCAGTTGACGTAGGTGGCCTTGAGGCCGGTGAAGTCCCACTCGCTCATGGTCCGACTGTCCTCCCCCTCGTGCCGGGTGACAGGGAATCGGCCACACTCGGACGGAGCGGCACTCGCCTCACATCTGCTCGGGAGACTCCAGGCCGAGCAGGTCGAGGCCGGTCGTCATGACCCGGAAGACGAGGGCGCACAGCGTGAGCCTCGACTCCTTGGCCTCGTCGAGGTCGGCCTTGAGCACCGGGCAGTTCTCGTAGAACGCCGAGAACGTCTGGGCCAGCTCGAACAGGTATGCCGCGAGCCGGTGCGGCTCGTACGTGGCGCCCACCTCGGCCACGACGTCCCCGAAGCCGAGCAGGTGCATCGCGAGGGCACGCTCGTACGCCTCGCGGACCAGGAGGGGTGCGTGCTGGTCGAGTGGCTCGTTTCCGATCTGCCGGAAGATCGACCGGATGCGCGCGACGACGTACTGGAGGTACGGGCCCGTGTTGCCGGTCAGCGCGACCATGCGGTCGAGGTCGAAGACGTACTCGCTGTCGTGCGCGACCGACAGGTCGGCGTACTTCACGGCGCCGATGCCGATCTGGCGCGCGATCGTCGCCCGGGTCTCGTCGTCGAGTTCGGGCCGGGTCTCGTCGATGACCGCCTGCGCCTTCTCGACGGCCTCCTCGAGCAGCGCCATGAGCCGCAGCGGCTTGCCCGAGCGGGTCTTCAGGATCTTGCGGTCGTCGCCGAGCACGTTGCCGATCTGCACGTGGACGGGCACGACGTCGTCGGGGAGCCAGCCGGCCTTGCGGGCGGTGTCCCAGACCATGTTGAGGTGCAGCGACTGCGGCGCCCCGATGACGTAGAGCACGCGGTGCGCACCGAGGTCGTGCACGCGGTACTTGATGGTCGCGAGATCGGTTGTGGCATAACCGTATCCGCCGTCGGACTTGCGGATGATGAGCGGCACCGGCTTGCCCTCGCGGCCCGTGTAGCCGTCGAGGAAGACGCAGAGGGCGCCCTCCGACACCTCGGCGATGCCGCTGGACTCGAGCTCCGCGCAGATGCCGGGGAGCGCGTCGTTGTACATCGACTCGCCTGCGAGGTGCAGGTCGGTCAACGTCACGCCGAGGGTCGAGTAGAGCTTGTTGAAGTAGACCTTCGAGAGGTCGACGAGCTCGTTCCAGAGCCGCAGGGTCTCGGGGTCTCCGGCCTGCAGGCTCACGACCCGCGACCGAGCACGCACGTTGAAGTCGCCTGCGCTGCCGGCCGGTTCGGCCTTCTCGGCCGTGTCGAACTTGACGCGGGCCGACTGGTAGAAGGCGTTCGGGTCGGTGACGAGCAGCCCGGCCTCGTCGGAGCCCTCACCGACCTCGAGCAGGTGCTCGATGAGCATGCCGAACGGCGTGCCCCAGTCGCCGATGTGGTTCTGCCGGATCACCTGGTGGCCCAGGTGCTCGAGCGTGCGGGCGATCGAGTCGCCGACGACGGTCGTGCGCAGGTGACCGACGTGCATCTCCTTGGCGACGTTGGGCGCCGAGTAGTCGATCGGGATGTTCTGCGCCGGCTCGAGGGCGACGCCGGTGCGCTCGTCGGCCTCGACGTCCTGGAGCAGGCCCGCCAGCCACGAGTCGGTGAAGGTGAGGTTGATGAAGCCCGGACCGCTCACCTCGACCTTGTCGCACACGCCGTGGAGGTCGAGCGCGGCGACGATCTTCGACGCGACGTCACGCGGCGGCATACCGACCTTCTTGGCCAGCGCCAGCGCGGCGTTGACCTGCACGTCGGCGAACTGCGACGGACGCAGCACCGGGTCGGCCTCGCGGAAGTCGTCGCCGAGAGCGGCGGCGATCGCGGACTGGACCTTGGGCGTGAGCGCGACGAGCGGTGAAACCATGCGGGCCAGTCTATGAGCGCCTGCGTCGTGCCCGCGCCACGGTTTCAGCCCGAGCGAGTGCAGCACGGCAGCGACGTCCGCCCGGTCGAGGTGGTCGCCCGCGAACGGCGGCTCACCCCGACCGGGCGGCGAGGTCACTCGCCGCGCTTGGTGAAGCCGGCCCGACGGGCCGCCTCCTCGCTGTAGAACCAGACGTCCGGCTCGGCGTCGTCATAGCCCTCGTCGTCGGGCCCGAGGAAGGTCGTGCCCTCCCGGGTGCCCTTGACCGCGTGGCCCAGGGGCTGTGCGCCGTCGCCGATGGGCGCGGCCGAGCCGAGCCCGAAACCACCGTCGACGACCTCGTCGAACTCCGAGATCCGGCGTCCCGTCGAAGCCTTCGAGTCCGTCTCCGTGACGCCAGCGTCGGTACGCGTGTCGCCGGCGTCGGTACGCGTGTCGCCGGCGTCCGTACGCGTGCCCGCTGCGTCGGCGGAGGCAGACGGGCCGGCACCCTCCGCACTGGGCGTCGACTCGGACGTCGGCTGGGACGCCGACCCGGCGACCTTCGCGTCATCGCCCTCGGGGTAGGCAGCGGCGGCCACGTCAGGGGCCGGCTCGGCCTCCTGGCGGCGAGGCTCCTCCGACGTCGAGCCCACCGGCTCGTCCACGTCGGACACCTCGTCACTCTCGTGCGAGTGCGGGGCCATGTCGACGTCGCGGCCCTCGTCTGCGGGTTCGTCGCTCTCCTCCGGACCTCGCTGCCCCGGGGTGGTCGCCCAGGGCTGTCCGCGGTGGTCGCCCGGGTCCGTGGCCGGGGTGCCGCCCTCGGCAACCACCTCGTCGCGATCAGCGAGCGCCGGCACGTCCACGTGGTCCTTGTCGGCGGCAGCCTTGGACTCTGATGCCACACCATCGTCGAGGTCGCCCTCGTCCGTCCCGGCCGCAAGCGTGTCGCCGTCGCCGCGGGTCCCGTCCGTGGTGCTGCGCTCGTCACCCTGCTCGTCAGGCCGCTCGCCCCCACGTGATGCCGCGGCGCCGGCGACCGCGCCGGCCGCTCCGGCACCTGCCACGACTGTGCCTGCACCCGGGCCGTCGGCCGTCGAGTCACGGTCGTCCGATGCGGAGGCTCCGCCCGGCTCAGAGGTCTGCTGCGCCGTCAGCTCGTCGTTCGTCTGCTCGTCCAAGGGGTCACCATCCACGGTGTCGTCGGAGTGGGCACCGGCGTCGCCGGGCTCGTCCTCCGCATACCCAGCCTCGACGTCGGCTCGCGCCGGGGTGATCGCTTCGTCGGAGGTGCTGACCTGGGACACGTCGTCCCGATTCGCCTCGTCGCGAGTGGCCCCGTCGCGAGTGGCCGCGTCGCGTGTGGCCGCGTCGCGTGTGGCCCCGTCACCAACGAGAGCCTCATCGCGAGGGGTCGACTGTCCGACCCCGGGGTCGGAGGGCTCCCATGCGGGCTCCTCGTAGCGGCTGCTCCCCGTCTCTTCAACAGACTCGGCATCCGCCGCGCCGGCGGGCTCCCCAGTGGCGGCCGCCGGAGCGGCTCCGTGCTCCTCACGAGACGCCGAGGGGCGGTCGTCCGAGGTGCCTTCCTCCGGCGTCGAGTCCGATGGCGTACGGCTTGAGCCCGTCGGAGCGAACGGGTTCTCGGCGTCAGCGAGGTCGTCCTCCTCGTCGTCCTCGTGGTTGCCGGCAAAGGCTGCTGCGCCGGCACCTGCTGCGCCGGCTGCTCCGACCGCAGCAGCAGAGGCTGCTCCTCCGCCGCGTCGGGACGAGTCCTCCTGGCCTGCAAGGCGGTTGCCGTCGTCGTCCAGTCGGTAGCCCTCGTCGTCGGTGCGCACGTCGGGGTCGACCCGGTCTGCCTCGCGCTCGAGGTCCGCGTGCTCGGCGTTGGCCGACTCCGCGGCGGCTCGATGCTGCGCAGCCTGCTGCTCGAGGCGTCGGGCCTCTTCGGCGCGTCGCTTCGCCTCGGCGGCCGCACGGTCGGCCTCTGCCTTGGCGTCCTCGGCCATGGCTGCCGTGACCGACGCACGGTCCTGGCTGCCCAGCACCTCAGGTCGACGCTCCTCGACCTTGGCCCGGAGCTCGCCGGCCTCGAACCGGCGGGCCTCGACCTCGCGCCGGCGGCCGGCGTTGACGAAGAGCCAGACGATGATGCCGATGACGATGACCGCCACCGCGATCCACAGAATCAGCTTGACGGTGTCCGACATGTCAATCCCCTCATGGTTTGCGGACCTTCTCGACCGGTCCCCCCGGAAACCTACTGCGAGAGCGCACCCGAGCGGCGGGTAGCGCGCCGTCGGGTGTCGTCAGGCCGCTCGTGCAACGGGTCGCGAATCGCCTTGACCCGGGACGTGGTCCGGACGGGGACCGCGCCGCCACCTGAGCCGGATTCACCCGAGTCAGCCGAGACCGAGCTTCTTCGCCGTGGTCTCGCGCATCTCGACCTTGCGGATCTTGCCGGTGACCGTCATCGGGAACTCGTCGACGATCTCGACGTAGCGCGGGATCTTGTAGTGGGCGAGCTGACCCGTGCAGAACTCGCGCAGCGACTCGGCCGTGAGCGCGGTCGCGCCGTCCTTCATGCGGATCCACGCGCACAGCTCCTCGCCGTACTTCTCGTCCGGGACGCCGATGACCTGGGCGTCGAGGATGTCCGGGTGCGTGTAGAGGAACTCCTCGATCTCACGGGGGTAGACGTTCTCGCCGCCGCGGATCACCATGTCCTTGATGCGACCGGTGATCTCGACGTAGCCGTCGTCGTGCATGACACCGATGTCGCCGGTGTGCATCCACCCGTCGTCGATGGCCTCGGCCGTCTTGTCGGGCTGCTCCCAGTAGCCGAGCATCACCGAGTAGCCCTTCGTCATGAACTCGCCCGCCTGCCCCCGCGGCAGCGTCTCCCCGCTGACGGGGTCGGCGATCTTGATCTCCAGGTGCGGACCGACCCGCCCGACGGTGCCGACCTTCTGCTCGAACGTGTCGTCGGTGCGGTTCTGCGTCGACACCGGGGACGTCTCGGTCATGCCGTAGCAGATCGTCATCTCCTTGATGCCCGCGGCGATGAGCTTCTTCATCAGCTCCGCGGGGCAAGGGGATCCGGCCATGATGCCGGTGCGCACGCTCGACAGGTCGTAGCTGTCGAAGTCGGGCAGGTTCCACTCGGCGATGAACATCGTCGGCACGCCGTAGAGCGAGGTGACCTTCTCGTCCTGGGTGGCGCGCAGCGTGGCAGCGGGGTCGAAGCCGGGAGCGGGGATGACCATGCAGGCACCGTGGGTCGTGCACGCCAGGTTGCCCATGACCATGCCGAAGCAGTGGTAGAAGGGCACCGGGATGCAGACCCGGTCGGCCTCGGTGTAGTCGCACAGCTCGCCGACGAAGTAGCCGTTGTTGAGGATGTTGCGGTGGCTGAGGGTCGCGCCCTTGGGGAATCCCGTTGTGCCAGAGGTGTACTGGATGTTGATCGCATCGGTGTTGCTGAGCCCGCCCTGCACCCGGGCCAGCTCGTCGGCCGACACCTCGTCGGCGTGGGCGAGCAGCTCGTCCCAGTCGTTCGTGCCGATGTAGACCACGCGGCCGAGCCCCGGCACCTCCTCGCGCACCTCCTCGACCATCTGCCGATAGTTGCTGCTCTTGAACGACTCCGCCGATACGAGGGTCGAGATGCCCGCCTGGCCGAGGACGTACTGCAGCTCGTGCGAGCGGTAGCTGGGGTTGATGTTGACGAGGATCGCCCCGATCTTGGCGGTCGCGTACTGCACCAGTGTCCACTCGGAACAGTTCGGCGCCCAGATGCCCACGCGGTCACCGGTGGCAACGCCCACGGCCAGCAGCGCCCGAGCCAACCGGTCGACGTCAGCCTGCAGGGCGGCATACGTCCAGCGCTTGCCCTGCGCGACGTCGACGAGCGCCTCCCGCTCGCCGAAGCGCGCGACGGTCGCGTCGAAGTTGTCGCCGATCGTCTGCTCGATGAGCGGTGGGTCGCTCTCGCCTCGTGTGTGCGACAGCGTGGCGTCGAGGGTGTCGAGAACGTCGGTCATCGGGTGCCTCCGTGCGGCCGTGGACGGTTCACCCACACCCAACCCCGGCGCACCCTCGCGCGCAAGGGATGTCCGGCGTTGCCGTCACCACACCGATCACGTATGCCGTCGGGCGGGCTGCGCCTCCATCTTCAGCTGGGCGGCCCCGTCCCCGTCGAGTAGGGCGAGACCGGCCCGACGCCCGGTGACGAGCAGCAGCAGGCCGGCTGCCGGTCCGGTGATCTCGGGCCCGCTGCCGACCGACCAGTCCGTGTCGGTCGCCGCCAGGTGGTAACCGTCGAGCGGCAGCTGCCGAAACACCGAGCCGGTCCATCCGTGGCGAGTCGCCCAGATGTGGTCGACCGCGATGCCGGCCGCCGTCGGGCGCATGTCGACGTCGATCCCCAGCGGGATCGCCATGTCCTGGGCGTGGACGAGAGTGTCGGACAGGCTGCCCGCTGGAGCGATGAAGGAGTTGTGTCGCCGCGACCCGATGCCTGCCCTGATCCGGGTGATGATCTCGTCGGTGGGCAGGGCCGCCTGCAGGCGCGCGGTGCGGTCGATCGTGCGGTTCAGGGTCACTGCCCCGAGCACGCTGGGGTGTCTGGCCAGGTAGCGCACGATGTCGGGCACGTGCTGACGCTGCAGGGTGAGGTGCGCGGCCACGTGGCGCACCGTCCAGCCCTCGCAGAGCGAGGGGTGGTCCCACTGGTCGGCGGTGAGCCCCTCGAGCATTGCCACCGTGCGGATGCGCTGGTCGTCGATCTCCGACCAGATCAGGTCGAGATCGGCTGCCGTTGCCCTGGATGCCATGTCGATCGCCTTCCGTCACAGATTCTCTCGCTCCGCGGGGTCTGAGCAACCGCTTTGCAGCCGATTCCTTGGCGCTATCATCTAGTTCGATAGGCTGACCAATATAGTTCGGCTTGCTGACTAGTTCAAGAGGTGTGATGACGTCCGAGGCCTCCGAGCCCTTCATCGGCCTGCTCATGTTCATCGCTGCTCGCGATGTCGAGAACCGGGTGGTGGCGGCGATGCGGACTGCGGGCATCCACGACATCACGCTCGCCCAGGCGAGGGTCGCCGCCCGCATCGGACCGCACGGCACCCGCCTGACCGAGCTCGCCGAGCAGGCACAGGTGACGAAACAGACGGCCACCGCGCTCGTCGACCGTCTCGAGGCGGCCGGCTACGTCGAGCGCGTGCCCGACCCCCGCGACGGTCGGGCCCGCCTGGTCCGCCTCACCGACAAGGCCGAGGCACTCACGCCCGTCGCCCGCGGCGAGGAGCGCCGCATCGAGAAGGACTGGGAGGCCCACCTCGGCACACGGCGCATGGGTCAGCTGCGCGAAGCGCTCACGCTCCTGCGCGAGATCACCGACCCCTACCGCGACGAGGTCTGAGCGGGGGGTCACACACCGTGGCTTGACCAACGTCACACGCCGTTCGGGACCTCCGACACTGGGCAGGCCGCGCGGCTCGTCGCAGGCTCGAAGTGTGAGCAGCAGAGCGCCCGAACCGGCCTCGACCGTGAGGCTTCGCCCGCTCGTCCTCCTCGCCGTGGCCCTCCTGACGACGGTCGCCGTCGTCGTGGCCCTGATGGGGCGGACGAGCTCGACTCCGCCGACCGGCGGCTCGCCGCCGACGACACCGACGGCGAGCGCAGCCACCACAACCGCCACAGCGACCGGCACGGCAACCGCGACGTCGGCGACCCCCACCCCCTCGACGGTCACACCGTCCGGCCCGACGGGCTCGGGCACCGCGACGAGCCCAGCGCGCCCCACCGCAACCACGACGCCGCGCGCGACGGCACTGCCGCAGCTACGAACCTTCATCGCCGCTGCGACGCGGATGGACGGGCAGTTGCACGCCGCCGCCAGGGCCATCAACGCCGCCGGGCCGCCCTGGAAGGCAATCAGTCCCGCCCTCGCCCGCACCGTCAACGCCGCGGACATCCATGCGATCGACCGGGCCCTGCCGGCCGGCCTGCCGGACGAGCTGCGCCTCGCGACCTTGATCGTCTACAGCGGCCTGTCCTCGAGGCGAGCCGCGATGGAGAGCTTCACCTACATCCGAACGGCGAAGGAGTACGACCCCTCCTACGGCCACACCGGACCTGAGCAGCTGCTCGCCGAGCTGGCCAACGGCGCTGAGGCCGCCCACCGGTTCGACGCGGACCTGGCCCACCTCGAAGCGGTCGCCCGCTCGTCGCACGCCTTCGCCCGACCGTCCGCCTCGTCACGCGCCGCTGGCGAGCGGTTCCTCGTGATCGACCTGGTGCACAAGGACAACTGGGGCTGTGACTCGCGGGGCGGTGGCGTCGTGACCGACCTGCCGCGCATCCGCTGGACGAGCGCAACTACGGGGGAACTGCGCATGCCCGCGTGGGACTCCGGCATCCCGTTCACCGCGGTGCGCGACTCTGCCGGACGCTACGTCGCGGCCACGCTCACCGTCTGCTGACAGCGCGCGACGCACACGACATACGACAGCCGCGGCATATGGCATACGACAGAAGAGGCCCCGGGCCGCGTCTCCGCGGGCCGGGGCCTCCTGCTTCTGTCTCAACACAGAGTGCACCCGAAGGGATTCGAACCCCTAACCTTCTGATCCGTAGTCAGATGCTCTATCCGTTGAGCTACGGGTGCGTGATCCGCCCTGACGGGCGAACGAGAAGTTACCTTAGCGCCTGCGGTCCGCTTCCACGAAATCGGCCCACGAGGCCGATCCGGCGGCCCGTCTGCGCCCCCTCGACAGCCGCCCTCACACGCCGGCGTGCCGTGTCGTCCGCTCCGGACATCGCTGTGCGGTCGGGTCGTGAAATTCCTGCAAGAAACCGACAGCCCCGCGTCGGATTTCTTGCGCGCCGGCGACGTTGTGAGGCGTCTCACCGCCCGGGCTCTCGCTTGCGGTCAAAGCCGCTGTCGCCGACGCGTACCTTGAAGTCATCACGTCATCTGTTCAGCATGTGGACACCTGCAGCCCGATCCGGGCTCGCCCAGGATCCACGTGGCGGACAGCTTCACACCGGCACGACGTGGTGCCGGGCGGCACCGCGCGCGAAGGGATGGGCCCCGAGTTGACCACGACCCACGAGAAACAGACACACACGACGCATGCTGGCCTGGCCGCGTGGGTCGCCGAGGTCGCCGAGCTGACGCAGCCGCGCGACATCCGCTGGATCACCGGCTCCCCCGAGGAGTGGACCGAGCTGACCGACCAGCTCGTCGAGGCCGGCACGTTCGTCCGTCTCAACGAGAGCAAGAAGCCGAACTCCTTCTACTGCGCGTCCGACCCGAGCGACGTCGCCCGCGTGGAGGGGCAGACCTACATCTGCTCCGTCGACGAGAAGGACGCCGGGCCCACCAACAACTGGATGGCGCCTGACGAGATGAAGGCTCGGATGACCGAGCTGTACCGCGGGTCGATGCAGGGCCGCACGATGTACGTGATCCCCTTCGTGATGGGCCACCTCGACGCGAAGGTCCCGATGTTCGGCGTCGAGATCACCGACTCGGCGTACGTCGTGGTGTCGATGCTCGTCATGGCCCGCTGCGGTGACAAGGTGCTGCGCAAGATCGAG
This sequence comes from Terrabacter sp. 2RAF25, assembly GCF_052115265.1. Lineage (NCBI taxonomy): Bacteria > Bacillati > Actinomycetota > Actinomycetes > Micrococcales > Intrasporangiaceae > Terrabacter > Terrabacter sp. 2RAF25. The sequence continues at coordinate 185,628 of NZ_JBFRGJ010000002.1, forward strand.
GCCACCGACGCGGCATACGTCCCCGCCCTGCACTCGGTCGGCGCCCCGCTCGCCGAGGGCCAGGCCGACGTGAAGTGGCCGTGCTCCGACACGAAGTACATCGTCCACTTCCCCGAGGAGCGCACCATCTGGAGCTACGGCTCCGGCTACGGCGGCAACGCCCTCCTCGGCAAGAAGTGCTACTCGCTGCGCATCGCCTCGGCGATCGCCCGCGACGAGGGCTGGATGGCCGAGCACATGCTCATCCTCAAGCTGACCTCGCCCAAGGGCTCCGTGCACTACGTCGCGGCCGCGTTCCCGTCCGCCTGCGGCAAGACGAACCTCGCGATGATCACGCCCACCGTGCCCGGCTGGAAGGCCGAGATGGTCGGCGACGACATCGCCTGGATGCGCTTCGGCGACGACGGTCGCCTGTATGCCGTCAACCCGGAGTTCGGCCTCTTCGGCGTCGCACCCGGCACCGGCGCCTCGACCAACCCCAACGCGATGGCCACCATCGAGAAGGGCAACTCGGTCTTCACCAACGTCGCCCTGACCGACGACGGCGACGTGTGGTGGGAGGGCATGACCGACGAGCCCCCGGCGCACCTCACCGACTGGCACGGCAACAGCTGGACGCCCGAGGACGGCAAGGCGGGCACGCTCTCGAGCCACCCGAACAGCCGCTTCTGCACGCCGGCCTCGCAGTGCCCGATGATCGCCCCGGAGTACGACAACCCCGACGGCGTGCCGATCGACGCGATCCTCTTCGGCGGCCGCCGCAAGACGACCGTGCCGCTCGTCTACGAGTCGCGCGACTGGCAGCACGGCACCTTCATCGGCGCCACCCTCTCCTCGGAGACCACCGCCGCCGCCACCGGCGCCGTCGGTGTGGTGCGCCGCGACCCGATGGCGATGCTGCCCTTCATCGGCTACCACGCCGGCGACTACATGAACCACTGGCTCGAGATCGGCAAGAGCGCGGACGCCTCCAAGCTCCCCCGCGTCTTCGGCGTCAACTGGTTCCGTCGCGACGAGGAGGACGGCTCCTTCCTCTGGCCCGGCTTCGGTGAGAACAGCCGTGTGCTCAAGTGGGTGATCGAGCGCCTCGACGGCGATGCCGACGCCGTGGAGACCCCGATCGGGTTCGTGCCGACCGAGGGCGCCCTCGACGTCGACGGCCTCGACCTGACGCCCGAGCAGGTCGCCAAGGCGATCAAGGTCAACGCGTCCGACTGGGAGAAGGAGCTGCCCCTCATCCAGGAGTGGTTCGACAAGTTCGGCGACCAGCTCCCCGCGGAGCTGTGGGCCGAGTTCGACGCCCTCAAGGCCCGCGTCAGCGAGCACTGAGAGGCCGGTCCGCCCCCTGCTTGCCGGTAAGGGTCGGGCGACGTGATGCAGGGCCCGGCACCGACAGGTGCCGGGCCCTCCGTCATGGGGGTACATGGTTCACATGAGCGAGCCGCAGCCCTACACCCGCGACGAGAGCGAAGCCGAACGCATCGACCGCAACTTCGGCGAGCAGCTGCAGGAGCTTCGCATCGCCCAGGCCGGCGTCCAGATCCTCTTCGCGTTCCTGCTGACCATCCCGTTCCAGCAGCGATTCACGACGCTGAGCGACATCCAGCGCACGATCTATGTCATCACGCTCCTCTCCGTCGCCCTCAGCACGCTCGTTTTCATGGCACCGGTCGCGATGCACCGGATGCTCTTCCGCGAAGGGCTCAAGGACTTCGTGGTGCGCCAGACCGACACCCTCATCGGGACCGGGATGTTCTTCCTCGTCATCGGCATCGTCGGCGGCGTCGTGCTCGTGCTCGACGTGCTCCTCTCGCACTCGACCGCGTTCTGGATCGGCGGCGCGATCGCGCTGCTCGCTGCCGTCCTGTGGGTGCTGCTGCCCATGTCACAGCGCCACCGCCAGCGCCAGCGGCGACACCGCGCGGACGCCCCCACCTGAACCGTCGAGAGGCCAATGTTTGCGGGTCGCCGCACCTCGAGAGGCCAATGTCTGCGGCCGGCGTCATGCCGCCTCCTGACAGGAAACGACGTCGGCGGCGGGAGCCGTCGCTGGGGAGTCCCCTCGTTCCTCGGGGACTTCCCAGCTCCTCCCAAATCCCACGGGTTCCAGTAGAACGAGCAGAAGGACCCCCGACGAAAAGCGTGTCGGGGGTCCTTCTGTTCGTTCTGGCGGAGGCGGCGGGATTTGAACCCGCGAGAGGTTTTATCCTCAACCCGCTTAGCAGGCGGGCGCACTAGGCCACTATGCGACGCCTCCGTGCCTGTGATCGCGGCCACCGGGGCGGCGTCGGATGCACGGGCCAGCACAGGCTACCGGCACCGGCGGGCACGGCCCAAACCGGGGTGACCCGGATTGACCGGCGACACATGATCCGATGCGGCATCTATCAGGATCGCAGGGCACAATGTGCTGTCGGCTCGTGCGCGCGAGCCGGTCGAGAGAGGATCCCATGACCCACCCGAACGCGCGAGGTCCCGTTGCGCCCGCGAGCCGAGAGGCCATCCGACGTGAGCTGTCGTCGGGCTTTCGGCGCGCCCTCGGCCTCACCGCTCTCGGCACCGTCGTCCCGGGTGCCGGTCTCACCCAGACCCGCAGCCGCCGCGCCGGCTGGCTGATCCTGCTGGTCGCCATCGTCAGCCTCGGCGTCGGCGGCTACTACGTCATGCGCACGGGCCTCACGAACGCCGCACTCTCGGTGGTGGCGCGCCCCAACGTCCTGCAGGCCCTCGCGGTCGCCTTCGTCGTCGGCGGCATCCTGTGGTGCGGCTCGATCATCCTGACCGCTGTGCAGTCCCGGCCCACCCGGCTCGACCGCGCCCGCACCCGGGCGCTGGCGGCCTTCACGACCCTCATGGTCTTCCTCGTGGCCGGGTCCTCCTTCAAGTTCGCCGAGTACGCCAGCATCACCCAGACCACCGTCGCGCAGGTCTTCGGCAGCACGCCGGTCAAGCCCGGCGTCGGCGCGAAGGTCGCGGAGGGCGACGACCCGTGGGCCGACCAGGCGCGCGTCAACATCCTGCTCCTCGGTTCCGACGCCGGCGTCGGCCGCACCGGCACCCGCACCGACTCGATGATCGTCGCGAGCATCGACACCAAGAGCGGACGCACGGCGCTCATCTCACTGCCCCGCAACCTCCAGCGCGTTCCCCTGCCGAAGACCAGCCCTCTGCGCGGTCTCTACCCGAGCGGCACCTACGGACGGCCGGTCTGCTTCCGCGAGCAGAAGAACGCCAACGACCAGTGCATGCTCAACGCCGTGTGGTCCGAGGTCGACCAGTACCGCCAGGACCACCCCGGCTCCTACTCGGGCGCGGCCCCGGGCCGTGACGAGACGCGCAACGTCATCTCCGAGGTGCTCGGCCTCAAGATCGACCACACGGTCGTCATCGACCTCAAGGGCTTCTCGCAGCTCATCGACGCGATGGGCGGCGTCACGATCAACGTCAAGCTGAGCGGCAACGGCACCAAGCTGCCCATCGGTGGCCACAGCGACGGCAACGGTGGCGTCATCGGCGAGACCGGCTACTTCAGCCCCGGCCGCCAGCACCTCAACGGCAACCTCGCCCTCTGGTACGCCCGCACCCGGGCCGCCGACGACGACAACTTCCGCCAGGCGCGACAGCGCTGCGTGATCCAGGCCGTCGTCAAGCAGGTCGACCCCGCCTCGATGGTCGCGAAGTACCCCGATATCGCCCGGATCGCCCGCGACAACATCTACACCGACATCCCGGCGCAGAACCTGCCCGCCTTCGTCAACCTCATCGAGCGAGTCCAGAAGAGCGGCAAGATCAACAGCCTCGCGCTGACGCAGGTGCCCGACTTCAACTCGGTCCGGCCCGACTACGACGCGATCCACGCCTTCATCAAGAAGGGCATCGCGCCACCGGTCAAGACGCCGACCAGCAGCACCACCTCGACGTCCGGCCCCAAGCCGACCAAGACGCCGTCGTCGTCGCCCACCACCGCGTCCTACGACGAGTGCGGCTGAGCCCAGGCCCCGAGAGGCCTGCGCCCCTCTACACAACAAAGCCCCCGGCCGATGGCCGGGGGCTTTGTCACAAACGACTGAGGTTGGTGTCGCTCGTTGCTGTTGATCTCGTGTGATCAGAGCGGGCGAACTGCGTCGGCCTGCGGGCCCTTCGGACCCTGCGTGACCTCGAACTCGACTCGCTGTGCCTCGTCCAGCGAACGGTAGCCGTTCGACTGGATGGCCGAGTAGTGGACGAAAACGTCGGGGCCGCCGCCGTCCTGGGCGATGAAACCAAAGCCCTTCTCAGCGTTGAACCACTTGACGGTTCCCTGTGCCATACCGGTAACTCTTCCTTCTTTAGCGTGTGGGACAACGCACCTCGCGAATCCCAAGCTGCCGCTTTGACTCCACTCGACGGGCGAACCCACCGAAGCCGACACAGAAATCCCGCCATCGTTGCGGATGACGGGCACCTGCTCGACTACGAGGAACTGCAACTGCAACCGCGACGAACCTAGCAGAATACCGTCCGGTCGGCCCGTCAGACCGATTGCTTTTTGCCCGGTTCACGCGCCGTTCGGCGGGGCTCCCATCGACGGCTCCCGCGGCTCGGCGGGCCGGACGCCTCGGAGAGCCACCTGCTGGGGCCGGTCACCGCGGATCGTGGCCACCATGTCGACCACCCGCCGCGTGGCCCGCACGTCGTGTGCGCGGAAGACGGTGGCTCCGAGCCAGGCCGCGACAGCCGTTGCCGCGAGCGAGCCCTCCAGCCGCTCCTCGGCAGGGAGGTCGAGGGCCTCACCGACGAAGTCCTTGCGCGACATCGCCTGCAGCACAGGGTAGTTCAGCGCGACCACGTCAGCGGTGTGCCGAAGGACCTCGAGCGAGTGCGCCGTCGTCTTGCCGAAGTCGAGGGTCGGGTCGACGAGGATGCGCTCCCTCGGTACGCCGGCTCGCTCGGCCTCGTGGGCACCGTCGGCGAGGGTGCGCACGACGTCTCGAACGACGTCCAGAGGGTCGGCCCCGTAGGTGACGTCGACCGGGTCGGTGCGAGGCGGAAGCCCGCCGGTATGCGAGATGACGTAGCCGGCGCCGATGGCCGACGCGACGTGGACGAGGTCGCGGTCATGGCCGGCCCAGGTGTCGTTGACGAGGTCGACGACGCCCTCGGCCTCTCGGGCCACCTCCGAGCGCCAGGTGTCGAGGCTGAGGATGACGTCGGGGAAGGCGGCGCGCGCCCACTGCAGGAACGGCACGACCCGACGAGTCTCCTCGTCGGCGTCGACGACCTCCCCCTCCTGGCCGGCCCGCACTCCCCCGACGTCGACGAGGTCGGCACCGAGCTCGACGGCGCGGGCCAGAGCTGCCTTCGCCGACTCGAGGTCGTCATGCCGGTTACCGCTGAAGAAGGAGTCGGGCGTGCGGTTGACGATCGCCATCACGGCCGGAGTGGAGGCGTCGAATCGCTTGCCACGCAGGACGAGTGGGTGTGCTGCGGGCAGGTCCAAAGGGGCCAGACGGCTCAGGATCTCGGCGGTCGGTGGCCCGGGATCCGGGTGGGCAGGTCTGGTCACACTGTCGTATCTCACGATGACCGACGAAGGTCAATGGTGGTCAGGAGCATGGTTGCGGAACTGTTATGATTGCCTCGCAGACGTCACCCACGGCCCGGCCATGCTCCCGGTCGGGTCGCGGATGGTCTGCCGGTCCTGATCGTCCCGCAATGACGGTCGACCACCGAGCCCCCAACGACGCGTCGGATGGGGGCTTTGCCATCCAAGGAAACTGAATACAGAGATGTCGTACATCGTGTCGTTCTTCGCGGCCATGAACCGTCCGTCACCCACCCCGCCGGTCGGTCAGTACAACTCCAGCACGACGTTCGAGGAGCGCCTCGGACTGCTCTGAACAGCACGTGCACCCGCTCGCACCGGCAGCGCCGGCTCGAGCACCTGAGAACAAAGGTCTCCGGCTCCCCCGGAGACCTTTTTCATGTCCACGTGCACATCTCGACTCCGGTGGCGGACCTCGGCCGTGAGCGCTTGGATCGGCAGAGCGGGCATGGTCGCCCGCCCATCGACGGGGCTCGGTCGAGCCGAACGAGACACAGGGGCCACCATGCGCGCACGGCCTGGCAGAGCACTCACCACCACCGCGGGTCTCGTCCTCGCTACAGCGCTGGCGCCGGCTGCTGCCAGTGCCGCCGGCGTGCCGGGGTCGCCCGGGTCACCCGACCTGGCGCCGCCCCGACCGTCGCAGTCGGGGGCCGTCGTCGACGCAGAGGGCCGCACCGTGGGCGGCTGGGTCGAGCTCGACTCGTCCTCCGACCCCCGTCCCGCGGCGTCGTCGACCCCGCGACGCTCCCGCGGCCTCCTACGGACGCCAGGACGTCGGCGGTGGCGTGTGGACCTACGGCTCGTACGACGAGAACGGCCAGAAGCACTGCTGGTCGAAGTACTACGACACCTCCTACTACCACTCGGCGACTGCCGTCATGACCACCAGCAAGAAGGTGTACGCGTGGCAGTTCGACCACGCCGACGCGCACATCTCCGAGTCGATCCAGATCGGCGCCCTGTGCAAGGTGTACTGGGCGACCTACCCGTGAGCCGCCGGACGGCCGTGCACTCCCTGGGCGCAGCAGTCGCGTTGGGAGCGGGGTCGATCATCCTGGGCGCGCTGGCGTCGGGCTACGGCGTGCTCTCCCTGCGGCCCGATCCGGGCGTGGTCTGGCTCCGCTACGTCAGCGGCTGGCTCGGGGCGCCTTGGGCCTGGGGATTGCTCGGGCTCGCCCTCGGCTGGGCCGCCGGCCGGACCGTGTCGGCCGTGCTCTCGGCGACCGCCGGCCTGCTCGTGGCCGTCCTCTCGTACTACGTCGCCAAGGCCGCCGTGGGGATCACGCCGTGGCTCGACTGGAACGCCACCTTCTTCTGGTGCGTGGCTGCGCTCGTCACCGGACCCGTGCTGGGGCTGCTCGGGCACCTGGCACGTCGGCCGTCGTGGGTGGCCCTGCCGGCGGCTCTCGTGGCTCCGGCGCTGATGGTCGCAGGGCGTGGACTCCGCGCTGATTCCGGGTTCGTCCCTCGCCCGGGCTCAGCGCTTCCCTTCATCCCGCGCCTCCGCAGATGCTCCGAAGGCGCTCCGCGCCGACGGAGCATCTTGCGGAGGGCGTGGGATTCGAACCCACGATGGGCTATGAACCCATAGCGGTTTTCAAGACCGCCGCACTCGGCCACTATGCGAGCCCTCCAGTGTCCGCGGAAGTCTAACCGGCTGACGACCGGGCGCTGGGCGGGCCCGTCGATTCGAGGTCGTCCGGCGTCACGAACTGCTGCTGATCGCGCAGCTGTTGCGCCTGGACGAGAGGGGCTGGGCGATCTCGCGCCCGATCACAGGACGGTTCAAGGCCCGGCCACCTCAGGTCGCGGACGGCCGAGGGCCCCGGCCGGGTTGCGGTCGGGGCCCTCTTCAGGGAGCGTCCGTGGAGCTCGCGAGCGAGCTGCGCTCAGATGTACATCGCCGGGTCGAGCCACTGGTTCGCGGTGTCGCGCTTCGGGAAGCGGACGACCGCCGGCACGCCGGTGGCCACCGACCCGTTCGGCACGTCCTTGACGACCACCGAGTTGGCGCCGATCTGCACGTCGTCGCCCACCAGCACCGGGCCGAGCACGCGGGCGCCGGCACCGATGGTCACGCGGTTGCCCACGGTCGGGTGCCGCTTGACGTGCTGCATGGAGCGGCCACCCAGGGTCACACCGTGATAGAGCATGACGTCATCGCCGACCTCGGCCGTCTCGCCGATGACGACGCCCATGCCGTGGTCGATGAAGAAGCGCCGGCCCAGCCTGGCAGCAGGGTGGATCTCCACGCCCGTGACCGAGCGCGCGACCGTCGCCAGCACCCGGGCGGGCAGCCGACCGCCCGGCCGCTTCCACAGCTCGTGGATGCCGCGGTGCGCCCAGATCGCATGCAGGCCCGGTGAGGTGAGGGCGACCTCGAGCCGCGAGTTCGCGGCCGGGTCGCGCTCGATCGCCCCGTCGACGTCCTCGACGAAGCGGTCGGCGAGCTTGCGCACGAGACCGAACGGACCGGCATACGTCGGCGGCTCGGCCTCGGGCGCAACGGGCCCGGCGGGCGCACCAGCAGGGACGCCCGCGCCACCCTCACCGCGCACGAGCGTCAGCGGCGGCTCGGCCTGCCTGTGCTTGCGGTCGATCTGGGGTGCGGTGCTCATGCACGTCTCCTTGGTGGCACTGAGGGGTGGTGCGGGACGGCGTCAGTCGACCAGGCCCTCGAAGAGCACCGTGGACAGGTAGCGCTCGCCGAACGACGGGATGATGACGACGATCGTCTTGCCCTTGTTCTCGGGGCGCTGGGCGACCTGGACGGCGGCGGCGATGGCGGCGCCCGAGCTGATGCCGACGAGCAGGCCCTCCTCGGTCGCGGCGCGGCGCGCCCACTTCACGGCGGTGTCGGCGTTGACGTCGATGACCTCGTCGTAGATCGAGGTGTCGAGGATCTCCGGCACGAAGTTGGCGCCGATGCCCTGGATCTTGTGCGGGCCGGGCTGGCCGCCGTTGAGGATCGCGGACTCCTCCGGCTCGACGGCGATGATCTGCACGCCGGGCTTGCGCGCCTTCAGCACCTGGCCGACACCCGTGATGGTGCCCCCCGTGCCGATGCCGGCGACGACGATGTCGACCTCGCCGTCGGTGTCCTTCCAGATCTCCTCCGCGGTCGTCCTGCGGTGGATCTCGGGGTTGGCCTCGTTCGCGAACTGACGCGCCAGCACGCCACCGCGCTCGGCGGCGATCTCGTCGGACTTGGCGACGGCACCCTTCATGCCGGTCGCCGGGTCGGTGAGGACGAGCTCGGCGCCGAAGGCGCGCAGCAGCGCGCGGCGCTCCTTGCTCATCGACTCGGGCATCGTGAGCACGACCTTGTAGCCGCGGGCCGCACCGACCATGGCGAGCGCGATGCCGGTGTTGCCGGAGGTCGCCTCGACGATCGTGCCGCCGGGCTTCAGCTGACCGCTGGCCTCGGCAGCGTCGATGATCGAGACGCCGATGCGGTCCTTGACCGAGTTGGCCGGGTTGTAGAACTCCAGCTTCGCCGCCACCGTCGCCTCGGCTCCGTCGGTGACCTTGTTGAGGCGCACGAGCGGCGTGTTCCCGATGAGCTTGGTGACGTCCTCGTAGATCGGCATTGCTGGGGCCCTTTCGGCTGGGTGCGGCTGGGTGCGCTGGCATCGGTGGACTCTCGGTCCGCTCGGTTGTCTGCGACAACCGAGTCCTCGTTATGCATATTCCAACACACGGTTATCCGTTGCCAAGGGGCCGACCATGATCCGGGCGCTCCACGGCGCGCCGACGACATATGCCGGGTGGCGCCGTGCTCGTACGCGTGGCGTCCGCGCAGAGCCGGCCCTGGAGCCGGCCCTGCGGCATACGTCCTCGGATGCCGTGGCCTTGCGAAGGGACGAGTGTCACGCCGCGACGGCCGTCACATTCACTAAGCGCTTGCTAACTCGTCAGTAGACTCGCCGCCATGACTGCCCTCCAGATCGTCGCCGTCGTCGTCTGTCTCGGCGTGACCGCCGTGGCCGTGGCCCTGCTGGTCAAGACGGTCAACCACTTCCTCGCGACGTTCCGGCTCGGGCAGCCCGAGGACCGCGGTGACGACAAGGGGGCCCGCACGCGCACGCTGCTGCGCGAGTTCCTCGGCCACACCCGCATGTCGCGGCTGCCGGTCGTCGCGGTGGCCCACTGGTTCACGATGGTGAGCTTCGGGGTCCTGTTCTTCACCCTGCTCAATGCGTTCGGGCAGCTGTTCCAGCCGGAGTTCGTGCTGCCGGTGATCGGCCACTTCTTCCTCTACGAGTGGGTCACCGACTTCTTCGCCTTCGCCGGCTTCATCTCGATCGTCCTGCTCATGGCGATCCGGCAGAAGAACCACCCGCGCTCCGCCGCCGGTGAGGACGGCCGCCGCAGCCGCTTCTTCGGGTCCACGTGGTGGCAGGCCTACTACGTCGAGCTGACGATCCTCGGCGTCACCCTCTGCATCGGTCTGCTCCGTGCGCTCGAGTGGACGCTCGCCCGCAAGACCGGCACCGGCATGGACACTGCGCTGCACTTCCCGCTCACCGGCTGGATCGGCAACTTCTTCACGGGTCTGTCGGTCGGCGCGATCGAGAACCTCATCGTCGTCATCGCCGCGATCAAGATCCTGATCAGCTTCGCGTGGATGATCACCATCGCGCTGCAGCCGACGATGGGCGTCGCCTGGCACCGCTTCCTCGCGTTCTTCAACATCTTCTTCAAGCGCCACGCCGACGGCCGCACCAGCCTCGGCGAGCTGCAGCCGATCAAGGTCGGCGGCGAGGTGCTCGACTTCGAGCAGGTCGAGGACCTCGATGAGGACGCCGCGCTCGGGGTCGGCAAGGTCGAGGACTTCACCTGGAAGGGCCTGCTGGACTTCACCACGTGCACCGAGTGCGGCCGCTGCCAGAGCCAGTGCCCGGCGTGGAACACCGACAAGCCGCTCAGCCCGAAGCTGCTCGTGATGGCGCTGCGCGACCACGCGCACGCCAAGTCGCCGTGGCTCCTCGCCTCCGAGGAGGTCCGCGCCGCCGGCATCGACGCCGCCGCCGACAACTTCTCCGACGCCACGAAGGGCGCGGTCGCGACCGAGCAGCTCGTCGGCGAGACCGGCTACGACATCCGCCACCCGCTCACGGCCTACAACCCGCACGGACCTGACGCCGTCATCGACGAGGACGTGTTGTGGTCGTGCACGACGTGCGGAGCCTGCGTCGAGCAGTGCCCTGTCGACATCGAGCATGTCGACGCGATCGTCGACATGCGCCGCTACAAGAACCTCATCGAGTCGGCGTTCCCGTCCGAGCTCAACGGCCTGTTCAAGAACCTCGAGAAGAACAGCAACCCGTGGGGCCTCGCGCCGCGGCTGCGGATGGACTGGGCCAAGGACCTCCCCTTCGAGGTCAAGCAGGTCGGCCAGGACGTCGAGAGCCTGGACGAGGTCGACTACCTCTTCTGGGTCGGCTGCGCGGGCGCCTACGAGGACCGCGCCAAGAAGACGACCCGCGCGGTCGCCGAGCTGCTCGACACCGCGGGCGTCTCCTTCGCGGTGCTCGGCGACGGCGAGGCCTGCACCGGCGACTCCGCCCGCCGCGCCGGCAACGAGTTCCTCTTCCAGATGCTCGCGCAGCAGAACGTCGAGACCCTCAACGAGGTCGGCGCGACGAAGATCGTCGTCACCTGCGCGCACTGCTTCAACACCATCAAGAACGAGTACCCCCAGCTCGGCGGCCAGTACGAGGTGCTGCACCACACGCAGCTGCTCAACCGGCTCGTGCGCGAGAAGCGCCTGACCCCGGTGGCCCGCCCGGGCGAGGCCGCCTCGGCCGGCACCCTCACCGGCGCCGCCTCCACCGGGGCCAAGGTCACCTACCACGACCCGTGCTACCTCGGCCGCCACAACCAGGTCTACGCCCCGCCGCGCGAGCTGCTCCAGATCCTCCCCGGGGTCGAGTACGCCGAGATGGAGCGCTCGAAGGAGAAGTCGTTCTGCTGCGGCGCCGGCGGCGCCCGCATGTGGATGGAGGAGAAGCTCGGCACCCGGATCAACAACAACCGCACCGAGGAGGCCCTCGCCACCGGTGCCGACCGCATCGCCGTCGGCTGCCCCTTCTGCAAGGTGATGCTCACCGACGGCCTCAACGCCGCCGTGCAGGACGGCAAGAAGGCAGAGGGTGAGGTCGAGGTCGTCGACGTGGCCCAGATGCTGCTCGCCGCGGTGCGCCGCAGCGACGGGGGCGGCGAGCCGGCCGAGGCGGAAACGCCTCAGCCCCAGCCGGACCCCGAGCCCGCACCCGTCGCCTGACCCGGCCGGCCGGCATACGCCCCCAGGGCACGAAGAGGCCCCTCCCCGCTCGGGGAGGGGCCTCTTCGTCGATGGTTCGTGCGGTCAGAGGATGCCGCGTGCGTGGAACGCCCGGGTCACCGCCGTGGCGGCCGACGCCCCGTAGAGCCGCCGGGCGGCTGCGACGGTGGCAGTCGCCGCGTCACGGAACGACGTGTCGGCCGTGAAGGCGAACTGCGCCTCGACGATGAGCGTGCTGGCCCTCGTGTCGCCGAGCGCGGTGCGGATGTCCCAGAGCGCCCGCGACCAGATCTCACCGTCGGCGTGCACCTCGCCGATGACGTCCGCCGGGTAGTGCTTGTTGCCGTCCAGGCGACGCAGGCAGTGCGGGACGTCGCTGGTGTACGACGTCGAGTCCCAGTCGGCGACGCACGCCTCGGGGGTCTTCGTCGGGGCGCCGGCGGCCCAGCTCGTCACGACGACGGCGAGGTAGTCGCCGAACGCCTCACCGATGGCGCCGGACTCGGGGCCGGTGCCGAAGCCCGGCACCTGGCCGTCCTGCACCGAGTGGCCGTACTCGTGGACGATGACCTCGCCGTCCTCACCGTCGTCGACGCCGCCCTTGCCGAGGGTGATGTTCGCCTTCGTGTCCTTGAAGAAGGAGTTGTCACCGCCGAACTGGCCGACGCGCACCTCGATCTGTCGCTGGTTGACGGGCCGCAGGGTCGACCCGAACCCGAGGTGCTGGAGGTAGCGCTGCGCAGTTGTCACCCAGTGGTAGCCCATGACCTGCTCGAACTGGTCGGCGTCGCGGTGAAACGCGGGGAAGGCCCCGTCGATGCTGGCGGCGGGCTTGCCCGTCGAGCTCTTGACCGCTGCGTACGCCCCGGTGAGCGTGCCCGACCCGTCGAGGTCGGTGAGCGTGACCCGGTGGTATGCCGGCGCCAACGCCGCGTAGTCGGCGTCCTTCTGGTCGGTGAGCAGCTCGTTGCCGAGGTCCTGGACCGGGTTGGGCAGGAACACGGTGCCGGTGGCTGTGTGGTTGAAGGGCGACGGTGCGCCCTGGGCCCCCTGGACCGGAAGGGACGTGCCGGCGAGCGCTGCTGCGACGACGACCCCGATGCCCACTGCCGTTCGACGTGCGACCATCCGCGTTCCCTTCCTCGGCGCGACGCTGACTCGCGTCAGCGTAGGCCGGTCGGGACCGCTGCGGGGAGTTGCGAGATCCGGAATCTGCGGCACTGCGCCACACCGTGAGAACGCTCTCACAAACTCTTGCCCAACCCGACCCGACGGTGAATCGTGAGCGCATGACTCAACGACGAGATCGACGTGAGCGGCCCTCCCGCGTGCTCCACCGACTGGCATTCGCGGCCCTGGCCGTCGCAACCGCGGCCGTCCCGACCATTGCCGTCGCCGGGGCCGGAGCTGCCCCCGCGCCTTCGTCCGCCGTGGCCGCGGCCACCGCCATCCCCGACCTCGGTGCGGGCACTCTCGTGCTCGACCCGTCCATGTCGACAGCCGAGATCCAGGCCAAGGTGGACGCCGTGGCCGCCGCGCAGGTGTCCAACGAGATGGGCGCGGAACGGCACGCGATCCTCTTCAAACCCGGCACCTACGGCAGCGCCGCCGACCCGCTGAACGTCGAGGTCGGCTACTACACCGAGGTCGCCGGGCTCGGAAAGAACCCGGGCGACGTCGTCATCAACGGATCGGTCTACGTGCACAACCAGTGCACCGCCGGCAGCTGCATCGCCCTCGACAACTTCTGGCGCTCGATGTCCAACCTGACGATCAACGTCAGCAACTCGAGCGCCGGCTGCTACGCCAACGAGTTCTGGGCCGTCTCTCAGGCCGCGCCGCTGCGCCGCGTGCACGTCCAGGGCACGACGACGCTCATGGACTACTGCACGGGGCCGTCCTTCGCGAGCGGCGGGTTCATCGCCGACTCGATGTTCGACGGGACCGTCATCAACGGCTCGCAGCAGCAGTTCTTCGTGCGCAACAGCAGGCTGAACGGCTGGACCAACGGCGTGTGGAACCAGGTCTTCTCCGGCGTCGAGGGCGCGCCCGCCGAATGCTTCCCGGCCGTCCCCAACGGGTGCGGGCCCTACACCACCGTCGACCGCACCCCGGTCAGCCGCGAGAAGCCCTACCTCTACGTCGACGGCAAGGGCGCCTACCGCGTCTTCGTGCCGGCGGCCGCCACCGGCACGAGCGGGGTCTCGTGGGCATCCGGGTCGACCCCCGGGCGCTCGATCGGCATCGACGACTTCTACGTGGCCAAGCCGTCGGACTCGGCGCAGGCGATCAACCGCGAGCTCGCCCGCGGCCGCAACCTGCTGCTGACCCCCGGGGTCTACAACCTCGACCAGACCCTCAAGGTCAAGCATGCCGGTACCGTCGTCCTCGGGCTCGGTCTGGCAAGCCTCACCCCGACCAAGGGACAGGTTGCGATGAGCGTCGCCGACGTACCGGGCGTCGACATCGCCGGCATCACGTTCGACGCCGGGAGGGTCAACTCGCCGGTCCTGCTCCAGATCGGGACCCAGCATGCTGCCGGGACGCCGGCGGCTGGCCGGGCCGGCTGGAGCAGCGGCGCCGACCCGACCGGCCTGCAGGACGTCTTCTTCCGCATCGGTGGCCCGTACGTCGGCAAGGCGACCGTCAGCCTCGAGGTCAACAGCGACCACGTCGTGCTCGACGACATCTGGGCCTGGCGTGCCGACCACGGCAACGGCGTCGGGTGGACGAGCAACACGGCCGACACCGGTCTCGTCGTCAACGGCGACCACGTCACTGCGACAGGGCTTTTCGTCGAGCACTACCAGAAGACCGAGGTCATCTGGAACGGCGAGCACGGGTCGGTCACGTTCTTCCAGAACGAAATGCCCTACGACCCGCCGAGCCAGGTCGCCTGGATGTCACGGCCGGGCCACGATGGCTACCCTGCCCTGCTCGTCGGGTCCGGCGTGAAGAGCTTCTCGGGATCCGGCATGGGGTCCTACAGCTTCTTCAACCAGGGCGTCGACATCTTCGCCGCCAACGCGTTCGAGGTGCCGACAACCCCCGGGGTGCGCCTGCACGACCTGCTGACGATCTTCCTCGACCCGTCCAAAGGCAAGGGTGGGATCCGCAACGTCGTCAACGGCGTGGGCGGCTCGTCCACCATCGCCAACCCGGATGTGCCGGTCACCGTCGTCGACTACCCCTGATGGCAACGCCGCCCGGCCCCGCGGTCCTTGGGCCGCCGGGCCGGGAGGGCACCACCCCGCAGCTGTTGGCTCGGCCCGGTCCTACGATGGGCCGGTGAGTGCCGACCTGACTGCCGTCGCCCGTGACCTCGCCCCCACCGGGGCGCTTCGAGCCTCCATCAACCTCGGCAACGCGGTGCTCGCCCAGGGCACGCTCGACGAGCCGCGAGGCGTGACGGTCGACATCGCCCACGTCGTCGGCGAACGCCTCGGCGTGCCGGTCGAGCTCGTCACGTTCGACGGGGCGCGGAAGTCGTTCGAGGCCATGGCGACCGGCGCTGCCGACATCTGCTTCCTCGCCATCGACCCCGTCCGTGAGGCCGAGGTCGCGTTCACCGAGCCGTACGTCGTCATCGAGGGCGCCTATGTCGTGCCCGCGGCCTCGGCCCTGCGCACCGTCGACGACGTCGACACCGACGGGGTCCGCGTCGCGGTCAAGGCCGGCTCGGCGTACGACCTGCACCTCACCCGCGCCCTGCAGCACGCCACGCTCGTCCGCAACGACGTCGGCGTCGCCTCACTCGTCTCCGAGCCCCTGGAGGCCGGGGCCGGCATCCGTGAAGCCGTCACCGCGTTCGCCGAGGCGAACTCCGGCTTCCGCGTCGTCGACGGTGCGTTCATGCAGATCCGGCAGGCAGTGGGCACGACCCGTACGCGTTCGGCCGAGTCCGTCGCCTTCCTCCGCGAGCTGGTCGAGGAGCTCAAGGCGAGCGGGTTCGTCGCGGACGCGCTCGAGCGCGCCGGCCAACGGCGCGAGGCCGCGGCGCCCCCTGCCTGAGCCCGACGGCATACGCCCCCGGGCCTGACGAGGATGGAGGTCCGCACCGGGGGCAACGGGTGCGGACCTCCGGTCTGACGAGTTCGCCTGCACCTCAGCCGGTTCGGTTGACTCTGGGCGCCTCGAGCCCGAGCGCGGCAGTCTCCTCGTCGGAGAAGAGCCGCGAGCGAATGAGGAACCGCACACCCTCCGGAGCCTCGACGGAGAAGCCACTGCCGCGGCCAAGCACGACGTCGACCGTGAGGTGGGTGTGCTTCCAGTACGCGTACTGGGAGACCGACATCCAGAAGCCGATCGGCGCCCGGACCCGGTCGACGTGGAGGTCGGCCAGGTGCACGTCGGCCTCGCTCGTGATGAAGTCCCCGGCCGGGTAGCACATGGGAGAGCTGCCGTCGCAGCAGCCACCGGACTGGTGGAACATCAACGGACCGTGGATCCCGGTGAGACGGCGGAGCAGGTCCGCCGCCTCACCGGTGAGGTCGACCCGGCGGGGGGAAGCCGAAGGCGCACCGGGTGCGGCCGTCTCTGCGGGCGTGTTGGCCACGGGGGCCGCCGCGCTCAGAAGAACCCGAGCGCGTCCGGCGAGTAGGAGACGAGGAGGTTCTTCGTCTGCTGGTAGTGGTCGAGCATCATCTTGTGGTTCTCGCGGCCGATGCCCGACTGCTTGTAGCCACCGAACGCGGCGTGCGCCGGGTACTGGTGGTAGCAGTTGGTCCACACGCGACCGGCCTTGATGCCACGACCCATCCGGTAGGCGCGTGAGCCGTCGCGGGTCCAGACGCCGGCCCCGAGGCCGTAGAGCGTGTCGTTGCTGATGGCGAGCGCGTCGGCCTCGTCGCCGAAGCTGGTGAGCGAGACGACGGGACCGAAGATCTCCTCCTGGAAGATCCGCATCGAGTTGTCGCCCTCGAAGACGGTGGGCGCGACGTAGTAGCCCTCGGCGAGGTCGCCGTCGAGCACGTTGCGCTCTCCGCCGGTGAGCACCTTCGCGCCCTCCTGACGGCCGATGTCGAGATAGCTCAGGATCTTCTCGAGCTGGTCGTTGCTCGCCTGGGCTCCCATCGTCGTCTCGGTGTCGAGCGGGTTGCCCTGCTTGATCTTCTCGACGCGGGCCACGGCGTCGGGCACGAAGTCGCTGTAGATCGAGCTCTGCACGAGGGCGCGCGACGGGCAGGTGCAGACCTCGCCCTGGTTGAGGGCGAACATCGTGAAGCCCTCGAGTGCCTTGTCGTAGAAGGCATCCCGCTCCTGGGGCACGTCGTCGAAGAAGACGTTCGGGCTCTTGCCGCCGAGCTCGAGGGTGACCGGGATGATGTTCTGCGACGCGTACTGCATGATCAGGCGCCCGGTCGTCGTCTCGCCGGTGAAGGCGATCTTGGCGATGCGGGGGCTGCTCGCGAGAGGCTTGCCGGCCTCGACGCCGAAGCCGTTGACGACGTTGATGACGCCGGGCGGCAGCAGGTCACCGATGAGCTCGACGACCTTGAGGATCGACCACGGCGTCTGCTCGGCGGGCTTGAGCACGACGCAGTTGCCGGCAGCGAGCGCTGGGGCGAGCTTCCACACGGCCATGAGGATCGGGAAGTTCCACGGGATGATCTGGCCGACGACGCCGAGCGGCTCGTGGAAGTGGTAGGCGACTGTGTTCTCGTCGATCTCCGAGCTCGAACCCTCTTGTCCCCGAAGGACGCCCGCAAAGTAGCGGAAGTGGTCGACGGCCAGCGGCAGGTCGGCGGCGAGGGTCTCGCGGACGGCCTTGCCGTTCTCCCAGGTCTCGGCGACGGCAAGCGCCTCGAGGTTCTGTTCGATGCGGTCGGCGATCCGGTTGAGGATGAGCGAGCGCTCGCCGAGGGAGGTGCGTCCCCAGGCCGGAGCTGCGGCGTGGGCGGCGTCGAGGGCGGCCTCGATGTCCTCCTCGGTGCCGCGGGCGACCTCGCAGAACGGCTTGCCGTTGACCGGCGAGGTGTTCTCGAACCAGAGGCCCTTCTTCGGGTCGACCCAGTTGCCGCCGATGAAGTGGCCGTAGCGGTCGAGCACGGTGACGAGCGAGTCCGGCTGCCCGGGCGGTGCGTAGACGGTCATGGTTGATCTCCCAACATCCTTGGTGGTCTCCCCTCGAAGGGGTTGGCAGGACGTTAGGCAGCGCAACGTTGCAACCACGTTGCGTCACGTATGCCGGTGGTGGCCTCACGGCATACGCCCCCGCCTGTCGGGAACTGGGCACTCGACCAAAGCGGACGGCCGGCCTCCCAGTCGAGTGCCCAGTTCCCGACGTAGGAAAGTGGGCACTCGACTCGAGGGGGACGGGGCGGAACGGGTCAGGGTTTGCCGAGCTCGCGGTCGAGGCGCTGGATCTGGTTGTGCACGAGGGGCATGAGTGGCGATCCCGGGCCGAGCACCCGCGCCTGCGCCTGCCACATCTCGTAGTCGTCAGCGCCCGATGCGGACCGGGTCCACGCCGACATGAGGTCGGCGCGCCCGCTGCGGAGGATGGCCGTGCGCACGTCGCCCTCGATGCTCTCGCGCAGGCGGACCACCCCCGGCGCGACCGAGCGCGGCAGCAGCGGGCCGCGGTACGAGCGCATCGCGCTCGCCACGTCACCGGCCGCGAGGTGGGCCTCGACGGCGAGCCAGTCGCCGGCGAGCCCGGCGACGAGCCGGTAGGGCCTCGACGCGAGGAGGTCGTCACCGAGCAGGCTGCGCAGCCGGCCCATCTCGACGCGCAGGGTCGAGGCGCTGCTGTCCTCCTCGTAGAGCAGGATGGCGAGCTCGTCGCCCGAGAGCCCTCGCGGTGCCGACGCGAGCAGCAGCAGGATCTCGCTGTGGCGTGGGCTCAGGCGCACGGTCTGTCGGCGGCCGCGGCCGTCGTCGATCGTGAGCAGCGTGTCGTTGCGGCCGAGCGACTCCATCAGGACCGAGAGCCCCCCGCCGGCGGGCACCTCCGCCGACGCGGCGCTTCGGCACCGGACGAGCAGCTCCCTGGCGAGCTCGGACTCGGCCATCCGCGCGGCCGCCCGCACCATCGCCATGGTCTGCGGCACGCCGATCTCGTCGCCACCCGTGATGTCGAGGACGCCCAGGATGCTCTGGTCGGACGGGTCGTGGATCGTCGTCGCCGCGCAGCTCCAGTGCTGGACCGACCGACGGAAGTGCTCCGCCCCGAGGACGTTGACCGAGCGGTCGAGGCGCAGGGCCATGCCCGGGGCGTTGGTACCGGCGAGCCGCTCGTCCCAGTTGCTGCCCTCGACGAAGCCGATCGACTCGGCGCGGCGCAGGACACTCGGTGTGCCACACACCCAGAGCAGCTGCCCGGACGCGTCCGAGACCGCCATCACGGCGTCGCAGTCGCGGGCCGCCTGGCCGAGCACGTCGTCCAGCAGCGGGAACACCCTGGCGAGCGGATGCGCCGACCGGTGGTCGCGAAGGGCGTCACCGGGCAGCGTGATCGGGGCATCCACCGTGTCGACCTGCACGCCTGCCGCCGCGGACCTCAGCCACGAGTCGGCCACATGCGCGCGGACCCCGGTGCTGTCGGACTCGGGTCGCGTGGAGCTCTGCTCGTCGACGGGCATGCGCCGATTGTGCACACGGTTCGCACCGGATCGACAGGTTCGAGTGGAAAGCCATAGCCCGGTCCGACCGGACTCCCGACTGGTGGGTGGGACCAAAGGGTGGTCAAGCGCGTGTTTGAGGCGCACCATGAAAGGACCCGCCCGCAGGGTCCCGAGGGAAAGTCCGAGGAGCGACGATGTCACGACGAGCCCCCTTCGTCCCAGACGGTGTGCCAGTCCTGTCCCGAGGCCGGCACCGCAGCGCGCGCAAAGGCGCCTGCTTCATGGAGATGGCATCGTTCCTCGCCGGTGAACGCTGGAGCGACCATCCCGTGTGCACCCACCCGGTGCTCGCCACGCTGGCGCGCTGCGTCAACGACATGCTCGACGAGACGCACCGACAACGGCTCGTGACGATGATCCCCGAGGTGGTCGGCCTCAACCCCGACGACCCGCGCGTGCCGGCCGCTCTGGTGCTCATCGCCGCCCGGTCGGCGCTGCCGGTGTCGGCCGAGGAGCGGCAGAACGTCATGGCTCTCGCGATCCTCAACGCAGAGGGCGTTCTCGCCGAGCAGGACGGCCGCTCACCCGGGCAGCTGTCGAGGGCGTCCCGGGCGGCCCTGGCGACGTCGCCGGCAGCCGAACGCTGGGCACGCATCCACCTGGCCCGCCTCGGCTTCAACGCCGCAGCGGTGCGCCCGGCGAACGCTGCCAAGATCGTCGCCCTGGCGGTCGACGGCATCGCGCGCGCGTGCGTCGACGACCCCGAGGAGCGCCTGGTGCGACTGCTGCGCGACGCCATCGACGTCGTGGCCACCTTCGCCCCGCTCGTGCCGGCGCCGGTCACGGTCAGCTGGGCGCCTTCCGAGCCGCGCTCGACAGAGGCGACCTCGGACTCGGCGACGCGGCCCCTGGTCCGCTAGTCCGCACGCCGCGCTCGTGGCGCCCTGATCGGCCCACGCCCCGCGCTCTACCCGAGAACCGAAAGAGCAGTCCGTCACCTGTGGTGACGGACTGCTCTTTCGGTTCTCGCCGTGGACGGGAGGCTGTGGATCGCCCCTCTCGCGGACGCAGTGTTCTCTCGATCGCCCGTTCGGCGGTCTGGTGCCTCAGCGGGTCTCGCGGAAGTCGACGTGCTCGCGCGCGATGGGGTCGAACTTGCGCAGCACGAGCCGGTCGGGCTGGGTGCGGCGGTTCTTCGTCGTGACGTAGCTGAAGCCCGTGCCTGCCGTCGAGCGGAGGGTGACGACGGGACGCAGGTCAGTTCGCTTGGCCATGGGTGCTCCTTGAGGTTCGTGGTCGCACACTCTCGCGACGATCATGAGAACCATTATCGAGATCTCGGCATTCCCGAGCGGTATGCCAGAGGCCCCCGCACGCGTCGCGGGGGCCTCTGGCTGCAGGTTGCGTCAGGCGAGGCCGGCGCTGGCCAGCCAGGTCTTGGCGACCACGGCGGCGTCCTTCTTGTCGACGACGACCTGCTTGACCATGTCGGCGAGGGCCGGGGTGTCGAGCTTGGCGGAGACGGCGTTGAGCGCCGCCTTGACCGAGTCGGCCTTCTCGGTGCGCACGAGCGGCACGACGTTGTCGGAGCCGAAGAGGCTCTGCGGGTCGTCGAGCACGACGAAGCCGTTGGCCGCGATCGAGGGGTCGGTGCTGAAGATGTTGGCGGCCTTGACCTGACCGTTCTTCAGCGCCTCGACGGTCGCCTGGCTCTGGAGCGGGCGGAACTCCTTGGGCGTGATGTTGTAGACCGACTTGAGGCCGAGCAGGCCCTGCTGACGGGTCTTGAACTCGGCCGGGGCGCCGATGGTGAGGTCACCCTGGTGCGCGGCGAGGTCGGGGATCGCCTTGAGCGACCACTCGTTCGCGGTCTCCTTGGTGACGGCGAGCGAGTTCTTGTCCTGGGCGGCGGACTTGTCGAGAACGGTGAGTCCCTGCGGCACGACCTTCTGCAGGGCGGAGTAGACCTCGTCGGGCTGCGTGACCTTGGCGTTCTTGTCGTAGAAGTTGAGCAGCGACCCGGTGTACTCGGCGAGGATGTCGACCTCGCCCCCGGTGATGGCCTTGAGGTAGGTCTCGCGGCTGCCGATGTTGAACTGCCGCGTGACGGTGGTGCCCTTGGCCTCGAGGGCCTGCGCGTAGATCTCGCCGAGCAGGGCAGCCTCGGGGAAGTCGGCCGAGCCGATCTTGACCGAGCCGGCGGCACCGGTCGAGCCACCGGTGGAGCCGCCCGTCGAGCCGGCGCCCGGCTGCGTGGCGGGCGCGAGCGGGTCGCCGCCGCCACCGCAAGCGGCGAGCGGCACGACGGCAGCGAGGAGCAGTCCCGCGGCGAGGAAGCGAGTGCGTGTCATGGACGTTCCCTTTCGGATGGGCTGCCCACGAGGACGGCCGCCTGGTCTGGAGCGGTGGTGCGAGTTCGTGATCGGGCAACACGCGGAGTCCGCCCGGTGATTCCCGGCGAGACGGCCCGCTTCTCGAGGAGCGCCAGGATGCCGTCGGCCACGAGGGCCAGGGCGGCGACGAGGATCGAGCCGCAGACCATCTGGACGAAGTCGCGCGAGGCGAGACCGTCGATGAGGTAGCGACCGAGTCCGCCCAGGCTCACGGAGGCCGCGATGGTCGCGGTCGCGATGACCTGGAGCGTCGCGCTGCGCAGTCCGCTGAGGAAGAGGGGTAGCGCGATCGGCGCCTCCACCTTGGTCAGCACCTGCCAGCCCGTCATGCCCATCCCACGCGCCGCATCGCGCGCGGCGGGCTCGACGCTGTCGATGCCGGCATACGTGCCCGACAGCAGTGGCGGGATCGCGAGCAGGACGAGCACGGTGATGCTGGGGATGACGAACGCGAGGTCGCTCTTGATGAGCGGCCCCACGAACATCGACACCGCGAAGAGGAGCCCCAGCGTCGGAACGGCCCGGGCTGCGTTGGCGCCCGTGACCAGCCAACGCATTCGGCCTGAGTGGCCGACCCACGCACCGACCGGGACCGCCACGGCCAGGGCGATGAGCAGGGTGAGGCCGGTGTAGAGCAGGTGCTCGACCACGCGGTTCGGCACGCCGTCGACGCCCTGCCAGTGCGTGGGATCGGTGAACCAGCCCCAGATCGACGAGAAGCTCACGCGGCCACCACCCGGGTCCAGGGCGTCAGCAGCCGCGAGACGACCTGGATCACGAGGTCGAAGACGAGCGCGAGGAGCAGGCAGGCGATGATGCCGACCCACACCTCTGTCGGGAAGGTGCGGGCGTAGCCGTCGGTGAGGAAGTAGCCGAGCTGCGAGACCCCGATGAGCGAGGCGACGCTGACGATGCTCACGTTGCTCACGGCGGCGACCCTCAGGCCGGCGGCGATGACCGGGACCGCGAGCGGCAGGTCGACGGCCCGGAACCTGGCCACCGGGCCGTAGCCCATCGCCACAGCAGCCTGCCGGGTGGAGGCATCGACGGACGAGAGTCCGTCGGTGACGGTGCGGGTGAGCAGCGCGACGGTGTAGATCGTCATCGCGACGATGACGTTGACCGGGTCGAGGATCTTCGTGTCGAGGATCGGCGGGAGCAGGATGAACAGGGCCAGCGACGGGATCGTGTAGAGCAGCCCGGTGGTCGTGAGCAGCGGCGCCCGCAGCCACGCCGTGCGCGACGCGAGCCAGCCCAGCGGCAGGGCGATGACGAGGCCGAGCACGAGCGGCAGCCCAGCGAGCCAGGCGTGCTGGCCGGCCCGGGTGACGATGTCGCCGAGGTGGTCAAGCGCCCAGGTCACCGCGCGGTCGCTTCCTCGGTGGGGACCTCGGAGGCGCCGTCGCCGGACCGCTCGGCCGGGTGCTGCCCCCCGGGGGCGTATGCCGTGCGGTCGCGTCGCGCCTCGATCGCCGGCACGACCTCGGCGGCCGTGATGGTGCCCACCAGGCGACCGTCGTCGTCGGCGACGACACCACGGCCGCTGGGCGACGACAGGGCCGCGTCGAGCAGCGCCCGCAGGGAGCCCGACGTCGAGGCGACGGTGCCACCGCGATGGAGCAGGTTGCGTGTCACCTCGTGCTCGACAGCGGCAGCGCGGACCCAGCCCAGCGGCTCGCGGTCGTCACCCACGCACAGCACCCACGGCGTACCGAAGGCACGCACGTCGTCTGCCCCGGCCCCGAGACGGACGGTCGGCTCGTCGGCGAGCGACAGCTCGGGGGCGGCCGCGAACGACAGGGCGCGGTAGCCGCGGTCGCGCCCCACGAAACCGGCGACGAAGTCGTCGACAGGGTCGGCAAGCAGACGAGCCGGCGAGTCCAGCTGTGCGAGAACGCCGCCCACGCGCAACACCGCCACCTGGTCACCGAGCTTGACGGCCTCGTCGATGTCATGGGTGACGAAGAGGATCGTCTTGCCGAGCTCGGACTGCAGCCGCAGGAACTCGTTCTGCAGCTGCTCGCGCACGACGGGGTCGACGGCCGAGAACGGCTCGTCCATCAGCATGACCGGCGGGTCGGCCGCGAGCGCACGCGCGACGCCGACGCGCTGCTGCTGACCGCCCGAGAGCTGGGCCGGGTAGCGACGCGCCATGGCGGGGTCGAGGCCGACGCGCTCGATGAGCTCCATGGCACGGTCGCGGGCGGTCCTCTTGTCGGTGCCGAGCAGACGCGGCACGGTGGTGACGTTGTCGAGGACGGTTCGGTGGGGGAAGAGGCCGGCGTGCTGGATGACGTAGCCGATGCCCCGGCGCAGCTCGGCGACGTCGAGCGAGGCGGTGTCGCGCCCGTCGACCGAGATCGTGCCGGACGTGGGGACGATCATGCGGTTGACCATGCGCAGCGTGGTCGTCTTGCCGCAGCCGGAGGGCCCGACCAGCACGGTGATCTTGCCGGTGGGGGCCTCGAGCGTCAGGTCGTCGACGGCGACGGACCCCTGCCCCCCGTTGCCCCCGGACGAGTCGCCGTAACGCTTGGTCACGCCGTCGAAGCGGATCATGCCCCTCAACGTACCCGCCAGCACCCACGGCGCTGCGAACCTTCGCCTTACGGTCAGATGTCGATCGTGGCCCCGCCGGAGTGCACGACCTGCGCCACCACGGCGCCGACAGGCCCCGACCGCGGTTCGGCGGAGCCCCCGAGCTCGCGCGCGAACGTGGCTGCGACGGTCTCGGTGACGAGCGCAGTCCACAGCGGGGCGCGCACCAGCATGGCGTGGTCGGACCGGGCGACACGCACGAGCGTCGCGTCGAGGCCGTCCGCCCGCATCTTCTCGATGCGTTCACGCGACCTGCTCAGACCGCAGATGACGTCGCGGTCGCCGTGGATCACGACGGTGCGTCGTCCCTGCCCCGGCCACGGGTCGTCAGGCTCGATCCAGGGCGCGAGCGCCACGACGAGCCGCACGTCGTCCTCGTCGCCGAGGTGCATCGCGACGCGACCGCCCATCGAGTGGCCGACGAGGGCGACGGGAGTGCCGGGGTAGGTCTCACGCACCTGTCGCAGCGCCCACTGCGCGTCGACGACAGGCATGTTCTCGGAGCCGTTCCAGCCGCGCACGCGAAAGCGCAGGCGCGCGACGGCGACCGGGCCCGGGATCTTGCGCAGCGCGCGGGCGAACGGCACGAGCCGGGCCACGTTGTGCGACCAGGGGTGGTTGGGCTCGAAGCCGTCGACCGCGCCGCCGTGCATGACGAGGACCACCACCCCGGCAGCGGCGGGCTGCGCGTCCCACGAGAGGGACGCGAGCGGCATACGGGAGTCGGCGCGGGTCGGCCCGGACGTGGTGCTCACACCTGCGTGCGGTGGAAGTTCTTGAACGAGCGGCTCGCTGTCGGGCCGCGCTGGCCCTGGTAGTGGGAGCCGTATGCCGCTGAGCCGTACGGGTTCTCGGACGGCGAGCTGAGCCGGAAGAAGCAGAGCTGGCCGATCTTCATGCCGGGGTAGAGCATGATCGGCAGCGTCGCGACGTTGGACAGCTCGAGCGTGACGTGACCGCTGAAGCCGGGGTCGACGAATCCGGCCGTGGCGTGGGTCAGCAGGCCGAGCCGGCCGAGCGAGCTCTTGCCCTCGACGCGGGCGGCGAGGTCGTCTGGGAGCGTCACGGCCTCGAGGGTCGAACCCAGCACGAACTCGCCCGGGTGCAGCACGAACCCCTCCTCGCCGGGGCCGACCTCGACCAGGCGCGTCAGGTCGGGCTGCTCGGCCGCCGGGTCGATGTAGGGGTACTTGTGGTTGTCGAAGAGCCGGAAGAACTTGTCCAGCCGGACGTCGATGCTCGACGGTTGGACCATCTTCGGGTCCCACGGGTCGAGCACGACCCGCTCGGCGGCGATCTCGGCCCTGATGTCCTTGTCGGAGAGCAGCACGGGTCGAGGCTATAACGCGGTGCTCGAAACACTCCCCCGCTCCTGCCCTGTGGACCCCGCGCGCCGCCTATCGTCACGTCATGGACCCCTCGAACGCCGCCTCGCCACCGCCGTCCGTCGAGCCGCTCCTCGACGACCTCCACCGCGTCGTGCGGGCCGTGCTCGAACGGGTCCCGAGCGACGGAGACGGCCCACGCCTCGTCGACGTCCTTGCCGCGCACCTCGGGGTGCAACCACGCGCGCTGGCGGTCGTCGCGCAGCCGGTGCCCCCGCACCGGATGGTCGACGCGGACCTGGCCCTCACCGAGGTGTCGGAGGGCGACCCCGACCGCACGGTCGTCGGGATCGCGGGCGACATGCGCCACCACATGTCACTCGGCGACCTGGTCCAGGGGCTGCACGGGTCGGGGCTGCCGGTCGGGCAGGTGGACTACGACCGCATGCCGACCGGTCCGGGCAAGGACGACCAGCGGCAGGTGGTCACGTCGGGCATCCGCCTCTTCCGGTTCGAGGGCTTCCCCGTCGCCGTGCGCCAGCAGGGCGCCAACCGCCAGTTCGGTCGCGAGCTGGGGAGCATCGAGGTGATGGGTGCCGACCGCGACCTCTCCGAGGCACTCATGGCTCGGGTGCAGCAGCTCATGGACGAGCGGAGCATCCTCCGCGGCCAGGTCATCACGTTCGGCACCGATCCCTACGGCCCGGGCATCTCCGGCGTGACGTTCGTGGCGCGCCCGACGGTCGACGCGGGCGCGGTGGTGCTGCCGGAGGGCCTGCTCGAGCGGGTGTCGCACCACGTCATCGGCATGGGCGAGCAGCGCGAGCGGCTGCTCGCCCACGGCCAGCACCTCAAGCGTGGCGTCCTGCTCTACGGTCCGCCCGGCACCGGCAAGACGCACACCGTGCGCCACCTGCTGTCGGCGACGCCCGGCACGACAGCGGTGCTGCTGAGCGGCGGCTCGCTGCGCTTCATCCACGACGCCGCCAAGGTGGCCCGGGCGCACCAGCCCGCCATCGTCGTCCTCGAGGACTGCGACCTCGTCGCCGAGGACCGCTCCTTCTCCATGGGCGCCTCACCCCTGCTCTTCGAGGTGCTCGACGCGCTGGATGGCCTCGACGCGGACGCCGACGTGGCCTTCGTGCTGACGACCAACCGTGTCGAGGACCTCGAGGTGGCCCTGTCGCAGCGGCCCGGGCGTGTCGACCTCGCGGCCGAGATCCCGCTGCCCGACCTCGAGGGCCGGCTCGAGCTGCTGCACCTCTACGGCGGCCACCTCTTCGGCCACGAGGCCATGTCGGCCGCTGCCGCCCGCACCGAGGGCACCACCGCGTCGTTCACGAAGGAGCTCGTGCGGCGGGCGGTGCTCGCCGCGGCATTGGCCGACGAACAGCCGGCCGACGACCACCTCGGCCTGGCCCTCGACGAGCTGCTCTCGGACTCCCAGCGGCTCACGCGAAGCCTGCTGGGCGTCGGGTCGGGCGAGCCGGCAGACGGCGGAGCGGGCGGCCCTGGGGGTGAGCCGTCAGGCGGCCCCATGGGCCTGCCGGCCGGCTTTCCGCACAGACCAGGTCGCGTGGTCTCGACGTTCGGCTACTCCGCCGACGGCGGCATCACCCACTCGGGCTGAGCCGTATGCCCGCGAGACGGCATACCTCCTCGGCGAACAGTGCGTCAGTGTTGCGCCACGCGCAACACTGACGCACGCCTCAGCCGGCGAAAGCGCGCACCGGCACCCCGGGCACGCCGACGCGCACCCGGAAGAGGGCACCGGCCGCGGGCTCCGGGTCGTCGAGGTTCTCGCGGGACGTCGTGATGAACAGGTCGCGAAGGTCGTCGCCGCCGAACGTGCAGGCCGTCGTGAGCCGCACGGGCAGCTCGACCTCGGCGAGCACGTCGCCGGCCGGCGAGTGGCAGCGCACCCGGCCGGCGCCGTTGAGCGCGACCCAGACGTTGCCGGCGCTGTCGACCGTGAGGCCGTCGGGATGGCCGAGGTCGTGGGTGACGAACGGTCGACGGTTCGTCAGCTCGCCGTCGACGACGTCGAAGACGTCTGTGCGACCCGTCGGGGTGTCGTCGTAGTAGGCGTGACGGCCGTCGGGCGAGAGGTCGATGCCGTTGGAGATCGTCACGTCGGGTAGCACCGTGGCGACCGCACCCTCGGCGTCGACGCGGTAGAGGGTGGCGGTGCCTGGCACCCGGTCGTAGCCCATCGTCCCCGCCCACAGCCGGCCCCGGCCGTCGACGCCGCCCTCGTTCATGCGTGTCGACGGGTCGTCCCAGAGGTCCATCCACGGCTCGGGTATGCCGTCCGGGTCGTCCGCGAGCGACAGCCCGCGCTCGGTCGCGACCACCCAGCCACCCCGCGCGCGAGGGCGCAGGAACGCGGCCACGTCGCCGACGTGCATCCGGTCGACCGAGCCGTCGGCACGCAGCGTGAGGACGTCACCGGCGAGCATGTCGACCCAGCGCAGACCACCCCACGTCGACGACCAGACGGGGCCCTCGCCGTGGTAGCAGAGCGCGTCGGTAACCTGCTCGGGCACACCCTCGACCAGACCGGCCTCGGTGGGACCCATCAGTCCCACCACACGCCGACGTAGTGGTGTCCCTCCGGCACGCCAGGCGCGTCGACCAGCCAGTCAGCGCCCTCCGCCGGGCCACCGCTCGACTCGGTGTCGGCGTCGATCGTCATCGCGTCGACCTCGTCGGGCTGCAGTGTGGTGATGACGGCCAACCCACTGGCGTAAGGCCATTCGTCGTCGGGAAAGTCCTCGAACTCCAGCACGTCGAGCTCGACCCGGACGTCGTGCACCTCAGGGTGCGAGCGCAGGTCGAGCAGCACCTTGCGCACCGCGGCGAGCGGCACGTCCTCCGGCCGGTTGGGTGCGATGCTCCACTCGCAGTCGTTGCCGTCGAAGAACTGCTCGAGGGTCACCGCCACCTGCGCCGTGGCTCCCCCACGCCCGCGGACGTGGTCGACGAAGGCGGACTGCTTGGTCAGATCCATGACGGTCGTGGGCCCCTGGGGTCGCGGTCAGTGCGCTGGCGCGGCGTCGGCTACACTGACGCCGCGTGCCGCCTCGCGAGCCCTTGCAGGGCACCAGCCGGCGGCCCGTGCGAGCGTAGCTCAATGGTAGAGCGCCAGCTTCCCAAGCTGGATACGCGGGTTCGATTCCCGTCGCTCGCTCCATCCATGACGGAGCCGCAGGTGGGAAAGCATTCCCTACCTGCGGCTCCTTCATCCGGTCCTGTGCCCGTCGCGACCGCCGAGGCGGTCCACCCCGGGGGAGGATGGCCCGCGCGGAGGGGTCGACGTGGCGGCATGAGGGTCTGAACGGGTCGTGGGGGGAACGGCCCGTCGGGGTCCCTGACGGCCACGCTGGCGTGGGCACCGGCCCGTCGTGACGGTGGACCGGACGACCATGTGCGCGAGAGATGAGCCCTGCTGGG
The DNA here is from genome assembly GCF_052115265.1 of Terrabacter sp. 2RAF25. Lineage (NCBI taxonomy): Bacteria > Bacillati > Actinomycetota > Actinomycetes > Micrococcales > Intrasporangiaceae > Terrabacter > Terrabacter sp. 2RAF25. The sequence goes on from NZ_JBFRGJ010000002.1 coordinate 214,835, forward strand.
AGGTCTGTTCCGGGCTAGCGCACCCGGCCGGCCACCCAGGCGCTGGTCCACAGCTTCGAGAGCTGCACGCGCTGGCCCGGTCGCGGCGAGTGCCAGACCTTGCCGCTGCCCGCGTACACCCCGACGTGGTAGGCGCGTCCGGCGCTCATGAAGAAGACGAGGTCGCCGGCGAGGATGTTGGACTTGGCCACCCGCACGGTCCTCAGGCGCTGGGCGTTCGCCGTGCGGGGCAGCGCGACGTGCAAGCGGGTCCGGTAGACGTAGTAGATGAGGCCGGAGCAGTCGAACGCGTACGGTCCGGCAGCACCCCAACGGTAGGGCTTGCCCCTCTGCGCGGCCGTGAGGCGAAGCGCCTGGATGCGACGCGGGACGGCGGCCACGGGAGCGGAGGCCACGTTGACAGTCTTCTTCGGCGCTGCCTTGACGGCTTGCGGAGCCGCGGCAGGCGGCGCCGTCGTGGAGGCGGGCGGTGCGCCGCCGGTGCCCACGAGGAGCGCGGCGCCGAGCAGCGGGGTGAGGGCGAGGGACTGGAGCGGCAGTCGTCGTGCGGGGCGCCGGTGGCGCCCGGGTCGTGCAGGTCGTGCGGGGCGTGCAGGACTCGAAGCGGGCATGGTCGGGTTCCTTCCCACGCCTTCGAGGTGAGCTGTCGGGTTCGGGCAGAAGTGGCCCGGCCGCATGTCGCGGCTTCACCCCAAGAACCGGTCCTAGCCGGCCCAGAAAGTGGGTCCCCCGCTCCTGTCCGCGTGATGCGCAACTGCCCCGACCGGCGGACAGGACTCGGCGTACCGGCGGGCCGGCCGGGGAGGACCCCGGCCGATGAACTGCATCGACGGTCGCAGACGAATCGTTGAACCGTGTAGGTCACGGCTCGATATCGGCAGATGTTGCCAAGACAAACCTCCTCAAGGCGGGTTTTCGGACGGCCACACACGAAACCGTCCGAAAACGACTGGACCGTTGACAGGCTTCCGGCGCACGATGGACGCCGCTCCGCACCGGAGTCGTCAGTCGTCAGCGGGAGGTCCCGCGGAGGGGTGGGTGGCCTCCATGGCCTGCTCAGCGGTCACGGTCCCGCGTCACCTCACCCACCCCGGCTGACCGGGTCACCCGGTCCTGCCCCACTGACAGGAACACCGTGAAACCACTGACAGACAACGAGATTCGCACCGCCCTCGTAAACTGCTCGCGCCGCGAGGCGAAGCAGGCCAGCATCCCGGGCAACCTCGAGACCCTCCCCTGGGAGCAGCTCGACTTTCTAGGCTGGGTCGACCGCAGCAACCCCCAGAGGGCGTATGCCGTCGTGCCCGTCGGTGACGAGGCCGTGGCCTTCGTCCTTCGGGCGTCGGAGCACACGCGCAAGGCGAGGGCCATGTGCGCCTGGTGCGAGGACGCTTTCGCCACGGCCGACGTGCGGCTGTGGGTCGCGCGCCGGGCCGGCGCCGCCGGGCGCGAGGGCAACAGCCTCGGCACTCTCGTCCACGCCGACTTCAGCTGCTCCCAGCACGTGAGCCGCCCGCCGAACGCGATGGAGGGCGGGCTCGACGCGGCCTCGCTCGTCGACCGGCGCGTGGAGGAGCTCCGGGCGCGATCGTCCGCCTTCGCGCGTCGGGTCCGCGACGGCTCCTGACTCGGCGCCGATGTCCTGAGGTCCACGAGCCAGCCCGCGTCAGGGCATCGGCTCGACGGGCTCTCCCGACAGCACGCCGTCCATGATCCGGCGCCAGATCGGGGCGGCGTAGCAGGCGCCGGTCATCGAGGCGCACGACTTGCCTGCCATCGACACGTTGAACATGTGCCGAGTCGGGTGGACCGGGTTGCCCACCCACACAGCGGTGGCCAGCTGCGGCGTGTAGCCGACGAACCACGACTGCGCATTGCCGTCGGACGTGCCGGTCTTGCCGGCGGTCGGCCGCCCGGGCAGCTGGTTGAGGATGCCCGACCCGTGCGTCATGTTGTACTCCAGGTACTGGGTCGCCTGGTCGACGGCGTCCGGGTCGGCCACCTGCCTGCAGGCCGGAGGCGGCGCCCACAGCGTGCGACCACCCTGCACGACACTCGAAACCGGGTGGACGTCGCAGACGGTGCCGTGGTCGGCGAGTCCGGCGTACGCCTCGGCCATAGTCTGGGGCGAGACAGCCTGCGCGCCGAGCACCACCTGTGGCGGGTAGGTGCCGAGGGGCTGTCCGTCACCACCGTGGATGCCGAACGCCGTCATCGTGGAGTGGATCGCGCACACGCCGATGCGGCTCGCGAGGGCCACGAAGGCGGTGTTCGTCGACTGCGCCGTCGCCTGCTTGAGCGACATGGAGCCCCCCTTCCACGGCTCGTCGTTGTAGACCGACCATGGGCTGCCGACTCCGCACGGTTGGGGAAACTGCTTGGCGCTGAAGGTTGCCGGGTGGTGGTTGTCGGCGGCTGGCGCGTTCACGGAGGCGCGGGTGCCCAACCCCTGCTTCATCGCGGTGACGAGCGCGAAGGCCTTGGCGGTCGACCCGAACTGGAACCCGCCAGACCCTCCGTAGCGACGGTCGACGGCGTAGTCGAGCTCCGTCGAGCCGGTGCGTGATCCGTACGTCGTGTCCTGGCCGAGGCCGAGCACCGCTCCGGTGCCCGGCTCGGTGACGAAGGCAGCGGCGGCGACGCCCAACGCGTTGTGCTCGGGCGCGACCGCGCGCAGGGACGCGTCGACGGTGCGCTGCACCGACGGGTCGAGGGTGGTGCGGATCGTCAGGCCGCCCTGGAAGAGCAGATCTCGACGGGCCTGCTCCGTCGGGCCGAGGGCGGGCTGCTGCTCGAGCCACGCGATGACGAAGGAGCAGAAGTAGGGGTCTTGGGACGCGCCGCAGGTCGCCGGAGGGCGCGTGACGTCGAGGTCACGCGAGAGCGGGTGCCTGACGGCCGCGGCATACTGCGCCGGCGTCAGCTCGTCGAGCGCCTTCATCCGCGTCAGCACGACGTTGCGACGCGCCTGCGCCGCGCCCGGGTGGTGCACGGGGTCGGTGGTGCTGGGGCTCTGGACGAGCCCCGCGAGGGTCGCAGCCTCGGTGAGGGTGAGGGCGCTGGCGTGCACGCCGAAGTAGTGGCGGGCGGCGGCCTCGACGCCGTAGGCGCCGTCGCCGTAGTAGGCGAGGTTGAGGTAGCCCTGCAGGATCTGGTCCTTGGTCCACGAGCGTTCGAGGGCGACGGCATAGCGCAGGTCGATGAGCTTGCGCGGGATCGTCTTGGCGACGGCCGCCCGCGCAGCAGCGTCCTGCCCCTGCCGCAGCGCCTGCTCCTGGAGTGAGAGCTTGACGAACTGCTGCGTGAGCGTGGACGCGCCCTCGCTGGCCTGACCGGTGCGCAGGTCCTCGACGACGGCACGGGTCAGGCCCTGCAGGTCGATGGCGCCGTGGTCGTAGAAGCGGCTGTCCTCGATGGCCACCTGGGCGGTGCGCATGACCGGGGCCACCCGCGACAGGTCGACGACGACGCGGTCCTGGTCCTGGGGTGTGGCGATGACCGAGCCGTCGGCGGCCAGGATCCGTGACCCCTGCGCGAGCTGGGCCATGGTGAAGGTGCTCGGCAGGTCCAGGAAGGCGTCGCTTCCGGCGTTCGACAGCCCGCCGAGGGCCGCCACTGCAGGCGTCCACAGGCCGGCCGCCAACAGCCCGGCCGACACCGCGGCCGCGACGAAGGCCGCGAGCGTGCGGGCCGTTCGTCCGAGGTCGCCGCGTCGTCCGGTCACAGGCAACGATAGGCGCGCGACTCCGACGGCTCGCTGCGCGTGGGCTGGGAGCCGGCTGCCTCGCGGTGGCCGGCCTCCGGCGTGCCGGTTTGGACGACGACACCCGACTGTTGCTACGGTTGCGACGCCTCGCAGGCGTAGTTCAGTAGCAGAACAGCCCTCTTCCAGGGGGAAGACGTACGTGCAATTCGTGCCGCCTGCTCCAACGCGAAGGGCCCGGTCCTGTCGGACCGGGCCCTTCCGCATGCCCGGCAGCCGCGATGCGCGGCGTGGCCGAGTCCGTGGCCCGCGGCCCGCGGCCCGCGGCCCGGATGGGACGCGACGGGGCGAGCGGTTCTCGACGGCACCACCCCGGCGCGTGCACACGCACGCGGGCCGCGGCAGCCGGGATACGACGCGCGGGAGTGCGTGGCGCAACCGTGACCTGTTGCCCTTGCGATTCGTTACCGGTCAGTAGCATCATGGAAGTGACCGGCCAGTAACTTGGCGCGCCCGCCGACGCGGACGCACGACGAGCGACAGAACGTGGAGGGTCCCGATGGGCCACTACAAGAGCAATGTGCGCGACCTCGAGTTCAACCTCTTCGAGGTCTTCAACCGTCAGGATGTCCTCGGGCAGGGCATCTACGCCGACGTCGACGTCGACGCGGCGAAGGACATCCTCCGCGAGGTCTCACGCCTGGCTGAGCACGAGCTGGCCGACAGCCTGCTCGACAGCGACCGCAACCCTCCCGTGTACGACCCCGCCACCCAGACCGTGACGATGCCCGACTCGTTCAAGAAGTCGTTCAAGGCCTACGTCGACGGCGACTGGGGCAACCTCGACGTGCCGGCCGAGCTCGGCGGCATGGTCGTCCCCGCCTCGCTGCGCTGGTCCGTCGCCGAGATGGTGTGCGGCGCCAACCCGGCGATCCACATGTTCACGGCGAGCTACTCGTTCGCCAACCTGCTGTGGCACCTCGGCACCGACGACCAGAAGAAGCTCGCGAAGCACATCGTCGACAAGGCCTGGCACACGACGATGGTGCTCACCGAGCCCGACGCCGGCTCCGACGTCGGCGCCGGCCGCACCAAGGCCGTCAAGCAGCCCGACGGCACGTGGCACATCAGCGGCGTCAAGCGCTTCATCACCTCGGCCGAGTCCGACATGGTCGACAACGTCGTGCACTACGTCCTCGCCCGCCCCGAGGGAGCCGCGCCCGGCACGAAGGGCCTCTCGCTCTTCATCGTGCCGAAGTTCCACGTCGACCTCGAGACCGGCGAGCTCGGCGAGCGCAACGGCGCCCACGTCACCAACGTCGAGCACAAGATGGGCCTCAAGGTCAGCACGACGTGCGAGGTCACCTTCGGCGAGCACGAGCCCGCCGTCGGAACCCTCCTCGGCGACGTGCACGACGGCATCGCGCAGATGTTCAAGGTCATCGAGAACGCCCGGATGTTCGTGGGCACCAAGGCGATCGCCACGCTCTCGACCGGCTACCTCAACGCCCTCGAGTACGCCAAGGAGCGCGTCCAGGGCGCCGACCTCACGCAGATGACCGACAAGTCGGCCCCGCGCGTCCCCATCACCCATCACCCCGACGTGCGCCGGTCGCTCATGCTGCAGAAGGCGTACGCCGAGGGCCTGCGCGCGCTGGTCGTCTACACCGCGAGCCAGCAGGACACCGTCAACCAGGCCCAGGCCGGCAACCCCGCGGCACCCCTCGCGAAGGGCTCCGACGCAGAGCTCGCCAACAAGATCAGCGACCTCATGCTGCCGATCGTCAAGGGCCTCGGCTCCGAGCGCGCCTGGGTGCTGCTGGGCACCGAGTCGCTCCAGACCTACGGCGGCTCGGGCTTCCTGCAGGACTACCCGATCGAGCAGTACGTCCGCGACGCCAAGATCGACACGCTCTACGAGGGCACGACCGCCATCCAGGGCCTCGACTTCTTCTTCCGCAAGATCGTGCGCGACAAGGGCGCCGCCCTCCAGCACGTCGCCGGGCAGATCCAGGAGTTCGCCAAGGACCTCGGCGGCTCGCTCGACACCGAGCGCGAATTGCTCGGCAAGGCCCTCGAGGACATCCAGGGCATCGTCGGGACGATGATCACGACGCTCATGCAGAGCGATCCGCGCATGGGCGGCGATGTCGCCAACCTCTACAAGGTCGGCCAGAACACGACCCGCCTGCTGCTGTCGGCCGGTGACCTCGTCGTCGGCTGGCTGCTGCTGCGCCAGGCCGAGGTCGCGCAGGCCGCGATCGACGGCGGCGCCTCCGGCAAGGACGCCGACTTCTATCGCGGCAAGGTCGCCGCGGCCTCGTTCTACGCCAAGAACGTCCTGCCGAAGATCGCGGCCGAGCGCGCCATCGCCGAGGCCACCGACAACGACCTCATGGACGTGCCCGAGTCCGCCTTCTGAGCGGGAGAACACTCCGTCACCCCCGGAGACCCGTCGAGAGAGCAGTTCGTCCCGCATGTGGAGACGAACTGCTCTTTCGATTGACGGGCGGCTGAGCGAGGTCAGAGCTTGCGCTGGTAGGCCGGGCAGAGCTCGACGATGCGGAAGCCGAGGTCCTCGTTGATCGAGACCATCCACGAGTTCGTGTCGTCGTTGCCCGTGACGACGCGCTGCCGCTCGGGGTGGTCGGTCTGCAGGCGCCGCAGGTTCTCGACCTTGACCGCCATGCCGAGCCGTCGACCGCGGTGGGCCTTGTGCACCAAGGTTCCCCACTGCCAGGCGACCGACGGCGCACCCGACGGCAGCATGAGGTCGGTGTAGGCGACGACGTCACCCGTGGCCTCGTGGACCGCGACCGTCGTCAGGCGCACGCGTCCCTGCTGCCGGAACAGCTCGAGGTACTCCTCGTACCGCTCGGGCGTCAGCGACTCCTCCTCGAAGTCGATGTCGCCGGTCGGGGCGTCGACCGCCAGCTGGTTCATGACCGCGCACAGGGAGGGCTGGAGCTCGGGAGGCACACCGCCGACGTGGGTCTCGAGGCGATAGTCCCCCTCCCACCGCGCGCGGGCGCGGTCGGCGTACGTGCCGAGCAGGTCCTCCGCCACGGGCAGCGACAGGTGCCGCATGATCTCGGTGTTGCTCAGGTGATAGCCGTGCTTCTCCGCGAAGCGCCGGTACGCGTGGTCGTCGGCGTCGGCCGGAACCATCAGGTCGGTGACGAGCGTCGGCCGCGACTCCTCGCGGGCACGGGCCACGATGCGGTCGAGCAGGGCCGAGCCGGCCCCCCGTCGTCGGTGGGCCGGGTCGACCTGGACGTCGTGCCAGGCCATCGAGGTGTTGTCGCTCATCGGCAGCCAGATCGTGGCGACTCCGATCAGCTCGTCGCCGTCCCAGGCGCCCCACATCTCCATGCGCTCGGCCTCGTCGACGTGCCGCCACTCGACGAGCGTCTCAGCGAGAGAAGGCGGCTGGTGCCAAGGCCGCTGGTGGTCCTTGCTCGCGATGATGACGTCGTACGCCCGGGCGCACACCTCGTCGTCGTGCACGTCGATGAGCCTCGTGTCCATGCCTCGACGGTAGGGGCGCCGATCCTGCTGTGCCATCGAGTTTCCGTCGCACGCCATCGATGTATGCCGTGACTTAGCGTCTCTCGATTGGAAGAGGGATGACGGAGTGTTCTCTCGATTGGAAGAGGGATGACGGAGTGTTCTCTCGATCAGGTCAGGGGGAGGGGTTGGTGGCGCGGGCGGGTGCCGCGGAGGAGCAGGAGGCCGAGGGCGAGGACGGCGAAACCGGCGGCCGGCACGACGTCGCCGACGAGGAAGAAGACCGGCCGGTTGCCCAGCACGTCGACGCCGACGATCGAGACGACGAGGATGCCGAAGAAGAGCACGCCGGCCGAGACCGCTGCGACGGGATCGACCCAGGGGCGGCCCTCGACGATGCCGTCGTCGGCCGTCCTCCTCCCCTGGTCGAAACGCACGAACACCGCGACGAGCACGGCCGTGACGACGGCGAGGACGGCGAACAGCAACGGCCTCGAGAGCCACCAGGCCCACGAGCCGATGGCCGGCTGCTCCAGACCCACCGCACGCAGCCCGAGAAGCACCGCCATGAGCGCGGTGAGGTGCCAGAGGAACGCCGTCATCGCGAACGGCGCTGCGGAGACGACCACCCGCCACACGCGCGGTCTCGCCAGAACGCGAGCCATGGCCGGCCGCAGCACGACGGCGAGCCCGCAGATGCCGATGCCCTGCGCCAGCAGCGCCGCGGTCGGAGGTGCCATGTTGGAGACCGCTTCGCCGGGGAGCCCGACCATCGAGACCGGATAGGGCCCCCACGCGACCGCGAGGCCCATCGCGCCGAAGCCGACGACTACCATCAGCCAGCCCCGCGCGGTGGTGAGCAGGCCGTCGCGCCAAGCGAACCCGAGCTGGTGCAGGGCCAACCACACGAGTGCGAAGTTGAGGTTGCCGACGAGCTCCGGGCCGCCGCCGAAGCGCACGACGTCCACGAGGCACGCCAGCGCGACCAGCGCCAGGACGACACCGAGGCCCCACCGCCGGTGCAGGTCACGCATCAGCGGGGCGAAGGCGCAGGCGCCGAGATAGATCCCGACGAACCACAACAGCTGCGGGACCATGACGAGCGCGTCGCGGGCCAGACGACCGGCGTCGCCGGGCCTCGACGTCAGACCCGACAGGTCGGCGACGACACCGAGGGCGACCCACACCGCGAGGAAGGCGAGGGTGGGGCGTAGGAGGCGCGCGGCCCGCGCACGGAAGAACGCGGCATACCTCCCCCTGGCCTGCGGCCGGCGCCGCTCGAGCGACTCGAGAGTGTGCGCATGGGCGACGCCACCGACGAGGAAGAAGAGCGGCATGACCTGCAGGAGCCAGGTCAGCGGCTGGAGAGCCGGCACGACGGCGAGCGCGTTGGTGATCTGCCCGTCCGGGGTGATGGCGACCATGAGCCAGTGGCCCAGGACCACGACGAGCAGTGACCCCACCCGCAGGGTGTCGACCCAGCGGTCCCGGTCGGCAGGCGTCGCAGCAGCGATCTCCGACGCGCTGCGGGGCGTCACGTCAGGGTGGATCCGGCTCACATCTCATCGAAGCACGAACGGCGGCCTGAGCAGGTGAGTTCTCCTGCTCAGGCCGCCGCCCGGAGGTCGCGGTCGTGCGTCGGCTAGAGGGCCTCGTCGCGCCGCTCGACGCGGCGCTCGACGACCTCGTCACCGTCGACGCGGCGCTCGACGACATCGGGCGCACCACGGCGCTCGGTGACCACCGTGTGCTGTGTGCGGGCGCGCTGGGCGTTCATGACGAGCGCCAGGATGACCGCGAGCGCGCCGGCGACCATGAGGATGATCCCGATCGTGTTGCCGGTGCTGCTGCTCAGGTTGAGGACGCTGGAGTCGATGTTCGTGAAGTAGAAGATCGCTCCGACGACGAGCAGGAAGATCCCGAGTCCGATACCCATTGAGGTCTCCTTGGATGAGGGCACACCGAGTCGAGTGCCTGCCCGGGACATACCCTCGCGACCGGCATCCCGCACGCAGGCGACGCTCAGGTGCGGCGTCGGCGCACGGTGAGGCTGAGAGCCGTGACCACGAGCATGACCACGCCCACGCCGGCGGCGATCGCGATCTCGTAGTAGAGGTTTCGGGCCGCGAGCCCGTAGGCGGCGTCGGCGATCGTGCGGGCCACGGCAGGGTCGACGCGCCTCAGCAGTGGCTCGCGCGCGACCATGACGACAAGGGCGAGCGCGAGCGACGTGACGATCCACCCGAGGGCCACGAGCGTCGCGGCAGTGCGCCATCGACGAGCGAGGAAGATCGCGAGCAGCCCGAGCGCGGCGACGACGACCGGCGCCCACGGGCCCCACGCGTCGGCGACACGGTACGCCTGCTGCGCCTTCTGCAGGTCGCTCGCCTTCGCGACGGGGATCGTGACGACCGGGGCGAACGGGGCCGCCCCCTTCAACCCGGCCTGCTCGAGCGTCGAGGTCAGCGCAGGCACGGGGATGGTGAGGCGCACGGCGACCCGCCCCTGAGCGTCGAGCTCGGTGTCGCCCCGGCCCTTCATCACGGCGATGAACTGCCGGTGCACCGCCTCGATGCCCGTCGCCCACGCGGAGGCGACCTGGGGGCTGGCGACGATCGTCGCCGCCTCCGCCCGGATCGGGGCCTCGAGCGTCTTCTCGACCGCGGGCTGGAGCTGGACCGCGCCGAGGACGCCCTGGACGATCCCGTCGGTGAGGGCCTCCTGCACCTGCGGCTTGGTGACGACGGGCCGCAGCTCCTCGACGAAGACGTCGGTGCGCGTCAGCAGCACGGAGGCCCAGAACCCGACGAGCGCCACAGGCAGCAGCACGACGGCGAGCAGGCCGCACAGGCCGGAGAGAAAGGAGGGTCCGGTCCTGCCGGATCGCTGCTGTGCCACGCCTGCCACCTGTCCGATCGTCGGCGTCCGGGACGCTCCCGGTCGCGCTCCAGACCCCGCTAGACCCCCCGGAGGTCGAGAGCCAGTGTCGCAGGGGCGGCCGGGTCGATGACGACGGGGATGCCCCAGTCCTGCTGGAAGAGGTGGCAGGCGGCGTGCTCGGGCACGTCACCGGTCACCGGGTCACCGTCGCACGAGGCGGCCTGGACCGAGACGTGAAGGGTGCCGGTGCCGATGTCGTCGCGCAGCACCAGACGGCGGGTCAGTCCCTCGGCGCGGCCGGCTCCCTCGACGAGCAGCGCCTCGGGGGTGGCCGACACGTCGAGGCGGGTCGGGTCACCCCAGCGGTGGTCGAGCTTCTGGCCTGCGGGGGGCACGAAGGTCACCTCGAGCGACACCTCACCGGACGGCAGGGGTGTCGACGGGCGCTGGGTGCGGTGCGCCGGGCCGTCGACGCGCTGGGCTTCCTCGGGCAGGGCGACACGCACGAGCCGGTGCGCCGCGGACTCGATGACGACGAGATGGGTCTGCGCGGCCTCAGGGTCGACCTCGACGACGGCGTCGCTCGGCTCGGCGAGGCCCTGCGCCAGGGTCGTCACCTGACGCGTGACGGGGTCGAACCGACGGATCGCACCGTTGTACGTGTCGCTGACGGCCACCGAACCGTCGGGCAGCTCGGTGACCCCGAGCGGGTGCTGGAACAGGGCCTCAGCCGCGTCGCCGTCGCGGTGGCCGAAGTCGAAAAGCCCTGTGCCGACATGGGTTTCGACGCTCAGGCGCCCATCGGCACCGAGGTCCACAGAACGCAGCGCGGAGGTCTCGGAGTCGGCCACCCAGACGCGGTCACCCGACGCAGAGGCGGCCAGGCCCGACGGTTGGGCGAACCATGCCTCCAGTGCCGGCCCGTCGACGAGCCCCTCGTTCGACGTGCCGCTGACGACCTCGACGGTGCCGTGCTCGAGGGTGTCGCCGGGGGTCCAGGCCCACAGCTGGTGCGTGCCGGCCATCGCGATGACGACTCGGTCGCCCAGCCACGCAAGGTCCCAGGGCGTCGACAGCGCCTGTTCGAGCGCGGGGCCACCACCCGTGCGCTCGCGCAGCTGGCTGCCGGTGCCGGCGACGACGTGGACCGACCCGTCGGAGAGGCGGATTCCCTTGAGCTGGTGGTTGACCGAGTCGGCCACGAGCAGGTCGACACCCAGGCGCTCGGCCACCTCGGGCGTCGCGACCAGAACGCCCTGCGGCTCGTTGAGAATGCCCTCGCCGCCCCAGCGGGCACGCTCGGTCTCGAGGTCACCCTCGAGGTGCACGACCTGGTGGTTCGAGGTGTCGGAGACGACGAACGAGCCGTCGGGCAGGGTCACGGCCTTGCCGGGAAAGCGCAGAGCGGTCTCGGGAGCGGGCGGCGGGACGTAGGGGTCGTCGCCGGGCTGCAGGGTGCCCTTCGCGCGGTGCTCCTCGATGAGCTCGGCGACGAGAGCAGCGAGTCCGGGCCCGTGTCCCTCGCCGGACATCGACGCGACGACGTAGCCCTCGGGATCGACGACCACGAGGGTGGGCCATGCCCGCGCGGCATAGGCCTTCCACGTGACGAGCTCGGGGTCGTCGAGCACGGGATGGTGGACGGCATACCGCTCCACGGCGGAGGCCAGGGCATCGGCGTCGGCCTCGTGCTCGAACTTCGGGGAGTGCACGCCGATGATCGTCAGAGCGTCGGGGAACCGCTCCTCGACCGGACGCAGCTCGTCGAGGACGTGCAGGCAGTTGACGCAGCAGAAGGTCCAGAAGTCGAGCACGACCACGCGGCCGCGCAGGTCGGCGAGCGACAGGGGGCGCCCGCCCGTGTTGAGCCAGCCGCGGCCGACGAGCTCAGCGGCGCGGACCTTGACGCGCGCCCGAAGCGTCGAAGCGTCGGCGCTCACGAGAGCCTCCGGTCGGGCAGCACGGGGAAGCTGCGTCGCCAGTCGAGCGTCGCCGCCGTGTCGATGTCGATGCTCAGCACCTCCTCGTCAAGGCCGACCGCGGCGAGAACCTTCCCGGTGGCGTCGACGACCTGCGAGTGCCCGCCCATCTCGTGCCGGGCATGCGTGCCCGAGGTGTTGCACTGGAGCACGACGCACTGGTTCTCGATCGCGCGCGCCTGCCCGAGCAGCGTCCAGTGCCCGACGCGCTTGCGCGGCCACGCGGCCGGGATGACGAATGCCTCGGCCCCACGGTCGAGCAACCGCCGGTAGAGCTCGGGGAAGCGCAGGTCGTAGCAGGTCGAGACCCCCACGGGCACCGTCGCACCTGAGGCCACGGGGACGTCGACGACGACGAGGTCCTCACCCGCGTCCATGAGACTCGGCTCGCCCTCCCCGAAGCCGAAGCGGTGGATCTTGCGGTAGGTCGCGACGAGGTCGCCCGACGGCGAGAAGACGAGACTGGTGTTCCAGAGTCCGCGACCGTCGGTCTCGGTCGGCGCGCCCCGCTCGACGATCGACCCACCGTGAAGGGTCACGCCCGCATCTCGCGCTGCGGTCGAGAGAGCCTGTGCCACAGGGCCGTCCACCGCCTCGGCTCGCTCGGGCCAGCGCGTGTAGTCGAAGCCGCCCGCAGGCCACAGCTCGGGCAGCACGACGAGGTCGTGGCCCGTCTGGGCGCGCACGAGGTCCCCTACGCGGGCGGTGCGGTCGGCGACCGACTCGTCGTCGCCGTAGGCGAGCTGGATGAGCGCAACCTTCATGGCCCCATGCTCACACGACCCGGCCCGCAGAGGTCGGTCGCGCCCGGCACCCGGGCAGCACACGGCATACGCCCCCGGCGTCTTTCGGTCTTGACCTCACATCGTGTCAGGCCGTAGACCATGGTCGTCTTGTTCGACATCGGGGACGTCGCCCGGCTCGGGGGGTCACGGTGCGGATGCTGCGCCACCACGACTCGCCGTCGCTCGCGTGGTACGACGGCGATGCGGGCGGGACGCGGTGGGGCGTCGGGTTCCCGACGACGCTCGAGTCGGTCGACGTCGAGGGCGCGGAGGTGAGCGCGCTCCCGGCCTGCGACCGGGCGGTCACGGTGATCCACCGGGGGTCGATGGCGACGATCGGCGACACCTGGCAGGCGCTGGCGACGCCGGTGGACTCACGTGGGCTCACGGCATACGGACCGTGCCGCGAGGTCTACCTCGATACGCCGATGGACGACCAGGACGCGTGGGTCACCGAGCTGCAGCAGCCGGTGCGCTGAGCCCGCCGACCTCGCGGACGGCGCGGACCTGGGCGGAGTGCGTGCTGCGACGGGCAGCGAGCTGGTCGCGCAGCTCGGGGTCGCTCTGCACGAGGTAGACGAGACCGCAGTCCTGCCGGCCGGTGGCACCCGGGGCGCAGAGGCTGCACGGCTCGCCGAGCCGGATCGGGCACATCGGGGTGGGTGGTCTGCGGGACATGGAACCTCCTGACCCCAATACTACCTTACGTAGTAGTAGCCTCCGGATCAGCGCGGCGTGCTGTCGTCGCGCCTGGCCAGCGACGCGAGGCGCTCGTTGTAGGCCGCGAGCTCGGCGTCGCCGTCACGGTCGGCCCGACGGTCGACCCGCCTCGACTCGGCCCGGTCGCTGCGGGACCACTGGAGCGCCACGATCAGGGCGAGCACGAGGGCGGGCAGCTCGCCGATGGCCCACGCGACGCCGCCGCCGTACTGCTGGTCGGCGAGCCGGGCGGCGTCGTTCGCGCCGATCCACGGGATATCGATCGTCTGGAAGAAGTCGCCGCCGAGCAGCGCGGTGCCGCTGATCATCGCGACCCCGAAGAAGGCGTGGAAGGCGATCGTCGCGAAGAGCACGACGAGGCGCAGCGCGGGGCTCCACCTCTTCGGGCCGGGGTCGACCCCGATGAGCACCCAGGCGAAGAGATAGCCGGTGAGCACGAAGTGGGCCGTCATCAGCAGGTGACCGGTGTGCGTCTGGAGGGCCAGCTGGAACAGGCCCGTCCAGTAGAAGACGACGAGGCTGGAGAAGAAGAGCCCTGCTGCGGCGACGGGGTTGCCGAGCACCGCGAGGAAGCGCGAGTGGACGAGGCCGAGCAGCAGCTCGCGGGGGCCGAGCGTGCCGTCGCGGCGGGGGCGCAGGGTGCGGAGGGCCAGCGTGACCGGCGCCCCGAGGACGAGCAGGATCGGGATGACCATCGCCTCGGTCATGTGCAGCATCATGTGCCAGGAGAACGCGACCCGGCCGTAGATGCCGAGCACGCCGTTGGTGGCGTAGAGGAAGAGCAGCCAGCCGGCCACCCACGAGACGGTGCGCAGGGCCGACCAGGCATCGCCTCGGCGGCGCAGCCGCACGACCCCGAAGACGTAGAGACCGATGGCCAGCAGGCCCGTCGCGAGGAAGAGCCACTCGACGCGCCAGGCGGTGAGCCACGACAGCGCCGTGGGCGCGGGCGGGGCGGGGAAGCCCGTCAGCGCCAGGGCCGGCGAGGGGTTGGACACGGTCTCGGGCACCGGAGGCGCCGTGCGAGAAAGGGCCGTCGCGACCCCGAACGCGAGGCCCATCACGAGCGTCTCGGCGACCGCGAGCCGGGCGAAGAGCCGGCCCCGCCCGGCCCGGTCTCCGGCCGACGTCGCGTCGTCGATGCGGTCGAGGGTGACGCGGCGGTGCCACACCCCGGCGACACCGAGGGCCACGAAGGCGAGCACCTTGACGAGCACGAGCACGCCGTATGCCGTCGCGAGGTCCGACCAGCCGCCGAGCCGCGTCGTTGCCGACATGACACCCGAGACACCCAGCGTGACGAAGCACCACAGCGCCACGGCCGAGTAGCGGCGGGCCACGGCGCCGAGGGCGTCGTCGAGGTGGCTGCGCAGGACGACGAGCGCGATCAGACCACCCACCCAGAAGCCGGCGCTGAGCAGGTGGGCGGCGAGGGCGTTGACCGCCGTCTCGTGGTCGGCCGAGCCGCCGGCGTGGCCGGCGAGACCCAGCACCAGCAGGCCGAACGCCGACACGGCCGTGAGCGCGACCGCCACGGAACGCGCGCGGGCGACGGACGCCACGGACGCCACCGCGAACGCTGCGATCGCGCTGATCAGCCCGACCCTCAGCGTCTCGATGCTCCAGACGTTGCCGGTGAGGTTGGTGCCGAAGGTCGGGTCGCTGAGCGGCAGACCGGCGGCGTCGGAGAACGTGAGCACCACCCCCACGGCGCCCGCGACCGCCCACACGAAGGCGGCGGCGGTCGCGACGCGGAAGGCCGCCGCCCGGCGCGGCTCGTCGAGCGATGCGCTCTCCTGGCGGGTGCGCCCCGGAACCATCGTGGCGGCCAGCAGCAGCGACCCGATGGTCAGCGACGCGGCGACGTCGTGCACGACCCGGACGAGAGGGAGCGCCCAGCGCACGACCGGTCCGGCATCGATGATGCCGTCGGGAGGTGAGTCGGAGGCGCCGGTGTAGCGGGCGGCGACGACGGTGGCGAGCAGCCCCACGACGACGACCGCGGCGACCACCGCCGAGGCCGCCCACGAGGCTGCGGGCCGAGCACCCGGGCGAGGGTCGGCGAGACCGGCTCGCTGCTGGGTTGGCATGCGTCAAGGGTAAGTAGTCTGATGCCATGCCCATGCACCCGGCCGCCCCCGATGACCGCACCGGTCTGATCGACGCGTTCGACCACTCCGTCCAGTCGATCATCGACCTCGGCTTCTCGTGCCGCGACGCGGACTTCGACCTGCAGACAGAGTGCCCGGGCTGGACCGTCAAGGACCAGATCTCACACGTCGTCGGCTCCGAGAAGTCGTTCGCCGGCCTCCCCCGCGTCGAGGTCACGGTGCCCGACTACCCGCACCTGCACCATGACTTCGCCCGCTTCGTGGAGGTCGACGTCGAGGCTCGTCGCGGGCTCACCGGCCGCGAGGTCGTCGCCGAGCTCGCCGAGTTCCACCCTCGGCGCGTGGCCGAGCTGCGCGAGTCGGACGCCGACGTCGACACGGTGATCGGCGGTTTCTTCGGGCCCGACACGACGTTCGGGGGGCACCTGCACCGTCGCATCGTCGACGCCTGGGTGCACGAGCAGGACCTGCGCGCCGCGCTCGACCGGCCCGGGAACCTCGACTCGCCGAGCGCCGCGGTCTTCACCGCCGACATCCTCGCTGCCCTCCCGCGCATCGCTGCAAGGGCTGCCGGAGTCGGTCCGGGTCACGCAGTCGTGATCGACGTGAGCGGTCCCGTCGTGGCCCGAGACGGCGTGCTTGTCGTGACCGGTGACGACGGGCGACCCTACGGCGAAACGCTTTTCAGCGGTCACGACCGACCCGACGGCGAGGAGCAGCTCGACGTCACGTCGATCCACCTCACCACCGAAGCGCTGACCCGCAGGGCGGCCGGGCGCCGACCTGTCGACGAGATCCACTACACGGTGACGGGTGACGAGGACATCGCGAGACGGGTTCTCGAGGCCCTCGTCGTCGTCACGCACTGACGTTCCGAGTCGCCGTTCGGAGGCCCCGGGGGCCGAGACCCTTATACACCTCGAGGCACCCCAACGGTAAGTAGGCCCGCCTTGTGTATGTGTGGGCAACGGCCTAGCGTCGTAGGTAGTCGGTCAAGCCAGTGCCGCATCGGGGATATCCGATCATCGGAGACACAATGACCGACCCGTCCGCGGGTCCGCGCAGGGATGCGCGAACCAGAGACCTCATCCACACGCTACGCACGGCGGACTCCGAGTCCGAACGTGCAAACGCCCTCGAGGCCGTGACGCTGCTGCACATGCCGCTCGCCCGGTCCCTCGCCCACCGCTACTCGGGAAAGGGCCTCGACCGCGAGGACCTCGAGCAGGTCGCGTTCCTGGCACTGCTCAAGGCGATCCAGCGCTTCGACCTCGACAAGCCGACCGAGTTCGGCGCCTACGCGACGCCGACCATCACCGGCGAGCTGCGTCGTCACTTCCGCGACCACGGCTGGCTCGTGCGCCCGCCGCGAGAGCTCCAGGAGCGCCGTCAGCTCGTCACCGACACCAGGTCTCGGCTCGAGCAGCGCCTCGGCCACGACCCGGATGCCGGTGAGCTGGCGAGCGAGCTCGACCTCACCCTCCAGTCGGTCAAGGAGGCCCAGGTCGCTGCCACGAACCTGCGACCGGCCTCGCTCGACACGACGACGAGCGACGGCGCCCGCCCGGTGCTCGACCTGCTCGACGCACGGGGCGACCCGGGCGCCGACCCGGCACTCGACGAGGGGATCGTCGTGCGCAGCGCACTCGAGAGGCTGCCGGCCCGCGACCAGCAGCTCGTGCGGCTGCGCTTCGGCGGCGACATGACCCAGGCCGAGATCGCGGAGTCCATGGGGCTCAGCGCGATGCAGGTCAGCAGGCTCCTGCGACGCACGCTCGACGAGCTGCGGCGCCAGCTCACCGCGGAGGGCATGGTCTCGGCCTGACCCACCCGGAAACGTCCCCGGCGGCCCCGATGCGCACCTCCCAGCGCATCGGGGCCGCCCGTTTCATGCTCGGTCCTGCACCGGTTGGAGGCCGTCACGGTCGCCGGTGCCGAGCCGTGATGAGCCACGAATGGTCCGCGACTCGCTTGTCGCGCAAGGCGACTCACCCGCGGTGGTTGCCCGTGAACTGCGACTCCTGCCCATCGATGACCTGCGAGGCCACGTGGGTCAGCTTCATGTTCAGCTCCTGCGAGGTGTTGCGGAGCAGCTCGAACGCCTCCTGGCCGCTGATGTGGTGCGCGGCCATGAGCAGGCCCACGGCCTTGCCGATCTCGCGGTTGCTGCTGAGCCCCTGGCGCAGGGTCGCGGCCTCCTCACGCGCCCGGATGGCCATGAGCGCCACCGACGCGAACGACGCGATGACCGCACCCGTGTCGGCCGACTTGGCGGTGAGAGCGCCCGGCACGTCGGCGAAGAGGTTGAGGGCACCGACCTTGTCGCCGTCGAGGAACAGCCGGTAGCCGATGGCGGAGCGCACCGGCGTCTCGGCGACGATGCGCTCGGCGAAGCGCGGCCAAGGGGTCGTGCCGTCGGTGAGGTCGGCGTCGTGCTGGTAGGCCTCCTCGAGGATCGCGTCGACACACGGACCTTCGCCGATCTCGATCTCGATCTGGTCGATGCGTCTGGCGATGTCGTCGGTGCTGGCCGCGGTGACGAAGCGGTCGCGGGTGCGCACGAGCAGTGACGCGCGGGTGCAGCCCTCGACGAGACGGGCCGCGGCGTCGACGAGGGCTTGGTGGATCGAGCCGGAGTCGGCGCCGGCATAGATCAGGGCCGACATCTGTCGGAAGACGTCGGTGATCGTCGCGTCGACGGGGACGTCGCTGCTCATGGCACTCCCTGCACTCGTACACAGCCCGTGCCGTCCGCTGCTGGACGGCCCGGCGCGTCAGTCATCCTCGCACCTGCCTGCACTGCGAGGACCACAGAAAACCACACCGTACGCGCGCGTGGGAGCGACGGCCCGTTCGCGGGCAGAACCCTGGACAGGAAAGTTGACAGCAGCCCCCGCCGGACAAATACTTGCATGCTGCAAGCAAGTAATCGGAGGAGCTCACGCGGTGACGGTCAGCAAGGACGAGGCGAACGACGTCTTCCTCGGGCTGCTGCGCGTCCAGAAGCTGCTCGTGGCCGCCCGCAACACGGCCCCGCGGCTCGAGGACGGCATCGACGTCACGGCATACCCGGTGCTCTTCGTCGTGGCGGGGGCCGGCACCGTGCGCATCTCCGAGATCGCGACGACCCTCCACAACGACGTGTCCACCGTCAGCCGGCAGGTCAGTGCCCTCGTGGCGGTCGAGCTGCTCGAGAAGAGCGCCGACCCGAACGACGGGCGCGCGTCCGTCGTGTCGATGACCGAACGCGGGCGCGAGGCCCTGGATCGCATCCAGGCCTCTCGCGCCAAGTGGTTCCAGGGGCTGCTCTCCGACTGGGAGAGCCCCGAGACCGCTGCGTTCGTGGCCCGACTGCGTGAGCTCGGCGACGTGCTCGACGCCAACCTCCGGGCCCGGGGTGCAGCGCCGCCCCCGATGCCCTTCCACACCACCAGACAGCTGCAGCACCAGAACCAGAAAGAGGACTGACATGTCCGACACCACCGCCGAACCGTCGCGCGCCGACGCGCGTACGGCCAGCGCGAGCGGGGCGCCCGGCACGGGTGCGCAACCACTGCTCTCCCACAAGGAGATCATCACCATCCTCATCGGCCTGATGATGGGGATGTTCCTCGCGGCGCTCGACCAGACCATCGTCGCGAGCGCGATGCGTGTCATAGCCGACGACCTCAAGGACCTCGCCGGGCAGGCGTGGGTCACGACGGCATACCTCATCACGAGCACCATCGCGACGCCCCTCTACGGCAAGCTCGGCGACATCTACGGCCGCAAGAAGCTCTTCATCTTCGCGATCTCGATCTTCACGATCGGCTCGATGCTGTGCACGCTCGCCTGGTCGATCCCGTCGCTCGCCGCCTTCCGTGCGGTGCAGGGCATCGGCGCCGGTGGTCTCTTCTCGCTCGCCCTCGCGATCATCGGGGACATCGTGCCGCCCCGCGAGCGGGCCAAGTACCAGGGCTACTTCCTCGCCGTCTTCGGCACCTCGAGCGTCATCGGCCCCGTCGTCGGCGGCATCCTCTCCGACCAGGACTCGATCCTCGGCATCACCGGCTGGCGCTGGGTCTTCCTCGTCAACGTGCCGATCGCCGTCGCCGCGCTCGTCGTCGTCACCCGCACGCTGCACCTGCGCCACACCCGCCTCGACCACCGCGTCGACTACTGGGGCGCGCTCAGCCTGTCGGTCGCGCTCGTGCCGCTCCTCATCGTCGCCGAGCAGGGGCGCGAGTGGGGCTGGGGCTCGGCCACGGCGATCACCTGCTACGCCATCGGCCTCATCGGCCTCGTCGCGTTCTTCGTCATCGAGCGCTCGATGGGTGAGGAGGCGCTCATCCCGCTCCGACTGTTCAAGAACCGCACCATCGCGGCCGCGTCGGTCAGCTCGGTCTTCATCGGCATGGGCATGTTCGGCGGCCTCGCCGCGATCCCGCTGTACCTGCAGATCGTCAAGGGCTCCTCGCCCATGGAGGCAGGTCTCCAGCTGCTGCCGATGACGCTCGGCATCATGAGCGGCTCGATCTTCTCGGGCCAGATGATCAGCCGTACGGGCCGCTACCGGAAGTTCCCCATCATCGGCGCGGCGATCCTCGTGCTCGCGCTCTTCGGCTTCCACTTCGTCGGCGCCGACACCCCGCTGTGGAAGACGATGATCGGGATGTTCTTCTTCGGCGTCGGCCTCGGCTTCAACTTCCAGCCGCTCACCCTGGCCGTGCAGAACGCCGTCGACCGCCGCGACATGGGTGTGGCGACGAGCTCGGCGACCTTCACCCGCCAGATCGGCGGCACGCTCGGCACCGCGGTCTTCCTGTCGATCCTCTTCTCGCAGGCCGGCTCGAAGATCTCCGAGGCGTTCGCGAGCATCGCCCCGACGCCGGCCTTCCAGGCGGCCCTGCGCAACCCGACCGGCGGCGACCCTGCGGTCAACAAGGGGTTCATCGCCCAGCTCCAGGCCTCGCAGCAGGCCGGCGGCTCGGGTGCGGGTGCCGGCTCCTCGGCGCTGTCGGACAGCTCGTTCATCAACCAGCTCGACCCGCAGCTCGCCCGGCCGTTCCTCGTCGGCTTCTCCGACGCCATGTCGGTCGTCTTCATGGTGGCCGCCGGCGTCCTGGTGCTTGCGTTCGTCGCGTCGATCTTCCTGCCGCACGTCGACCTCGGCCCCAAGCCGGGCCAGTCGGGGGCGGCCAAGAAGGACGAGGCCGCCATCCCCGCCGGTCACTGATCGAGGCCGGCCCTCCGGCGCCCGGGGCTCCCCGTCAGCCACCGCTGACGGGGAGCCCTTGCGTATGCCGGGGGAGGCGGGTCAGCGGAGGTTGTGCAGCTCGCGGCGGCTCAGGAAGGCGCGCGTGCCGATGGCCATCACGAAGGCGAACCCGCCGGCGATGACCGCGACCCAGTAGCCGTGCTGTGCGCCGACCCGGTCGACGACCGCGCCGGACACGGCCGAGCCGGCCGCGATGCCGATGATGAGGCCCGTAAGCACGATCGTCATGCCCTCGTTGAGCTGGGCCTTCGGCACGATGCGCTCGATGAGGTTCATCGTCGTGATGAGGGTCGGGGCAGTGGCCATGCCGGCGACGACCATGAGGGCGGCGAGCGCCCAGAGGTTCGTCGCGAACACGAGCGGTGCCGCGAGCAATCCCATGCCCAGCGTGCCCACGATGAGCAGCTTGACCAGGTTGCGTCCGTGCGACACGTGGCCGAAGACGAGGCCCGCGAGACCCGACCCGACGGCATACAGGGCCAGGATGGCGCCGGCGGCTCCCTGGGCGCCGTGCTCCTGCGCGACGGCAAGGGTGACGACCTCGTTGACGCCGAAGATCGCGCCGGTCATGACCATGATGAAGGCGAGCGGGATGAGTCCGGGGTTGTGGTGGGCGTGGCCCTCGGGGCGCTCGTGGTGCGGCACCACCGGCGGCTCGGTCGAGCGCGCCGACAGGAAGACCAGCACGCCGATGCCGTAGGCGACGGTGGCGACGACGAACCCGGCCTCCGGGAACCAGGCCGTGGCGAGCCAGATCGCGACGACCGGCCCGATGACGAAGGTCAACTCCTCCATCACCTGCTCGAACGACATCGCCGAGTGCAGCGAGCGGGCGTCGTGGGCGAAGATGTGGGTCCACCGGGCGCGGGCCATGGTCCCCATGTTCGGGATGGCCCCGCACATCGGGAAGGTGATGAAGAGCAGCCACGACGGCCAGCCCCGCACCGAGGTGAGGATCGTCAGCACGGCCCAGACGCCGGACCAGAGGAAGAACGGGATCGCGATCCGACGCTGCCCGTAGCGGTCGACGAGCCGCCCGAGGAAGGGCGCGAAGAGCGCCAGGGCCAGCATGCCGACGGCGACGACGGCTCCGGCGAGCTCGTACGAGCCCGACCGTGCGGCGACCATCGCGACGACGGCCACGCCGAACATCGAGCCCGCGGTGCGGGCCACCATCCCCCCTGCGATGAAGGTGCGCGCCCCCGGCACCTCGAAGAGAGGTCGGTAGGAGGCCAGCACAGCAGCTCCTTGTCGATCGGGGGACGGCGAACCTCCCCATCCTTGCACCACGCCCCCCGGGGAGCGCGAATCGTCGAGGGTGGGTAAGGACGCTCCTCAGGACCCGTGCTTGCGCCTCAGCGACCACATCTGCGGCGAGCGCTCGAGCTCGACGGCGACGTCCCACGGAACCCCTCCGGGAGCCGTCTCGCGGCGGAAGCTGGTGACCAGCCGCCGGGCCAGCGCGGGGTCCTTCGCGACACGTGACGCGAGCGCCATCGCCTGCGGCTCGACGTGGTCGTCGTCGTATGCCGCCCACGCGAGTCCCAGGGACACGGCGCGGTCGCCGTCGACCTCGTCGCCGAAGAGCCCGAGGGCGGCGGCGGCCTCGCGACCCGCAACACGGTTGAGGAGCGTGAAGTGGCCACCACCGGGGTGGATGCCGATCTGCGCGAAGCCCGGCAGCAACCGGGCGGTGCGCGAGACGACGCGCAGGTCCGTGGCCAGCGCCAGGTTGAGGCCGGCCCCGACCGCGGCGCCGCGCACCGCGGCCACGGTGGGCAGGCCGATGGAGCCGATCGTGGTGAAGGCGGAGTAGACCGTCTCGAGGTTGCGGTAGGCCTCGTCCTCGACCGGGTCGCGGCCGGTGTCGGCGAGGACGCTCCGGACGGCACCGGCGCAGAAGTGACGCCCTCCGGTCACCACGACCGCCCCGACCGAGTCGTCGGACTCTGCGGTGCGAGCGGCGTCGACGAGCTGGTGGGCCATCTCGACGGAGAGGGCGTTGCGCCGGTCGGGGGCGTCGAGGGTGATGAGCGCGACACCGTCGCTCACGTCGTAGCGGACCTCGGTCATGGTGCGTGGCTCCTGTGGTCGTGGGAGGGCTTGGCGCGGCCCGTGGTGACGAGCGTCCAGAGGCGGTCGTGGCCCGCCGAGGAGGCGAGCGTCGTGAGGGTCTCGTCCCAGTCGTGCAACGAGCCGTACTCACTGCGGCGGGCCAGGATCGGCCTGGTCAGGGTGTGCAGCTCGTGCTCCAGGGTGGTGCCAATGGCCCCCAGCACCTGGTGCGAGCCGCGGACCACGACCGAGGCGGCGTGACCCACGCACGACTTGGCGACGCCCACGGCGAAGAGCATGCCGGGGTCCTGCCAGTCGGAGGCTGCGGCCCGAGAGACGGCGGCGTCGGTAGCGGCGCGGGCGAGGGCGGTCTCGGAGGCGATGTCGGCCACGAGGTGCTGGACGGCCTGGAAGCGGCCGATCGGCCGACCGAACTGGTGGCGCTCCCGCACGTGCGTCAGCACGAGCTCGACGACTCGCTCCATGGCGCCGACGACCTGGGCAGAGCGGGCCAGCGCGCCCCGGAGATGGAACTGCTCGCCGATCTCGTGCTGCACGAGCGTGCCCGCCTCGAGGTCGTCGACGTCGAACTCCACCGTGTCGCTGGGCTCGCCAGCAAGGTTGCGGCCTTCGTCGATGACCACGCGGTCGGCCGGGACGTCGGCCACGCGCCACTCGTCACGGTCCTCCCAGAGCGCCACGACCCGGCTCGCGTCGCGCGCCCACGTGACGTTGAGGGCGACACCGGAGGGGTCCGGACGGCATACGGTGCGGAGGCCTCCGTCGTTGGGCAGGCCGGCTGCCTCGAGCAGCCAGCCTCCGAGCACGTCGTGCTCGGCGAGCGGCACGGGCGCAGCCGCGCCCGCAGCCAGCCCGAGCAGGGCCGCGGCGTCGACCCAGCCGCCACCGCTGCCCCCCGCGGCCTCGGAGCCCGTGAGGCGGGTCATGCCGAGGTCCTCGAGCCGTTGCCACAGATCGCGGTCCAGGTCGACGACGGCGGTGGGCGTCGCGCGGGTGGCGCGGTAGTCGGCGAAGAGGTCGCCCATCACCTCCGCGAGGTCGGGGTCGGGCGTCGTCGGGGCTGCGAGCCGGTCGATGCCGGAGGAGTCCTGCCGGCCGGCCATCAGCGCAGCCCCAGCCCACGGGCGATGACGCCACGCAGGATCTCGTTGGTGCCCCCGCGCAGCGTGAACCCGGGCCGCTGCAGGATCGCGGCGTGCAGGAGCGTGTCGAGCTCCTCGTCGAGGGCCCACCCGGTGGCGGTCAGGGTGTCGACGTAGTCGGCGATGTCGCCCTCCTCGGTGGTGCCGAGCACCTTGACCACGGCGGCGGCGGTGTCGGCGTCGTCGTGCTTCTCCAGCGCGACCGACACGGCGAACGACATGTGGTGCAACGCCGCGAGCCGGGCCACGTGGCGCCCCAGGCCGGGGTCAAGGGGCAGCCGGCCGTCGTCCATGGCCTGCGCCGCCGCAGCCAGCAGCTGGAAGGTGGACAGGACGCGTTCGGGGCCGCTGCGTTCGTACGCGAGCTCGGAGGTGACCTGCGCCCACCCCTCGCCCACCTCGCCGAGGACCCGGTCGTCCGAAACGAGGACCCCGTCGAGGTGCACCTCGTTGAAGTGGTGGTCGCCGCCCATGGAGACGATGGGCCGGATCGTCACCCCTGGCGCCCTCAGGTCGACGATGTACTGGGTGAGGCCGGCGTGCCGGTGCTCCGGGTCGAGCGGTGCCGAGCGGGCGAGCGCGAAGAACGCGTCGGCCTCGTGGGCGCCGCTGGTCCACACCTTGGTGCCGGTGAGCCGCCAGCCACCGTCGACGCGTTCGTCGCGGGTGCGCACGCTCGCAAGGTCGGACCCGGAGTCGGGCTCGCTCATGCCGATGCCGAAGACGACCTCGCCGCGGCTGATGCCCGGCAGGTAGGCCTGCTTCTGCTCCTCGGTGCCGTAGCGCAGCAGCGACGGGCCGATCTGCCGCTCGGCAACCCAGTGGGCGGCGACGGGGGCGCCGACGACGAGCAGCTCCTCGGTGACGACGAACCGTTCGAGGTAGGTGCGCCCCTGGCCGCCGTACTCGGTCGGGATGACCATGCCGAGCCAGCCGCGGCGACCGAGCTCCCGCGTGAAGTCCCGGTCCCACCGGGTCAGCCACGTGTCGACGTGCGGCACGAAGGCGCCCGCGGCGACCTGCTCGGAGAGGAAGGCACGCACCTCGAGGCGGAGCTCGGTCAGGGCCGGCAGCTCGCGGGCTCCCGGCGGGACGAGACGGGCCGACATGCTCACCTTCCTCGTGCGACGTCGCAGCGGTTCGTGCGCCACTCTCCCACACGGAGGGCAGCGCCCCGCCGGGCCCTGTCGGTCTCCGACCGCGTCTCAGCACCCGGTCGCGGCGTCTCGCCTGCGCGTCCAGAGAGCCCCTGGCAGAGACTCCGCTGATAGCCTCCAACGTCATCAACAGCAGTGCGGCATTCGGCCGCCGAATGCAGGAGGACAGCTCAATGTCGGCACCAGCCATTGAAAGGGCCGTCGACGCCCTCGACGTCGAAAAGTTCTGGGAGCGGGGCTACGCGATCCTCCCGGGGGTCTACACGCCTGAGGAGATCGAGGCCTTCCGCCAGGCGGCCTACGCCTCACGCGGCTACGGCGGCGACCTGCTCGCCAACCCCCGCCTGCGCAACGTCATCACCGACGGACGCATGGCCGCGGTCGCCCGCAAGCTCCTCGGCACCGACGAGCTCTTCTACAGCGGTGACAGCTCGTTCACCATCAACGGCACGCAGAAGGGTTGGCACAAGGACAACGCCGACCGCGTCGACCCCGACGCCCCCGACTGGGCCGACCGCTACACCCAGCTCCGCTTCGGCGTCTACTGCCAGGACCACTCCGAGCACACCGGCGGCCTCAACCTCCGCATCGGCTCGCACGACCTGCGCAACACGACCGAGGGCGAGAACCTCTACGTCAAGACCCGGCCCGGTGACCTCGCCGTCTGGAGCATGCGCATCACGCACTCCGGCAACGGCATGCTCCTCAAGGACCCCGAGGCTCCGTTCCCGATGCCCAACGAGCACGACCGCTTCAAGCCCGAAGAGGTCACCGAGGCCGACGGCGACCGCATCGCCCTGTTCGTGCACATCGGCGCCGACGACAAGCACGCGAAGCGCTATGCCGACTACACGAAGACGCGCAAGTACCTCGTCGACGCGTGGCGGAAGCGCCCCTACGACGACGAGGCCCGGCAGGCGGCCAAGGACGCCGGCCTCAACCTGCGCGACATGCCGGCCGAGGTCATGGACGACCCGAGCGCCGGGCTGAACGAGCTGTGGCAGCCCTTCCCCTACGAGGGCCAGAAGAAGGCTGCGGCAGCCAAGCCGGCCGTCGCACCGGTGGGGGCTCCCGCCGCTGCGCCTGCAGCGAGCACGCCCGACGCCAAGGCGATCGCGAAGGCGACGCTGCGTCGCGCCTACCGTGCGGCCCGCGCCGGCGCCAAGGGTGCGCGCGACGGCTGGCGCGCCAGCCGCTGAGGCATCCGGCACTCGGTCCTTGGGATGGCGTGCCCGCCGAAGCACTACGACGGAGGGGCGGAGTCCGGGGGACTCCGCCCCTCCGTCGTGCCCAGACCTCACCGGGGCCGTATGCCGTGTCTCCGCCTGCGCCGCGTACGTCACTGTTGCACCCCGTGCAACAGTGACGTAGCCGCCCGGAAGCGCCGCCCGCCAGGTGACTACACCGATCGCGTACGTCACTGCTGCGCCCCGTGCAACAGTGACGTAGCCGCCCGGAAGCGCCGCCCGCCAGGTGACTACACCGATCGCGTACGTCACTGCTGCACCCCACGCAACAGTGACGCGGGGTCCGCGAGGAAGACTGCCGCGCCGGCCCGCCAGCCGGCGGGCGGCGCACAGGGGGCGCGGGCTGTCAGAGGCCGGAGAGCACGAGGTAGCCGCAGAGCCCGACGATCACCAGTGTGATCAGCGCGGCCGCAGCCGTGGTGAGCCGGTGGTTGACGAGCGCCCCCATGACGTGGCGGTCACGGGTGAAGAGCAGCAGGGGGACGAGCGTGCCCGGCAGGGCGAACGACAGCACGACCTGGCTCCAGACCAGGGCGTTGGTCGGCTCGACCCCGATGCCCAGGATGACGAGGGCGGGGACGACGGCGACCATGCGACGCAGGAGCGGCGCGATGGGCCGGCGGCCGAAGCCCTGCATGACGACGTCGCCGGTCTGCACGCCGACGAGGGTCGAGGCGAGGCCCGAGGCGAGGAGCGCGACCGCCAGCATCGTCGCGGCGATCTGACCCGCGTTGGCGCCGAGCGCGGCATACGCGGTCTCGATGCTCGCCCCGGCCTTCGAGGGCAGGGCGGCGGAGAAGACGACGAGGCTGACGTTGGCCACGCCAGCAACGGTCATGGCGACGACGACGCTGCGCACGGTGCGGCGGCCCGCTCGCAGGCGCTCGGCGTGGCTCGCCTCGGGGCTGCCGTCGTCGTGGCCACGGGTGGCTGCGGAGTGGAAGTGCAGGGCGTGGGGCATGACCGTCGCACCGACGATGCCGACCGCGAGCAGCGCCGCGGACGAGTCGAGCGGGCTCGGCACCACCGAGCGCAGCAGCGCCACCCGATCGACGTCGCCGATGAGGACCTGCCACACGAGCGAGCCGATGATGACACTGAGGAGCACCAGCACGACGGACTCGAAGTGGCTGCGACCGCGCACCTTGAGCGCCAGCACGACCAAGCTGAACAGGGTGACGCAGACGGCCCCGGCCATGAGCGGCATACCGAACAGGAGCCGAAGGGCGATGGCGCCCCCGACGATCTCGGCGAGGTCGGTCATGATGACGACGAGCTCGGCCTGGGCCCACAGCAGCAGGCGACCGACCCCCGGGAAGCGCTCGGAGCTGTGCTCGGCAAGGCTCTTGCCGGTGGCCATGCCGAGCTTGGCAGCGACGTACTGGATGACCATCGCCGAGCAGCTCGCGAAGACGACGACCCACACGAGCGCGTAGCCGTGCTCGGCGCCGGACGTGATGTTGACGCCGAAGTTGCCGGGGTCGACGTACGCGATGGCGGCCAGCAGCGCCGGGACCAGGGTGCGCGGCGCACTGATGGTGCCACCGAGGCCCCGTTTCGGCGACCGGTCGCTCACCCGCGGTCGCTGCGCGACCTGCTCTTCCATGGGAGACAGCATCGAGCCTCGCACCCGTCGAGGCCAAGCCCGGGACCGGATTGAGACACATTCGTCAGCGCCCGTCCCCGGGGTGGGGCAGCGAGCGGCGGGTCAGCGGGCCGACGCGAACCCGAGAAGGGCGGCCAGGCCGAGAGCGCTGCGCGGGTCGTAGGCCGACGTCCACAGTCCTCCGTGGACGGCCGCATACGCCTCGTCCTGCCAGGGCGTCGGGCGCGCCGGCGACCCGGTGCGCAGGTCGTGGACGAGCAGCGCGGCCATGAGCGTGTTGGCGGTGCCGGGCTCGAAGACCTCGATGCCGAAACGGTGCGCGCCGGCGTACGCGGCCGCGAGCGCCCGGTTCTTGACGACCGATCGGGTGCGCGTTGGCGGTGCCACCTTGAACGACACCAGCCCTCCGTCGCCGCGGTATGCCGTCGCCCGCCACCGCTGGAGCCGCTTGGCCAGCAGGTAGTTGGGTCCCTGCTGCAGGACCACGCTGTCGTTGATGCCGGGGTCCTGTCCGGGCACGTAGTTCCGCCGGAGCAGCCGCCCCCCGCTGACGGTCCGCAGCGGCACGCGCAGCACCTTGGAGGTGCGGCGCCGTGCGTAGCTGTCGACCGAGTGGGCGACGGCCCCGCCGGGCACGGCGAAGACGTCGGTCGGAGTCGCGAGGAAGGCCAGTCCCACGTCGTCCCGCCCCTTCGCGTCGACGACGTGGCGGGTGAGGGCGTCGACGGCCATCGACACGCGCACGTTGGTCTCGCCGTCGGCGTAGACGTAGTTGCCTATGACGAGGCGACCCTCGAGGCCGGCGACCCAACGGGTGACGGCGGCGAGGTCGTGGACGAGGTCCCCGCCAGCTCGCTGGCTGACCGGTTCGGGCCCTTGCCGCACGGGCACGGTGATCGAACCAGCAAGTCGGTGCGTGTCACCGATCAGCCTGTCCCACAGCTCCTTTCGCGGCAGATCTACTGCGGCGACGTCGGCGCCCCAGCGGAGCAGCGAGCGCAGCGGGCCCATCTCCGCGGCGGCGCCCAGCACGACGACGGTCCGGTCCGACAGGTCCAGCCAGTCGGGGTTGTCGATGACGAGGCCGACGGCCTCGGCACAGCCGGGCTCGACGGTCCCGGCCTCCACCCACGCGTCCAGACGGCGACGCAGGGCATCCCCCGCGAGTCGCTCGCCGGCATACGGGACGGAGAGCGTGCGGTCGGGAGCGGCCGACCCGTGGATGGTCTCGGAGCCGAGCGTGTGGACGCTGCCATCGTCGGCGAAGGCCTCCTCGAGCGGTCGGTCACCGTCGACCCCTGCCCACCGCATGCGGTCGTGAAGCGTCGCCAGGCCGTCCCGGGCGATTGCGTGCGCCGCCTCGGGCGAGGTCAGCCCCGCCTCCACCAGTCGGCGAAAGTGCGGGAGGTAGCCCTGGCGCCAGTTCGTCTCCCGTTCGGCGGACGCGGCCCCGACGGCGTCGACACGGCGCAGCGCGTCGGCCACGACGGCTCGGCCGGTCGCCGTGGTGCTACGGCGTCCCGACGTCGGGTCGAGGGGAAAGACCACTCCGCTGGGGTCGCTCATGCGCCCATCATGTCGGAGGCCTGCTCGGCGGCGCGCTCCGCGCTCGCGCAGGCACGGGCCACAATGGCGACATGGGCGAACACTGGGAGGCCCGCGACCGGTTGGAGGACGACCGGAGGACGGCGGTCGAGAGGCTCGAGGCGCTGCGACGCGGCTACGACCTCGTCGTCGACGCGGTCGAAGGGTCGAACGCCGACGACGAGCACGACCCGGAGGGCTCGACCATCGCGTACGAACGCTCGCAGCTGGGGGCTCTCGTCGACCAGACCCGCGAACACCTCGACGAGGTCGACGCCGCACTGGCGAGGCTCGAGGCGGGCACGTACGGGCGGTGCGAGGTCTGCGGGTCGGCGATCCCGGCCGAGCGTCTCGAGGCGCGACCGACGGCCCGCACGTGCGTCCAGCACGCAGGCCACGCGCGCGGCCACTGAACCGGCAGACGAACCGGACACAGCGGTGGGGGCCCGCGTGGCGCGAGCCCCCACCTTCAGTACCGGCACCCCCGTAGGGGGATCAACGTCACGGAGCCGCCGGTACAGTCCTGATGGCCGAGTCCGTCTGGCCGACCGGGTTGACTGCACGGACGCGGACGTACCAGATCTGTCGAGCCAGATTGGCCGTGGTGAACGACGTCGTCGTGCCCGACAGGGAGGCCGACTGGCCGGCAGTGGTGGCAAACGTGGGCGACGAGCTCCACTGGACCAGGTAACTGGCCGCTCCGCTGGTGGCGCCCCACGTCACCGTGACTCGCTCGTTGTTGCCGACGCGCGCGGCTGTTGCCGTGGCGATCACCGGCTGAGCAGGCGCCTGGACGGCGACGGTGGCCGTGTTGGTGGGCGCCGACTGCCCAGCCACGTTGACCGCGCTGACACGGTAGGCATACGTGTTGCCGACCGTGACGTTGCCGTCGACGTAGGTGGCGGTGCCCGTGGTTGCGCGCGCCGGCGGGGTGGCGAGCTGGGCGAATGCCCCGCCGTTCACCGAGCGCTCGACGAGGAAGCCCGACTCATTGGTGGCGTTGTCACGCCACGAGAGGCTCACCTGCGGCCCCGCGGTCACGGCCGCCGTGAGCGTTGTGGGTGCCGCCGGCCCATTGACCCCGAGGGTGTCGGAGATCGACTGCGCCGTCAGGCTCGGGAAACCCTTCCCGTACCCCACGGTGTTCAGGGCGACGACGCGGTAGAGGTAGGGCGTCGTCCCGTCGGACGACGTATCCAGGTACGTCCGCGCGCCATGGACGTTGGGCTGGTCGAGCGGTGACGCAACGGTGGTCAGGTCGATCCACGTCGTCCCGTTCGTCGTGCGCTGGACCACGAACGACGTCTCGTTGATCGAGTTGTCGTTCCAGGTCAGCTTGACGTTCTGCCCGACGACCTTGCCGTTCTTTCCAAGGACGTTGACGAGTGAGGAGGTCAGGCCATCGACCCTCCTCGGCGGCAGTGCCACCGACTCCGGACGCATCATGTCCATCTCCTCGTGGCTGAGGATGTGGCAGTGGATGACGTACTCCCAACCCATGTTGACGAGCGAGTTGACGATGGCGCCGGTCGGGTTGCCCTGCGGGTCGATGTTGTTGAACCCGCTCTGGTCACCCAACGGCATCATCGGGTTGAGCGGCCGCACCGCGTTCGGCACCTCGAAGGGCACCTGTGGGACCACCGGCCGCAGCGCGACGATGGTGTCCTCGAGCGGGCTCATCCGCACGGTGTCCTTCCAGCCGAGCTCGTTCGCGTCAGGTGGGATGACGATGTTGTCCCACGTGACCCGGTTGAGCACCTGCACGTCGTAGAGGTGGAAGTGGATCGGGTGCGTGTCCACGCCGTTGTGCGTGAAGCGCCAGATCTGCGTCCCGTCCTTGGCGTTCGTGATGGGCGTGACCTTCACGTCCGCCGGCGGCAGGTTCGTGCCGTCGATGAGCTCGGTGGCCGGGTTGATGTACGGGTACAGCGTCACATTCTGCGCACCCGGTGTCGGAGGCTGCGCCTCCACGCCGAGGTTGGCCTGCATGCGCCCGTACTCGTCGAACGTCGTCGAGTTCATCTCGTCGTGGATCGCTTTGGGCTCCAACGGCATCGTCATCTTCGCGGTGGGCGCCGCGAGGGTGTTGAAGCCGAAGGTGCCGGTGTCGTTGACCCGCACGAGACCGTCACACTTGGTGACGTTGCCGGTCTTGACGTTGCAGTTGCTGCTCGCCGCGAAGCTCGTCCCGTAGGCCGAGTTGTAGGCCGCCTGGCCGACGATGACCGGGTGCTGGCCGGACTCGAAGACACCGGAGCCGTTCGCCTGGTGCTTGAACGCGTTGACGAGGCCCGTCATGTTGAACGGTTGGGCCGGGGACGTCGCCGCGATCTTCACCTGCATGACGGTTCGGGAGTTCGGCCCGTAGCCAGGCAGGATCTTCGGGGCGCCGGCAGGGCTCAGGTCGGGCGCGCCAGTGTAGTAGTCGTACGACGGCACGCGCGCCGGGAAGGCCGCGGGTGAGTCGTTGTAGAGGATCAGCGTCTTCCCCGCGAACTTCGAGAAGTCGACGATGACGTCGGCCCGCTCGGCCGGTGCCAGCAGCAGCGAGTGCTTGTCGACGTTGCCGAAGTCGAAACGGGTCGGGTCGGTGATCCACGTCGTGGGCTGCTGGCCGTCGATGACCGCAGGCGCGGGCAGGAATCCTCCCTCGTTCGCGATCTGCACCCAGTCGGGCCCGTAGGCGTCGTTGTTCGCACCCTCAGGTGTGGGTGAGACGGTCGGGTCCGTCTGTGCCGCAGCCAGTTCCGAGGCCTTCAGCTTGACCTCAGTGCCCTGGGCGCCACCGTTCGCCGGGTCCGTGTCGGCCGTGTACCACTGGAAGTTGAAGAACCTGTCGTTCGCGGCGTTGAGCATCCGCAGGCGGTAGGACTTCGGCTGCAGGGTGACGGTCGGGTAGGCGACACCGTTGACGATCGGGGTGTCGTTGAACTGCTCCATGCCGGCCGAGACGTTGGGCGTGCCGGGGATCTGCTCCGGCTCGCAGAACGGGTCGGTCTGGTACTGCCACGTCGACGGGTCGTCGAGGTTGCAGCTCGGGTCGTAGTACGGGTTGGCGATCGGCCCGTAGGTCGTGCCCGTGGCCGGCGGCCAGAACCACGGTCCGTACATCCAGCGGCCGTAGGCGCTCATGCCGCCGGGGTCACCCGGGTTCTGGGCGGGCATGTAGACGTGGTGGTACCAGAAGCTGCCCTTCGTGCCCCACCGTTTCGCGTCCCACGTCGGGTCCTGGCCGTAGGTGACCGGGTTGCCCTTGGCGTCCTTGGCAACACTGTCGTTGAGCTGCTCCGGCCCGGGCACGAAGGTGCGGTCCTGCACGATGAGCGGCAGGGTCTCGCCGGCCGCCGGGATGAGTCCGGCGTTGACGAGAGCCTTCTCGGTGTTGTCGGTGATGGTGTAGCCCGCCGCCTCACCGGCATACACGTTGAGACGCGTGATGCCCCACGAGTGGTCGTGGTAGAACATCAGCCGCGCGCTCTGCTGGTTGGTGTAGTAGAACGTCGAGCAGCCGTCGTCCTTGGCGGCGCACACGGCCGGCGACGTCGGGACTGCCGGGTCGGACAGCATGTCCGGGACGTTCTGCACACTGACACCCTCGGGCCAGGGAGTGTTCTCGCCCGCAGGGGTGATCCACTGGTGCGGCGTGCCGTCGCTGATCCACGGCGTGGTGCCGCCGTGCAGGTGCAGCGTGGCCCGGTTGTCCTTGAAGCACCCGGAGGGCTTGGGCTCCTGCGTGCAGTCGGGGTTGCGCACCTGGTCCGTCACGGAGCCCGTGTTGGTCGGGGCTGCCATGGCCATCGGG
This sequence comes from Terrabacter sp. 2RAF25, assembly GCF_052115265.1. Classification (NCBI taxonomy): domain Bacteria; kingdom Bacillati; phylum Actinomycetota; class Actinomycetes; order Micrococcales; family Intrasporangiaceae; genus Terrabacter; species Terrabacter sp. 2RAF25. Next base: position 248,391 of record NZ_JBFRGJ010000002.1, read on the forward strand.
CCCATGCCCGAGCCCATCATCGTGCTGTCGGTCGGCAGGAACAGGTCACCGTCCGCGCCCTTCGGCAGCAGGTTACGGAAGACGATCCGGACCGGCCGGTCCTTGGTGGCCGAGATGATCGGGCCGAGCCACTGCGGCGCGGTGACGCCCGTGTAGCCGGTGATCGGCTGGGTCGTCCCGTCCTGGAGCTCGTTGAAGAGAGTGACGTGCTGGCCGGGGACAGCCGTCGTCGAGAGCTGGACGTAGCCGCGGACGAGGGTCGCCGGCAGGTCACGCGAGAACTTCGTGCGGTACTGCACGAGACCGATCACGTACTCGTCGGCGGCCTTGCCGCTGTAGGTCTTGGCCTCGGGCACCGCGAGCGGGATGAATTTGTTGGCAGCGCCCATCCCGACGTCCGTGCCGAGCTGCTGCGGCACCGCAGGGCAGCCGGCGCCGCTCGTGCCCGGGTTGCAGGCAATGGGCAGCGCGTCCTGGAACTTCTTCATGCCGGCCGTCAGGTAGCCGGCTCCGGGGGCGGTCACGCTGATCGACTCGATGGAGCCGACATCGGTGGTCACCGTGCCCGTGGCGCCGTTTCCGTTGCCGGTGGGATCGGTGATGCTGAGGGTCGCCGACGTGTAGCCACTCCCGGGGGCACCGACGGACAGGCCGACGAGCTTGAGGGTCGCCGTCGCGGTGGCCGGGGTGGCGCCCGCGATGGGGTCGGACAGGGTGCCGTTGAGGATGGTGACCCCCGGTGCCTTGGAGTAGCCGGTCCCCGACTCGTCGACGATGACCTTCTGGACCACCCCGCCGACGAGGTCGGCCGGGTCGACGTGGCCCGTGGCACGCGTGCCGTTGGGGTCGTCGGGCAGGTCGAACATGACGGTCGGCATCGTGTAGCCGGAGCCGCCGTTCGTCAGCGTGACGACGTCGACGCTGCCCGAGGCGACGACCGACGCGCCGGTCCCGTCACCGGTGACGGTGGCGGACAGCGTCGAGTAACCGCCCCCAGCGCCCCCGACGGTCGCCGACACGACGGCGCCGCTGGTGCGCACGACCGCGCTCGCTGCCGCGCCCGTCCCCGTCGGCGACGTGACGGTCACCACGGGTGAGGTGTAGTCGTGACCTGGGGCCGTGACGTCGATCGTCCCGATGCCACCCGTCGCCGGATCCACCTGCGCGACTGCGGTGGCGCCGGTTCCCCCACCGGAGTCGGTGATGCTGACCGTGGCGGTCGGCAGGGTGAGCGGGCTGTTGGCCCAGTTCGGCCAGGGCCCGAAGTAGTGCGGCACCTTCGTGGAGTCGGTGACCGACGTCGGCGGCGAGGCCGATGCCGTCTGCGGCGCCATCCCGGCCTGCATGCCGAGGGCCAGCGCCGTGGCGACGCCGGCCACCGCCGCGGTGAACCATCGTGCGGAACTGCTGCGTGACATTACCCCCACCTGCTCTCGACGGAGCACCCCCCAAATTGAGTGCCCTATCCAAGAAACTAAGCACGCGAGAAAGCCCCAAGATTGCCAAAACCTGGGAATCGAAATGCAGACATCTTTTGCGCGACAAGCAATTGACGAAACGCAATTCCGACATGCGCTCAATGCCTCTGACCTGCACAAACGGACAAACACGACACTCGTCCCGGACGAGAGAAGGCAAAGACGGCATACGTGTGCCGGCATGTGACGAAGCACTCTTCACCTTTGGCCCGATCGCGCCCGAAGGCGCTCTAGCCTCGAGATATGAGAAGGAAAGGATGGACCTTCCTCTCCAACCACGGACACGTGCTCGTCTGCCTGGCTGACGATCCGGACATGCGGCTGAAGGACATGGCAGCGAGCATCGGGATCACCGAGCGCGCCGTCCAGCAGATCATCGCCGACCTCGAGGGCGCCCACGTGATCACGCGTCACAAGGAGGGGCGCCGCAACCGTTACGCGGTGCGTCGAGACGTCCGGTTCCGGCACCCGCTGGAGGCGGGCCTGAGGGTCGGCGAGTTCCTCGACATGACGCGCCGGCGACCCCGCCTGCGGCAACTCAGCGAGCAGTGGGGTCGAACGTCCGGCGAGGACGACGACCTCGAGCGAGACGCGCTCTGACCGACCGCGCCCGGCGGCCGGCGTGCGACGGCGCCCGCGAGCGGGCGCGCGACGGCGCCCTGCGGCCGGCGCGCGATCAGCGCATACCGGCGGCGACGCTGTCGAAGGCCTGGTCGATGTTGCGCTCGAGCCGACCTGACCCGCCCTGCTGCTGGTGCTCGATGCACGCGCGCACCGCCGCGAGCGCGACGGCCACGGTCAGGCGCGGCTCCAAGGAGGCCCCCGGCGCGACGCCGAGTCGGCGCTCCAGGGCCTCGGTCAGGGCGTTCTCGATGCGGATGTTGTTGCCGACGAGAGCCGGCGCCAGGGCGGACTCGCCGAGCAGGATGCGCCGGCGCCGGGCGCGCAGCTGCTTGTCGATCGTGCTGGGCGCGAGCATCTCGGCGATGATCCGCCGGAGGGAGGCGACCGGCGACTCGCCCTCGGTCGCGTGCTCGAGCGAGGCGGCATACGCCTCGAGCTCCTCGGGAGTGGTGCCGATGACGGCAGCCTCCTTCGAGGGGAAGTAGTTGAAGAAGGTGCGGGCGCTGACGCCGGCTCGGGCGGCGATCTCGTCGGTCGTGACCGAGGCGAAGCCCTTCTCCTCGACGAGGTCGAGGGCGGCGAGGTTGATCGCGCGGCGGGTCTCGCGCTTCTTGCGCTCGCGCAGGCCGCAGCCGTCGTCGGTCAGCGTGGTCGTGCTCATACCCTCATGGTGTCACGATCAGTGCATGGACTGCAATTTTGCAGTCACTGCACAATCGGCGTACCGTGGTCGTCATGCCACAGACGACCCAGGGGGTAGCCACGAACTCCGCGACCGCTACGACCGGCGACACCACGCCCGCCGGACTCGACCGCTCGACCCGCAACATCTTCATCGCGCTCATGCTCGGCATGCTCGTCGCGTCGATCAGCCAGACGATCGTCGGCCCCGCGATGCCGCGCATCGTCGCCGAGCTCGGCGGCATCGACCACTACTCGTGGCTCGCCACCGCCGCGATGCTCGTCAGCGCGATCACCGTGCCGATCGTCGGCAAGATGAGCGACCTCTACGGTCGTCGTGGCTTCTACCTCGGCGGCCTCGTCGTCTTCATGGCCGGCTCGGTCCTGTCCGGCTTCGCGCAGAACTTCTGGTGGCTCATCGCCGCCCGCGCCATCCAGGGCGCCGGGATGGGCACCCTGATGCCGCTCTCGCAGACGATCATCGGCGACATCATCCCGCCGCGCCAGCGTGGCAAGTACCAGGGCCTGATGGGCGGTGTCTTCGGCCTCGCCTCGATCCTCGGGCCGCTCGTCGGCGGCTTCGTCACCGACAACTGGGGCTGGCGCTACCTCTTCTTCATCACGCTGCCGGTCGGCGTGTTCGCCTTCTTCGGCATCAGCCGCTTCCTGCACCTCGAGCACACGCCGCGCGAGTCCGTCGTCGACAGGGCCGGCATCGGCGTCCTGTCGCTGACACTGATCCTCCTGCTCGTGCCCACGTCGCTCGGTGGCACGACGTTGGCCTGGGGCTCCCCCGCCATCATCGGCATGTACGCCGCGGGCGTCGTCGCGCTCGGCGCCTTCATCGCGATCGAGCGCAAGGCCGTCGAGCCGGTGCTGCCGCTGCGCCTCTTCAAGAGCCCGCTCTTCACCCTCTCCAACATCGCGGCCTTCATGGTCTCGGTCATGATGTTCGGCGCGATGATCTACCTGCCCGTCTACGCGCAGGGCGTCCTGGGCGCCTCGGCGACCAACTCCGGCCTGATCCTCATGCCGATGTCGGTCGCGATGATCGGCCTCTCGATCGTCTCCGGTCTCGTCATCACCAGGACCGGCCGCTACAAGCTGCAGACCATCGCGGGCATCCTCATCATGGGCGTCGGCTTCTGGCTGCTCACCCAGCTGCACTACGGCTCGAGCCAGACCGAGCTGACCCTCTCGATGATCGTCTTCGGCGTCGGCCTCGGCATGGCGCTGCAGGTCTTCACCCTGATCATCCAGAACTCCGCGCAGCGCAAGGACCTCGGCGTCGCCACGGCATCGACGCAGTTCTTCCGCAACGTCGGCTCGACCGTCGGCACCGCGGTGTTCGGCACGATCATGACCAGCGGCCTCGCCGGCAACATCGCCTCGCACCTGCCGACCTCGGTCGTCAAGCAGATGCAGGCATCGGGTCAGCAGGTCAGCGCCGGATCGGTGCTCGACCCCTCGGCCCTCGCGAAGCTGCCTCCGCAGGTCGCGACCGGCGTCCAGCAGGGTCTCGCCGACTCGCTCCACACGGTCTTCGTCTGGGGTCTGGTGCCCTTCGCCCTCGCGCTGCTCGCCGCCCTGTTCATCAAGGAGGTGCCACTGCGTGACACCGTGCACACGCCCGACGAGGCCGGCATCGAGATCCTCGACACCCTGTCGCAGACGGCGCCCGTCGACGAGCTCAAGGTCCCCCTCGGTCGCGAGGCCGGCAACACGCGCACGCACGAGCGCCTGCTCGGACTGCGCCTGGGCCTGCTCGCCGACTCCGCGCTGCGGGGCGACCGGCCGTTGCTCATGCGTGCCGTGACCCGGCTCGGCGACGGCGACCTCGACGCCGGCGCAGCCCTGCTGCACCGCACGGCCAGGATGCTGACCACCGAGGACGCTGCGTTGGCGGCCGACACCGAGCGCTTCGCCGTCGAGGTCGCGGCCAGGGCCAAGCAGCCGGGCGGCATCCTCGACGAGGCGCTCAAGCGGGAGCTGGCGACGGCCGTGGCCGAGCGCGACGCAGCCACGGTGATGACCACCGTCGAGCCGACCGTCGCCGAGCGGCACGAGGCCGTCGACATCCGGCTGCTCTCGTCCGTCGGTGACGACCTCGGCGCCGCCTACCTCGTCGACCGGCAGAACGCGCGCGTCGCCGAGCAGGAGGCAGCAGCCGCCCGCTGACCCCCACACCCCCTTCACCGTCGAGAGGCCAAAGTTTGCGGCCTCGCGCGAGTCGAAAGGCCAGTTCTCGTCGCGAGAACTGGCCTTTCGACATGAGGGCACCCGCAAAGGTTGGCCTTTCGACGGGTGGGCGGGAGGGCCGCATACGGTGTCGGGATGACTGACGGAGTGAGTGACGGGACGAAGAAGGTCGCGCTCGTGACGGGCGCGTCGGCCGGCATCGGCGAGTCCGTCGCCGTCCACCTCGTCGAGGCGGGCTGGACCGTGTATGCCGTCGCCCGCAGGGTCGAGCGCATGGCGGCGCTCGCCGCCCGCGGGGTCACGACGTTCGCGATGGACGTCACCGACGACGACGCGATGGTCGCCGGCGTGCGACGCGTCCTCGACGAGCAGGGCCGCATCGACGCCCTGGTCAACAACGCGGGCTACGGCTCCTACGGCCCCGTCGAGACCGTGCCCATCGACGAGGCGCGACAGCAGTTCGAGGTGAACGTCTTCGGCCTCGCCCGGCTCACCCAGCTCGTCATCCCGCAGATGCGGCGCCAGCAGTCGGGGACCGTCGTCAACATGTCGAGCATCGGCGGCAAGATCTACGAGCCGTTCGGGGCGTGGTACCACGCGACGAAGTTCGCGGTCGAGGGTTGGAGCGACAGCCTGCGGCTCGAGCTGGCACCGTTCGGCATCGACGTCGTGCTCGTCGAGCCGGGCCCGATCGTCTCCGAGTGGGACGGCATCGCCCGCGACAGCATGCTCGCCCACTCGCGCGGCACGGTGTACGAGAAGGCCGCGACCCGGATGGCGGCGATGTACGCCCGCACCTACGACCCGGCGCGCATCTCGAGCCCCGACGCCGTTGCGGAGAAGGTGCTGGTCGCCCTCGAGGCCGCCAACCCGTCCGCCCGCTACCCGGCCGGACGCGGCGCGCGCACCATCCTCACCGCGCGGCGCCTGCTGCCCGACCGTCTCATGGACGTCGTCATGCGCCGCGTCGCCGGAGGCTGACTCACCTGCTCCCCTCCCCCCACAACGCGCGAACGCCGCGTTCGGTCTCGAACTGCGTGTTAGAACACTGAGTTCGAGACCGAACGCSGCGTTCGGTTGGTGCGGGTCAGCCCCAGACGAGGGCCTGGGCCGGGTCGGCCAGGATCGCTGCGAGGTCGCTGAGGAACCTCGAGCCGAGCTCGCCGTCGATGAGCCGGTGGTCGAAGCTGACCGCGAGCTGCGTGACGTGACGGATCGCGATCTCGTCGGTGCCGTCGGCGTCGGTGACGACCCACGGCTGCTTGCGGATCGCGCCGAAGCAGACGATCGCCGACTCGCCGGGGTTGATGATCGGCGTGCCGCTGTCGACGCCGAACACGCCGACGTTGGTGATCGTCACCGTGCCGCCCGACATCTCGGCCGGCTGGGTGCGACCCTCGCGGGCCGTCGCCGTGAGCTGACCGATGGCCTGCGCCAGCTCGAGCATCGACATGCCGTGGGCGTCCTTGATGTTCGGGACGATCAGGCCCCGCGGGGTCGCCGCGGCGATGCCGAGGTTGACGTAGTTCTTCTGGACGATCTCCTGCGCGGCGTCGTCCCACGTCGCGTTCATGCCCGGGTTGCGCCTGATCGCCAGGACCAGGGCCTTGGCGAGCACGAGCAGCGGCGTGACCTTGACGTCCTTGAACTCGCGGCTGCCCTTGAGGCGGTCGACCAGCTCCATCGTCTTGGTGACGTCGATGGTGATCCACTCGGTGACGTGCGGCGCCGTGAACGCCGACCCGACCATCGCCTGGGCGGTCATCTTGCGCACGCCCTTGATCGGGATGCGCTCCTCGCGCGGGCCCGAGCCGAAGGGGGCGTATGCCGCCGCGCCGGATGCCGCTGCACCGTTGACTGCCGCGGCGGCGGGGATCGAGTCTGCCTGTGCCGCAGCCGAACCCGTGCCGGAAACGAACGCCTGGACGTCGTCGCGGGTGATGATGCCGTCGGTGCCGGACCCCTGCACGGACCAGAGGTCGACACCGAGGTCCTTCGCGAGCTTGCGCACCGGCGGCTTCGCCTTGGGCCGGCCCTCGCGCGAGACAGCCTCTGCGACGGGCGGCGCCGGGGACTCGGTGCGCGGCGCGGGGGCGACCGGCTCGGCGACCGGAGCCGCTGCGGCGATCTGCTCGGTCTCGGTCGGAGCGTTCTCGCTCGGCGCGGACGCGACCGGGGCTGCGGCTGCAGCGCCCTTGCGCGGGCGGCGAGCGGTGGCGCCGGCCTTGGCGCCGTAGCCGACGAGGATCGCCTCGGACGCTCCCGCAGCCTCGGCCGACGCAGCACCCGCCGCCGGCGCCGCGGGCGCCTCGTCGCCGCCCTTGCCGTCGTCGATCGAGATGATCGGGGTGCCGACGTCGATCGTCTGGCCGACCTCGACGAGCAGCTCCTTGACGGTGCCGGCCCACGGGATCGGCAGCTCGACGAGCGACTTGGCCGTCTCGATCTCGAGCACCATGTCGTTGACCTTGACGGAGTCGCCGGGCGAGACCTTCCACTCGACGATCTCGGCCTCGACGAGGCCTTCGCCGGGGTCGGGCAGGTTGAACGTCTTGATTGCCATGTGTGGCAGCCCTTCTCAGTACGCGAGCGCGCGGTCGACGCCGTCGAGGATGCGGTCGAGGTCGGGGAGGAACTCTTCCTCCATCCGGCTCGGCGGGTAGGGGATGTTCGCGCCGTTGACGCGGATGACCGGCGCCTCGAGCTCGTAGAAGCACTGCTCGGTGACCTGCGCCGAGATCTCCGACGCCATGCCGAGGAAGCTGCTCGCCTCGTGCACGACGACGAGCCGGCCGGTCTTGCGGACCGACGCGACGATCGTCTCGATGGGCAGCGGTGAGAGCGAGCGCAGGTCGATGACCTCGATGCTCGTGCCCTCCGCCTCCGCGGCGGCGGCCGACTCGAGCATCGTCTTGACGACGGGGCCGTAGCCGACGAGCGTCACGTCGGTGCCCTCGCGCAGGACGTTGGCCTCGAACAGGCCTCGCGGCGACGACGGCGCAGCCGTGTCGTACTCGGCGCGGTCGTGGTAGCGGCGCTTCGGCTCGAAGAAGACCACCGGGTCGTCACAGGCCACGGCCTGCTGGATCATCCAGTGGGCGTCCTCGGGGTTGCTGCACGCGACGACGCGCAGGCCCGCGGTGTGGGCGAAGTAGGCCTCGGGGCTCTCGGAGTGGTGCTCCGGGCTCCCGATGCCGCCGCCGAACGGGATGCGGATGACCATCGGGATCTTGACGGCGCCGAGGGCACGCGCGTGCATCTTGGCGACCTGGCTGACGATCTGGTCGAAGGCGGGGTAGACGAAGCCGTCGAACTGGATCTCGCAGACGGGTCGGTAGCCGCGCAGGGCCATGCCGACCGCGGTGCCGACGATGCCGGACTCGGCGAGTGGCGAGTCGATGACGCGCTCCTCGCCGAAGTCCTTCTGGAGGCCCTCGGTGATGCGGAAGACGCCGCCGAGCTTGCCGATGTCCTCACCGATGAGCACGACCTTGGGGTCGGCCTCCATGGCCTTGCGCAGGCCGTTGGTGATGCTCTTGCCGAGGGTGACCTTCTCGAGTGCCATCAGTTCGCCTCCTCGAAGCTCGCCTTGTAGGCGAGGTAGGCGGCACGCTCCGCCTCCATGACGGGGTGGTCCTCGGCGTAGACGTGGTCCCACATCGTCGCGCCGGGCATCGTCTCCATCGTGACGCAGCCCTCGCGCAGCTCGGCTGCGAACTGGTCGGCCTCCTCGTCGACCCGCGTGAAGAAGGCCTCGTCGGCCATTCCCTCGTGGGCGAGGAGCGTCTTGAGGCGCAGGATCGGGTCGCGGAACTTCCACTCCTCGACCTCGGCCGAGACGCGGTACTTCGTCGGGTCATCGGCCGTCGTGTGGGCACCCATGCGGTAGGTGTAGGCCTCGATGAGCAGCGGGCCGTTGCCGTTGCGCGCCTCGTCGAGACAGTGCTGCGTCACGGCATACGTGGCGAGGATGTCGTTGCCGTCGACGCGCACGCCGGGGAAGCCGAAGCCGCGGGCGCGCTGGAACAGCGGGATGCGGGTCTGCTTCTCGACGGGCTCGGAGATCGCCCACTGGTTGTTCTGGCAGAAGAAGACGACCGGGGCGTCGAAGCTCGCCGCGTAGACGAACGCCTCGTTGACGTCACCCTGCGAGGAGGCGCCGTCGCCGAAGTAGCAGATGACGGCGGTGTCGCGGTCGGGGTCGCCGGTGCCGACGTTGCCGTCCATGCGCACGCCCATCGCGTAGCCGGTGGCGTGCAGCGCCTGGGCCCCGATGACGATCGTGTAGAGGTGGAAGTTGTTCTCCTGCGGGTCCCAGCCGCCCTGGCTGACGCCGCGGAAGAGCTGCAGCGAGCTCTGCGGGTCCATGCCGCGCACGAAGCCGACGCCGTGCTCGCGGTAGGTCGGGAAGACGAAGTCGTGCGGCTTGAGCGCGCGACCGGAGCCGACCTGGGCGGCCTCCTGGCCGAGCAGGCTCGGCCACAGGCCGAGCTCGCCCTGGCGCTGCAGGGCGTAGCCCTCCGCGTCGAGGCGACGGATCAGGACGAGGTCGCGGTAGAAGCTCCGCAGGTCCTCGGGCGTCAGGTCCGCGACGTACTTGTCGTAGTCGGGATGGGACACGCGCTGACCTTCGGGGGTCAGCAACTGGATCATGTCCGGGCCGCCGTCGCCGACCGCGGGGGTCGGCTCCTGCAGCTCCGCGACAACCTTGTCGCTCACGTGGGGCTCCTTCGCCGGTGAGACCGGCCTACTCGTTCGGCCCGCAAACGGGGGTCACCCGCTGTCGGCTTCTGGGGGGCGCAGGACCGCCGTTCGTGACGACGGACACGTGCTTGGTCCTCGACCCGGAACTTACCGGAGAGCCCTGCGAATCTCACAATGCGGGACGGTTCGGTGACCGCCGTGGACGGCCTCCGGCCCACGCCCCCACCCGCGGTGGCACTGGCACAACCCTGGACGTATGCCGTCGGGGAGGGTGCACACGTGGGTGACGTCAGCGGCGGGAGCCCCACGACCACGCCGGGGTCGTGAGCAGGCCCTGACCCTGCACGAAGGTCTCGCCGAGGTCCTTGGTCAGGGTGATGCCGCGGGCGGGCGACCCGAGCCCGACGGGGAGGTCGTCCTCGTCGTCGGGGTCGACCACCGCCAGCTCGGCGATGAGCGCCCGGGAGTGCGAGACGACCATGACCTGGCTGCGCTCGGCCGCCGAACGGATGAGCCGGGCGAGCGGCGCGAGCAGCTCGGGGTGCAACGAGGTCTCGGGCTCGTTGAGGACCATGAGCGGTGGCGGGTCGGGCGTGAGCAGGGCCGCGACGAGCAACAGGTAGCGCAGCGTGCCGTCGGACAGCTCGGCCCCGGCCAGGGGTCGCAGCATGCCGGGCTGGTGCAGGGCCACGTCGAAGCGGCCGCCCTCGACCGTGACGTCGAGGATCGCTCCGTCGAAGGCGTCGGCGACGGCCCGGTCGAGGTCGCGGCCACCTTGCTCGCGGATGGTCTGGAGGGCCGCGGCCAGGTCACGACCGTCGTCGGCGAGCACGGGCGTGCGCGTGCCGACCTGGGGCGTGCGTGCGGGGGCGCCCGAGTCGGCGCGGAAGCCGTCGTAGAAGCGCCAGCCCCTCATCATGCGACGGACGCGCAGCAGCTCCGGGGCCCGCTCGGGGTCTGCCAGCTCGGTGAGCATGCTCTCCCACGGTCGCAGCGACCGGGTCAGCTCGGTCCAGCCCGGGCGTCCCCGCCGGCTGGTGCCGGCCGACCGCGCGACCGCCCCCTCTGCCGGTGCGGGATCGCGGTAGGCCGCGCGCGACCCGGCGCGCGAGCCCGGCGCCTCGACCGGGTCGGACTCCCACTCGGACTCGTCGTCGCCGTCCCCGACCCAGTCGGAGCCCCACGCGTCGTCACTGCCGGCCGCGGCACGGGTCTCGACGACACCCCATCGCCGGCGCACGAGGACCGACCCGGGCCGCATGACGGGGCCGGACCACACGACCTCGCGCTTGATCTCGGGGTCGCGCAGGAACGCGGACGCGGACCCGGCATCAGCGCCCGAGGCCTGCTGCGGCAGGCCGAGGTCGACGAGGTAGCCGAAGTCGTCGGAGGCGAAACCGAGCTGGAGGCTGATCGGCCCCTTGCGCCGCGTGCCCTGGACCGCGTGCCCCAGGTCGCGTGCACCGCCGAGCGTGGCCGGGCCGGCCCAGAGCGCCGACTGGAGGCCGCCTTCGCGCGCGAGCGTGCCGATGACGTCGCCGCGACCGCATCCCGCGAGCAGACGCAGGGAACGGTAGAGGCTGGACTTGCCGCTGCCGTTGGCACCGGTGACGACGTCGAGCCCGTGCAGCGGCACGACGACGTCGCGCAGCGACCGGTAGCCCGAGACGGCGACAGCTGTGAGCATGCACCGAAGGTATGCCGCCGGGCCGACAGCCGGGTCGACATCCGGCCCGCATCCGCTCGGGCTTCCGGCCTGCCGGGTGGGATCCTGCTCCCCTGAGCGGAGCAAGATCCGGGCCCCGGAGCACTCGGCCGGGGACGTGTGGCGGGGCAGACCGGCTCAGGTCGAGGCGCGACGCCGGGAGAGGACGACGAGCATCGCGACGACCGCCAGCACGGCGAGCACCGCTGCGGCCGGCAGGAACAGCGCGACCGGGGTGCGCTCGAACTCGAGAACACCCAGCTCGACGGTCGAGGTCCAGCCGAACGACGTGGACCCGCTGAACGCGAAAGCGGTGGACAGCACGATGGTCGTCACCGCGGCCAGTGCTGCCGCCGCCACGGCAACCCATCGGACCCCGCTGCGCCGACGTGCGACCGCTGCGGCCCACACCACGCCGGCGGCGAGCATCAGCACCATGCCCGCAGCGACGAGGGCGACGAGCCCGGGCGAGCTGTCCCCGTTCGCCGAGACGGACTCGCTGACCCCTCGCGCCCGGCCGCCGAACCAGATGTCGATGACCGGCTCACTGCCGCCGGCAGTGCGTGACACGAGGTGCTGGGTCGGCCACACCAGGACGGCGGCCAGCAGGACCGCCCCGGCGAGGAGCAGCAGCGGGGCCGCCCGACGGAGCACCCCCACCACGGTCAGGCGCCGGCCTGCGGGTCGACGCCGTCGCCGCCGGCCCCCGCCGACCAGGCGGGGAGCTCCTGGAGCGACCACTTGTTGCCGTCGGGGTCGGAGAAGTAGACGAAGCGCCCCCACGGCTGCTGGTCGACGTCGGAGGCCTCGACACCACGACCGACGAGGTCGGCGCGCGCGATGTCTGCGTCGACGACGACCATCTGCAGGTTGTCCAGGCCGCCGGGGACGATCTCGGTCAGGCCCTTGCCGATCGCGATGGAGCAGGCCGACCCGGGCGGCGTCAGCTGCACGAAACGGATCTCGTCACTCACGGTGTAGTCGTGGTCGGCGTGGAAGCCGACCCTCTCGACGTAGAACTCCTTGGCCCGGTCGACGTCGGTCACGGGCACGGCCACCAGCTCGAGCTTCATGTCCATGACCCGACGGTACGGCGCAGCACCCACACCCCGGGGCCCGACCGCGAACCCGGTCAGCGCCGCTCGACGTCGAGGTCGTCGCTGAAACCCATCAGCGTCCGGCCGAACGGGTCGTCCGGTGTCGCACCAGGGACGCGGACGCCGGTCATCGCGATGGCCGGAACCGCTTCGGGTCGGTGGGCGACTCGCACGAGCGGTCTCGGTTCTCGTCCTCCGAGAAGCCGACGGTGGACCGTGCGTCAGTCCGACTGCCGGTGCCTGGGATGGAGCCGACCGCGCGGCCGCCCCAACCGGGGTGCGCTCCCGGCTCGACGTCGCGGATCGTCGCGATGCCGACCCTCGGCGTGGCCGTCTCGGCACCGGTGCCGGGACCGGCCGTCGGTGAGCGACGTCGCGACGCCTCGGCGAGGGCCGAGCCGCGTGACCAGGCGGCCGTCGCCAGGGAGGCCACCGCCCGTCGCATCATCCAGCCGAGGGCAGCGAGCAGCAGGGCCGTGCCGACGAGCTGGAGCACCCCGGCGACAGTCCTGTCGGCCGTGAGCCCTTCCGTCAGACCGAAGAAGTAGCCCTGCATCCGCCCCGCCGTCTGGCCGATGCCTGCGGTCACGCTCGCCGCGAGCCACGACGCGCCGGCGACGCCCAGCAGCAGACCCGCGGAGCCACGGCGGAGTGCGTGGCTCGCGGCGGCGACGACCCCTGCGAGCAAGGCCACGCCGAGCAGGAGCAGACCCCAGGGGTTGCCGAAGTCGATGGTGGGGTCGGTCGCCCCGGGACTCGCGTCGGCGACCCGTCCCCACGACCAGAAGGCGATGCGCTGCGCCTGGGCGCCCTGCGCCACCTCGTCAGGTGTCGGGGTGAGGGTCAGTGTGTCGGTCGGCCAGAGTGTCGCCGGCGCGGCGCAGACGACACCGCCGATGAGGAGCAGCGTCCCGAGGAGGCGACCCTGCACGAGGGTCGGCCACGTCATCGTCGCTCCCCATCGAGGTCGCCGAGCCCCACGGCTGGGCCCGAGAGGTGCTCGCCGGCCGGCCGGCTGGTGATCGTGGGCCGCGCTCCCCCGACCGTCCCGACCGAACCATCCCCGTCACCGTCCCCGTCACCCTGCGCGTCACCCCGCCCGTCACGGAGCCGGCGCAGCCGCGCGACCCAGGCGGACGGCATACGCCATCGGGCGAGAGAGAGGAGCATGAGCACGACCGCCACGACGAGGGCGACGGCAGCCAGCGACTCCAGCGCACCCGCGACGGTCGAGCTGCCCGTGGCAGCGAGCCCGTGCACGTCGTCGCGGACCGCGCGACCGTGCCGCTCGGAGACAGTCGTGGCGAGCCGGCCCAACAGCGCGGCCGACACCACGGGCGCCGCCGCGGCCCAGGACGCCGTCGTCAGCGCCCAGGAGACCGCCCCCGCTGCCGTGAGCGCCAACAGGCCGACGAGCAGCACCAGCCCGAACGGGTTCTGGAGGTCCTGAACGACCGCTCCGCCGGGGCCGAGCACCTGCGACCGACCCCAGCCCCAGTCCTGCTGGTCGAAGAGCACGAGACCGCGTTCGCCGTCGAGAGTGGTCAGCCGCCAGGTTGGAGCGACGACGGAGGGGGCTGCGAGCGCCACGCCGACGAGAGCGGCCACACCGGCCGGGACCCGTTCTCCCAGGAGCGCCATCGCTTCCTCTCGGTGCCGCGCCCGTCGCGGCTCACCCCATTGTCGCCTCGATCAGCGCGCGCCGAAACGCCCCGCAACCTCGACGAGCCGGGAGTTCGCCTCCGGCTCACCGATCGTGACCCGCACACCGTCGTCGCCGTACTGGCGCACCATGAGGCCGGCCTCCTCGCACGCCTGCGAGAACGAGGTCGAGTCGGCGCCGAGCGGGAACCACACGAAGTTCGCGTCGGACTGCGGCAGCTTCCACCCCTGGTCGGCGAGGGCACGGACCACCCGGTCGCGCTCGGCGACGAGCGTCTCGACGCGCTCGTTGAGCTCGTCGAACGCGTCGAGCGAGGCGATCGCGGCTGCCTGCGCGATGGAGTTCACGCCGAAGGGCGTCGCCGTCTTGCGCAGGGCTGCGGCCACCTGAGGGTGCGCGACGGCATACCCGATCCGGAGTCCGGCGAGGCCGTACGCCTTGGAGAAGGTGCGCAGCACGACGACGTTGGGGCGGTGGCGCCAGACGTCGAGACCGCGTACGGCGTCGGGGTCGCGGACGAACTCGACGTACGCCTCGTCGACCACGACGATGACGTCGTTCGGAACCTTGTCGAGGAACGCCTCGAGCTCGGCCTGGTGGACGCACGGCCCGGTCGGGTTGTTGGGGGTGCAGACGAGGACGACCCGGGTGCGGTCGGTGATCGCCGCGAACATCGCGTCGAGGCGGTGCCGCGCCTGCTCGTCGAGGCCGACCATGACGGGTGTGGCGCCGGCGAGCTGGGTGACGATGGGGTACGCCTCGAAGGAACGCCACGCGAAGACGACCTCGTCGCCCGCGTCGCAGGCCGCGTTGACGATCTGGGCCAGCACGGCGACCGAGCCGGTGCCGGTCGCGATGCACTCGGCCGGCACGTCGAGCGCCCTGGCGAGGCGCTGCGTCAGGGCCGTGACCGCCATGTCGGGGTAGCGGTTGACCGACGCCGCGGCGTCGTCGATGGCGGAGAGCACCGACGGCAGCGGACCGTAGGGGTTCTCGTTGGAGGACAGCTTGTAGGCCGTCACGCCCGCGGGTGCCGCCGCCGGCTTGCCCGGCTTGTAGTCGGGCATCTGCGCCAGCACCTGGCGCAGACGGACGGGGGTCTCGGCCGTGTCGCTCATACCCGAACTGTAGAGGCACTGTCCACGGCGGCGACCGGCCCATGGACGCAGGACTGACGTCACGGCCCCGGTGTGGCTAGGCTCACATCGTCGCGTCAGCGCCGCCACGACACCCTGTTCGCTGCCCACTCTCCGAAAGTCCACTCAATGCGCATCGGCATCCTCACCGGGGGCGGGGACTGTCCCGGCCTCAACGCCGTCATCCGTGGCGCGACCCGCGCCGCCGAGGTCACCTACGACAGCACCGTCATCGGCTTCCGCAACGCGTGGCGCGGCGTCATGGACAACGACTACGAGATCCTCGACGTCGACCGCTGCCGCGGCATCCTGCCGCTCGGCGGCACGATCCTCGGCACGTCACGCGACCAGCCGTTCGCCCACGAGGACGGCCTCAAGCGCGTGCGCAAGGCGTACGACCGGCACGGCCTCGACGCCATCATCGGCATCGGCGGCGAGGGCTCGATGGGCGTCGTCAACCGGCTGCACGAGAACGGTTTCCCCGTCATCGGCGTGCCCAAGACGATCGACAACGACATCTCCCTGACCGAGATGACCTTCGGCTTCCAGACCGCCGTGCAGATCTGCACCGATGCCATCGACCGGCTCCACACCACCGCCGAGAGCCACCACCGTGTGCTCGTCGTCGAGGTGATGGGCCGCCACGTGGGGCACATCGCGATCTGGTCCGGCCTGGCCGGCGGCGCCGCGATCACGCTCGTGCCCGAGGAGCCGTTCGACATCGACGAGGTGTGCGAGCGGATCGTCCACCGCCACAAGAAGGGCCGCTTCGCGACCATCGTGGTCGTGGCCGAGGGAGCGCTGCCCAAGGAGGGCACCATCGAGATCCCGGCGCCGGAGGTCGACAAGTACGGCCACCAGATCCTCGGCGGCATCGGCTCGATCCTGGCGCGTGAGATCCAGGGCCGCACCGGCATCGAGAGCCGCATGACGGCGCTCGGCCACATCCAGCGCGGTGGCTCGCCCGTCGCGTTCGACCGCGTGCTCGGCACCCGCTTCGGCGTGTCCGCCGTCGAGGCCGCCCTCGACGGCGCGTGGGGGCAGATGGTGGCCCTGCAGAACGGGCACATCGAGCGCGTCCCCGTGGCCGAGGCGATCGGCTCGCTCAAGATGGTCGAGCCCGACCTGCTCCGGCTCAACGCCATGTTCCAGCCACGGATCCCCGGCGACGAGCACCCGGGCCTGCCCGCCGATTCGCCTGCCCCCGTGGAACACTGAGCGCATGCTCATCAACTTCGCGCTGCAGACGGTCATCAACGCCGTCGCCCTGTGGATCGCCGCCTGGGCCATCCCGGGCATCACCTTCGGCGAGGGCCGCACCGGCAACATCTTCTGGACCGTCGTGCTCGTCGCCCTGATCTTCGGCGTCGTGAACGCGCTCATCCGGCCCGTCGCGAAGATGCTCTCCCTGCCGTTCATCATCCTGACGCTGGGGCTCTTCGTCTTCATCGTCAACGCGCTGATGCTCGAGCTCACGTCGTGGCTCGCGGGCAAGCTCAACCTGGCGTTCCACATCGACCACTTCTTCTGGGACGCCGTCTTCGGGGCGCTCATCGTCACCTTCGTCTCGATGATCCTCAGCTTCATCAGGACCGACTGACGCGCGACCCACCCGGTCAGTACGCGTGAGCCCGCCCTCCGACGGAAGGCGGGCTCACGGCATACGCCCCCGGGTTCGGCCACCTGCCGCCCGAGCGGGGTGTCGATGGGGAGTGTGTCGGCGTGGGGTCCTACCGTCGTGGCATGCGGTTGCTCCACACCTCCGACTGGCACCTCGGGCGCACGCTCCACGGCGTGAACCTCCACGCGGCGCAGGCGGCTGTCCTGGAGCGCATCTGCGAGCTCGTCGAGTCACCTCCAGACGGCATCCCTGTCGACGCGGTGCTCGTGGCCGGCGACGTCTACGACCGCGGCGTGCCGCCCGTCGAGTCGGTGCAGCTGTTCGAGTGGACGCTGTCGCGCCTGTCGGCCGTCACGACTGTCGTCGTCACGTCGGGCAACCACGACTCGGCCATCCGCCTCGGCTACGGCTCCGGGCTCTTCCGCGACCGCATCCGCATGGTCACCGACCTCGGGCTGCTCGACCTGCCCGTCCTGCTCGAGGGCAGCGACGGCGTGCGCGCCGCGATCTACGGCATCCCCTACCTCGATCCCGACCACGCGCGAGTTGCGCTGGCCGGTGGCGGTGAGCCGCTGCCGAGGTCGCACCAGGCCGTCGTCGGCGCCGCCGTCGAGCGCGTCCGGGCCGACCTCGCCGACCGCCCCGGCGTGCGTTCGGTCGTGCTGGCCCACGCGTTCGTCGCAGGTGCCGAGCCGAGCGACTCCGAGCGCTCGATCATGGTCGGCGGTGTCGACCGGGTGGCCGGCACGGTGTTCGCCGGCATCGACTACGCCGCGCTCGGCCACCTCCACGGGCCGCAGGCGCCCGAGTCGGCCGAGGGGTCGGTCGTGCGCTACTCGGGGTCGCCGCTGCGCTACTCCTTCTCCGAGCAGGACCACCAGAAGGTCGTGCTGCTCGTCGACCTCGACGAGACCGGTCCGGCTCGCGTGACTCCCGTCGAGATCGCGCAGCCGCGTGCCATGGTCACCCTGCGCGGCCGGCTCGACGAGCTGCTCGAGTCGGCCGAGCACGCCGCCGCCGAGGGCGCGTGGGTGCGGGTCACGGTCACCGACCGGGTGCGACCCGACTCGCTCATGGACCGCCTCAAGTCGCGCTTCCCGCACGCGCTGCAGGTGTTCCACGAGCCCGAGGGCGCCATCGACCGCGGCCGGTCGGGCACCACCGTCGTGAGCGAGCGCGACCCGCGCGAGCTCGGCTCCGACTTCATCGCCTACGTCACCAAGACCGAGGCGAGCGGCGGCGAGGTCGACGTCTTCGAGGCCGGCTACGAGGCCGCCGTGGTGGCCCAGCACAAGGCCGAGGCGCAGGAGGTGGCCTGACGTGCAGCTGCACCACCTCTCCATGACCGCCATCGGGCCGTATGCCGGCACCGAGGTCATCGACTTCACCACCGTCGGACGCGCCGGGCTCTTCCTGCTCGAGGGCCCCACGGGCTCGGGCAAGTCGACGATCATCGACGCCGTCACCTTCGCCCTCTACGGCAAGGTCGCCCAGGCCTCGGCCGACGTCGAGCGCATCCACTCGCACCACGCCGACCCGCGCACGGTGCCCGTGGTCGTGCTCGTCTTCGAGACGCAGTCGGGGCTCTACCGCGTGCAGCGCACGCCCCGCTTCGAGCGGCCGAAGTCGCGCGGCACCGGCTCGACGGTGCAGCAGCCGACGATCAAGCTGTGGCGGCTCCAGACCCCCGACGACCTCACCGGCGGCGAGCTGCTCTCGACCAACATCGGCGACTGCGACGACGAGATCACCCGGGCCGTCGGGCTCACCCGCGACCAGTTCGTGCAGACGGTCATCCTGCCGCAGGGCGAGTTCGCGACCTTCCTGCGGGCCCGGTCCGAAGACAAGGGCAAGCTCCTCGAGAAGGTCTTCGGCACGGCTTTCTTCCGCCGGGTCCAGGACGAGATCGTCGAGGCCGGCCGCGCGGCCCAGGCCCGGCGGCAGTCGGCCGTCGACGAGATCCGCCTCGCGGTCCACGCGCTCGCCGTGTCGGCCGGTCTCGAGACCGAGCGCCGCGACGTGCTCGAAACGTTGAGCCGCACGGCGCCCGAGGTCCTCGACTCCGAGCTGGCGCAGGTGGTCGACGAGCTGACGACGCGTGAGCGTCACGCCGGCAAGGCGAGCCGCGAGGCCATCGAGACCCACAAGCAGATGGCCGACATGGTGAGCGACGCCAAGCTTCGCATGCAGCGCCGCGAGCGGCTGCTCGCCCTCCAGCAGCAGGAGCACGACCTCGGCAAGCAGGCGGTGCGGTTCAGCGAGCTGCGCGAGGAGGTGTCGCGCGCACAGCAGGCCCGGCCCGTCGCCGGCGCCGTGCGCACCCTCGCCCTGTCCGAGGCCGCTCTCAAGCGGGCCGGCGCGGCGCTCGCGAAGGCCCGCGAGCAGGTCGGTGCGGCAATCCGCGACCGTGGTCCAGCCGCGCTGCGCGAGGCCGCGTCACAGGCCCGTGAGGTGGTGGGGTCGCTCACCGGCGCGATCGCCGTCGAAGCCGCGCTCGGTGCACGCCTGGCCGAGCAGCGACGTCTGGCCGAGCGGCGCGACGGCATCCGGCGCTCGGTCGCTGCGGTGAACACCGAGCTCGAGGCCCTGCCCGCGACCATCCGCACGCACGAGGCGGCCCTCACCGAGGCCCGCCGGCTGGCCGCGCTCGTCGACGGTCGCACCGTGGAGGGCAAGCGGGCGAAGGAGCGCCTCGAAGCCGCGGCGGCACACGCTGCGGCTGCGGGGCGGGTGCAGGGCTGCGAGGCCGCTGCCGTCGAGGCACTGTCGGTCGTGGCCGCGGCCGAGACCGCTCTGGCCGGGCTGCGCCGGGCCCGCATCGAGGGCATCGCCGGCGAGCTCGGCCTGTCCCTCACCGCAGGCGACCCGTGCCCGGTGTGCGGGTCGACCGAACACCCGTCGCCTGCGCACCCGACCATCGATGCCGTCACGCCGGAGCAGATCGAGACCGAGGAGGCGCGTGTCGTCGAGCTCCGGCGACGTGCGACGGTCGCCTCCGACGCCCTCGCATCCGTGCGTTCCGAAGTGCGTGAGCTGGCGGCCCGAGCCGACGGCCTCGACGTGGCGACAGCACGTAGCCGTGCTGAGGTGGCAGCCCGCGACCTGGCCGAGTCGGTCCGCGCCCGCTCAGACGTCGAGGCGGGGTCCACCCGCCTCGAGGAGCTGCGTGGCCGCGTCGACGCCCTGTCGGCCGAGGCCGCAGCGCTGGGCGCCGAGCTCGCCCGCACCGAGCAGTCCGTCACCGACCTCGACGCACGCATCACCGAGGAGACCGCGCTCGTCGCGCAGGCACGTGACGGCCACCCGAGCGTCGCGGCCAGGCGTGACGACCTCGTGACGGCCGCGGGTCGCATCGACGCGCTCGTGGACGCCATCACCCAGCGCGACGTCGCCGCGGCAGCCGTCGCCGAGGACACCGCAGCACGGGACTCCGACCTCGCCCAGTTCGGCTTCGCCGACGTCGCAGAGTGGATGGCCGCCGACCGCGGAGCCGAGTGGATCAGCGCCAGCACCAAGGAGATCGACGACTTCGAGCGGGCCTGCACCCAGGTGCGGGCCGGCCTCACCGGGCCTGAGCTCGCCGACGTCCAGCTCGACGCCCTCTTCGACGACATCGACCAGCTCGAGGCCCTCGCCGTCGCCGCCAAGAAGGACATGGAAGCCGCCGCGCACGAGCACGGCAGCCTGCGCGACCAGGTGACCCGCACCAAGCGGCGCGTCTCCGACATCCGCGAGGCGCTGTCGCGCAACGCCGCCGTGATCGCCGAGACCGCCGACGCCGTGCGAGTCGGCCAGCTCGTCGCGGGCAACGGCGACAACCAGCTCAACCTCGACCTCGCGAAGTACGTCCTCATCCGCCGGTTCACCGAGGTCCTGTCCGCAGCCAACACCGAGCTCGGCCGCTTCTCCGGTGGCCGCTACACGCTCGAGCACACCGACGCGAAGAAGGGCAACGCCAAGTCGGGCCTCGGCGTGCGCGTCCACGACATGCACACCAACCAGGTCCGCGAGGTCGGCACGCTCTCCGGCGGCGAGACCTTCTACGTGTCCCTGTCGCTCGCGCTCGCGCTCGCCGAGGTCGTCCGCGCCGAGTCCGGTGGCGTCGACCTCGGCACGCTCTTCGTCGACGAGGGCTTCGGCACCCTCGACCCCGACGTGCTTGACGACGTCATGCACACCCTCGAGGGTCTGCGCGAGGGCGGGCGCACCGTCGGCATCGTCAGCCACGTCACCGAGCTGAAGTCGCGCGTCGCCGACCGCATCGAGGTGCTCGTCAGACCCGACCGCACCAGCACCCTCCGCATCACCGCCTGACCCGCTCCCCCATCGAAAGAACATCCCGTCACGCGCCCCCTCCCGATCGAGAAAGTATTCCGTCCGGTCCTGCTCACGCGCGTCGTGGGGCCCCGGCCCCTACGATCGCGAGCATGAGCGTCGTCGCGAGCGTGTTCGTCGGTCTGGCTGCCCTGCTGCACGTCTACATCTTCTGGATGGAGAGCGTCGGCTGGACACGACCCGACATCTGGCGGCGCTTCGGTGTCGCCGACCAGGCTGCGGCCGACGTGACGAAGCCGATGGCCTACAACCAAGGCTTCTACAACCTCTTCCTCGGACTCGGCGCGGCGCTCGGCATCGTGCTCTGGTGGACCGGCCACCACGAGGTCGGCAAGACCCTCATGCTCTTCTGCACGGGTTCCATGGTCGCGGCGGCGACGGTGCTGATCACCACCGGAAGCAGCTATCTGCGGGCCGCACTGTCCCAGGGCACGATCCCCCTCATCGGATTCGTGCTCACCCTCTTCACCTGATCCAGAGGACTCCGCAACATCGAGTGCCCGGTTTCCCACGTCGGAAAGTGGGCACTCGACGGGGTGGAGGCGAGGCGCGAGCCGGGTTGGGTCAGGCCGGGGTTGCGGCCTCTGCGTCGCCGCGGTGACCGGGTCCGCGCGTGGCACCGATGACGAGGACGACGACACCGACGACGGCGGAGCCCAGAGCGAGCATGCCGTAGCCCGAGGTCCCGACGACGACACCGGCCGCAACACCCCCGCCCGCACCGGCCAGGCCCATGAGCACGTCGGCGAGGCCCTGGGTGGCGGGTCGCTCGTCGGTGGAGACCGCCGACGTGAGCAGGGTCGATCCGGAGACGAGCGTGCACGACCAGCCGACTCCGAGCAGGAAGAGCGCGACGAGGAGCAACCCCGACCAGCCGGCCTGCGACCGCGAGGCGAGCACTGCCGCGAACGCCAGCACCGCTCCCCCGGTCGTCGCCACGGCCTGCCCTCCCCAGCGGTCGACGGCCATGCCGACGAGCGGCGACAACGCGAACATCCCCATGATGTGGACCGAGATGACGAAGCCGATCACCTCGAGCTCGGCGTGGCCGTGCTTCATGTGGATCGGGGTCATCACCATGACGCTCACCATCACGAGGTGACCCAGCGCCATGATGAGCATGGCCTGCAGCGCCCCGGGGTTCGCGCGCACCACGGCGAGGCCGCGCCGCATCGAGCCGTCGTGGTTGGGGGCGGCGGCGACCGTCCCGAACGTCGTGTCGTCGCCACCAGCGGCCGCGGCGATGACATCTGCCTGCCGCTGCTCGTCAGCGAGCTGTCGCTCCTGCGCGTCGAGGGCCCGCGCGGCGAGGAGCGGGTCGGGCCGCAGCAGCCGGTCGACGACGACCCACGCCAGCACGAAACCCGCGAGCGAGAAGACGAAGACACCCGACAGCTCGGGCACCCCGACCGCCTGCGCCACCGCCTTGCCCGGCCCGACGAGGTTGGGTCCGGCGACCGAACCGATGGTCGTCGCCCAGACGACGATGCTCAGGTCGCGCCCGCGGCGGGCCGGGACCGCGAGGTCGGCGGCGGCATACCTCGTCTGGTTGTTGGCGGTGGTGCCGCCCCCGAAGAGGAACATGCCGACGACGAAGAGCGGGAACGATCGCAGCACCGCCGCGACGAGCACGACAGCCGCGCCGACGAAGGCGAGGGTCAGGCCGAGGCGCAGCCCCACGCGACGCCCACGCGCGGCCGTCGCCCTCGCCACCGGGATGGTGATGAGGGCCGTGCCGAGCACCTGCGCGGTGGTGCCGACGCCGGCGAGGGCCTCGGTGCCGCTGAGGTCTTCGGCGAGCAGGGCGCCGACCGCGAGGCCGCAGGCCATGCCGACACCGCCGAGCACCTGCGAGCCGACGAGCGTCCGAATCACCCTGCGCTGCAGGGCATCCCGGTCAAGCGTGGCAGGAGCGAGGACCACGAGACGTCAGACGTGCCGGCGTGAGGTGATGACGCGGAAGCGGTTCGCGACGAAGGCGGCGTCGGTGTAGGCCGCGTTGGCCGCCGGGTTGGCGCCGGTGCCGTGCAGGTCGGAGAACGCGGCCGTCTGGTTGACGAAGATCTGACCGGTGAGGTTCTCGGAGAGCGCGACCCCTCCCGCGGCAGCCGCATCGCGCGCTGCATCGAGCACGGCGTCGCTCGTCGAGTAGACGGCGGCCGTCATGGCGCCGTGCTCGTGCACGGTGTCGGCGAGCTGGGCCAGGGACTGCTCGGTCGAGGCGGTTCGGATGAGGAAGCCGACCGGGCCGAAGCACTCCTGCGTGTAGACGTCCTCACGCGCGACGTCGAGCGCGACGAGGCCGGGGGCGCGGACGACCGCGTCGGCGTACGCCGGGTGGGTGACGCGACGGGAGTCGAGCACGACCCGGCCGTCCGCGTCGGAGGCGAGCCGGGTCAGCGAGTCGGCGTTGGCACGCACCTGGTCGTTGACGGTGGCGCCGAGCAGCTCGACGGCCTTGGCGTCGTCGCCGGTGAGCCGTCCGACCGCACCGGCGAGCTTGTCGCCGAACTCGTCGAAGGACAGGTGGCCCTCGTCGGTGTCGATGCCGTCGGCCGGCACGTAGAGGTTCTGCGGGGCCGTGCACATCTGCCCGGAGTAGAGGGTCAGGCTGAAGGCGAGGTTGCCCAGCATGCCCTTGAGGTTGTCGGTCGAGTCGATGACGATCGAGTTGATGCCGGCCTTCTCGGTGTAGACGAGGGCGCCGTAGGCACCCGCCGTCTGCTCGAGCCAAGCGCCGAACGTCGGACCACCCGTGTAGTCGATGATCGCGACGTCGTCACGCTCGGCGAGCGTCTTGGCGAGGCCCTGGCCGTCAGCCTCGGCGGCGAGCTGGACGAGCGCGGCGTCGAAGCCCGCCTCGACAAGCACCTCGCGGGCCACCTCGACCGAGATCGCGAGCGGCAGCACGGCACGCGGGTGCGGTTTCACGACGACGGGGTTGCCGGTGACGAGCGAGGCGAAGATACCCGGGTAGGCGTTCCACGTCGGGAAGGTGTTGCAGCCGATGACGAGTGCGATGCCCCGCGGGACGATGCGGTAGTCCTTCTGCATGCGCGTCGGCGCCGGGTTGCCCTCGCGGTCGCGCCCCGGCTTCTCCCACACGACCGACGCCGGCACGCGCTCCTGCTCGACGAGGCCGGCCGCGATCGCCTCGACCGCGCGGTCCTGCGCGTGCGGGCCGCCTGCCTGGAACGACATGACGAACGGCTGGCCCGACGTGTGCATCACGGCGTTGGCGATCTCGAAGCTGCGCTTGTTGATGCGGTCGACGATCTCGACGCACACGGCGGCGCGCACCTGCGGGCCGGCGTCGCGCCAGGCGGGGATGGCCGCCCGGGCCGCCTCGAACGCGGCGTCGACATCGAGAGCCGGGTAGGTCGCACCGAGCGTCGGCCCGTAGGGCGACACCTCGCTGCCGACGAACGTGCCGTCGGTCGGCTGGCTCGACAGGGCGGCATACGGCTGCCCGAGATGCGCTTCGTACGCGGTCAGCCCCTCCGCGGCGGCGGTCTCGCCGTAGACCCGCGGGCTGGGCGACTCGGGGTAGCGGGAGTACCAGGAACGCGTCGTGAGGGCCTGACGGATCTCGTCGAGGACCTCGGCGTGCGTGTCGAGGAGGGCGTGGGTGGGCGTCGTTGCCGGTGCAGTCACGCAACGATGCTAGCCCCGGCGGTGGGTGCTCCCTGACCGCCCGGCGAGCACGAGGACACCCCGACCCGGCAGGATGGCGGCCATGGACACGCACACCCCCGAGGCCGGTGCAGCACCCAGCGACGAAGGCGCGGGCGCGTCGACGTTCGGACCCGTCGGCATCGTCGGCGCAGGCGCGATGGGAGCCGGGATCGCCCAGGTGGCGGCAACCGCGGGCCACGCGGTGACGATCGTCGACCCCGTCGAGGGTGCGGCGGTCGCAGCCATCGAGAAGATCGGCGCCGCCCTGACCCGACTGGTCGAGAAGGCGCGCATGTCGCAGGACGACGCGTCCGCTGCGCTCGCCCGCATCACTCCGGCGCAGGCTCTCGACGAGCTGCCCCACTGCGGTCTCGTCATCGAGGCCGTTCCGGAGAACCTCACCATCAAGCAAGGGATCTTCGCCGAGCTCGCCGAGCACCAGCCCTCGACCACGGTCCTCGCCACGAACACGTCGAGCATCGACATCGACGCGATCGCCGACGAGGTGGCCGACCCGGAGCGCGTGCTCGGCCTGCACTTCTTCAACCCGCCGCCGGTCATGGCCCTCGTCGAGGTGGTGCACGGCAAGCGCACCGCGAAGGCGTACGTCGAGCACGCGACCGCGCTCATGGAGGCGTGGGGCAAGACGCCGGTGCGGTGCAGCTCGACGCCGGGCTTCATCGTCAACCGGGTCGCCCGACCGTTCTACGGCGAGGCGCAGCGCATCGTCGAGGCCGGGATCGCCGATGCCGCGACGGTGGACTGGATACTGCGCGAGAAGGGCGGGTTCCCGATGGGACCGCTCGAGCTCACCGACTTCATCGGCCAGGACGTCAACCTCGCCGTCGGCACGTCGGTGTGGGAGCAGACCGACCATGACGAGCGGTACGCGCCCACGGACTTCCAGCGCAACCTCGTCGAGTCGGGCCGGCTGGGCCGCAAGTCGGGCTCGGGTGTCTACGCGTATGCCGCCGACGGCGCGGCTGAGGGCGCCGAGCCAGACCTCGGGCTCGCCGAGCGCCTCGTGGGAGGGCCGGTCGAGACCGACCCGCTGGCCCGCACGCTGGCGATGCTCGTCAACGAGGCCGTCGACCTCGTGGCTCGCGGCGAGGCGAGCGCGGACGACGTCGACACCGCCATGCGACTGGGCACCCGCTACCCGCGCGGGCCCATCGAGTGGGGCCGCGACATCGGCTTCGACGTGGTGGCCGCGCAGCTCGCCGAGCTCGACGCCGCCCACCCAGGCGGCCGCTACCGGCCGAGCCCGGCCCTCACCGACGGGAGTCTCTCGTGAGCGACGCCGAAGAGCCGCAGATGATGCCGTATGCCGTCAATGGCGAGGACGCCGCTGCCGGGGCCCACGAAGCCGGCCCGAGCGAGGAGGGCGTGGCGTTCGCTCGGCAGATGTGGGCCGACGACCAGGCTTCGCGCCGGCTCGGCATGGACGCCACCGTCGTCGAGCAGGACCACGCGGTCGTGCGGATGGAGATCCGAGACGACATGGTCAACGGCCACGCCATCTGCCACGGGGGCTACATCTTCACCCTGGCCGACTCGTGCTTCGCGCTTGCCTGCAACTCGCGGGGGCGCCTCACGGTGGCGGCCGGGGCCGACATCTCCTTCACCGCGCCGGGCCGGCTCGGCGACGTCCTCGTCGCCGAGGCACGGGTGCGCTCGGCGTTCGGGCGCAGCGGCATCACCGACGTGACGGTCAAGCGGGAGTCCGACGGTCAGATCATCGCCGAGTTCCGCGGCCGCAGCCGCTCCCTCAAGCGCGGCTGACCATCACCGTCGAAAGGCCATAGTTCGTGGGTCACCCGGGGTCGAGAGGCCACCGTTTGCGACGAACTTTGGCCCCTCGACGTGTCAGTGGCCACAAACTTTGGCCCCTCGACGTGTAAGTGGGAGCGTCGGGAACGGAGCACTCGACGGGGGTTTGGCGTCGAGGGCTCAGTTCCCGACGACGCCGGGTGGGTCAGCGGGCGCGCCGGGTGCCGGCACGGGTGCCGGCGGAGAACGACGCGGCACTGCCGCTGCTGCTCGTCGAGTAGACGGTCGAGGAGCCACCGCGACGGCCGGAACCGCCAGCGTTGCCGGCGCCGCCCTGACGGCGACCTCCGGCCTGACCCTCGCCCTGGCCTCCGCGGCCACGACCGGCACCGGCCCCACGACCGCCGGAGCGGCCGGCACCGCGGGCGCCGCCGCCCTGCGCGTCGGAGCCCTGGTCGCCGCGACCCCGGCCACGTCCACCCTCGCTCGGACGCTCAGCTGCCGGGCGACCGGAACCGGCCCCCCGGCCACCGGCCGGGGCACCGCCGGTGCCACGGGCGCGGCCACGGCCGCGGCCCGAGCCGCCGGAGGCCGAGTTCGAGCTCGAGCGGGCCGGCGCGGCCTCGCGAACGAGCCCACCGGCATACGACCTCTCGCCCGGGGCGAGCTCGGTGAGGAGCGGGTGGCCCAGGGCCACGCGCGTCGTCGTCGGCTTGATGCCGGCCTTGCGCGTCAGGTCACGCACGTCGCGCACCTGCTCGTCGAGCATCATCGTGACGACGGTGCCGTCGTTGCCGGCGCGGGCGGTGCGGCCCGAGCGGTGGAGGTACGCCTTGTGCTCGACCGGCGGGTCGGCGTGGATGACGAGCGCGACGTCGTCCACGTGGATGCCGCGGGCGGCGATGTCGGTGGCGACCAGCGTCTGCGCCCGGCCCGAGTGGAAGTCGTCCATGTTGCGCGTGCGGGCAGCCTGGCTGAGGTTGCCGTGCAGCTCGACGGCCGGAACTCCCGAGGCGTTGAGCTGCTTGGCCAACTTCTTGGCCCGGTGCTTGGTGCGCGTGAAGACGACCTTGCGACCGGGTGCCGCGGTGAGGTCGAGGATGACGGGCAGGTGCGAGCCGTTGTCGACGTGGAGCACGTGGTGGCTCATCGTCGAGACGGGCGACTGCGCCGAGTCGGCCTCGTGCGTCACCGGCTGGTGGAGGAACTTGTTGACGAGCACGTTGATCGCGCCGTCGAGCGTCGCCGAGAAGAGCAGGCGCTGGCTGTCGCGGGGGGTCTTCTCCATGATGCGGCGCACGCCGGGCAGGAAGCCCAGGTCGGCCATGTGGTCGGCCTCGTCGAGGATCGTCACCTCGATGCTGTCGAGGTTGACGTGGCCCTGCTGCATGAGGTCCTCGAGGCGACCGGGGCAGGCGACGACGACGTCGACGCCCTTCCGGAGGCCCTGGACCTGGGGGTTCTGGCCGACGCCGCCGAAGATGGTCTGCGAGTTGAGGCCGAGCGCCTCGGCGAGTGGCGCCATCGCGGTGTCGATCTGCGTGACGAGCTCGCGGGTCGGCGCGAGGATGAGGGCGCGCGGGCGGCGGGCCAGACGGCTCCGTCGCGACTGGTGCAGCCGGGTCAGCAGCGGCAGCAGGAACGCGTACGTCTTGCCGGAGCCGGTGCGGCCACGGCCGAGGACGTCGCGCCCGGCGAGGGAGTCGGGCAGCGTTGCGGCCTGGATGGGGGTCGGGGTGGTGATGCCGAGACCGTCGAGGATCGTGACGAGGTCGGCGGGCACGCCGAGAACGGCGAAGTTCGTGTCAGTGGACACAGGTGGGTACTCCAAAAAGTGGATGCGGTCGTTCTGCCCGGCGCGAGGGGCCCTCAACGGTGAGGGGTCGCGGCGCAAGAGCGAATCGACGGGGCCGGCGAGAGACTGCCAGGCCAAGAAGAAGCGGCCCGAGGCAGAACTGGGCGGGCCACTGCGGACCAGACTACCGGAGCGGTGCCGTCAACCCCTAACCGGGCGGCTGGCGGGCGGTTCACAAACGGTTGGAGGAGGGTTGGCCACACGTCGCTAACGGTTCGGTCGTTGTCGTGGGCACCCGCGGCCAAAGATGGCAGGATCGGCCAATCAGCCCGGCGCACCGTCGCGCCCGATCGTTTGAACGCCCGGAAGGACCCAGCAACATGCGTCGCATGTCCATCGTCGCCATCAGCGGCGCCGTCGCCCTCGGCCTCACCCTCTCGGCCTGCGGGTCGGACTCGCTGTCCACCTCGCCCGGAGCGGGCAACACCTCGGCCGGGTCGACCGGCTCGACCGGCGGCGGTGTCGACCAGGCCCTCGCGGCCAAGGTGCCCGCGAAGCTCAAGTCGGCGGGCAAGATCGTCGTGGGCACCGACCCGACCTACGCCCCCAACGAGATGCTGGCGAGCGACGGCAAGACCGTCGAGGGCTTCGAGGTCGACGTCTTCAACGCCGTGGCGGCCAAGCTCGGCCTCAAGACGGAGTACTCCCCCGCGGACTTCGGCACGATCATCCTCGGCGTCACGAGCGGCAAGTACGACGTCGGCGTCTCGAGCTTCACCATCAACCCCGACCGCAAGAAGCAGGTCAACATGGTGAGCTACTACAAGGCCGGCACGCAGTGGGTCGTCGCAAAGGGCAACCCCGAGAAGGTCAACATCGACGACGCCTGCGGCAAGAGCATCGGCGCCCAGAAGGACACCACCCAGTCCGAGGACCTCGCCGCCCGCAGCAAGAAGTGCACCGACGCCGGCAAGCAGGCGATCACGCAGGTCATCCAGAAGGGCCAGGACCAGGTCACGGCCGACGTCGCCAGCGGCAAGACGGTCGCCATGCTCGCCGACTCGCCCGTGGGGCTGTATGCCGTGAAGCAGACGGGCACGCTCGAGGCTCTCGGTGACATCTACGACTCGGCTCCCTACGGTTTCGTCGTGCCGAAGGACCAGACCGACTTCGCGAACCTGCTGGTCGACGCCCTCAAGGCGGCAAAGGCCGACGGCAGCTACCAGGCGGCGCTGAAGAAGTACTCCGTCGAGGCCGGCGCCATCGACTCCTTCGCCGTCAACCCCTGAGCACGCGGATGACCGACACGACCTCCGACCGGCCGGGCGTCATCGACGCCCGGCCGGTGCGGCACCCCGGCCGATGGGTCGCGCTCGCCGTGATCCTCGTGCTCGTCGGCATGATGATCAGCTCATTCCTGACCAACCCGCGCTGGAACTTCGCCAAGGCGCTCGAGATCATGCAGCAGACACCGGTGCTCGAGGGGCTCTTGAAGGGCACCATCGTCGGCACGGTCGGGTCGATGATCATCGGCGTCGTCGGCGGCATCGTCATCGCCGTGCTCCGCCTCTCGGACAACCCCATCCTCCGCGGCGTCTCTTTCGTCTACACGTGGTTCTTCCGCGGCATCCCGCGTCTGGTCCTGCTCGCCATGATCGGCAGCGGCATCGGCTTCCTCTACGGCCGGATCGACTTCGGCGTGCCGTTCGGGCAGCAGCTCGCCTCGCTCATGGGCCTCTCGAGCGACTTCACCTTCTTCACGCTCAACGTCAACCAGTTCTCGAGCTCGCTGCTCGCCGGCATCATCGGCCTCGGTCTCTCCGAGGCTGCCTACATGGCCGAGATCGCCCGCGCCGGCATCCTGTCGGTCGACAGGGGCCAGGCCGAAGCCGCGGCGGCACTCGGCATGAACCGCGGACAGTCCATGCGCCGCGTCGTGCTTCCCCAGGCCATGCGCGTCATCGTCCCCCCGACGGGCAACGAGACCATCGCCATGGTCAAGGACACCTCGCTGCTGTCGGCGATCCCCGTCATCACCGAGCTCTACTACCAGACGAGCGCCATCGGCAACCGGACGCTGCTCATCATGCCGGCTTTCGTCGCCGTGACCGCCTGGTACCTCATCGTGGGCTCGGTGCTCCTGGTCGGCCAGTACTTCCTCGAGAAGCGCTTCGGTCGTGGCTTCGGCACCGGGGCACCCAACAGGCGCTTCGCGCGCCCGGCCGGGGCGGGAGGCGCCTGATGTCAGAACAGACGAGCCAGACGCGAGAACGCGCGGGTGGCGGTGAGCGCTCCCGCCCCGGGGAGGACCAGCCCCTCGTGCGAGCACTCAACGTCCTGAAGAGCTTTCACGGCACCGAGGTGCTCAAGGGGATCGACCTCGACGTCCACCGCGGCGAGGTCGTGTGCCTCCTCGGTCCCTCCGGGTCAGGCAAGACGACCTTCCTGCGCTGCATCAACCAGCTCGAGACCATCGACGGCGGCCGCATCTGGGTCGACGGCGACCTCGTCGGCTACCGCGAGGAGGGCGGGCACCTGCACCACCTGACCGACAAGCAGGTCGCGACCCAGCGACGCGAGATCGGGATGGTCTTCCAGCGCTTCAACCTCTTCCCCCACATGACGGCACTCGAGAACGTCATGGAGGCTCCCATCCAGGTGCGTGGGGTCGCGAAGGCCAAGGCCCGGGCCAGAGCCCTCGAGCTGCTCGAACAGGTGGGGCTCGGAGACAAGCCTGCGGCCTACCCGGCGCAGCTCTCGGGCGGCCAGCAGCAGCGCGTCGCGATCGCGAGAGCGCTCGCCATGGACCCGAAGCTGATGCTCTTCGACGAGCCGACCTCCGCGCTCGACCCCGAGCTCGTCGGCGACGTGCTCCGCGTCATGCGCGACCTGGCCGACGAGGGCATGACGATGATCGTGGTGACCCACGAGATGGGTTTCGCCCGCGACGTGGCCGACCACGTCGTCTTCATGGACGGCGGGGTCGTCGTCGAGCAGGGCAAGCCGAAGGCAGTCCTCAGCAAACCGCAGCACGAGCGGACGAAGTCGTTTCTCAGGCGGATGCGTACCGAGGACGACGAGGCGCGCTCGGACGCCGAGACCGGGGAGGCCTGACTCGCACCTCCACCGTCGAGCGGGCGCGTGTGGTCGTCTCGTGCACGCCGTGAGGCCACTTCGTCTGTGACGAAGTGGCCTCACGGCTGCGACCAGGCGACACGTCGTGGCCTTTCGACGGTTGGGCAGAATGGGGTGCATGACGACGGAGTCAGCCGAGCGGCCCGCCCTGCCCGACCACGAGATCCCCACCATCGAGCTCGACGAGCTGCGCGCCACGCAGCTCGAGCGGCTGCAACGGACGGTGCGGGCGGCATACGACCACGTCCCGCACTACCGGCACGCCTTCGACGCGAAGGGCTTCCATCCCGACGACCTGCAGTCGCTCGACGACGTGAGGCGGATGCCGTTCACGACGAAGGCGGACCTTCGCGCCAACTACCCGTTCGGGATGTTCGCGGTGCCCCGCGAGCAGGTCGTACGCGTGCACGCCAGCTCGGGGACCACCGGCCGTCCGACCGTGGTCGGCTACACGAAGGACGACATCGACACGTGGGCCGACCTCATGGCGCGGTCGATCCGCCTGGCGGGCGGACACCCGGGTGACGTCATCCACGTCGCGTACGGCTACGGCCTCTTCACCGGGGGGCTCGGCGCGCACTACGGCGTCGAGCGGCTCGGCGCGACAGTGGTGCCGGTCAGCGGCGGCATGACCGAGCGGCAGGTGCAGCTGATCCGCGACTTCCAGCCCCGGGTCATCATGGTCACGCCGTCCTACTTCCTCAGCCTGCTCGACGAGATGGAGCGCTCTGGGGTCGACCCGGCATCGACGTCGCTGAAGGTCGGGATCTTCGGTGCGGAGCCGTGGACCGAGTCGATGCGCCAGGAGATCGAGCGGCGCACCGGCATGGACGCCGTCGACATCTACGGGCTGTCGGAGGTCATGGGCCCCGGCGTCGCGCAGGAGGCGGCGACGACGAAGGACGGCCTGCACATCTGGGAGGACCACTTCTACCCCGAGGTCATCGACCCGGTCACCGAGGAGGTGCTGCCCGACGGGGAGGTCGGCGAGCTCGTCTTCACCTCGCTCACGAAGCAGGCCATGCCCGTGATCCGTTACCGCACAAGGGATCTCACTCGGCTTCTGCCCGGCACGGCAGTGCCGTCGATGCGGCGCATGGAGAAGATCACCGGTCGCACCGACGACATGATGATCATCCGCGGCGTCAACGTCTTCCCGACCCAGATCGAGGAGCACGTGCTCGCCGAGCCGCGGCTTTCGCCGTACTTCCAGTGCGTGCTGAGGCAGCCGGGCCGCATGGTCGAGCTGACGGTGCTCGTCGAGCCGCTGACCCAGTTGGGCGCGGGCGAGGCCGACCAGATCGCCCGCACCCTGGAGGCGACGATCAAGCGGCGCATCGGCACGTCGTGCCGGGTCGAGGTGCGCGGCCCCGGGTCGATCGAGCGGTCCATCGGCAAGGCCCGGCGCATCGTCGACGAGCGCCCGAAGGACTGACGCAGCCACTCCCGTATGCCGTCTCGCCCGTTTCGCGGCCGCCCTCGGTTCGCGAGTGCTTGACTCGGGGTCAGAACAGGGTCCGGGCCTGACCGGACCTCCGTCAGTCGAGCGAGGACCCATGGCATCGATCGGGCAGCGACTCTGGAAGGCCGGCAACACTGCGTCGGTGTGGGTCTACCGGCGCAGCGGCGGCAAGCTGGGTGGACGGGTGCGGGGAGTCCCCGTGCTGCTGCTCACCGTCGCCGGACGGAAGACCGGCGCAGCGCACACGACGCCGGTCGGCTACTTCGAGCGAGATGGCTCCTTCTACCTCGCAGCGTCCGCCGGCGGCCAGCCCAAGGAGCCCCAGTGGATCCGCAACCTGCGGGCTGCCCAGACGGCGACCGTCGAGATCGGTCGATCGAGCCGCCCGGTCTCCATCGAGATCCTGAAGGGCGCCGAGCGCAACAGCGCCTGGATCGACCTCGTCGTGGCGACGGCCCCGTTCTTCGCGGCCTACGAGACGAAGTCCGGACGCCGTATCGCCATCGCGAAGCTGACCCCGACCCACTGACCCCCACACCTCGCGAGCAAGCGATCCTGCGGGCGGACGTATCAGCGGTGCGCAGACGAGCTCTGACGTGTGGGGCCGGTGCGGCCCGAGCACGTTCCGAGAGCAGCAGGAGCACACCATGGGCATCTCCCCACACGCCGCTCGCCTCGCCGGCACCTGGCCGGTCCGATCAGGTCGGTGGACACCTGCGTCGCCGATCGAGGGGGAGACGCGACGGCGTGACCGTTCGCAGCGGAGCGTCATGGTCCTCCTTCAGCCGGCGCGCTGGGCCTCCCGCACGAGCTCCACGGCTTCCGTGTCGTCCAGGCCGGCCTGACGGGACTCGGCGACGAAGCGAGCGGCGAGGGCCGC
The DNA here is from genome assembly GCF_052115265.1 of Terrabacter sp. 2RAF25. Lineage (NCBI taxonomy): Bacteria > Bacillati > Actinomycetota > Actinomycetes > Micrococcales > Intrasporangiaceae > Terrabacter > Terrabacter sp. 2RAF25. The sequence goes on from NZ_JBFRGJ010000002.1 coordinate 282,351, forward strand.
GAGCGCGGCCTCGGCTGCGTGAGCACCCGACGCGACGGTCGTGCCGGCTCGGCTGTGCGTCTCGACGAGACCGGCGGACTCGAGCAGCTTGTAGGCGCGCGCGACCGTGTTGGCCGCGAGCCCGAGCTCCCCGGCCAGGCCACGAACGGTCGGCAGCCTGTCGCCCGGCAGCAGCCGACCGTCACGGATGCGCGCCTCCAGCTGTCGGCGTACCTGCTCGAAGGGCGACTCGCCCGAGTCGTGGTGCACGACGAGGTCGCCGGCGACGTCGACGACGCGCGGATGGTCGGTCATCCCGCGATTGACCCATCGGTCCACCCTGCTGTCAACGAGCCGGGCCGGCCGAGCCCGGCCGAGCGCATCAACTACACCATGTAGTATCTACTACGACCTGTAGTTCCGCTGACCCTTCCGGGAGCCTCGATGGACGCGACGGACCTGGCCCGGTGGCAGTTCGCCATCACCACGGTGTACCACTACCTCTTCGTGCCGATCACGATCGGCATGTCCGCGATCGTCGCCTACTTCCACACCGCCTGGGTGCGCACGCACAACGAACAGTGGCTCCGGCTGGCCAAGTTCTTCGGCAAGCTCTTCCTCATCAACTTCGCGCTGGGCCTCGTGACCGGCATCGTGCAGGAGTTCCAGTTCGGGATGAACTGGAGCGACTACTCACGCTTCGTCGGTGACATCTTCGGGGCACCGCTCGCCATCGAGGCGCTGCTCGCCTTCTTCCTCGAGTCGACCTTCCTCGGCCTCTGGATCTTCGGCTGGGGACGCATCCCCGAGAAGCTCCACGCCGCGACGATGTGGATCGTGCACATCGGGACGATCCTGTCCGCGTACTTCATCCTGTCGGCCAACTCGTTCATGCAGCACCCGGTCGGCTACACCTACAACAAGGCAACCGGCCGCGCCGAGCTCACCGACTTCTTCACCGTGCTGACCAACAAGGTCCAGCTCGTCACGTTCCCGCACGTCCTCCTCGCCGCCTACATGGCCGGCGGCGCGGTCGTCATGGGCGTCGCCCTGTGGTGCATGAGACGAGAAGCCTTGCGCGCCAAGGACGCCGGTGAGGATGTCGCACGCAGCGACGCCCCGATGTACCGCCGCGCGACCCGCATCGGCGCCCTCGTGACGCTCGTCGCCGCTCTCGGCGTCTCCGTGACGGGCGACATCCAGGGCAAGATCATGACCGAGGTCCAGCCGATGAAGATGGCGGCCGCCGAGGCCCTCTACGAGTCGGTTCCCGCCGGCGAGGGCGCCCCCTTCTCGGTGCTGTCGGTCGGCACCCTGGACGGATCGCACGCGAACGCCATCATCGAGGTCCCGGGCCTGCTCAGCTTCCTCGCGACCGGCAACTTCGACGGCGCGGTCAAGGGCATCAACGACCTCAAGGCCCTGTATGCCGACACGTACGGCGCGAGCGGCAACCCGCTCGTCGCCTCGGCGACGGGCTACGCGCCGAACATCCCGACCACCTACTGGACCTTCCGTCTCATGATCGGGCTCGGCATGGCGGGCGCCGCCATCTCGCTCGCGGTGCTCTGGCTGACCCGGAAGGGCCGCACCCCGACGGCGCGCTGGCTGCTCTGGGCCGCGATCCTCGCCCCGTTCCTACCGATCTTCGCCAACAGCTTCGGCTGGATCTTCACCGAGGTGGGACGCCAGCCCTGGCTCGTCTTCGGCCTCATGACCACCGCGACCGGTGTCTCGCCCAGCGTGTCGATCGGTGAGGTCATCACCTCGATGACGGTCTTCACCCTGCTCTACGGCGCGCTCGCCGTCGTCGAGATCAAGCTCTTCCTGCACTACGTCCGCAAGGGCGCCGAGCCCTTCGAGCAGCCGCAGGACCCCGCCGACCGTGACGAGGACGCCCCCCTCGCCTTCGCCTACTGAAAGGCACTGGACCGCAATGGATCTCGCAACCTTCTGGTTCATCGTCCTCGGCATCCTCTGGACGGGCTACTTCGTGCTCGAGGGCTTCGACTTCGGGGTCGGCATGCTGCTTCCCGTCCTCGGAGGCAAGCGGTATGCCACCGACGCGGTGGACGCCGAGAAGCGACGTCGCGTGCTGCTCAACACCATCGGCCCCGTCTGGGACGGCAACGAGGTGTGGGTGCTCACCGCCGGCGGCGCGACGTTCGCGGCGTTCCCGCACTGGTACGCAACGCTGTTCAGCGGCTTCTACCTGCCGCTGCTCGTCATCCTCGTCGCGCTCATCCTGCGCAACCTCGGCTTCGAGTACCGGCACAAGCGTCCCGAGGCATCGTGGAAGGCGCGGTGGGACCTCGCGATCTTCTGGGGGTCGGTCGCGCCGGCGTTCCTCTGGGGCGTGGCCCTGACGAACATCGTTCGGGGCGTGCCGATCGACGCGAGCAAGGAGTTCACCGGCAACGTCTTCACCCTGCTCAACCCGGCCGGGCTGCTCGGCGGTTTCGTCTTCGTCGCGCTCTTCCTCACGCACGGCGCGATCTTCGTCGCCCTCAAGACCGAGGGGCGGATCCGCCTGGAGGCCCGTGCCATCGCCGAGCGCGTCGGCACCCTCGCCGCGGTGCTCGCCGTCGCCCTGCTGTTCTGGCTCGGGTTCACCGACGGCAAGGCGGCCTCGTGGGTGACGACCGTCGTCGCGGCCGTCGCCCTCCTCGGTGCGCTCGCCGCCAACCGCGCCGGGCGTGAGGGCTGGGCCTTCATCGGGACCGCGGTCACCATCGCGATGGCGGTCGCGACGTACTTCCTCGTGCTCTTCCCGAACGTCATGCCGTCGTCGAGCAACCCGGCGTGGAGTCTCACGGTCGACAACGCGTCGAGCACCGACTACACGCTCAAGGTGATGACCGTCGTCGCCCTCGTCTTCACCCCGATCGTCCTGCTCTACCAGGGCTGGACGTACTGGGTGTTCCGGAAGCGTCTGGGCACCAAGCACATTCCCGACGACGCACCGCTCGAGACCGCCGACCGCTGACCGCTGACGATGCCCGAGGCAACCCGATGAAGCCCTTCGACCCACGACTCCTCCGGACCGTCCCCGCAGCCCGGAGGCCAGTCGGCGTGCTCGCCACCACCGGTGTGGTGACGGGCGTCGCGACCATCGCCACGGCGTTCGCGCTGTCGGCGGTGGTCGTGGCCGTGGTCGAGCGCGGCGACCTCACGCGGCCGGTCCTCTGGCTCCTCGCGCTCTTCGCAGTCAGGGCCGTCCTTGCCGCCACGACCGAGTGGGTTGCGGCCTGGGCCGGAGTGTCCGTGTCGTCGGCGCTGCGCGCCTCACTGCTGCGCGGCTGGGGAGCCCGTGACGCCGACTCACGGCCGGACCCCGGCACCGCGGTGTCGCTCGCGACCTCCGGCGCCTCTGCCGTCGAGCCGTACGCCGCCCGCTACCTCCCGACGCTCGTGCACGCGGCGGTCGTGCCGCTCCTCGCCGTCGGCACGCTCGTGGTCGTCGACTGGCCGAGTGCGGTGGTCGTGGCACTCACCCTGCCGCTCCTCCCGGTCTTCGCCGCCCTCATCGGCCGCGCCACCGAGGACTCGACCGAGCGCCGCTGGGCCGCTCTGGCTGCGCTCTCGGGCCACTTCCTCGACGTCGTGCGCGGCCTGCCGACGCTCGTCACCTACGGCCGTGCCCGGCGCCAGGTCGACACGGTGCGTGCGGTGAGCGACAGACACCGACGGGCGACGATGGAGACGCTCAGGATCGCCTTCCTCTCGTCGGCCGCGCTCGAGCTGCTCGCCACGATCTCGGTCGCCATCGTGGCCGTGACGGTCGGGCTCCGGCTGTCGCACGGCTCGATGGCGCTCGGCGCCGGGCTCGTCGCGATCCTCCTCGCGCCTGAGGCGTACTGGCCCGTACGCCGCGTCGGCGCCGAGTACCACTCCGCCGCAGACGGCGCCGTTGCCCTCGACGCCATCCTCGCCGAGCTCGACCACCCCTCACCCACCCCCGCCTCCTCCCCCACCGCGACCCCCTCCTCTGCGCCGAACACCGCGTTCGGTGCCGAACGCGCTGTTAGAACACTGAGTTCGCGACCGAACGCTGCGTTCGGTGCGGGAGGGGGGAGCGCGCGGGGCGAGGGTGGAGAGCGGGGGGGCGTCGTGCGGCTCGACGAGGTCACGTACGCGTATGCCGGGTCGGCCGTTCCCGTGATCCGCGATCTCTCGCTCGAGGCCGGGCCGGGACTCACCGTCGTGACCGGCCCTTCGGGCGCCGGCAAGTCGACCCTGCTCGACCTCATCGCGGGCCTGCGGCGTGCGGCATCCGGCACCTCGACCGCGCCGACCGCGCACTACGTGACCCAGCGACCCTTCCTCGCGACCGGATCGGTCCGCCAGGCCCTGACCATCGGCCACCCGGCCACCGACGAGCAGCTCTGGGAGGCACTGCGGGCCGTCGGCGTCGACGGGGTCGTCGCCGCCCTGCCGAGCGGGCTCTCGGCCGACCTCGGCGACGACGGCTTCGGGCTCTCGGCCGGCCAGCGGCAGCGCCTCGCGCTCGCCCGGGCCTGGCTCGCCCCCGAGACCGTCCTGCTCCTGGACGAGCCGACCGCGCACCTCGACCCCGAGGGAGCCGAGCACGTCGCCCGCCTCGTCGCCGAGCTCGCCGAGCGACGCACCGTCATCGCGGTCACGCACCGTGACGAGCTGCTGGCCCTGGCAGACCAGCACGTCGAGGTGCGTCGTCACGGCGGCTCCGGGGCCAGAGCCCACCACGTCGAGGAGGCCGTGCGATGAGCACCGACACCCACCCGGTCTGGTGGCCCACCCCGGGCACGGTGCGCGGTGGCCTCCTGGGTGGCGTCGCGACCGCCTCCGGGATGGCCCTCACCGCGACCTCGGGCTGGCTCATCGTCCGCGCGGCCGAGCGCCCGGTCATCCTCACCCTGCTGACGGCGATCGTTATGGTCCGCGCGTTCGGCATGGCCCGACCGGTGTTCCGCTACTGGGAGCGCCTCGTCAGCCACGAGGCCGCCCTGCGCCTGCTCGCCGATCGCCGCACCTCGGCCTACGCAGCCCTCATCCCCCTGACGCCGGCGCGCCTCGGACGGCGACGTCGGTCGGACGTGCTCACCGGAGTCGTCGACGACCTCACCGACGCGGTCGACGCGCAGGTGCGCGTCACCGTGCCCGTCATCTCCACCGCTCTCGCCGGCGGCCTCGCGATCGCCCTGACGATGGCCCTCTCGATGCCGGTCGGCCTCGCGATGCTCGGCCTCGGCGCCGTCGTCACCCTCGTCAGCGCACTCGCCGCGAGACTCGAGTCCCGCTCCCTCCCAGAGCTGCTCGCAGCACGAGCGGAGGTCAACCGCGTGAGTGAGCTGGTCGCGAGCCAGGCCACCGAGCTGCGTGCTGTCGGCGGTTGGGCGATGGCCATGACATGGCTGGACCGGGCCCACGCCACGCTGGCCCGCAGCACGCGCCGCATCAGCGCAGGCCGGTCGCTGGCCGCATCGCTCTACCTCGTCGCCGTGGGAGCCGCCGTCGCGTCCACTGCAGCCATCGCCCGGGACCTCGACGTCGCCACACCGGTCAAGGCGCTCCTCGTCCTGACGCCGGTCGCGGTCTCGGACGCCGTCACCCCCCTCGTCGACGCGATGCGCGCGCTGGCCCGAGCCAACGGCAGCGAGCGCCGCATCGACACCCTGCTCGGCCTGACACCTGCGGTGACCGAGCGTCCGTCCACCACCGCGCCCGCGGACGGGGACGCCAGCGCGCCGGCTCCGCAGCCGGGCGCCCGTCCCGACGCCCAGCCCGCCGCGAGCACGCGACCCGGCCGGCCGGCATACGCCCGCGGTCTCGTCGACCTGCGCGACGTCACGGCCTCGTGGACCGGGGAGCGCATCGACCTCGCGCCCACCGACCTCACCGTCGAGCCGGGCACGTCGATCGCCGTCACGGGCGCGAACGGCAGCGGCAAGTCGACGCTGCTCGCCGTGCTCGCCCGGCACCTCGACCCCACCGGCGGGAGCTACCACCTCGACGGTGCCGATGCACTGAGCCTCCCTTTGGCACAGGCACGTTCGCAGGTGGCGGTCGTCGACGACGAGACGCACGTCCTCGCTACCAGCCTGCGCAACAACCTCACCCTCGCCCGCCCCGAGGCTGCCGACGAGGCCGTCGACGACGCCCTCAGTGCCGCCGGTCTCGGCGACCTCCGGAAAGAGCTCCCCGACGGCCTCGACACGATCCTGGGCGCCGGCGGCCGTGGTCTCTCCGGCGGCGAGCGCGCCCGCCTCGGCATTGCACGGGCTCACCTCAGTGAGCGCCCGCTCGTGCTCCTCGACGAGCCGGTCGCCCACCTCGACCCACCCACGGCACGCGCGGTGGTCGAGGACCTCACGTCACTCACCGACGGGGCGCGCACCCACGGGGGCGCCCGGACGATCATCATGGTGACGCACCGCGATGACGGTGCCGACCTGTTCGACCGTGTCGTCGAGGTGCGGCGCCGGCCATCGGCGACGATGGCTCCCACTGCGACACCCACCGTGGTCAGCCAGCCGGACGACCGCACGCACGAAGCCGGCCGCACCGGCCGATAGATTGGAAGAGCCATGCCCAACACACCCCGCAACCGCCTCGGAGACCTCGAGCGCGCCGTCATGGAAGAGCTCTGGACCACCGCCGACGCCCACCCCGAGGGCCGCACCGTGCGTGAGGTCCACGACTCCACCGGTGTCGAGCGGGGCCTCGCCTACACGACGCTCATGACGGTGCTCGACCGGATGGCGAAGAAGGACCTCGTCCGGCGTGAGCGCGACGGCCGCGCCTGGCGCTACACGCCGGCCTCGACCCGCGAAGAGCTGACGTCGGAGTCGCTGCACCACACCCTCGGCGAGCTCGCCGGCGACACGCGCCGGTCGGCCCTGCTGCACTTCCTCGACGAGTCGACCCCCGAGGAGATCGACGAGCTCAAGGCCGCCCTCGCCGAGCTCGAGGCCCGCCGGCCCGACGACCGCAGAGCCTGACCCGTGCTCGTCGTCGCGGGACTCGTCGCCCTGGCGGTCCTGCTCGCCTGGCCGGTCCCCCGCGCCCTCGCCCGGGTGACGAGCCTGCGCCGCGCACCGCGGGCCGCCCTCGTGCTCTGGCAGTCCACCGCCGTGGCCGCCGTGCTCGCCGCCCTCCTCGCCGCACCCGCCGCCCTGCCGGCGCTGCTCGGGCGCCAGGTGCGGTTGTCCGAGAGCTGGCCGACCGTCACCGTGGCCGCCCTGCTCAGCGCCGTCGTCGCCAGCCGGCTCCTGCTGTCGGGCGACCGGGTCGGTCGCAACCTGCGCGCCGCCCGGCGCCGCCACCGCGACCTGGTCGACCTGCTCGGCACGCCCGGCGACGGGGCCGACCGCCACATGCGCGTGCTCGAGCACACGACCCCGACGGCATACTGCGTGCCCGGCGTGCGAAGCCGCGTCGTGCTCACCCAGGGCACCCTCGACCGCCTGGCTCCCGACGAGCTGACCGCCGTCCTGGCCCACGAACGTGCCCATCTCGCCGCCCGCCACGACCTCGTCATGGAGTTCTTCACCGTCGTGCACGAGGCGATGCCGCCGTTCCTGCGCTCCGAGGCGGCGCTGCGCGAGGTGCACCTGCTCATCGAGGTGCTCGCCGACCGCGCCGCCGTGCGCCGCGCCGGCGCGGTCAACACGGGGCGCGCGATCGTCGCGATGGCCGGTGGCCCCAAGCCGGTCGGCGCCATGGCGATGGCCGACAGCACTCGGGTCGCGAGCGCTCGCATCCAGCTGCTCGACGCCGAGCGCATCGCCGGCCTGCCCATCGCCGTCGTCGCCGCGACGATGTATGCCGTGTCGACCCTCCTCGTCGCCGCTCCCCTCGCGCTCTACGCACTCGCGATCACCGAGCTCTCGCTCGTGTGACGCCCCCGGCGCCGCCCTCGATAGGGTGGGCGCATGCGCGTACTCGTCAGTGGCGGAACCGGTTACATCGGCTCGCACACCGTGGTCCAGCTCGTCGCGGCAGGGCACGACGTGCTCATCGTCGACAACTTCGGCAACAGCAAGCCGAGCGTCGTCAACCGCCTCGAGGCTCTCACCGGCCAGCACCTGCCGGTGCACTCGTTCGACCTGACCGACCACGACAAGACCGAGCACCTCTTCGCCAACGAGCCGATCGACGCGGTCATCCACTTCGCAGGCCTCAAGGCCGTCGGCGAGAGCGTCGAGCTGCCGCTCGAGTACTACGAGAACAACCTCGGGTCGACCTTCTCGCTCGTGCGCGCGATGCGCCGGCACGGCGTGACCAAGCTCGTCTTCAGCTCGTCGGCCACCGTCTACGGCACCGATCAGGAGGCCGCGACCGAGGAGCGCCCGACCTTCGCGACCAACCCGTACGGCTGGACCAAGGTGATGCAGGAGCAGATCCTGCGCGACGTCGCCGTCGCCGACCCGTCCATCCGCATCGCGCTGCTGCGCTACTTCAACCCGATCGGCGCCCACGCGTCGGGCACCATCGGCGAGGACCCGCAGGGCATCCCGAACAACCTCGTGCCGTACATCGCGCAGGTCGCGGTCGGCCGCCGCGAGTTCCTGTCGGTCTACGGCGACGACTACCCCACGCCCGACGGCACCGGCCAGCGCGACTACATCCACGTCGAGGACCTCGCCGCCGGACACCTCGCCGCCCTGGCCCGCCTCGGCACCATGGACGAGCCCGTCGGCACGTGGAACCTCGGCACCGGTCACGGCACCTCGGTGCTCGAGATGCTGCACGCCTTCGAGCGGGCCGTCGGACACGAGCTGCCCTACCGCGTCGTCGACCGCCGCCCGGGTGACGTGGCGGTCTCGTTCGCCGACCCGGCCAAGGCGAACCGTGAGCTCGGCTGGGTCGCGACGCGCACCATCGACGACATGTGCGCCGACACCTGGCGCTGGCAGCAGGCCAACCCCACCGGCTTCCCCGACTGACCCGAGCCCACCCAGCCCGTATGCCGGCCGACGCCGCTGGGAGCCCGCTCCTCCCCGGTGGGTGGGCGTGACGGCATACGCGGGCAGGGCCGATCGACGGACCGCCACGAAGGAGCTGTGACGGGGCGGTCGAGCGTGGGTCGGGCCGCTCGTGGCGGTCCGTCGGCCCCTGTGGACAACAGAGATGGACGGGGACTCGCACGCGGCAGGCTGCTCGCGTGGAGCTCACCGACGTCGTCGCCCAGCGCGGTGGCGTCGCGACGTGGTCCGACCTGCGCGGCGTCGCCTCGGCGCACCGCATCGCGAAGTCCGCGGCACAGGGGCTTCTCGTGCGGGTGGCGCGCGGCCGCTACGCGCTGCCCGGCCTCGACGCCGCCCGCGAGGTCGCGACCCGCGCAGGCGCCACCGCATCGCACACGACGGCCGCCCTGCACTGGGGTTGGGGCGTCAAGTGGGCACCCGCCGAGCCACACCTGACCCTGCCGCGAGGACGCAAGCTGCGTGAGCAAGCAAGGTCGGGCATGGTCCGGCACTGGCGCACGCTGGGAGCCGACGACGTCGTCGACGGGTGGGTCACCAGCAAGGTGCGCACCGTCATCGACTGCTGCCTCGACCTGCCGTTCGACGAGGCCCTCGCTGTCGCCGACTCAGCACTTCGGTCGGGCCTCGACATGGCGCACGTGGTTCCTGAGGTGGTCGCGCTCCCGCCCCGGCAGCGGCGTCGTGTGGCGCGGGTGCTGCTGCACGCCGACCATCGTGCCGCCAACCCCTTCGAGTCGGTGCTGCGCGCGATCTGCCTCTCGGTGAAGGGCCTGACCGTGACGCCACAGCACGTCGTCAAGGGGCGGGGCTTCTACGCGAGGGTGGACCTCGCGGACGTCGAGCTGATGATCGTCATCGAGGCGGAGAGCCTCGAGTTCCATGCAGATGCCGCAGCGCTCCGGCACGACTGCCGTCGCTACACCGGGCTCGGCGCCCGTGGCTGGGTGGTGCTCCGCTTCACCTGGAGTGAGGTGATGACGCAGCCGGACTATGTGGCCGAGGCCCTGTTGATGACGGCGACAGTGCGCCGACGGACCGCCACGAAGCACTCCCGTGGACGCAGCTCAGCACGAGCTGGCGCGGTCGTGGCGGTCCGTCGGACGGCGTGAGGCGCGGGCACGCCGTCACACGAGGACGCCGAGCTCTGCCCCTTCCTCCGCCTGGGCGGATGCCGGTCGGTGGAACCGCAGGTAGAGCGAGGGGACGACGAACAGGCTGAGCAGGGTCGAGGTGGCGAGCCCACCGAGGATCACCACGGCGAGCGGGTGCTCGATCTCGTGCCCGGGCCGCTGGCCGAGGATAACGAGCGGCACCAGGGCCAGACCGGTCGCGAGCGTCGTCATGAGGATCGGCGCGAGCCGCTCCCGCGCAGCGCGCACGACGAGATCGACGCCGAACGGCTCCCCCTCCACCTCCTCGAGGTGCTGGGCGTGGTTGATCAACAGGATGCTGTTGCGCGCCGCGATGCCGAACACCGTGAAGAAGCCCACGAGCGACCCGAGCGACAGGATGCCCTCGCCGAGCCTCGCGGCCAGCACCCCACCCACGAGGGCCATCGGCAGGGTGAGGAACACGAGGGCAGCCAGACGCCAGCTGCGGAAGGACGCCTGAAGCAGCAGGAGGATCAGCACGGCGGCGACGACGGCGGAGGCGAGCAGCCGGCCCTGTGCGGTCTGCAGCTCCTTGTACTCGCCGAGCACCTCGGCGTGGTAGCCGAGCGGGTACTGGACGCCCGTGAGCTTGGCGTTGATGTCGTTGACGACGGAGGCCAGGTCCCGGCCCTCGACGGAGGCGCCGACGTCGAGCCGACGCGAGTCGCCCTGGCGCTCGATGCCATTCGGGTTGGGGGCCACCGTCACGGAGGCCACCTGGCTCAGCGGGACCTTCTTCCCTGACGGCGTGTCGATGGGCAGCCGCTCCAGGGCGGACACGTCGGCCCGGCTGGCCGGGGTGCCCCACACGACGACGTCGTACGCGCGCCCGGCCCGGAAGATGTCTCCGACCTCCTCGCCCGCCACCATCGTGGCAGCGGCGCGGCGCACGTCACCGGGCTTCAGGCCGAGCTTCTCGGCGGCATCGAGCTTCACCTCGACGTCGACCTGAGGGATGTCGGCCGAGATGTCGGTGTGGGCGGAGACGACACCCGGCACGGAGGAGATGAGGTCGAGGATCTCGGCGGACTTCTGGCGGAGCACGCCGAGGTCCTCGCCGTAGACGCGCACGATGATCGGCTCCTTGCCGCCGGTGAGCACCTCCTCGACGCGCTCGTCGAGGTAGGTCTGCACCTCGGCGAAGAGGCCCGGGTACTTGCCGGCGATCTCGTCGATCTGGTCGCGGGCGGACTTGTAGTCGGCGTCCGGCGCGAGGCTGATCCAGTTCTCGCCGAAGTTGACGCCGAAGACCTCCTCGCCGAGCAGCGCCTGCCCGATGTGCGCCCCGAAGCTGCGGACGCCCGGAACCGCCATGATCTCCTTGCTGACGGCCGTGGTCGTGCGTTCCGTCTCGTTGACGGACGTGCCTGGCACGCCCACCCAGTGCATCAGGAAGTCCCGCTCCTGGAACGCCGGGAACAGGCTCTGCCCGAGGCCCGAACCCACCCCGATGCCGAGGAGCGTCACAATCACGGCCGCCGCGTAGACGCGCCGGGGCCGCGCCACGACGCGGCGCAGTCCGGCGGCATAGTGCCTCTGCAGCCAGCGCACGACGGGCGACATGTGCCGCTCGACCGGCGCCCCTCGCAACAGGATGAGGCAGAGCGCCGGCGTCAGGGTCAGGGCGACCAGCATCGACGCGAGGATGGCGAGCGTGTAGGTCACGGCCAGCGGCCGGAAGAAGGCACCGGTCAGGCCGACCAGCAGGAAGACGGGGATCGAGGCGGCGACGATGATGAATGTCGCGTAGACGATCGGGCTGCGCACCTCGAGCGAGGCCCGCAGGATCACCGACGCCGTCGGCTCGCCGTCACCGGCCAGCCGCGACTCACGCAGCCGGCGCACGATGTTCTCGGCGTCGATGATGGCGTCGTCGACGACCGCGCCGAGCGCGATGACGAGACCCGCGAGGGTCATCGTGTTGATGGTCGCGCCGCGCCAGTGCAGCACGAGCAGGGCCATCATCAGCGACAGCGGGATCGTCAGCAGGCTGATCAGCGCGACGCGCCACTCGAAGAGGAAGAGCAGCAGGATCACGACGACGAGCAGGAACCCGAGGAACAGCGCCTGCGAGAGGTTGGAGATCGCGAGCTTGACGAAGTCGGCCTGCTGGAAGACGTGCGTGTCGAAGACGACGTCCGGCAGGCCCGGCTTCAGCTCGTCGATGGCCTTCTCGATGCCGGAGGTCAGGTCGATGGTGTTGGCCCACGGCAGCTTCTCGACGACGAGCATGACGCCCGGTTCCCCGTTGACGACGGCGCTGCCGATGAGCGGCTGGTGGTCCTCGGCGACCGTCGCGACGTCGCCCAGCGTGGTCGGCGACGCGGTGCCGTCGATGGGCACCTTCGCGAGGTCTGCCGGCGTGATGATGGGCAGCACGTTGCGGACCGGCATGCGCTGGTTCGTCGACTCGATCGTGCCACCGGTGCCGATGACGCTGCCGGAGGAGAACCGCAGCAGTCCGGAGTCGACGGCGGCCGCGGTCGTCTCCATGACCTGGTCGAGACTGACGTTGCGGGTGGCCATGCGGTCCGGTTCGGCCTGCACCGTCATGAGCTGGAGTCGCTCGTTCCAGATGGCGACGTTGGCGACGCCGGGCACCTGCAGCAACCGCGCCCGGATGTTCCAGTAGGCGCTCATCGACATCTGGATGATCGAGGACTTCGACGAGGTCATCCCGATCTGCATGGCCCGTCCGGTCGCCGAGACCGGCGCGAGGATGACGGGAGGTGCCGCCCACGTCGGCAGGGTCGGCGACACGATGGAGAGCCGCTCCTGGACGAGCTGGCGGGCGTGGAGCAGGTCCGTGTCGGCGGAGAAGAGCAGCTCGATCGACGACAGCTGCGGCACCGACCGCGAGCGCATGTCCTCGAGGCCCTGCAGACCGTTGAGGCCCTGCTCGAGCGGGACCGTCACGAGCTCCTCGACGTCCGAGGTGGACAGCCCCACGCTCGCGGTCTGGATCACGACCCGAGGCGGCGCGAACTCCGGGAACACGTCGACGCGCATCCGCGAGAGCGAGGTGATGCCGACGACCATGAGCGCGACCGAGGCGGCCACGACGAGGAAGCGGAGGCTGAGGCTCGTCCGGACGATCCAGGCGATGGGCGAGCGCCGCGTTCTCACTGCTCGCCGTCGATCTCCAGCTCGGCTCCGAGCACCTCGGGCGCGCCGACGACGACGACCGGGGTGCCGACAGCCGGGCCGGCGGTCAGGGTGGCGACGTCGCCCGCGATGGCGGCGACCGTGATCGGGGCGCGCTGGTACTTGTGGTCGCCGGTCTGCGTGTAGGTCCACGTGCTGCCGTCGAGGTAGTAGACGACCGCGGCATACGGGATCGTGAAGCGCCCGGCCGCCGCCTTGGCCACGGCCGCCGTCTTGAGGCCGATCGCCTCGGCGGCGTCGGCTCGCAGCGTGACGGCCTTGACGTCGCTGCCGGGAATCTCCTCGATGGCTGCCGGTGGGTCGGGCGTCGGCTCCTCGGGACTCGAACAGCCGGTGACGGCCACGGCGAGGACGGCCACACTGGCGAGGGACGACAGGGACCGGAGCATGCTCATCGGTCCACCTCCTTGGCTTGGGCACAGAGGGCTGGGACGACGAGGAGCACGACGAGGACGCTCGTGACGAGTCCGCCGATGACGGTGACGGCGAACGGCCGGAAGACCTCGGACCCCGCCCGGTCGCCGAGCACCACGACCGGCACGAGCGCCAGTGCCGTGATGACGGCGGTGCGCGCGACGGCCACGACCCTGCTGCGGGTCACGTCGGTGAGCAGCGGCGAGGCGACGGCGACCCCGGCCCCGTCGGGTGGTGCGGTGCCTGCCGACTCGACCGGCTCGGCCTCCAGCTGCAGGCTGCGCACCGTCGCGAGCCCGCCGACGAGGGTCAGCAACGTGGCGATGAGGAAGCCGAGCATCGCTCCGAGAGTGCCGAACCCGCCGACGAGGGGCGCGATCGCGATGCTGCCCGCGCCACCGAGTGGCGCCAGCAGGAGCAGCAGGGCCGCGGGCCGCCAGCGGCCGATCGCCGCCTGCAGCACGAGCAGGATCGCGATCAGGACGCCGAGCGCGACGAGCCCGACCCGGCGCGCGTCGGTCTGCCGGTCGACGGCGTTGCCGATCACCTGGAGGTGCGCCTCGGTGGGCATCGGCACGCGGGCGACGGCGGTGCGCACGTCGTCGAGGACGCCCTGCGCGTTGGAGCCGGTCACGTCGGCGACGACGTCGACGGAGCGCATCACCTGGTCGTGGACGATCGAGGCAGGTTCGGACCCGACGGTCACCTTGGCGACATCACCCAGCCGCACCTGCTTGCCCGACGGCGTGTCGACGCGAAGGTCCTGAAGGGTCGAGAGGTTCGCCCGGGCGGTCGGCGTGCCGAGCACGACGACGTCGAAGACCTTGGCCTGCTCGTACAGGTTGCCGACCGTGAGGCCGGAGACGAGCGTGGTGGTCTCGCGGCGCACGTCGCCGGGCCGCAGGCCGTAGCGTTGCGCGGCGGCCAGGTTCACCTCGACGTTGACCGTCGGCTGCATCGGCGTCGGGAGGACCCGCGCGGCCGAGACGCCGGAGACCTCCGAGAGCTGGTCGGCGACCTGCCCGGCAGCCTTCTGCAGGCTGGAAAGGTCCTGGCCGAGCACGCGTACGACGACATCGTGCTCGCCGGCGGCCGTCGCGACCGCCAGCCGGTCCTGGGCGTAGGTCAGCACGTCGACCCGGACGCCGGGGTAGCCCTTGGCGACGCGGTCGATCGCGTCTCGGGTGGCGGCGTAGTCCGCTGACTCGTCGAGCCGCACCCACAGCTCACCGGCGTTGACGTCGCCGAGCTGGTCGGAGGTCACGGCGCGGCCGTTGTGTCCGGCGACCGAGGTGACACCGTCGACGGCCTTGAGCCGGGTGGCCATGAGTCCCGCCAGCCGGTTCATCTCAGGGAGCGACGTCCCTTGCGCGGCCTGGACGGTGAGCAGCACGTCGCGGTCGCGAGCCTGCGGCACGAGGGCGCTGCTCGAGAGCTGCGGTAGTGCGGTCAGTGCCACGAGCAGGAGCACCCCGGCCGCCGCCCACGCGAGCACGGCTGCCTCTGCGAAGCGGTCGGCGAGGCGCCGGACTGCGACGGTCGCCCGGCCCAGCGGGACCCGGGACGACTCCGGCCGCGGTGGGCCCTGCAGGAGCAGGTGGATCAGGGCCGGGGTCAGGGTGAGCGACACGAGCAGCCCGACGCCCATCGCCAGGGCGAGTGCCCCGACGAGAGGTCGGCTGAAGGCCGCTGCCGACGGGCCGAGCGCCAGGGTCGGCGTCAGGGCGAGTGCACCGACGAGCAGCCCGACCGCGGTGTTGCGCATGGTGCTGCGCAGCGTGCGGGACACGAGCTCGCCCGCCGTCAGCCGGTGCGGTGCCTGCTCCTGGGCGCGGGCCTGGGTCCTGACGGCGTCGACGTCGGCCGCCGCGACGGCGAACGTCACGACCGCGGCGACGAGCATCGCCGAGAGCGTGAAGCTCGTGAACGTCTCACCGAGGAGGTAGAGCACGGTGAACGTGCCGGCCAGCGTGACCGTGACGGCCGCGCCGAGGACGAGCGCGACGCGCCACGACCGGAACAGCGCCCAGCTGCCGAGCACGAGCACGAGGAGCGCGAGCCCGCCCGCCAGACCGACGTTGCGCAGAGCGCTCTCGAGGTAGCTCGCGGGCCGGTAGACCGACGAGTCGACGGTGATCCCACCCAGCCCGGGCGCGAGGCTGGCCATGGCCGCCTCGACGTCGCGCGTGACCTGCGCGGTGTCGGCCCCCGGGAACTTCTGCACGACGAGGAAGAGGGTCGGGTCGGCGTTGACCGCGTCGCCGATGAGCGGCTGGTGGTCCTCGATGACCTTGGTGACGTCCGACAGCCTCAGCGGGGGCGTCGTGCCCTCGATGGTCACCTCGCCGAGAGTGCCCGCGGTGGTGATCGGCAGGATGTGCTGCACGGCCAGGCGCTGGGTCGGGCCCTCGACGAAGCCGCCCGTCCCGGGCGTCGACGCCTCGACGAACGTCAGCGGCGAGACCCACAGGGCGTTGCCGGCCGTCTCGATGACCTGCGTGAGGGTCACGCCCTTGCTGCTCAGCGTCGCCGGGTCGGCCTGGATCTGGAGCTGTCGGTCGCGCATGCCGTAGACCGACACGTTGGCCACGCCGGGGATGCCCATGAGACGTGGGCGCACCTTCCACCGCGCGAGGACCGACATGTCGATGAGGGAGACGCTCTTGGACGTGAGCCCGATCATCGACACGCGGCTCGTCGAAGCGAGCGGCTCGACCATCACCGGTGCGCTGCCAACGTTCGGAAGGGCGTGCGCCTGGGTGAGCCGCTCCTGCACCATCTGGCGGGCGGCATAGAGGTCGGTGCCCGCCTCGAAGACGACGTCGATGGCCGACAATCCGGCCTGCGAGCGGGAGTGGATGCGGTCGAGCCAGGGCACGCCGTTGAGCAGGTCCTGTTCGAGCGGCACGGTGACCAGCTGCTCGACCTCGGCAGCGGACAGACCGAGAGCCTCCGTCTGCACCTGGACGGAGGGCGGCATGAACTCGGGGAGGAAGTCGACCTTGGCCGAGCCCAGCTGGGAGCCGGCGAGGACGAGGACCCCGATGGCTGCGGCGATGGCGAGACGCCCGAACCGCGGACTGCCCTCCCGCGTGCGGCCCGGCCTGCCCGTCGCGGGCCCACCAGCCACCGCCTCGTCGACGACCCCGTCGGCCGGCGCCCCGGTCGGCGCCCCGGCAGCGAGGGGACCGGAATCCACGGACCCCGTCCCCGTCGGCGAAGTCCTGCGTCGGAGTCCCGGAATTCCCATTTCGAACCCCTCCCACGCTGCCATACGTCTTTACTTGGGAAGCGACGCTACTTCGGAGGTGGTCACGTGGTCGTCCAGCCCAGGGACAGACTCGGCCTCCTCCGAACGCGGGCGGAGCTCGTCCTTCGCGGAGGTCAGGATCGGCCGCTGGGCACCCTCGGGGTCCACCGCCAGGTGGAGGTAGATGACTACGCCACGATGGTCACCTCGGCGGTGGTCCGAGCGCCCGAACCGCCTGCCCCACAACCGGGCTGGCGGCCGCCCATCTCCGACGTCGCTCTCGTCGTGCTCGTCACGACGCTGTCGCTCGTCAGCTTCCTCGACCAGTCCTCGCTCACCTTCGAGACCGACGACGCCGACCTGCACTACGCCGGCCCCGACACGACGGGGGCGGTCGAGATCGTGCTCGGCACCTCGGCACTCGCGTGGCGCCGGCGCGCACCGGGAGTCGTCCTCGCGGTCAGCGTCCTCTCGTCGTTCGTGCGCTACTGGCAGCGCTACCCGGTGCCGGCCCTGCCCTTCGCGGTCATCATCGCGGTCTACACCACGGCACAGCTGTGGCCGCTGGCACGGTCCGCGTGGTCGCTGCTCGCGGTGTGCGCCCTGATGGCCTTCGGCGTGCTGGTCTTCCTCAGCCCCGGTGAGTACGAGGAGGCGCTCACCGAGGTGACGACCCTCGTGTGCGCCTGGTCGCTGGGTCGTGGGGTGCGGCTGCAGAAGGTCCGAACCCGGCTCCTCGAGCAGCACGCCCGGCTGCTCGAGGACCGCACCGAGCAGCTCGCCCGCGAGAGAGCGACGCTCGCAGCCCTGTCGTCCGCCCGCGAGCGCGCGACGATCGCCCGCGAGCTGCACGACATCGTGTCCGGTGACGTGGGCGTGATCGTGCTCCGCGCCGGCGCCGCGCGCCGCAGCCTGAGAAGCGACGAACCTGCCGTACGCGATGCGCTCACGTCGATCGAGGCGCTGGGCAAGGGCGCGCTCGCCGACATGCGCCGCCTCGTCGGGGTGCTCCACGCCGACCCCGGAGATGCCCTCCCGATCCGGTCCCCGCGCCTCGACCAGCTCGAGAGCCTCGTCGACAGCGTCGCCCAGACCGGCACCGTCGTCCGCCTCGAGGTCACGGGAGAGCGGCGTACGCTGCCCCCGGCCACCGAGCTCAACGCGTACAGGATCGTGCAGGAGGGGCTGAGCAACGCGCTCAAGCACGCCGCCGGATCGTCCGTCGAGGTACGCGTCGACTACGGCACCGACGCACCCGACGTCCTGCACGTGATCGTCCGCGACCACGGCGGCGGCCGCAGCCAGGCCGGCTCGTCGGGCCGCGGGCTCGAGGGGATGCGCCAGCGCGTCGCCTCGGTCGGCGGGACCATCGAGCTCGGCCTGGCCGACGACGGCGGCTTCGTCGTCGACGCCCGCCTGCCGGTCGGCGGCGGTGGTCCCACGTGACCATCCGGGTGCTCGTCGCCGAGGACCAGCCGCTCATGCGGACCGCGCTGCGCGACTGCCTCGAGACCGACCCCGGCATCGAGGTCGTGGCCGAGGCCGGCAACGGGGAGCAGGCCGTCGAGCTCGCCCGCACCAGCGCCCCCGACGTCGCGCTCGTCGACATCCGGATGCCCGTGATGGACGGCATCGAGGCGACCCGTCTCATCGTCGACGGCGGCGTCCACGCGCCCCGAGTCATCGTCATGACGACGTTCGACCTCGACGAGTACATCGTCAGTGCGCTGCGTGCCGGTGCGAGCGGCTTCCTCCTCAAGGACGCCACCGCGGAGGAGCTCATGCACGCCGTGCGCACCGTGGCCGCCGGCGACGCCCTGCTCGCCCCCGGAGTGACTCGGCGGCTCCTCGACAGCTACGCCCGGTTCCTGCCGGCGCCCTCGCACGGCACCCCGGCGACCGACCTCACGCCCCGCGAGCTCGACGTGCTCAAGCTCGTGGCACGCGGGCAGACCAACGCCCAGATCGCGGCCGGACTCTATGTCGCCGAGAGCAGCGTGAAGACCCATGTGGGCCACCTGCTCGTGAAGCTGAGGGTGCGTGACCGCGTGCACCTCGTCATCCACGCCTACGAGTCCGGTCTGGTGCGGCCGGGGTCGCTGAGGGCCGAGACCGCCGAAGTCTCCGAGTCCGTCGGGCCGGTGGAGTCCGTCGAGTAGGCCGGCCGCCCCGGCTCCGGCCGGCTGCGTCAGGGGCGGGGGTCGAGGGCGTCGTAGTCGCGGAACGAGCTCACCCGGGCGACGGTGACGACGACGAGCACCACGACGAGGACCCCGCCGAAGACGGACGGGACCCACGTGGCAGTCAGGGTCGCCAGCGTGCCGGCGAACATCTGGCCCAGCCGTGGACCGCCGGTGACGACGACCGTGAAGACACCCTGCGTGCGCCCACGGAGATGGTCGGGCACGGCCGACTGCAGGATCGACTGGCGGAAGATCGCGCTGATGTTGTCGGCCCCGCCCGACACGGCGAGACAGACCGCTGCGCCCGCGAGCGCCCACCGGTTGACGTCGCCGAAGTCCATCGACGCGACGGCCGAACCGCCGAGGGTCGTCACCGCCAGCACGATGCCGAAGCCGAGGATGCCGAGGCCGTACGCGACGATCGAGTCGCGGATCGCCCTGCCCTGCCAGCGCAGCCCGGTCACCCGCCCGGAGCCGAGGCTCGAGACGATGCCGCCGACCGCGAACGACGCGAGCAGGATGCCGGCCGTCACCGAGCCGCCGCCGATGACGATGGCGCCGACGGCCGGGAAGAGCACCATCGGCTGCCCGAAGGTCATGGCGATGATGTCGACGACGAAGCTCATGCGGACGTTGGGTGCCCTGCGCAGGTGCGCGAGCCCGTCGACGACCGACCGGAAGCCACCGGTCGTCGGCCGCTCCCCCTCCGGCGTGATGTGCGGCAGCGTCCAGAGACCGAAGAAGCCGGCGAAGAAGAGGATGACGTCGATGGTGTAGGTCCAGGCGTAGCCCGCGCGGGCGACGAGGACACCAGCGACACCGGGCCCGACCGTCACCATGACTCCGGCCGAGATGCCGAGCAGCGCAGCGGCTTTCGGCAGCTGCTCCTTGGGCAGCAGCCGTGGCGTGATCGCCTGGCGGGTCGCCGAGGCGATCGTGGCCGCGACGGCGTTGACCGTCGTGATGACGTAGAACATCCAGACGTGCGCGGCGCCGATCCACGCGACCGTCGCGAGGACGACCGTCGAGGCCCACGCGACGGTCGAGGCCGACAGTGCGACGGTGCGCCGGTCGAAGCGGTCGGCGATGGCCCCACCGTAGAGGCCGGCGACGATCATCGGGAGCAGGGAGAACCACGCCACGAGCGAGACCATGAAGGTCGAGCGGGTGAGGTCGTAGATGTGCAGGCCGACAGCCGTGTTGGTCACGAAGGTGCCGATGCCGGCGAGGGTGTTGCCGAACCAGAGCCGGGCGAAGGCGGGGCTGACCCGCAGCGGCGTGAGGTCGATGAAATGTGACCGGCGTTCGGGTGCGCCGGGCTCGACGCTGATGTCGGGTCCGGGAGAAGCGTCGGTCACAGAGCGACGCTACGCCACGGCGAGCGAGCCCGAGTCGACGGGGACGCAGGCGGGGACGTGCCGCAGCCGGGACCCGTCGCGCACCCACACCCACCGACCGCCGGCCGTGCGCCGGGCGACCTGCGTGCGCACCGAGCCGTCGGCGGCGGACGACGTCGTCATGGCGAGGTCGCCGGTGACGATGGCCCGCGACACGACGGCGACGTCGAACGGGCCCAGCGCGCGGGCGGCGATCGCGGCGGCGAAGGCGGCGCGGATGGCCGCGGGCCCGGCCGCCTCACGACCGTGCGGGAGGCTCACGACGGCGTCGGCCGCATACAGCCCGACGATGCCGTCGAGGTCGCCGGCGGTCGCGAGCTCGACGAAGCGGGCCTCGAGGGCCTCGGGGGTGCCTGCCCCCACTGCCGGCTGCGGTGTCGTCGTCATGGACACACCGTGTCATCGCCCACCGACACCGGCCCCTCGCGGCGCCCGCCCCCACCGCCATCGGGCCCGGTCGCCCACCGCGCGAGGCGATCTGCGACACGGTGTCCGAGATGTCCGGAAAGAGGAGTCGGATCGCTTCGGCCTTGCGGCCGACCTCGGCGGTGTTGAATGGGGATCATGTCGCCTCGCCCCGTCCACGTCACTTTCGTGTGCAGCGGCAACATCTGCAGGTCGCCCATGGGTCACGTGATCCTCCAGCGGATGGTCGACGACGCCGGTCTGCGCGACCACGTGCGGGTCAGCTCGAGCGGCACGGGCGACTGGCACGTCGGCGAGCACGCCGACCCGCGCACGGTCGCCGAGCTCGCCCGGCACGGCTACGACGGCAGCCGGCACCGCGCTCGTGAGTTCGATCCCGACGAGTTCGACGACGTCGACCTCGTGCTCGCCTCCGACGAGGGTCACGTGCGCACGCTCCAGCGGCTGGCGCGCACGCCGGCCAACCGTCGCAAGATCCGCCTCGTGCGCGAGTTCGATCCCGAAGCCGTCGCGGCCGGCACCCTCGAGACCGGCGACCCCTGGTACGGCGGAGAGGACCACTTCGCCCGGTGTTTCGCAGAGGTGGAGGCCGCGTGTCGTGGCATCCTTCACCACGTCAGGGACCAGCTGGAAAGTCGGCTGGACGGTCGACCGGACGTCCTCGAGGACCAGCCGGACGCCGGGCGGCCCTGACCCCGACGCGAGACCTGAGCCACGACCGTGCCTGATTTTCCCTACGGATCCCCTTGCTGGGTCGACCTGCTCGTCAGCGACGTCCCGCGAGCGAAACGCTTCTACACCGAGCTCTTCGGCTGGCAGTGGGTCGCCGGCGACTCCGCGACCGGCGGCTACACGATGGCGCTGCTCGACGGCCACCCCGTCGCCGGCATCAGCCGCAAGCCCGACGGCGCCCCGGTCCCGAGCCAGTGGACCACCTACCTGCGCGTCGGTGACATCGACGTCGCCGCGAGCGCCATCAAGGCCTACGGCGGCCGCACCATCGGTCGGCCGGTCCCCCTCGGCGCCCTCGCCAGCACCCTCATCGCCGTCGACCCGGGCGGCACGTACTTCGGGGTGTGGCAGCCGCGCGACCTGCCCGGCAGCGGCCTGCTCGACGAGCCCGGCTCGCTGACGTGGAACGAGCTGCTCACGCGCGCCTATGACCGGGTGCAGGCCTTCCAGCACGCGGTCTTCGGCCACGAGTTCACCGACGAGACCGAGCCCGACGGCCCGCGCTGGTCGACCGCACACACGGGTGACGGCAACCCCGCATACGGCCTCTCCGAGATCAGCGACGACTGGCCGGCGTCGATCCCGTCGCACTGGGTCGCCTCGTTCGCCACGCACGACGTGGCCCGCTCGCTCGAGCGGGCGCTCGTCAACGGCGCCACGGTGCTCCAACCGCCGTTCGACGGGCCCTACGGCTTCGGCGCGGTCGTGAGCGGCCCTGAGGGAGAAGTCTTCTCGCTCCTCGTTCCCGATCTCGACTAGACGCCCGAGGACGTATGCCGTCGGGCCGGGCGGCGTGCCCACCGGACCCTCGTGGACGGCATACGGAACACCCCTCGGGCTCTGGGAGGATGGGGGTCATGGCTTCGCTCGCTGACGCAACCCCGCCCATCGCGCTCGGGGCGCTCGACGGCCGCTACCGCGGTGCCGTCGCCGCCCTCGTCGACCACCTGTCGGAGGCGGCGCTCAACCGCGAGCGCGTGCACGTCGAGGTCGAGTGGCTCGTTCACCAGACGAGCAACGGGGTCGTCCCCGGGGTGCGCAAGCTCAGCGACGACGAGGTGGCGGCGTTGCGAGCCGTCGTCGAGACCTTCGGGCCCGACGAGGTCGCAGAGCTCGGCGAGATCGAGCGGGTGACGGTGCACGACGTCAAGGCCGTCGAGTACTTCCTGAAGAAGCGCCTCACGGCGATCGCCCCGGCCGACGCCGACAAGGGCCTCGCCGAGCTGATCCACTTCGGCTGCACGAGCGAGGACATCAACAACCTCGCCTACGCACTCATGGTCAAGGGCGCGGTCGAGCAGGTCTGGCTGCCCAAGGCGCAGGCGCTCGTCGACCAGGTGTCGGAGATGGCGCACGAGCTCAAGGACGTCCCGCTGCTCGCCCACACCCACGGCCAGCCGGCGACGCCGACGACGATGGGCAAGGAGCTCGCCGTCCTCGCGCACCGCCTCGGTCGGCAGCTGCGCCGCATCGGCACGCAGGAGTACCTCGGCAAGTTCAACGGCGCCACCGGCACGTTCGGCGCCCACGCCCTCGCCCTGCCCGACGTCGACTGGCCTGCCGTGTCGCGCGCCTTCGTCGAGGGCCTCGGCCTCACCTGGAACCCCCTCACGACCCAGATCGAGAGCCACGACTGGCAGGCCGAGCTCTACGCCGACGTCGCCCGGTTCAACCGCATCCTGCACAACCTCTGCACCGACGTGTGGACCTACATCTCGATGGGCTACTTCGCGCAGGTGCGCGGCCAGGGCACCGTCGGCTCGTCGACCATGCCGCACAAGGTCAACCCGATCCGGTTCGAGAACGCCGAGGCCAACCTCGAGGTCTCCAACGCGCTGCTCGACGTGCTCGGCGGCACCCTCGTCCAGAGCCGCCTCCAGCGCGACCTCACCGACTCGAGCATGCAGCGCAACATCGGCACGGCCTTCGGCCACTCGATGCTCGCGCTCGACAACGTGTCGCGCGGCCTCGCCGGGCTCGACGCCGTGCCCGAGCGCATGGCGGCCGACCTCGAGGCCAACTGGGAGGTGCTCGGAGAGCCGATCCAGTCGGCGA
Source organism: Terrabacter sp. 2RAF25 (assembly GCF_052115265.1). Taxonomy (NCBI): domain Bacteria; kingdom Bacillati; phylum Actinomycetota; class Actinomycetes; order Micrococcales; family Intrasporangiaceae; genus Terrabacter; species Terrabacter sp. 2RAF25. The sequence goes on from NZ_JBFRGJ010000002.1 coordinate 306,072, forward strand.
TGAGGGCCCTTGGCGCACAGGGGGTTCCGGGCATGGAGGAGCCCTACGAGCGGCTCAAGGAGCTCACCCGTGGCCGCCGCGTCGGTGGCGACGAGGTGCGCGAGTTCGTCCGTGGCCTCGGACTGCCGGCCGGGGTCGAGGCGCGGTTCGTCGCGCTGACCCCACAGACCTACACCGCGCTGGCGAGCCGCCTCGTCGACGACTACCTCGCCTGACGCCTCCTGCGCTCCGTCGAGCGCGACGCGCGCGGGCTGCCGTCCCGAAGGACATACGAAGTCCGCGCCGCCGGGGCAGTCACGCTGCTCAGCACCGCCCGGGACGGGGTTTGTGTGTCGGCGGGGCCGGCCGACACGGTCCGGGCTACCGTGCGGAGGCATGGTGCGCTCCCGCAAGGCCCGGCTGTCCGACCTCGACGAGATCGCGCTGGCCCTGCCCGAGGTGACTCGCGAGCCCCCTGAAGGGGGCCGGCCGGCATACCTCGTCAAGGGCAAGACGTTCATGTTCTCCCGAGGCCCGCGCAAGGACGCCTTCGACCCCGACACGGGCGAGCTCTACGACGACGTGCTCGCCTTCTCGTGCACCGCGGAGGACAAGGAGGCGATGGTCGGCGACGACTCGAGCCCCTGGTTCACGACGCCGCACTGGAACGGCTACAACGCCGTGCTGCTGCTCGAGCGCGACCTCCCCAGGATCACCCTGGCCGAGCTGCGCGAGGTGCTCACCGACGCCTGGCTGGCCAAGGCGCCCAAGCGACTGGCTGCCACCTTCGTCCCAGAATCGCCGTGATCGGGAGCGCGCTCGGAAATACCCCGCCTGGGTATGCTGTTGTCGCAGACGAGGAGGTGCATACGTGCCCGGATACACCGGAAGCAAGGACGACTACCTGAAGCGGCTGCGACGCATCGAGGGGCAGGTGCGCGGCGTGCAGAAGATGGTCGACACCGACACCTACTGCATCGACATCCTGACCCAGGTCAGCGCGATCACCAAGGCGCTGCAGGCCGTGAGCCTGGGCCTGCTCGAGGACCACGTGGCGCACTGCGTCGTCGACGCCGCGCGCGAGTCCGACGAGGCCGCTCAGGAGAAGGTGCGCGAGGCGGCCGACGCCATCGCCCGCCTCGTCCGCAGCTGAGGCCCACACCGACCGAACCCGCATCGACGAAGCAACCGCACCGAACCCGCCCGAGGAGGCAACCCCGATGAGCACCCAGACCGAGATCACCGTCGCCGGCATGACGTGCGCGCACTGCACCGCCGCGGTCAGCCAGGAGCTGTCGGCCCTGCCGGGGGTCGTGGCCGTCGCGGTCGACCTGCACCCGGGCGAGGACTCCCCCGTCACCATCACGAGCGAGGCCCCACTCGACCCGGCCGTCGTCGCCGACGCCGTCGCCGAGGCGGGCTACAGCCTCCGATGAGCGAGGGGCGGGCAGCGGTGACGCCCAGCGAGCAGACCCCTGAGGAGGTCCGACTCGCGATCACCGGCATGACCTGCGCCTCCTGCTCCGCGCGCATCGAGCGCAAGCTGTCCAAGGTCGCCGGCGTCGAGTCCGCGACGGTCAACCTCGCCACCGAGAAGGCCCGCGTCTCCTTCTCGGCGCCCGTGACGGTCGACCAGATCATCGCCGAGGTGAAGAAGACCGGCTACGGCGCCAGCGTCGTCGACGCGCCATCCAGCGCCCCAACCACGTATGCCGTGCCGCCCGACCCGCCGCAGCCCGCGGCAGGCGCCCTGCTGGAGAAGCTGCGCGCCCAGGAGCTGTCCCGCCAGAAGGCGGCGCCCCCGCCGGACCGGCCCGCATCGCCTCCTCCTGCTGCCGACCACCTCGAGCACACCCCCGCGCAGGACGTCATCCGGCCGCGACTGGTCGCCGCGGTCGCGCTCACGGTTCCGGTGCTGGTCCTCGCCATGTTCCTGCCCTCGCTCGGTGCGAGCCCGTGGCTGCAGCTGCTGCTCGCGACGCCGGTCGTGGTCTGGTGCGCCTGGCCGTTCCACCGGGCGGCGGCCGTCAACGGCCGCCACCTCGCGTCGACCATGGACACCCTCGTGTCGCTGGGCGTCGCTGCCGCATACGGCTACTCGGTCGTCGAGCTGCTCACGGGGTCCGGCGGCGAGATGCACCTCTACTTCGAGGTCGCCGCCGTCGTGACGACGTTCCTGCTGGCCGGACGCTTCCTCGAGGCGCGTGCCAAGGACTCCGGCAAGGACGCCCTGCGCTCGCTCCTCGACCTCGGCGCCAAGGACGTCGCCGTGCTGCGCATCGACCCGCAGACGCGGATCACGAGCGAGACCCGCGTGCCCATCGAGCAGCTCGTCGTCGGCGACCAGTTCATCGTGCGCCCGGGCGAGAAGGTCGCGACCGACGGTCTCGTGCTCGACGGGTCGAGCGCGGTCGACGCCAGCCTGGTCACCGGCGAGTCCACGCCGGTCGACGTCGGCCCGGGCGACGAGGTCACCGGCGGCTCGGTCAACACGACCGGACGCATCGTCGTGGAGGCCCGCAGGGTCGGGGCCGACACGATGCTCGCCGGCATCCAGCGGCTCGTCGAGACCGCGCAGACGGGCAAGGCGAAGGTGCAGCGTCTCGCCGACCGGGTCTCGGCCGTGTTCGTGCCGACCGTCCTCGTCATCGCCCTCGTCACGTTCGTCGCCTGGCTCGCGACCGGCCACGACCTCTCGCGCTCGCTCGCCGTCGCGGTGAGCGTGCTGATCATCGCCTGCCCGTGCGCCCTCGGGCTCGCGACGCCGACGGCACTGCTCGTGGGCACCGGCCGTGGTGCCCAGCTCGGCACGCTCATCAAGGGCCCGCAGGTGCTCGAGGACACGCGGCGGGTCGACACGGTCGTGCTCGACAAGACCGGCACCGTCACCACGGGCCAGCTGCGGCTGCGCAGCATCGCGGTGCGCGGCCGGCTCTCGAAGAAGGCTGCGCTCACCGCCGCGGCCGCGGTCGAGCAGGGCAGCGAGCACCCCATCGCACGCGCGGTCGTCGAGGGCGCGGCCCTCGCCCGCATAGACCTGCCCCGCATCCGTGACTTCCAGTCGAACCCGGGCGAAGGGGCGAGCGCCCGCATCAAGGACACCGAGGTCACCGTCGGCAAGGCCGCCCTCTTCGAGAGCGTCGACCCGGCGCTCGTCGAGCACGCGTCACGGCAGGCGGGCACCACGGTCTTCGTCGGTTGGGACGGCGCCGCCGAGGCAGCCCTCACCGTCGAGGACACCGTGCGCGACACGTCGAAGGCCGCGATCGACCGGCTGCGTGCGCTCGGCCTCACCCCCTACCTGCTCACCGGCGACAGCGCCTCCAACGCGCGCAGCGTCGCCGAGCAGGTCGGCATCCCGGCAGCCAACGTGCGCTTCGACGTCATGCCCGCCGACAAGCACCGCATCGTCACGGAGCTGCAGCAGCAGCGCAAGGTCGTCGCGATGGTCGGTGACGGTGTCAACGACGCCGCCGCCCTTGCCCAGGCCGACCTCGGGCTCGCCATGGGCTCGGGCACCGACGTGGCGATGGACTCCGCCGACATCGTGCTCGTGCGCACCGACCTCGACGCCGTCGGTGACGCGATCGGCCTCTCGCGCCAGACGCTTCGCGTCATCAAGCAGAACCTGGTCTGGGCGTTCGGCTACAACACCGCCGCGATCCCGCTCGCCGCCTTCGGCCTGCTCAACCCGATGATCGCCGGTGCAGCGATGGCCCTCTCGTCCGTGCTCGTCGTCGCGAACTCGCTCCGCCTCAAGCGCTGGCACCACTGACGGTCCCGGCCGGTTCGGCTGCTCTGGCCAGTCACAACTGCGGTTCACTGGTGACGTGGCCGCACAGGACCAGCGGGTCGGCATGGCGCGCCTGCCGGACGGCGGACGGGTCGCGTACGCCCTGACGGGCAGCGGCCCGTTCCTGCTCGTCGCCCCGGGATGGCTCAGCCACCTCGAGCTCGGCTGGGCGCTGCCGGCCGAGCGGCTCTTCCACGAGGCGCTGTCCGCGGGCCGCACCCTCGTGCGCTACGACCGCCCGGGCTGCGGACTCTCCGACCCCTACGACGGGCCGCGCACGATGGAGCTCGAGCTCGCCACCATCGATGCCGTGGTCGCCGCCGTCTCCGCCGTCCCCGCCGTCTCCGCCGTCCCCGCCGTCCCCGCCGTCCCCGCCGTCTCCGCCGACGCCGACCCTCTCCGGCTCGACCTGCTGGGCTGGTCGCTCGGCGCGCCGGTCGCGGCACAGTGGGCTGCCGACCGCCCGGGAACCGTGGAGCGCCTCGTGCTCTACGGCGGCTGGGCCAGCGGGGCCGCGATCGGCGACGACGACAGCAGGCGGCACGTCGTCGGACTGCTCGCCACCCACTGGGGACTGGGCTCGGACCTCCTCACCGACCTCTTCGCGCCGGAGGCCGACCCCGGCACGCGACGGGCCGTCGCCGACTACCAGCGCGCGGCCTCCTCGCGCGAGACTGCGGTCTCACTGCTGCGCCTCTCCTACGACATCGACGTGCGCGCGGCGCTGCCACGGGTCGAGGCGCCGACGCTCGTGCTGCACCGCCGCGGAGACCGGGCCGCGCCGTTCGACCAGGGCCGGGTCCTCGCCGAGCAGATCCGTGGCGCCACGTTCGTCGGGCTCGAGGGTCGCTCGCACCTGCCGGCCCTGGGCGACGCCGAGGCCGTGGTCACCGAGGTGCGCCGTTTCCTGGGCCTGCCCCGGCTGCGGCGCGCGGTCCCGAGCGGGCTCACGGCACGCCAGACCGAGGTCGCCGCCCTCGTGGCCCAGGGCCTGACCAACCGCGAGCTGGCCGAGCACCTGCACATCACCGAGCGGTCGGCCGAGTCCCACCTCGAGCGGATCCGTCTGAAGCTCGGGTTCCGGTCGCGGGCCCAGCTCGCGGCCTGGTACGTCGCCACCACCGCGCCCAAGTGAGGTGTTTTCCCGCCTGCGCCAGGCCCTTCGCGCTCCGCACGATGAAGGCATGAACCGACGTCCCACCCATCTCGCCCTCTCGGCCTTCGGCTGGGTCGGCTTCGCCTGCATCCTCGTGTGGACCATCGTCTTCCTGGCGATGGTCGGCATCCCGAGGACGGTCGACGCCCCGGCCCGCACGACCCCAGTGAGAGCGATCGCCGTCGACCTGGCCCTCCTGCTCCTCTTCGCCGTGCAGCACTCGGTGATGGCCCGACGGTCGGTCAAGGCACGGCTGGCCCGTCACGTCCCGGCTGCCCTCGAACGCACGACGTTCGTCCTCGCCACCAACCTCTGCCTGGCCCTGCTGCTCGCCCTCTGGGAGCCGTGGGGCGGAACGGTCTGGCACGTCGGGGGCCTCGTCGCCGTCGTGCTCTGGACGCTGTGCGCGGCCGGCTGGGTGCTCGCGGTCACGTCGACGTTCGCGGTCGACCACCTCGACCTGCTCGGCCTGCGCCAGGCCGGGTGGGCACGCCCGCGGCCTTTCGAGCCGTCGGGCGTCCTGCGCGTCGACGGCCTCCACGGCGTGGTGCGCCACCCCCTCATGACCGGCCTGCTCCTCGCGTTCTGGGCCACGCCGGAGATGGGTGCGGGCCACCTGCTCTTCGCCGTCGCCGCCACGGGCTACGTCGCCGTCGGCGTCACCTTCGAGGAACGCGACCTCCGGCGCACCTTCGGAGCGGCCTACGACGCGTATGCCGCCCGCGTCCCGGCGCTCCTCCCGCGCACCCGGGTGAGGCGCAGGGTCGCGGCCTCACGGTGAGCGAGCTCAGCGCGCCCTCGGTGGAAGGCACACGGCATACGCCCTCGGGAACGACGAACGGCGGCCACCCCCGTGGGGTGACCGCCGTCGACGTGCGAGCCGGAGCCGGGTCAGATGGTGACCTTGCCGCCGGGGGTGTCGAAGGTGACCGACAGCAGGCCGGGCGTGCCGTGCGGCGCGACGAAGGTGAAGTCGATGCCGCCCTTGTCGAACGTGTCCTCCGGGCCGAGCCACTCGCGCACGCGCTTGGGGTCACCGGCGATCTGGAGGTTGTCGATCGAGACGGCCGTGTCGGCGCCGGCGGACGGGTGGACCGTCATGTCGTCCCACTCGATGAAGTAGGGGACCTGCGGGTCGGCCATCAGGCCCTTGATGCCGAGCTGGCGCCACTTGAGCTCGGTGCCGTCGGGACGGTGCCGGTTGCCCGGGACCGACTCGCGGCCGAGGCGCTGCTCGACGACGGCGATGTCGTCGACCGCGACGACCCACCCGAGCCAGCCGCCGCCGGCCTCGGACGCGGCGCGCACGGCCTGGCCGAAGGGGGCCTTGTCGGAGGCCGGGTGGTCGAGCACCTCGACGACCTCGAGGTAGTGGTCCTTGGCCAGGGGGAAGATCACGTTGCGCGTGCCGAAACGGGGGTGCACCCCTCCGTCGACCGCGGAGACGCCGATGAGCTTCGACAGCCGGTCGGCGGTGGCCTTGAGGCCACCGGCCTCTGCTGCATAGGAGACGTGGTCAACTCGCATACAAGACATCGTGACACACGCCAAGGGGTGCTCTTGACCACCCCTCCCCTACCCCGCAGCGGCCGCCTCACGCGTCACACGGGCGTAACCTTCCCGTCATCGCGTATGCCGTCACGCGCCCTCTCGAGGGTCAGCGCAGGTCGCGCTGGCGCACCGCTTCGTAGAGCACGATGGCCGCCGAGGCTGCGACGTTGAGGCTGTTCGCCTTGCCGTGCATGGGGATTCGCACGCGGTGGGCGGCGGCCTCGAGGAGCGTCCGGTCGGCGCCGTGCTTTTCGCTGCCGACGGCGATGGCGACGCGTCCGGTGTAGTCGACGTCGGTGTGCAGCAGGTCGGTCTCGGGGGTGGTGACGACGAGGCTGATCTCGTTGGCCTGCAGCCAGGCGAGGGCGTCGGCAGTCGACGCGCTCGCGGCCGGCACGGCGAAGACGGTGCCCTTGCTCGCGCGGACGACGTTGGGGTTGCCCCAGTCGGTGACCGGGTCGGCCGCGACGACGGCATCGACACCGGCGGCGTCGGCGGTGCGGAGCATGGCGCCGAGGTTGCCCGGCTTCTCGACACCCTGGCTCAGCAGGGTGAGGTGGTCGGGCCCGTCGACGCGCAGGTCCGCGAGAGTGACGCCGACACGGTGGACGACGGCGATGAGCCCGTCGGGGCCCTCGCGGTAGCTGACCTTCTCGAAGGCGCTGCGGCTCAGGTGCACGACCTCGACGCGGTCGCTCCGCAGCCGGGCGAGCAGGTCGGTCTGGTGGCCGATGTCCTGGCTGCCGGCCCGGCCGGCCGGGCTGAAGAGCTCCTCGCAGACGTAGACGGCCCCCGGGCGCACACCCGCCGACAGAGCCAGACCGATCTCCTCGTAGCCCTCGACGAGGGTCTGGCCGGTCTCCTCGCGGGTGCGGCGGCGGCGCAGGCCGAGCAGGCTCTTGAGGCGCGGGTTGGTCGCGGACGTGATGGTCAGCTCGCGGGGCTTCTGGGGAGCGTTCGTCATGGCGCGCCCAGCATCCCACCCGCGGGTCACGAGTGCAGGTGCACGCACGCGCGGGGCTCGCCGAATTCTACCGCGAGCACCTCGTCGCCGGCTGAACGATGCCCGGCTCGCACGACCCCGCGCCGTCGGTGGGCGGGCGTAGCGTCGGAGCATGACCACCCTCGAAGGCCGCCCCAACACCGCGCTCCTCGTCGTCGACGTCCAGAACCAGGTCGTCGCCGACGCCTGGGACCGCGACGGTGTCATCGCCCGCATCAACACCCTCGTCGCCAAGGCGCGCAACGAGCACGTGCCGGTCATCTGGGTGCAGCACTCCGACGAGAACATGGCGGTCGACTCCGACGGCTGGCAGTACGTCCCCGAGCTCGTCCGCGACGAGGGTGAGCCGGTCGTGCACAAGCGCTACGGCGACTCGTTCGAGGACACCGACCTCGAGTCCCTGCTCGCCGAGCGCGCGGTCGGCCGGGTCGTCGTCACCGGAGCACAGACCGACGCGTGCATCCGCTCGACCCTGCACGGCGCGCTCGTCCGCGGCTACGACGCGACCCTGGTCGAGGACGCCCACACCACCGAGGACCTCCGCCAGTGGGGCGTTCCGGTCAGCCCCGAGCAGGTCATCGCGCACACCAACACCTACTGGAGCTGGTCCGAGGCTCCCGGTCGCAAGGGTGACGTGGCACCGGCGGCCGAGGTCGACTTCGGCGCTCGCTGAGCCCTGCGCCGGGGCTCACCCGCGGGCGCGTACGCGCCCGTACGCGTCGGGCCTGTCACGCGGCCGAGGCACCTCGGTGGCCGGCGCGCACCTCGCCCCGCCTAGGGTGTGGGCATGCTCGACAGGTTGGCCGAGCTGCCCTTCTGGCAGGCGTTCCTCGCGTTGTTCGCGAGCGCGATGGTGCGCTCCACCGGCACCTACTGGCTGGGCCACGGCGCGATCGCGAGCTGGCGCCGCTACCGCGGATCACATGGCGACCTGACGGCGCGCGCCGAGGACCTGCTGCGCCGACTGGGTCCCGTCGCCGTCACGCTCTCCTACCTGACCGTCGGCGTCCAGACCGCGATCCACCTGACGGCCGGCGTCATGCGGATGCCGTTGCGGTGGTACGTCCCGGCCGCCGTCCTCGGCTCGGTCATCTGGGCGGTGCTCTACGCGACGGTCGGCCTCGCCGTGGCGCAGGCCTGGCTCGCGGCCGAGGCCGGCTCGTGGTGGGGCATCGCCGTCGTCGCCGCGGCCGTGCTCGCCGTGGCCGCGTGGCTTCTCGCGCGGTCCCACGCCCGGTCCTCGGCGGCGTCGTCGTCGAGCGCACCCGAACACGATCCTGACGTGCGCGCGACGTCGGTGTGACTCTTCCGGGCCACCGCCTCACTACGCTGCGAGACGTGCCCGCCATGCCCGGCCCGAGCGCCGACCCCGGCCGCGGCCTCGTGCTCGTCGTCGAGGACGAGCCCGCGATCGCCGACGTGCTGCGCCTCAACCTGCGGGCGGCCGGCTACGGCGTCGCGGTCGTCGGCGACGGGGCGGCAGCGCTCGAGGCGACGCGCACCCTGCGGCCGAGCGCCCTGGTGCTCGACATCGGTCTTCCGACCCTCGACGGCATCGAGGTGTGCCGGCAGCTGCGGGGCCGCGGCGACTGGACCCCTGTGCTGTTCGTGACCGCGCGCGACGACGAGGTCGACCGCATCCTCGGCATCGAGCTCGGTGCCGACGACTACATCACCAAGCCGTTCTCGCCACGCGAGCTCGTGGCACGGCTGGGTGGTGTGCTGCGTCGGACCCGCGGGGACGTCGGCGCCCCCGACGTGCTCCGGGCGGGAGAGCTCACCGTCGACCTCACCAGCCACGAGGTGCGCGTCGCCGGCCGTGAGATTGCCCTGACCGCAACGGAGTTCGAGCTTCTGGCTCATCTGTTGCGCCGGCCAGGTGTCGTCTTCACCCGCGAGCAGCTGCTCAGCGACGTGTGGGGGTATGCCGCCACGGCTGGGGGCCGCACCGTGGACGTCCACGTCGCCCAGGTGCGCGCCAAGCTGGGTGACGCCAGCCCGATCCGCACCGTGCGCTCCGTCGGGTATGCCGCCGAGCGGGCTCCGCGTGTCGGCGTCGACGGCACACGGCCGGGTGCGTCGTGAGCCTCCCTCCCGCCTCGGCACCGGCCAGACACCCTGCGCCACAACCGCCCTCGCTCGGTCCTGGCCCCCTTGGCACCGTCGGGTCCCGTGGAACGCTCTCGCGGCGGATCGTGCTGCTGGCCGTGGGGATCGCCGTCCTCACGGCCCTGCTCGCGGGGCTGCTCGCCGTCGGGCTCACCCGCACCGCGGCCGACGACAGCGCCAGCAGGACGCTGTCGCGGATCGCCGACGCCGCCGCCGACCGCGCCGACGCCGGTGTCGTGGCGCGGACCTCGCAGACCAGGACGGTGCGGACGCTCGGGGTCCTGGGCATCGAGTCTGCGAGCGTCGGCCGCGGCGGAGCCGTCACCTCGACGAGCCGGATCGCCCGCCAGGCGCTGACGCCGGGGCGGCAGCAGCAGCTGCTCGCCGGGGGAACGGTGTCGGCCCGCGACGAGATCGACGGAGCCCTCGTGCTCGTCGAGGGCCGGCCGACCGATGCCGGCGGGATCGTGCTCGTGCAGCGGCGCAGCGACGCGACGGCCGACTCCGACCGGTTCGTGCGGCGGGTGCTCCTCGCCCTCGCCATCGCCGTGGTCGTCGCCGTCGTGGTCAGCGTGGCCCTCGCGCGACGGCTCTCGCGTCCGCTGCGGCGCACGGCCGACGCCGCCCACGCCCTCGCGGCCGGGCAGCGCGACGTGCGGGTCCCGGTCGAGGGGCCGGACGAGGTGGCCGAGGTGGCGAGCGCCCTCAACACCCTGTCCGGCTCGCTGTCCCGCTCGGAGAGGCGCCAGCGCGACTTCCTCCTGTCGGTCTCGCACGACCTGCGTACGCCGCTGACCGGCATCAGCGGCTACGCCGAGTCGCTCGCGAGCGGAGTCGTGCCATCCGACGACACGGCTCGCGTCGGTGGAGTCGTGCTCACCGAGGCCAAGCGCCTCGAACGCCTGGTCGGCGACCTGCTCGACCTCGCGCGGCTCGGCGCCGACCAGCCGAGCGTGGCCCCGGAACGCAGCGACCTCACCGCGCTCGGCCGTGAGCTGGACTCGGTGTGGGGCCGTCGCTGCGCCGCCGTCGGAGTGCCGTTCACCCTCGTCACCGGGGCCCCCGCGGTGTGGACCGTCACCGACCCGGCGCGGGTGCGCCAGCTCGTCGACGGCCTGCTCGAGAACGCCCTGCGGGTCACGCCGGCCGGCCGCCCGATCGTCGTCGAGGTGCGGGCCGAGCCGGGCTCCGACGTCGTCGAAGTGCGTGACGGCGGCCCCGGCCTCACCGACGACGACCTCGACGTCGCCTTCGAGCCCTCGGTGCTGCACGAGCGCTATCGCGGGTTGCGGCCGGTCGGCACCGGACTCGGCCTCGCCATCGTCGGCCGGCTCGCCGAGGTGCTGGGCGGCTCGGTCGAGGCGGGGCACGCCGCCGAGGGAGGTGCCCGCTTCACCCTGCGGCTCCCGGTCACGCGGCATACGCCGGCCCAGTCATTTGGCGCACCCCTGAAGGGCCCGTAGAATGGTTGACGAGGGGAGTACTTCCTCGCGCGCTCCGGTCAGTACGGCGGTCCCACGACCGCCCCGGTCCGCGGCCGGCATCGCCGGTGAAGGAGACCTCAGACGTCCAACGTTCTGAGGTCACCCATGCTCTCTGCCCTGGCGCCTGCCGCCACCGGACCCACGGCCCCGACCGCGTCGATCGGCACCCCCACCCTCTGGATCGCGACGATCGCGGGCGTGCTCGCCCTCTTCGTCATCGACTTCCTCATCACCCGCCGCCCGCACGACCCGAGCATGCGCGAGGCGCTCGGCTGGTCGGCCCTCTACATCGCCATCCCCCTGGTCTTCGGTGGCTGGCTCTGGTGGCAGTACGGCTCGCAGCAGGGGGTCGAGTACTACACCGGCTACATCGTCGAGAAGTCGCTCTCGGTCGACAACCTCTTCGTCTTCATCATCCTGCTGTCGGCCTTCGCCGTGCCGCGCGAGCTGCGCCAGCGGGTGCTGCTGATCGGCGTCGCGGGCGCCTCGTGCTGCGGGGCATCTTCATCGCCCTCGGCGCGCAGCTGATCGCGAGCTTCGCCTGGACCTTCCTGCTGTTCGGCGCCATCCTGCTCGCGACCGCGGTCAAGGTCGGTCGTGACGCCCTGTCGCACGAAGACCACAGCATCGACGTGGACCGGCTGCGCAGCGTGAAGCTGATCCGCCGCTTCTACCCCGTCACCGACGCGTATGCCGGCACGAACCTCACGGTCACGCGTGACGGTCGCCGGGCGCTGACGCCGCTCGCGCTCGTCGCCGTCGCCATCCTCGGCACCGACATCGTCTTCGCCATCGACTCGGTGCCCGCCGTCTACGGCATCACCGGCGACCCGTACCTCGTGTTCGCGACGAACGCCTTCGCCCTCCTGGGCCTTCGGGCTCTCTACTTCGTGCTGGAGAGCGCGCTCGCCAAGCTGGTCCACCTCGGCCACGGGCTCTCGCTCATCCTCGCCTTCATCGGCGTCAAGCTCGTGCTGCACTGGGCGGGGTCTGGCCCGGCGTGCCGCAGATCCCGACGCTGCTCTCGCTCGCCGTCATCCTCGGCATCCTCGCGGTCGTCACGGTGACGAGCCTCGTCGCGAACCGACGGGCCGCTCACCCGGTCGATGTGCTCAACGGTCACGGGTGACCGCCGAGCACATCGACTCAGTATCGGAAGACGACGACGCGAGCCGTCGGGTCCGTGTCGCCGACGCCGGTGACGAGGGCCTTGGAGCCCACCTTGATCGCCCCGATGGTCGAGGCGGCGCCCTTGCCGTGGGCGCGCCGGCGCACCGTCGTGTCCTTGCCCACGGCAAGGGTCAGCGAGAAGCCGTCCTTGGCCTTGACCGTGATCGAGGTGGAGGACACGGCGGTGACCTCGCCGCGGATGGCCTGGTGGGTGACCGCACCGTTCGACGACTCGGTGACCCACGTGGCGCGCAGGGCACGGACGAGCCTGGCGCGCAGCCCCTTCCGGTCGGGGGCGGCGGCGTGGGCCGTGTCGTTGGAGTCCGGGTTCTCGAGGGCGGCACTGACGAGCTCGACCGTGTCGCCGTCGGCGACCGGTTGCCTGGCCGCGGCCGCCTGTGGAGCGCCGGCCGCCTGCTCGGCGGGAGCGGCGGCGCCGACCGCCGTGTCGGTCGGGCCGACCTTCGAGCACGCCCCGAGGGTGAGGCTGCCGAGGACGAGGAGCGCAGCACCGACGGCGGTGGACGTGCGCGTGAGGTGGCGGGTGGATGGCGTCTGGTTCGTCATGCCAGCAACGCTCTCGCAGGCAGGTGAAGCGAGGGTCCGGGTCGTGTTCGGATCGTGTTCGGGCTGGTGTCGCTGGGCAAGGGCCAGGCCGGCAGCGCCTCGCCCGGGAAGCCCCCAGCAGGTCAGGTCTCGCCGGCGGCCCTCCTGAGGAGCAGCGCCCTCTCGGCGTCGTTCTGGGCCAGGTCGGCGGCGCGGGCGAACTCGGCCCGTGCCTCGTCGTCGCGCCCGAGCCGGGCGAGCAGGTCGCCGCGCACGCTCGGGAGCAGGTGGTAGCCGTCGAGCGCGTTGGCGGCCACCAGGGCGTCGACGACGACGAGCGCGTCGGCCGGGCCATCGGCGTACGACATCGCGACCGCGCGGTTGAGGTCGATGACCGGCGAGGGGCGCACCGTCCCGAGCCGTTCGTAGAGGGCGACGATCTGCGACCAGTCCGTGGCGTCGGCGGTGTGGGCGCGGGCGTGGCACGCGGCGATGGCCGCCTGAAGCAGGTAGGGACCGGGACCGGCCGAGGTGGCGAGCGACGAGGCACGGTCGAGTGCGGCGAGCGCGTGCCGGATCAGGCCCCAGTCCCACTTCGTGCGGTCCTGGTCGAGCAGCAGCACGGGCTCACCGTCGCGGCCGATGCGGGCACGGGTGCGCGACGCCTGGACCTCCATGAGCGCGAGCAGCCCGTGCACCTCGGGCTCGCCGGGTGCGAGGGCGGCCAGCACCCGACCGAGCCGGATCGCCTCCTCCATGAGGTCGCCACGCACCCAGTCGCGACCTGACGTGGCCGCATAACCCTCGTTGAAGATGAGGTAGACGACCTCCAGCACGGACGCGAGACGCGGCGCGAGGTCGGCGCCCGAGGGCACCTCGATGGTGACGCCGTCCTGGCTCAGCGTCTTCTTGGCCCGCGAGATGCGCTGTCCGATCGTCGGCTCGCTCGTGAGGAACGCGCGGGCGATCTCGCGCGTGGTGAGGCCGCCGATCATCCTCAGCGTCAACGAGATCCGTGCCTGGGCAGTGAGCGCCGGATGGCAGGCCGCGAAGATGAGACCCAGCACGTCGTCGTCGATGTCCTCGAGGGCAGCGTCGAAGTCGGACTCGGCCAGGTCGGCCACCCTGAGCTCTTCCATGTGTCCCACCTGCTGCAGCTTGCTCGCGAGGTTCACGTCGCGTCGGATGCGGTCGATGGCCCGCCGCCGCGCCGTCGCCGTGAGCCAGGCGCCGGGCTTCGTCGGGAGGCCGTCGCGCGGCCACTGCTCGAGCGCTTGCACGAAGGCGTCCTGGGCGAGGTCCTCGGCGAGGCCGACGTCGCCGACGACCCGGGCGACGACGGCGGTCACCTTGGCGGCCTCCATGCGCCACACCGCCTCGAGCGTGCGCTGCACCTCGTCGGGCGAGACGGCGTACGCGTTGGCCCGGGTGGGCGCGGAGGAGTCGTCAGCGGTGGCCTCGGTTGACACCCCGCCACTCTCGCACGCTCGAGAGGGGCGGGGCGGTCGTCAACGCGTTCAGCCGCCGGCGGCGATACGCGCCGCCTCGGCGCGCATCTGCTCCTCGCGCTCGATCATCTCCGGCGCGAGCACGGCGGCGAAGTCCTCGGGGACGTAGACCTGGCGCAGCTCGAGGGCCTGCCCGGGGTCGGGCACGCACGAGACCGGCCACTTCTTGAGCCACTCGATCGCCTCCTCGCGCGAGCTGACGTCGATGATCGTGAAGCCGGCGATGAGCTCCTTCGCCTCCGCGAACGGGCCGTCCGTGACGACCCAGTCGCCGTCCTCGTAGGTGACGCGGGCGCCCTTGGCGGACGGTTGCAGCCCCTGCCCGTCGACGAAGACGCCCGCCTTGAGCATCTCCTCGTTGTAGGCCTGCATGTCGGCGAACTGCCGCTCGCTGCCGCCCAGGCCCTGCTCGGTCTCGCCGTTGGCGGGGACGATGATCATGAAGCGCACGGTGGTCTCCTCTGTCGGTGCGGGGCCATCCCCGCCTCACCCCCACGTCGAACGGTGCCGACGCCTTTCGACACGGCAGCCGAGATCGCTGCCGATGCCGCGTCAGGGATGGCCTGTCTGCCCGATGCTGGCACGGACCTTGCTCGCGAACGTGCGGTAGAAGTCGGCGTTGCGCAGGTAGCGGTAGTGGTCGGTCGCCAGGGTTCCCGCCGCGAAGAACGCCGAGTCGTCGACGCCGTCGATGATGCCCTCGGCACGGAAGCTCAGCAGGTCGGCGTGGTCCCAGACGTTCCACCAGCCGCCGAGGTGCTCCGAGGGCGGGTAGGCCGTCGGGGCGGGACCGCGGTCGGGCTCGCTCTCGAGGAAGAGTCCGAGCTCCTCGAAGTAGCCGACCTGCAAGGCCGCAGCGCACCAGAAGTCGATGCGCACGCCTCGGTGCTCGGGCAGGCGCGGCAGGAAGTGGGTGACGATGTCGTAGACGACCTGACCTCCCATGCTGTGCGTGAGCACGACCAGCGGCTCGCCCCGGCTCCCGGCTGCGAAGGCGGCGGCCTCGAGCCCGGCCAGGACGCGCTCGACGATGGGCCCGGGCGACTGCGACGTGCCGCGCGTCGCGACGTAGGTCATGACGTCACCGAGGAAGACCGGCACGAAGTCCTCGACGGGGCGCCGCAGCGACGTGGCCATGTCTCTGAGCCGACGTATGCCGCGTGGCTCGGTGTCGACGGCGCCCTCGACCGCCTCGACCGCCTCGACCGCCTGAACCGCGGTCTCCGGGAGGTCTTGCGGACGTGAGACGAGGGACCGCCCCCCGAACGCGAACTGTGCACCGAGGTCGCCCCAGTAGACGCGCATGATCGGCACGCCGGCCGGGTCGTCCGAGATCGCGGGCGCGACGTGCTCGCGCAGGTGGGCCTGGATCGTGGGCCACGCCACCTCGCCGAATGCCCTTGTCGCACGGGTGAGCTCGGGTCGCCGCTCGTCGACGTCGCGCACGGCCACACCGTGGACGAAGACGATCGGCACGCGTACGGCCCGATCCTGGCTAGAGCTCGAGCCGGGCTGTGGCCGCCGACTGCACCCCGTCGCGGAACGGCACACCGTCACGCGCAGCCTGGGCGACGGCCTCGAGGATCGGGGCGAGCCCGTCGTCGTCGACGTGGCCCGCGACCTCGTCGGCGATCGCCTTGACCTGGTCGGGCGCGTTGCCCATGGCGACGCCCCAGGCCGCCCAGTGGAGCATCTCGAGGTCGTTGCGCTGGTCGCCGCAGGCCACGGTGTGGATCGGCTCGATCTGCAGCTGCCGGCGGACGAGCTCGAGGGCACTGGCCTTGGAGACGCCCTCGGGGTTGATGTCGAGCCACGCGGACCAGCCGACGGCGTAGGACACCCCGTGCAGGCCGGCGCGTTCGACGAGCTCCATGAATTCCTCTGCGGTGGCCTCGGGCTGGCGCAGCGTGACGCGCGTGACGGGGTGAGCGATCAGGTCGTCCCAGTCCACTTCACGGGACTCACCCATGAGCTCGCCGTCGGGGAAGTGCTTGCTCACCTTGAAGCCGATCCCGGGCTCCTCGACGGCGATCAGCGCGTCCGGGAGGGCCACACGCATCTTCTCCAGGACCGCACGCGGGTCGAAGGTGACCATGTCGATGATCGAGTAGCCCTCCGGCACATCGGGATCGACCTTCAGCGTCACGGCGCCGTTGGAGCAGACGGCATATCCCTGGCGCAGGCCGAGCGCCTCGAGGATCGGGGTCGTGGCGATGATCGAGCGGCCGGTCGCGACGACGACGGCGACGTCGTCGGGCAGGGCGCGCACGGCGTCACGCACGCGGTCGGACAGCTCGCCCATGTGGTTGAGGGTGGTGCCGTCGAGGTCGAGGGCGAGCAGTCGCTGAGCCATGCGCTCACCGTATCGTCCGGTTCGTGACGCTCCTGCAGCCCGGGCGGCTCGTCACCCGCGCGCCGCCCGTCGGCACCGGAAGGTCACCCGGAGGACACCGCGTCACTGTTGCGCTTGGTGCAACAGTGACGTAGCAACGCGCCCGAGTCACCCGCCCGCACTGCGTCACTGCTCCGCCCGGTGCAACAGTGACGTAGCGACGAGCCCGTGTCACCCGCCCGGACTACGTCACTGCTCCGCCCGGTGCAACAGTGACGTAGCAACGCGCCCGAGTCACCCGCCCGGACTACGTCAGTGCTCCGCCCGGTGCAACAGTGACGTAGCAACGAGCCCGTGTCACCCGCCCGGACTACGTCACTGCTCCGCCCGGTGCAACAGTGACGTAGCAACGAGCCCGAGTCACCCGCCCGGACTACGTCACTGCTCCGCCCGGTGCAACAGTGACGCGGCCAGCGCGAGCTCAGCCCAGGCGTCCGAGGGCGTCCTCGATGCCGCGGTGCAGCGTCGGGTAGGCGTAGATCATCGAGCGAAGCCGGTCGATCGGCACCTCACCGTGCACGGCGACGGCCAGCGCACCGAGCACCTCACCACCGGCCGGGCCCACCACCGTCGCACCGACGAGCACCCCGCGGTCGGCGTCGGCGACGACCTTGATCAGCCCGTCCGCCTTGGCGATCCAGCCGCGGGTCGTCTCGCCGAGCGGCGTGAGTCCTACCTTCACGTCGGAGAGCCTGTCGCGCGCCTCCGCCTCCGTCAGACCGACGGCACCGACCTCCGGATCGGAGAATGTGACGCGCGGTAGGGCGGCATACTCCGCGGGTGGTCCGTCGTCGCCGAGGACGTCGCGGATGACGACTCCCGCCTGGTACATCGAGACGTGCGTGAACGCGCCCTTGCCAGTGATGTCGCCGACCGCCCACACGCCGTCGGTGACGCGGCACCGCTCATCGACGGGCGCGGTGCGCGAGTCCTTCGCGACGCCGACCCGGTCGAGCCCGACGGCTGCGGGGTCGGCGTGACGACCGGCGGCCACGAGCAGCTGCTCCGACGACAGGCTCGACCCATCCGCCAGGGTCACGGTGAACGTCGACCCGTCGTGCGTGACCTTGTCGGCACCGACGCCTTCGCGGAGCTTCACCCCGTCGGCCTCGAGTGCCCTGCGCACCGCGTCGGACGCCTCGGGCTCCTCGTGCGCCACGATGCGCTCGCCGGCCTCGACGATGGTGACATCGACGCCGAATCGCGCCACGGCCTGGCCGAGCTCGCAGCCGATGGCGCCGCCTCCGAGGATGACGAGCGAGCCGGGCAGCTGCTTGGCCTCGATGATCTCGTGGTTGGTCCAGTAGGGGGTGGCGGCGAGTCCGTCGACCGGCGGGACCGCCGCTCGCGTGCCCGTGTTGACGACGATGCCCCTGGTCGCCGTGTAGGTCGTGCCGTCGACGTCGACCCGGCCGGGACCGGCGATGGTGCCCGTGCCACGGACGAACGTCGCACCCTTCGCGGTGAGGCGGTCGACGGCGACCCGGTCGTCCCAGTCGTCGGTGGCCTCGTCGCGGATCCGCGTGGCGACGACCGACCAGTCCGGGGTCACCGCGCCGACGGTGCCGGCGAGGCCGTCGACGCGGCGGGCCTCGGCGAGCGCGTCCGCGGCACGGATCATCATCTTCGACGGGATGCAGCCCCAGTAGGGGCACTCGCCGCCGACGAGGCGGTTGTCGATGCCGAGCACGCGCTGCCCGCGTTCGGCCAGCGTGCCGGCGACGTGCTCGCCACCCGGTCCGAGACCGATGACGATGACGTCGAACGTGTGGTCGGGTTCGGTGGCCATGCCACAGCCTTACCCGGTGGGCGCGTCGTGGAATGCCCTGGGCCGTATGCCGGTCGGCAGCACGGAGCTGCCTGGCAGCACGGCGGCCCGCAGCGGCGTCACCGCCCGTGACCCGCCGCTCCCTCGACGACTCGGAGTCCGCTGCGCGGAGCCGACGGGTAGCCGGTGTCGAAGTGCATGTAGTCGTGCCAGGAGTCGTTGCCGGACCAGTACCAGCGGAACGAGGTGATGACCGTCCAGGCCACGCCGCCGGACCGGATCGCGCCGGGCGCGGTGGCGGCCGCCGGTGGGTTGGGGTCCCACGTGCCGGTGCGGGGGTTGATGTAGGGGTTCTGCACCGGGTTGAAGTCGAGCGCCCGCCCCCAAGCGTGCGGCGAGTAGGCGTTGCTGGAGTTGGCCTCGGACGGCTTGCGGCAGTTCATGGCGGTCGACGCGTTGGCCATCGACGCGAGCCACTCCCAGCCGCCCCAGTTCTCGATGCCCTCGACGCGATGCATCTGGAAGTGCTTGGCGTAGAGCGCGTCGAAGATCTTCGCGGTGCTGCGCGCCACGTCCGCGTTGACGACGACGTAGCCCCGGTGGACCTTGCCGTCGAGACCCCAGTAGGGCACGTCCACACGGCGGAACGTCGTTCGGCCACCCGGGCAGACGCTCGGCCGCCACACACCGGCGGCGGTGATCCTGGCCCAGTGGGCATCGGTCAGCGTGTGCACGGCCGAGGGCGCGTACGCGGCGGTCGGTGGGGTGGCCGGCGTCCCGGAGCTCGTGAAGCCGTACGGAGCGGCGAGCACGGCGGCGGTGGCCGCGCTGGAGCGGCCGGTCGTCGTGTAGCCGGCACGGCGCCCGGTCACCGTCGCGGTGATGCGCGAGCCGAGATCGGCGGCGGTCAGGCGGTAGGTCCACGAGGTCCCTCCGGTGATGGCGGCGCCGTTGCGTCGCCACTGCACCCCGAGCGTTGCCGTCGGTGACCACGCGGCTGACGACGCGCGCACCACCCAGCCCACCCTGATCAGCCGGCCCGACACCGTGGGGGTCTGGGCGGTGGCGAAGGGGCGGGTCACCGTGTGCGCGGCGCTGGTGCGCGCGGCCGCGAGGTAGCCCGTGCGCCGGGCGGTCACGGTCACCGAGAGCGACCGGCCGAGGTAGCCGGTCGGGATGACGAACGAGGCTCCCGTGGCTCCGGCCACGGCCACCCCACCGACTCGCCACTGGTAGCCCAGCACGGCGGACGGCGACCAGGTGCCGGCGGCGGCACGGACCGTCGAGCCGATCTGCACGACACCACTGATCGCCGGGGTGGGTGCAGTGGCGAAGACGCCGTAGTCGACGGCGGCCGTGGGCGCCGAGGTCGTCGTCACCGGGACATAGCCGGTGCGGGTGCCCCTGACCTGGACCGACAGGTGCTTGGTCCGGTCTGCGGACTGGAGCGTGTAGGTGTGCGCGGTCGCGCCGGCGATGGCGATGCCGTCGGCGCGCCACTGGTAGGTCAGGGTGGCCGCCGGTGACCAGGTGCCGGGGGCGGCCGTCAGCACCCGCCCGACCCGAAGGGTGCCCGTCACCGTCGGTGTGCCCACCGGTGAGATGACGCCCGGGGCCACGGGACCCACGGTGGCGGTGGCGGTGGTGTCGGGCTGCCCGGCCTGCCGGCCCGTGGCCGTGACGGTGACCCTGGCCCCGAGGAGGTCCGGGGTCAGCGACAGACGGGCGGCGACACCGGGCAGCAGCAGGCCGTCGGCCGCCCACGCATACGCGATGACGTCGCCCGCGGGGAAGCCGACGGGCTCGGCCGTCAGCTCGCCGCCCACCTGCACCGGACCGACGAGGGTGACCGCGGGCGTCCCGACGGCCACTCCCCCCGCGGCGCTCACCGCGGTGCCCGCGGGCGTGAGGGACGGCTCCGCGGGGACGAGCGCAGCGGCGCTTCCCGTGGACGTGGTCGACGCCGCGAGAACGCACAGCGCCACCACGACGACCCTCACCTGCAATCCCCGCATGGCACACCCCTTGTCACCTGTCGGACGGCCTCGCGACCGCTGCCCTCACGGCGAGGTCTGCCACAAACCATAGGAAAACGGACAGCAGCTCGGGCGACAGTTGCGTCGACTCGTCGGCCCCGCAACGGAATGGGTGCACAGCTCTCGGACACGACGCCGCGATGGAGGCAGGTCGGCCTACGCTCCGGTGCCATGACGGTGACGGCGCTGGTGCTGCTCGGTGTGGCCGCGCTGCTCGTCGGGTTCGCCAAGACCGCCATCGGCGGGGTCGGCAGCGTCGCCGTCGCGATCTTCGCCCTCGTGCTGCCGACGCGGGAGTCCACGGCCGCGATCCTCCTGCTGCTGCTCGTCGGCGACGTGGTCGCCGTGTGGCACTACCGTCGCGACGCCGACTGGCGGCTGATCCGCCAGCTCGTGCCCGCGGTGCTGCCCGGGCTCGCGCTCGGAGCCGTGTTCCTCGCGTGGGTCGACGACACGACTCTGCGCCGCACGATCGGCCTCCTGCTGCTCGTGCTCGCCGCCCTCCAGCTCGTGCTCGCGTGGCGCTCGACCGACACGTCACGGGTCGGCGCGTCGCGGGCCGCGGCGATCGGCACCGGCGCTGCGGCCGGGTTCGCGACGATGACGGCGAACGCCGCGGGTGCCGTGATGACGCTCTACCTCGTCGCCCAGGGCGTCGAGAAGCGGCGCTTCCTCGGCACGAGTGCCCTCTTCTTCTTCGGGGTCAACCTGTGCAAGCTGCCCTTCAGCGTCGGGCTCGGGCTCTTCGACGCCGAGACGGTGAGGCGTACCGCCCTGCTCGTGCCGTTCGTGCTCGTCGGCACCTGGGTGGGACTGCACACGGCGCGGCGGCTGAGCCAGAGCCGCTTCGACCAGGCGGTGCTCGCGGCCACCGTCGTCTCGGCCGTGGCCCTCGTGGTCCGCTGAGGCCCGAGCGTCACAGCGCGCCACCGAGCGCGGTTTCAGCTGGGGTGCAGGCGTGCCGGGAGGTTGTGGGGCGTGACGACCTCGACGTGCGCCGCGACCGAGGTGGGCGCACCGGGCAGCACGTGGTGGGCCCGCAGGACCTGACGCAGCGCACGGCGCATGTCGGCACGCAGGTCGTGGTGCAGCACCACGTCGAGCACTCCGGAGCCCAGCAGCTCGACGTTGTCGGCGTCGAGGTCGTGCGCGACGAAGACGCGGCACTCCCTGCCTACATGCTCGAACTCCCTTGCGATGGAATGGTTTCCGCCGCCGACGGAGTAGACGGCACCGATCTTCGGGTCGAGCCCGAGAGCCTCCCGGGCCGTGGCCGCGAGCGTCGCGTCGAGGCCGTCCGTGTCGCTGACGACGGTCGTCCGCAGCGTCGGGGCGTCCCGCGCGAGCTGGCCGACGAACGCGTCGACCCGCTCGCGCTCGCCGAAGAACGTCGACCTGCTCATCGTCACGAGCACGGTGCCGCGCGAGGGCCCGAGCCAGCGCGAGACGAGGTAGGCGGCCGTGCGTCCCGCCGCAGCATTGTCGAGGCCGATGTATGCCGCCCTCCCGGAGTCGTGCACGTCCGTGACCAGGGTGACGACCGGGATGCCGCGCGCCGCGACCCGTCGTGCGGCCGCCGCGACGTCGGGGTCGTCCGGGGCCTTGAGCAGCACGCCGTGCGAGACCCGACCACGGCCGCCGACGGCGTCGAGCGAGGCGACCGCCGCGGCCGGGTCGGCGCTCTCGCGGACGTCGAACCGGGCCCGCACCACCGCCGGCCGGACCGCCGGCAGCTCGGCCTCCAGGGCGGTCCGCACCGCCGCAGAGAAGCGCTCCGGCGCCTGCATGACGACATCGACGATGAAGGTCTTCGCCGCGATGCGCACCTGCGACTGCTGCCGGTCGAGGTCGAGGACGGCCTGCTCGACGGCGCGCACGGCCCGGACGCTCGCAGTGCCCCGGCCGTGCAGCACCCGGTCGACCGTCGCCTCGGACAGCCCGGACTGCTCCGCGATGTCGCGCACGCGGTGGGTCCGGGACTGACGTCGTGCCATTGACCCACGGTAAGCGGACTGATGGCTTTCTGATGGGTTTCGGTCGGTTCGCGTGGGCGCGCGGATCCCATGCTGGGAGCAGACCCACCACCCCAACACCGTCGAGGAGGACGTCGTGACCAGCACCGCCGACACCACGCGCCGCAGCCCGCACTGGCTGCTCCCCGAGGACTGCCGCCTCGACGACCTGCTCGAGGTCCTCGCCGACCGAGCCCGGCCTGGCGACTACCCGCACGCGACCCGGCTCGAGCGCGACGTCGTCGTCTACGAGACGAACGCGCTGGACGGCATACGCAATGACCCTTCGGTGCGACGCGACCTGCTCGCAGAGCTGGCGCGGGCGCTGTCGGACGGGCCCGGCATCATCGTGTTCGAGCACGCGTTCGCTCACGACACGGTCGACCGCGTCACGGCTGCGTTCGACGCCATGATCCTCGAGCAGGATTCTGCTGGAACGCAGTCCGGTGACCACTTCGGCAAGCCGGGCTCGAACGACAGAGTCTGGAACGCCCTCGAGAAGCTCGCCGTGGCGGACCCTGAGGCCTTCGTCGACTACTACGCCAACGACGTCGTCGCCCTGGCTGCGACCGCCTGGCTCGGACCCGGCTACCAGGTCACGTCGCAGGTCAACGTCGTGAACCCCGGCGGCGCGGGCCAGACGGTGCATCGCGACTACCACCTCGGGTTCCAGAGCGACGAGGTCTGCGCGCACTACCCGTCACACGTGCACGCCCTGTCGCAGGTGCTGACGCTGCAGGGCGCGGTCGCCCACTGCGACATGCCCGTCGAGTCCGGCCCGACGCTCTACCTGCCGCACAGCCAGAAGTACGCGCACGGCTACGTCGCCTACCAGCGGCCCGAGTTCCAGGCGTACTTCGTCGAGCACCACGTGCAGCTACCGCTCGCGAAGGGCGACGCGGTCTTCTTCAACCCGGCGCTGTTCCACGCCGCCGGCTCGAACCACTCCGCCGGCATCCGGCGCATGGCGAACCTGCTGCAGATCTCGTCGGCATTCGGGCGGGCCATGGAGTCGGTCGACCGGCAGCGCGTCGTCGAGGCGGTGTTCCCGGCGCTGGCGGCGTCCCGGGCAGGCGGGATGTCAGAGTCCGGCGTCGCGAACGTCGTCGCAGCCAGCGCAGAGGGCTACGCGTTCCCGACCAACCTCGACCGCGACCAGCCGATCGGTGGCCTGGCCCCGCCGAACCAGGCCGACGTGGTGCTGGCGGCTCTCGCCGACGGGACGAGGGCCGCCGAGCTGCACCAGCGGCTCGAGACCCAGGGCGAGGCCCGCCGCACCCACTGACCCCGGCCCGTTCGAGGTATGTGCGCGTCAGATGTGACGCGGAGACACCTCGAACGGTTGGCGAGGTCAGAGCGTGAAAGCGTCGCGGAAGCGCTTGAGCGCCAGCTCCGGGTCACCTGACGCCCAGGCCTCGAGGCCGACCGTGCCGCGGTATCCCATCTCGGCGAGGGCGCGGGCGACAGCCGGGTAGGCGATCTCGCCGGTGCCGGGCTCGCAGCGTCCGGGCACGTCGGCGACCTGGATCTCGCCGATCCACGGCAGCGCCCGTCGGCAGAGCTCGACGAGGTTCCCCTCGCCGATCTGGGCGTGGTAGAGGTCGAGCATCAGCCGCAGGTGCGGGCTGTCGACCGACTCGACGAGGGCGAGGCAGTCGGCCGCGCGAGCGAACGGCACCCCGGGGTGGTCGACCTCGGTGTTGAGGTTCTCGAGGACGAACTGCACGCCCTCGCGCTCCCCCAGCGCGGCGATGCGGGCGAGCGTGGCGCGGGCGGTCAGCCACATCTGACCTGTCACGTCGTGTGCCGGCTGCACCGGGAGGCCCCGGCCGTCGAGTCCCGTTCCATGCAGGTTGAGGCGGGGGATGCCGAGGCGCTGGGCCACCGGCACCGACTCGGCAGCGGTCGCGAGCAGCTCGTCGGCGCCCTCACGATCAGCGAGGCGGCCGCGCACGTAGCCGGTCATCGACGAGTAGACGACACCCTCGTCACGCAGGGACACGAGCGCGTCGGTGTCGTGCCTGGTCCAGTCCCAGATCTCGACGGCGAAGCCGAGCTCGTGGATGCGGCGCACCCGCTCGACGACCGGAAGGTCGACGAAGACCATCTCCGAGCTGACGGCGAGCGTGAACGGGGTGTCCGTCGTGGCCTCGGCTGCGGTGCTCATGCGACCACTTCGCGGTCTGCGTCGCGCACGGCCACGGTCGAACCGGTCTCGTACGCCTCGATGCAGGCGAGCGCGATCCGCAGCGCCGCGCGGGCGTCGTGACCGCCGACGAGCGTGGGCCCGCCAGAGCGGACGGCACGACAGAACGCGGCGAGCTCGGCGGCGTACGCGTCGCCCATGAGGTCGGTGTCCTGCCGCGCGGTGGGGGCGGCGACGCCGTCGCTCGTCCAGATCGTCGTGCTCAGGTGCGCTGGGGTCCCGGCCTGGACCATGCCGGCCGAGCCGAACACCTCACCGCGCACGTCGTAGCCGTACGCCGCGGAGAAGCTCGCCTCGGCGACGGCGATCGCACCGTTGTCGTAGCGGATCGTCACGACTGCGGTGTCGAGCAGGCCGCCGTCCTTGAACTCGGGCGCGACGAGAGCGTCAGCAATGACACCCACCTCGACGGCACGGGCGCCCGCGTTGAACCAGTTGAGTGCATCGAAGTCGTGGATGAGGGTCTGCGTGAAGATCGTCCACGGCGGCACGGCACCGGGGCTCGCGAGCCCGGGGTCGCGGGTCAGCGAGCGGAGCAGCTGCGGCGTCCCGATGCGCCCGGCGGCGACGGCGTCGTGGGCGACCGCGAAGTCGCGGGCGAAGCGGCGGTTGAAGCCCACCTGCAGAGGTGTGCCGGCTGCCTCCGCTGCGGCGATCGCGCGGTCGGCGTCGGCGAGGCTCATCGCCATCGGCTTCTCGACGAAGACGGCCTTGCCCGCCTGCGCCGCGGCGACGACGAGGTCGGCATGGGCCGTGCTCGCACAGGTGATCGCGACCGCCTCGAGGCGCTCGTCGTCGATGAGGACCATGGGGTCGGTGAGCCACTCGACGCCGAGCTGCTCGCCGAGGCGGCGGGCGTTGGCCTCGAACGGGTCGGCGACGGAGACCAGCTCGGCCTCCGCAAGGCGGCGGGAGAGGGTCGTGGCGTGGTGGGTGCCGATGCGGCCGCAGCCGATGAGGCCGATGCGGACGGGGTCCTGCACAGTCATGGGAAACTCCTTCGATTCACGCAACTAGAGCGCTCTAGTACACCAGTGAAGAGCCTCGCCTCCCCGACCGTCAAGAGGTTCGGCGCAGATTCTCTGGAGCGCTCTAGACTTTCGATCCATGACCGGGACCCGCGTGACCATGGAGGACGTCGCTGCGCGGGCTGGTGTCTCGCGTGCCCTCGTCTCCATCGTCTTCCGCGGGGTCGCCGGCGCCTCCGACGAGACCCGGGCGCGAGTGCTCGAGGCGGCGCGCGAGCTCGACTACCGGCCCGACACCCGCGCGAGCCGGTTGGGACGCGGACGCACCCGGATGCTCGGCGTGACCTTCGCCGTCGGGCACGCTTTCCACGGTGAGCTGCTGGGCAGCCTGTACTCGGAAGCCGATGCGGCGGGCTACGAGGTCGTGCTCAGCGGCGTGGCGCCCGACCGCGACGACCAGGCGGCGGTGGACACGCTGCTCGCGGAGCGGTGCGAGGGACTCATCCTGCTGGGCAGCGGCCTCAGCTCGCCCGACCTGCGACGACTCGGCGCGCGACTGCCAGTGGTGAGCCTGCTTCGCCCCGTTCGCGACGCGCCGGTGGACGTCGTGCGCACCGACGACTCGCTCGGTCTGAAGCTCGCGGTGGAGCACCTTCGCAGCCTCGGGCACCAGCACGTCGCGCTGCTCGACGGTGGCCGCGCACCCGGTGCAGCCGAGCGCCGGCAGGGCTACCGCCGTGGCCTCCGGGCCGCGCCCGCGCTCGGCGAGACCGTGCTCGCCGGCGGACTGAACGAGCTCGACGGAGCACACGCCGCGGAGGCCTACCTGGCCCTCGGCGCCGACCGCCCGACCGCCGTCGCGGCGTTCAACGACCGGTGCGCCCTCGGCTTCGTCGACGTCGTGCGGCAGGCCGGTCTGCGCGTCCCCGAGGACGTGTCGGTGGTCGGCTTCGACGACATCGAGCAGGCGGCCTACCCCCACGTGTCACTGACGACGGTGCGCCAGGACGCCGCTCGTCTCGGAGCCGAGGCCGTCCGCGCAGTGACGGCGCGCCTCGACGCCCCGCCCGCCGGCGCGGCTGATCCGCCTGGTTCGAGCCATCCCAACGAGGCGTCGATGCCGACTGGAGCCGTCATCGAGCCGGAGCTCGTCGTGCGCCGCAGCACGGCGCCCCCTGCCTCGCCCGGTAGGCCCTCATGACCTGGCCCGACCGAGGCCCGGATGTGCGCGACGGGTGGACATCCGTGGGCGGCCGCGTGGTGCACTCCCTGACGACCGGCGAAACCACCTCTCGCAGTGGCTCCTTCGTGGTCATCGTGCCCGGCCTCGGCCTGCCCTTCTACACGCTTCCGACGGCGCGCGCCGTCCGTGCGCGCGGCCTCGACTGTGCGGTGCTCGACCTGCCGGGCTTCGGGTCGAGCCGGCCGTGGCCCACGAGCCCCAACATCCACGCCGTCGGGATGACCGCCGCGCGATGGGTCGAGTCCCAGGCACCCGACCGCCCCGTGGTCGTGCTCGGCCACTCGACCGGCGCCCAGGCCGCCCTGACCGCGGGTCTCGCGCTCAGCGCCCACCGCCGCGACCTCGCCGTCGTGCTGGCCGGACCGACCTTCGCCCCACGACAGCGACGGCTGCTGCGGCTGGCGGTGGCCGCGCCGTTCGCCTACAGCCACGACAGCCCGTACGAGATCAATCCAGCCGAGATCCTCCGCGGTTGGACCGGCATCATCGCGATGCTCCACTCGGGGCTCCGTGACGCGGCCGAACGTCGCATCGCCGGCCTGCCGGTGCCGCTCACCCTGACGGCAGGCGCCGACGACTCGTTCGCTCCTCTCGAGTGGCTCGACGCGCTCGCCCAGTCCGCCTGCAGCGCACCGCGCCTGCGCACGTCGCTGCTCAGCGGTTCGCACAACAACCTCTACACCCATCCGGACGAGGTCGCCGACCTCGTCGTCCTCGCCGCCGAGGACGCAGCGAAGGCACCCCCACCCTGACCTTCCGCGACTGAGTCACCCGACGCCCCAACGCAGAGGGGTCGCCCGGTCACCGCGTCCTGGGCCAGTGTCCCGACCGGATGCCTCCGTGGCTTGCCGGCCACCCTCAGCGGTCTCAGCCACCTCTCTGGCACGGTGGGCCCATGCCGACCTACACGTCGTACGACGGGACCCAGCTCGCCTACCGCGTCGAGGGTGAGGGTGAGCCCCTCGTCGTATGGCCCGGCGGGCCGGCCCGCGACCCCGCCTACCTCGGCGCGCACGACAGTCAGGGGACGCTGGGCGGCCTCGCCGACGCGGCCGGCCGCTCACTCGTGGTGCCCGACCCCCGCGGCACGGGCGCCTCGAGGCGCCCGGAGGACCCGGCGGCATACGCGGCGCCCCGCCTCGCCGACGACCTCGAGGCGCTGCGCCGGCACCTCGGGCTCGAGACGTTCGACCTGCTGGGGCACTCGGCCGGGGGCTACGTCACCCAGCTGTATGCCGCCCAGCATCCGGAGCGCGTGCGCCGGCTCATCCTCGTCACCCCCTCCAGCAGCCTGGAGGTCTCCGACGCCGAGTGGGCGGCTCGCGTGCAGCAGCGGGCGGGCGAGCCGTGGTTCGCCGAGGCGAGCGCCGCCCTCGAGGCAGAGGAGCCCACTCCCGCCACCCGGCAGGCGATGTCGCCGTTCTTCTACGGAGCCTGGACGCAGGCAGCCCGGGACCACGCCGCATCTGACGGTGCCCAGAGGAACGGGGAGGGCACGGCGGCCTTCTGGGCCGGCCTCCCCGAGGACGAGGAGGTCATCCGTGCGCTCGGCGCCCTGCCGGCCCCGGTGCGGGTCGTCGTCGGCGAGGTCGACCTCATGCCCGGCCCCGAGCTGGGCGAGCGCATCGCGGCCTTGTTCCCGAACGGCCGGTGCATCGTGCAGAGAGGGGCCGCGCACTTCCCCTGGGTCGACGACCCTGCGCTGTTCGCGACGCTCGTCAGCGAGGCACTGGCCGACTGAACGCCGTCGTCAGGTCGCCGGCGCGGGATCGCGACCCTGCCAGGTGCACACACACGCCTCGTTACCCTCCGGGTCGGCGAGGATCCAGAAGGCCGGGGCGCGCGAGTCGGAGACCAGGTGGCCGCCGGCAGCGAGAGCGCGCTCGATGCGACCCTGCGCCTCGTCGTGGGCGACCGTGACGTCGAGGTGGATCCGGTTGCGTTGCGGCCGCGGCTCGTCCATCTGCTGGAACCACAGGGCAGGACCCAGGTGTCGTGGGTCGCGCAGGTCATTGCGGTCGACGACGTCCCAGCCGAGCACGGCGTCCCAGAAGGGGCGCACGGCGTCGATGTCCATCGCGTCGATGGCGATCTCGACGACGGTGAGGCTGCCGGGTTCGGAGGCGAGCCCCATCTCGCCGACCACGGCGTCAAGGGCTCGGCCGAGCGAGATGTCGTCGTCGGTGACGCCGTCACGCGGCCCGGTCGACACGGCGAGGTGCACCGCGTCACCGCGCACGTCGATGTCGGGCTGGCGACCGCGCGAGGCGGCCACGGCACCGATCCTGGCCACGAGGTCGAACGCGGTCGCGGCGTCCGGCACGCCCACGGTCAGGTGCATCCGTTGGAGCAGGAACCGCCACGTGGGCAGCGCATCAGAGGCCGCTTGGCGCGAGAGCTTCTCTGGCATGTCCCGACCGTAGCCGTCACCCCCGACGGTCACCGACACGTCACCGAGGACGCCGCGCCCCTGCGTTGGGCTTCGGTGAGCCGCCGTCGTTGCGCTCCGGCGGCCCCCGGGGTCTAGCGTCGAGAGGGTGACTGACACCTTCCAGATGGCAGACCGCACCGTTCGACGCATCGGCCTCGGCGCCATGCAGCTTCCCGGGCCCGGTGTCTTCGGGCCGCCTCGTGACCGCGGCGAGGCGCTGCGGGTGCTCCGTCGCGCCGTCGAGCTCGGGGTGAACCACATCGACACCGCGCAGTACTACGGGCCCGACGTGTCGAACGAGCTGATCCGTTCGGCGCTGCACCCCTACCCCGACGACCTGGCGATCGTGTCGAAGGTCGGCGCGCTGCGCGACGAGAAGGGCGGCTGGAGGTCGGCGCAGCAGCCGGCCGAGCTGCGGGCCGGAGTCGAGGCGAACCTGCGCGCGCTCGACATCGACCACCTCACAGCGGTGAACCTGCGGCTCATGGGCGAGCAGGGCCCGAGCGAAGTGGCCCTGGAGGACCAGCTCGCGGAGATGGTGGCGCTGCGCGAGGAGGGCAAGATCGCCGGCATCGGCATCTCGACGGTCTCGGCCACGCAGTTCGCCGCAGCCCGCGCGATCACCGAGATCGCGTGCGTGCAGAACGCGTTCAGCCTCGTCGACCAGTCGGACGCCGAGGTGCTGGATGCGTGCACAGCCGCAGGGATCGCGTACGTGCCGTACTTCCCGCTCGGTTCTGCCTTCCCGCAGATGCCCAAGGTCGTCGACCAGCCCGGCGTCCAGGCGGTCGCTGCCCGTCTCGGGGTGCCGGCGGCTCGGGTCGGGCTGGCGTGGCTGCTCGCTCGCGCCGAGAACGTGCTGCTCATTCCCGGCATCTCGTCAGTGGCGCACCTGGAGGACAATCTGGCGGTCGCCGGGCTCCGGCTCGGGCCCGACGACCTCGCAGAGCTCGACGGGGTGGCCGCCTGACCTCGCGGCTGTGCCTCAGCGGCGGGTGAGCAGGACGACGGGAATGACCCGGTCGGTCTTCTTCTCGTAGTCGGCGAACCGGGGTAGCGCCTCTTCTGCTCCTGCCAGATCGGCTCGCGCTCCTCGGGCGAGAGCACTCGGGCGTGCACGTCGATGGTCTCGGTGCCGATCTCGGCCGAGACGGTCGGAGGGCCCTTGAGGTTTATGACGAGGGCTGCTGAGACGTCTGCAGCGTCGTCGACCTGAACCGGCCGCACGGCCACGTCGTATTCATTCAGTCGACGGGGATCACGGTTAGCCGCGTCCGGGTCCAGCGGTCCCCGCAAGGGAGGCGGAACGAGCGACTCGTGCGCGCCAATGGTTACCAACCTGCACTGGACGGGGTCCGTGGTGCAGCCATTCTCCTGGTCCTCGGTCAGCACGCCCCCACCAGGCCGCTCATCGACGGCTTCGTCGGTGTGACGGTGTTCTTCTGCCTGTCGGGGTATCTCATCACCACCCTGTTGCTCCGCGAACTGCAGACAGGCACGATCGATGTCCGGGCGTTCTATCGCCGGCGCGCGGCGCGCCTCTACCCGGCACTGGTGACCGTCGCAGTGGCGACCGTCGCGGTGCTGCTCGTGGGTCGACACGATCTGAGTGTCGGGCAGGTTCTCGCACCCGCTGGCGCTGCTGCCACCTACACGACGAGCGTCTTCGACTGGGCGGGCCACCCTTTCGCCACCCAGGACTACTTCAACTACACCTGGACGCTCTCCGTCGAAGAGCAGTTCTACCTGTTGTGGCCGTTCGCGCTGCTCTGGGGCTACCGGCGCAGTCCTCGGCTGTTCGCCGCACTCACCATCTCGCTCATCGGAATCACTGCGACCCTCGACCTCGTCCTCGGCCTCACCCAGGAAATCCTGTTCGACCAGCACGAGTACGTCGGGACCGACACCAATGCGCTGCCGATCCTGGTCGGCTCGCTGCTCGCGGTTGTCGTTCACAACGGCTGGCTGCCAAGGGCGACAGGGCATCTTGCGTCCTTTGCGATGGTGGCCGTGGCCCTCCTGCCTGTCCTGGCACACCGCAACGACACGAATCACACGTCGTTGGTGATCGTGGCGGGGACAGTGCTGACGCTGGTGCTGCTCACCGGTGTCGTGATGCAGCCGAGTTCGACGGTTGGTGTGCTGCTGGCGAGCGCTCCACTGCGATGGCTCGGCGAGCGGGCGTACTCGATCTATCTCTGGAACGTCCTCGCGCGAATAGCGATACTCAACCTGTTCGGACATTCCGCACTCGGTGATGTCGCGTGGATCGCCCTGTTCGTGGTTCTGGCCGAGGCGAGCTTCAGATTCGTCGAGCGCCCGTTGCGCGCCCGATTCTCACGGAGATCGGGTGCCCACGGCCGGCTGCTTCACACAACGACTCAGGCGGCACCTGACATCGGGCGTGCCTAGAAGACTGCGAAGACCGACTTGCTGACGAAGAATCCGTGTCGGGACTGCGAAGCCCAGCAGGACAGGCCTCGCTCTTCGCTGAGACAGAGGACTCCGTGTTTCAGCGTGTTCACGGTGCCGTATTCGAGTTTGTGCGCATTGGTGAGAAGGACGGCCGGCGGAGGGTCGCCCCGACAGGCCCCCAACGTCGTGAGTGGCACCGAGAAGTCGATCTCGTTCGCGGCCCAGTCGACGTCGCAGTCAGCGGGCTTGGCTGGGGTCGCGAAGTCTGCCTTCTCCACGACACACGAGAGATTCTCGAACTCGTCGGTGCACGTGATGTTGCCACTGGGTGTGACGAAGTCTCGCAAGGCAACGTTCTTGGCGTCCCGGCCGGGCTGCGGGGGGAACTGGCCGGCAGCCACCGGACCTGGACTCGGAGTTGCGGTGACGGTGCGAGTGACCGTGACCGTGGCCGTGGCCGTGGCCGTGGCCGGGAACACCGGTTGCTGTCCTTGTGAACAGCCGCTTGGAAGCACCACGAACAGGGCCACCACCGGGACCACGATGCCTCGTCGGCTCACGCTCACATCCTAGGCATTCCGGCTGAGCCGGCTGGCGTTCCGCCCTCACGGACCGCGCGCACAGTTCTCTAGGCCTGTCAGCCCGTCAGCCCATCAGCCCGTCAGCCCGTCAGCCCATCAGCCCGTCAGCCCATCAGCCCATCAGCCCATCGGCATCGTCTGGCCGGAGGGGATCGTCAGGCCAGGCAGTGCGTGGGGCGCGGCCACCAGGAGAACGCCGAGGGTCAGCAGGACTGCTGCCGTCGCAAAGGTGAGACCGCGACGCCAAGGGAGTGTCTTCTCCACCGCGATCAGGCCCGCCACGAACGCCATCCAGGTGATGCTCATCACTCCCAGTGCGAACAGAGAGGCCATCAGGGCCCAACAGCACCCCACGCACCAGGCGCCGTTTCGCATGCCCATTCGTACGGCGCCCGCGTATCCCCCGCGCCACGAACCCAGGAGCGTGCCCAGTGGGCTGCGGCACTTGGCCAGGCACACGTTCTTGAGCGGAGTGACCTCGTAGACAGCGGCCACCACGAGGGTCGCCGCGGCGACACTGCGACCCGCGTGCTCCCAGCTGAGGGCATCACCGAAGACAGCTGTGACGAGCAGGCCCACGCCGTAGGCGACAAGTCCGGCGCCCGCCCACGTGAGGAGATAGCCGCCGGTGAACAGCCACGGCGACACCGGTGAGCTCTTCCGGGTGACCTTGGCGTAGAGGGCGATCGTGGGCGCCACCGAGGGCAGCATCATCGCGGCCATCATCACGACCCAGATGGTCAGGAACCACCCGAGGGTCCCCAAGCTCGTCCAGGGTCCGGCATCCATGCCCTGCATGGCGCGTGCGGCCCAGATCCAGCCGAGCGTGGCCACCACGAACAGCGCGGCGACGAGACCGAGCCGGGCGCGCGCAGCCGCATACGCAGGCGCCAGACCTGCGCTCTCGCGCGGCGCGGCGGACGCTCCCATCGGGGTCAGGCGGCCCAGGAGAACTCGGACGTCGACAACCCGGTCTTGCCCTCGTAGGAGATCCCGAAGGCGTTGATGTTGGTGCGCCTCGCCTGTGCCATGGTGAGATCCGGTGCGACGGGATGGCCCATGCCGCTGAATCGCACCGGTTCACCGGTTTCCACCCCGAACGGGACGATGTCCTCGATCTCGAAGTCGACGGTGTCGCCGACCCGGACGCTGTGAACCAGGCCGTCGTCCCTCACCTCGATCGTGGCGCGCTCCACGCCGACGACCTCACCGACGAGCGGTGCGAGCGCACCCATCGGCCCACCCAGCTGGCCTCCGAAGACCTTGACGAGCTTGTCGAACTGGTCATCACTGGCCTCGTCGTCGACGTAGACACCCAGACGCCAGTTGCCCTCCGTCATCACCTTCGGGGTGTCGGCAACCAGCACGACCCTCCGACCAGAGATGTCCGTGCCCTCGACCGTCCCCTCACGGATGTTGAAGGCGAAGGTGACCCGGCAGTAGTCATAGGTGGCGCCGTGGTCCAAGGAGAGATTGCAGGGACACATCAGTTCGCACGAGCAGGTCTCGACATAGCTGCCGGTCAGATTCCAAGCCATCGCGGCGCTCCTTCCTCAGTCTTCCAGTCTCGCCATCGCCGCAAGGGCCGTCAATGGCCCGGACGCCGACCACACACCGCCAAAGGCGAGCGAGCACTGGGACAGCGAGGCGCTCGCGCCAGCGATCAGGCAGTCCACGCGAATCGGGGACAGGCGCGCAGGTCCGAGGTACGTTGCCGGCGGCGGCACGCAAGGCTCGCCACGATTCGTACAGGGACTGCTGACTGCACATGGCTGTTGTGTTCAACCCCCCGCCGGGGTGGCCCGCTCCTTCTCCTGGCTGGGAGCCGCCCTCCGGGTGGCTGCCTGACCCGTCCTGGCCACCGGCCCCGCCCGGCTGGGAGTTCTGGAGTCAGGTGGCTCAGACACCGGCTGGTGCTCCTGTCCGCGCTGGGGATTCGACCGCTCCGGTGTCGGGGAGCGGCGACGCGTACGGGACCGTGCGACCGCTGCGTCCACCGTGGGTCGATGCTGCCGCCGGCGGACCCCGACCCTCCGCGCCCGGTGTCGCCTCACTGGGTCCGGACACGGGCGGTGTGGGCAACGACCGGGCACCGAAGGCGTCGCTGTTGGGGTGGGGTGGCCTGACTGTCTGTGCCCTGCTCGGTCTCACCTCCGGCGTCGGTGGCGCGCTGCTGTTCGCGGGACTGTTCACCTTCGTGGTCGCTGCCGTGGCCCTCGCCCGCGGACGTGTGCGTTGGGCGCACCTGGCCAGCCGCTCCTCTGGCGTCGCGGCGCTCGTCGCATCCATCGCCGCCATGTCGATCGGTGTGGCGAACATGCCTGCCGTGCCGATCTCCGCGAACCCGACGCCCGCCCAGTCGGCATCCCCGTCAGCCGCACCGGCCGACGAGACCCTCCCCACGTCGTCCACCCCGGTGGACAGGAGCGCCGTGGCCACGCCCAGCCAGACGGTCACGACCACGATCGAGACGGACCCGCTCCTCACCTCGATCAGCTCAGCGCCGCCCGGGTCGGCACTGGCCATGGTGGGTACGCTCCTCGTCCGGGGACGCGGCCCGATGACCGGCTACTCCCGGGCGGCGTTCGGCGCCGCCTGGACCGACGTCGACCGCAACGGCTGCGACCAGCGCAACGACACCCTCCGACGCGACCTGCGAGCGATCACCGTCAAAGCCGACACCAACGGCTGCGCCGTGATGACCGGCACGCTGAAGGACCCGTACACCGGCGCCACGCTGGCCTTCGCGCGCACGGCCCGCACGTCGACGGTGCAGATCGACCACGTGGTGGCGCTCGCCGACGCCTGGGCCAAGGGCGCCGCTGGGTGGCCACAGTCCCAGCGGACGGCGTTCGCCAACGACACGCTCAACCTGGTCGC
The DNA here is from genome assembly GCF_052115265.1 of Terrabacter sp. 2RAF25. Taxonomy (NCBI): domain Bacteria; kingdom Bacillati; phylum Actinomycetota; class Actinomycetes; order Micrococcales; family Intrasporangiaceae; genus Terrabacter; species Terrabacter sp. 2RAF25. The sequence continues at coordinate 341,303 of NZ_JBFRGJ010000002.1, forward strand.
CGTCTCGTCGACAGTGAACGCGTCCAAGGGCGGCGGTGATGCGGCGACGTGGCTGCCGCCGGCCAAGGCGTACCGGTGCGCGTACGTCGCGCGGCAGGTCGCGGTCAAGGCCAAGTACCACCTCGCAGTGACCCACGCCGAACGGGTTGCGTTGGCGACGACGCTGAGCACCTGCGTCGACACGACCCCACCCGTGGTCACTGTGGCGAAGCTCGGCGGGTTCCCGCTCTACTCGCCACCGGCACCGAAGCCGGCACCGAAGCCGGCACCCAATCCGACACCGAAGCCCGTGGTGAAGCCGGCGCCCAAGCCGGCGCCGCAACCCTCGAAGCCGGCGCCCGAGCCCGCAGGCCCGTCCCGCGTCCAGGGGGTGCGCCCGGGGTCCTTCTGCTCACCGGAAGGGGCGCTTGGCTACACCAACAAGGGCACGCTGATGCGGTGCTCGTACAAGTCCGGCGACACCCGTGCCCGCTGGCGTTCGGCCTGAGGAGGCGACGATGACGTCATCCAGCCAGACGACCATGCCACCCACGCCCGGCTCCCGGCAGGTGCGGTGATGGGGCTCGGCGTCTCCTTCAGGATCGCCCCGGGCGTCCGCGTCCGAGCCTCCAGCCGGGGAGTACGCGCGAGCGTGGGCCCCCGGGTCGCACGCGTACACGTCGGCGCCGGCCGCACGCGTGTCTCGACCGGTGCCGGACCGGTGACCCTGTCCGGCACCCTCGGAGGTGGCGCACGCCGGGCCCCGTCCCGAGCCACGCCCATGCATTCGAACGGCGCGTCGTCACGACCCCGACAGCCCACCGTCGCCCAGCTGCAGGCGCAAGCCCGAGCCGCCGAGCGCGCGCAGCAGGTCGCAGCGGTCGCAGCACTCGAACGGTCCCTGACCAGCCTGCACCACGCGACCTTCCCTGAGTCGACCCGGCAGATCCTTCCCATCCCAGCAGCGCCCGCGAGCGGCGATGTCGAGACCATTCGACGCGAGCTCTACCGGACAGCCACGGCTGGCGTGCCGATCTGGAAGCGTGAGGACCGCACGAGGGCCAAGGCGTGGGCGAACCACCAGGCGCCGGCTGAGGCCGAACGGCGCCACACCGGCGCACTCGTCGGCGTGCAATGGGAACAGTCCCAGCTCGACCAGGGCTGGGACGCGCTGCGCAACCATGACGCCCTCACGGTCATCGAAGCCGTCGACGACGCGTTCGCCGACAACGCCAGCGACTCGACGTGCGTCGACGCCGGAACCGTCCCCGAGACCGGGGCCCGCTATCTCACGGCCGTCGTCAGCTACGGCGACATCGACCTGATCCCCGAGCACCGGTCCGACCGGACACCGGGCGGGAAACCGACGCTGCGCAAGCGGACCAAGACCGACCGCAACGCCCTCTACGCCGAGTCGCTGGCCTCGACGGTGCTCGCTACCGCCAAGGAGGCCCTCGCCGTGGCCATCGGTGCCACCGAGGCACGCGTACTCGTCGTGCGTCCGCTCGGCGCCGGGAACGTCGAGCCCATCTACGCCGGCACGCTGCGTCGTGACTTCCTCGCGCAGCGCGACTGGCGCGACATGGACCCGCTCGCGGTGGCGATGAACGCCGAGAACGCGCAGATGCTGCGCAAGGGAAGCACCCGCGAGGTCGTCGGCCTTGCCGTGGAGCCCGACTCGCCGGCCGCCCACCTGCTCGAGGCCTGGTCGCAGGCGGTTCCCGAGCAGGACCCGCCCTCTCCCGCCGACTGGCTTCCCACCGATGTCCGCGGAGCCCGGGGGCGTGCCACCTGAGCCCGGCGCAGGCTGGGGCCAGTCAGACGACGAGGTGCTGACGGCCGTCCAACAGTTCACGTGCCGCGTCGAGGTGGCCCGCGTGCACGGATGTCTCGACCAGGACATGGACCACGACGCTCCGCAGATCCGGGAACGAGAGCCCGGCCTCAGCCCACCAGTCCTCAGGCTGCCGAGGGGCATCGTCGAAGTGACGGGCGGCGATGATCTCGTCGGCACTGACGATGGCCGAGCGGTAGGCCTCGATCACGGCCGCGGCCGGCTCTTCCGGACCCACCAGCCAGTCCCCGTTGTCTCCCTCGGGCCAGAAGTCCAGGGGCTCTCCAGCCACGACCACCTCGAACCAGTACCGCTCGTCCGACAGGGTGAGGTGGCGCACCAGACCGAGGCAGGACCAGCCGGACGGCAGCACCGAGCGGTGCAGCTGCTCGTCGGAGAGTCCCTCCAGCTGCGCCAGGACGTGGGCACGCTGACCCGTGAGGCGGCTGAGCAACAGGGCGCGTTCGGCGCGAGCCTCATCGGTGGCGGGACCCATGCTGCGACCCTAACCAAACGGGCCCGCGGGGACCTGAGCTCCCTACCCCCGCGACGGATCTCGTTCCGGCGCAGCACGAAGGCCCAGAAGCCACCGCAACCCGAAGGCGCGTGCACGCGCCCCCGTCAGTGGTGGTGGCAGGGGACGGCGCCCGCGTCCACCGGCTCGCCGGTGACGGCCCACTGCGCGGTGGGCCGACCCTCGACCCGCCACTGGTGCTGACCGGACGGGATCCGGGGCCACCCGGCCGGGCTGTCCTCCCAGGCCTCCTGGCGACCGAAGACGGTGAGGTCCATGAGCCCGTAGCTCCACAGGCCGGCCTCGGTGCCGCGGTCGGTCGTCCAGTACGTCTCGTACACGAGGTCGTCGTCGTCGCGTACGTAGCAGGCGTGGAACCCGAACTCCCGTCCGGCGACCAGCGAGCCCGCGTCGCGGGCCGAGTACCAGGGCGTCGTGTACCGCAGGTACTCCGCGTACGGGCTGCTCTCTGCGTAGTCGCCCTCACAGAAGACGGCCACGGTGATGTCGCGGGCGTGGAGGTACTCGGGACGCTGCAGCTGCGACGCGCAGAACGTGCAGCCCTCGCACTGCTGGGGCCACGGCATCCCGTCGTGCCACATGTGGAAGTACGCGAGCAGCACCCGTCGCCCCTCGAAGACATCGAGGATCGGGGTGGGGCCGGCGGGGCCGATGACCGACGCGTCCGCCGGCACCTGCACCATCGGCAGTCGGCGACGCTCGGCGGCCAGGGCGTCGCCGGCCCTGGTGTGGGCCTTCTCGCGGACGAGCAGGTCGGACAGCTGCTGCTGCCAGGAGTCGCGGTCGACGACGTCGGGGTAGGCCTGCGGCTCGACCGGACGCGCCGGCAGGCGGCGGGCGCTCATCGGGTCGGCTCCGTCGCGAGGGCCATCACGGCGGAGACCATCCCGACGGGCGGCCCGTCGCCCTGCCGTGTCCACACGATCTGCGTCCCGTGGGCCGATGACACCACACCTTCGACTATGTTTTCCATAGTTGCTATGATTAACATAGTTCCGGTCCCATCGGGAGGGGTCTCGTGGCAAAGGCCACCTACGCACAGCTCGGCGACGCGTGCGCGACGGCCCACGCCATGGAGCTGATCGGCAGTCGGTGGACCTACCCGATCCTGCGCGAGCTGATGCTCGGGCCGAAGCGCTTCAACGAGCTCCTCGTCACCGTGCGGGGCATCACGCCGGCCGTCCTGAGCGGCCGGCTGCGCGAGCTCGCCGCCACCGGGCTCGTGGAGCCAGAGCCGGGCGACCCTGTCTCGCAACACGTGTACGCGCTGACGCCTTGGGCCCGCGAGCTCGGGCCGGTCCTGCGCGAGCTTGGCCGATGGGCGCAGTCCTCCCCGGTCCGTGAGACGGCCGGCGGCCTGACCCCAGACGCAGCGGTGCAGGCCATGCTCACCATGGCCAGGCCCGACCTCGCGCCCGCGGAGGGAGAGCTTCAGCTGTGCCTGCGCGATGAGCGAGTCTCCGCTGTCGAGCATCCCTACCGTCTCCGCTGGGATGCCTCCGAGCTGCGCGCGGAGCGTGGCGCGTGGCCTCAGCCCGCGACGACAGTGAGGGCCGACTCCTCCATCTGGGCCGAGATCCTCTTCGCCGGTCGTCCCGTGGAGGGGAACGCGGAGATCTCGGGTGAGTCGACGGTGGTCGAAGCCCTCCTCGCCTGCTTCCCCGCGGCGGCGTCGCCCGCGTAGACGTGGCGCACAGCTGCGACGTCCGCGTCGGCGCTGGCCATGGCCTGTCAGCGTTCAGTGGTGCAGAGCCGGTGCGTGAGGGCGGCGCCGCCTCAAGGGTTCCCCGGGATTGGGGTTGGGACCAAGTGGCGGCGCCGTCGAGGGCCTCATACCCACAATGCCCGAAATATCCCTATTCATGGGGAAGGTAGAACCGCCTGTCGCGAGTGTTCAGCTGCGGATGGCCACGACGACCCTTCCGTTGCGCAGCGAGCCCTGCACGTCGAGGGGCAGGTCGAGGCCGGCGGCGAGGGTGAGGAGATCGTCATCGGCGCCCACGCGAAAGCCGTTGTCGCGGAGCAGCTTCCGCATGCTGCTGGGCCGCCACAGTGAACGCCAGGGCTCCGCTGCCAAGGGATCCGGCGCTCTCGTGAGCCGCAGGACGAGTCGCATCGCTCTTCGCATGAGACTGACCCAGACGGACCTCGCCTGGTAGTTGACGACGAGCCGGCTGCCCGGCGCGCACAGCTCGGCGACCTGGGCGACGACAGATCGCACGTCGGCGGCGTCCAGGTAGGGCACGACTCCCTCCCAGACCCACGTGGACACCACCTGACGCTCGAAGCCCGCGTCCACCAGGGGCGGGCTCAGCGCCGCAGTCGCGAGATCGATCTCGACCGCAGAGAACCGCAAGGCGGTCGGAGCGCGGTCGCCGATCCGGCGCACCTTGTCCCGCTGCGAGGCCGGATGGTCGACCTCGAACACGGTGACGTGCGCGAGCTCGGGCATCCGCCAGGCGCGGGCGTCGAGGCCCGCGCCGAGAACCACCAGCTGCTCCGCGCCGTGTTCACGGATCGCATCGTCGATCGCGACGGTCCGCGGCACCATCACCATGCCGGTCCTGCGGACCATTTCGTACGCCATCCGCTCGGCCCTCGCAGCCGGGACGTCCTCAGCACGTACGCGATCCACGACCGCGCGTTCTGCAAGGTCGAGCAGCTCCACCGCGAGGGGGTCACTGAACCGGCCCACGGCGTAACGACCGTCAGCGGCGGCGCGACCTTGGCAGACCAGTACCGCCGTCGAGCTTGCCGCGCCCAGTGCCATGGAGCCATCCTGCCCGGCCGCATCCCCGCTCGCCCACGTCCGCGCCACGGGCACAAGCAAAGTATCCAGCCCGACCTTCCGGGGGGCGTCGCGCCGGCCGCACGCCGATGCCCTTCTCAGGAAGCCGGGCGAGGGCGAGAATGGGGAGGTGTTCATCACGCCCGTGAGCGAGGACGATGCCGAGGGCGACCTCGCCGCGTACTACCGGAGCCAACGCGCCGCCTGGGGCTTCCTCCCGAACTACGCCGCGGCATTCTCGACTCGACCCGACGTGGCGCAGGCGTGGAACGCGCTCAACGCGGCCATCCGCGACGGCATGGATCGGCGCCGGTTCGAGATCGCCACGATCGCCGCCGCCCGGGCGCGGCGGTCGACCTACTGCACTGCAGCACATTCGAAGTTCCTGAGGGACGTCTGCGGTGACGAGGCCACGATGCAGTCCATCACCGAGCAGCCCGACGGGGCGGCGCTCAGCGATCAGGACCGGGCGGTCTACGAGTTCGCCGCGAAGGTCGCCGCCGACGCGGCCTCGGTCGACACTCAGGATGTCAACCGCCTCCGAGCCGCCGGGCTCACCGACCCCGAGATCGCTGATGTCGTCTTCGCCTCATCGGCTCGATGCTTCTTCACCGCCGTGTTGGACGGACTCGGCGCCCAGCTGGACATCCAGACTGCGGGGACGTTCCCGGACGACCTGCTGAACTCCATGGTGGTCGGCCGCCCCGTCGCACCACGTGGCTAGACCGGATTCGCCTGCGTCACAACGCCGGCGGACCATCCGGCCGCGACCAAGCGATCGCGACGAGCCTGCGCAGCACGTCGAGATCGACGTCGTCGAGCTTCTTGATGTAGACGCACCCGGCGCCCTCGGTGTACGTCCCCAGAGAGGGCAGCAACGTTGCTCCCTCCGGCAGGTCCTTCAGCCCGTACAGCGACAGCTGCGCCTTGCGCGGTGAGAAGCCGGTCCTGGGCCACTCACCCCGGACGCGCGGGTTGGTGGGCGACACTGTGCGATAGCTGCCGTAGCCGACGATGGACTGCCCCCAGAGGACCGGCTCCGCGCCCGTCACCTCGTGAAAGATCCCAGCGAGACGCAGACCGTCCTCCCGTCGCCGGGACGGCGTGGCCGCGTCGAGGAAGTCGCCGACACTCGCACCCGTCGGCACCGTCTTCGGTTCACCCATCGAGTCAGTGTGCCATTCGACCAATCGTGCGGTCCGGTGACGCTCGGGCCCGCAGCCGAACGCATACGGAGCGAGTTCGCCTCGCGGGCGCAGGAACTCCCATCGGGACGTGTCAGTCGGGCAGTGAGTGGTCCCCCGGGCGCCACGGCTCGTGCTGGTGCGAGAGCCAGACCTCGTCGGGGTCAAGCTCTCGGATCAGCCGCTGGCCTTCCGTGCGCGGATCGTCGAGCTCGTCGAAGAAGACGGCCGTGTCACCTGCGATGACGATGGAACGGCCCTCCGTCTCGACGACCACGACCTGAGAGCCTCGCGTGTGGCCAGGGGTCGACACCAGACGGATGCCCGGTAGCAGCTCATGCGTGCCGTCGACAGGCACGTAGTGGATTCCGGGCGCCTCGACCCACTCGGGGATCGTGTAGTCGGCCTGGCTGAGCGCGTCGTCCAGCTCCGTCCGCTGCACGTAGACCGGCTTGCCGGTGAAGAGGTGGTTGCCGCCGCAGTGGTCGAAGTGCAGATGCGTGTTGACGACGACGTCGATGGCGGCCAGGTCGAAGCCGGCCTGCTCGCTCAGTGGATGGATGCGAGGGTCCATGTCGTCGACCGCGGGATGCAGCTGCGTCATGCCGGTGTCGACGAGCACGCGCCCGTCGGGATGGTCGATCACGTGCACGTAGACCGGCATCCGTTCACCCTCGGCGAGCAGCTCGGCGACGAGCACCGGCGTCACGGTCGGGGGCAAGACCTCGTTGCCGTGCCCCTCGGGCTTCTCGGTTCGTGAATCACCCATGCTGGAGAGTCTGCGGCACACAGACCTGCTGGGGGTGGCTTGGCGGCACGTCGTTCGCGCCCAGACCGTGTGGCATCATCGGCGCCGGGTGCTCGCAGGCCCCGGCATCCGGGATGCTCGACGGGCCGCCTAGTTGGCGGCCTGCCAGGTGGGCGCGACGTGGCGGTGGTACGACCGGCCGGCAAGCCGGCTGAGCAGGAAGGTCACCGGCACGGGAATCGTGGCGCGCAGGTAGGCGCGCTCCGCGTCGGCCATCCCGTCCTGGACCCAGGCCATGAAGCGGCCCGACTCGGCGAGGGACGGGGGACGCAGCCGCTTCTCGACGGCCTTCCACTCGGGTGTCTCGAGGTGCGGCAGCATGAGCGGCTCGAGGTCGTTCTCCTCGTGGTGCAGGTGCCTCTCGACGACCTCGTTCGCTCCGACGATGGCGTCCTTGGCGACACGGGCGTCGCCGGCCGAGCCGGTCGAGCCGTAGGTGTCCATCGCCGTGCGCGCACCGGCGAGCGCATCCGCCATGGCCTGGTGCTCTGTCTCCATGACCTCGACCAGCTCCGTGGCCCCGCCCACCCTGGCCAGGAACGGGAAGACGTGCGTGTCCTCGCCCTCGTGGTGGTGCTTGAGCTGGTCGTGGAGGTGGGCGTACGCGACCTGCAGCTGCCTGGCGCGGGCCCGGTCACCGTCGGGCGCTGCGGCCAGCGCAGTCTCGAAGCGAGCAAGATCGCGGCGCACCGCCGCGTGGATGACGCGGTTCATGGTCATGGGACCTGTCATGGCCGCGACGATAGCGATCCGTGCCCGAGGTAGGGCCGGAATCGACGCAAGCCGATGAGCCGAACGCACCGTAACGCCGGAGGGTGTTCCAGATCTGCGACCCGAATGCCGACGAGCAGCGGCCTCATCCGGCAGGCCTCTCGGGCCGGCTGCCCTCGAGCAGCTTCTCGAGCGCGCACGCCCGACCACGACGAACGGCATACGGACTGGGTATGAAGGAGGCAGAAACACCGCCGGTCAAGCCCGCGGTCACAGCGCGACGGCCGGAGACCTCTGGCACGCAGACACACGCGTAGGGCAACAGCCAGAGGTCCGGCCGTCGGCCTGTCGCGACGACCCCGACGACGTCTCGCCCACTGGGACGCCTACGCTGCTGACCTCGACCGACCCATGAGGAGAACCGTGCTGGCCAAGTTCCCGGGACACTGCACCCGTTGCCAGGAGCCGATTCGAGCAGGAGACGAGATCGCCGGCGCCCGCGGCAAGAGCAACTCGTGGGTGCACGCGACCTGCGGCACGGAGCTCTCACTCCCCGGCCTCACGGGGCAGCCCACGACGGCCCCGTCACCGCGCCCCAAGGTGGCCACCCGGACGCGAGTTCCCAAGGCGCAGATGGTCGCTCCCGAGGGCGCGACCTTCGTCTACACCGACGGCGCCTGCTCCGGAAACCCGGGCCCTGGCGGATGGGCCTGGGCGATCGACCGCGACCGATTCGCTTCTGGCGCAGAGCGGCCCAGCACCAACCAGCGGATGGAGATCCGCGCGGCGCTCGAGGCCGTCACCGCGATCAGCGGACCGCTCGTCGTCGTGAGTGACTCGACCTACGTGGTCAACTGCTTCCGCGACACGTGGTGGGACGGCTGGCTCAAGCGCGGCTGGACCAACTCCCAGAAGAAGCCGGTCGCCAACCGCGACCTGTGGGAACCGCTCGTCCTCGCTGTCAGGGATCGCGGCGACGTCGCCTTCCAGTGGGTCAAGGGTCACTCCGGCCACGAGATGAACGACCTCGTCGACCAGCTCGCCGTGGCGGCGAGTCTGGGCCACGACTGACGCGCTCGCCAGCGGCGCCGGGCGTGGCGTGGGCAGATAGCCCCTGAACGCTGGGAGAAAGCTCTACCTTCTAGTCGGTTCGGGTCGCTGTGTCTTGAGTACCCACGACCATGGACACCCCGAGACCGGCGTCGAGAGGATGACGCTCGCCACGCTCGGTCAGAGCGTCGCGACAACGACGAAATAGGGGAGATGCTGTGAACGTATTCAGCGGTTCACGCAAGGGCCTGATGGCCAAGGGGCTCATTCTGCTGCTAGCGGTCCCCGCGGCAGCAGTCGTGACTGCGCCCTCGAGCTACGCCTACTGCACCGACGTGGGCAACGTCTACTACACGACGAGCCAGTCACCCACGTATCGCGGTGACTACAACACGCGCACCTACGGAAAGAGCGGCGGCACCCTGACGATCTCCCTCGGCGAGTCGGTCACGACCGGCGGGTCGATCACGGGCACGACCTCGGCCGAGGCCGGCGTCATCTTCGCCAAGGCCAGTGTGTCCGTGGGGGTCACCATCAAGAAGGACTGGACGAGCTCGGTGACTCGCGCCTACGCCTGGAAGGTGCCCTCGACGCAGTCGACCGGTTGGATCGAAGCGGGACACCACGCGTACAAGGTGACCTACACGAAGAAGACCGTCGTCCCCCCGTGCACCCTGCACACCGACAAGACGGGGACGATCGTCGGCAACACCAGCGCCATCGAGTTCACCCACTCCTGAGCCGCGCCGTGAACCCGACACGCTTCTCCACTGCAGCCCCGGCCCGCATGACCGGGGCTGCAGTGCCGTCACCGCGCAGCGACCGGGCCAGATCCCACGGCAGGTTGGCCCTCAGCCTGCTCGCCGGACTCCTCGTCGCCGCGACCGCCGCCTGCTCGAGCGGGACTGTCGCGCCTGCTGATTCGCCGGCAGCGCGTCCCATCGCCTCAGAACCGGCCGACGCTCCCACGGACCCGACGCCCAGCCAGGCCACGCCGCCCAGCGTCCCTCCGGTCAACGCGGCGATCACCGACCCGATGAAAGACCTGCAAGCCAAGCACGGCAACGCCGTCGGCACGAAGCCGCTGCTGTCACAACGGGGCCGCGACGGCGCCACCTACACGCTCGAAGGGCGCCGCAGCAACGAGGCCTTCGTGACGGTCAGCTGCCCGGGGCCAGGGCGCTTCACCGTCACCGGCGACGGGGAGGTGCTCATCGGAAGCGTCTGCACCGGCTCGGCCGCGGCAGACATCCGGCTGCCGCTGTCGAGCATCGGCACCACCATCGCCGTCCAGGCACCCGGACCGTTCTGGGCCGTCATCGCGCCCGCCACGTCGTAAGCTCCGGTCGCTGGGCAGACGCCCAGCGACCGGCCGGGCGACCTGACGCCGAGGGCAGTTCGATGCGCATCGCGGTCATGCAGCCACCCCTCCCGAAGACCCGGGACGACGCTCAGCTCAGTGGATGCCCATGGACGCACCCCACACCAGCCCGTCCGGGGGCTGACTGGCACCACGCCCGTCATCCTTGATGTAGCCGCACCGGCGGCAGTGGCGACTGACGTACCTGCGGTCCTCGGGGCTGTCGTGCACGGCTACGAAGTCATGCAGATGAAGTCGGCAGCGAAGCGGTCGGCTCATGCTCGCCCCCGCGTGGGCGAGCACCCGGCGCAGCTCTACGGCGTGCAAGAGGATGCTCCAGGCGTAGGCGAACGGCTGGCCCGAGTCGGCCGCGAGGTCGGTGAGGTCGGCGCGCCACTCCGCGAGGTAGCGCTGCCGGCTGGCGCGCGGCAGCGCTGCGGCCGCAAGCCGGCACAGCAGGCCGGCGAGCACTGGGGGCTCTGCCTCTTCGGGCGTGCCCATCAGGAGGCGCCGTTCCCGTATGCCGGCCGCAGCACCGAGCGGCGCCGCTCGCGAGCGTGGGCGACCTTCGCGAGCGCGGCCTCCGCACTCTCGAGGCCCTGCGCGGTGAGCCGGTAGTACCGACGTTGGGGCCGGCCGACGGCCGCGGGGTCGACGTCCTCCCAACCGCTGTCGAGCCAGCCCAGCCGCTCGAAACGGGCGAGGATCGGGAACACCGTCCCGCTGGGCAGCCCGGTCAGGGCCATGATCTCCAGGCCGTAGCGCTCGCTCGTCGTGTCGCGGACGAAGGTCTGGAGCACCTCGACCGTCGTGACGGTCATCCGCGGTTCGTCACTCATAGCAGAAGTCTACATAGGGTCAGGCGCGCTGTCTCGCCCCGGTTCAGCCGTTCTCCCGGCCGACATCGTTCGCCCGCGGCGCAGGCGAACGTCACTCACCGGCGTATGCGGGCGGTGTCAACCGGACGCGTCTCTCAGCCCTTCGCCGCGGCGGACGTGTCGACGCAGAGGACTCCCCTGTTGCCGTCCTGGTCGGCGATCACGGTCAGCGATGGCGCGTCGCTGTCGTCGACTACGGTGCCACCCGCAGCGAGGACGGCGGCGATCCGTTGGTCGGCCGCCTCCGGGGCCACATAGACCTCCACGTGGAACCGCTGGCGCGGGGTCTCTGTTTCGTCGAGGTCACCGAACCACAGATTTGGTACGCGTCCGGTGCCGTCCCGCACCTCGTCGCTCGGTGTCCCGCGCCCCTGGGACTCGGCGCTGCCGGTCAACAACGCAGCCCACACGGGGGCGATGGTCGCGGATTGCGCTGTGTCCAGGCCCAGCTCGATCTCACTGACTGAGCCGGGATCTGCGGTGACTCCGTGGTCGGCGGCGATCTCGCTGATCCGTCGGGCGAGGTCGACGTCCTGCTGGGTCACCCACTCGACGACGTGCTCGGCGCCCTCGTCGTCGCGGTAGATGGCGTCGTCGCTGACCAGCTCGAGGTCCACGTAGCCCTTGCCGAGCACCACATGGGGGTGGTGGCCGATCGCGTCGCCCGCCTCGGCCACTGCAGCGACGAACCGTGCGCCGGCGCCGAAGCTGCCGACCGTGAAGCGGGCATGCAGGCCCTGGGCCAGCTTGCGCCAGTCGGTCAGGTCGGCCTCGGCGATCTGCTCGCCCCTCAGCATGTCCATGACGGGACGCTATCCCCGATCGAGCCGCCGCGGGCGGGAGCCGACTCGGTAGCGTGCGCTGCATGCCCATCAAACTCGAGAACGTCGGGATCGCCGTCCGCGACCTCGAGGCGACGATCGCGTTCTTCGCCGATCTGGGGCTCACGGTCCTGGGCCGTGACACGGTCAGCGGCGAGTGGACCGACACGGCAGTTGGCCTCGACGGCAACCACGCCAGGATCGCGATGCTCCAGACCCCCGACGGCAACGGCCGCCTCGAGCTGTTCGAGTACATCCACCCGGACGCGATCGAGACCGAGCCCACCCTGCCCAACGAGATCGGCATGCACCGCGTGGCCTTTTCGGTCGACGACATCGACGACGCCCTCGCAACCGCGGCGAGGCACGGCTGCCACCCGCTGCGCGGCGTCGCGACCTACGAGGACGTCTACAAGCTCACCTACGTACGCGGGCCCAGCGGGATCCTCGTGATGCTCGCCGAGGAGCTCCAGAAGGGCTGACGAGGAAGGCCGCCCGTTGGCGCGCGCGCCGCGCGGCGCTCAGGCCCAGAAGTCCGTGACGACGGGAGGGTCACCGACGAACTGGTCGACGGAGACGACCTTTCCGTCCTCGAGCTGGAAGTAGAGCACCTGCAGGTCGTCGAAGCTGCGGCCGTCGGGGCGCGTGGCCGTGATCCGTGTGAGCACGGCGACGTGCCCACCCCCGTCGGGCATGAACAGCTCAGGCACTGGGCGCAGGGTGCCCGAGGTGAGCTCCATCGAGGCACCGAGGAACGACAGGATCTCGCCGATGCCGTGCTTGACCCCGCCGAGCCGGTCGGGGTTGCGGTGGTTCCAGGTGGCGTCGGCGTGGAAGCCCGCGGCGAAGGCGGCGAGGTCGCCCATGCGCACGGCCTCGAAGCCGGCACGGACGGCCTGGATGTCGGCCGCGGCCTGTGAGCTCGCGTCGGTGGAGTCGCGCGAGTCTGTCGAGCTGGTCAGGGTGGTCATCGGATCCTCCTCAGGTCGGTCGTCGATCTGCCACCCACGCTAGGAACGACCGGGTGACGCGCACATCGACTGTTCGGTCGATGCCTGCCGGACCCACGAGGCACGGAAGACACCGCTTCACGGGGCCGGGTCCGAGAGTGCCGCGAGACCGTGCCGCATGGCGAGCATCGCGAGGCCTGCTCGCGTGGTGACCTGGCACTTGGCATAGACGTGCACCGTGTGGGTGTGCACCGTCGACTGCGAGATGAAGAGGCGCTCCGCGATCTGCTTCTTGGTGAGCCCGGCCGCCAGCAGCCGCAGCACCTCGAGCTCACGCTCGGTGAGCTCGAGCGGCAGCGGTGGGAAGGTCGGTCGCGGACCGCCGTCGGCAGCGAGAACCGCGCGCACGGCGTCACGGTCGAGCGGGAGCGAGGAGATGACCCGCGCGGCATCCTTCGGCGTCAACGCCGCCCGATGTGGACGGGGCTCCCCGAGCGTCCGCCAGACGTCGGCGGCGGCGAGAAGCCTTGTGGCGGGGTCGAGCTCGCTGGCTGTGACGCCCCTCGGGTAGCCGGAGCCGTCGAGCCGCTCGTGGTGTCGGCTCACGATCGAGGCCAGCGGCTGCAGCACTGGAGAGCGGGCGACGATGCGGCCCGAGTGGTACGGGTGCAGACGCACGAGCTCCCACTCCTCGGGTCGCAGCGCACCGGGCCGCTCCCACACCCCGGTGGGCACAGCGACCCGCCCCAGGTCGTGGACGAGCCCGGCGCGGTGCACCACAGACGGGTCGACTCCAGAGAGCGAGTCGGCCGCCGCCCGCGCGAGCATCGCCACACCGCGCGAATGTCCTTGGAAGAAGGGCGCTTTCAGGTCTGCCGCGTCACCGAACCCTGCCAGCACCTCGTCAAGGTGGACCTCGTCGCGGAAGAAGCGGCGCGGCTCGGGCTCGCCCGCGACGACCGCGGCCCACACGTCGTCGGTAGCCGAGCATTCGAGCAGCTCGTGCGATGCGGCCAGGAACGTGGCGGTGACGGCCGGGTCCAGCGCGCGTCCGGACCACTGGGTGACGTTCTCCACGGCGTACGCGTGGCCGGCCTCTGCATCGAACATGACCGCCGCGTGCGCGACGGCGGCATAGCGAGCTGGCTCGGGGAGTTGCTCTCTGGTCCACCCCTCCGGCACCCCCTTGCCGTCGTACCGCTCGAAGGCGCACCGCACGGAGTCCATCACCGCTGTCGGAAGCCGCAGCAGCGACGTCAGCTGTGCACCCACCTCGCAGTCGGCACGTGCGCCGGACGCGACCAGGCCGGGCACACGGGGAGCCCGGGCCAGCACACGGAGTCGATCGACGCCGGTCCCCAGACCCGCGAGGAGGCGGAGGGCCTCGACCGGGCGGGCCGTGTCGACGAGGTCTCCCGCGGACCTGACCTGGATGTCGTTGCCGCCCAACGATGCGGCCAGCTCGTGCGAGGTGGCGGCGCAGCCGGCGAAGCGCAGCAGGGTCGCGTAGTAGACCTCTCCGATGCGGGAGGCAGGTCGGCCGTCTCGACGAGCCAGCTCGGTGGCGACCAGGCACGCGCGCATCGCCTCGCCGGCCGGGCGCCCACGAGTAAGGTCACTGCTCACCGAGAGCGCGGCCACCACCCCCGAGATCCCGACCCGGGCCAGCACGTCCGAATTCTAGCGCCGCCCGATGACCCTCCTGGCGAGCTCCGACGCACTCACCGACGCGACGGCGCGTGCTCCGCACGTCAGCGAACCCACTCCGTCAGGGTTGGGAGTGGGTTCGCCGCCGTCCCCCAGGTCAGGGGGGCAGACCTCGGGACCAGCCTGCTCCCCAAAGTTCGATCGATACCAGCGTTGGAGGACCTCGTGCCCGCATCCAGCCTCGACATCTCGGCCCTCGCGCCGCTGCTGCGACTCGATGAGCGCGTGCGCGACGAGGCGGACCCAAGGTCGGCTGGTGCTGGGCCGGCAACCGGCACACCTGGGTGGGGTTCGCCTTCGCCGTGGGGCGACGGGCCATCTGACTCGCAGGCGCCGCCCTCGTCGACGAAAGACGAGGCTCGAACGGCTGTCGAAACGACGTCGTCCAGTTCGATGGAAGGGTGACGGTCCTCGCTGGCAGGGCCTACCCGACGGAGAGGAACCACCACCATGACCGACGTCATCGCGATCATGTCCATGTCGCTCGACGGCTACGTCGCCGGCCCCGACGGCGACGTGATGGGAGTCTTCGCGTGGTACTTCGGCTCCGGCGACGTCGCGGTCGAGGCGGGCGGCTCGGACCCCATGACGTTCACGATGTCCGAGCCGAGCGCGCAGCACTTCCACGAGCTCACGTCAGGGCTCGGCGCGCTGATCACCGGCCGCCGCACGTTCGAGACCGCGCAGGGCTGGGGCGGCAACCATGCGTGGGGTCCGGCCTTCGTGCTCGCCCACGAGGTCCCCGAGGGCTGGCCGCGACCCGAGTCGACGGTCCACTTCGTCACCGACGGCATCGAGAGCGCGGTCCGGCAGGCCCAGGCCGCCGCGGGCAGGAAGTCCGTCGCCGTGCACGGGGCCGACACCATCCAGCAGTGCCTCGACGCCGGACTGCTCGACTACCTCCAGGTCGACGTAGCAGCCATCCTGCTGGGCGGCGGGGTGCGGCTCTTCGACCACCTCACCGACGCGCCGGCCATCCTCGGCAACCCGACCGTCGTCGAGGGGGTCGGAGTGACACACCTGCGCTACCCGGTGCGCACGGACCAGCCCTAGGGCCAGTCGGCCGTGAGGTAGGCGACCACCAGGACGAGCAGCGAGACCCCCACCAGCACGGCGCCGATCTGCATCTCGCGGTTTCGTCGCGCCTCGACGTCGCGGCCCGCGCTATCGGGTCCGGTGAGCGACCCCCAGACGATCAGGCCGATCCCGCTCGCGAGCAGTCCACCCACGGCCGTCCAGAAGTACGTCATCGACAGGGGTCAGATCGGCATCTCGACGAACGGTGACGCGTAGTGGTCGTCGCCGGACAGCTCCCGTTCGGCGGCCTCCGGTGAGATCCGGTTGCGCTCGGCCTCGAGCAGCATGCCCAGCAGCCTCACGTCGCCCGCCGTCGGTATGCCGGCGACCTCGTCGTGCGCCAGCACCCACGAGACCGCCGCCGTGATCGCGTCCTGCTGCTGCAGCGGCTCGTACCAGGTCGTGTGCGTCTGGTCGGCCCCTTGCGGCCAGTTGCGTCGCGCCACCGTCTTGATCGTCATCAGCCCCGCGTCCTGACGGCGCGCCTCGTCGACCAACGCGCGGTAGGCCGTCCGGTAGGTGTCGTCGCGCCAGAGCACCGGGTTGAGCGGGGTCAGCACGGTCGCGAACGGGTGGCGTCGCAACGCCTCGAGGTGGGTCTGCGCGGCCTCTTCTCCGTGGCCGGTCACACCGACGGCGCCCACGATCCCTTCATCCATGGCGCGCACCGCAGCTTCGAGCGCCCCATCCGGCCCGGTGGCCAGGTCAAGCTCGCCGAGATCGCCGATCGCGTGGAGCTGCAGCAGGTCGACGCGGTCGGTCTGAAGCCGCTCGAGCGAGGCGTTGAGCTCGCGC
Source organism: Terrabacter sp. 2RAF25 (assembly GCF_052115265.1). Lineage (NCBI taxonomy): Bacteria > Bacillati > Actinomycetota > Actinomycetes > Micrococcales > Intrasporangiaceae > Terrabacter > Terrabacter sp. 2RAF25. The sequence continues at coordinate 357,780 of NZ_JBFRGJ010000002.1, forward strand.
CACGCGGACTCGCGGTCACGACGACCGGTCTTGGTCGCCAGGAAGATCCGGTCGCGGATCTGCGGCATCCACGGTCCCAGCCGCAGCTCGGCTTCGCCGTAGCTGGCAGCCACGTCGAAGTGGTTGATCTCGCCGTCGAGGGCCTCCTGGATCGAGGCGTCTGCGACGTCCTGGGTCACCTCGGCCAGGGCCGCTGCGCCGTAGATGAGCACGGAGCTCTGGTGCCCCAGCCGGCCGAGCCTTCGCTTCTCCATACCCTCCACCTTCGACCACCGCCCGATTCGAGGCAACCAGCCGGGACCCCGGTTGAGCGGTTCGCTCGGCGGGTAGGACTGGGAGGACCAGCACATCGAGCGAAGGAGTGAACATGTCGGATGACGCCAAGGCCGCCAAGGAGCTCGTGGAGACGCTGAAGGACGGCGAGCGCGGATTCGCCTCAGCCGCAGACAAGCTGCGCAATGACGACCGCCCGGAGTGGGCGACGACGCTGCAGCGACTGTCAGAGCAGCGCGCGGGTTTCCACCGCGAGATCGTCGCGATGGGCCACGAGTACGGCGACGAGGTCGACAAGAGTGGGTCCGCCACCGCAGCCGTGCACCGGGGCTGGATCGCGCTCAAGGACGCCCTGACCGGCGACGACGCGGGCAGCGTCCTCGGCGCCGCGGTCACGGGTGAGGACCACGCGGTCACGGAGTACGAGAAGGCCCTGAAGCAGGACCTCAGCGCCGGCTTCCGCGACGTCGTGACTCGTCAGCACGCGGCCGTCGTCGCAGCACGTGACGAGGTCAAGGCCCTCCAGATCGCGGACTGATCTCCCGATCTGGGAGTGCCTCCTTCGGAGGCGGCACAAGCAGTGCGAGCGCTCGGATCCCGCTCCCCTCAGGGGAGCAGGATCCGAGCGTTTCGGCGTGCCCCACGACCCTGTGGCGTCGCACTCGCCGACGGCCGCGATGACCGCCTCGCGGGAGCACCCGGGCCCTACCTCGCCATGACAGAGACCGGTCTGGCGCAGAGCGGACTCAGCCGCCGCGGGGAGCCGGCACGAGGTAGACCGGCACGGGCGACGACCGGACGATCTTCGAGGCGCGCGAGCCGAGAAAGAACCGGGCTGCCGGGGCCGACGAGCTCGGTCCGACGACGAGCAGGTCGCCGTCACTCCACTCGACGTCCCAGATCGCCGCGCTCCACGAGACACCCTCACCGACCACGAGCGACCGCGCGAGGCGCTCGGCCAGCGCAGCGTCCAGCGCTCCCACCTGGGCTCGGAGAGCACTCGTCGTGCGGGCCAACCACCGGTCGACGACGAGGTCGTCGGCCGCCTCCTCGACGCTGCCGTAGAGCCTCTTGGGCGGCCTGACAGCGAACGACACCGCGCGAAGGCTCGCCCCGACCGAAGCGGCCAGGCCGGCCGCGGCAGTCGCCACGTGTGCCGCACCCGAGGACCCGCCGAACCCGATCGTCACCCGTCGAAGGCGGGACCCCGGCGCCGGCCGATAGCCCCGTGGAGCGAGCAGCACCGGCAGGGGCGCCGAGTGCGCGAGCCGGTCCGTCACGCTTCCGAAGGAGATGCGGCCCAGCGCACCCTTGCTCGAGGAGCCGAGCACGAGCGCGGACGCCCCGACCTCGGCTGCCAGGTCGAGCAGCCCTGCCGGGATGGACGATGCCGCACGCACGACGAAGCTCGACCGGACGTCGGGAGGCAGAGACTCCCGCGCCTGCTCGAGCACGGACTCACCCCAGGCTCTGAGCGGGCCGAGGTAGTTGCCGTCGACGAACTCCACGGCACCCGCCGCCTGAGGAGTCGTCACGACGACCGCCACGGTGAGGGGCTCGCCCGTGGACCGTGACAGCACGGCGGCCAGCTCGAGCGCCGACGTGCCGCTGTCCTGCGCCGTGAAGGCGACGACGATCGTCACGGCTCACGCCTGCACGGCGAGCGAGGCGGCCTCGACGTGGGTCACCGGCAGACCGAGCTCACCGGCGCGGTCGACGACCTCGAAGCGCTGCCAGATCGAGTCCGACGCCGGCAGCGTCACGATGACGATCTGGTCGGGGTGGAACTCGCTGACCGCCGCCCGGAGGGCACGCAGCGGGCGATAGTCGCCGAGCCCGCCCGTCGCGTCCAGGTGGTGCGCCCGCAGGGCTTCGAGCGTCCGGTCCAGCCGCGCCTGCGCGGCCTCCGTGGTCGCCTCGGCGACGGACACGGCACCGTGCGTCGAAGCGGTGCCCGTCTCCACGGCACTGGCCGGCACGCATACGTAGTAGGTGGCCTTGCCCATCGTGTCGATGCGCTGGAGCTCGTGCATGAGCTCGTCGGCCTCGAGGGTCTGGTTGGCCAGCACCAGGACGCGACGCGCCTCACCGGAAAGCGCGGGCGACACCCGCGCAGGCAGACGCGCGATGCGGGCCCGGTTGATGAAGAAGAGCACGAGCACGATGCCGAACGAGACGAGGCTCAGCACGAGCTGGATCCGCACGTCCGCGGTCAGGCCCATCTGGACGAGCACGAGCACGATCGCCAATGCCGTGATGACCGAGAGCGCGGGGAACCACCACATCTTCACCTTGAGCGTCGACGCGTCGCCCCGGTAGCGCAGGAGGATCTGCGAGACGGCGATGAGCAGGTAGACGAAGAGGATGACGGCACCGGACGAGTTGAGCAGGAACGAGAAGACGGTGTCGGGCGAGACCGCGGCCATGATGACCGCGAGGAAGCCGACGACCGACGAGGCGAGGATGGCGACCATCGGCACGCCCCGGGAGTTGACCGACACCATCGACGCCGGCGCCTCACGGCGGGCAGCGAGCACGAACAGCATCCGGGAGGCGGTGTAGAGGCCCGAGTTGAGGCACGAGAGCACGGCGGTGAGCACGACCGCGTTCATCACGTGGTCGGCGTACGGGATGCCCATCTTCTGGAAGGCCGCGACGTAGGGCGACGCCTGGAGGGTGGCCGAGTTCCACGGCAGGATGACCGCGAGCAGGAAGATCGAGCCGACGAAGAAGATGGCGATGCGGGTGATGACCGAGTTCGCAGCCTTGGAGACGGCCCGTTCCGGGTTGTCCGACTCAGCGGCGGCGATGGTCGCGATCTCGGCGCCCACCATCGAGAAGATCACCGTCACGACACCCGCCGTGACCGCCAGACCGCCGTTGGGGAAGAAGCCACCGTGCGCGGTGAGGTTGCTGAAGTCGAGGTCGGCGTTCGGCCAGATGCCGAAGACGAAGAGGGCGCCGCAGGCGAGGAAGGCGATGATCGCCGCGACCTTGATCCCCGCGAACCAGAACTCGAACTCGCCGAACGACGAGACCGAGATCAGGTTGGTGCCCGTCATGAGGAGCATGAGCACGAGGCTGAGCACCCACGTCGGCACGCCCGGGAGCCAGAAGTTGATGACCTTGGCTCCGGCCACGGCCTCGAAGCCCACGACGATGACCCAGAAGTACCAGTACAGCCACCCGACGGAGAAGCCGGCCCAGTCGCCGAGCGCCTTGCGGGAGTAGTCCGCGAACGACCCGGTCGAGGGGTTGGCCACGGCCATCTCCGCGAGCATCCGCATCACCATGATGATGAGGACGCCGCACAGCGCGTAGGTGATGAACGACCCCGGGCCGGTGTCGTGGATGACGGTCCCGGACCCGACGAACAGGCCTGCCCCGATCACGCCGCCCATGGCGATCATGGTCAGCTGCCGCTGGTTGAGCGCCCGCTTGAGCTCCGGGCCCGCGCCGGCCACGTCAGGCCGACCGATCCGACGTGGCTGAGGGACAGGGGTTCACGTGACGAGACATGGGACGGCCCTCTCGATCGGACCGCGGAGGCTGACCGCCCCCGCGACGATCTGCCCAAAGTAGCCACGGATGCACACATCTGTCCACGTGCGTCGAAGGTTCGGCAAAGGCCGCGGGGGAACCCGGGTCAGGCGTAGAAGTCGGGCTTCGCGATCATCTCGACCTTCACCACACCGTCGTCGGTGAGCGCCCGCACACCGGCGTCGCAGACGCACGCGGCGGCATACCCGTCCCACGACGTCGACCCCGTGTGCTGGCCGGCGGCAACAGCAGTGATCCACTCCTGGACCTCGGTGACGAACGCCCCCCAGAAGCGGTCGTTGTGGTCGCGGGCGATCGCGTTCCGGACCCCGACGCCGTCGCGCACCACGATCGCGTTCTGGTCGCCCAGCGACACGGTGCCCTTCTCGGCGACGGCCTCGCAGCGGATGTCGTAGCCGAACTGGCAGTTGACGAAGATCTCGTCGTCGACCCGCACGCCCGACTCGGTCTCGAGGATGAGCACGAGGGGGTCCTGCAGGTGCTCGAACCGCAGCGACGTCTTCTTCGGCTTGTCGACGCGTGCCGAGACGAACTCCTCGCCGAGCAGCCAGCGCATCGTGTCGACCTCGTGGATGGCGGTGTCGTTGATCGCCATGTCCCACGTGTAGTGCTCGGGCACGGTCGGGTTGCGGTGCGCGCAGTGCACCATGAGCGTCTCACCGAGCTCGCCCGAGTCGAGCAGCGCCTTCATCTGCCGGTAGCTGCGGTCGAAACGGCGCATGAATCCCACTGTGACCAGACGACGCCCACCGTTCTGCTCCGCCTCCATGATCCGCAGCGCGGCCTCGGCGGTCGGCGTCAGCGGCTTCTCGCAGAACACCGGCTTGCCGGCGGCTATCGCCGCCAGGACGTCGACCTCGTGCGCCGGGCCGTAGCTGCAGATCATGACCGCATCCACGTCGTCGGAGGCGATCAGCTCCGCCGACGACGCGTACGCCGTCCCGTCGATCCGCGCGGCCACCTCCTTCGCGCGCACCTCGTCGACGTCGGCGACCGCGACGACACGGCCGCCGGCGATGACGGTGTGGATGCGGTCGATGTGGGCCTGGCCCATGCCGCCGGGACCGATCATCCCGATGCGAACAGTCATTGTCGTTGACTCCTTCGTCAGTGAATCGCCTTGAGCCTCAACGGCTCAGAGCAGGCCGAGACCGATGGACGCGAGGTACTCGCGGGTCTGGATGGCGTTGGGCAGCGGGTAGGACGGGTCGCACGGGTACATGTCCTGCTCGCACACGACGTACAGCTCCTTGTCGAGGTCGGCGAGGGCCTCGATGAGCGGCGGCATGTCGGGGGCACCTGCGGGCGGCCGCACCGAGCAGCCCTTCGCCACGGCGAGACCGAACGGCCAGTCCTCGTCGTGCGCCTGCTTCACGAGCCCCTCGTCCATCGCCTTGATGTGGACGTAGGAGATGCGCTCGGGGTACTTGCGGCACAGCTCGACCGGGTCGCCGCCGCCGTAGACGACGTGGCCGGTGTCGAGGCAGAAGCCGACGTAGTCGGGGTCGGTCGCCTGGAAGATGCGGTCGATGTCCTCGGGAGTCTCGATGTGGCTGTCGCCGTGGGGGTGCAGCACCATCGTGAGGCCGTAGTCCTCCTTCATGATGCGACCGAGCCTGTCGGCGTTCTTGATGTACGCGTTCCACGCCTCCGTCGACAGCGTGCGGTCGTCGGTGAACTCCCACGTCTTGTCGTCACGGAAGAGCGGCGGCAGGTGCACGATGTACTCCGCGCCAACGGCGGCATGCGTCTCGGCGATCTCACGGAACGTCTTCTCCGTGTCGGCCCACGCCTCCTGCTTGTGCAGGATGCCCCAGCCGGTGCCGGCGACGACGCGGAAGCCGCGCTTGTCCATCTCGTCCTTGAGGCGCGCCGACTCCTTGGGGAAGTAGCCGAACGGGCCGGTCTCCATCACCGAGAAGCCAGCCTCGGCCATCTCGTCGAGGGCGGTCTCCCAGTGGATCTGCTTGTCGTCGTTGGGGAACCACACGCCCCACTGGTCGGGACACACGCCGATCGTCAGCTTGCTGTAACGCTCGTCGGTGTTGCGGGCCTTGGACTCGGCCATCGTTCGGGGTCCTCTCAGGGGGAAGGGGTGAAGGCGTACGTACGCGTTGGGCTGCGTACGCGGGGACGGGCGTCCCCGCGTACCTCGTCAGTCGTTCTGGGGGAAGCCGAGGTTGAGGCCGCCGTGGCTCGGGTCGAGCCAGCGGGACGTGACGACCTTGCCCCGGGTGAAGAAGTGGACGCCTTCCATGCCGTGGGCGTGCGTGTCGCCGAAGAGCGAGTTCTTCCAGCCGCCGAAGGAGTAGTACGAGACGGGAACGGGGATCGGCACGTTGACGCCGACCATTCCGACCTCGACCTGGCGCTGGAACTTGCGGGCCGCGCCGCCGTCGTTGGTGAAGATCGCGGTGCCGTTGCCGTACGGGTTGGAGTTGATGAGCTTCAGCCCCTCGTCGTAGGAGTGCACGCGCACGACCGACAGCACCGGGCCGAAGATCTCGTCGTCGTAGACCGACATGCCGGGCTTGACGCCGTCGAAGAGGGTCGGCGCGAGGAAGTAGCCGTCACCGTCGGCGTCGAAGTCGCTCTCACGACCGTCGACGACGAGCGTCGCACCGTCCGCCACCCCGGAGTCGAGGTAGCCGGCGACCTTGTCGCGGTGCTGCTTCGTCACGAGCGGCCCCATGTCGGCGCCGCGCGTGCCGTCGCCCGTGACGAGCTTGCCCATGCGGTCGCGGATCTTCGAGATGAGCTCGTCGGCGATCGGCTCGACGGCGACGAGGGCCGAGATGGCCATGCACCGCTCCCCCGCCGAGCCGAATCCGGCGTTGACCGCGGCGTCGGCGGCGAGGTCGAGGTCGGCGTCGGGCAGCACGAGCATGTGGTTCTTCGCGCCGCCGAGGGCCTGGACGCGCTTGCCGTGGGCCGTGCCCGTCTCGTAGACGTACTTCGCGATCGGCGTCGAGCCGACGAACGACACCGACTTGACGTCGGGGTGCGTGAGCAGCGCGTCGACGGCCTCCTTGTCGCCGTGCACGACCTGCATGACGCCGTCGGGCAGGCCGGCCTCCTTCCAGAGGGCGGCGATGGCGAGCGCCGCCGACGGGTCCTTCTCCGACGGCTTGAGCACGACGGAGTTGCCGCAGGCGATGGCGATCGGGATGAACCACAGGGGCACCATGGCCGGGAAGTTGAACGGCGAGATGACGGCGACGACCCCGACGGCCTGTCGGATCGAGTAGACGTCGACGTTCGTCGAGGCGTTCTCGCTGAAGCCGCCCTTGAGCAGGTGCGGGATGCCGCAGGCGAACTCGGCGACCTCGAGGCCGCGCGTCACCTCGCCGACGGCGTCGCTCAGCACCTTGCCGTGCTCGGCCGTGATGAGCGCGCCGATCTCGTCCTTGCGGGAGTTGAGCAGCTCGCGGAACGCGAAGAGCACCTGGGCGCGCTTGGCGAGCGAGGCGTCGGCCCACGACTCCCAGGCCGCAGCGGCCGACTTCACGACCTCGTCGACGAGTGCCGCCGAGGCGAGGTCGAGCACGCCGGTCTGCTCACCGGTCGCGGGGTTGAAGACGGGCGACGTGCGCTCGGCGGTGCCGCTCCACGACTGGCCGTCGATGAGGTGGGTGATGCGGGTGGGCGTGCTCATGGTGGATCCTTCGGGGTGAGACAGCGGGCGTATGCCGGGTGGCGGGCTTCGGGGCGGTCAGGGGGAGACGAACGTGGGCGGCGTCGACCACTTGTCGAGGTAGGAGCGGATCGTGTCGCGCATGTACTCGGTCGACTCGCGAGCGCGGTCCTCCCAGGCGAAGACGCAGGAGGTGACGATCCCGTCGAACCCGATGCGCTCGAGCCCGCGGAAGAACTGGTCGAAGTCGACCTCGCCCTGGCCGATGTCGAGGTGCTGGTGCACCGTGACCTGCGATCCGGGCGGGTTGACGATGTAGCGCAGCCCCGACGACGCGGTGTGGTCGTAGGCGTCGGCGACGTGGACCATCGTCAGCAGGTCGCCGGCCTTGTCCATGATCCCGTCGCAGTCGTCGCCCTGGTGGAACGTGTGCGGCGCGCAGTAGAGGAAGCTGACGTTGGGGCTGTTGATCCCTCGGATGATGTCGACGGCGCGCTTGCCGTCCTCCTCCCAGTCGTCGGGGTGCGGCTCGAGCACGAGCCGGATGCCCTCCTTCTCGAACTCGGGCAGCAGCTCCTCCATCGAGCGCCAGAACATCCGCTCGCAGGCAGCGGCCTCGCGCGGGTTGCCGTTGAACTCGGAGTTCATCGTGTCTACGCCGAGCAGCGAGGCGATCTGGATGGCGCGCTTCCAGTAGCGCACCGCGGCCTGTCGGTCCTCCTCGCTGGGCCCGGACCACCTGAAGAGCGGCAGCACTGACGAGACGCCGACACCGGCGGCCGAGAGCGCCTTGCGAAAGGCGGCCACCCCGCCGTCGTCGACGCGTGGGTGGTTGAAGAACGGGATGAAGTCGTCGCGCGGGGACAGCTCGATCCACTCGTAGCCGAGGTCGGCGACGAGGCCGGGCAGCTCGAGCAGCGGTGCCTCGCGGAACATGTAGGGGTCGAGGGCGAACTTCATGAGGGGCGAACTCCTTTGTCGGCCAGAGGTTTCAGTCCGCGCGGGGCGGGGAGAGCAGGGGGCGCTGGGTGGCCTTGTGGTCGAGGTACTCGCCGTATGCCGTGCGCGTCGACTCGAGGTCGCTGGCCTCGGAGACCGGGACGTCCCACCAGGAGTCGCTGTCGGGGGCGTGCACGAGCGGGTCGGTCTCGACGTGGATGACGACGGGACCACCGTCCGTCGGCCACGCCTTGGCCTCCTTGATCGCCTGGTGCAGCTCGTCGAGCGAGTGCACCTCGATGACGTGGGCGCCGAGGCTGCGGGCGTTGGCGGCGAGGTCGACGGGCAGGACGTCGCCGTCGAGACGCCCGGACGACTCACCCCGGAACCTGTAGGAGGTCCCGAAGCGCTGCGAGCCGAGCGACTCGGACAGCGAGCCGATCGAGTGGAAGCCGTGGTTCTGCACGAGCACGACGACCACCTTGACCCGCTCCTGCACGGCGGTCACCAGTTCGGTCGGCATCATGAGGTAGCCGCCGTCGCCGACCATGGCGAAGACGTCACGCGTCTCGTCCGCGAGGCGGATGCCGATCGACGCGGGCACCTCGTAGCCCATGCAGGAGTATCCGTACTCGACGTGGTACGCCTTGCGGTCGCGCACCCGCCAGAGCTTGTGGATGTCGCCGGGCATCGAGCCGGCGGCGCAGAGCACGACGTCGCGCGGGTCGGTGAGCTCGTTGACGGCGCCGAGCACCTGGCCCTGGGTGAGCAGGCCCTCGGCGAGCTTGTCGGTGACCTCGGTCGGAGGGTGGAACGCGCCCTCGACGGCCGCGTCCCACTCGGCCCACAGCCTCGCCTGGCGTGACCGGTAGGCGTCGTCGACGGCATACCCCTGCAGTGCTGCCGTCAGGGCGGTCAGCGCCTCCCGTGCGTCCGCGACGACGGAGAGCCCCGAGTGCTTGCCGGCGTCGAAGCGGGCGACGTTGATGTTGACGAAGCGGACCCCTTTGTCCTGGAAGGCCGTTCGCGAGGCGGTGGTGAAGTCGCTCCATCGGGTGCCGATGCCGATGACGACGTCGGCCTCGGCAGCGAGCGCGTTGGCAGCAGTCGTGCCGGTCGAGCCGACGGCGCCCATCTCCTGCGGGTGGCCGTGCGGGAGCGAGCCCTTGCCGGCCTGCGACTCGCCGACCGGGATGCCGGTTGACTCGCAGAACGCCCGCAACGCCTCCTCGGCGCCGGAGTAGTGCACGCCTCCGCCGGCGACGACGAGCGGCCGCTTCGCCGAGCGGATCACCGCCGCGGCGTCCTCGATGTCGACGGCCTCGGGAAGCGGACGGGCCACCCGCCACACGCGGGTGGCGAAGAGCTCGACGGGCCAGTCGTGGGCCTCTGCCTGCACGTCCTGGGGCAGCGAGATCGTCACGGCGCCGGTCTCGACCGGGTCGGTGAGCACCCGCATGGCGCCGAGCAGCGCGGACGGCAGCTGCTCGGGCCGGCTGACGCGGTCGAAGAACCTCGACAGCGGGCGGAAGGCGTCGTTGACCGTCACGTCGGCGGCATACGGCAGCTCGAGCTCCTGGAGCACCGGTGCGCTGACCCGGGTCGCGAAGGTGCCGGACGGCAGCAGCAGCACCGGGATCCGGTTGATCGTCGCGAGCGCGGCTCCGGTCAGCATGTTCGTCGAACCGGGGCCGACCGATGCGGTGCAGGCCCACGTCTGCAGGCGGTCCTTCTGACGCGCGTACGCCACCGACGTGTGGACCATGGCCTGCTCGTTGCGGGCCAGGACGTAAGGGAGGTGCTCCTCGCCATCGGCCAGCTCGTTCTGGAGGAGCGCCTGACCGATCCCGGCGACGTTGCCGTGGCCGAAGATGCCGAAGCAGCCGGCGAAGAGCTTCTGCCGCTCGCCGTCGCGCTCGCTCCACTGGTTGGCGAGGAAGCGCACCACGGCCTGCGCCACCGTGAGACGCACGGTTGCACCGTTCGCGGCGGCGTCGGTCTGCAGGTCACGCGTCATCGGGTGCCTCCAAGGGGAAGTCGGGGGTCGACGGGCTGGTCCGCCCAGGTCTCACGCACCCAGCCGTGGGCCGGGTCGTCGCAGATGAGCCAGGCACGTTCCTCACCGGGACCGGCCATGACGTTGAGGTAGTACATGTCGTAGCCGGGGGCCGCGATGGCCGGACCGTGCCAGCCGTGCGGCACGAGCACGACGTCGCCGTCGCGCACCTCGGCGAGCACGTCGATCGGGCGGTGCGCCGTGCCGTAGACCCGCTGGTAGCCGATGGGGTCGGTGCCGGCAGCGGCGGGCGTGCCGGCCGAGGGGGCCACCTCGAAGTAGTAGATCTCCTCGAGCGCGGTCTCCTCGCCGGGCCGCTCCTCGTCGTGCTTGTGCGGCGGCCAGGAGCTCCAGTTGCCGCCGGGCGTGATGACCTCGCAGGCGATGATCGAGTCGGCGCCGAGCACCCCCGGGATGCCGAAGTTGCGGACCTCGCGCGACGCGGTGCCGGCGCCACGGAGCTCGACCGGCACCTCGTCGGCGGCCACGTGCCGGAACGGGAAGCGCGCCTCACCCGAGTCGGTCACGGCGAAGACGACCGCGACCCGGGCGTCGCCGACGGCCGTCACCGTGAGGGACGACCCGGCCGGCACGTACGCGACGTCCGAGGCTCCGGCGAAGACCGACCGGCGGCCGGCCAGCTTCGCCTCGTGCTCGCCGGACGCCCCCGAGACGGCCACGTGCACCGACCCCGAGAGGGGCACGACGACGTGCTCACGGTGGCCGCCCTCGAGGGTGCGGGCGTCACCGTCGGACAGACGGCCGGCATACATCCCCGTGTGCTCCCAGCCCGAGGAGTCCGGCTCGACGACGACGTCCCAGCCGTCGCGTGCCGTGGTGCCGAAGGGGTGGTGCCAGCTCATGCCGTGCCCCCGCCGTGGACCAGCCCGGCCGCGATGTCGACGGCCGCGGCGACGTCACCGTCGGGCGGGAAGAGGAGCGCGCGGCCCACGACGAGGCCGCGCACGGCCGGCAGGTCGAGGGCGCGACCCCACGAGGCGTACGTGTCCTGCGGGTCGCCCTGCGGGTCGCCGCCGAGCAGCAGCGTCGGAAGGGTGGTCGCGTCCATGACGCGGTCGAGCTCGTCGACGACGGGCAGCTTGAGCCAGGTGTGCGCGCTCGAGGCGCCGAGGCCGGCGGCGATGTGGATCGACTTGATCGTCGAGTCGGGGTCGAGCTGGTTGACCACACGCCCACCCTCGCGCGTCGAGAGGAACGGCTCAACCATCGCCATGAGCTGTCGCTCGGCGAGCTCGGTGACGGCGCGGGCGCTCGCTTCGAGGGTCGCGACGGTGCCGGGGTCGTCGAGGCAGATGCGTGTCAGCATCTTGCCGCCGTCGAGGCCACGCGCGGCGATCTCGGCGGCACTGTAGGCGGTGAACCGGTCGTCGAGCTCGAAGCTGGCCCCCTGGAGGCCGCCCCGGTTCATCGAGCCGATCGCGATCTTGCCCTCGAGCGCGCCGAGGAGCAGCAGGTCGTCGAGCACGTCGGGCGTGCCGAGCACGCCGTCGACGCCGGGTCGGCCGAGTGCCGTGACGAGTCGCTCGAGAAGGTCGCTGCGGCTCGCCATCGCAGCACCCGCCCCGCGCACCCCGAGGGCGCCGCGGGCAGGGTGGTCGGCGGCGACGAGGAGCATGCGGCCGTCCTCGCGCACGAGGGGCCGGTGCTCACGGGCCGCCCACCCGGCGGCGATGCGGCCGGGCTCACGCACGCGGATCTCGGTGAGGTCGGCGACGGCAACGGCGACACCTGCGCCCAGGCCGGGCGTCGTGGGTGGGTGCGTGGTGGTCATCGTGCCTCCTCGGCGACGGCGGCGAACGGGTTGGCGTGGGAGTGGGCACCGGCGAGGCGTTCCTCGACCTCCGACGAGGTCGGCATGGCGGTCGAGCACTCGAGCCTGCTGGCGACGATCGCGCCGGCGACGTTGGCGAACTCGAGAACCCGCCGCAGGTCCCAGCCCTCGAGCAGGCCGTGGCAGAGCGCCCCGCCGAAGGCGTCCCCGGCCCCGAGACCGTTGACGACCTCGACGGGGAACGGGGGCACCTCGACGCGCTCGTCGCGGGTCGCGGCCAGCACGCCCTTGGGCCCCTGCTTGACGACGGCGAGCTCGACGCCGCGCTCGAGCAGCGCGTCGGCTGCCCGCTGCGGATCGGTCTGGCCGACAGCGACCTCGCACTCCTCTCGGTTGCCCACGGCTACCGTGACGTGCTCGAGGGCGCGACCGACCTGCTTGCTCGCCTCGGCCGGGTCGGCCCAGAACATCGGGCGGTAGTCGAGGTCGAGCACGGTGTGGGTGCGGCGGCCGCGGGCCTCCCAGCCGCGGAAGTGCGCGGCCCGGCTCGGCTCCTGCGACAGCCCGGTGACCGTCGACCAGTAGACGCCTGCGTCGCGAATGGCGTCGAGCGGCATCTCGTCGGGCTCGATGAGCAGGTCGGGGGCGGCCGGGTAGCGGTAGAAGTAGAGCGGGAAGTCGTCGGGCGGGAAGACCTCGCAGAAGGTGACCGGCGTGGGCGGCCCGTCGACGGCGCTGACGAACCTGTCGTCGACGCCGAAGTCCTGCAGAGCCTCGTGGATGTAGCGGCCGAAGGCGTCCTTGCCGGTGCGGGTGATGAGGGCGACGCGGTGGCCGTGCCGCGCGGCCGCCACGGTGACGTTGGTGGCGCTGCCGCCGAGGAACTTCTCGAACGTGCGCACCTTCTCGAGGCCCACGCCGTGCTGGAGCGGGTAGATGTCGACGCCGGTGCGCCCGATCGCGACGACGTCGTATGCCGTCTCGTCGGCTCGGGCGGCCGGGCCGGCTGGGGTGGGTGGCTGGGTGCTCATCGGTGCGACGTCCTCACAGGCTCGGGATCTCGTCGAGGGACACGGGGCGCCCCTCCCGGCGGGAGAGTTCGCACGCCTCGGCGACGCGGAAGGCCTGGAGGGCGTCCGCGACGGTGCAGGGCGACACCAGCGCGCCGCGGGCGACAGCGGCGAAGGCGGTCAGCTCGGCGCGGTAGGCGGGGAGGAAGCGCTCCATGAACGACCAGTGGCGCGGGCCGGCCGGGTAGGTGGCGCCCGGCTCGGCCGAGGTGACGGCGAGGGAGTCGTCGTAGCCGACGCCGAGGGTGCCGTCGCTGCCGAGGACCTCCATGCGTACGTCGTGGCCGGCCCCGTTGTAGCGCGTCGCCGAGAGGGAGACGAGCGTGTCGTCGTCGAGCGTGAGCACGGCGGCGGCCGTGTCGACGTCGCCCGCCTCGGTGAAGAACTGCGCCCCCTTGTTGGCGCCGGTGGCGTAGACCGAGGCGACCTCGCGGCCGGTGACGAAGCGGATGATGTCGAAGTCGTGGATCGAGCAGTCGCGGAACAGGCCGCCGCTCGTCGGGATGTAGGCGGCGTGTGGCGGCGCCTGGTCGTGGGTCTGCGCTCGGATGCTGTGCAGGAAGCCGAGCTCGCCTGCCGCGACGGCCTGCTGGGCCCGCTGGTAGCCGCGGTCGAACCGCCGCTGGAACCCGATGTGCACCGGGGTGCTCGTCTGCGAGACGAGCTTGGCGAGGTCCATCGTCTCGTCGAGCGTGGCCGCGACGGGCTTCTCGCAGAAGGTCGGGACACCGGCCTCTAGACCGAGCCGCAGCAGCGGGGCGTGCCCCGGAGTCGCGGTGGCGATGACGAAGCCGTCGACCCCCTGCGCGAGCAGCTCGGCCGGCGATGCGGCATACCCGACTCCGAGGCGTTCGGCGACGGCCTTGGCCGCGTCGGCGTCCAGGTCTGCGACGACCACCTCGTCTACCTCGGCGAGGTCGCGGAGGGTCTCGGCGTGGAAGGCCCCGATGCGGCCGACTCCGGCCAGTCCGATGCGCATGTGCACACTCCCTTGGGTGTCTCGTGCTTGGTGACACCGATCGTCCAGCGGCGACCGTCGTCATGTCAACCAAATGTTAGGACATTCTGATGTTTGATCAATCTCTTGACATGACGCGGTCGACGGGGGCATCCTCCAATCGCTGGCACTGACGCTGCGAACTGTGGGCACCGACAACGATGTCCATCGCGACGGCGGGGCCAGTGCGAAGGTCGACACGCACCAGCCGCCGCCCCTCGCCATCGTCGTGAGACAGGCGACGAGAGCCCCTCAACGACCCGCTGCACCGCTGGCGGGACATCCAGATCTCTGATCGACGGGACAACCGTCACAGATCGTCGCGTCACTCCGGCGACCGGGCCACGCGACGCAACGAAAGGAATCAACGATGACTCCGACTCGGACTCGCAAGAGACTGATCGCCGCTGCCAGCATGGCCACGGCCGCCGCCGTCACCCTCGCCGCCTGCAGCGGCGGTGGCGCCCCCACCACGTCGTCCACGGGCGGCGGCGGCGGGGGCGGCGGTAACAGCGGCTACACCTTCGCGATGATCACGCACGAGACACCGGGCGACACCTTCTGGGACCGCATCAAGGCCGGCGCGCAACAGGCCGCCAAGGACACCGGGGCCACGCTGAAGTACTCGTCGGATCCGGAGGCCAGCAAGCAGGCGGTCCTCATCCAGAACGCGATCGACTCCAAGGTCGACGGCATCGCGACCACGCTGGTCACACCCGACGCGCTCATCCCCACCATCAAGAAGGCCGTCGACGCCGGAATCCCCGTCGACACCTTCAACTCCGGCATCGACTTCTTCCAGAAGGCGGGCGCCCTGACGCACTTCGCCTCCAACGAGAAGCTGGGCGGGCAGCAGGCCGGCAAGAGGGCAGCTGCCGCCGGCGCCACCAAGATCCTCTGCACCATCCAGCAGACCGGGTCGGTGGCCCTCGAGGACCGCTGCGCGGGCGTCAAGGACTCCTTCCCGGCCACCGAGAACCTGCAGGTCAACGGCGCTGACGACGCCGCCGTCACCACCGCCATCCAGGCCAAGCTGACCGAGGACAAGTCGATCAACTGGGTCATCACCCTCGGTGCGCCTCAGGCCCTCGACACGATCAAGGCTGCTCAGGGCGCCGGGGTCAACGTCAAGATCGGGACGTTCGACACCAACCCCGCCGCGGCGCAGGCGGTCCAGGACGGCAAGATCGAGTGGTTCATCGACCAGCAGCCATACCTGCAGGGCTACATGGCGATCACCCAGCTCTACCTCTTCAAGAAGAACGGGAACGTCCTCGGTGGCGGCCAGGCCGTGCTCACCGGGCCCTCGTTCGTCGACAAGACGAACATCGCCCAGGTCCTCCCGTTCATCAAGCAGAACACTCGCTAACCGCCTCCGGGGGGCCGGGCCCGTCCAGGTCCGTCTGGGCAGCCCGTCTGGGCAGCCTGTCTGGGCAACCTGTCTGGGCAGCCCGGCCCCCGCCGAACAGCACTGGAGCTGTCATGAGTAGCACCCCCGTCAAAACCGGCCCCTCGCCCTCGGCCCCGGCCGAGGCGTCCAACCGGGTCACCCTCGGCTGGTCCAACCGACTGCTGGCCCGGCCGGAGATCGGCGCCCTCGTCGCCGCGGTCGTCATCTTCCTCTTCTTCCTCATCGTCGCGCCGGCCTTCCGAAGCCCGGCCTCGTTCTTCACCGTCCTCTACCAGTCCTCCACCATCGGCATCGTCGCCGTCGCGGTCGGGATGCTGATGATCGGCGGAGAGTTCGACCTCTCGGCCGGTGTCATCGTCACCACTGCCGGGCTCTTCAACGCGATGTTCTGCTACCAGCTCGGGATCAACCTCTGGGTCGGCGCGATCCTCTCGCTCGTGCTCTGCCTGGCGATCGGGTTCCTCAACGGCTACCTCGTCATGAGGACCGGGATCCCGAGCTTCCTGATCACCCTGGGCACATTCTTCGTGCTGCAGGGCGCCAACCTCGGCGTCACCAAGCTCGTCACCGGGTCGGTGTCCAGCCCCAACATCAACCAGATGGCCGGCTACGACTCCCTCAACTGGGTGTTCGCCCACGAGTGGCAGATCGGGTCCGTCACCCTGCAGATCACGGTCATCTGGTGGCTGCTCTTCGTCGCCGTGTCCGCGTACCTGCTCCAGCGCACCAAGGTCGGCAACTGGATCTACGCGGTCGGAGGCAACTCGGACTCGGCTCGAGCGGTCGGCGTGCCCGTGACCCGGGTCAAGATCGGCCTCTTCATGACGGTGGCGTTCCTCGGCTGGTTCGCCGGCATGCACTACCTCTACAACTTCAACACCATCCAGGCCGGCAACGGCGTCGGCAACGAGTTCCTCTACATCATCGCCGCCGTCGTGGGTGGCACCCTGCTCACCGGCGGCTACGGCAACGCGATCGGTGTCGCCATCGGCGCCTTCATCTTCGGCATGACCAGCCTCTGCATCGTCTACGCCGGGTGGGACCCCAACTGGTTCAAGGCCTTCCTCGGCGTCATGCTCCTGCTCGCCGTGATGGTCAACCTCTACGTCAAGAAGCTCTCGACCGCCCGGAAGGTGGGCTGACATGACCGACACCCTGGCAGACCACGCGGACAGCAACCTGCACCGCGGCGAACCGCTCGTCCAGATGAGCAACATCGGCAAGACGTACGGCGCGATCCGCGCCCTCAAGGGCATCAACCTGACGGTGAATGCCGGCGAGGTGACCTGCGTCCTCGGCGACAACGGCGCCGGCAAGTCGACGCTGATCAAGATCATCGCCGGCCTGCACCCCCACAACGAGGGCACCATGAAGGTCGACGGCAAGGAGGTCACCTTCTCCTCCCCCCGTGAGTCCCTGGGGCACGGCATCGCGACGGTCTACCAGGACCTCGCCGTCGTCTCCCTCATGGAGGTGTGGCGCAACTTCTTCCTCGGCTCCGAGCAGGTGAGCGGTCGATGGCCGTTCGCGCCGCTCAAGGTGAACGAGATGAAGCGCATCGCCGACCAGGAGCTGCGCAAGATGGGCATCGTCGTCAAGGACATCGACCAACCCATCGGCACGCTCTCCGGCGGCCAGCGCCAGTGCGTCGCCATCGCCCGCGCCGTCTACTTCGGTGCTCGCGTGCTCATCCTCGACGAGCCGACCGCCGCCCTCGGCGTCAAGCAGTCGGGCGTCGTGCTGAAGTACACCGCCGCGGCTCGTGACGCCGGCCTCGGCGTCGTCTTCATCACGCACAACCCGCACCACGCGTACCTCGTCGGCAACCACTTCGTCATCCTCAAGCTCGGCCAGGCCGTGCTCGACAAGAAGCGGTCCGAGGTGGCTCTCGACGAGCTGACCCGGCAGATGGCCGGCGGGGACGAGCTCGCCGAGCTCTCGCACGAGCTGCAGAAGTGAGCGGGGTGACGTCATGAGCGTCGCTGTCGCCCACCACACCCGCAGCTCGAGCGATCTCGCCCTGCAGGAAGGGGCCCGCCAGGCGGCATACCGCAGCACGGACCTCGTCGTCGTCCACGTCGTCGAGTCGCTCGACAACGACATCGCGGAGGCCAACAAGGCCGGCATCTCGGATGCCGTCGAGAAGGCCCTCGCGGCGGTCGCGCTGCCGGACGTGCGCTGGGACGTACGGCTCGTCGCCGGTGGGCGCGACATCTCGGACGTCTCCGAGGCGATCCTCGGCGCGGTCGGGCAGCTCGGGCCCGACCTGCTCGTCATCGGGGCGCGCCGGCGCTCGCCGATGGGCAAGGCGTTCCTCGGCAGCGTGGCGCAGAACATCATCCTCGACGCCGACGTGCCGGTGCTCGTCGTCAAGAGCCCCCGATGAGATGGCTCCGGACAGACGAGAGGTGCTGACATGAGCAGGTGCGGACATGTCCCGACCGAGTGGCTAGTCTGCGCCCATGTCCAAGCCCGTTGACGTCCGCATCGACCGCGAGACGCCGGTCCCGCTCTACCACCAGCTGGCCGAGCAGCTGAGTGCGGCGATCGGCAGCGGCACGCTGCAACCGGGCGACTCCTTCGAGAACGAGGTCGCCATGGCCGAACGGCTCGGCCTCTCCCGGCCGACCGTGCGGCGCGCGATCCAGGAGCTCGTCGGTCAGGGTCTGCTGCTCCGGCGGCGTGGTCTCGGCACCACCGTCGCCGGACGGCAGATCCACCGCCGCGCCGAGCTGACGAGCCTCTTCGACGACCTGCGGCGCGAGGGCGCCGGCGACCCGCGCACCGAGGTGCTCACCCACGAGGTCACCACCGACGAGGTCGCGGCGGCGGCCCTCGGGCTGCCTGCCGACACGCCGCTGCTGCACCTCGTGCGGCTTCGGCGCAACGGCGACCAGCCACTCGCCATCCTGCGCAACTGGCTGCCGCCCGCCTACTCCGACATCAGCAGGGCCGAGCTCGAGTCGGACGGCCTCTACGCGGTGCTCCGCAAGCGCGGCGGCAAGCCGGTCGTCGCGCACCAGCGCATCGGCGCCCGGCAACCCTCGGCGGCCGAGCGCAGGCACCTGGGCCTCACCCCGTCGCAGCCCGTGTTGACGATGACCCGCACCGCCTTCGACGCGGTCGGTGGGCCCGTCGAGTACGGCAACCACTGCTACCGCGCCCAGGACTACTCCATCGAGGTCATGCTCGACGAGCGCTGACCCACCGCCCACGGCCCACGCCCAGTCGAGTGCCCACTTTCCGACGTCGAGAACTGAGGGCGGTCTCAACCTGCCCTTCCGGTCGAGTGCCCACTTTCCGACACCACGATCCCGAGAAGGTATGCCGTGACGCCCCTTTCGCTGCCCGACGCCCTCCCGGCGCCGCGCCGTCCATCCCCCGACTCGGTGCCGTCGCTGCGCTGGGGCGTGCTCGGGACGGGGTGGATCGCCTCGCGCTTCGTCACGTCGCTTCAGGCCTCGACGGCGCAGCGGGTCGTTGCGGTCTGCTCACGCACCAAGGAGTCTGCCGACGCCTTCGCCACCACCCACTCGATCGAGAGGACACGTAGTTCGGTGGCCGGCCTCGTCAGCGACCCCGACGTGGACGTCGTCTACGTGGCGACCCCGCACCACCTCCACCGGGCTGGTGCACTCGCGGCCGTCGAGGCCGGCAAGCACGTGCTCGTGGAGAAGCCCATCGGTCTCGATGCCGTTGAGGCGCAAGAGATCTCGAAAGCGGCTCGTGCTGCCGGCGTCTTCTGCATGGAGGCCATGTGGACGCTCTTCCTGCCGCGCTTCGACGTCGTCAGGCAGGTGCTCGAGGCAGGTCTGCTCGGCGAGGTGCACACGGTCCTCGCGGACCACGGTGAGCACTTCGACCCACCGCATCGCATCCTCGACCCGACCATGGCCGGCGGCTCGCTGCTCGACCTCGGCACCTACGTCACGACCCTAGCGACCTGGGCACTCGGGCCGGCCACCCGCGTACAGGCAGCAGGGTCGATCACCGAGTCCGGCGTCAACGGCCAGGCTGCGATGGTGCTGACCCACGCCCATGAGGCCACGAGCGTGCTGCACTCGACGCTGCTCACGCGTACGCCCACGTCGGCGACGATCGCCGGAACGCAGGCCACGCTCACGCTGCCCGGGCCGTTCTTCATGCCGGGCGACGTCGTCGTGACCTCGGCCGACGGCTCACGGTCGGTGACGTGGACCGACCCCGAGCCGATCGGTCACGGCGCGCTGCATCACTCGGCGCTCGAGGCGGCCCGTTGCATAGGCGACGGACTGCTCGAGTCCCCCATGCGCGACGCCGTGTCGGTCCAGGCCAATCTGCGCGCCCTCGACGAAGTCACGAGACAGCTCGGCATCACCTACGACGCTGCCCGATCGAGAGAACGCTCCGTCACCGCGACACAGTGACCAAGCGTTCTCTCGATCGGGTTCCGAGCCGCACTGTCCGATCGAGAGAACACTCCGTCGCCCGAAGCGGGTGACGGAGTGTTCTCTCGATTTCAGGTGAGGGGCTTGAGGACGTCCATGCCGAGGAAGGGGCGCAGGGCCTCGGGGACCACGACCGAACCGTCGGCCTGCTGGTGGTTCTCGAGGATCGCGACCAGCCACCGCGTCGTGCCGAGCGTGCCGTTGAGCGTCGCGACGGCGCGGGTGCCCGAGCCGTTCGGGTCGCGCTCACGTGTGTTCAGGCGGCGCGCCTGGAACGTCGTGCAGTTCGACGTCGAGCTCAGCTCGCGGAACTTGCCCTGGGTCGGCACCCACGCCTCGCAGTCGAACTTGCGAGCGGCCGGGCCACCGAGGTCACCAGCGGCCGTGTCGATGATGCGGTAGGGCACGTCGATCTTGGCGAGCATCTCGCGCTCCCAGGCCAGCATGCGCTGGTGCTCGGCCTCGGCGTCCTCGGGCCGGCAGTAGCTGAACATCTCGACCTTGTGGAACTGGTGCACGCGGATGATGCCGCGGGTGTCCTTGCCGTGCGACCCGGCCTCGCGGCGGTAGCAGGCAGACCACCCGGCATACCTCTTCGGGCCGTTCGTCAGGTCGATGATCTCGTCGGAGTGGTAGCCGGCGAGCGCGACCTCCGACGTGCCGGTGAGGTAGAGGTCGTCGGCCTCGAGGTGGTAGACCTCCTCGGCGTGCGCGTCCATGAAGCCGGCGCCGACCATGACCTCGGGGCGTGCGAGCGTCGGCGTGATCATCGGGGTGAAGCCGGCGGCGGTGGCCTGGGCCATCGCCATGTTGAGCAGCGCCAGCTCGAGGAGGGCGCCGACACCGGTGAGGTAGTAGAACCGGGCGCCGCCGACCTTGGCACCGCGCTCCATGTCGATGGCGCCGAGCTTCTCGCCGAGCGCGAGGTGGTCGAGCGGCTCGAAGCCCTCGGCCGCGAAGTCACGCGGTGACCCGACGGTCTCGAGCACGACGTAGTCGTCCTCGCCGCCGACCGGCACGCCGTCGATGATGACGTTGCCGACCTTGCGCAGCAGCACGTCGAGCTCCGCGCTGGCCTCGTCGGCCGTCGACTCGAGCGCCTTGACCTGCTCGCTCAGCGTCGCGGCCTTGGTGCGCGCCTCGTGGGCGGCCTTCTCGAGCTCGCCGGCATCGGCGGCGCCCGCCTTCTTGGCCTTCTGGAAGGCGCCCATCGCTGCCCCGACCGACTTGCTCACGGTCTTCTGCTCGGCGCGCAGCGACTCGAACTCGCCCAGGGACGATCGGCGACGCTCGTCGGCAGCGAGGATCGCGTCAACGATCCCCGGGTCCTCACCACGGGCCTGTTGCGAGGCGCGGACCCGGTCGGGTTCGTCGCGCACGAGCTTGATGTCGATCACGCGGGCCAGCCTAACGGCGCCCACCGGCGGGTCTCGACCGAGATCACGCGGGCCCGGCCGGCGGGCGGTCGCGCGCCTGGGCAGCGGCCGGTCACCTCGTTCGTGGCAGACCACAGACGATGTGACGGAACGGACACCAGGACACACCGCGGCGACGATCAGACCCGGGCGCTACTCGGGGCGGATCACCGCGTATGCCGCGATCGCGTCGTCGGGCAGGCCCCGCACGTCGATCTGGACCCGCCCCGTCGGCAGCCCCAGGTTGACGGTCCGCTGCACCGACCCGTCGCACGGGAACGGCCGCGAGTAGAGCGGTTCACCGTGGCCCCACGTGCCAGGCGCGGCGTCGTACACCGCGTAGGACGTGCCCGCCGAGGCGTCCGAGGGCCGGGGCGCCGAGCAGGCGACCTCGACCGTGTAGGTGCGGCCGGCGGCGATCGGGTCACCCGGCACGTTGCGGAACGACGTGCTGCCGCCCGTGCTCGTGACGACGACCCGGGCCACCTCGCCGGGCGTTCGCGCGGGCACCTCGGTCCTCGGCACGGGCCCGGGGTCGATCGGGGTGAGCGACACCTCGGGCGTTCTCACCTCACCGGCCAGGGCGGTGGTCGCCACCGTCGGCCCGGCCGTGGCGGAGGTGCACGCCCCGAGCGTCACGAGCGCCGGAAGTGCCAGCAGCAGACCCACGAGCGCCGGCACCGGGGGCAGCGTCGACCGCACCCCCACGGACCGGCCGCTCCTCATGACCCCGACTGTAGGCCGCCGCCCACCACCCGCACAGGTATGCCGTGTGCCTCGGCGGCACACGGCATACCTCGTTCTCATGCCCCTCCAGGGGTCAGAGGTGGATCCTCACCACCTGCCCGCCGGAGTCGGTGGTGTGCGTCGTGACGTACGCGTAGTCACCACGCAGCACCACGCCGTACGGCAGGAAGAGGCCGCCCGTGACGACGGTCGGGGACGTCGAGTGGGGCCTGACGCGCACCAGCGCACCGAGCGGAGAGCCGGAGGCGAGCCCGTCGGCTGCGATCTCGACCGCGTACAGGTGGCCCTTCTTGTCGAACGCGAGCGACGTGACGTTGGTCAACCCGGTTGCCCACATCTGGGGGGCGTGGCCCGGCTTGATGCGCCAGATCGCGGCCGAGCCCTTCTCGAAGGGGAAGCCGACGAGCTGGGAGACGTACCACGCGCCGTCCGGGCCCTTGACGATGTCGGTCGGCACCGCGTCGGCGAGGAAGCCGGCAGGTGGGCCGGCCGGGGAGTTCACGGTGGTCGCCACCGGCGGGAGCGCGGCGATGTTCGACACGTGCCGGTTGCGCACCGCGTTGATGGAGTTGCCGCCCGAGTCGGTGTAGACGAAGCCCTTACCGGACCGTGCGAGACCCGTCGGGTCGCTGTCGATGTCGGTGCCGTCGGGGTTCTTCTTGGCCTCGAAGCGGGCGAGGTCGGCGATCGTCGTCACGCGCGCGTTGCCGTGCCTCTTCAGCTCGACCTTCAGCAGCTTGCCGAGGTTGGCGCCCTCCGGGCCGTAGCTGGCGCGGTAGTCGGGCGAGCCGCCGAGGCCCATGGTGAGTGCGAACGTGTGCTCACCGGTGAAGACGAGGTCCGATGGCCCGAGCGCGTCTGCCGTGCCACCGGCGGATGAGAGACCGGTCACCACGCGCTTGACGGAGCCCTTCTCGCCGATGCGGGCGACGGAGCCCGTGAGGCCGACGCAGGCCTGGGTGGTCGGGTCGACGGGGTTGGGTCTGCAGGCGGTCGTGCCGGTCGTCCCGGCCTCCGCGACGTAGAGGGCCCCACTCGGGCTGAACGCCAGCTGGCGGGGGCTGTGGAGGCCGGAGGCAATGACCTTCGGCATATGACTTGACATGTGGTTTTGCGCCGGACTCGCCTGCGCAGCAATGGAACTGAATCCAGCTGTGCCAGCCGCAACTGCGATGACACCGACGCCGGCCATACGACGAACCAATGATTTCGTGATCATGGACATCCCTGTTCGGTCATCCCCTGACCCCGCCACGTTAGGACCGTGGGAACGACCCGGCCAAGACTTCACCCGCAAGTGGGCGGACTTGTCCCCTTTCGGGATTCGTCCGCCCACCTGCGGGGGTTGGTGCCGTTATCCGACCCCCTCACTTCACCTCGGCGCGGGTCAGGCGCCAGATGCCGAAGGCGAGCGGCAGCACGACCCAGAGGGAGACCGAGGTGCCGAGCTGGGCCCACTGCTCGCCGGTGAGCGACCCGCTGAAGAGCGGCTGCATCGTGTGCTGCATGTCGAGCCACTCGGCCGCCGACCGCAGCCACGAGACCATCGAGCCGAGGATCGACCAGGCGGTCGGCAGGATGAAGTAGACGACGATCGCCGCCGGGGTGTTCTTGAAGAGCATGCCGAAGCCGACGCCCTGCGCGATGCCGAGCAGCACGAAGCCGCCGGCGCCGAGCAGCACGAGGCCGTCGATGCCCCAGTCCGCGGTGATGCCACGGAAGGTGATGGCCGCCTGGTGGGCGATGCCGGCCAATGCCAGCGCCAGCGCGAAGGCCGCCACGCCGACCGCGAGCGCGGAGAGCAGCTTGGCCCAGGCGACCCGCATACGGCGCGGCTCGAGACCGAACGTCACGAGACCCGTGCGCTGGCTCCACTCCGAGGTGACGGCGAGGATGCCGACCACCGGCAGGATGATCGCCATCGGCATGGTCGTCGCCTGCAGATAGTCCCCGAACGAGTGCTGGCCGCCCTCGTTGAAGAACATGATCGTCAGGGCGATGGCGATGATGCCCGCGATCCCGATGAGCAGCCAGCGGCCGGCGCGGGTGTCGAGCATCTTGCGCAGCTCGACGTGCATCAGCCGGGTGAACGGCACCCCGGAGGTGGGGCGCGGACCCGCGATGCGGGACGGCACCTTGGCCGTGACGGGCAGGTTGGACTCGGCGTTCGGGGACTGGGCCACCGGGGCCGAGGCGGGGGACGTCGTGGTGGTCATGCCGCCACCTCCTCTCGTGCGGCGTCGGCCGTGAGGTCGAGGAACATCTCCTCGAGACCCCGGCTGCCGCCGCTGCGCAGCTCGGTCAGGACGATCTGGTGGGCCGCCGCGACACGGCCGACCTCGATCGGCTCGGCCTCGACCTGGAGGCCACCGGTCGGGGTGCGGTGCGCGACGACGGACTGGGCGGCTAGCGCAGCGAGGAGCGCGTCGTCGTCGGTCGAGCGGGTGTAGGTGCCGGCCTCGGCGAGCAGCTCGTCCTTCGTGCCCTGGGCGACGATCTTGCCGTGGCCGATGACGATGATCTCGTCGGCGACGCGCTCGATCTCGTTGAGCAGGTGCGAGCTGAGGAGCACGGTGCCGCCCTCGTTGGCGTAGCCGCGCAGCAGGTCGCGCATCCAGCGGATGCCGGCGGGGTCGAGACCGTTGGCCGGCTCGTCGAGGATGAGCACCTCGGGGTCGCCGAGGAGCGCGTGGGCGATGCCGAGCCGCTGGCGCATGCCGAGGGAGTAGTTGCGGATGCGGCGGTTCGCCTCCTTGTCGGTGAGGCCGACGAGCTCGACCATCTCGTCGACGCGGTGCTTGCCGACGCCCATCAGGATCGCTCCGAGCGTGAGGACCTCGCGACCCGTGCGGCCGGCGTGCTGCGCGGAGGCGTCGAGGAGGAGGCCGACGTGGCGGCCGGGGTTCGGCAGGGCGGCATACGGCTTGCCGAGCACTGTGGCCCGGCCCGCGGTGGCGGGGGTCAGGCCTGACATGACGTGCATCGCGGTCGTCTTGCCGGCACCGTTCGGCCCGAGGAAGCCGGTGACGAGACCGGGCTTCACCTCGAACGAGACGTCGTCGACGGCCGTGAAGGAGCCGTAGCGCTTGGTGAGTAGTTCCACTGTGATCATGACCCTCACCCTCTCGGACCCCGCGGGCGTCGCACATCCGTCACAAGCCTGATTTCGACCCCTACCAAGGTCGTACGCGACCCTGACCCGAGTCAGGGTCCACGCTCAGGGTCGGGGCGTTCGGTCGAGAAAAGTGGGTGGACGGGGGCCGGGCGGAGCCTCTACGGTCTCCTCCGTGTGGAACTCCTGATGCCTCGTGCCCGCCCGCGCCCTGACTCGTTGCCCAAGAGCTGACGTCACGCCGCGGGGCCCTGCCGACCGTCAAGGATCTCGCCCATGTCTCCCACGCCGTCTTCCACCCTCACCCTGTCCGGGCTCGACGTCGCCTTCGGGGCCCGCACCCTGTTCTCCGGCCTCGACCTGACGCTCGCCGACGGCGACGTCACGGCCGTCGTGGGGCCGAACGGCTCCGGCAAGTCGACGCTGATGCGCACGATCGTCGGCGACCTCGCCGTCGATGCCGGTTCGATCCGGCTCGCCCCGCGCGACGCGACCGTCGCCTGGCTGCCGCAGGTCGTGCCGAACCCCGAGGAGACGCTGCTCGCGTACGCCCGCCGCCGCACCGGCGTCACGGCCGCCGACCTCGAGCTCGAGGCCGCTGCGGCTGCCGTCGCCGAGGGCCTTCCGGGCAGCGACGACCGTTACGCCGTCGCCCTCGAGCGCTGGCTCGCCCTCGGCGCCGCCGACCTCGACGAGCGCCTCGCCGAGGTGGCGGCCAAGGTCGGCCTCGAGGTCGCGCTCGACCGTCCGCTCGGCACGCTCTCGGGAGGCCAGGCGGCGCGGGCCTGCCTCCTCGCCGTGCTGCTCAGCCGCTATGACGTGCTGCTGCTCGACGAGCCGACGAACGACCTCGACGCCCGCGGCCTCGCGATGATGGTCGAGTTCGTCCGCTCTCACACCGGGCCGGTGCTCATCGCGAGCCACGACCGCAGGTTCCTCGACGAGGTCGCGACGAGCGTGCTCGAGCTCGACGCCAAGCAGCAGCGCATCGCCCACTACACGGGCGGCTGGAGCGACTACGTCGAGCAGCGCGAGCTCGTGCGCGCCCACGCGTGGGAGGCGTATGCCGGGTATGCCGCCGAGCGCGACGGCCTGCTCGCGCAGTCCCGGCAGCGGGCGGAGTGGGCCGTCAAGGGCCGCACCGGGTTCAAGGCCACCAAGGAGGGCGACAAGCACATCCGGGAGAAGCACCGCGCCCGTGCCGACCGCCAGGCCGCCAAGGGCGCGCGCCTCGAGCGCGCGGCCGACCGCCTCGCCGTCGTCGAGCAGCCCCGCAAGGAGTGGCAGCTGCGCTACACCATCACCGAGGGGCGCCCGTCCGCCGACGTCGTCGCGACGCTCGCCGACGCGGTCGTCGAGCGGCACGGGTTCCGGCTCGGGCCGGTGAACCTCGGCGTGGGCCGCGGCGACCGCATCGCCCTCGTCGGCGAGAACGGCAGCGGCAAGACGACGTTGCTCGCGGCCCTGCTCGGCGACCTGCCGCTGACATCCGGACGGCACACGCTCGGGACTCGGGTCTCCGTCGGCGTCATCGACCAGAAGCGGGTGCTCCTCGACGACGACGCGACCGTGCTCGACCTCCTCCGCCGCGAGCTGGGCCCGCGCGCGGCCGGCGGCAGCGAGTGGCCCCTGGCCGAGGTGCGCACCCTGCTCGCGAAGTTCGGCCTCGGCCCGGAGCACGTCGCCCGCCCGGCCCGCAGCCTGTCGATGGGTGAGCGGACGCGCGCCCTCTTGGCCCTCTTCCAGGGCCGCGAGGTCAACGTGCTCGTGCTCGACGAGCCGACCAACCACCTCGACGTCGACGCCATCGAGCAGCTCGAAGCCGCCGTGGCGGCTTTCGGGGGCACGGTGCTCGTGGTCAGCCACGACGAGACGCTGCTCGACGGCATACGGCTGACCCACCGGTGGCAGGTCGCGGGCGGGCAGGTGCTCGTGGTGCCCGTGTGAACGTCGTCTCGCGTGAAGGGGCCGACCGCTGCAGGGGCGTGTGCCCCTCCAGAATGGCGTCATGAGCAGACTGCACAGGGGTCAGGGAAAGCAGCGACTCGTCGAGGAGTTCCGCCGCGACGGACGCACGGAGGTGCGGTTCAGCCGCGGAATGGCCGGGGTCTACCTCGGGCTGGGGCTCGTGCTCGCCCTCTGCGGGGGCTGGCTCATCGGCATCGCGGCCGGCGTGCTGTCCCCCGGCACCGGCACCAGGGACGGCGCCGGCGTCGAAGGTGGTGTGTTCCTCGCCGTCGGGCTCTTCATCTTCGCCCTGGGCTGTGGCCAGGTCGGAACGCGTGCACCGGCGCTGGTCGTGGACCGTGAGGGCGTGCACGTGCTCGGCAAGGTCGTGCCCTGGGGCATCATCTCGGGCTTCGCGACGCGGCAGCACCGCAGCGGAGTGAGCACCCACACCGTGGCGACGATCGTCGTCGACGAGGAGAGCGCACGAGCGTGGGCGCGGGCTCGCCGTGAGCCCGAGCGTCGAGGGTCGCGGATGTACGCCCTCGGCGCGGTCGGCGTCGACGGCATCGCCCTCCCGTTCAACCTCGCGGTCAACCCTGCACCGCTGCAGGAGTCGCTGGAGGCGATCCGCGCCGACGTGGTGGACCGGAACACCACCTCGGGCTGACGTGGTGGCGCTCTGACCTCCCGCGAGGAGGAGTTTTGCGCGACGCTGGGCACATGCCTGCAACGACTGTCGTCCTGTTCGGCGCCACCGGAGACCTCGCCCGGCGCAAGCTGCTGCCCGGCATGCTCCACCTGCACGAGTCACAGCTGCTCGAGGGGCTTCGGGTCGTCGCGACGTCGCTCGACGACCTCAGCCGCGACGAGTTCCTCGACCTGGCGTTCGCTGCGATCCGCGAGCACTCGAGCCACGACGTCACCGACGACGATCTGCGCGAGTTCGCCGACCGCATCCACTGGGTGCCGGGGAGCGCTGGGCCACAGGGCATTCGCGACGCCGTCGACGAGTCTGAAGCGATCCTCGGCCCCGATGCGTGGCGGCTGCACTACCTGTCGGTCCCGCCCAAGGCCGCGCTCGCTGTCGTGCACCAGCTCGAGGAGGCCAAGCTCGTCGAGCGCAGCCGCATCATCATGGAGAAGCCCTTCGGCACCGACCTCGAGAGCGCGCGGGCCCTCAACGCCGAGCTGCACCAGGTGTTCAAGGAGGAGCAGATCTTCCGCATCGACCACTTCCTCGGCAAGGAGGCGGCGCAGAACATCCTCGCCTTCCGCTTCGCCAACGGCCTCTTCGAGCCGATCTGGCACCGCAACCACATCGACCACGTCCAGATCGACGTGCCCGAGACGCTCGGCCTCGCGCAGCGGGCCGACTTCTACGAGAGCACCGGCGCCTACCGCGACATGGTCGTGACCCACCTGTTCCAGGTGCTCGCGTTCACGGCGATGGAGCCGCCCACCGCGCTGGAGCCGCACGCCATCAGCGAAGAGAAGAACAAGGTCTTCCGCTCCATGTCGCCGATCGAGCCGCACAACGTCGTGCGCGGCCAGTACGTCGGCTACCGCGGCGTCGACGGCGTCGCACCCGAGAGCCAGACCGAGACCTTCGTCGCCCTCAAGTGCTACGTCGACAACTGGCGCTGGGCCGGGGTGCCGTTCTTCCTGCGCACCGGCAAGCGGATGGCGGAAGGCGCCCGCATCATCTCGATCGCCTTCAAGGAGCCGCCGCGCTCGATGTTCCCCGCGAGCTCTGGCGTCGGCGACAACGGCCCCGACCACCTCACCTTCGACCTGGCCGACAAGGCCCGGATGTCGCTGTCGTTCTACGGCAAGCGGCCCGGCCCCGGCATGAAGCTCGACAAGCTGTCGATGCAGTTCTCGATGCAGGAGACGAACTGGGCCGGTGCGGTGCTCGAGGCCTACGAGCGGCTCATCTACGACGCTGCCCGCGGAGACCGCACCCTCTTCACGTCGGCCGAGGGCATCGAGCGCCTCTGGGAGATCTCACAGCCGCTGCTCGACAACACCCCGGTCGTGCGCCCCTACGAGGCCGGCACGTGGGGACCGAACCAGATCCACCAGCTCGTGGCTCCGTTCACGTGGCGGCTGCCCTTCGAACGCCGCTGGCGCGACCCGAACGTGACGGGCGCCTAGCCGTCAACCGGTCTCGCGGGCTCGACGAGCGCGCGCGGTGAAGAGCGCACGCTCGGCCTCGCTGCGCGTCAGCTCGGCGGCCTTCTCGAAGGCCACGGCCGACTCGAGATGCCGTCCGGCGCGCTCGAGCAGGTCGCCACGCACCCCGTGGAGGTGCGGGTAGCCCGCGAGCCGACCCGACGCCGCGACGCGGTCGACGACGACCAGCCCGGCCTCGGGTCCGTCCGAGTAGCCCACGGCCACAGCGCGGTTCACCTCCACGACGGGTGAGGGCCAGATGGTGGAGAGTACGCCGTAGAGGTCGGCGACGCGGACCCAGTCCGTGTCCTCGACGCGCAGGGCGCGGGCGTGGCAGGCGGCGATCGCGGCCTGGACGGCATACGGCCCGAGCGGTCGGCCGAGTGACTCGGCCCGCGTGAGGGACTCGAGTCCGCGGCGCAGGAGGAGCCTGTCCCAGCGACGGCGGTCCTGGTCGGGCAGCAGCACCGGCCGGCCCTCGGCGTCGACGCGGGCCGGCAGCCGCGAGGCCTGCAGCTCCATGAGCGCGAGCAGTCCGTGCACCTCCGGGTCGTCGGGGACGAGTCCGGCCAGGACGCGTCCCAGCCGCATGGCCTCCTGGCAGAGAGCCGGCCGCACCCAGTCCTCCCCGGACGTGGCGGCATAACCCTCGTTGAAGACGAGGTAGACGACCTCGAGGACGGATCCGAGACGTTCGGACAGCTCGTCGGGTGTCGGCAGCTCGAAGCGGACTCCCTTGTCGCCCAACGTCTTCTTGGCGCGCACGATGCGCTGGGCCATCGTCGTCTCGGGCACGAGGAAGGCTCGTGCGATCTCGTCGGTGGACAGGCCACCGAGGCAGCGCAGGGTCAGCGCCACTCGCGCCTCGAGCGACAGCACCGGGTGGCAGGCGGTGAGCACGAGGCGCAGCAGGTCGTCGCCGACGTGGTCGTCCAGCGCGTCGATGGCCGCCTCGGAGTCGACGCCGGGCTCGGGCCCGACGTCACGCGCGAGCGCCGCCGCCTTCCGGTCGAAGGTGGCTGCCCGGCGGTGCGCATCGATGCCGCGGCGCTTGGCCGTCGTCATGAGCCACCCACCGGGGTTCGGCGGGACGCCCGTGGCGGGCCACTGCTCGAGGGCCGCAACGAGGGCTTCCTGCGCGAGGTCCTCGGCGAGGCCGACGTCGCCCGTCAGCCGGGCCAGGCCGGCGACGAGGCGTCCCGCCTCGATGTGCCAGACCGCCTGAACGGCGGCGTTCGCCCGCGGTGGTCGCGGCACCGGCGCCGACGCCGCCACCACCCCTGCCGGGCCGACGGGGTCGGTCACTGCGGCGGGCCGAAGTCCTCAGGACCCATCACCTTGACGACGTCGCACTCGCCCTCCCAGCCGGGCCAGAGGTCGGCGTGCAGCCGCATGAAGCGGGAGGTCCACTCGACGGCCTCCTCCTTCGAGCGCACGTCGTAGACCGCGTACGAGATGAACTCCTTCGCTTCGGCGAACGGGCCGTCCATGACGGACAGCTCGCCACCGGCGACGGTGACGCGGGCACCGCAGGCGCTCGGCGACAGGCCGGCGTTGTCGAGCATCGAGCCCGAAGCGGCGGCCTCGGCACCGAGGTCCATGATCGCGGCCATGAGGCCCTCGG
Organism: Terrabacter sp. 2RAF25; assembly: GCF_052115265.1. Lineage (NCBI taxonomy): Bacteria > Bacillati > Actinomycetota > Actinomycetes > Micrococcales > Intrasporangiaceae > Terrabacter > Terrabacter sp. 2RAF25. The sequence continues at coordinate 388,960 of NZ_JBFRGJ010000002.1, forward strand.
GCGGCGGTCCGGCCGGCTGGCTGCCCTTGAGGATGGTGATGTAGCGCATCGGAGTCTCCTTGAGCGTGGTCGTGAGTCAGTGGTCGAGGGTGCGGTAGAGGTACGCAGCGGTGACGGCGATCCACGCGAGCACGAGCACCACGGCGGCGGTGAAGAGCAGGTTGGCTGCGACGCTACCCGCGCCGGAGGCCACGCAGAGGAACCCCACGAGGAACACCAGCCCGGTCGTTCGTGAGAAGACGGCCAGGCGACGCGCACCCTCGGCCGAGAACCGTCGCGCCAGGAAGAAGCACGAGGTGGCGATCGCGACGAAGCCGATGCCGGCAGCGGCGAAGTGGGCGATGCCGTGTCCGGTGACCGTCCCGGGCCCGTCCGGGGTGCCGACCGGGAAGCCGAGCGCCGGATCGGCCCGGAAGACGCCGGCCGCGACGAGGGCGACACCGAAGACCGCGGTGAGGAAGGGAGCCCAGCGGGCACCTGACCCGGCTGCCAGCGCCCGACGCACGCCCACGGCATACGCGACGAGCATGGCGCCGGTGAGCACGAAGTTGCCGGCCTGGACCCAGCCGAGGTCACCGTTCTCGAGCAGGCTCCACTGGTGGCGAGTCAGGTCGAAGCCGTCGCGGGTCAGTGCCTGCGCGAGCGACACGACGACGTAGAAGGGGCCCGCGACGGCGCCCCACCCGAGCAGCGAGCGGGTCACGTGGAACGGTGTCCAGCCGTCCGAGCAGTCGGGCGTCGTCAAGGGGTGGGTGGTCTTCGCGTTGATCGAGGTGTTCATCGGAGTCTCCCGCGGTGGTGGCGCCGACCCGGTGTCGTGCGCTCTCACCCCCTCCACGAACGGCAGAGGACCCGATCGACCTGCGTCGCGAAGAGTTTCTCAGCCGCCCGCGCGGGTGAACCCCTTGTAGCGGGTGCCTTGGTGGATGAGGTGGCCGCGGTCGCCCTCGGCAAGCCGGCCGTACTGCGCCCCCGTCAGGGCGAGCTCGACCCGCGCCCCCGACTCGTCCTCGAAGGTGGCGAAGTAGCGGGTGCTCGAGCCGGTCGCCTCGCTCCCGGCCCGCCGACGGACGTCGGTGCGCCGGGACACGACGAGCGTTTCGACGCTGCGCAGCGGAGCCGCCTCGTTGGCGCGCCACTGCGAGATCCCTTTCACCGCGACGACGCCCACGCCCACCGCGGTGAGAAGGGCCACCGCCCCGATGAAGATCAAGACCACCGTCTCCATGCCGTTGGCGTCGAACATCGTGCCCACCCCTGTCTCATGCACCCTGTGCTTGGGCGGCAGTCTTCCATCCGCCACCGCCCTGAGTGCCCCGAACCGCCCCGGGCAACCCACGGGAAACACCGCGGACACCCTGTCGGCCCCCCCGGCGGGCAAGGCAGGGGTTTTGTCCATTGCGCGGGCGCCGAGCGCGTCGGGACCATTGAGCGGTGCGCATCAGATGGAGTGGGGTCGCAGTGACGGCAGGCCTCGCCGCGGTGTGGCTGGCCGGGTGCAGTGAGTCGACCGCGACGCCGAGCACGCCGATCTCCGCTTCGTCGACAGTCGCCTCGACGACTGAGTCACCTTCGGCGGCAAACGGATCCACCTCGGCCGCTGGCCTGACGACGCTCGCTGTTCCGACGTCGGCCGCCGCGCCGACCACGCTCGGGGGCCCGACGAACGGCGGCGGATCCTCCGGGGGCGTGGCCTCCGCCGACCGCACCTCGCTCGTCTACGTGCCTGCCCAGGGCATCCGGGTCGGCGGCACGGTCATGGCGCTCGACCAGTCGGAGTACGAACCCGGTGACCACACGTTGAACCTCACGCTGCGCCTCGCCTCCCTGTCCCGCTCCGACGTCAACCTCGGAGCGGCCGGAGTGCACATCGGCGTCACGCACACGAACACGACGACGGAGGCGGACGTGAGATCGGTCGTGGCCACCGTCCAGGGGTCGCGGCCGACCCTCGTCTTCAAGGACCTGCCGGCCGACTTCACGCTCGAGGGTTCGACGCTCATCGTGCGCGACAAGAGCTTCGAGATCGTGATGCAGCTGGACAACCGCCTCGCCAACAGGACGGCGCGCCTGGCGAAGTGAGTACCGGGACGCGTCGCCGACCGCCGCTAGCGGGCGTCCTTCGCCGACTGCCGCCGCGCGCCGACCGACCGCGAGGACGCGTCCCGCTTGAGGCCACCCGTCGTCTTGGTAGCACGGCGCCGCGTCGACGGGACCGATGCCTTCGCGAACGGCCCGTCGAGCGCGTGCCCATCGAGCGCGTGCCCGTCGGGACCCGTTCCCGTCCGGGCCTCCCGCGCGGCGGCGAGCCGTTCCGTCCTGAGCTCCGCGGCCGCCGCACGCGCGACGGCGCCGAGCCTCGTGCTGACTCGCGCCAGGGCCAGCTCGAACGCCTCGGCCCGATCGGCGTTCAGCCGGTTCGCCGGCCGGGCGACGCCGCGGCCGCCCTTCGTCGCGACCCCCGCGCTCGCTTGCCGGCGGTAGAGACCGACGTGCTTGTTGCGGGCCCGTCGCACCCTCTGGTGCAGGTCGAGCAGCTCGTCCTCGTCGAGTGCGGCGAGGCGCTCACGCTCGGTCTCGCGCAGGAGATCGCCCTGGGCCTCGGTCAAGGAAGTCGTCGTCATGGCCACCATGCTCGCGCCCTCGCCGGACGCGGGGCATCACCTCTGCGGGGTGACGGCGCGAACGGTCACTCGCCGGGGTAGACGACTCCGGTCTGCCGTCGCACCGCGTCCATCGTCTCCATGACGCGCAACGTTGCCGCGTGCGGCATGAGCGGGGACTCGCGCTCGCCGGCGGCCAGTCGGCGGGCGAACTCGGCTGCCTCGTAGGAGAACCCGCGCAGGTCGTCGGGCAGGCCACCGTCACGCTCGTCGACGACGTCGCCGGCGCGATTGACGAGCCGGAGCGACGACCCCGGTGTGTAGAAGGTGCTCGACAGCTCGAGCCGCGCCTCGGTGCCGGCGACGACGGCCGAGCACGGGGTCGCCGCGGCCATCGTGCAGGTCAGCACGCCGTGACCGCCGCCGGCGCCGGTGACGATGATCGTCGAGGACGCGTCGACGCCGAGGTCGGTGAGCGTGCCGACGGCCGACACCGACTCGGGCGCACCGAGCACGACGTCGGCGAACGAGACGGGGTAGACGCCGAGGTCGAGCAGGGCTCCCCCGGCGAGCTCGGGCTGCGAGAGGCGCGCCGGCCCGTCGGGGTAGAGGTGCTGGCCGTGGTCTGCGTAGACCGCCACGAGGTCGCCGAGAAGTCCTGCCTCCACGACGTGACGCACGACGTCGTAGTGCGGCAGGAAGCGGCTCCACATCGCCTCCATGACAAGCAGGCCACGGCCTTCGGCCGCCGCGAGCACCTCGCGAGCCTCGGCAGCGCTGCGGGCGAAGGCCTTCTCGACGAGAACCGGCTTGCCGGCCTCGATCGCGAGCAGGGCGTGGTCGCGGTGCTCGGAGTGGGGTGAGGCCACGTAGACGGCGTCGACGTCGGGGTCGGCGACGAGGTCCTCGTAGCTGCCGTGGGCCCGGGCTATGCCGAACTCGTCGGCGAAGTCCTGCGCCCGCTCCTTGCTGCGCGACCCGACCGCGACGACCGACGACTCGGTGCCGACGGCGACGGCGTCGGCGAAGGCGTGCGCGATGCCGCCCGGGGCGAGCACGCCCCAGCGGATCGCCGGGGCGTCGTGCGGGTCGGGGGTGCGCGGCTCGGGCAGCTGGAGGGTCACGTCGATGGGGAGAGTCATGCGTTCACGTCCCAGAAGTCGAAGAAGTAGGGGTCATGCGTTCACGTCTCCGATATCCCACAGGTGGTGTCGGATGTCGTGCAGGAAGTAGAGGGTGAGAGTGCGGGCCGTGAACTGCGAGCCGTTGCTGCGCAGCGCGGGCCACTCCCACTGCGGGCCGGAAGGGCGGCCGTATGCCGTTGCCGCGGCCTCGAACGCCGTCGTGACCTGGCGCCGGACGACCTGGGGGTCGGAGCGCCAGTACTGCCGTTCGAGCGCGGTCGCGTCCTGGTCCCAGTTGCCGAAGGTGACGAGCTCCCCGCCGCCGTCGAGGATCTGCTCGAGGCGGCCCCGCATCACGTCGCAGACATCGCGCACGTGGCAGGTGTACTCGAGCGTCGACCAGACGCCGTCGGCCGGGCGGGCGCGCACGTCTTCGCGACCCAGCGCGGCGGCATACCGCTGCCCTGCATCGCGCAGGAGGGAAGGCGCGTCGGCGACGCCGAGGGCCGCCGGGTCGAAGCCGCAGTCGGCGCACGGACGGGTCAGCACCCACGTCCAGTCCGCGTCGTCCGGGGTCGACGGCCCGGGATCGGTGAGGGGCTCGCTCATGCGCCCAGCCTAGGGCCGCCGGCCAGCGGCGATTGGGGGAGCGCGCGACCCGCGGGATAGCGTATGTCTTCGTGCTCAAGGACAACCTGCCGTGGATCATCGCCGGCCTGGTCGTGCTGGTGCTGGTCGTCGGGGGGCTGGTCCTGGGCCGCGTCGCACCGGACACGACCGCGACCCTGCGACGCAGACGGCCCCGGCCGCCGCGCGACCACTTCCGCACCGGCGACGACGGCCCGCCCGCCCCCGTCAAGCGCGCCGGCATCATCATCAACCCGACGAAGTTCGCCGACCTGCCGGGTGTCCGCGCACGCATCACGAACACGTGCCTCGTCAACGGCTGGGGCGAGCCGCTCTTCTACGAGACGACCATCGACGACCCGGGCCGGGGTCAGGCGCTCCAGGCCGTCTCCGACGGCGCAGACGTCATCTGCAGCCTCGGCGGCGACGGCACGGTGCGCAACGTGGCGAGCGCGCTCGTCGGCACCGAGACCCCCCTCGGCATCCTGCCGGCCGGCACAGGCAACCTGCTGGCCCGCAACCTCGACCTCCCCGTCGCCCTCGAGGCGGCGGTCGCGGTGGCCCTCACCGGCCGCAACCGACGCATCGACGTCGGCGAGATCGTCGTCGGGGCGGCCCCGATGGACGACGCGCCTGACGAGTCCGGCGCTCCCGAGATGCACTACTTCGTCGTGATGGCCGGCGTCGGCATGGACGCGCAGATCATGGCCGGCACCAACGAGAACCTCAAGGCCAAGGTCGGCTGGCCGGCATACATGGTCTCGGGCCTCAAGCACCTCGTGTCGCCGGAGTTCCGCGTCTCGGTGAAGGTCGACGACGACATGGAGTTCCGCCGCCGCGCGCGCATGGTCGTCATCGGCAACTGCGGTCGGCTGCTCGGCGGTCTCGTGCTGATGCCGAGCGCTCGGGTGGACGACGGCCAGCTCGACACGGTCATCGCCTCGCCGAAGGGTGTCGTCGGCTGGGTGCCGGTCGCGACGCGGGTCGCCACCCGTCGGCGCAAGGGCCACCCGACGCTGGACCACAAGGTGTGCAAGGAGATCCGGGTGCGGACCGACCGGCCGCTGCCCCTGCAGATCGACGGCGACGTCGTGGGCGAGGCCACCGAGGTGACCGCCAACGTGCGACCCGGCTCCCTGACGGTGCGCGTCAGCCTGTAGACTACCGGAGGTCAGGCGAAGAGGTCCTGGCCCCAGTGCTCCCCGTCGGCGAGGCCGGGAGGGCAGGCGAAGACGGCCGACCCGTTGTGCTCGATGTACTCGTTGAGCGCGTCGGACTTCGCGAGCGCCCGCTGCATCGGCACGAACTGCGTGCCGGGGTCGCGCATGTACGCGAGGAAGAAGAGCCCCGCGTCGAGGTGGCCGACGCCGTCGGAGCCGTCGGTGAAGTTGTAGCCACGACGCAGGAGGCGTATGCCGCCGAGGTGGCTGGCGTGGGCGAGCCGGACGTGCGCGTCGACCGGGATCGCGGTCTTGCCGTCCGGGCCCTTCTTCGAGAAGTCGAGGGTGTCGAACTCCGTGCGCTGGCCGAGCGGCGCCCCCTCCTTCTTGTCGCGGCCGATGACGTCCTCCTGCTCCTGCAAGGAGGTGCGGTCCCAGACCTCGATGTGCATGCGGATGCGACGCGCGACCAGGTAGGAGCCGCCGGCCATCCACGCGGCGGCGCCCCGCTCGTCGTCCTTGTCGACCCAGACGTGCTGCGCGAGGTCCTCCGGCTGCTCCGCCTTGTCGTTGTTGGTGCCGTCCTTGAAGCCGAACATGTTGCGCGGCGTCGCCTGGGCGGTCGACGTCGACGAGGTGCGCCCGAAGCCGAGCTGCGACCACCGCACGGCGACGACGCCGAAGCCGAGGCGCACGAGGTTGCGCACCGCGTGGACGGCGACCTGCGGGTCGTTGGCGCACGCCTGGATGCAGAGGTCGCCGCCGGTGCGCCTCGGGTCGAGCTGGTCGCCGGCGAAGGCCGGGAGCTCCTTCAGTGCTGTCGGCTTCTTCGATGCGAGACCAAAGCGCTCATCGAAGAGCGAGGGGCCGTAGCCGATGGTGATCGTCAGACCGGATGCCGGCAGGCCGTACGCCTCGCCGGTGTCCTCAGGTGCCCGGTTGGGTCCCCCGCCGACGAGCCCGCCCGGTGCGGCCTCGGCGCCGGCGGTCATCCGCTCGGCGGCCCGGGTCCAGACCTCGAGCAGCTCGCGCAGCTGGGCCGGGTCCTTCGTCACGACGTCGAGCGCGACGAAGTGCAGGCGGTCCTGGGCGGGCGTGACGATGCCGGCCTGGTGCGCGCCGCGGAACGGGATCGCCGCGTCGAGCGCGAGCGCCGGCGGTGGAGTCATGGACCCCGGGGCACCTGCTGCGGGTGTGTCGTCACCGCGCGCGACGGCATACGTGGTCGTGGCGCCGGCGACGATGCCCGCGACGGCGGCGGACCCGGAGGCGCCGATGAGCCGGCGACGGCTGGGGCCTTCGGGGCTCACCTGGCCTCCACGACCCCGGGCACCTTGGAGACCTGCTCACTGAGCGCGTCGAGCGAGACGGTGAGGGCCCTGACGTCGGCGTGGCTGAGCTTCTCGTAGGAGACGAACTTGCCTGCGACGCGGTGTGACTCGAGCAGCTTGTTGAGCTCGCTGAAGCGCGCGTCGAGCGCCTTCTGCAAGGCCGGGTCCCGCTCGGTGACGACGGCGCGGAGCGTCTCGAGCGCCGACTGCGAGCCTTGCAGGTTGCCGCGGAAGTCCCAGAGGTCGGTGTGCGAGTAGCGCTCCTCCTCGCCCGTGACCTTGCCGGTGGCGACCTCGTCGAGCAGGGCCTTGGCACCGCCCCCGATCGTCAGGGCGGTCGGCTCGACGGCCTTGCTCCTGGCCGCGATCTCCTTGACGTCGGCGAGCAGCTGGTCGGCGATGGCCGACGAGTCCTTCTGCAGGCCACTGGCCCAGAGGTCCTTCTCGAGACGGTGGTAGCCGGTGAACTTCGTGCCCTCCTCGACGACGTCCTCGCGGCCGTCGATGCGCGGGTCGAGGTCGCCGAAGCTCTCGGCCACGGGCTCGATGGTCTCCCACGGTAGGCGCGCGGTCGGGTAGAGATCCTTGGCCTTGGCGACGTCGCCGGCCTTGACGGCGGCGACGAACGCCTCGGTGCCGGTGAGCAGCTCGTCGGTCTGCGTCGCGAGGAAGGCCTTGTAGTCGGCGATGGCCGTGGCGACCTTCTCGTCGGCGCTGCCCGCGGTGGCCGACCCCGTCACGGTGAAGGGGCCGCGGATGCCGTCGCCGACCATCCCGGGCTTGCAGGCGGTGGTGAGGGTGCCCGGCTGGGCGACCTCGATCTTGAGCTCGCGCTTGAGGCCCGGCGTGATGTTCTCGACCTCGCCGACGATGCGGTCACCCTCGGCGTACACGTAGAACTCGTTGACCTTGGTGCCGGTGTTGGTGACCTCGAAGGTGACGGTCCCGGCCTTGGCGGTGGTGGCGCTCAGCTCGCACGCGGTGTCGGTCGCGTTGACCGTGATCGGGCCGCCGGCTCCGGTCGACGCGCCTGAGGCACCGCTCGAGTCGGCCTTGTCGGTGCAGGCACCGAGGCCGAGGCCGGCGACGAGGGTGAGCGCGAGGGGCGCGACGAGGCGCAGGGCGGGGCGGGGCATGGTTCTCCTGGGACTTCGGTGTGAGTGCGCCTGCGCGTGCGAGGCGAGGGCTGGTGGTGGGTCAGGCGGCGACGGCGGGGCGCGCGTCACCGGAGGTCGCGGCCGGGGCCTGGGGCGTGGGCCTGGCCGGGCGCAGGAAGAGCGTCATGACGATGCCGACGTAGAGCACCCAGGCGACCGCCTGGAGCACGGTCGTGGCCGGCGTGAAGTTGAAGATGCCCTTGAGCAGGGTGGCGTACCAGCTGCTCGGGTCGACCGTGGCGCTGACGTCGAAGGCGAGGGTGGTGAGGCCGGGGAGGAAACGCGCCTCTTGCAGGTCGTGCAGGCCATAGGCGAGGATGCCGGCCGCGACGAGCACGAGCAGGATGCCGGTCCAGCGGAAGAACGCCGTCAGGTTGATCTTGACCGCGCCGCGGTAGATGAGCCAGCCGAGCACGACGGCGCCGGCGAGGCCGATCACCCAGCCGATGAGCGGCTGGTTGTTGCCCTGGCCGGCGGCCTCGGTGGTGGCGTAGAAGAAGATCGCGGTCTCGAGGCCCTCGCGGCCGACGCCGAGGAAGGCGACGAGGGCGATGGCGAACGGGCCCATGTCGATGGCGCGGTCGAGCTTGCCCTTGAGCTCGCCGGAGATCGTGCGCGACGCCGACTTCATCCAGAAGACCATGAACGTCACGAAGACGACGGCGATGATCGACGCGCTGCCGCCGATCAGCTCCTGGGCCTCGAAGGTCAGCTGCTGCGTGCCGTAGGTGAGCAGCGCGCCGAGCGCGATGGAGAGGGCGACGGCGATGCCGACGCCCGTCCAGACGTGGCGCAGCGCCCAGCGGCGGTCGGTCTTGACGAGGAACGCGACGAGGATGACGACGACGAGGGCCGCCTCCAGCCCCTCACGCAGTCCGATGAGCGCGTTGCTCGCGAGCACGGTGCCACTCCTGTCCTCAGGCTTCTCACAGCAATTAGGTCACGCGTTCGTGCCCGAAATGAGCAAAGCACAGGTAAGCCTTGCCTAACAAGCCGAGGGTGGTGCGAGAGTCCACTCCATGAGCGCCGATCCGACGTCACCGCGACCCTTCGCCGGCTTCCCCGTGGCCGCGCTCGGCTTCTACGCAGGGCTCGAGGCAGACAACTCGAAGGCGTACTGGACGGACCACAAGACGCAGTGGGAGAACGAGGTTCGCGAGCCGATGCTCGCCCTCGTCGACGCGCTCGCAGACGAGTTCGGAGAGGCCAAGCTCTTCCGCCCGAACCGCGACATCCGCTTCAGCGCCGACAAGTCGCCCTACAAGACGCACCTCGGGGCGTTCGTCGCCTCCGAGCCGGGCTCCGGCTACTACGTGGAGATCAACGCGTCCGGGCTCCGGGCGGGCGGCGGCTTCCGAGCGCACTCGACGGCGCAGACCGCGAACCTGCGCCGTGCCGTCGACGCCTCCGCCAGCGGCCTGCAGCTCGAGTCGCTGCTCGACGGGTTGCGGCGCAAGCAGTTCGAGGTCCACGGCGAGAAGGTGCGCACCACCCCCAGGGGGTATGCCGCCGACCACCCGCGCATCGAGACGCTGCGTCACAAGGAGCTCATGGTGATCCGCGATTTCGGCGACCCCGAGTGGCTCGCCACGAAGCGCGCCCTCACCCGCGTGCGCGAGACGTGGCGCGCGATCCGGCCGCTCAACGAGTGGGTGGCCGAGCACGTGGGCGGCGCCTGAAACCTGCTGCGGGGCGCCGGCCCTCGCGGGAACATGGAGGTCGGCACCCACGCCGACGAGGGGAGCGCGACATGCACGTGCTGCGGGTGGCACAGGTCTTCGACGGAGAGCGGTTCGTCGCGTCGGGGAACGGCCCGGTCGACGTCGCCCTCGACGGCGGAGCGGTCGTGTCGGTGGGGCCACCTGTGGACTACGCGAGCGACGCGTCCGTCGAGGACCTCGGTGACGCCACCGCGCTGCCGGGCCTCGTCGACGCCCACCAGCACCTGACGTGGGACTGCTCGCCGGACCCGCTCGGCTGGCACACGGCCAGTGACGACACGGACCTGCGCGGGCGCGGCCGCGAGAACGCCAGGCGCGCCCTCGCGGCCGGGGTCACCACGGTGCGCGACCTCGGCGGGCGCGGTCTCGTGACGCTCGCCCTCCGTGACGAGCTCGCGGCCGATCCCACCGCCGGTCCGGCTGTGCTCGCCGCCGGCCCGGCCCTGACCACACCGGGCGGGCACTGCTGGTTCCTCGGGGGTGAGTGCGCCGACGCGGTGCAGCTGCGAACCACCGTCGGGAGGCTGGCCGCTGCCGGCGTCGACGTGGTCAAGGTCATGGCCACCGGCGGCAACGTCACCCCGGGATCTGCGCCGCACGAGTCGCAGTTCGGGATCGCCGAACTCCGGGCCGTCGTCGAGTCCGCCCACGCGGCAGGGTTGCCCGTTGCCGCACACGCGCACGGCACCGGTGGTGTGGCGGACGCCCTGGCGGCCGGTGTCGACACCATCGAGCACGTCACCTTCATGACGGCGGACGGCATCGCCCGTGACCCCGGCCTCGTCGAACGCCTCGCAACGGCGGGGGTCCCGCTGTCGTTGACGGGTGCCAGCCTTCCAGGCACGCCGCCGGCGCCGGCGCTCGCGGCGCGGTTTCCCGCCCTCATCGAGCACGTGCGGGAGCTGCTCGCCTCGGGTGCCCGCTGCTTCTTCTCCACCGATGCGGGCATCGGGCCCGCCAAGCCCCATGACGTGCTCCCGCACGGCGCCGTCATGATCGTCGAGATCGGCCGCAAGTCCGTGGCGCGAGCCGTGGCGATGTGCACGTCGGGCCCAGCCGACGCGCTGGGAATCGGCGACAGCGTCGGTCGGCTGCGGGTCGGTGCACGTGCAGACGTGCTCGTGGTGCAGGGCCGCCTGTCAGACGACGTCAGCGCCCTGCTGCGCCCGGTGCGCGTGCTGCACCAGGGCGTCGACGTGGCGAGGCCGACAGCTCACTGACCGGAGCAGGCACACCTGGACCCACAGGCCGCCGGGCAGCACTAGGGTCCGACTGTGACCTCACCTCACCGGCCCGTTCGACCTGTCGATGCCCACGTCATAGGAGGCGGTCCCGCCGGTCTCGCGACCGCTGCAGCCCTGAAGCAGCGCGGCCTGCACGCGGTCGTGCTCGAGCGCAGCGACTCCGTCGGCAGCTCGTGGCGGGGCCACTACGACCGGCTGCACCTGCACACGCCGCGTGAGCTGTCGGGGCTGCCGGGGCTGCCGATCCCCAGGGAGATGGGCCGCTGGGTCTCGCGTGACGACGTCGTGCGCTACCTGGAGCTGTACGCGGCCCACCACGACCTCGACGTGCGCCACGGCTCCGAAGCCGCACGGGTCGACCGCACACCCGACGGGCACTCGTGGACGGTGACCCTCGCCGACGGGTCGTCTGTGACCGCTCCCTACGCGGTCGTCGCGACGGGCTTCAACCACACGCCTCGCGAGCCGGATGTCCCTGGCCTGCACGGCTTCTCGGGAGAGGTCGTGCTGGCTCGCCACTACCGCAACGGCGCAGCGTATGCCGGCAAGGACGTCCTCGTCGTCGGCACCGGCAACACGGGCACCGAGCTCGCCGTCGACCTCGTGGAGCAGGGAGCTGCCCGGGTGCGGATGGCCGTCCGCACGGTGCCGCACATCCTGCGCCGCAACCGCGGCCCCGTTGCTGCGCAGTACACCGGCATCGCCGTACGCCGCCTGCCGACCGTCCTCGTCGACCGTGTCGCACCCGTCGTCGAACAGCTGCAGACACCGGACCTGTCGGCGCACGGGCTGCCGCGCCCCGACACCGGGCTGCTGACCAGGGTCGAGCGCGACAACGCGATCCCCGTCCAGGACGTCGGCATCATCGACGCCGTGCGGTCCGGCCACGTCGAGCCCGTCGCGGCCCTCACGTCGGTCGAGGGCGACACCGTGGTGCTGGCCGACCGGTCACGCATCCAGCCGGACGTCATCGTGCTCGCCACCGGCTACCACCAGGGTCTCGAGCCACTGCTCGGCCACCTCGGCGTCCTCGACGGCAAGGGTCGACCCGTCGAGCGCGGCGGCCACACGGCCCGCGGCGCCAAGGGACTCTGGTACACCGGCTACACGAACCCGATCTCCGGGATGCTCCGCGAGATCAGCATCGACGCGCGCAAGATCGCGCTCGCCATGGCGCTGACCAAGCGCCGCGAGATGAAGGCGCTCCGCAAGGCGTCCTGACCCGCCCGTCGGAAGGTGAGCACTCGACCGACCCCACCCATCGAGTGCTCATTTTTGCACGCCTGTCCCGACGCCTTTCCGGGGTACACCCCGTCGGAAAGTGGGCACTCGACCGACCCCACCCATCGAGTGCCCAGTTCCCGACGCCTGTCCCGACGCCTTGTCCGACACTCGTTCGGCGGCGGGCCGGGTCAGGGGTGGTGCTGGCCGCCGAGGTTGAGGAAGGCTGCGGCGACGTCGTCCGTCTCGGCCACCGCGCGGGCGAGCGCCTCGTCGCTCGGCAGGCCCTCGGCGAGCAGCTCGTGGTGGCGGGTCATGGTGTTCGCAGCGACGTCGTCGGGCACGGGCGCGACCGCGGCGACCACGGACCGAGCGCCGAGCGACAGCAGCGACAGCGCGAGACCCAACGACTCGTGGCCGGGTCGAGGCGTGGTGAGCCCGACCTCGCACGCCGACAGCACGACGTGGTCGGCGCTGACGCCGGTCGGTTGCAGTTCGTGCGCGAAGACGGGCCCGTCGTGCAGCACGAGCGAGGAGAAGAGCGGCGACTCGACCTGGTGCGTGCCGTGCGCAGCGACGTGGACGATGCCGGGCCGGCCGAGCGCGGAGACGAGCTCGTCGCGCCGTGACGGCTGCACCAACCGGGCCCAGGGTCCCCACGTCCCGACGATCGCCTGCGCCTCGGCGGCCGCGCGTGGCACGCCCGGGCCGACGCTGACGTGGACCTCCGCGGGGCACTCAGGCACCGCACCCCGTGGCGCACCGGCCAGGCCCCGTCGGGCGAACGAGGTCAGCGACGGAGCCACGGTGAACGGCCGGCCACGCATCGACGGCAGCACCGCCCACGGCAGGACCGATACCTCCGGGCACGAGACGATGACGAGCCCGCGGTCCGAGCGCCACGGACGCAGGAGGGCGTCGTCGAGCTCGGCGGCGCTCGATCGCAGCGACGACCACACGGCCCCGGCCAGCGGACCGAGGTGGTGCGTCGCTGCGGCCCTCAGGTCGACGCGCACCCGCTGCGCGAGCTCGGCCGCCCGTTCGACCGGCATGAGGTCGCGCAGCGTCGCGCGGCCGCCGACGATCCCCACGGCACCGAGCCGGCCCCTGTGCCGGAAGAACCACACGTGGTCCCGGTCGACGTCGACGAGGTGCGCCCGCGCATCGCGCACCCGAACGGGTGCTGCGTGGGCGGCGCCACCACTACGGCTGAGGGCCCAGTCGCGGTCGCGGATCTGCCGTTCGAGGCGCGATGCGTGCTCGTTGAGCTCCCGCACGCTGCCCGGGTCGCTCTCACCGCGCACCTGGCCGCGGACGCCGCGTAGCTGCTCGGTCAGAGCCGCGAGCTCCTCGTCATCAGGCCGGCCGAGAGAGGGCAGCCGGTCGGTGGCGCTGCGCCAGCGGTCCAGCGCGTCGAGCACTGCTGCGCTGCCTCTCGGCACGGCGAGCTCGAGGTCGAGCTCGGCCAAACGGGCCCCGTGCACCGCACGGGCGGTGCGCAGGTCGAGGCTCGCGCTGCCCTCCTGACCGGCAGCCAGCCGGCGCGACGCGCGCACGAGGAGACGACGGGCCGGCACCGGCTCTCCCGCGGCGACGAAGGTCTCGGCCGTCACCGCGGCGGCGTCGAGCTCGTCGGACAGCGATCCGGTCGACACGCGCTCGAGGCTCAGCAGTCGCGTCTGCGCACCCTCGACGTCGCCCGCGAGCACGAGCGCCTGCGCGGCGACGACCCGCGCGCTGTCGGCGAGCTCGGAGTCGCCCAGCTCCGTTGCGGCCTCGGACAGCCGGTCGGCCGTGCCGGCAGCCGCGCGAGCCACGGCCCGGGCGTCGTCCTCGCCGACCCGTGCGGCGGGTGACGGAGCGTTCTCTCGATCGGGAGTGGGGGTGCGCGGTGAGCCTGGAAGAGCCGACGGAGCGCTCTCTCGATCGGGGGCTTGGCGGGGGTGGGCGCGGCGGCGCTGTCGCTCGAGGTCGACGAGCAGGCCGACGAGCACGGCCTTCGCCGCCCAGGCGGTGGCGCCGATGCGCCCGTACGTCTCGCGGGCGGACTCCGCGGCCTCCGCAGCGAGGTCGAGGTGCCCGAGCAGCCGGTGCGCCCGAGCCAGCTCGAGCTCGAACTCGGCGCGGATCTGGTCGTGGCCGTCGGTGCTGAGCTCGGCGACGCCGCTCTCGAGCGCCTCGACCGCCTCCTTGACGAGTCCCGCCTCCAGCAGCACGCGCCCCCGGTCGAGGCGGGCCGGCCCCTTGAAGACGTCCGCCTCGATGCCCTCGGCGCCCGCCATGTCGGCGAGGGAGCGTGGGATGTCACCGAGGAGGTATGCCGCATACCCCTCGTTGTGCCTCGCCATGAACTCCTGCGCGCCGTCGCCGAGGTCGTGCGCGAGGCGCGCAGCCTCTGCGAAGGACTCGAGCGCTTCCTGCGGTCGGAGCAGCTCGAACGCGAGCATCCCCCGGCTGAGGTGCACCGAGCACCGCTCGCGCTCGGTGAAGGCGTCGAGCCGGCGTACGGCTCCCTCGAGCCCGTCCCACGCGGACGCCAGGTCACCGACGCGGCCGTGGATGTTGGCCCGCTGGTAGTCGATGCGAGCCCGGAGACGCTCGTCGCCGAGCTCGTCCACAACGCGCTCGGCCTCGGCCAGCCTGGCCAGCGCCGGCTCGACGCCTGAGAGCATGAACTCCGTCAGGGCGAGCGTGACGAGCGTGTTGCTCCGCAGCGCGAGCCGCTCGTGCGACGGCGCCCCACCGGCCCGGTCGATCTCGTCCAGCGCCGCCGCCAGCGACCGGGCGGCGTCGACGGGTCGCCCGGCCAGGTTGTCCGCGGCGCCCTGCTCGCGCAGGGTGCGTGCACTCTCGAGCAGATCGATGGCTCCCGCCCGGCCTCTCGTCGTGGCCGGTCATCGCGTCGGGTCGGGATCGTCAGATCTGGATCGTCGGGGTGATGACCGGTCGTGTCTCGTCGTTGCTGGGGTCGGTCACCACGAAGTGGACCGGCCCATGGGGTAGATCATCCAGAACGAACCGCCCGTTCGCATCAGAAATCGCCGTGCGGCTGCCCTCGTTCGTGACGGCCTCGACCTGGGCGCCGGGTGTCGTGACCCAGCCGTCCACGCGCATCCGGTCGCCGGCATCGTCGGTGTCGACGGTGTCGGACGGGCTCGCCGACACCATGAGGCTGACGGAGGCGGCCGTGAACGTGACCGACTCGGTCGGAGTCGGCTCGACCTGGGCGTCGGCGCCTCGGGTGGTCAGCAAGGCGGAGTCCATGAGCTCGGCGACCTCGGCGTGCAACGCGTGCACGGTGATCGCGAACTTGACCCGCTCGGCGAGGTCGCTCGGCACGGGGTCGGCGTGCGCGAACAGGTCGTGCACGTGACCCAGGTTGGCGATGTCTCGGGCATCGATGGCGTCAGTGTGAGATGTCATGTCAGACCGCCCATCCTGGGTCGGAGCCGAGGGTCGTCCTCAGCTTCTGGAGGCAGCGGCCGCGGGTCGGGCCGATGCTGCCGACGGGCATCCCGAGCGATTCCGCGATGGCGGCGTAGTCGGGACGGTCGGCGAACGCGATGACCCGGAGCAGCTCCTGGCATCGCGGGGTGAGGGTCGAGATGTGCGTCCAGAGGACGCGCTGGCGCTCGCTGAGGATCGACTGCGCCTCCGGGTCGAGCTGCTGGGCCGGGGCTTCCGGCACCTCCTCGACGCCGAACTCGCGACGAGAACCGCGGGCGAGGCGCCACACCTCGCGCTTGACGACGACGACGAGCCAGCCGAGCACGGCTGCCGGCTCCTTGATCGAATCGGCGCGGTCGACGAGCTGGAGGAACGCCGTCTGGATGGCGTCCTCGCACGTCGCGGGAGCGCCGCCCTGCGAGCGAGCGGCGTTCCACAGCACGGGGGTCACGAGGTCGACGAGCTCCGAGAGGCGCTCGCGCTCACCCGCGAGGTAGGCGGCGAACGCCTTGCCCGCGAGGGTCCCGAGGCCGTCGGGGGCGGTGGGCGTCGGGGTCATGACCGCCCCCTTCCGACGCACGTGCGCAGCGCGCGTATGCCGCGGCGGCGCATGGCGGACGGGGAGACGTCCGTGAGGTGCCCCTCGTCGACGAGGGCTGCCGCGAGCTCTGCGGCGAAGACGGGTGTGGCGAACGACGTGCCGCTCCAGAGGCCGAAGCCGCCCGTGTAGTCGTCAGGGTCGACGGTGCATCGCACCGTGTCGCCCGAGCGCACCTCCGACGACGGCTGGCCCATTCCGTTGGTGAGCGGCAGCGTGCTGACGACCGACACGCCCGCCCGCACGGCGCTGACGAGCGGCAGGTTGTTGGAGAAGAGCGCGACGGTCGAGCCGTCGGGGTTGCTCGCCCCGACGTTCGCCAGCGGCGGCACGGCCTTCGCGGTGATGCGCTGTGGCACCTCGGCGGCGAGCGCCGCCGGCACGAAGGGCGCGTCGGTGCCGTCGTTGCCGACACCCGCGACGACGAGGACGCCGCGTTCGGCGAATTGGTCGAGCAGGTCGGCGACCGGCCCCGACGTGAAGGTGCGGTCCTCGGCGTAGTAGCCCATCGAGAGGTTGAGCACGTCGACGACCTCGGACGCGTCGCGCTGCTGCCCGTGCACGTGGCGGTCGAGCAGCGCCTGCAGCACGTCGAGCAGGTAGCCCTCGTCGACGACGCCGTCCTCGCCCATGACGGGGATCGAGAGGATCGTCGCCTCGGGGCAGCCCTGGCGCAGCAGCCCGGCGATGAACGTCGCGTGCCCCTGGAGCAGCCCGACGGGCTCGCTCGGGGCCGGCACCGAGATCGGTGGGTCGACGGGCTTGTCGGTCAGCAGCGGGACGAGCTTGCCCTCCTTGAGCACGAGCCGCAGCACGCCCGAGTCGTCCTTGAACCACGGGTGCGGGGCGATGGCCGTGTCGGGCACGACGATGACGGGGGCACGGTCGAGGGCTCGGGCGCGCAACCGCGGGTCGGGCAGGGCGAGGGCGACCGGCATACGGCCCCCGCGCCCGGGCACGGAGTACTCCTGCAGCACCGAGCCCCCGATGCCGCCCCAGTAGCCGCCGATCCCGCCCCAGTAGCCGCCGATGCCGCCCCAGTAGCCACCGATCCCGCCCCAGTACCCGCCGATGCCGCCCCAGTAGCCGTCGGCCGGCCGCAGGACGTGCTCGAGGCTGAGACGCGAGGCGATCGGCTCGTTCGCCTCGCGCAGTCGCTGGAGCACGTTCCACGCGTCGACGGGCTCGATCGGGGAGCGGGTCGGGCGGATCGTGATGCTCGTGCCCCACGAGGGCTGGCCGATGTCGCGCGGACCGCCGTCCTGCCGGGGAGTCACCTCGTAGTCGAGCTCGAGCTTGCCGAGCGCGTCGCGCAGGTCGTCGAGGCCGCGTGGCCGACCGCCCTCGTTGCTGACGAGGAGCCGGTCGGAGAGGTAGAGAGCCGGCAGAGGCGGCTGGCCGTCGGTCAGGCGCAGGGCCGTGGCCGGGTCGAGGGCACGGACCGGTGGCCGTTCGGGTCGGCGCCGGCCGCCCGCCCCACTCGCGTCGTTCGCGCCCTGCGGCGCGTCGGGACCCGACTCTGACATCGACAGACCTCCTGAGGGATGGATGGTGGGGCGACGGTGCTGAAAAGACCCTTACACCCGAGTGAGTGCGCGTCGTCGGGTTCCTGATACATCGCCTCGAGAAATTTGTCCGTCTCAGGACGTATCAACCCCCGGACGTGGCGACTCTTGCTGACGGGGGTTTGGTCACCGGGCCGTGTTCGGGGCGCTGCGGAGGGGCAGCTGGCCCGGTGACCTCCAGCAGGGAAGTCGGGGCCACCAGGGGGCGGTCCCGACCGGTGGGGCGCCGGGCCTGGCAGCACCGGCGCCCCCTCCCCGCCGCTCTGTGACCCCGCGTATGCCGTCGCCCACACCCGTATGCCGTCGCCGCGCGTCGCGCTCGCGCGCCCGGTCGGGTGGGCGCATACTTCTCGGACGTGTGCGGACGTCAGGGCCCGCTCCGTGAGCTCAGGGGAGACAGATGTTCGGCATGACCCAGGTTGCGTCCGGCCGTGGCCGGCGACGCGTGCCCGCCTCGCTGGCGGCGGCCGTCGCGCTCGGTCTGGGGCTGACGGCCTGCTCCACCGCTGCGCCCACCACACCCACGGCCGCAGAGTCGTCGGCGCCTGCGGTGTCGGAGACCACCTCGGACCCGCCCACCGGCACGGCCGCTCCGGGTCCCACCGCGCCGCTGCCGACCGTCACCGCCGACCCGCTGACACCGACGAAGCCCACCCCGTCCGCCACGACGACGAAGCCCACCCCGACGGCGACCGCCACCGACCCGGGAACCGTGGCGGGGGCGTGCGAGCGCACGCAGCCGGCATACCCGGTCGTCTCACCCGGGTCGAAGGGTCCGGCCGTGAGCGCCCTGCAGTGCTTCCTCAACGACGCCGACTTCGGACCCGTTGCCGTCGACGGTGTCTACGGCGCGCAGACGCGCGAGGCGCTGCGGCGCGTCGAGGCCACCTTCGAGGGGCCCGCGCCCAAGCCGGGCCGCGTCGACGCGGGCGTCTGGGTGCTGATCATCTCCCGGTCGATGGGCAGCGAGACGCTCAAGCAGGGGGCGAAGGGCCCCGAGGTCGAGACGCTTCAGCGCGCTCTGCGGGCGGCGGGCGGCACGATCACCGTCGACGGCACCTTCGGACCCGAGACGAAGAAGGTCGTCCAGCGCTTCCAGGACGCCAACCGCATCGGCGAGGACGGCGTCGTCGGTGACGAGACCCTCTTCCTGCTCAAGAGCGGCGCGACGATCGGCTGACCGCCTGCGGACCGCCTGCTGACCGCCGCCTACCTGCGGCTGTTGGACGCCCGGCGGTGGCAGCGTCGGGCTGGTCAGGCGCGCAGGTCGTCGAGCCAGGACTGGGCGCGGCCGAAGTCCTCGTCGGAGGTGCCCGGCCGGGCGTCGGGGCGTCCGCCGTCGGCGCGGGGGTAGGACCCGAGGAAGCGCACCTCTGCGCACACCCGGCGCAGGCCCATCAGCGTCTCACCGACCCGCGCGTCGAGCACGTGGCCCTCGAAGTCGATGGAGAAGCAGTAGGAGCCCATCGCAGCACCCGTGGGCCGCGACTCGAGACGGGTCATGTTGACGCCGCGCACCGCGAACTGCTCGAGCAGCTCGAGCAGGCCGCCGGCGTGGTCGTCGCGCTGGAAGAGCACGACGGTCGTCTTGTCGGCGCCCGAGGGCTCGGGAAGCGTGCCCGGACGCGCGACCAGGACGAAGCGGGTCACCGCGGCGGTGTTGTCGCCGATGTTCTCCGCGAGGACCTCGAGGCCCTCGTTGCTCGCGGCGGCCGGGGCGCAGACGCCGGCGTCGAACATGACGTCGCCCGGCTGCCCGAGTGCGGCCGCGCTGGCGGCCGTCGACAGGGTCGGCACGTACTCGGCGTCGGGCAGGTTCGTCGCCATCCAGCCTCGCACCTGCGCCCAGGCGTGCGAGTGGGTGCCGACGGTGCGCACCGAGTCGAGGGTCGTGCCGGGTCGCGCGCAGAGCACGAAGGTGATCGGCACGAGCACCTCGCCGATGACGACGAGGGGCTCGCCCGTGGCGAGGGCGTCGAGCGTGGCCGACACCCCGCCCTCGACCGAGTTCTCGATGGGCACCATGGCTGCGTCGATGTCGCCCGCGCGCAGCGCGCTCAGCGCACCGTCGACCGACCCGAAGGGCAGGTGCTCCCGTCCCTCGGCCGCGTCCCACGCGTCGAGCGCCATCTGGGTGAACGTGCCGCGCGGGCCGAGGTAGCCGAAGCGGTGGAGCTGGTCGGGGGTGCGGGGCGGGGTCACGGCGTGTCCTTCGTGCTGTCTGCCGAGCGAGGGCTGCCGGCGCGAGCGACGCCGGGGCGGGAGCTGCCGACACGGGCGGGCTCGTCCCGGTTGGCCGAGGCCAGCGCCTGCTGCTCCTCGGGGGTCAGGGTGATGCTCGACTTCCCGCCGACGATGCCCTTGGCGTAGGTGCGTGACTCGCCACGGGCGTGGATCGAGCTGAGCACGATGCCGTCGCCGAGGTCGTCGACGATCGCGGCAGAGAACGACAGCCGGCCGCCCATGTCGCCGAAGGCGTCGTAGCGCACCACGGCGACGTTGCGGAGGCTCTGGCGCACGTCGTCCTCCGCGCCGGCGACGTGGTCACGGAGGGCGGACACCTCCGCCGTGAGTCGGTCGATGCGGTGGTTCTGGGTGGCGGCGACGCGGGCGATGTCGGTGGAGCCGTCGCCATCGAGGGCGGCGAAGTCGCGGCGGACCCGGGCGAGCCGCAGCTGCGCGGCGGCGGCGAGGGCGAGTGCCAGCAGCGCGACGCCGCCGGCGGCCAGGGCCACGGTCGTCAGCGTCGAGGAGTCCACGATCGGCAAGGGTAGCCGGGCGACGGCCGCGCGCCCGGTCGATTCCAGCCCGTGACCTGGCCCTCGGCATACAGCCCCGGTTTGTAGTCTGTCCTCCGTGATCCGCCGCCATCCCGTCAAGACGCTCGTCGTCCTGTTGCTGGTGATGGTCGCGGGACTCAGCCTCGCCTACGTCAACCGCACCACCGTTCCCGTGCCGTCGACGACCCAGCCCAAGCCCGGTGAGTCGCTGGTCGTGGTCGGCCTCGGGGGCCTGTCGTGGGACGACGTGTCAGCCAAGGACACCCCGACGCTGTGGGGCCTGCTGCGCGACGGTTCCGCCGCGTCCGTCTCGGTCAAGAGCCTGCGGCTGACCACCTGCCCGACCGACGGCTGGGCCACGGTCTCCGCAGGTGAGGCCGCCGGTCCCGACACCAGCGAGGCGCGGCCGACCTGCTCGTCGCTGCCCTCGGTCGCCCGAGACGCGGCCTCCGGTTTCCGCGTCATCGGGTTCGATGCGCTGGCCACGGCGTCACGCGAGGCCGAGTTCCGGGCCCGGCTGGGCATGCTCGGCGACAGCTTCGCGGCGGCCAAGACCTGCCTCCAGGCGGTCGGGCCGGGTGCCGGCCTGGCCGCCTCCACCTCGGACGGAAAGGTCGCGAAGTACAGCCCGTTCCAGGCGACGACCCTTGTCTCCGACCTGGCCCAGTGCCCAGTGAGCATCGTCGACGTCGGCGGGATCGACGCCACCGACCCCGACCACACGCGCCACCTCGAGAAGATCAACGGCATCGAGCGCCGCCTCGACCAGGTCATCGACGCGATGCCCAACGGCGCCGACCTGCTCGTCGTCGGGCTGGCCGACCGCGACCAGCAGGAGCGGCTGCGGCTGCTGACCGCGACCGGCCCGCACTACGGTCCGGGCCTGCTCGCCTCGGCCTCGACCCGCCTCACCGGTGTCGCGCAGCTGTCCGACATCACTGCGACGATCCTTCAGCGAGGCGGCGTCAACCCCGTCGCCGCGATCGGTGGTCGGGCCCTGAGCGTCGTTCCGTCGGCGAACAACAGCGAGTCGACCGCGGCGTCGAAGCTCACGGTCCTCACCGACATCGACACCAAGGCCGACGCGATGCACCGCATCGTCGCGCCCTTCCTGGTCATCTGGCTGGCCGGCACGGCGCTCGCCCTGCTCGTGCTGTGGGTGGTGATCCGGCGCGCCCGGCCCTGGAACCGTCGGTTCACCCGGGCGCGCGTGCTGCGCATGGTGCGGCTCGTCGGCCTGCTGTCAGCGGCGATGCCGGCGGCGACCTTCCTGGCCAACCTCATCCCGTGGTGGCGCTGGTCGACCGACACGATCGTGCTCGCCGTGATGCTCTTCGTGCTGGTGCTGCTCATCAGCGCCGCCATCACCCTGGCCTGTCTGAGGGGGCCGTGGAGCAGCTCGGCACTCGGCCCGCTGGCGGCGATGTCGGCCGTGACGGCGGGCGTCATCGGCGTCGACCTGCTCACCGGCTCACACCTGCAGATCTCCTCGATCTTCGGCCTCCAGCCGCTCGTCGGAGGCCGGTTCTACGGCATGGGCAACGTCGCGTTCGCCCTGTACGCCGCCGCCGTGCTCATGCTCTGCGCGGCCCTCGCGCACGCGCTCGTGCGGCGCAACGCACCGCGCCTGGCCGTCTTCGCGATGGTCGTCGTCGGTGGCGTCGCCCTCGCCGTCGATGTGCTGCCCGCCTGGGGTGCCGACTTCGGTGGCCCCATCGCGCTCGTGCCCGCCCTGGGCTTCCTGCTCATGGGCGTCATGGGATGGCGCACGTCGGCTCGCAACGTGCTCATCGTCCTCGTCGCGGCCGGACTCGTCGTCGCGCTCGTCTGCTACCTCGACTGGCGCCGGCCCGAGTCCGAGCGCTCGCACCCCGGGCGCTTCCTCCAGACCGTCATCGACGGCGGCGCGTGGGACGTCATGTCGCGCAAGTTCCTCGCCAACGTGTCGCTGGCGATCCACCTGCCCGTGCTGCTCGTCCTCGCGGCCGTGCTGATGGCCGTCGTCGTGGTGATCGTCCTGCGCCCGGGCGCGTTCGGCACCGAGCCGCTGAAGCGCCTGCTGGCGGAGGCTCCGCTCATGCACCGCGGGCTCTGGTCGATCATCGTGATGGCCGCGATCGGCTTCCTCACCAACGACTCCGGGGCTGCGATCCCACCGGTCGCCGCGATCTTCACCGTGCCGCTCGTCGTGTCGGCAGTGATGCACTTCCTGTCGATCGAGGCCCGCAACGCTCCGGTCCGCCGGCGCCGGGACCGCCACCACCTTTGAGTTTTCTGGGCTCGCTCCGCTCGCCGTGTTCGGCGCGCCTCCACGTCACGCCTTCCCTCCTCGGCTGACTCGCTTCGCTCGTTCCGCTCGTCAGTCCAGGCGCGACGCGCGCCGAACTCTTGCCTCAGTCGAGTGCTCAGTTACTCACCGGCGGGTCAGCCGGGGCCGAGCCGGCGGCGCAGGCGCCGCACGCCGAGTGCCAGGGCGACGTCGCGGTACTGCGCCGCGCGGTGCACCTGCGAGCGCCAGTCGGTGCCGGTGACCCGGTGCTGCAGGTCGCAGGGCACCTCGACGACCCGCAGGCCGGCGTCGAGCACGTCGACGGTCATCCCGACCTCGACGCCCCAACCGCGCGCGAACGGGGTCGCGGCCTCGACTGCGGCAGGCGAGAGGCAACGCATGCCCGACAGCGGCTGGTTCGGGGACCAGCCGGTCAGCTCCTCGATGCCGCGGCGGGCCAGACCGACGACGAGCCCGTGACCGCCGGCGCTGCCACGCTGCGCGGGCAGGTTCGCGATGGTCAGGTCGGCCTCGCCGCGTGAGACCGGGGCGACGAGCTCTCTGACGGCGCCGGCGGAGGCCTCGAGGTCGGCGTCGACGAAGAGCACTGCCGTGTCGGCGTCGAGCCGCCCGACGCGCCGCAGCCCGTTGACGCGACCGAGACCGCTCATCATCGCGTCGGCCTTGCCGTGGTTGCGCGCGTGGCGCACGACCTCGGCGCCCTCACGCGCCGCGATGGAGGCTGTTCCGTCGCTCGACCCGTCGTCGACGACGACGACGGTTGCAACCCCCGGGATCGTGCGCACACCCCGGATCGTCTCGGTGATGCGCTCCGACTCGTCCTTGGCCGGGATGACGACGGCGACGGAGAACGGGGCTGTCGTCATCGTCGCCCGCACCTCAGCGGAGCGTGACCTGACGGTTGGTGAGACCGGCGCGGGCGCCCCGCTCGGCCGCAGTCAGCGTCTCGGTCGATGCCGCGGCCGCGTCGATGCGCTTCTTCATGTCGGCGACGGGCTTCTCGAAGTCGGCTGCCTCGGAGCCGGGGTCGACCTCCCAGACGGGGATCAGCAGGCCGCTCGAGCGGAAGCAGCCGAGGAGGCGGCCGTCGTCGCCGAGGTGGCTGTCGCCGGCGGCGTGCAGGCGGGCGAGGGCGCTGGTCGCGGTGTCCTCGTCGAAAGGCAGCACCCAGCGCACGTAGGTGCGCTCGCCGATGCGACACCAGAACGCCGACGGCGCGGCGTCGAGCTTGAGGGTCGGGATCGCCGACTCGTTGGCGCGCTCGAGCGACTCCTTGCCCTCCGCGTCGAGCTCGGCGTCGGCGACCCAGAAGTCGAAGCCCTCGTGCAGCTCCATCTCGAACGGGGCGTCGAGGTCGAGGACGTCCTGCAGCCGCGGGGTGTCGGCCAACGACACGGGCAGCGCCGTGACGGGCGAGCCGGCGTCGGCGGCCGCAGCGAGCCCGATCGCCGCGGCGATGTCGCGGCTCGTGTCACCGCTGGCGTTGCCGGACTGGATGCCGACGAGCACCTCGCCGCTCTCGCGGTGCAGGCCGGGCCACGCCAGCGGCAGCACCGTCGCGATCGTCACCTCGTCGGGAGCGCCGTCGGGCGCCTGCCCCTTGGCGAAGCGCACCGTGGCGGTCGCTGCCGGGACGATCTCGCGCATCGCGACCCAGTCGGTCTCGTTGGGCAGTCCCTCGAAGGGGCGGGCCACGAACGGCGCCGGCTGCGGACGTGTGGAACGGTCGGTGCGCTCGGCGCGCGGTCGACGTGATGCCTTACCCATGCGCGCCACCCTAGTGGCCGTGGCCGGCTCAGCCGAACGCTGAGGCGAGGGGTGCGAGGGCGAATACCTCGTCGGCCGTCGCCAACCCCACGGGCGCGACGAACGCGGTGGTGACGCCCCGCTCCGCCAGGCGTGCGAGGCGGTCGGCGTGCTCGGCCGCGGTGCCCGCGTGGTGCCCTGCAGCGAACGCCGCTGCAGCCGTGCGCCCACGGTGCCGCTCGACGCGCGCCCACACGTCGTCGCGGTCGGAGCCCACGAGCGGCAGGTCGAGCACGGTCGCGTGCACCTCGGACACGTCGCGCCCCTGGGCACGCACCAGCTCGAGGTAGTGCTCGACCTTGGCCAGCCCGTTGTCGTCCGAGGGGACGTTGCACCCGTCGCCGAGGCGGGCGGCGATCCGCAACGACCGGACGCCCCCACCGCCGACGATGACGGGGATCCGACCGACCGGGCGTGGGTAGGACGTGGTCTCGGGGAGCGAGACGCGGCGTCCGGCATACGGCTTGGTGCCCGGCGCCCAGAGTGCCCGCATGAGCTCGACGCCCCGCTCGAGAGCGTCGAGCCGCTCTCTGCCAGAAGGGAACCCGAGGCCGTATGCCGCGTGCTCGCGTTCCCACCATCCCGCTCCGACGCCCACGAAGGCACGCCCACCGGACAGGGCCGAAAGCGTGGCAGCCGCCTTGGCGGTGATGCCCGGCTCACGGAAGGTGACCGGCGTGACGAGGGTGCCGAGCTGCAGACGCGTCGTGGAGGCGGCGAGAGCTCCGAGAGTGACCCAGGGCTCCGGGATCGGGTCCCACGCGCGCCCCACCTGGGGGATCTGGATGAGGTGGTCCATGAGGGCGATGCCCGCCAGCCCGGCCGCCTCCGCAGCGTCGGCGACGTCGCGGAGCCACGCGAGCAGGTCACCCTCGGCGGGGAAGCGCGAGAGCTGCAGCACGACGCCCCGCAGGCCCGTCCCCCGATCGAGAGGAGGCTCCGTGACCACCTCGTCTCGCTCAGGCGCCGTCTCCTCGGGAGCCACGCGGACGACGTGCCACCCCTCCGCCGGCAGCTGGGTTGCGGCCGCGGCCACGCCCGCGAGCTGGCTCGTGAGGACGCGCGCCGGGACCGGGCGGTCACGGGCGGCGTTGCGCGACCGGCATACGGCGGCCGGGGTGGCGAGGACGACGGCGACGGTGGGCAGGCCCGCGGCGCGCGCCGCGTCCAACCAGCGGCGCCGTCGGGCGGCGTCGGTGCCGAGCGTGTCGACGACGGTCGTCAGGCCGCGCCCGAGGCGGGCCGCAACCACCTGCTCCAGCATGGTGAAGGCGTCGGCCGACGCGTCGAGGTCGTGCTCACCACTGCCGACGACACCGCGGAGTGCGTCGGACGAGACGATCTCGGCGGCCCGGTAGCGGGCGGTCGCCCAGGTCGACTTGCCCGAACCGGAGGCCCCGACGAGGACGACGAGCGCCGGGTCGGGCAGCCTCACCTGGGGCGCGTCAGTGCGAGCGACGGCGCGACGGGCCACCGAGCGAGGCCCAGACGGTACGGCCGTGGGGTTCGTCGATGACCCCCCACTCGTGGGCGAGGGAGCGCACGATGCGCAGACCGCGCCCACCGGGCGCCCATGTCGTCGGCGGGGCCGGGCGCGGGACGGTCGGGCCGCCACCGTCGGAGACCTCGACCTCGACGACGTTGTTCTTGACCTTCCAGTGGATGCGGATCGCACCGTCGGCCAGCGGCTTGGCGTGGCGGATGGCGTTGGCGACGAGCTCGCTCACGACGATCTCGGCCTCGTCGATGACCTGCGACGGCAGCTCACGGGCCATGAGGTCCTCGACGAGCTCCTTGCGGATGCGCGGAGCCGCGGCGGGCGCCCACTGGATGCGCACCGTGCGCTTCTCGCCCAGCGGCGTGGCCGGCAGGTTGCTCATCGTGGATCTCCTTGCGATTGCTTCGGCTCTTCGGGCGTCCACTCCGGTGCGTGACGCGGTGTGGTCGCGAGGGCCGCTCCCCTGTGCGCTCGCCACGGTCAAGACCTCCTCACGGGCAATTCGCATGTCCCCGTCGTCGAACGCTAACCAAACCTGCGCCGTACCTCAACGAACCTGTGACTTTTTCCCGCGCACACACGGACGATGGACTCGTATTCCGCTGTCTAGCACAAACCGTAGATTGCCACAGATGCCCGTATCGCTCTCCCTGCGCCCGCACGGCTCCCGGTTCGGGCCTTGCCACCTGAACAGTCGCGATATATCGTCAACCTATCGCGACTGTTCGTGAGTCGCGTCTGAAGACAAAGGAGAACCACCATGCACGGACACCGACACACCAGACGAGAGTCCGGGTTCGACGGCGGTTGGGGCGGCGGCTGGGGCGGACACGGCCCGGGCTTCGGTCCCGGCCGCGGACCCTGGGGTGGCCCAGGCGGCCCCGGCCCCGGAGGT
Organism: Terrabacter sp. 2RAF25; assembly: GCF_052115265.1. NCBI lineage: Bacteria > Bacillati > Actinomycetota > Actinomycetes > Micrococcales > Intrasporangiaceae > Terrabacter > Terrabacter sp. 2RAF25. Next base: position 416,027 of record NZ_JBFRGJ010000002.1, read on the forward strand.
CGCGGCCGGCCCGGCCCGCCCCCGTGGGTCGCCGACCTCGTCCGCCACTTCGGCGGGCCCGGCTTCGGCCCCGACTTCGGCCCCCGCCGCGGGCCCCGAGCCCGGCGCGGCGACGTCCGCGCCGCCATCCTCGACGTCCTGGCCGGCGACGAGATGAACGGCTACCAGCTCATCCAGCAGATCTCCGAGCGCACCGGCGGCGCGTGGAAGCCGAGCCCCGGCTCGGTCTACCCCACCGTCCAGCAGCTCGAGGACGAAGGCCTCGTCGAGGGCCGCGACGTCGAGGGCCGGCGCCTGCTGCGCCTCACCGACGCCGGCCGCGCCTACGTCGAGGAGAACGCCGAGGAGATGGCCGCCACCTGGCGTCCCTTCGAGGAGTCCGCCGAGGGCGAGGACGCACCGCAGCAGGAACAGCGCAGCGGCAGCGACCTCATGCCGATCGTCGGCCAGGTCATGGGCGCGATGTGGCAGATCGTCACGACGGGCACGTCGCAGCAGCGCGCCGAGGCGGCCGAGATCCTCACCGAGACCCGGCGCAAGCTCTACCGGCTGCTCGCCGACGGCGACCCGGAGTGAGACCCGAGTGACGGGTCACTGAACCCGGCAGCACACCCTGAGGCCGTCCGCACACCGCACCCGGTGTGCGGGCGGCTTCGGCGTGTGCGGGCGGCTGTCGGCCCGCGGCGGTGGTCGGGCAGGATGTCGACGTGACGACTCGCGCCGCCTCCGGTCTGCTCGTCGCCGGCACGTCGTCGGACGCGGGCAAGTCGGTCGTCGTCGCCGGCCTCTGCCGCGCGCTCGCGCGCCGGGGGCTGCGGGTGGCGCCGTTCAAGGCGCAGAACATGTCGAACAACTCGATGGTGTGCCTCGACGGCGGAGAGATCGGCCGGGCCCAGTGGCTCCAGGCCGTCGCCGCGCGGGTTGAGCCGACGACCGCGATGAACCCGGTGCTGCTCAAGCCCGGCACCGACCGCCGGTCGTTCATCGTCGTGCGGGGTGAGCCTGCCGGGACGCTCGAGGCCGGCCAGTACGCCGCCGGCCGCGGTCACCTGCGCGAAGCCGCGTTCGGCGCCTACCGCGAGCTGGCCGACGCCTACGACCTCGTCGTCTGCGAGGGTGCCGGGTCGCCCGCGGAGGTCAACCTGCGTGCCGGCGACTACGTCAACATGGGCCTCGCACGCGAGTTCGGGCTGCCCGTGGTGGTCATCGGCGACATCGACCGGGGTGGCATCCTGGCCTCGCTCTACGGCACGTGGGCGCTGCTCGACGAGGACGACCGGGCGTTGCTGAAGTCCTTCGTCATCAACAAGTTCCGCGGTGACGTGGCCGTCCTGGAGCCCGGTCTCGATGAGATCACAGAGCGCACGGGCGTGCCGTTCCACGGCGTCATCCCGTGGCTGCTCGACGTGTGGCTCGACAGCGAGGACACCCTCGAGGTGGGGCACTGGCGTGCTTCGACCGCCCTGTCGGCGACTGCCCGCGACCGGCTCAAGGTGGCGGTGCTGCGACTCCCCCGCATCTCCAACGCCACTGACGTCGACGCTCTCGCCGCCGAGCCCGGCGTCGATGTGCTCGTGACGGTCGACCCAGCGGTCGCCGAGTCGGCCGACCTTCTCGTCATCCCCGGATCTCGTTCCACCGCAGGCGATCTCGCATGGCTGCGCGAGCGCGGCCTGGCCGACATCGTGGTTCGGCGCGCTGCCGTCGGCCGACCGGTGCTCGGTGTCTGTGGCGGCTACCAGATGCTCGGGCACGAGATCGACGACGACGTCGAGGGTCGCGTCGGCGTGGTGCCCGGCCTCGGGCTGCTGCCGGTGCGTGTCGACTTCGGCGAGACGAAGGTGCTCCGTCGCCCGACCGGCGAGTGGGAAGACCACCTGGTCGACACGGCCTACGAGATCCACCACGGCGTGGCGACCCGCACCGAGACCGGAGACGCCGCGCCCTTCCTCGACGGCTGGTCGAGCGGCGCCGTGTGGGGGACGATGTGGCACGGGGCGTTCGAGAGCGACGGCTTCCGCCGCGCGTGGCTGTCGCACGTGGCATCGGTCGCGGGGTCGCAGTGGCAGCCGCAGGCCGGCGCAGCGGGCTTCGCCGAGCGGCGCGAGCGCATGCTCGACACGCTCGCCGACGCGCTGGAACAGCACGTCGACCTCGACGCCCTGCTCGACCTCACCCGCGCAGGAGGCGCCAGATGATCGAACGGATCCGCGTCATCGGGATCGGCATGGGCAGTCCCGAACACGTGACCGGTGAAGCAGCACAGGCCCTTTCGACCGTCGACGTCTTCCTCGTCGCCGACAAGGGCGGGGCGAGGACCGACCTCGTCGCGGCCCGGCAGCGGGTCTGCGACGCCCTCATCCCGGCCGACCATGCCTATCGCGTCGTCGAGGTGACCGACCCGAAGCGAGGGCCCGACGCCGACCGCGGCGACACGGCATACGGCCAGGGAGTCCGCGACTGGCACGCGGCGCGGGTCGACGCCTACGCGGCCGTCATCGACGGGCTCGACGACGGCGAGACGACGGTCGGGTTCCTCGTATGGGGTGACCCCGCGTTCTACGACTCGACCATCCGCGTCGTCGACGCCCTCGTCGAGCGGTATGCCGCAGCAGGCGTCGACGTAGAGCACGACGTCATCGCCGGGCTCAGTGCACCGCAGCTGCTCGCCGCGCGGCACCGCATCCCGCTCAACCGCATCGGCGCGCCGATCCACGTCACGACCGGCCGGCGCCTCGTCGCCGAGTACGACCGGGCACTCGGCGACGTCGTCGTGATGCTCGACGGCGGGCTCGCGTGCGCGGAGCTGGCTGACGCGTTCCCCGACCTGGAGCTGTTCTGGGGCGCCTACCTCGGATCGTCCGACGAGCTGCTCGTCCGCGGGCGGGTGGCCGACGTCATCGACGAGGTGCAGCGGGTGCGAGCCGAGGCGCGGGAGCGGCACGGCTGGGTGATGGACACCTACCTCCTCCGCCAGCCGGCCGATGCCCCGGCTGGCCCGACGCCGACCGGCTACCCCGAGACCGGCCCGCTGACCGACGGCGTCGTCACGGTGCGTCCCGTCACGGTCGGCGACTGGGAGGTCGTGCGCGACGAGCACAACAACGAGGAGTCGCTCGGCTGGGACTTCTTCGGTGAGGCGTACACCGATGACGAGGCACGCCAGAAGGCCGCCCAGGCCCGGCGCGAGTGGGCGTCCGGGCGGGCGGCGCGGTTCGTCATGGTCGACGCGGCGACCGGAGTGGGCGCGGGCGTCATCGGCGTCATGCGGATGGGGCCGCCCGGCATCGGGCTCGTCGGCTATGGCGTGGTGCCGGCGTTCCGGGGGCGTGGCTTCACCACCCGGGCGCTCAGGCTCGTGTCGCGCTGGGCGTTCGAGTCCGCTGGGCTCTCGCGGCTCGAGCTCGGCCACAAGGCCGACAACGTGGCCTCCGGCAAGGCCGCTGCGAAGGCGGGATTCCGCCCCGAAGGTCGTCTGGCTCAGCGACTCCCGAACCCCGACGGCACCCGCTCCGACGAGATCTACTACTCGCTGACCCGAGTGGACTGGATGCGGTCGGTCGGGACCGCCTCTGCGTGAGGCGCGCCGCGGTGCCCAGTGCACCGCGATGCGGGTCGCTCGAGACGATCCACCCGCACGACGTTGCCCAGTGCGCCACGATGCGGGTTGCTCGAGACGATCCACCCGCACGACGTTGCCCAGTGCACCACGTTGCGGGTCGCTCGGCGCGCTACGGTGCGCTCGTGGACAGGGGACAGGACTTCACCGGAGCTGCTGCCGTCGTGGCGCACGACCAGCCCGTACGCGTACGACAGCCCCGGCTGCGACGCCCGGCCGCCTCGTCGCTGGCTGTGGGCGCTGCGTCCCTGGTGCCGCTGTCGTGGGCCGCGTTCCGACCGGAGTCCGAGCGGCTCCTCACCTGGGGCACCTCGACGTCGGGCACGACCGTCGACCTGGCCGGCGTCCTCTTCTTCGCCGCGGGCTGTTTCGCCTGCGTCTGGCTGGTCCGGCTGCAGTGGCTGCTCGTACGGGCGAACCGCATCACCACCCAGGCGACCGACTTCGGCATCTGGCTGATGTGGGTGCTGCCGATCCTCTCGTGGGTGCTACCCGCCATCCGGATCTCGCGCTGGGACAAGGCCGTTCACGGTCGTCGCTCATGGGTCGTGATCACCTGGGCGCTGTCGTGGATCCCGTTCTCGGCCTTCACGATCGGGGCGTCGAACAGCCGCACCGCCGTGCCGGACACCTCGGACGGCTGGCTGCACGTGGCGGTCTTCGTGACGACCTTCGCGCTGTGGGTGGCGACGGTGGTGCACCTCACCCGCGGTGCGGAGGTCGTCGCACACGAGACCGGCGCGGACGCGTAGACCCCCCGACCTAGACGCGCCCGAGGAAGTCGAGGACGCGCTGCTGCACGAGCGCGGCTGCGTCTGCGTCGTGGGCGGGGGCGCTGGAATCGGCGAAGAGGTGGCCGCAGCCGCCATACGTGAACAGCTCACCGTCGGCGGCGGCGTCGACGATCTGGCGCGCGGCGTCGACGTCGCCCTCGTCCATGAAGAACTCGTCGCCCTCACCGCCGTGCACCTGGACGGGCACTCCTGCGGGCCAGTCGGCAGCGAACTCGCCGAGCGGGATCGCGGAGTCGAGCAGCACGGCGCCACGGGCACCGGGTCGGGTCTGGGCGAGGCGCTGTGCGGGCATGACCCCGAGCGAGAAGCCGGCGTAGACGAGGTCGTCGGGGAGCCCGTCGGCGGCGGCGACGCCCTGGTCCTGCAGCTGCTGGAAGCCGATGGAACGGGCGTTCGCCATGCCCTCGTCGAGCGTCGCGAAGGTCTTGCCGGCATACAGGTCGGGAGCGTGGACGGTGTGCCCCGCCGCCCGGAGGGCGTCGGCGAAGGCGAGGAAGCCCGGGGTCTGGCCCAGCGCGTGGTGGAAGAGGAGGACGTCAGCCATGCTTGCTCCTGTGATCGATCGTTGCCGCTTCTTTGATCCAACAATCTAGACTGATCCAACAATGTCGATCAATAGCCTGGGCACCCCTGACTACGAGCTCCCCGACACCGTCGAGGTGACGACGCCTGCCCAGCTGCGGGCCATCGCCGACCCACTGCGCTCGACCCTGCTGGACCTCACCCTCGAGCGCGCCGCGACCGTGTCGGAGCTCGCGACCGCGGTCGGGCGCCCCAAGAGCACCGTCGCCCACCACGTCGGCGTGCTCGTCGAGGCCGGCATGCTCCGGGTGGTCCGGACGCGCCGGGTCCGGGCCATCGACGAGCGGTTCTACGGTCGCACCGGCCGCACCATCAACGTCGGTGTCGCCCGCCGGCCCGGCGACGAGACCACTCCGGTCTGCGTCAACTCGCTGTCGGTCGCCGCCGCCGAGTCGGTGCCGGCGCACGAGGACGACACCCTCTACTCGACGCTGCGCCACGTGCGCATCCCGCGCGAAAGCGCCTCGGAGTTCTGGCGCCGGGTCGAGGGACTGGTGCGCGAGTTCACCTCGCTGCCGCGCGACGGCGAGACCGTCTACGGCCTCGCCGTCGGCCTCTACCCCACCGACCAGCCCGTCCTGCCCGAGCCTGACGAGAACGGCTGATCAGTCCTCGAGGTCGCCCTCGACGTCGAGGTAGACCTGCTGCAGCTCGGCGAGCAGCTCGGCGTCGGGCTCGGCCCACAGGCCACGTTCGACGGCCTCGTGCAGCCGCTCGACCATGCCGTGCAGTGCCCACGGATTCGCGTGCTGGAGGAAGTCGCGGTTCTCCTTGTCGAGCACGTACGTCTGCGCGAGCTGCTCGTACATCCAGTCCGTGACCACGCCTGCGGTCGCGTCGAATCCGAAGAGGTAGTCGACCGTGGCCGCGAGCTCGAACGCACCCTTGTAGCCGTGCTTGCGCATCGCCGCGATCCACCGCGGGTTGACGACGCGGGCGCGGAAGACGCGCGCGGTCTCCTCGGTGAGCGTGCGGGTGCGCACCGCGTCGGGTGTCGTCGAGTCGCCGACGTACGCCTTGGGCTCGCGCCCGGTCAACGCGCGCACGGTGGCAACCATGCCGCCGTGGTACTGGAAGTAGTCGTCGCTGTCGGCGATGTCGTGCTCGCGCGTGTCGATGTTCTTCGCGGCGACATCCATGCGCGCGTACGTGCGCTCCATGTCGGCCCGAGCAGGTATGCCGTCCAGCTCGCGTCCGTAGGCGAAGCCTCCCCACGTGGCGTAGACCTCCGCGAGGTCGGCGTCCGTGCGCCAGTTGCCCGACTCGACGAGAGGGAGGATGCCGGCGCCGTAGGAGCCGGGCTTGCTGCCGAAGATGCGGGTCGTCGCCCGGCGGGCGTCACCGTGGTCGGCGAGGTCGGCGGCGACGTGGGCCCGGAGGTAGTTGTCGTCGGGGCTCTCGTCGAGGTCGGCGACGAGCCGCACGGCGTCGTCGAGCATCGCGACGACGTGCGGGAACGCGTCGCGGAAGAAGCCCGAGATGCGCACGGTGACGTCGACGCGCGGCCGGCCGAGCTCGGCCAGGGGGACGGCGTCGAGCCCGACGACGCGTCGGGACATCTCGTCCCAGCGCGGGCGGACGCCGATGAGCGAGAGCACCTCGGCGATGTCGTCGCCCGACGTGCGCATCGCGGACGTGCCCCAGACCGACAGTCCGACCGACCGAGGCCACTCGCCGGTGTCGGCGCGGTGCCGGGCGAGCAGGTCGTCGGCGAGCCGCTGCCCCGTCTCCCACGCGAGTCGGCTCGGGATGGCCTTCGGGTCCACGGAGTAGAAGTTGCGACCGGTGGGCAGCACGTTGACGAGGCCGCGCAGCGGTGAGCCGGACGGACCTGCGGGCACGTAGCCGCCGTCGAGCGCGTGCAGCACGGCGTCGATCTCGGCCGTCGTCGCGAGCAGCCGCGGGACGACCTCGCGGCACGCGAAGGCCAGCGAACGGCATACGCCCTCGGGGTCGACGTGCGGGTCGGGACCCAGCTGGTCGCGCACGATGCCGGGGACGGCGGCCTCGTCCCAGCCGGCCTCGGCGAGGGCTGCGACGAGCGCCGCCGCCCGTGCCTCGGTGTCGTCGACGGACGAGCGCTCGGAGTGCCCCTCACGCAGGCCCAACGCCGTCCGCAGTCCCGGCACGGCACCGACTGCACCGGCGAAGACCTGGTTGGCCCGCAGGATCGCGAGCACGAGGTTGGCGAGGCCCTCCCCCGCGGGGGCCTCGCCAAGGATGTGGAGGCCGTCCCGGATCTGGACGTCCTTGACCTCACAGAGCCACCCGTCGACATGCATGACGAACTCGTCGAAGCTGTCGTCGTCGGGACGATCCTCGAGGCCGAGGTCGTGGTGCAGCTGCGCGGTCTGGATGAGCGTCCAGATCTCGGCGCGCAGGGCCGGCGCCTTGGCCGGGTCCATGACCGAGACGTTGCCGTACTCGTCGAGCAGCTGCTCGAGCCGGGCGATGTCGCCGTAGGACTCGGCACGCGCCATCGGCGGCACGAGGTGGTCGACGATGGTCGCGTGCGCGCGCCGCTTGGCCTGGCTGCCCTCGCCGGGGTCGTTGACGAGGAACGGGTAGACGAGCGGGATCGAGCCGATCGTCGCGTCGGGGCCGCAGGCCGCCGAGAGCGCGAGGTTCTTGCCCGGCAGCCACTCGAGGTTGCCGTGCTTGCCCATGTGGACGATGGCGTGGGCGCCGAAATCCCTTGCGAGCCAGTCGTAGACGGCGAGGTAGTGGTGGGTCGGCGGCAGGTCGGGGTCGTGGTAGATCGCGATCGGGTTCTCGCCGAAACCGCGGGGCGGCTGCACGAGGACGACGACGTTGCCGGCGCGCAGGCTCGCCGCGACCAGCTCGCCATCGGCGTTCGTGTGACGGTCGACGAAGACCTCGCCCGGCGCGTCGCCCCAGTGCCTCGTGACGGCCTCGCGCAGCTCGGCGGGGAGCCGGTCGAAGTGCTGGCGGTAGCGCTCGGCGGGGATGCGCACGGGCTGGCCGGTCAGCTGTTCCTGCGTCAGCCAGTCCTCGTCCTGGCCGCCGGCCTCGATGAGGGCGTGGATGAGCGCGTTGCCCGCTGTGGTGTCGGGAGTCTCGCCGTCGACCGGATCGAGCGGGCCGGTGCCGGGGATCTCGCCGGGTGCGCCGAGGTCGTAGCCGGCGTCACGCATCGCGCGGAGCAGCCTGACGATCGAGACCGGGGTGTCGAGGCCGACGGCGTTGCCGATGCGCGAGTGTTTCGACGGGTATGCCGACAGGACGATCGCGATGCGCCGCTCACCGGGCGGCGTGTGACGGAGGCGCGCGTGGTTGACGGCGAGGGTCGCGAGGCGGGCACACCGCTCTGCGTCCGGCACGTAGTGCGGCAGCCCGTCGCCGTCGACCTCCTTGAAGGAGAAGGCGTTCGCGATGATCCGACCGTCGAACTCGGGCACCGCCACCTGAGTCGCGACGTCGAGCGGACTCATCCCGTCGTCGCTGGCAGCCCACTGCTCGCGGCTCCACGTGAGGCACAGCCCCTGGATGATCGGCACGTCGAGGGCCGCGAGCGCCTGCACGTCCCAGGCCTCGTCGTCCTCACCGGCGCTCGCTGTGCCGGGCTTCGTGCCGCCGGCGGCGAGGACCGTCGTGACGAGCACGTCGTAGGCCGTGAGGTGCTCGAGCAGGTCGGCGGGCGCGTCGCGCAGCGACGACACGTGCACCGGCACGCCGATGCCGCCGGCCGCGTCGACGGCGTCAGCGAGGGCGTGGACGTAGTCGGTGTTCTCGGCTGCGAACTGGGCCCGGTAGAAGAGGATCCCGACGCGCGGGCGGGGAGCAGCGCCCGCGTCGTCGGGAGTCGGGGAGAGCGCGGGGCGGTCGAGCACGCCCCAGACCGGAAGGGGTGCCGGCGGCTCGAAACCCTCACCGGTCATGAGCAGCGTGTCGCCGAGGAACGCGTGCAGCTCGCGGAGGTTCGCGGCGCCACCCTCGGCGAGGTAGCGGTGTGCCTCGGCGACGACCCCCGGCGCGACGGTCGAGAGGTCCATGAGCGAGGCGTTCGGGGTCTGCTCGCCGCCGAGGACGACCATCGGCTTGCCCGTCGCGCGGATGGCTCGGAAGCCGTCGCAGAGGTCCTGCGGGCCGCCGAGGATGCGGACCACGACGACGTCGGCGGCCTCGATCGCGTCGGCCATCGACGTGTGTCCGGGTCGTGACGGGTTGGCCAGCAGGTAGTCGGAACCGCTGCCGCGGGCGCACAGCAGGTCGGTGTCAGACGTCGAGAGCAGCGCGATGCGCGTCACTGGAGCTCCTCGGCGGGGTGTCCACGCCCCGCGGTCGAAAGGAAAGAGAAGCGCTGCCGGCAGTTCCTGACTCGCCGTCTCCCTCACGGGTGGCGGCTCACAGTGGCGGGACCGTCCCGGACTCTCACCGGGTTCCTGGTCGACGACGCTGCGTCCACCCTAGCGTCCGGCCGCTTCGTTCGCCTGCGGGCCGGGTCTGCGGATGGCTAGCGTGCGAACGTGACCGATCCTCGTGTGTCCGCGGTGGAGGACAACCTCATCGAGCAGTTCCGGCTCGTCGCCGCGAGCGGGCTCGTCGACCCGCTGCCGGACACCGACGTCGTCGCGTACGTGTCCGACGTGCCCTTCCCGCTCTTCAACGCCCTCTGCGGAGCCAGCTTCGCGCCGGGCACCGAGGGCCGCCGCACCGCCGAGCTCGTCGACGGTTACATCGCGCGCGGGAAGCCCTTCCTCTGGTGGGCCACGCCCTCGCACCTGACGCCCGAGTCGGACTCGGTGCTCCGGTCGCGCGGCCTCCAGCCGAGCCCCGAGCCCGGCATGCACGTGCCGCTCGGGGCGCCCGTCGACCCGCACACGACTGCTGGCGTCGAGATCGTCGAGACCGAGCCGACGGCCGAGGTGGTCGGCGTGATGCTCGCCGGATTCGAGTTCCCCGACTTCGTCGGCGACCCGCTGCTCCGGGCCTTCGGCGCCTTCGGGTCGGAGGTGATCTTCCATGTCATCGCACGCCTCGACGGCGAGGCGGTCAGCACGGGGTCGGTCTTCGTCACGGGGAGCACCGCGGGTATCTACAACATCGCCACCGTGCAGTCCGCCCGCCGCCAGGGCATCGGGTATGCCGTCACGGCCACCCTGATGAACCTCGCGCGGGATCGTGGGTGCACCGACGCCGTGCTGATGGCCTCCCCGATGGGCCGGCCCACCTACGAGCGGCTGGGCTTCGTCGAGGTGTGCCAGACCCCGCAGTACGTGTGGATCCCGAAGGGCTGAGCGCCTGAGACGGCGTGCGTGCACCATCGCGGGGCGGGCCTACGATGTGCCGCGTGACCGCCCCGACGAGCCGCCAGCGCGAGACCGCTGACGCCTGCCCTGGCGTGGCGCGGCCCTTCTCGGCGGTCGACGGCTCGATCGTCAGGTTGCGTCCTGCGGGGCAGCCCGTGTCGGTGCGCGCCCTGTCCCATCTGCTCGATCTCGTTGCAGGACAGGATGATCCATCCATCCTGCTCACCTCCCGAGCAGCCCTCCAGCTGCGGGGTCTGCCAGACCCCTTGACGGCTGCGGCGCGGGCGGCGATCACCGCCACCGGGCTCGTGCCCCGGCCGAGCCACGAGCTCGTGCGCAACGTCGTCGCGTCGCCGCTCTCCGGCCTCGACCGTGGCGGGCACTGTGACGTGCGTCCCGTCGTCGCCGCCCTCGACGACGCCCTCTGCGCCGAGCCCGGCCTGTCGCGCCTGGGTGGCCGCTTCCTCTTCGCCGTCGACGACGGACGCGGTGACGTCATCGAGGGCACCTTCGACCTCGGGTTCCTCGCGACCGGCTCCGCGCGCGGCGTCGTGCTCGCCGGCTCGTCCTCGCGGGGGTGGGAGGTGCCGCTGGCTCAGGCAGTGCCCATGCTCGTCGAGCTCGCACACGAGTTCGCCGTGCGCACCCGCGGTGGAGAGACCGCCTGGCACGTCGACGAGCTCGCCGAACCACTCGGCACCGGTGGGACGGAGGTCGCCACGCCTCCTCCCGCCCCCGCCCGCCCGCTCGGTTCGGTCGGCGAGCACGCTGTCGTGGCAGTGCCGCTCGGCCTGCTGCGCCGTCCGCATGTGGACGCGCTGGCCGGCGTCGCCGAGACCGTACGCGTGACGCCGTGGCGGTCACTCGTCGTGGAGCAGGGTGCGCGCCACCTCCCCGTGCTGGAGGCCGCAGGGCTCGCGACCCACGCCGGCTCGCCGTGGAACCGGCTCCATGCCTGCACCGGGCTGCCCGGGTGCAGCCGCTCGGCGATCGACACGCGAGCCTTCGCGTCCGCGCTAGCACCCGCGCTGCCGACGGGGCTGCTGCCCGTCCACGTCAGCGGGTGCGAACGTCGCTGCGGCACGCCCGCGACGGCATACGTCGACCTGCTGGCCCCCGGCTCGCTCGACGACGCGCTCGCGACGATCCGCGCCACCCCCCGCAGTCGAGTGCCCACTTCCCGATCGTCGGGAGGTGGGCACTCGACGGGGCCTGAGCCGTCGGGAAGTGGGCACTCGACGGGGCCTGAGGCGTCGGGAACTGAGCACTCGACTGGAGGGACGGAGAGGTCATGGACGTGAGCACCCGGGAACTGAGGGCGCCGACGCGGAGGTACGCGTACGAGACGGACGGCGCCGAGATCTACCGGCGGTCGTTCGCCACCATCCGGTCCGAGGCCCGGCTCGACCACCTGCCCGAGGACGCCCGTGTGGTCGCCGTTCGGATGGTCCACGCGAGCGGCGACGTCGCCCTGACCGAGCTGATCGCCGTCCACCCGCGCCTCGTCGCCGCGGCGCGCGGGGCCCTGCACGCCGGCGCGCCCATCCTCACCGATGCCCACATGATCGCCTCGGGCATCACCCGCGCACGTCTCCCCCACGACAACGAGGTCGTCTGCACGCTCCGCGACGAGCGCGTGCCCGATCTCGCAAGGGCTTGGGGCACAACGCGGTCCGCGGCAGCGGTGTCGCTCTGGGGTGACAGGGTCGAGGGCGCCGTGGTGGCCATCGGCAACGCGCCGACCGCCCTGTTCCACCTGCTCGAGACGATCGCCGACGGAGGCCCACGGCCGGCCGCGATCGTCGGCATCCCGGTCGGTTTCATCGGCTCGGCCGAGTCGAAGGTCGCCCTGGCCGAGAACCCCTTCGACATCCCCTGGCTCGTCGTCCACGGCCGTCGCGGGGGCTCGGCCCTCGCCGCGGCGGCCGTCAACGCGCTCGCCCGCGAGGAGGAGCTGTGACCGGCTGGCTGCGGGGGGTGGGCGTCGGCCCGGGCGACCCCGAGCTCGTCACCGTCAAGGCTGCCCGGCTCATCGGTGCGGCCGACGTCGTCGCCTTCCACAGCGGCCCGCGCGGCGACTCGATCGCCCGCCGCATCGCCGAGCCGTACTTCACCGAGGGAGTCGTCGAGGAGCTGCTCGTCTACCCGGTGACCACCGCCTCGACCGACCATCCGCTCGGCTACCACGGGCTCATGGCCGACTTCTACGACGAGTCGGCGGATCGCCTTGCCGCGCATCTGGACTCGGGTCGCAACGTCGTCGTGCTCGCCGAGGGCGACCCGCTGTTCTACGGCACGTACATGTACCTCCACGACCGGCTCGCCGACCGCTACGACACGTCCGTCGTCCCCGGCGTGACGTCGGTCAGCGGCAGCGCGGCGGCCGTGGCGACGGGCCTGTGCCGTCACGAGGACGTGCTGACGATCCTCCCCGGCACGCTTCCCGTGCCCGAGCTCGCACGCCGTCTCGCCGACACCGAGGCCGCCGTGGTGATGAAGCTCGGGCGCACCTTCGAGAACGTGCGCGAGGCGCTGCGCCAGGCCGGCCGCCTCGAGGAGGCCCGCTACGTCGAGCGCGCGAGCTCCGACGACGAGCGCGTGCTGCCAGTCGCTGACGTCGATCCCGCGACGGTGCCGTACATGTCCATGGTCGTCGTGCCGGGCAAGGACCTGCGTGCTGACGCCGCGGGCCGGGCCACGTCCGCCGTTTCCGCCAGTGACACGCGTCAGCATCCCCCTGCCGCAGCAGCCGGCCCGGAGAGTTCGGCTGTCGGCGAGGTGCTCGTGATCGGACTCGGCCCGGGCCCGGACCGATGGCTCACGCCGGAGGCCTCGGCCGCCCTCACCGAGGTCGGGCACGTCGTCGGCTACGCGCCCTACGTCAATCGCGTGCCGCAGCGAGAAGGCCTGACGCGCCACGCATCGGGCAACACCGTCGAGGTCGACCGGGCCCGCGACGCCCTCGAGCTGGCCCGCACGGGCGAACGGGTCGCGGTCGTGTCCGGCGGCGACGCCGGCGTCTTCGGCATGGCATCGGCCGTCTTCGAGGCGGCCGAGACCCACGGCTACGGCGACGTGCCGGTGCGCGTCCTGCCCGGCCTCACCGCCGCCCAGGCCGTGGCCGCCCGGGCCGGCGCACCGCTCGGCGGCGACTTCGCCATCATGTCGCTGTCCGACCGGCTCAAGCCCTGGGACGTGGTCGAGCGCCGCCTGCGCGCCGCGGCCGCTGCCGACCTCGTCATCGCCCTCTACAACCCCGCATCGCGCAGCCGCACCGAACAGGTGGCTCGCGCCCGCGACGTGCTCCTCGAGGAGCGCAGCGCCGACACGGTGGTCGTCGTCGGTCGCGACGTCGGCCGGGCCGAGGAGTCCCTCACCATCACGACGCTCGGAGCCCTCGACCCCACGACCATCGACATGAAATGCCTCGTCATGGTGTGCGCGACCGGCACCCGGGTCACCGACGCGGGAAAGGTGTGGACACCCCGCTTCGTCCGCTGAGTCGCAGCCACTCCTTGACACGGGAGCCGCTGCTGCCGTCCCATCGAGGGAACGGATGGAGGTAGGGCCATGTACGGATACACACTCCACTTCCCGGCGCCGATCGAGGCCTACCTGGCCATGCACCGGGGCGTCATGGAGGTCGTCTCGGAGGACGGCGACGTCGAGGGACTGCTGCTGCACTACGCCTATCCGACGGACGACGGCTTCGACCTGGTCGAGGTGTGGGAGTCCAAGGACCAGCTCGAGGCCTTCAACCGTGACGTGTTCCCCAAGGCGATGGCACGCGCCGGCCTGCCGTCGGACGGACCGATGCCACAGCCCGTCGAGTTCACTCCGGCCGTCGTCATGACGCCACGCGCGTTCAGCTCTGACGCCTGATGAGGGCGGCCGACCTCGCCAGGGAGAACGACCTCGAGAACCTCGACTGGTCAGCCGTCGCGGCGCGAGCACTGGCATCCTGAACCCCATGCAGCTCGACTTCGAGGGCGCCGTCTACCAGTGGCGCGGCCCCCAGCCGTACTACTTCGTGCGCGTGCCCGAGCCCGAGTCCGAGGCGCTGCACGACGTCGCCCACGTCAGCTACGGCTGGGGCATGATCCCTGTGACCGCACGCATCGGACGCACGGAGTGGTCGACCTCGTTGTGGCCCAAGGACGGCGGCTACATCGTGCCGCTCAAGACCGCCGTCCGCCAGGCCGAGGACATCGAGGACGGTGACGTCATCGAGGTCGGGCTCGACGTGCGCGCACAGATCTGACACCGCGGGCGGTTGGGTGGGCGGTTGAACGGGAGCCCGTGCGGCGCTCAGACAGGCGCCCACTCGAGCGCCAGCCCGCTGGGGGCGAAGACCCGCACCTCGAGAGCCGAGGGCACCGTCGCGACACCCGGCCCGCCGAGGCCGACCCAGGCGCTGATCGCGTCGACGGTCACGTCGTCGAGAACAGCGCGCAGCCACACGGGGCGCGCTCCTGCCCGTCGCCCGGCCGGCGACGGCGTCACGACGACGACGTTCGACTCGTCGCACGCGAGCAGGCACGCGCTCCGGAGCACCCGGGCATGCGCCCCGGCGCCGACCTCGAGGCGGGCGACGAGCCCGTCGTGGTCGACCCCGGGGTGCTTGCTCTCCGTGCCGCAGCAGCAGTCACGACACACTCGCACGATGCACGTGCCCTTGGGTGAGTCTGTGGGAGAGGCGCTTTCGTATGCCGTCACGTCGCGACAGGTGCGCCGGCCTCGGCCCGCGCACCCTCGGGCCGCCCCGCGCCGGCACGCTCCATGAGCAGGCCGAAGGCGAGCCCGAGCGTCAGCCACATAACGCCGAGCTGGGCGAGCGAGGCGAGCCGGAAGTCCCAGATCACGGCGGCCGGGACGTCGGCGGGCACCTGGTCCGGCGTGGCCGGCACGAGAGCCAGCACCAGCCCGACGAGCAGCACGGCCGCGACGACGTCGATCGCCCAGCGCGTCGAGGGGACAGACACGCGCCCGTCGAGCCACCGGTCGAGCATCGGCACGACGACGGCGATCGCGACCCCGAGGAGGAGCACGACGGCATACAGCGTCGTGCGCCGCCCGACGGTGGCGGGGTCTCCCACGGCAGGTGGGTTGGCGGGGATCTTCAGGGCGGGCAGCAGCGTGACCGCGGCGAAACCGACCGTCGCGAGCACGAGCGAGCGACCGAGGTCGCCGCGACCGGGCAGCCGGTCCCGCATCCGCGCGAAGACGACGGCGAAGATGACGCCGACGGCGACGCCGACGATCACCGAGGTGACCGCACCCCCGACGACCTGCGCCGACCGCGACACGAGCGGCTCGTCGCCACCGTGCAGCGGCAGCCCGGCCGACTGGCCACCGTGCATCGAGCGCGTGTCCTCGATGACGAGGGCCCGCCGGATGACCGGCTCGACGAGGAGCCAGATGGCCACCGCGGCCGTCAGGCCTGCGAGCACGCCGGCGAGGGCCCCGCGCCGAAGCACGGAGCCGAAACCGAACGCCATGTCAGTGGCAGGGGACGCCGAGCGCGTGGCGCGCGTCGTGCGTCAGCTCGTGGAGCATCTCGGCAGCGGGGGCACTGAGCAGCGCGCCGTTCTCCTGCGCGAGGAAGTAGATGGTGAAGACCGCGAACGCGAGCAGCAGCCAGGCCCACACGGGGACCTTGACGGATGCGACGGGAGCGCTGGCGTGGACGACGGATGCAGCAGTGGCCATGGCAGATTGGCCCTTTCTTTCCATGCCTCGTGGACAGATCACGCCGCAGCCGGTCTCCTGGCTTCCAGATCGTCGCGCCTCCCCGCCTTCCCAGCGACCCGGCTTTCACCTGAGGTCACCAGTGGCGATGGTGGGGACTTGCTCCCTGGTCACAGTGGCGAGGACCACGTCGGAATCACACCGACTTCCCGTGCACTGCGGCCCTCGCATCCTGACACACGCCAACGCGCGGCGCCACGGGGGCCTCGTGAGCGACCTACGCGCGCGGCGTGTTTCGCGTGTTTCGCGTGTTCCCCGTCACCCGTGTCCCGTAGAGGTGCGACTCGACGAAGTCGTCCGTGTCGCGGGCCGCGAGAGCCCACCCGACGAGGATGACGGCGGCCTGGCGCAGGCCGGCGGCCTCGACGTGGTCGGCGATGTCGCCGAGGGTGCCGCGCAGCACCAGCTGGTCGGGCTGCTCCGCGTTCGCCACGACGACGACCGGGCAGTCGTCGCCGTAGTCGTCGACGAGGCTTGCCATGAGCTCGCGGGTGCGCCGGATCGCGAGGTGGAGCACGAGCGTCGCCCGCGACCGGGCGAAGTGGGCGAGGGTCTCGGACGCGGGCATCTGCGTCGAGTCGCGCTGGGCCCGCGTCAGCACCACGGACTGGGCGACCTCGGGGACCGTGAGCTCGCGCCCGATGAGCGCGGCCGCTGCCGCATACGCGGGCACGCCGGGGGTGACGTCCCAGGGCACGCCGACGCGGTCGAGTCGCCGGGTCTGCTCGGCGATGGCCGAGTAGAGCGACGGGTCCCCGGAGCAGAGTCGCGCCACGTCGTGCCCGGCCTCGTGGGCCCGCACGCAGTGCTCGGTGATGGCGTCGAGGTCGAGGTGCTGGGTGTCGACGAGCAGTGCACCCTCCGGGCAGTGCGCGAGCACTTCTTCACCGATGTAGGTCCCGGCGAAGAGGCACACCTGCGACTCGCCGACGAGCCGCACGGCCCGGAGCGTCAGCAGGTCGGCGGCACCGGGCCCGGCACCGATGAAGTGCACGGTCATGCGTCGAACTCCGAATCCTCTTGCAGCACAGACTTCTCCACTGACCACTGGACGATCGAACGGGCCGGTTTCCAGCCGTGGAGCGACCCGATCTCACCGAGCTCCTCGACGGCGATGCGACTCATCGACCCGCCGAGGCGTCGGCGCGCGTCGTGCAGCAGCAGCTCGGTCTCCACCGTTACGCCGTGCACGACGAGCCGTCCGCCGGGGGCGAGCGCCGCCCAGCACGCCTCGAGCAGCTCGGCCGAGCCACCACCTCCGACGAAGACGGCATCCGGTCGGGGCAGCGCCGCGATGGCGTCCGAGGACGACGACTCGACGACCTGGAGTCCGGGCACACCGAGCGAGCGCGCGTTCCGCCGCACCCGCTCGGCCCGCTCGGGGTCACGCTCGACGGCGTGCACCTCGTTGCGCGGGTGCTGACGGGCGAACTCGATGCCGACCGAACCGGCCCCGGCCCCGAGGTCCCACATGACGTCGCCGGGCCGGGGCGCGAGGTGGGCGAGCGCGGCCGCCCGCACGACGCGCTTGGTCAGCTGCCCGTCGTTCTCGTATGCCGTCTCGGGCAGTCCCGGCACCAGCGACGGCGCGCGAGAGGCGGGGCCGTCCGAGCACTCGACGCACACGAGGTGCAACCGGGGAGCGGGACGGCCGTCCCACGATGCGGCCACGCCCTCGGTGCGCGACTCCGCCTGCGACCCGAGGTCACCGAGGACGGTCAGCCGGCTGCCGGCGTACCCCTCGTCGACGAGCACGTCTGCGATGCGGGCGGGAGCGTCCGGGCCGGAGGTCAGCACGACGAGCCTGGCCCGCGGCGAGAGGTCGCGCCGCAGCCGGTCCGTGTCGCGCCCGACGAGCGTCACGACCTCGCACTCCTCGGCGGACCAGCCCATGCGGGCGCGGGCCAGGGCGACAGACGAGACCGCGGGGTGCACGCGTACGGCCTCGCTCCCCAGCTCGCGCACGAGAGTCGTCCCGATGCCGGACACGTGGGGGTCACCGCTCGCGAGCACGACGACGCGCCGTCCCGCCACCTCGCCTAGGAGGTCGCGCAGGCCGGGCAGCAGCGGCGACGGCCACGGCACGAGCCGCACGTCCGGGTGCGGGTCGAGCATGGCGAGGTGGCGGTCGCCCCCGACGACGACCTCGGCCTCGTCGAGCAGGCGCCGCACGTCGCGAGGGAGCGTGCCGAGGCCCGCAGCGCCGACGCCCACGACCTCGATCGGCACAGCAGCGGCTCGGGCGATCACAGGCGCGACCCTAGCGCGACGAACGATCGACGACGGATCTGCCCGTTCCGGCCATGCCCGCGGCCTCTCGGCCCCATCATGGGCTATCGCACGGCGTCAGGGGATCGTCGGGGATGCCGTGCGACCACGCCACCACAGGGGAGGAAGACCCAACCATGACTGATGCCCGCACGGACTCCGGCCGCGTCCCGACGACGCAGCTGACGACCGTCTGCGCGCGCGGCGGCCGCGTCACCTTCGACGTGCCCGCCGACTGGGAGACCATCGTGCTGTCCGAGGACGCCGGCGTCGTCGCCGCTCTCGAACCGGACCGCGCCGGACTCTTCCGCACCAACGTGGTGCTCACCGCCGGCCCCGTCGACGGGCCGCTCGGTGACTGGCAGCGACAGGTCACCCGCCACGACGAGGAGGTCGCGGAGCACCTGCTGCTCGACCACGAGCAGCTCGGCGTCGGCGGACACGCCGGCTCCCGTCGCCTCACGACGCACTCGACACCCGCCCGCGAGTCGGTGACGACGGAGTCGTGGTCGACGGTCGTCGACGGTCTGGGCGTCACCCTCACGGCGAACGCCGGCACGCTGCGGCTCACCGAGCTGGCGCCGCTCATCGACGCGGTCGCCTCCAGCCTCGTCGTGCGCAAGGCCGGGTGCGTGCCCGACGACACGCCGGGGCGCGTGCCCGCATGAGCGTCGAGTTCGACCCCACGAGCGGCACCCTTCGACTCGACGCCGAGGCGTTCATCACGCTCGCCGAGCTCTCGAGCGACACGGTCGACCCGTGCGACACCACGCTCGGGCGCCTCGTCGACGCCGGCGCCGTCCTGGACGGGGTGCCGCACCCGCTGCTCCGACAGGCTGTGGCGGCCGTCGCCGGATCGGTCGCCTCGTTGCAGGTGCTGGTCGCGGGGCCCGTGGACGTCCGGCTCCACCACGGCTACCTCTCGGACGACGTCGCCCTGCTCACCGACCTCGGCGACGGGACGTACGACTTCGCAGCTGTTGGGGCTGAGTTCGTGCCCGAGTCGATCGCCCGCATCACCCGCATCGGGCCGCGGCCGCGCCTGTCCGCCGGTTCAGCCGCTGTCGACGAGGCCGTCCTCGACGACCTCGCGTCCAGCTCGTCCGCAGCGCGGGCCTCTGGTGTCGACGCCCTCGCCGAGCTCCTGACCCCGTGGCCGGGCGCCACGGAGGCCGTCCGTGCCGGAGCCTGGCACCTCGCCCTCGTCGACGTGACCTTCGTCGACGGCGGCCGCACGGTCGCGCGCCGGCTCGCCTGGTTCGACACCGACGCCGGCCTGCTGCGCGTCCAGGCCGACGAGCACGGTCCGGTGCTCGTGCCCGTCGCCACGACGGAGCTGTGGCGGGCCGTCGTCGCCGTGCTCCCGGACTACCTCGACCCGGGAACCGTGGCCCGTTCGGCGTAACCGCTCGGCGTAACCGCTCGGCGTGACCGATCCACGCGACCGGGCCCCGACGTGGCAGACTGCGCGTGGCGACTGGGAGAGGAATCCGGTGCAAGTCCGGAGCGGTCCCGCCACTGTGAACCCCTGACCTGACGGTCGCGGGAAGCCAGGGCATCTCCCGTCGCTGGACTCGCCCGCCGGGCGGGTCCGGTCCACCGACGCGGGCGCGGCACCCGCAGGAGGCTCGCAGTCACATGCGCGACAGCACGAACGACGGCAGGAACGACGGCCCCGACGGCGGCTCCGACGGCGGCTCCGGCCGCGCCGGCAACCGCCCCGGCGGCGACGCGGCTCACCGGCCGGTCACCTTCCCCTTCTCGGCGGTCGTCGGGTCGGACGACCTGGCCCTGGCACTCGTGCTCACGGCCGTCTCCCCCGACGTCGGCGGCGTGCTCGTGCGCGGCGAGAAGGGCACCGCGAAGTCGACGATGGTGCGCGGCCTGGCCGCGGTGATGCCGGAGCAGCACGTCGTGGCCGGCTGTCGGTTCGGCTGCGCGCCCGAGGACGGCGGCGGTGCCGGTGCCGGCTGCCCCGACGGGCCGCACGACCAGACCGCCCCGGTCGACACGCGCCCGGCCCGGCTCGTCGAGCTGCCGATCGGCGCCACCGAGGACCGCGTCGTCGGTTCGCTTGACCTCGAGCGTGCGCTGGGACGCGGCGAGACGGCATACCAACCGGGGCTGCTCGCCGCCGCGAACCGCGGCATCCTTTACGTCGACGAGGTCAACCTGCTCCACGACCACCTCGTCGACCTGCTGCTCGACGCGGCAGCCATGGGTCGCAACACCGTCGAGCGCGATGGCGTCTCGGTGTCACACGCCGCGCGCGTCGTCCTGGTCGGCACGATGAACCCCGAGGAGGGCGAGCTGCGCCCGCAGCTGCTCGACCGCTTCGGGCTGACCGTCGAGGTCGCGGCGCCGCGTGAGCCCGCGCTGCGCGCCGAGGTCGTACGCCGCCGGCTCGCCTTCGACGCCGACCCGGCTGCGTTCGTGGCCCGGTTCGAGCCCGACCAGCAGGCGCTGCGCGCCCGCATCGCCGACGCCCGGTCCCGGGTCGGCGAGGTGAGGCTGACGGACGACATGCTGACGCGGATCGCCACGGTGTGCGCCGGCTTCGAGGTGGACGGCCTTCGCGCCGACATCGTCACCGCTCGCGCCGCCGTCGCGCACGCCGCGTGGGCAGGACGCCCGACGGTGACGGTCGCCGACGTGCGCGCCGCGGCCCGCCTCGCACTGCCGCACCGCCGCCGGCGCAACCCCTTCGACTCCCCGGGCCTCGACGAGGACCTGCTCGACCGGCTGCTCGGCAACGACGACCCGGAGCCGGAGCCCGACCCCGAACTTGGCCCGGGCGACGGCAGCGATCAGCCGAACGCGAGCAGCGACGGCAACGCGAGCGACGGCAACGCGAGCGACGGCAACGCGAGCGACGGCAACGCGAGCGACGGCAAGGCCAGCGACGACCGCCACCCCGAACCACAGCGAGCGGAGCACGAGTCCGGCGAACCCGACGGCGAGACCGAGCCGGGGCCCGGGTCTCCTTCTCCCGCAGGCTCACCCGCCGCAGGCGTGAGCTCCGCCGAGGAGCCCTACCGCGCACGCCTGTTGCGCGCCAAGGGCGTCGGGCACGGCGACCCGGGACGTCGCTCGGCCGCCATCACCAGCTCTGGCCGCCGCGTCGGCTCGACCACGCGCCCCAGGGGGCCGGTCCACCTGCCTGCGACCATCCGCGCGGCAGCGAGCCGGGCGACCGCGAGCCCGGCGACCGCGAGCCCGGCGACCGCGAGCCCGGCGACCGCGAGCGCTGGGCTCCGGGTGCTTCCCGGCGACCTGCGCCGGTCGGTGCTCCAAGGTCGCGAGTCCAACCTCGTGCTGCTCTGCGTCGACGCCTCCGGCTCGATGGCGGCGCGCCGACGCATGGAGGCGGTGAAGTCGGCCGTCCTGTCCCTGTTGCTCGACGCCTACCAGCGCCGCGACAAGGTCGGCCTCGTCACCTTCCGCGGCGCGGCTGCCGACCTCACCCTCCCCCCGACCGGGTCCGTCGACATCGCCGCGCGGCGGCTGCGCGACCTGCCCCACGGTGGACGGACACCCCTCGCGGAAGGGCTCGAGACGGCATACGAAACCCTTCGCGTCGAACGGCTGCGTGACCCGAACCGCAGGGCGCTCCTCGTCGTCGTCACCGACGGCCGAGCCACGAGCGGTATTGACGCTCTTGGCCGCTCGGGTCGCGCGGCTGCCCTTCTGCGCCACGAGGCCGTGGAGTCGGTGGTGCTCGACTGCGAGACCGGTCGGTTCCGGATGGGCCTCGCCGCCCGCCTGTCCGAGCAGCTCGGCGCCGAGCACCTGCCGGTCGGCGAGCTCGCGGCCTCGGCCATCGTCGGCGCGGCTCGAGCGATCCGTTCCACCACGGGGAGGGCCGCCTGATGCAGGGACAGCCGACCACGGTCCCGGCCGACGGGCTCACCACCCGGCAGCGCCGCAACCGGCCGCTGCTCATCGTCCACACGGGCGACGGCAAGGGTAAGTCGACGGCGGCCTTCGGGCTCGCACTGCGTGGCTGGAACCAGGGCTGGTCGGTCGGCGTGTTCCAGTTCGTCAAGAGCGCGAAGTGGCGCATCGGCGAGCAGACCGCTGTCGAGACCCTCGGCGAGCTGTACCGCGAGACCGGCCGCGGTGGGCCGATGGAGTGGCACAAGATGGGCGCCGGCTGGTCCTGGGCGCGCAAGGAGGGCACCGGCGACGACCATGCCGAGACGGCACGCGAGGGCTGGGCCGAGATCAAGCGGCGGCTGGCCACCGAGACGCACGGCGTCTACGTGCTCGACGAGTTCACCTACCCGATGGCGTGGGGCTGGATCGACGTCGACGACGTCGTGACCACCCTGCGCGACCGCCCGGGCCACCAGCACGTCGTCATCACCGGGCGCCGGTGCCCGCAGGCCGTCCTCGACCTCGCCGACATCGTGACCGAGATGACGAAGGTCAAGCACCCCTTCGACGCCGGCCAGAAGGGCCAGCGGGGGATCGAGTGGTGAGCGCCGTCGACGCCCTAGGCGGCGCCCTCGGGGCGGCGTTCGGCCGGCTGCCCGAGACGTCCGGGGAGCCGCCGGAGCCCGCCGGAACGGTGCTGCCGCGGCTCATCGTCTCGGCTCCGGGATCCGGCCACGGCAAGACGACCCTCGCCACGGGTCTCATGGCGGCGATGCGCGCGCGTGGGCTGGGAGTCGCCGGCTTCAAGGTCGGGCCGGACTTCATCGACCCGGGCTACCACTCCCTCGCCACCGGACGGCCCGGCCGCAACCTCGACCCGTTCCTCACCAGCCAGGCCCTCGTCGCGCCGATGCTCGTCCACGGCGCAGCGGCTGACGGCCACACCGACGTGGCGGTCATCGAGGGCGTCATGGGACTCTTCGACGGCCGCGTCGGCGGCGACGGCTACGCCTCCACCGCTCACGTCGCGTCGCTCACCCGCACCCCCATCGTCCTCGCGCTCGACGTCAGCCACATGACGCGCACCGCCGCTGCGATCGTGCACGGCCTCGCCACCTTCGAGCCCGGCATCCGGGTGGCCGGCGTCGTGCTCAACAAGGCTGCGTCCGGGCGGCACATGCGCGAGGTGTGGTCGGCCCTCGACGCCACCGGCGTGCCCGTGCTCGGTGTGCTGCCGCGGGAGGCCGGTATCGAGGCGCCGTCGCGGCACCTGGGTCTGGTGCCGGCCGCCGAGCGCGACGAGGCCGCCGAGTCCATCGCGCTGCTCGCCGAACGCGTCGCCGAGCACGTCGACCTCGACCACGTCATGTCCATCGCGCGCTCGGCGCCCGACCTCGACGCGAGCGCCTGGGACCCCTCGGCTGCGCTGGGTGACGCTGCTCGCCCGGACGCCGTCGGCTCCGGCCCGCACGGCCGCAGGCCCGTCGTCGCGGTGGCGGGCGGCCGCGCCTTCACGTTCCGCTACCCCGAGACCGACGAGCTGCTGCGCGCGGCAGGGCTCGAGCCGGTGGTGTTCGACCCGCTGACCTCGCGGAGCCTGCCCGAAGGCACCGCCGGGCTCTACCTCGGGGGCGGATTCCCTGAGGTCCACGCCGAGGAGCTGTCTGCGAACTCCTCACTGCGAGAAGACGTCCGCCGTTCGGTCACCGCAGGTCTGCCGACGGTCGCGGAGTGCGCTGGCATGCTCTACCTCAGCGCAGCCGTCGACGGCAACGAGATGGTCGGTGTCGTCCCCGGCGTCGGCTCCATGGGGCCGCGCCTCGCACTGGGCTACCGCACGGCCGTGGCTCCCGGCGACTCGGTGCTGGGAGTGCCGGGCACCCGCGCCACCGGCCACGAGTTCCATCGCACGACGATCAGCGCCGACCAGCTCGCCTCCGGCCCGTCTCCCGCAGCGTGGCTACTCGATGGGTCCCCCGACGGCTTCGCGCTCGACCCCGCGGGCACCGGTCGGGCCACCGTGCACGCGTCGTACCTCCACACGCACTGGGCCGGGCACCCGCACCTCGCGGCTCGCTTCGCCGGTGCCGTGCACGCGTATGCCGCGTCGGCCCGCCCCTCGAGGCACGCGTCGTGAGCGTCGACCTGCACCACCACGGCGACCGCGACGTCGCGCCGGGTCTGGTCGACCTCGCCGTCAACGTGCGCCTGCCCGGGCCGCCGCCGTGGCTCGCCGACGTCATCGCCGACTCCCTGCGCGACCTCGGGCGCTACCCCGACGCTGCTCCGGCGGCCGAGGCCATCGCGGCACACCACGGCGTCGACCCCGCCTGCGTGCTTCCGACTGCGGGTGGGGCGGAGGCGTTCACCCTCCTGGCCCGCGGCGTGCACGCCGCACGGCCCGTCGTGGTGCACCCGCAGTTCACCGAGCCCGAGGCCGCGCTGACCGCGGCCGGTCGAGTCGTCGGGCGGTGCGTGCTGCCGCGCGAGACGGGCTTCCGGCTCGACCCTCGCGCCTTCGCGGAAGGGGGCGTGCACGCGCAGGCCGACCTGGTCGTCGTCGGCAACCCGACGAACCCGACCGGCGTGCTGCACCCTGCGTCCGACCTGCTCGCGCTGCGCGCGCCGGGTCGCGTCGTCGTCGTCGACGAGGCCTTCATGGACGCCGTGCCGGGCGAGTCCCAGTCGGTCATCGGCCCCGACCTCGAGGGCCTGCTCGTCGTCCGGTCGCTCACGAAGACGTGGGGACTCGCCGGGTTGAGGGCTGGTTACGTCGTCGGTGACCCGTCTGTCGTCACCGCTCTCCGCGGGATGCAGCCCCCGTGGTCGGTCTCGAGCCCGGCCGTGGCCGCCACCGTGGCCTGTCTCTCGGAGGGCGCCATCGCCGAGGCGGAGGCCGGCGCCATGACGATCGCTGCAGACCGCGACGTGCTCGTCCAAGAGCTGGCTGCCGTCGGGCTCGGCACCGCCGCGCCCTCCGACGCCCCCTTCGTGCTCGTCGACACGAGCCCCCTGGGCACCACCTCCGTGAGGGAGGAGATGGCCGACCTCGGCTTCGCCGTCCGGCGTGGCGAGACGTTCCCGGGGCTCGGGCCCTCGTGGATCCGGCTCGCCGTGCGAGACCCTGAGACGTCGCGAGCCGTCGCCGCCGCGCTCGCCGAGCTGGGAAGGTTGCGCCGTGTCGCCTGAGCTGAGCTTCACCGGGCTGTCGGTCCTACTGGCCCGGGTCACCCCGCACTCGGTCGCCATCGTGCACGCGCTGCTGCGCGACGAGGCCCGGGTCACCGTCGCGGCACACCTCGACGACCTGCCGACCTCGTTGCGCGACCTCGCCGAGCGCGGTCTCGTCACGCTCGACGGGACCGCCGACCCGACCGCATACGACGTCGTGCTCCGGGCGGACGTCTCGACGTCGCCGTCCACTGCCGACCTGCCGACGGCGGCTGCAACCAGCCCCGCGATCGGGTCGGTGACGCTGCTCGGCGGGGGGCTGGGTGACCCCGGCCTGTTGACCGTCGCAGGCATCGAGGCGATCCGCCGCGCCGACGTCATCGTGCACGACCGTCTCGCCCCGCTCAGCGCCCTGCGCCACGCCCGCGACGACGTCGTGGTCATCGACGTGGGCAAGATCCCCCGCGGCGACTTCACCCCCCAGGAACGCATCAACGACGTCATCGTCGAGCACGCCCTCGCCGGACGGAACGTGCTGCGGTTCAAGGGCGGCGACAACTTCGTCTTCGGTCGCGGAGGTGAGGAGGCCGAGGCCTGCACTGCACGCGGCATCCCGGTCACGGTGATCCCCGGCATCTCGTCGAGCATCGCGGCGCCAGCTCTCGCAGGCATCCCGGTGACGCACCGGGCACTCGTCCAGGGCTTCACAGTGGTCAGCGGCCACGTGCCCCCGGGTGACGACCGCAGCACCCTCGACTGGGGCGCCATCGCCCGCAGCAGGACGACGATCGTGGTCCTCATGGGGGTGGCGACGCTCGGTGCGATCGCCGAAACGCTCGTGTCGGAAGGGATGTCACCCCAGACTCCCGCCGCCGTCGTCGCCGACGCCGGCCTTCCGAGCATGCGCGCCGTGCGTGCACCGCTGGCCGAGATCGCCGAGACGTCCGCGCGCGAAGGGCTTGGCGCGCCCGCGGTCGTCGTCATCGGCGACGTCGCTGCGCTCGACGTGCTCCGATGAGCCGGACCCTCGGACTGGCACTCGGCTTCCTGCTCGACCGGGCCTTCGGAGACCCGCGCCATTGGCACCCCGTTGCCGGGTTCGGTTCTGCTGCCATCGCGCTCGAGAAGAGAACGTATGCCGCTCGCCGCGGTCGCGGGGTCGGCCACGTCGCCGCGCTCGTCGGCTCGACGGCCGCACTGGGCATGGTCGCCGAGCGGTCGGCGCGAGGGAACGGGACCGCCCACACGCTCCTGACCGCCGCGGCGACCTGGGTCGTGCTCGGCGGACGGTCGCTCACCCGTGAGGCCGGCGCCATCGACGGCCAGCTCCGACGGGGCGACCTGACCGCTGCCCGCACCCAGGTGCGCAACCTCGTCGGGCGAGAGACGTCCGGCCTCGATGCCGACGGGGTGGCCCGCGCCTGCATCGAGTCGTTCGCCGAGAACACCTCGGACGCCGTCGTGGCACCACTGCTGTGGGGCGGGCTCCTCGGCGTGCCGGGCCTGCTCGCCTACAGAGCCGTCAACACGCTGGATGCGATGGTCGGCCATCGCAACGAGCGCTATGCCGAGTTCGGTTGGGCCGCAGCGCGACTCGACGACATCGTCAACTGGGCTCCCGCCCGGCTGGCCGGGGCCCTCGCCCTGGCTGCCGCGCCGACCCGGTCGCGCGCCGCCGCAGGATGGGTGGCGATCCGACGTGACGCTCCCGCACACCCGAGCCCGAACGGTGGCGTCGTCGAGGCGGCGTTCGCCGGCGTGCTCGGCGTCCGCCTCGGCGGTTCCAACACCTATGACGGACGGGTGGAGCACCGCGGGACCCTCGGCACCGGACCGGCTGCCGGGCGCGCCGACATCGCGCCGGCCGCACGCCTCGCCAGACGCGTATCCGGAGGCGCCCTCCTCACCGCCCTCGCCGTGTCGCTCGCCGCATCGCGCTCACGCAGGGGCCTTCCGACTGCTGGGTAGCGCTACTCAAAAGGGTCTTCCGACGGTATCTCTCCTCGCTCGAGCCCCTCTGACGGGCGGTGCCGGGTCACCGAGGCCCGGCCAGAACCGAGGAGTTGTCATGAAGGACCTCTCACCCATGTCGGCCCGCTTCACCCGCAGCCACGAGGGCTACGTCCACCCGCCGCGGCTCGACGCGTGGGAGCAGACCGTGATCGGCCCCGACGGGATGCGGCCGAGCTGGCCCGGTGGCTCGATCTCGGGCTGCGACGACGGCTGGGACGACTGCGACGAGTGACCCGTACCCCGGCGACCGACAGACCAAGGAGTAGACCCATGACCCGAGTTGCGATCGTCACCCTCGCGGGCGACCTCCACGCGTACGTGATCCGCAAGCACCTGCGGGAGGCCCACGACATCGACGCGGCCATCATCGCCTCCGACAGTCTCTCGGCCGCCGGGGGACTCACCTGGGCCAACGTCGACGGCCCGGAACACACCCTGCCGACCGAGGGTGGCGGCACGGTCGCGGTCCGTGACCTCGACCTCGTGTGGTGGCGCCGCTGCCACGGCCGGCCCACGGTGCCCGAGGCGGTCACCGACACCCAGCTGCGCAAGCTCGTCGTCAAGGACAACCGGGCCGCACTGCGGGGGACGCTCCTCGCCGGGTTCTCGGGGACGTGGATCAGCGACCCGTTCGCGACCGAGCGCGCCCAGAACAAGCTCCTCCAGCTCAGCGTCGCCCGGGCCGTCGGCCTCACGGTGCCGCGCACGCTGGTCAGTTCCGACCCGGAGGACGTGCGCGACTTCACCCGCGCCCACGGGGGCACCGTCATCGCGAAGACCCTGACCGGGTTGTTGGGGACGTCCCTGCAGGCCGGACGGGTGACCCTCGACTCCCTCGACGACGACGCGGAGATCACGGTCGCGGCGACCGTCTACCAGGAGGAGGTGCCGGGCACCGACCACCTGCGCGTCATGGTCTTCGGCGACTCGGTGCACGCGGCCCGGATCAGCAGCGCCGAGCTGGACTGGCGGCTCGCGAACGACATGGTCGTCGAGCCGGTCGGCCTCGAGCACCGGCTCTCGGACGCCCTTCGCGAGGTGACCCGACGCCTGGGCCTGCGGATGGGGGTCTTCGACCTCAAGGTCCGTCCCGACGGGCACCCGGTCTTCCTCGAGGTGAACCCGCAGGGGCAGTTCCTCTTCGTCGAGGGAATGTCAGACATGCCGCTGGGGGCCGCGTTCGCGACCTTCGTGGCCGACGAGCTCGCACGCAGCCCTCGCAGGCCGGCACCCGCGCTCTGACCTGATCGAGAGAACGCTCCGTCGCCGGCCGAACGCGACGCAGCGTTCTCTCGATCGGGCGGTTGCGGGCGGTTGGCGCGTGGCCCGGGGTGACGGAGCGTTCTCTCGATCGGGCAGTGGGCGTGCGTGGCTCTTACGGAGTGTTCTCTCGATCGGGGTGGAGGTCGACCTCGTCGCCGAGGTGGATGTGTCCGGAGCTGAGCAGCCGGAACACCGTCCCGCCCCTGGCGTGCAGCGCCCGCGCGGCACCCGGGCCGAGGTTGTCGTCGAGCAGCCGGCACGGCGCCGCGACCCGCACCACCTCGAGCTCGACGTCGCCGATGGTGATCCGGGTGCCCGGCTTCGTCGGGATGGTGCCACCGGAGATCGTGATGTTGCGCCTCGTCAGGCCCGGGTCGACGGGTCGCCCGAGGTCGGCCGCTGCCGCCGCGAGGTCGGCCGCTGACTGCACGGTGACGTGCCGGTGCCTGCTGCCGTGGTAGCGGTCGCCGACGAGCCCGACGCCCGCCTCGGCCTCGACGCTCTCGACCGAACGCGTCGGCAGCCGGCGAGCCTTCGCCACGTGCAGGCCCACGACCGTGGGCTGCACGGCACCGACGGGCTCCTCGCTCATGCCAGCAAGGCTAGGCGTCGGCCTTCGGAAGCGGCGGGACGGGTGGGATGCGCAGCCCCGGCGGGGGCGAGCCGTGCTCGCGTTCGTACCAGGCGGCATACGCGGCGACAGCGGTCGGCAGGGTCGGGAAGATCAGGGCGGCGCCGACTCGCTCGACGAAGCCACCGGCCTCGAGCGAGACCCGCAGGTCCTCCTTGACGCGTGCCATGGCGAAGACGATGCGCCGGCGCTCCAGGCTCGCGCGAAGTGACTCGAGGGCGTCGACGGCCGTGAGGTCGACCTCGGTGTTGGCCTCGGCGTTGAGCAGGAACCACGACACCTCGCCGTGCTGCTGGGCCTCGTCGACCACCTGCAGGGCACGCGTCGTGAAGTCGTCGGCGTTGGCGAAGAAGAGTGGCGAGTCGTAGCGGTAGACGACGAGGCCGGGCACCTGGACGGCGTTCGGGTGGTCGTCGATGTCGTGCATCCCGGCGACGTCGGGCACGTAGCCGAGCACGCCGTCGTGCGGGTGCCGGATGCGGCGCAGCAGGTCCAGCACCGACAGCGCGATGGCGGCGCCGATGCCCGGCAGCACGCCGAAGAGCAGCACCGCGACCGTCGTCGAGAGCGCCAGCACGAGCTCGCTGCGACGGAACGCGGCGATGCGCCGCATCTCCGGGATGTCGACGAGGCGGATCGCCGCGTAGACGACGACGGCGCCCAGCGCCGCGGTGGGGAACGCTCCGATGAGCGGCCCGAGCCACAGCAGGGTGGCGACCACGAGGCCGAGCGAGACGAGCGAGTGCAGCTGCGTCCGGGCTCCCATCGCGTCGGCGATGACGGTGCGGCTGCCGCTCGAGCTGACCGGGAAGCCGTGCAGCAGTCCGGTCGCCACGTTGGCCCCGCCGAGGGCGAGGAACTCCTGGTTGCTGTCGATGTGCTCGCGGTGGCGCGCCCCGAAGGCCCGGCCGGTGAGCACGTTGTCGGAGTAGGCGACGACGGCGATGCCGAGCGCCGCCGGCAGCAGCCGCCACACGTCGACAGTGCCGAGGTCGGGAAGCCGGATCGCCGGCAGCCCACGGGGCACGTCGCCGACGACCGAGACGCCGGCGCGGTCGACGAGCCCGAACACCGCGACCACGAGGGTCGCCCCGAGCATCCCGATGAGCGGGCCGGGCCAGGTGGGCCGGAGCCGCTGGAAGCCGAGGAGCAGGACGAGCACCCCGAGCGCCAGCAGCAGCGTCGGCAGGTGCGTCGCGCCGAGGTGCGTGACGGCATACGCGAGCTCCTGGAGGAACGAATCGCCCCGCACGCGGATGCCGGTGACCTTCCCGATCTGGCTGACGACCATGAGTGCGGCGATGCCTGCCATGTAGCCGACGAGCACCGGCTTGGACAGCAGGTCGGAGAGGAAGCCGAGGCGCGTGAGGAAGCCGACGACGCAGATGAGCCCGACGGCGATCGCGAGCAGCGCCGCCGTCTCCTGCCGCATCGCCACGCCGCCCGCCGCCGTGACGAGCGCGCCGACGCCGGCGGCCGTCATGAGCGCGGTCGTCGACTCGGGCCCGACCGAGAGCTGCCGTGACGAGCCGAGCAGCGCGTAGACGAGCAGGCTCGGCCCCACCGCCCAGAGCCCGGTGACGGCGGGGAGCCCCGCGACCTCGGCGTACGCGAGCACCTGGGGCACGAGGTACGCGGCGACCGTGATGCCGCCGAGCACGTCGCCGCGCAGCCACACCTTGTCGTAGTCGCGCAGCACGACGAGTCCGGGGAGCAACCGCTCCCACAGCGCCCGCTCCCGCTGCTCTGCCGTCACGCGATCGAACGTACGCGAGGACGTATGCCGTCAGGTGCGTTTCGGGTCGGGCGCCGCCACGACGCGGTCGAGGGCGTCGTCGACCGACTCGACGACGAGCACGCCCGTCGGCACCGCCGGCCTGCGCACCACCACCACCGGCACGCCGACGTCGTGGGCGGCGGCGAGCTTCGCCTCGGTGAGGGACCCGCCGGAGTCCTTCGTGAGGAGGACGTCGATGCGGCGGCTCTCGAGCAGCTCTCGCTCGGCGGCATACGGGTAGGGCCCGCGGGCCCGCAGCACCTCCCACGTGGGGGGGACGTCCCAGTCGGGGGGGTCGACGACCCGGGCCAGGACGTAGCGGTCGGTCCACGTCGCGAAGGACTCGAGCTGCTGCCGGCCGGTGGTGAGGAAGGGGCGTTGCCCGAGGCCCTGGGCGGCGGTGCGGGCGGCGTCGACGTCATCGACCCAGGTGAAGGTGTCGGCGACGGGGTGGTGCGCCCAGCCGGGACGCTGCAGCCGCACGAGCGGCACCCCGACCCGCGCAGTGGCGGCGACGGCGTTGGCGGTGATCTGCTGCGCGAAGGGGTGGGTGGCGTCGACGACGTGGTCGAAGCCCTCGGTCACCAGGTGCTCGGCGAGGCCGTCGACACCACCGAAGCCGCCCACGCGCACCGCGCCGACGGGCAGGGCGGGGGCACTGACCCGGCCCGCCAGGCTGGACACGACGTCGACGCCGCGCCCGACGAGCGCAGCGGCGAGCGCCCGGGCCTCGCCGGTGCCCCCGAGGATGAGGACGCGCACGTCAGGCAGGAACGCGCAGGCGCCGCGACATCTCGCCGACGGCCACCGTGATCGAGTGGCCGAGGTGCACGCAGCCACCCGCGATCTCGTCCTGCTGGCTGCCGCCGAGGCCGATGACGACCTCGGGGTGGCTGCGGTTCACGGTCTCGACGATCTTGCGGGCCGCGGCGATGTCGACGTGGCGGGGCACCGCCATCACCATGCCGGCCGCTCGGCGTGCCTCGATGGCACGCACCCACTCCTCCGCGGGCAGGTCGGCGCCGACGTAGATGGTGGCGAAGCCGGCGCGGCGGGCCGCGACGGCAAACGCGAGCAGGCCGAGCTCGTGCCGGGCGCCGGGCGGCAGGCCGATGAGCAGCGTCGGCCCGTCGACCCGGCCCGACGCGGCTTCGTAGGCAGCCGCGAGGCGGCGCTGGACGGCATACGAGACGAGGTGTTCGCCCGCCACCGTGAGGCGGCCGTGCGCCCACTCCTCACCGACGAGCCCGAGCGTCGGCATGAGCCAGTCGTCGACGACGTGCTCGAAGGTGCCGAGGCCGAACCGGGCGTCGAGGACCGCTGTCGCCGACGCGCTGTCGAGGCGCTCGGCGGCGCGGATGAAGGCCTCGGCGTCCTCGGACTGGTAGCGGCTGCCCGGCCGCAGCGGGGCGACCCGGCGCGGCACCGCGTGGGTGCGCTCGTGCCCGTCGCGGCCGTCCTTGCCCGCGTTGTCGCGCGACGACAGCCGCCGCAGCGTCTCGGCCGCCGCCTCGCGCGCCGACCAGCCCTCGTTGACGAGGGAGTTCATGATCGCGAGGGCGCGCACGTCCTCGGCGCCGTAGAGGCGGTAGCCGCCGTCGGAGCGCTTGGGGCTGACGACGGCGTAGCGGCGCTCCCAGGCGCGAAGGGTCGCGACGCTGATCCCGGTCAGCTCCGCTGCACGTTTGATGGTGTACATCGGCTAGGCCAGCTGCCCCAGCGCCTGGCGCAAGCCCTGCTCGGCCTCGTCGCCGAGCTTCTTGAAGGCGGGCGCGAAGAGCGGTGCGACGAGCTTGGCGACGCCCTTGAACTCGAACTCGGCACGGTAGGTGACGGTGGTGCCGGTGCCACGCCCCGGGCTGCCGGTGGCGCCGCCGTTGCCGAGGACGGTGCGCACGAAGGTCATCGTGTCGTGGGCGACGACGGTGGCGTTCTCGCCGCGCAGGGCTAGCTTCTCGTCGGGCACGTGCTCGGTGACCAGGTAGTCGAGCTCGGTCTCGCGGCCGAGGAACTTGGAGGTGTTGTGGTACCGCGTGCCGACCCCGCCCTCGCCGGCGACGCGCACGGTATGGACTGTGCCGGGGTCCCAGTCGTTGGTGTTGGTGAAGTCGGACAGATAGGCGAAGACACGGTCGACGGGGTGCTCGACGGTGACGGTGCGCACGATGACCATGCCTACTCCCAAACCTTTGACAGACCTTGAACAGCCACTCTACGGTGTGAACGAAGGATGGACAACGCACCACGTCGACTCAGTGGCGTCCGTGCACAATCCGGTCGGGGCGCCGCGCCGAACCACCCGGGACCCATCAGCCAGGAGGCCTCGGTGACTCGCCCTACCCGCCCCACCCGACCCAGCGCTGCGGTGATCGGCGCCGGTGTCTCCGGACTCACCGCGGCGCACGTGCTCAGCGCGACCCACGACGTGACCCTCTTCGAGAGCGACTCGCGCCTCGGTGGACACGCCCACACCCACGACGTGCCGGGTCGCGACGGTGCGCTGCGCATCGACAGCGGTTTCATCGTCCACAACGAGAACACCTACCCGCACCTGCTCCGCCTCTTCCGCGAGCTCGACGTGCCGACCCAGCCCACCGAGATGAGCATGAGCATCACCTGCGAGGGCTGCGGGCTCTCGTATGCCGGCGGGCGCGGCCCCAAGGGCATGTTCGCCCAGCGCCGGCGGCTCGCCGACCCGCGGTTCGTGCGCATGCTCGCCGACGTGCCGCGCTTCCACCGCGCCGCGCGCGCCCTGCTCGCCGACGAGTCGAGCAACCCGACCTGGGGCGAGTTCCTCGCGCATCAGCGCTTCTCGACCTACTTCGTCCGGCACTTCGCCATCCCGCTCGTGGCCTGCGTGTGGTCGTGCGGTGACCTCGACGCGTCCTCCTACCCGGCGCGTCACCTCTTCCGGTTCCTCGACCACCACGGCATGCTGACGGTGACGGGGTCGCCCACGTGGCGCACCGTCACCGGCGGGTCGGCGACCTACGTCGAGCGGCTCGTCGAGCGTCTGCCCGACGTGCGCAAGGAGAGCCCCGTGACCGCAGTGGCCAGGCACGACGACGGGGTCGACGTCCTCGTCGCCGGCGGCCACACCACGACGTTCGACCGTGCCGTCGTCGCCACCCATGCCGACCACGCGCTCGACCTCCTCGCCGACGCGTCCCCCGATGAGAAGCGCGACCTCTCGGCGATCCGCTACTCCCGCAACGAGACGTGGCTGCACCGCGACTCGTCGGTGCTGCCGAAGCCGCAGCAGGCCAAGGCGTCGTGGAACTACCGCATGCCCAGCTGCGACGCCCCGGCGCCCGACGTCACCGTGAGCTACTGGATGAACCGCCTGCACGGGCTCTCCGACGCCGACGACCACGTCGTGACGCTCAACCCCGCGGGCACCGTGGACGAGGCGCTCGTCACGGCGCGGATGTCCTACGACCACCCGATCTTCACGCAGGATGCCGTCGGGGCGGCCGCCCGGCTCCGTGACGCCGGAGGCGACCGCCTCGCCTTCGCGGGGGCCCACCTCGGCTGGGGCTTCCACGAGGACGGGTGCCGCTCGGGCGTGGAGGCGGCCGAGTCCTTCGGGGTGCGCTGGTGACGGCGGTTCTGACCCCTCCCTCCGTGCCCGCGCTCGTCGACGGCACGGTCGCCCACTCTCGTCGCACGCCGCTGCACCACAGCTTCACGTACGGCCACTACCAGTGGCTCGTCGACATCGACAACCTGCCCCGAATGCCCTGGCCCGCAAGGCTCTTCGCGAGGTTCGACGCTCGTGACCACCTGGACCGGGGTCGGCTCGGCGGCGGCATACGCGGCGACGTGGCGCGCTTCCTCGCCGCCCGCGGCACCACCCTCGATCCCGGCGACCGGGTGCTGATGCTCGCGAACGCGCGGGTGCTCGGGCACACCTTCGACCCGCTCTCGGTCTTCTGGTGCCTCCGCCCCGACAACACCCTGCGGGCCGTCGTCTTCGAGGTGCACAACACCTACGGCGAGCGCCACGCATACCTCCTCGAGGTCGCCGACGACGGCTCGGCCACGGTGGGTAAGGCCTTCTACGTGTCGCCCTTCAACGACACGAGCGGGGAGTATGCCGTCCGCCTCGTGCTCGAGCCACGCGCGGTCAGCGTCACGGTGGGACTCGACCGCGACGGCGAGCGCATCATGACGGCCGTCACGCGTGGCACCCCCGAGCCGGCCACGCCGCGGGCGCTCCTCCGACTCGTCCGACGTCACGGCCTTATGACCCAGCGCGTGACCACCCTGATCCGGGCGCACGGCATCCGTCTCTGGTTGCGCCGCCTGCCCGTCGTGCCCCGCCCCCGACACCCCCAGGAGGCCGTCCGATGACCGCCCAGTCCCCCACGATGGCTCAGCCGCTCTGCCTGCGACGGCCCACGCTGCGCGTGCTCTGCGTACGCGCCCGGCTCGCCCGCAGCATCCTGGCCCAGGTCGCCAAGCGCGTCCCTGTCGACGTCGTCATGCCCGACGGCTCGCTCCTCGACGGCGGCACGCGCCGCCCCGACCGCCCCGGGCTCGAGATCGTGCGCCCGACGGCGCTCTTCGAGCGGCTCGCGCACCACCCGAAGATCGGCATCGGCGAGGGGTACATGGCCGGCGACTGGAAGGCGGCCGACGGCACCGACCTCGCCCAGCTGCTCATGCCGTTCGCCGAGCGGATGACGACGGCCGTTCCCGCGAGGTGGCTCCGGCTGCGCGGGGTCGTCGACCGGCGCATCCCGAGCATCCAGAACAACTCGCTGCTGGGGTCGCGCCGCAACATCGAGGCGCACTACGACCTGTCCAACGACCTCTTCGCGACCTTCCTCGACGAGACGATGAGCTACAGCTCGGCGCTCTTCGACGAGGACCTGCCCCTGCGCACGCAGTCGTTCGAGCAGGCCCAGCTGCGCAAGGTCCACGCGATCCTCGACATGGCCAAGGTCGGGGAGCACACGCGCCTGCTCGAGATCGGCACCGGCTGGGGCACCCTCGCGCTCGAGGCGGCCCGTCGTGGTGCGACCGTCACGTCGGTCACGCTCTCCAAGGAGCAGGCGGCGCTGGCCCGGGTGCGGGTGGCCGAGGCCGGGTACGCCGACCGGGTGGACATCCGCATCCAGGACTACCGCGAGGTCGACGGGATCTACGACGCCGTCGTCAGCGTCGAGATGATCGAGGCCGTCGGTGAGGAGTACTGGGAGACCTACTTCCGCACCATCGACGAGCGCCTCGCGCCGGGTGGCATCGCGGCCGTCCAGGCGATCCTCATGTCGCACGAGCGGCTCATGGCCACGAAGCACTCCTACGGCTGGATCCAGAAGCACATCTTCCCCGGCGGCCTCATCCCGAGCCTCCAGGCGATCCACGAGACGACGGCCGCAGCGACGAGCCTGCGAATGACGGGCGTCGACGCGTTCGGCACCGACTACGCCGAGACGTTGAGACGCTGGCGCGAGACGTTCCTCGCGCGCTGGCCCGAGGTCAATGCCCTCGGCTTCGACGAGACGTTCCGGCGCAAGTGGGAGTTCTACCTCGCGTACTGCGAGGCCGGCTTCGCCACCGGCTACCTCGCCGTCGCCCAGGTGCGCCTGGAGAGGGAGCTCGAGGCGAACGGGGGCACCGCCTGATGGCCCCGGCGAGCACGTCGATCCTGTGGTTCCGCCGCGACCTGCGACTGGGCGACCATCCGGCGCTGCTCGCGGCCGTCGACAGCGCGACGCACGTGCTGCCTGTCTTCGTCCTCGACCCGAGGCTGCTCGAGGCAGACACGCCGCGGTCGCAACGGCTGCTGGCCTCGCTGAAGGCACTGTCGAAGGACACCCGCGACGCCCTCGTCATCCGCAAGGGCGACCCCGTCGACGTCATCCCGCGCCTCGCGAAGCAGGTCGGCGCCCACCAGGTCCACGTCTCGCGTGAGACGACTCCCTACGGCCGCCGCCGTGACGAGAAGGTCGCGAAGGCCCTGGCCGACCAGGGCAGCGAGCTCGTCGCCACCGGCACCCCGTATGCCGTCGGGCCCGGTCGCATCGTCAACCAGTCCGGCTCTCCCTACAAGGTCTTCACGCCGTTCTCAAAGGCGTGGCACCAGCACGGACGGCCGGCTCCAGCTGCCCGGCCGAAGCGCATCGCCTGGCTGCGCGACGACGTTCACAGCGACGCACTTCCGGAGGCGCCGCGCATGGAGGCCGGTGAGGCCGCGGCGCTCAAGCGGTGGGAGACCTTCCTGCACGACGGGCTGACGGCCTACGACCACGAGCGCGACCGGCCCGACCTCGACACGACGTCGAGGCTGTCGGCGCCCCTCAAGTACGGCGAGATCCACCCGCGCACGATCCTGGCCGACGTCGCCGCCCACTCGGCCGGACGCTCGAAGGCGGCGACGACATACGTCACCGAGCTCATCTGGCGTGAGTTCTACGCCGACGTGCTCTGGCACAACCCCCGCTCCGCCTGGCACGACCTGCGTCCCGAGCTGGCCCGGCTGCCCTACGACTCGGGTGTCGAGACCGACAACCTCGTCCAGGCGTGGCGTGAGGGACGCACCGGCTACCCCATCGTCGACGCCGGGATGCGCCAGCTGCTCGAGGAGGGCTGGATGCACAACCGGGTGCGCATGATCACGGCGAGCTTCCTCACCAAGGACCTCCACGTCTGGTGGCCGGTGGGCGCCCAGCACTTCCTCGACCACCTCATCGACGGCGACATCGCGTCGAACAACCACGGCTGGCAGTGGGTCGCCGGCACCGGGACCGACGCGTCGCCGTACTTCCGCGTCTTCAACCCGGTCACGCAGGGGCGCAAGTTCGACCCCGACGGCGAGTACGTGCGCCGGTGGGTGCCGGAGCTGCGTCAGCTGGGCGGGGCGGCGGCGCATGAGCCGTGGAAGCACGACAACGGGTACGACGACGACTATCCGCAGCGGATCGTCGACCACGACGACGAGCGCAAGGAGACGCTGGCGCGCTACGAACGCGCCAGGCACTAGGCGCCGACCCGACGGCCGAACGACGCCGACCGAACGCCGACCATCGCCGACAGGAGACGAGATGCGGGGCCCCGTGGCCGAGCTGCGCGCGTTCGTCAACGCGGCGCTCATCCAGAAGGTCGACCGCGACCACCGCGACCCCGACGACGTCTTCCGCCGGCGCCAGGTCGTCGTGGCCGTGACCTTCGTGGTCGGCTCGGCCGTGCTGGCGTGGGCGCTGCGCATCACGCCGGGCGACCCGCTCTTCTACGTCGCCACGCTCGCCCTCGCTGCCGTGTGGATCGTCGGGGCGCTGCTGTCGGGCCCGCTGCACGCGGGCATGGGACGGACGCGCCGGGGCGAGCAGACGCGTCCGGTCGTCCAGTCGCTCGCGCTGGGCGCGCTGCTCCTCGCCGTCTTCCTGCTCGGCGCGCTCGTCGTCGCCCGCATCCCGGCGCTGCGTGAGCCCGTGGACCAGCTGCTCGACCACGCCCGGTTCGGCTCGTTCACGGCGGTGCTCGCCATCACGTTGGTCAATGGGGTGGTCGAGGAGATCTACTTCCGCGGCGCCCTGTACGCCGCGATCCCCCTGCACCCCGTCGCTGTGACCACGGCCCTGTATGCCTTGACCACCGTCGGCAGCGGGGTGCCTCTGCTCGTCTTCGCCGCCGCCGTGATCGGTGTCGTGACCGGGCTGCAGCGCCGGGTCACCGGCGGCTTCCTCGGACCGATCATCACGCACGTCGTGTGGTCGACGGGGATGCTCGTGCTCCTCCCACCCGCCCTCTCACTCACGAGGTGAACGATGACCGCTGAACCAGACACCACGACCGACCCCGACACGAGCACCGGCACCGGGCGCACCGCGCTCGTCACCGGAGCGTCCGGCTACATCGGCGGGCAGGTGGTGCCACGGCTGCTCGACGAGGGGTGGACCGTGCGCGTGCTGACGCGGAACCGCTCGTCGCTCGACGGCCGGCCGTGGCGGGGTCGGGTCGAGGTGACCGAGGGCGACGTCTCGTCGGCGACCGACATGCGCAAGGCCCTCAGCGGCGTCGATGCGGCGTGGTACCTCGTGCACTCGATGGACGACCGGCCCGACTTCGAGGAACGCGACCGCGATGCGGCCACCACGTTCAGCACGGCGGCGCGCGAGGAGGGTGTCGGGCGCATCGTCTACCTCGGCGGCCTGCACCCCCACGACGAGGTGCTCTCGCCGCACCTGGCCTCGCGCGTCGAGGTGGGGCGCATCCTGCTCGACTCGGGCGTGCCGACGGCGGTGCTCCAGGCGGCGGTCGTGCTCGGCGACGGGTCGGCCTCGTTCGACATGCTGCGCTACCTCACGACGCGCCTGCCGGCGATGGTCGCGCCGAAGTGGCTCGACAACCGCATCCAGCCGATCGCGATCGACGACGTCGTGACGCTCCTCGTCGGGGCGGGCAGCCTTCCGGCGGATGTGAACCGGGCCTTCGACATCGGCGGTCCGGACGTGCTGACCTACCGCGAGATGATCAGCCGCTTCGCCGACGCCACGGGGCAGCGGCGGCCCGTCGTCGTCACGGTTCCGGTGCTGACGCCCCGGCTGGCGAGCCACTGGGTCGGTCTCGTCACGCCCATCTCCGCCGGGTTGGCCAAGCCGCTCGTGGGCAGCCTCGTGCACGAGGTCGTCACCAAGGAGCGCGACATCGAGCGGCACGTGGACGTGCCGGGCGGCCTCACCGACTTCGACACGGCAGTCCGGTCGGCGATGGGCGACGTCCCACCCGACACGGCCTGGCGCAACCTCGCGCTGACCGGTGCAGCCGTGGCCGCGAGCGCCATCGCGGGTTCGCTTGCGACACGGCCCGACTCGCGCTGGTACAAGGCACTCGACAAGCCGTCGTGGCAGCCTCCCCCCATTGCGTTCCCGATCGTGTGGACGGCGCTCTACGCCGACATCGCCGCGAGCTCGGCCACCGTGCTCACCGAGATGGACGGCGCCGGCGACCGGGCCGGTCGCAACGCCTACCTCAAGGCCTTCGGCACGAACCTCGCCCTCAACACCGCGTGGAGCGTCGTCTTCTGGCGGGTGCGGCGGCCGTGGGTCGCGGCGGCCGAGGCGGCGGTGCTCACGCTGAGCTCCGCCGACCTCGCCCGCCGGGCCGGGGGCGTCAACCGGACCGCCGGTCTCGCCCTGTCGCCGTATGCCGTCTGGTGCGGTTTCGCGACGGCGCTCTCCGCTGCGATCGCGCGCCGTAACCGCTGAGCCCCAAGCGTTTCCGTCGTGGGCCGCGAGTCAGAGCCACCAGCAGTCGGAGACCTGCGGGAGCCCCGCCACTCGCGCCTCGAGGAAGGCGAACTGCTTGGCGAACGACGGCACCGCGCCACCGACATGGGTCGGGGTGATGTTCGGTGAGAAGGCGACGTCGGCGCCACGGGCGCACCAGTCGCTCGCGAGCTGGCGCCCGACGGCGTACGGGATGACGTCGTCGAGCGCCGAGTGGGTGACGAGCACCGGCACTGCGGGCTTCAGCCGGCCGATGCGTTGGTCGGCGATGATCGACCGGAAGGGCTCGCTCGCGGCCAGCTGGGTGAGGCTGCGGCCGTCCTTGGTCAGGTCGCTCGAGCGCGTGAAGGCGTGCAGCGCGATCGAGTCGGCCACGCACTCCCCCTCCACGGCCTGGATCACCGACGTGCCGCCGGCGTTGAGGTAGTCGCCGAGGTCGAGGCCGTAGGCGGCTGACTGCCCCGCGACGGCATACAGGGCGAAGGCGGAGTAGAGGCCGCCGTCGAGGTTTGCGGCGACAGCTCCGAGGTCAGCGGGCACGGCTCCGGCGACGGCGCCCTTGACCCTGAGGTCGGGGGCGTAGGCAGGGGCGAGCTCGACGGCTGCCGCGGTGGCCCCACCGCCCTGGCTGTAGCCGGCGAGCAGGACCGGTCCTTCCCCGGGCAGGCCCGTGCCGGGGAGCCGCTGGGCGGCGCGGACCATGTCGAGCACCGCGTGCGCCTGGGCCTCGCGGACCATGTACGTGTGGGTGCCCGGGGTGCCGAGCCCCTGGTAGTCGGTCATGGCGACGGCGTAGCCGCGGGCGAGCAGCCCCGAGATGAAGGCGCCCTCGTACTCCGACCCTGCCGCGAGCTGACGGCTCGGTGCGCACTGGTCGCCCATCCCCTGGGTGCCGGCGGCGTAGCCGACGACGGGCCGCTGGCCCGGTCCGACCCACGGGAGGGGCGGCACGAGCACCGTGCCGGTGACCGCGATGGGCGACCCGCTGCGGTCGCGGGTGGCGTACATGACCCGGGTGGCGGCGGCGGCCGAGCGGATCGTGTGCAGCGGGTCGAGGTAGAAGCTCATCGGCTCGGCGCGAAGCACCGTCCCGCGCGGGGCGTCGACGGCGGGGGCTGAGTAGAAGTCGCTCGACGCCCGGGCGGTCGTGACCGGTGACAGGAGCGCTGCCGCGACCGCGAGCACGACGACTCCGACGACCCTGCGCGCGCGGTGCAGTCGGTTGTGGGTCGATGGCGTCGGGGTGTGAGGCGACGGGGTGTGAGGCGGCGGTGCGAAGGGGTGGGTCATGGAGGGTGTCTCCTCTGGCCGAGGGACGACGCCCTTGTCATCCCACTGGCGAGTAACCTACGTGCGGTAACAACTGCTGTCGCGGCGAGTTCGCGTCCGCTGGGCCCGTATCGGCCCGTCTAGCGCCTGGGCCAGACAGCGGCATACGCCGACATCCACCCGTCGTGGTGCGGCCGCTGGGACCGTCGCGCGCTGGGGTGACCGGGCCGATCGCGTACGTCAGTGGTGCGCACCGCGCACCACTGACACGACGCTCCTCGGGCGAGTACGCCGCAGCTCAGGCGGAGGCGGGGTGCTTGGCGAAGGCGCGGCGGTACGCGACGGGTGGGATGCCGATCTCGCGCTGGAAGTGGTGCCTCAGCACGGCCGCGGTGGCGAAGCCGCTCTCGCGGGAGATTCGCTCGACGTCGAACTCGGTCGTCTCGAGCAGGTGCCGGGCCCTCAGGACGCGCTGGCTGGTCAACCACTTGTGCGGCGTCGTGCCGACCTCGGCAGTGAAGCGGCGGGCGAAGGTGCGCTCCGACATGGCGGCGCGCCGCGCCAGGGACGGGATCGAGTGCTCCTCGTCGAGGCGTTCGGCCACCCACTCCATGACGTCCTGCAGACCCTCGCAGGGCTCCGCCGGTAGCGGCGTCTCGACGAACTGACGCTGCCCGCCGGAGCGATGCGGGGGCACGACCATGCGCCGCGCGATGCGGGTCGCGACCTCGGAGCCGAGCTCGGTGCGCACCAGGTGCAGGCAGGCGTCGATGCCCGCAGCG
The DNA here is from genome assembly GCF_052115265.1 of Terrabacter sp. 2RAF25. Taxonomy (NCBI): domain Bacteria; kingdom Bacillati; phylum Actinomycetota; class Actinomycetes; order Micrococcales; family Intrasporangiaceae; genus Terrabacter; species Terrabacter sp. 2RAF25. The sequence goes on from NZ_JBFRGJ010000002.1 coordinate 458,323, forward strand.
GTGCCGGCACTCGTGAGGACGGGGCCGTCCTCGACGTAGAGGACGTCGAGGTCGACGCAGGCGCGCGGACGCTCGTCGGCCAGCCGTGCGGCATACCGCCAGTGGGTCGTGCAGTCGCGACCGTCGAGCAGGCCCGCAGCGGCGAGCTGGAAGGCACCCGAGCAGACGGAGAGCACCCGGCCCCCGTGCTCGATGGTGTGACGCAGGATGTCGAGGACCTCGGGGTCGTACGGGCCGTCGACCGAGCCGCCGGGGATGGCGACGAGGTCGGCGCCTCGAGCCGCATCGAGCGGGTGGGTCGCGGTGACGCCCAGGCCGCTCGTCGTGCGCAACACCTCGCCGGGACGGGTGGCGCAGACCCGGAAGTCGAAGGCCGGCACCCCGTCCTCGGTGCGGTCGATGCCGAACACCTCGCACAGCACGCCCAGCTCGAACATGGCTACCGGCTCCTGGACGATGACCGCGATCGTGCGCAACATCCGGCCAGCATCGCACGGTTGGCAGGATCTTGTCGACAGTCGTCAGTTCTGCCACTCGTGGCGGGATCGGACCGGGCGCAGACTTTCTGCCATGGACATCATCTTCTTCATCGCCATCATCGTCGCTCTCGTCGCAGCCCTCGGGCCGCACCACCGTCGGACGTTCTCGTTGCCGCGCGCCCCGTTCGGCGCCGACGCCGAGGTCGACCGGGATCTCGTGCGCGTCCTGCACGACGCACCCGTCGCCCACTGACGACACCGTCAGCACGGACACCGCACCTCGTGCCGCAGGATCGTCAGCAACACCCACCGCATCGACAGCAGCAGCCATCACCCCTCGAACCGAACACCTCCAGCTGACGCCGGGTCGACCGACCCGGCGTCAGGCGCGTCCAGGACGACGCACGAGCGCGGTCAGAAGGGTGGCGGATCGGGTTCGCACTGCCCTCGGCTCCGACCATCGCCATCGGGCGGCGAGCCGCCGGGATCGCGCAGCGCTTCTCTCCAGTCCTTGGGGTAGGTGATGTAGTCGCGGCCCGCGAGCGTGGCCCAACGGAGCCCGCCGCCGTCGACCTTCTCGACCGTCCAGGCCCGGGCGGTCTTGGGGTTGTGGCAGCCGCGGCTCAGCGACTCGAAGTTCGAGACCCGCGTCTCGCCCCTCGGCCACGGAACGATGTGGTCGACGTCGCAGCGCTCGGCCGGCACCTGGCACCCGGGAGCGCGGCACACGCCGTCGACGGCCCGCACGTGCTCGACCATCTCGCGCGTCGGCACATAGCGGTCGGTGGACAGCTCGAGCGCGCGACCCGAGTCGACGTCGACCGCGAGTCGCTGCCAGACAGAGCCTGGCGCGGTCATGATCTGCCGCGCATGCGCGGCCGTGACCCAGCCATGGCCCGGGATGTCGCAGGCGGCATCGGAGAGACCAGCTGCGACCTCGAACGGCACCACAATGCGAACCGTGGCCGGCGGCGCTGACGCGAGCCACGAGTCGCAGGTCGGCTCACACGCGCCGGAGGCCCCGGGCGACCCGGGCGGCCCGGGCGACCGGGGCGACCCGTGGGAGGTTGAAGCCTGGTCGGACGGCTTGGGCACCCAGCCGAAGAGGGCCAGGTCGCAGAGGGCGTCGCTGCGCAGCTGGTCGAGCGTGCGCTCGTCACCTGCGGCGCGGGCCGCCCGGGCCAGCGCGTCGACACGGTCGAGGACGCCGACTACGCGCTGCGCGGGAGCGACGACCGTGAACACCCCCATGCCGTCGTCGGTGAGGCGCCCGTGCTTTGCGCCGACGCTTGGCTGCGCACCGGCGCTCGTCGTCGGCACGATGTTCGGCGCTCCGGACGCAGCGACGCAGGCGGCTCATGAACAGGCGCTGCGAGGACACCGCGCCGTCGGGCGCCGGAGCCAGCACCGCCGTCTCGAGCTCGGGGAGCACGCTGTCGTCGAGCGACCGGGTCTCGGCGACGACCTGCAGGGCACGGTGAAGGCTGACGCGGCCGTCGCGAAGTCGCTCGCGCAGCACGCGGTGCCGTCGCGGCGCCGTGGCCAGCTCGAGCCGGCGTGAGACCTCTGCGGGGCCGACCCCAGTGGCGCAGGCGATCTCCTGCGTCACGATCTGGTCGGCACAGAGCGGCACGGGCGACCGCGGGAGCCTCGCCAGCTGGAGCTCCCGGACCGTGTGCAGCGCGGCATAGGCCTCGAGCAGCCGCCACTCGGTGCGCGCCTTCGACGTCTCGAGCGCCTCGATCTCGGCGACGAGCTCGGCAGCCTGCTCGTCGAGCCCCTCGTCGCGCAGCGATGCCTCGCCGTCTGCGACACCGACTCTCCCACCACCGCCGAAGCGACGGGCCGAGGCGGCGTCACCGCGGGCACCGAGCACGAAGGCAATGCGGGCCATCGTGGAGGGACTCGTGGCACCCGCCTCCTGGTAAGGCACGCAAACTCCTCTCGCCGTTCGAACTCGCACCCTAATCAGAACACCAGTTCGAACACCATGGAAGACTTCTCCACACCCATGACGCACGAATCCGCCCACAGCGCAATCGGATCCAGCAGCAAGGCGCGGACCGAACCCCGACGGGACCTACCTGCCGACGGAGGGCGAACGGCGCGGCTTGCGCCGCGTCAACAGCACTCCTGCGATGCACAGCGCACCACCCACGAACGTCAGCGGCGGCGGCACCTCCGACAGCAGCGCCCAGGCGATGAGGGTCGCGATGAACGGCACGAGGAAGGTCGTCAGCGTGAGCGATCCCGCATTGCTGCGCGCCAGCACGTAGGCCCACGTCGAGAAGGCGATCGCCGTCGGGAAGACCCCCAGGTAGCCGATCCACAGCAGCGTGGCGGCATCGCTGTCACGGACCACGGTCACGAGCTCGCCGCTCCACGGCAGGCACACGACGGCACCGATGATGCACGCGAGCCACGTGACCTCGGGCCCCGGGAGACGCCCGAGGAGCGGCTTCTGCGCGAGGACACCGACGGCATACGTGACCGCGGCGAGCACGGCGAGCCACACGCCGACCATGTCGCCGGCGTCGCCCGAGGAGAAGCCGCGCGCGATGACGACGACGCCGGCGAAGCCGACCGCCATGCCGATGAGCAGCCATCGGTTCATCACCTCGCCGAGGAAGACCGTGGCCAGCAGGGCGACGATGATCGGCCCGATCTGGACGATGAGCGCGGACGTGCCGGCGTCGATGCGCCGCTCGGCCTCGTTGAGGGCGAGGTTGTAGACCCCGAACCAGCCGACGCCGCACAGCAGGAGCAAAGGCCAGTCGCGCCGGGCCGGCCAGGTGCGCGGACGGCGGAAGACGAGGACGCCGAGGGCCACGGAGGCGACGAGCAGGCGACCGAGCGAGAGCGCGCCGGGAGGCACGTCACGGCCGAGGTGGCGGATGGCCACGAAGGCCGACGCCCAGAGGAGCAGGGTCACGGCCACGGCCCCGAGGACGAGCCAGGCGGCGCGGCGGGAGGTGGCTGGGGCCTCGACGTCAGCGGGCGATTCGACGGTCACCTGCAGACCGTAGACGTCGGCACCGACAGGGCGCCGCCCGGTTTTCGGTCAGGTGTGCACGACATGCCGCCACGCCGCGCGGTCCGCACGCTCGACGCGCTGGGCGGCGCCCTCGACGCGCTGGGTGCTCCCGACGGGCGCGCCACCACGGGCCCGCCGGAGCGACAGCCGCGCGCCACCCACCAGCCGGTCCCCCACGCACGGCAGCGCGCGGGTCCAGACAAGCCAGTAGGCGACGCCCACGGCCATCGAGCCCACGAAGGCCAGCACGGGGCGGCCCCACAGGTGCTCGAGCACCTGCCAGTGGATGACGTAGACGAACAGGGAGCTCGCGGCGAGCACCTGCACAGCGGGCACGAGCCAGGCGGGCAGGCGGGTCGTCGGCTTCCACACGAGCGCGAGCACGAGGGCGAGGGAGAGCGCGTCGCGCGCCGGGTTGCCCGAGAACGTGCCGACCATCCCCACTGCCGCGACGGTCACCGCCCACCGCTGTCGGGGGGTGGTCCCCCGGGCGATCGCCCAGCCCAGGAAGAACAGGAAGAGGACCACGAGCGCGGAGCCCTGCATGCGGGGCACCGGCAGCTCGAAGAGCGGGAGCCGCAGCGTGAACGCAGCCAGCGTCAGGCCGGCGGGCAGCCCGAAGGGCCAACGCTTCTCGAGACGTGGGACGCCGGGCACGGCGGTGAGCACGATCGCCACGACGAGGGCGAAGGCGAGCGCCTCGATGAACCAGAAGCGCCAGGGCGGCCCGAGCCGCTGCTCGCCGAAGGCCCAGTTCAGCAGGAACAGGTTGCGCGTCTGGTAGTCGCCGAGCAGGACGTGGGCCGGCACGATCACGGCGAGCGTCGGGACCACGATCCTCACGAGTCCACGACCGAGCGCCTCGAGCCTGGCGGCCCGCTCGGACGTCGCGAGCGCGAATCGGGCCACGTTGAAGCCCACGAGCACCAGCAGCGCGTTGGCGGTGCCCTGCAGCGAGAAGAGGTCGGAGTGGGTGCCGACGATCAGCACGATCGCGAGGGCGCGCAGCCACACGCTCGTCTCCACGGTGCGTCGCCTGGCCAGGAGGGCCCGTCGAACGCGGCCGTATGCCGTCTGCTGCGTCCTGGCACCACCATCGTGAGCGCCGGGCTCGGCCTCGGACTCTTGCCCGACGTCGGTGGCGGCCCGACCGGTGGCGCCCCGCTCGGCGAGGGCGGCGTCAGCTTGATCCTGGAGTCGGCCGACGGGTGTCACGTGCCACGAGGGCGGGAGGTCACCGAGGAGAGCCTCGAGCCTCAGCGAGACCTCGACGTAGCTCAGCGAGTCGCCGCCGAGTGTCGTGAAGGTCGCGTCGGCGGGCACGGCGTCGCGGTGGAGGGCTGCGGCATACATCCTCGCGACCGAACCGCCGTCGGCTGCAACGGAGTCGGCGGCCGTCGAGGTCGCGACGCTCCTGTCGGCGAGCGCCACGATGGCCTGCAGGTCGACCTTGCCGCCCACGAGGGTGGGGTGCTCGCCGACCTCGACGACGTGCACGGCACCGAGGGGAACGTGGCCCGCCGTCGCGGCTGCGCGTCGCACCGCACCCTGGTCGACACCACCCTGCTCAGAGGCGCCCGCGGCGCGGACCGACACGGCGACGAGCCCCTCACGTCCGGCCACCCTGACGTCGCGGCCGGCCTCGCGCAGCCGGCGCTCGACGACGTCGAGGTCGACGCGGTGACCCAGCACCTTGACGTGCCGGCTGGACCGGCCCGTCACCTCGTAGAGGCCGTCGGGGCCGACCCGGCCGAGGTCGCCGGTGCGCAGGCGGGTGGTCGTGCGGCCGAGCGCGAGGTCGGCAGGGCGCTCCGCGTAGCCGAGCATGACGTTGGGGCCGGTGTAGTGCAGCTCGCCGTCGACGACCTCGAGGGCGCCGCCGGGGACGGGCACGCCGATGGAGCCCGGGTTGGTCAGGGCGAGGTCGGGCGGGAGGTAGGCCATGCGCGCCGTCGCCTCGGTCTGGCCGTACATGACGAAGAAGTCCCAGCCACTCTCACGACCCAGCCGCGCCCAGTGCTGCACCCGGTCGGGGTCCAGGCGGCCACCGGCCTGGGTGATGTAGCGCAGGTGCGGCAGGTCGAGGCCGGCGAAGCCCGACCGCTCGAGCATCTCGAACGTCCACGGCACACCGGCGAGCGAGGTGACCCCCGCCCGCCGGGCGAGGTTCCAGAAGCACTCGTCGACGACCGCGAGGTCGGTCAGCGCGATGCCGGCGCCGCGGGCGAGGTGGCTGTGCAGGACGGACAGGCCGTAGCAGTAGTGGAGCGGGAGCGTCGTCGCGGCGCAGTCGGTCTCGCGGATCTGGAGGAACTCGGCGATCTGCTCGGCGTTCGACGTGAGGTTGGCGTACGAGAGGCGCACGAGCTTCGGCGAGCCCGTCGAGCCGCTCGTGCTGAGCAGCAGCGCGAGATCGGGGTGCAGCGGTGCTGCGGGTTCGACGCGGTGCACCTGCACGGCGCCCTCGGCCGAGACCTCGATGTCGGGGTCCCACGCGGCCCGGAGTCCGGCGAGCACGTCGGGTCGGTCTCCGGCGGCGAGCAGCACGGCATGCCCCTGACGCAGGGCAGCCAGGTAGGCGACGAGCGGCTCGAGCCGGTTCTCCATGGCGACGAGGACGAGGCGGCGCGTCCCGGTCAGGGCCCGCCCCGCGTCGTCGACGAGCGCCCGCAGCTCCGCACGGCTGACGGACCGGTCGACCAGCACGACCGCATCGGCGCGCGAGTCCCCGGGCAGCGCGAGCCACGGAGCGCCGGGCGGCGCCGTCGTGGGGATCGTCAGGGAGTCGAGCACGACGACATTAGATAGGTAAGCCTTACCTAATGGCAAACCCCCTGCTTGCCGATCGGGACGACATAAGTTAGCGTTTTCGATATGAGAACGCATGGTTATGTGAGTGAGAGGCGGCACCCGTGGCCCTCCCCCGCGCCCATCGCGTACGCCAGCCGCCGGGGCCACGAAGCAGGGCGAATGTGTGCCTGTCGACCGCTCGGGAGCCACGCAGCCTGATCCCCACCGGGATCCCGTGCTGTCGGCCCTCCCGAGCGCCGCCGAAGACCGAGCACACACCCGCACTCCCCGAAAGGCCTCACCCATGTCCCGCGGCGCCCATCGCATCTCCGTCGACCTCGCCGACACCGCCCGACGTCTCGCCCGCCAGCGCTCGATCTGGCAAGGAGTCGTCGACTTCGACCCCATCACCCGCTACTACGCCCGTCTGCTCGCCGACGAGCACCACGAGGCGTGGCTGCTGACGTGGCTGCCCGGTCAGGGCACGCCGTGGCACGACCACGGCGGCAGCGCCGGATCGTTCGTCGTCCTCCAGGGCGTGCTCACCGAGGAGGTCGCCGGCTACAGGACGGCCATCGACCTCGACGGTGCACACCGGGTCACCGGCCCGGGGGTCCTGCTCACGCCCGGCGACCAGCGCACCTTCGGGACGCGCCACCTGCACCGGGTGACGAATGCCGGTTCGGACCCCGCGGTGAGCCTGCACGTCTACGCGCCCAAGCTGACGGCCATGACGAACTACCGTGCTGTCGACGGCATCCTCGAGGTCGAGGAGCAGGCAGAGATCGGAGTCGACTGGTGACGACCAACCCCGAGAGCACCCTCGCGAACGACCCCGAGGTGCCGGCGCGCCGACCGCGCACCATCGACGAGGTGCTGGCCGAGGCCCGCACCCACCTGCAGCGCGTGACACCGCAGCAGGCCGACGCCGCCCGTTCCGACGGCGCCGTGATCGTCGACATCCGTCCTGCCGCGCAGCGCGAGGCACACGGGGAGCTGCCCTTCGCGACCGTCATCGAACGGAACGTGCTCGAGTGGCGCCTCGACCCGGCGAGCGACGCCTCGCTGCCGATCGCGAGTCACGACCTGCCCGTCATCGTGCTCTGCCAGGAGGGCTACACCTCGAGCCTGGCGGCCGCCGCCCTGCAGGAGCTCGGCATCCACCGCGCCACCGACGTCATCGGGGGGTATGCCGCCTGGCGGGCGTGGGAGGACGAGCAGTCCGCCGAGGGGTCGCAGCCGCGGCAGCAGACCTGACCGCGTCACTGAGCCGGTCGAGGTGCTCGGACGGGAGCCGCCAGCGCTGCCAGTAGAGCTGCACGTCGACGTGGTCGCGGGTGCCCAGTCGCACGAGCTCGCCGGACTCGAGCAGGCCCGTGAGCTGGGAGGTCAACAGGGCGCCCCAGCCGAGCCCGGCGCGTACGGCGGTGACGAAGCCGGTGCCGACGGGCACCTCGTGGGTGGGCGGCGGCGACGTGACGCCGTGCCGGTCGAGGATGCGCTGCTGGATGTCGTCCTTGTCGTTGAACCGGACCACCGGCATTGCGTCCCAGTCGATCCCGCGGCCGGCCCTGAACCGCGCGACGAGCTGCGGGGTGGCGACCGGCAGGTAGCGCATCGTCACGAGCGGCTCGGTGGAGCAGCCCTGCACCGGCGTCGGGTCCGAGGTCACGGCCGCGAGCACCTCGCCGGAACGGAGCAGGCGAGCGGAGTGGTCCTGGTCCTCGACGTGGAGCCGGATCACGACGTCCGGCCACGCGGCCACATGCCCGATCACGGCCGCGAACCACGTCGACAACGAGTCGGCGTTGACGGCGACCGGGAGGTCGACACGCCCCGCGCCGGCTGACGCGAGACCGGCCAGGGCCTCGGCCTCGAGGAGGCTCTGCTGACGGGCGAGGCGGACGAGCGCCTCGCCGGCGGAGGTGGGGCGACAGGGCGTGGCGCGCACGACGACGACCTGCCCGACCTCGGCCTCCAGGGCCTTGACCCGTTGGCTCACGGCCGAGGCGGTCACGTGCAGCCGACGGGCAGCGGCGTCGAAGGTGCCGGTGTCGACGATGGCGAGCAGGGTGGCGAGGTGCTCGGGCTGGAGCCGCATGAAGCCATGCTAATGATGCTCAAAAATCCTTCGCTTCACTGAACTCGGCGCGACACGTACCGTCAGACGGTGACCTCGCTCGTCCCCGGCTTCCTCACCATGGCCTCGCTCATCGTCGCGATCGGCGCCCAGAACGCATACGTGCTGCGCACCGGGCTCACCCGACGCCACGTCGGGGTCGTGGTGACGGTGTGCGCCGCCAGCGACGCGGTGCTCGTCGTGGCCGGCGTGCTCGGCGTCGGAGGGCTGGTCACCGCCCACCCGGGACTGCTCACCGTCGTGCGGTGGGTGGGGGCGGCATACCTCGTCGGCTACGGGCTGCTGTGCCTGCGCAACGCCCGTCACCCGAAGGCCCTGCGGGCCGGTGGCACCGCGACCTCACGGCGGGGCGCCCTGTCGACGGTCGTCGCCCTCACCTGGCTCAACCCGCACGTCTACCTCGACACCGTGCTGCTCGTCGGCTCGATCGCGAACCAGCACGGGGCCGACGGACGGTGGTGGTTCACCGCGGGAGCCGTCGCCTCGAGCGTCGCCTGGTTCACCACCCTCGGCTACGGCGCCCGCCTGCTCGCCCCGCTCTTCGCCCGACCCGCGACGTGGCGGGTGCTCGACGTCGTCATCGCCCTCGTGATGTTCGCCATCGCCGCCACCCTCGTGCTCGCCTGAGCGACGTCGGCCACGGGAGGGCAGGCAGGTCTGAGGTGGTCGGCGCCGGGATCTGAGGTAGCCGTGGCGCACGGATAGGGAGGCCGCCCGATGTGGGCGCCTACCTCAGGGCCCGACTCTGGAGGAGTCCAGAAAAGGCTCGAACAGAGGAAAGACCGTGACCACCCACTACGTGGACTACCGCACCGTCCAGGCCGAGATCGAGGCCCGCTACCCGCAGCGCCGTCGCGTCCGTCGCGACTCGTCGCTCGAGATCATGCGGCGCACGCTGGCCCGGGTCTCGCACGAGGAGAACCACCCGGGCCGCACGCGGTGACGACGACGGCACGAGCCGTGTCGACCACCGTCCCGCCGCTGTCGGCGCAGTACGGGAGAATCCCGCGTATGCCGCTCAGCACCGGCCCCCTCATCGGGAGGGACACCGACCTCTCGCACCTCGCCGACGCCATCGGACTGCGCCCGACCCCGGGTGCCCAGCCCGGTGGCGTCGTCGTGCTGTCCGGCGACGCCGGCATCGGCAAGTCGCGGATCGTCGGCCAGCTGGTCACCGAGGCCAGGGACGCCCACTGGTTCACCGCCATCGGCCACTGCGTCGGTCAGGCCGGCAGCAGCCTGGCCTACCTCCCCTTCGTCGAGCTCGTCGGCGCTGTCGACGCCGGCCACCCCGAGGTCGTCGAGCGCGTGCTCGAGACCCACCCCAGCCTCGGCCACCTGCTCCCGGGCCGCCCCGAGGCGCACGACCCCGAGCGTGCCGGCCGCACCACCGACCCCGGCCAGGTCGCCGAGGCCGTGCACGCGCTGCTGTCGGCGCTCGGCGCCGCACGGCCCTCCCTCGTCGTCGTCGAGGACGTCCACTGGGCCGACCACTCCTCGCGTGACCTCATCACCCTCCTGCTGACCCGGGGCTTCACCAAGGCCGTCGGCCTCGTCGTGACCTACCGCTCCGACGACCTCTACCGCCGGCACCCGCTCCACGAGACGCTCGCCGTGTGGGCGCGCATCGCCGGGCTCGAGCACGTCGACCTCGCACCCCTGCCCGACGACGCCGTGCGAGAGCTCGTCTCCGGCATCGAGGGCGCGCCCACCGACACGACCACCGCGGCCGAGATCGCGCGCCGTGCCGAGGGCAACCCGTTCTTCGCCGAGGAGCTCGTCGCGAGCGCGGCGGCCGGCCAGGCCCTGACCGGCGGCCTGAGCCGAGTGCTCCGTTCGCGCGTGGAGCAGCTCGACGACACCGCGCAGCGCGTGCTCCGTGCCATCGCCCTCAAGGGCGGACAGTTCATCGACCACGAGCTGCTGTCGAAGGTGCTCGACCTGCCCGACGAGACCCTCGAGGCGGCCCTCGCCACCGCCGTCGAGCACCACGTGCTCGAGGCGCGCTGGCCCCCCGCCTACACCTTCCGCCACGCGCTCCTCGGCGAGACGGTCGCCGACAGCCTCCTCCCCGGCGAGCGCCTCCGGCTGCACAGGGCGTATGCCGCCGTGCTCGCCGAGCGCCCCGACCTCGCCCCCGCCTCCGAGCTGGCGCGCCACGCTGCTGCGGTCGGCGACCTGCCGACGGCCGTGCGCGCGAGCCGTGCGGCGGCCGAGGCAGCCATGGCCGTCGGCGGGCCGCAGGAGGCCCTGCTGCACTTCGAGCGTGCGCTGACCTGGCTCGACGAGAACGACGCCGAGCGCGACGAGGTGACCCTGCGCGCATCGCGGGCCGCGATGGTCGCGGGCGAGTCGGTGCGCGCGATGGACCTGCTGCGCGACCGCCTCGACCACCCCGGAGCCGCCCAGGACCCGTTCGTGCGTGCCGACCTGCTCTCGACGCTCGTCATCCGGGCCCGCATCCTCGACCTTCCCGTCGACTCCATCGCGCTGACCGACGAGGCCATGGGGCTGCTCGGCGAGGAGGCCGACGAGCGACGGGTCCGCGTGCTCGTCGCGCGAGTGCAGGCTCTCGTCGACCAGGGCTCGTTCGTCGAGGCGGCCGTGGTCGGCAACGAGGTCTCGCTCCTCGCCGAGCGGCTCGGCATGGTCGGCGCGGTCGCCGAGGTGCGCACCATCATGGCCCGGGTGCTCGAGGCCCAGGAGGACCTCGCCGCCGTCGAGACGCACCTGCAGGCCCTCGTCGACGACATCGACCCCGACGACCCGCTGCTGCTGCGTGCACTCCACCAGCTCGCGTCGCTGGCCCACCGGCGCGGCGACCTCCCGGGCGCCCTCGCCCTCTACGACCGCGGCGCCGACGTCGCCCGGCGCATGCACCGCGAGTGGGCGCCCTGGGGCCAGGAGTGCCGGCTGCTCGGGGGCCTCACGGCCTATGAGCTCGGCGACTGGGACGGCGCCGTGCGGCGGCTCGAGCTCGGCGGCCGGCCCGCGCCGCAGCCCGGGCGCACGATCTTCACCGGCGCGATGCTGCTCGTCCAGGCCGGGCGCGGCGAGCCCGTCGACCCCGACCTCTTCGACGCCCTGCGCGAGTGGTGGCCGGTCGACGGCCTGGCCGTGGTGCTCACGGTCATGCCGGCCGTCGACGTGCTCGGCGACGCCGGCGACCTCGACGGGCTGCTCGTGCTCACCGAGGCGGCCGTCCGCACGCTCGACGCCGCCTGGGGCGAGTACCACGCCGTGGTGCGGCTGGCCGCACTGCTCGCCGGGCAGGCGGCGCGCCTCGTCCCTTCTGCCGACCCGGTCCAGCGTGAGCGCACCGTCGCCCTCGTCGACTCCCTGCTCGAGCGAGCCCGGGTGATCGGCGAGCTGCGGCCGGCCGTCGAGAAGGCGAGCCGGCCCAAGTTCGAGCGCGCCTCGGCCGAGTCGCTCGAGGACACCAGCCGCGAGACCTGGGCGTGGTCCGCCCGGCTCGAGGCCGAGGTGCTCCGGCTCAGACGCGTGGTCGAGCTCGACGACCCACCCGGCGCCGACGAGCTCGTCGACGCGTGGCGCACCAGCACCGTCGCCTTCGAGCGCTACGGCCACGTCTTCGAGACGGCTCGCTCCCGCGCTCGGCTCGCCGCCGCCCTGCGCAGCGGCGGCGACGACGCCGGCTCACGCCGCGAGGCCGAGCTGGCCCGCGAGGTCGCCGTCCGGCTCGAGGCCAAGCCGCTGCTCATCGAGCTCGACGAGGTCCGTCCCGGCCCGGGCGGCGGCGGCGCGCACGACCTGACACCCCGCGAGCTCGAGGTGCTCGAGCTGCTGGCCCGGGGGCTGACCAACGGGCAGATCGGCAAGCAGCTCTACATCAGCACCAAGACCGTGAGCGTCCACGTCTCCAACCTGCTCGCCAAGCTGGGCGCGTCGGGTCGCACCCAGGCCGCGGCCATCGCGCGGCGGCGTGGGATCGTCACCGACTGACCAGCCCGCACCCCGGCGCTCGACGGCGCGGGTGACGTTCACCTCGATCGCCCTCCGGCGGAGACGGCCCAGCCGGATCGGGAGCACGATGGAGGCGTGAGCTCGCGGGTGTCGGCACCCAGCCACGCGACGACGTCCATCCGCGCCGCCGCGGGACGACCCGCACCCGAGGTGGCGTCCTCGCTCGGCGTCGACCCCGCGACCGGCCTCACCTCGGAAGAGGTGGCTCGACGACGGGCGGTCCACGGCCCCAACGCGGTCGCGACCCACCATGCACGTGTGCTGCCGGTGCTCTGGCACCAGCTGGACTCGCCGCTGCTCGGCCTGCTCCTCGTCGCGGCCGCGGCGTCGGCCTTCGTCGGCGAGCAGAGCGATGCCGTCATCATCGGGCTCATCGTCGTCGCGTCGGTGGGGCTGGGCTTCGCCAACGAGTACCGCGCCGAGCGGACCGCCGCATCGCTGCACTCGCAGGTCAGCCATGACGCCGTGGTGCTGCGCGACGGCGACGTGGCCCGCGTCGACGTCACCACCCTCGTGCCCGGTGACGTCGTCCTGCTGACGCTCGGCGAGGTGGTGCCGGCCGACCTGCGTCTCGTCACCGTCGCGGGGCTCGAGTGCGACGAGTCGGTGCTGTCGGGCGAGTCGCAACCGGTGGAGAAGACGACGGAGGCCGTGGACGCGTCCGCCTCCTTGGCGGAGCTCACCGGCTGCGCACTGATGGGCACGGTCGTGCACGCCGGAGGCGCCCGCGGCGTCGTCGTCGCCATCGGGTCGCGCACCGAGCTCGGAGCCGTCGCCACCGGCCTGAGCACCCACCAGTCCGACACCGAGTTCCAGCTCGGGCTCCGCCGCTTCTCGATGCTGCTCGTCAGGGTCGCCGGCGTGCTGACCGGCACGATCCTCGTCGTCAACGTGCTGCTGCACCGGCCGTTCCTCGACGCCCTGCTCTTCTCCCTCGCCATCGCCGTGGGCATCACCCCCCAGCTGCTCCCCGCGGTGGTGTCGACGAGCCTGGCCGCTGGGTCCCGGCAGATGGGTCGACGCAAGGTGCTCGTCAAGCGGCTCGTCTGCATCGAGGACCTCGGTGACGTCGACGTGCTCTTCACCGACAAGACCGGGACGCTCACCGCGGGCCGCATCGACTTCGCGAGGGCCGTGCCCGTCGAGGGGTCGCGCTCCGACGACGTCGTGCGCTGGGGACTGCTCTGCTCCGACCACGTCGAGGGGGAAGCGGCTGGGGTCGCCGGGAACCCTCTCGACGAGGCCCTCTGGGAGTCGCCGGCCACCGCTGCCGCACGTCGTTCGCTGCTCGGGCACGAGCTGGTCGGCCAGCTGCCGTTCGACCACGAGCGGCGGATGCTCTCCGTCGCCCTGCGCGACGACGCCGGCACCGTGCACCTCGTGACCAAGGGCGCCCCGGAGACCGTGCTCGCACGGTGCACCGATGTGGCGCCGGCCACCCGTGCCGCCCTCGACGCCGAGTTCGCGGCAGGCAACCGCGTCATCGCGGTCGCGACCCGGCCGGTTGCCTGGTCCCGGGCTCCCGAGCCCGGCGACGAGCACGACCTACGGCTGGTGGGGCTGCTCGTGTTCCTCGACCCACCCAAGCCCGACGCTGCCGCCGCCCTGACGCGGCTCGCCGCGCTCGGCATCCGGGTCAAGGTGGTGACGGGCGACAACGCGGTCGTGGCGGCCAAGGTCTGTCGAGACCTGGGCCTGCCGGGAGATGCCATCCTCACCGGGACCGACCTCGACACCCTCGACGACGAGCAGCTCGTCGACGCGGTCACCGCCACCACCGTCTTCGCCCGGGTCAGCCCGGAGCACAAGGCGCGCATCGTCCGGGCGCACCGGCACGGGGGTGGGGGCGTCGCCTTCCTCGGTGACGGCGTCAACGACGCGCTCGCGCTGCACGCCGCCGACGTCGGCATCTCGGTCGACTCGGGCACGGACGTCGCCAAGGACGCCGCCGACGTCATCCTCCTGGAGAAGAGCCTCGACGTGCTCGCGGACGGCGTCGTCGAGGGCCGCCGCATCTTCGCCAACACCCTGAAGTACGTCCTGATGGGCACGTCGAGCAACTTCGGCAACATGGCCTCGGCCGCGGCGGCATCGCTCTTCCTGCCGTTCCTGCCGATGCTCCCGTCGCAGATCCTGCTCGGAAACCTGCTCTACGACACCGGGCAGCTCGCGATCCCCACCGACGACGTCGACCCCGAGCAGCTGCGCCGGCCGTCGCACTGGGACATCGCCTTCATCCGGCGCTTCATGCTGCTCTTCGGGCCACTCAGCTCGGTCTTCGACCTGCTGACCTTCGGCGTCATGCTCTGGGGCTTCCACGCCGGGCCCGACCTCTTCCGATCCGGCTGGTTCGTCGAGTCGCTCGCCACGCAGACGCTGGTCATCTTCGCGATCCGAACCCGCACGGTCCCCTTCTTCCGGAGCCGCCCGAGCCTGCCGCTCACCATGGCCGCCCTCGGCGTCGTCACCGTCGGGGCGGTCATCCCGGCGACCCCCCTGGCCCGGCCGCTCGGCTTCGCGCCGCTGCCCGGCGGGTTCTTCGCGGCCCTCGTGGCGATGGTCGTGGCCTACCTCGCGCTCGTCGAGCTGGCGAAACGGTGGTTCTACCGCGCCGCCGCCCCACCACGCACCGGCGCACCGACCGACCTCGACACCCGTTTCGTACGCCGGAGGGCAGCCCGCTTCAGCGTGGCCCTGGAGCCAGCGCGGGCGCGAGCACCCCGGCGCCGGGCCGGGAGCGGCGCAGGCCGGGTGTGAGAGCGACCGCGACGACGACCGAGGCCACCGCCATGACGCCCATGGCCTTCGCCGCGGCCTCGGGCCCCATCCCCAGCGCGGTCGCGACGGCTCCACCGAGGAGGGCGCCCAGGGCCTGGCCGACCATGAGGCCGGTGCCCTGCAGGCCGAACACCTGGCCGCGGGCCTCCGAGTCCGTGTGGGTCACCAGCCGCTCCTGCAGAGGGAGGCTGGCGGAGTAGCCCGCGGACGCGACGAACGCGAGCGCGGCGGCATACGGCAGCGACGGAACGAGGAAGAACGCGAGGTAGGGCACTGCGAGAAGCAACCGAAGCGGGCCGATCAGACTGTCCCGCAAGGGAACCGAAAGGAACCGCCCCACGACCACGTCACCGAGGAGCATCCCCGCTGCCGTGACGGCGAAGAGGTAGCCGGCGCGCTCACCCGCGAACGGCACGAAGAGCGCCTCGCACCCGACGATGAGCCCGTTCGGCACCCACAGCGTGAGGTAGAGCGGGCGGACGACGCGCGAGCCGAGCAGCCGGCGGTTGACCTCGCGGGTGCGTCTGACGACGGACGAACCCGCATGGCGCGGCGGGTGGTCGGACAGGCCGAACCGGAGCAGCAGCACGGCGACGAGCAGCGCGGCCGCCGAGCCGAGGAAGAGCTGGGTGGTGGTGAAGCGGATGAGCAGCAGGCCGCCGATGCCGAAGCCGACGATCTGCATCCCACCGACCGCGATGTTCATCGTGGCGCGGCCCAGGATGAAGCCGTCGGGCGGAAGGATGTCGGAGACGAGCGCCATCATGCTGCCGCCGAGCGCCGACGTGATGAGCGGGCCGGCCGCGAGCAGGGCGAAGCGCCAGCCCCACGCCAGCCCCGGGATCGCCTGGAGCAGGTCGGTGACCAGCGTCGCCGACGCGACGAGCACCAGAGCCGTGCGGGGGCGCACGAGGTCCGAGCCCGAGCCGAAGAGCGCCTGCCCCACGATGCGCATCAGTGGGGCGCCGAACATCGCGAGCGCCGTGAGGACCGGCGACCCGGTGGCCGCGAAGGTGATCGTGCCCAGCGCCAGGGACGCGACGGCATACGCCCCGACGTTGAGGCACTGGACGAGGAAGAGGACGCGGAACTCGGGCACGGCGAACAGCTGGCGGTACGTCTTCACGCCCTCACCGTGCCCGGTGCGGCGCGCGGGACGCTAACGTTTCGGGTGGAGGCGAAACATGGGGACGTGGCAGATCTCGGCCGACCTGCTGGCGAGGAGCCGCTTCGTCGTGTCGCCGCGCATCGAGACGGTCGGCGCCCTCAACGACCTCGTCCGCCCGTCCGACCCCGAGGGGCGGGCGCTCGCCGCCGCCCACGGCGAGGCCTTCCGGGCGATGCTCGACGAGCACCCCGTGCGGCGGGCGGTGCTCGACCACAGCTGGAAGCCGCAGTGGATCTCCGACTGGCTCTGCCTGCCGCCCGCGACCGGCGGGCGCACCTTCGAGCAGGAGCTCGACGACGTGCGCGACCTCGGTGACGACGTCATGCGCGAGCAGCTCGCCGAGAGCTCGCCCACGCGAGACCTGCCCGACATCCTGCGGCGCGACGGCCTCACCGAGCACGGCGTCCTGCTGCTCGAGTGGGTCTGGACCCACGTGCTCGCCACCGACTGGGCGCGCCGCGAGCGGATCCTCCGGGCCGACGTCGTCGCGCGCACCTCGAGGCTCGCCACGCAGGGCTGGGCCGCGGTGCTGCGCGACCTCGGCCGCGACCGGGAGTGGGTGGGCGACGGGCACCTTCGGATCAACAACTACGACCTGCCCTCGCGCGTGCTGCCCGACGACGCCGACCTGTTCTTCGTGCCCGTCAACCACCGGGCCCGCTGGGTGGGCTGGCTGCTCCCGAGAAGGTATGCCGTCTACTACCCCGTCGCGGGTGCGCTCGCTCGCGTGGACGCGGGGGCGCCCGACGGCCTGGAGCGCCTCGTCGGGCGCAACCGCGCGCGTCTCCTCGTCTCCCTTGAATCACCCTCCAGCACAA
This sequence comes from Terrabacter sp. 2RAF25, assembly GCF_052115265.1. Classification (NCBI taxonomy): domain Bacteria; kingdom Bacillati; phylum Actinomycetota; class Actinomycetes; order Micrococcales; family Intrasporangiaceae; genus Terrabacter; species Terrabacter sp. 2RAF25. The sequence continues at coordinate 475,514 of NZ_JBFRGJ010000002.1, forward strand.
GCGGACTCGCGGCCACCACAGGGCTTGCGGTGGGTTCCGTCGGCGACCACCTCCAGGTGCTGCTGGCCGCCGGCGTCGTGCTGCGCCGGCGCTCGGGCCGTGAGGTGCTCTACTGGCGCACCGCCGTCGGCGACGCGCTCGTCGCCTCCGGCACGGAGCACCAGGCCCCACGATCTGGGTAGTTCTCCCCATGTACGGCCCGAGCACCCGCCCCTAGCCTCGGCGCTGCGGACGCATCCGCGGCCGCGCCATCCGCGCGCCACCGTCTCGATCAGGGGTAGTCATGTGTGAGCTCCACGAATCCGCCAGTCCAGAACTGGGCCGCCGCACGCTCATCCGCGGCGCCGGAGGCCTCCTCCTCGCCGGCGGCCTCGTCGCCGTCACCGGCGGTGCGGCCCAGGCCGCGACGTCCCAGAACGGCTGGCCGGCCGGCTCGTCGTCCGCCATCCCGCTGGCCGGCCTGTCCGTCGGCGCCGCCACCTTCCCGGCCGGCGTGCGACGCGGTGACGTGCACACCGTCCTCGGCTACGTGGCCCGTCGCTACGACAACGAGGTCGAGGCCCTCGTGAAGGGCTGGTGCTGGGGCCACAGCTACCGCGTGATCTCCGGCAGCACCTCGCTGTCGAACCACTCGAGCGGCACCGCGATCGACGTGAACGCACCACGGCACCCGCTGGGGAAGTCCGGCACCTTCTCGGCGGCCCAGCGCGCCAGGATCCACTCCATCGTCTCCGCCTGCAACGGGGTCGTCCGTTGGGGTGGCGACTACTCGGGCCGCAAGGACGAGATGCACTTCGAGATCAACGTGCGCCCCGGCGACGCGCGCCTCGCAGCCCTCGCCCGGCGCATCGGAGGCGGCGCGCCGGCACCCGCGCCCATGGTGTGGACGACCGTCAAGCGGGGCGCCAACGGCTTCCGCACCACGGCGATCCAGCACCTGCTGCGCCACCGCGGCTACTCGCTGACCGTCGACGGCGCGTTCGGCCCGACGACCGAGAGCCGGGTCATCTCCTTCCAGCGCTTCAAGGGCCTTGCTGCCGACGGCGTCGTCGGCCCGAAGACCTGGACCGCGCTCGTCGTCACGATCCAGCAGGGTTCGAGCGGCCAGGCCGTCGTCGCGGTCCAGAAGCTGCTGACGCACCGGGGCTACAGCCTGACGGCCAACGGCTCGTTCGGCGCGACGACCACGACGAGGACCCAGGCGTTCCAGAAGTCGCGCGGGCTGACCGCCGACGGCATCGTGGGCCCGCGCACCTGGGCGAAACTGACGCTCTGACCTGCAGGTTCCCGGCGAACATTCAGCCGAGAATCCTCCTCACGGCTCGTTCTGGGGACTAGCGTCGCTCGTGTTCACGCCATTCAGAGAAGAGGGGCACGACACATGGCAGAAGACTGGGCAGCAGACGTCAAGAAATACTCCCCGGACGCCGACGACGCCGCGATCAAGGGCATCGTCCGCCACTGCGGGATCGCCCTGCACAAGCGCGACTCGTCGCTCGTGTCGTTCAGCGACAAGACCGAGCTCGACCGCGTGCGTGACGGTTTCATGAAGAAGAAGCTCGCTCTCACCGGCTCCGACGCCGATCTCGACGCCTCGCTCGCCGAGGTCGGTCAGAAGCTCAAGGGCGACCGCACGAAGAATCGCGTCACCGTCTACTACCTGCTCGCCGAGAAGCACGACAAGCTCGACCTCTTCCGCTGACCGCAGGGTCCAGCAGACGCGGGTGTGCCGCTCACGTGTAACGGCACATCCGCGTCAAAGGTTCAACCTCAGCGTCTCGACATCTGCCGAGGACGCGGCCCAGCATTTGAGGATGGACAACCACCTCGCCGTGCACCTAGGCACCCCCTCGCGTCGCCTCGTCCTCGGCTCGGCAGCCGCCGTCGCCGTCACCGCACTGACCACCCCGGTCGCCTCCGCAAGGGCCCGCTCCAACGGCCACCTCCCGAACAGCGTCGCCCTCCCGAACGGCACGCAGCCCGAGGGCATCACCTCTGGCCCGGGCGCCACCTTCTACGTCGGCTCCGTCGCCGACGGGCGAATCCTCAAGGGCAACCTGCGCACCGGGATGGTCCGCACCCTCCTCGCCGGCGCGGCCGGCCGCTCGCTGCGGGGGCTCTTCTTCGACCATCGCACCGGGCTCGTGTGGGCCGTCGGGAGCCTCGGCGCCGACGGGCACATCTGGGCCGTCAGCTCCAGGTCCGGTCGCGTCGTCAGCGACACCATGGTGCGGGGCGCCGGCTTCCTCAACGACCTCGTCATCACCCGCCGGGCCGTGTGGGCCACCGACTCCAGCGTCGACCGGCTCACCGTCCTCCGGCTCACCGGTGATGGCCGGCCCACCCACGGCATGCCGCACTTCGTCCCGCTCCGGGGCGAGTGGCCGGCCAGCCCGGCGAACACGTTCAACGCCAACGGGATCCGCAGCCTGCCTGACGGCGCACTCGTGCTCAACAACAGCCGTGTCGGCGGCCTGTGGCAGGTCGACCGCCGCACGGGCATGGCCCGGCGCATGATGGTGAAGGGCGGCCCGGCCATCACGAGCGGCGACGGCCTGGAGCTCGTCGGCACGAAGCTCTACAACGTGCGAGGTGCCGGCGGCGCCGACGTGGTCGTCACCCGGATGCGGCGTCACGACGACAGGTGGCGTGCCGAATGGCTCAAGACCCTGACCGACCCGTCGCTCGACGTGCCGTCCACCGCGACAGCCGCGCTCGGCTCGCTGTGGGTCGTCAACGCCCGGTTCGGCGTCGCGTCGCCCGAGACGGCGTCGTTCTCCCTCACCCGCCTGCCCCAGGTCTGAACCGCACATCCGTCCCGTCGACAGGAGCCGTCCATCGCCCGTCTCTCGCCACCGGCGGGGTCGGGCTATGGACGGCTCCTCCACGCGGGCGCACACTGGACGGATGGACATGCGCAGCAGACTCACCCGTCGCAGCGCCCTGACCGCCGTCGCGGCCTCGGCACTCGTTGCCCTCGCGGCCCCTGTCGGATCGTCGGCTGCCGCGGCACCCAGCACCTCCACCTCGTCGGCCACCGTCGTCACGACGCACGTCACTGACCTGCGCCTGCCGACGGCGACGAAGCACAAGGCAGCCACCCCGATGCGGGGCGGCTGCGACGCGATGATGAGCGCTCTCTAGGGCTCGCCTGAGGGGCCGCTTGCGTGACGACGCGCAGGCGACTGGGTATGACGCGTCGGTTGGGCTCCGGCCCAGGTCCCGGGCAGCCCCGTGGACACGACGCACCCACGCGAAGGAGGCCGCTGCGAATGTCGGCGCGCACCCCGTCCACCGAGTGGATCGACCAGCTCGAGCAGACCCTCGAGAGCTTCGACGAGGCCGGCGGTCACCGGGTGCTCAGCCAGGTCTTCACCGAGCTCGACCTCGAGGACGCCCTGTCGCACGTCGTGCTGCCCTATCTCCACGCCATGGGCGAACGGTGGTCGAAGGGGGCCATCGGTGTCGCGCAGGAGCACTTCGCGAGCAACGTCCTGCGCACGCGGCTGTCGCTGCTCATGAACTCCGAGGCACGCACCGAGGGTCCGCTCGCCGTCCTCGCGTGCATGCCCGGCGAGCACCATGAGTTCGGTCTGATGGCAATGTCGCTCGCGCTCTCACGGCTCGGCTGGCGCAGCTGCTACCTCGGAGCGGACACCCCGACCACAGAGCTCGCCCTCACCTGCCTGACGCTCCAGCCCGACGCCGTGGTGCTCGCTGCACACCGGCACACGGCGTTCGAGGCGCACGGACCGGCCCTGCGCCGCATCGCCCGGTCCACCTCGCTGCACATCGCGGCGGCCGGTGCCGACGACGAGGTCGGCGCGCTCTGCCACGCCACGCACCTCGACAGCGACCCCGTCCGGGCCGCCGGTGTGCTGGATGCGAAGCTCCACGGCACAGCGCCCGGCGTCCCCGTGCCCCACCTGGGCGAGCCCACTGCGGGCTGACCCGACGGCGTGACGCGGTCAGGGCTAGGCTCGTTTTCCTTGTGCCACAACAGCTGTGGCGCGCCACCTGTGCAGCCACGCGCAGGCCCCGCCGATCGATGGAGTGCCCATGACCTCAGGTTCCGCTGACACGCAGCACCTCATCGAGCAGGTGCGCTCGGTGGCTGCCGGAGGTCCCTACGTGGTCGCCGAGCGCCCCTACGGCTTCGACCTCACGATCGACCCGGCCGATGCCCACGCGGCCGACCTGATCCGACGACACGGGCTCGAGCGCGTGCTCACCCACCAGGTCCGCCTCGACGAGGGCGCGCACGCCCTGTCGATCACCGACATCTCCCACCTGGTGCGCTGGGACCCCGCCACCGGCGACCCCGGCGACCCCGGCGACCTCGGCGCTACCGGCGGCAACGGTGGCGGGCTCAGCCTGCACGCCGAGAGGGGCGGGAGGCCCGCGCCTCGGGCCCGCGCCCAGTCGACCTCCTTCGACGAGGCCCTCGGCGTCGAGTCCGCCGACACGGGTCAGCTCGGCGGCCAGCCCGTCGCCTCCGGCGAGGGACGGGAGCTGGTGCGCGAGGCGGCCGAGGCCCTCGGGTGGCGAGAGCAGCGGGGCCGCGACCGGCGGATCGCCCTCGCCGTCGCCGGGATCGCCGTCGCCGGCCTGCTCGTCGCCGGCCTCATCACGCTCGTGATCAAGCTCGCCGGCTGAGGGCCGCGAGCGCGACCGTCCGGCCGGAGCGCACGACGAAGTCCTCGAAGGCAGCCACGGTCGGGTCGTGCGTCGGGTTGCGCGCCAGCACGCCGATGGTGCGCAGCGCCTGCGGGTGGTCGAGTGCCACGGGCACGACGTCACCCTCGGGAGCGAAGGCTGGCAGGATCGCCACGCCGAGCCCGGCACCGACGAGCCCCCGTGCGGTGTGGACGTCCTCGGCCTCGAACCCGACCCGGAGGGGCACACCGGCGTCGGCGTAGATCTCCTCGACCCGGCCGCGCAGACCGAAGCCCGTCTTGAGCACGATGAGGTCGTCGACTCCTCCGGCAAGGCTCTCGACGGACACCGAGGTGAGTCCAGCAGCGTGGTGCGACCGGTGCACCGCGACGACGAGAGGCTCGTCGTAGAGCACGGTGCTCGACGCGCCGGCGACCTCCGGCGGCGAGGCCACGAGCGCGACGGAGCAGCGACCCGCCTCGAAGTCGTCGAGGGCCTTCTGCCGCGACCCCTGGGAGAGCTCGAAGCGCACCCCGGGGAACCGGTCGCGGAAGCGTCGGATGAGTGCCGGCACGACGGCCTCGCCGAGCAGCGTCTGGAACGACAGCCCGACCGTGCCGTGACCGACCTCGCCCGACCCGGTCACGGCGTCGACGCCCCGCTCGAGGGCGGCCACTCCCTCCTGCGCGAAGGGCAGCAGCGCACGTCCGGCCGCGGTGAGCCTGATCCCGCGCCCCTCCCGCTCGACGACGGGCGTGCCGAGCAGGGCACCGAGGCGGGCGAGGGCCCGGCTGACCGTCGGTTGCGGCATACCGAGGACAGCGGCCGCGGTGGTGACCTGACCGACCTCGGCCACGACGACGAAGACGGGTAGCAGTCGCACCGCTGCACGGAACTCGGCTGGTCTCATGCCTTGATCGTATGCGTCATGGACGTGACATGCATTGGTGCTCTGAGTCCCCCACGCCTAGCGTCGTTCCCATGTCCTGGGACGGCCATCTGCCTGAGAGCCGCGAGTACCGCCGCATCCTCGCCGGCCTCGGCGCGGCCGGCATCGCCACGTTCGCGCAGCTCTACTCCCCGCAGGGCCTGCTGCCGACGCTCGCGAGAGGCCTCGGGGTCAGCCCGGCCGACGCCGCACTGTCCGTGTCGGTGGCCACGCTCGGCGTCGCGCTCGCGGTGCTGCCGTGGTCGTGGGTCGCCGACCGGATGGGTCGCCTCCGCGCCATGCAGGTCGCGATCGTCGCGTCGACCGCGCTGGGCGTGCTCGTCGCCCTCGCTCCGAACCTCGAGGTGCTCCTGGCCCTCCGCCTCGTCGAGGGCATGGCGCTGGGCGGGCTGCCGGCCCTCGCCGTCACCTACCTCCACGACGAGGTGCACGCCGGACACACCGCGTCGGCAGCGGCGGCCTACATCTCCGGCACGACGATCGGCGGCGCGACCGGGCGCCTGGTCGCGGGCCCGCTCGCCGGCCTCGTGGGCTGGCGTCCCGCGCTGCTCACCGTCGCGGTCGTCTGCGCGCTCGCCTCCGTCGTGTTCCTGCGGCTCATGCCGAGGCCCCGCGGCTACCGACCGTCAGGGGCGACCGTGCGGACGGTCGCCGACGGCATGCGCGCGAGCCTGCGCGACCCGGCCCTGATCGCCCTCTACGTGCAGGGCGCGCTGCTGATGGGCGGCTTCGTCGCGGTCTACAACTACCTCGCCTTCCGCCTCGAGGGTCCCGAGTTCTCCCTCCCTGCGACGGTGGGGTCGCTGATCTTCGCCGCGTATGCCGCCGGAACCGTCAGCTCGCGCCTGACCGGCCGCCTCGTGCCGCGTCTCGGGCGCCGACGGGTGCTGGTCGGCGGCACGGTCACCATGGCGGCCGGCGCGGTGCTCACGCTGGCCGGCTCCCTGCCCCTCGTCGTCGTCGGGCTGCTCGCGCTCACGGCGGGCTTCTTCGCGGCCCACGCCACCGCGTCGGCCTGGGTCGGCGCCCGCGCGACGACCGGCCGCGCCCAGGCCACGGCGCTCTACAACGTCGCGTACTACAGCGGCTCGGCCCTCGTCGGCTGGGTGCTCGGCTACGCGTGGTCGGATCGCGGCTGGCCGGCTGTCGTGGCGTCCGTCGTCGGCCTCGCCGCCGCGGCGCTGACGGTGGCCGTGGCGGCGCTGCCCGGCACGCGTGACGCGCCCTCGCCATCGCGGGTGGCCGACGCGGTGCGCTGACTGCACCCATGCTGTGGGAGGCGTGGGTCATGATGTGCCAGTCATGACCCGATGGACTCCCGCCCAGGTGGCCGGCCTGGCCCCCGATGCCTCGTCGCTCGCGGCTGCCCGCAGGCTCGCGCGGCCTGGCCCGTGGTCCGACACCGGGTCGACCGACGTGCTCGTCTGGGGCAAGTGCCAGGGGTCGGGCAAGACGCCCTACCAGGTGAGCGTCGACCTCACCGGGCCCGCGTTCCGCTGCTCCTGTCCGAGCCGCAAGTTCCCGTGCAAGCACGGGCTCGCCCTGCTGCTCCTCTGGGTCGACGGGGCCGGGTCGGTCGCCGACGCGTCCGAGGCGGCCGGCTTCGCGCAGGAGTGGGCGGCCGAGCGGTCAGCCCGCGCGGGCGCGAAGGCCGCGGGTGACGCCGCCCGCCCCACGCGTACGCCCGACCCCGCAGCGGCGGCGAAGCGCCTCGAAGAACGACTCGCACTCATGGACGGCGGCATGGACGATTTCGCCCGCTGGCTCACCGACCTCGCGCGCAGCGGCACGGCGTCGGCCCGCCAGCAGTCGTACGCGTGGTGGGACACCACCGCGGCACGGCTCGTCGACGCGCAGCTGCCCGGGCTCGCCGACGACGTGCGGTCGGTCGGTGGTGCCGTGAGCGGACGGCCCGACTGGGCCGAGCGGCTGCTCGTCGCGCTGGGCCGCTGGTGGACGGCGACCCGGGCGTGGGCGGCCCGCGAGTCGTTGGGCGAGGCCCAGCTCGGCGACCTCCGCGCCTACCTCGGCTGGACGGTGAGCACCGAGTCGGTGCGTCGCGCCGACGCGGTCACCGACCGGTGGCTCGTGCTCGGCGCGCACCGCACCGACGACGGCCGGCTCCAGCAGCAGCGCACGTGGCTTCGTGGCGTGGCGACCGGAGAGACCGTGCAGGTGCTCGACTTCGCCGCGGGCGGGCAGGTGCTGCCCTTCGCGCGCATCGTCGGGTCGTGCCTCGACGCGACGCTCGCCCGCTACCCGGGCGCTGCCGTGCGACGCGCGCTCTTCGTCGACGAGCCCGTGGTCGCCGACGACGACGTACGTATGCCGTCGGGTGCGTCGCTGGAGGACGCGCGGTGGGCGGCCGCCGCCGACTGGGGGCTCAACCCGTGGGCACGGCGCTGCCCGGTGGTGCTCTCCGACGCGCGGATCGGGCTCGACCGGGTCGTCGACGCCGACGGTGCGAGCGTCGCCCTCGCCGACGACGCCGACGTGTGGTCGCTGCTCGCCGTCACCGGCGGCCGGCCCACGCAGCTCTTCGGCGAGCTCGAGGAGTCCCGTCTGCGACCGCTCACGGTCGTCGTCGACGGCGAGGTGCTGGGCCTGTGACCGACGCCGTGACCGGTCGGGTGGCCGACGTCGACACGTGGTGGCGCGAGGTCGGCAACGCCGCGCTGCTCGGCACGGCCCGTCGCTCCGTTCCCGACCTGCCCGACCTCGGGCCGGCGGCAGTGCGTCCGCGTGGGGTGCCCGGCCCACGCGAGGAGGCGCTGCTCGACGCGGCTGCGCTCGGTGGCGCGGCGCTGCGGGCCGGGCGCCGGCTCGACCACGCCGATCCGCCCGGGGCCGCCCCCGACGACACTCGCCCGGTCGCGCCGCGACGGGCCGTCCAGCTGCTCGAGCTCGTGCTCACCCAGCCGCCCGCCGGCGCTGCCCAGCGCGTGGGCCTGCTGGTGCACTGGCTGCGTGCCGCCGACGATGCCGGCTGCCGCGTCCCCCCGGTCGTGCTGCCGCTCCTGCTCGGCATGGCGACGGGGTCGCGTGAGCTGCGCCGGCCCACGGCCGCCGTGCTCGGCGAGCGCGGGAGGTGGCTGGCCGCCCTGCGGGAGGAGTGGGAGTGGGTCGCCGACGCGACCGCCGGGGCCGAGGCGCGCACGGCCTCGCGGCGCTCCGGCGCGGTCCCGACGGCCGACGAGTGGGCCCGGCTGCCCTCGACCGACCGTGTCGCCGTGCTGGCCACGGTGCGGGGCGTCGACGTGGAGCTGGCTCGCGGCCTCGTGGAGTCGACGTGGGCCACCGACTCCGCCCGCGACCGCCGTTCGCACCTCGAGACCCTGCGCGTCGGCCTCGGCGCCGACGACGAGGCGCTCCTCGAGACGGCGCTCGACGACCGGGCCGGCACGGTGCGCGAGGTCGCCGCCGAGCTGCTCGACGCCCTGCCCGGGTCACGGCGCGCCGCCCGGATGGCCGAGCGGCTGCGACCCCTCGTGCACCGCACCGGGCTGCTCGGCCGCGGTGTCGACGTGACGCTGCCCGGTGAGCCCGACCCGGCCGCCGTCCGAGACGGGCTCGGCAAGCCGCCACCTCGGCGGTCGGCCCGCGGCTGGTGGCTCGAGCAGCTGAGCGCCGGCGCACCGCTCGAGCTGTGGTCCGAGCGGACGGGCGCCGAGCCTCCGACGGCGGTCAAGCGGCTCACCGACGCCCAGCAGCCCGACGTGCTGGCCGGCATACGTCGTGCAGTGCGGGCCCGCCGCGACCCCGTGTGGGCGGCAGCCTTGCTCGAGCGGGGCTGGGACGCCACGCTCGTGCCGGCCCTGCCGCGCGAGGCCCGTGAGCGCGTGGCGCTCCAGCGCGTCGACGCCACGACCGACAGGGTGCACGAGCTCGGCGCCGTCGTCGGCGCGGTCGACCCGCCCTGGTCGCCCGACTTCAGCGTCGCGCTCCTCTCCCGGCTGCGCGCCTCCAGGTTCGGGTCGGCCATGGTGCTCGCGACGATGCCGCACCTGCTCGCCGGCCTGCACCCTTCCGCGCTCACCCCCCTCGAACGCTGGGTGTCCGAGGCCGGCGGCGACCAGATGCTCTCCACCAACCTGCGCAACCTGCTCCAGTTCCACTCCGTCAAGCGATCGATCACCGAGGCCTTCAGATGAGCGAATCCCCCATGCCTGCAACCGTCCTGCGGGCCCACGCCGAGGACGCGTATGCCGCCGAGCTGGCCGCGCTCGCTGCCGTCGACGACCGCCCGCGCCCGCCACGCTGGCGGCTCTCGCCGTGGGCGGTCACGACCTACCTGCTCGGTGGCACGCTCGACGACGGGACCGAGATCACGCCGAAGTACCTGGGGTCGCGCCGGCTCATGGAGGTGGCGGTCGCCTCGTTGGCGACCGACCGTGCCCTGCTGCTGCTCGGCGTGCCGGGCACCGCGAAGACGTGGGTCGGCGAGCACCTGGCGGCCGCGATCAGCGGGTCGTCGACGCTCGTCGTGCAGGGCACGGCGGGCACCCCCGAGGAGTCGCTGCGCTACGGCTGGAACTACGCCCGCCTGCTCGCTGAAGGTCCGACGCGCGCGGCCCTGGTGCCGAGCCCGGTCATGCGCGCCATGGAGACCGGCGCGCTCGTGCGCATCGAGGAGCTGACCCGCATCCCGGCCGACGTGCAGGACGCCCTCATCACGATCCTCTCGGAGAAGACGCTGCCCGTCCCTGAGCTCGACACCCAGGTGCAGGCGCTGCAGGGGTTCAACGTCATCGCGACGGCGAACAACCGCGACAAGGGCGTCAACGACCTGTCGTCCGCCCTCAAGCGCCGCTTCAACACGCTCGTGCTCCCGCTGCCCGACTCGCTCGAGCAGGAGGTCGAGATCGTCCGCACACGGGTCGACTCCCTCGGGCGCTCGCTCGAGCTGCCCGCCGCACTCGAGTCGCTCGCCGAGATCGAGCGCGTCGTCACGGTGTTCCGCGAGCTGCGCTCGGGCGTGACCGCCGACCAGCGCACGACGGTGAAGTCGCCGTCGGCGACGCTGTCGACGGCTGAGGCGATCTCGGTGATGACCAACGGCCTGTCGCTCGCGGCGCACTTCGGCGACGGCGTCATGCGCGCCGACGACGTCGCGGCCGGCCTCGTCGGTGCCGTCGTCAAGGACCCCGTCCAGGACCGCATCGTCTGGCAGGAGTACCTCGAGACGGTCGTCAAGGACCGGCGCGAGTGGACCGACCTCTACCGGGCCTGCCGCGAGCTGGGCTGAGATGTCTGCTGCTCCTGCCGCACCGGCGCCCCGCGTGGAGGTGCTCGGGGTGCGCCACCACGGCCCCGGGTCCGCCCGGTCGGTCGCGCAGGCGCTCGACGAGCTGCAGCCCGACGTCGTGCTCATCGAGGGTCCGCCCGAGCTCGACGCGCTCATCCCGCTGGCCGGTGACCCCGACCTGGTGCCCCCGGTCGCCGGCCTCGTGTATGCCGTCGACGAGCCGCGGCGGGCCGCGTTCTACCCCTTCGCGGTGTTCTCACCCGAGTGGGTCGCGCTGCAGTGGGCGATCAGGCACGAGGTGGCCGTCCGGTTCGCCGACCTCCCGGCCACGCACTTCCTCGCGGGCGTGCCAGACTCGGCCCCTGCCTCCGGCGAGGGCGAGGGCAGGCCGCGTCGACGCCGTGGCGAGCGACCCGACCCGATCACGGCGCTCGCGACCGCAGCCGGCTACGACGACCCCGAGCGCTGGTGGGAGGACGCCATCGAGCACCGGCGGACGTCGTCCCTCGCGCACTTCGCCGCCCTCCGCGAGGCGATGCGGGGCGTTCGCGGAGACCTCTTCGTCGACGACGACGACCGGCGAGAGGCGTTCATGCGCAAGGTGATCCGTGCCGAGCTCAAAGCCGGTCGAGAGCGTGTCGCCTTCGTCTGCGGCGCCTACCACGCACCCGCGCTCGACGCCGCGTCGTTCCCCCCGGCGACGCGCGACAACGCCCTGCTCGCCAAGCTGCCCAAGGCCAAGGTCGCCGCCACGTGGGCGCCGTGGAGCTCCGGGCGGCTCGCGTACGCCAGTGGCTACGGCGCCGGGGTCCGTTCGCCGGGGTGGTACCAGCACCTCTTCGTCACGCCCGACGACGAGGTCGTGCCGTCGTGGTTCGTGCGCGTGGCCCGAGCCCTGCGCGGCGAGAACCTCGACGCGTCGACGGCCTCCGTCGTCGAGGCGACGCGACTCGCGGGTGCACTGGCCGCCGTGCGGGGTCGGCCCTCGGTCGGGCTGAGCGAGCTCACCGACGCCGCGCGGGCTGTGCTCACCGAGGGCGCCGACCTGCCGCTGCGGCTCATCGACCGCACGCTCGTCATCGGCGAGGAGCTCGGTCACGTGCCCGAGTCGACTCCGATGGTCCCGCTCGCCAGCGACCTCGCGAAGCTGCAGAAGTCCTTGCGGCTCAAGGTCTCCGCGACATCGGCCGTCGTCGAGCTCGACCTGCGGCGCGAGTCGCAGCTCGCGCGCTCGGTGCTGCTGCACCGGCTCGCCATCCTCGGCGTCCGCTGGGGCAGCCAGGTCGACGCCGGCCGGTCCACGGGCACCTTCAAGGAGGCGTGGGAGCTCGAGTGGACGCCCGAGCTCGCCGTCGCGGTCATCGAGGCGAGCCTGCACGGCACGACCGTGCGCAGCGCGGCCGAGTCGAAGGTGGCCGAGGAGGCCGGGCAGGCGTCCGACCTCGGAGTGCTCGGTGGCCTCATCGAGCAGTGCCTGCTCGCAGACCTGCCCGACGGGCTGCGAGCCGTCGTGGCCGCTCTCGCCGACCGCACGGCGCGGCAGCACGACACCCAGGCCCTCCTCGAGACCGTCGAGCCCCTCGCCCGCACCTGCCGCTACGGCGACGTGCGCGGGGTCGACGTCGCCGACGTCACGCACGTGCTCCAGACCGTCGTCGTGCGCTCGTCTGTCGGCCTGCGGGCTGCGTGCGCGAGCCTCGACGACGACAGCGCCGACCGCATGCGCAAGGCACTCGAGGCAGCGCACCGCGGCATCGCCCTCGTCGACCGCGACGACCTGCGCGACCCGTGGCACGAGGCCTTGCTCGCCGTCGGGGGCGACGAGGTGATCCACGGCACCGTGTCGGGCCGGGTCAACCGGCTGCTCCTCGACGGCGGTCTCCTCGAGCACGCCGACGCGGCGGCACGCCTGAGCCGTCGCCTCTCGCCCGGCACCCCGGCACCCGCCGCGGCGGCCTGGCTCGACGGCTTCCTCACCGGCGAGGCGCTGCTCCTCGTCCATGGAGACGACCTCCTGTCGATCATCGACGGTTGGCTCGCCGAGGCGTCCGAGGAGGCGTTCGAGGACCTCCTGCCCCTCGTGCGCCGCACCTTCTCGCGCTTCCAGCCGGCCGAACGCCGCCTCATCGGAGGTCACCTGCGCGACCTCGTGAGCGGCACGCGTACGTCCTCGGCGTCGACGACGGACGTCGACCTCGACCGCGCAGCTCCCGCGATCGCCGCGGTCGCCCGCCTCCTCGGGCTGGAGGCGGCGTCATGAGCGACGAGCAGCAGAGCACCGACCCCGCCGTCACGCGCGACCGCCTGACCCGGTGGCGGCTCGTGCTCGGCGGCGAGCAGTCCGACGGCATCGGCGAGGCGGCCGCGCTGGACGCCGACGACCTCAAGCGCGACGAGGCGCTGCGCGAGCTGTACGACGGCGAGCGCCGCAGCGGCCTCGGCGCGTCGGCGCCCAAGGTGGCGCGGTGGCTCGGCGACATCCGCGGCTACTTCCCGTCGTCGGTCGTGCAGGTGATGCAGGCCGACGCGATGGACCGGCTCGGCCTGACCCAGCTGCTCCTCGAGCCTGAGCTGATGGAGGCCGTGCAGCCCGACATCAACCTCGTCTCGACCCTGATCGGGCTGAACCGCGTCATCCCCGAGCGGTCGCGCGCCACGGCCCGGGCCGTCGTTCGCGTCGTCACCGACGAGCTCGAGGAGCGGCTGCGCGCCGCGACGGTCCAGGCCGTGACCGGCGCGCTCAACCGGGCCGCTCGCACGCGTCGGCCGCGGCACTCCGACATCGACTGGAACAGGACCGTCGCGGCCAACCTCAAGCACTACCAGCCGGAGCACCGCACGGTCGTGCCCGAGCGGCTCGTCGGCTACGCGCGGCGGGCGCACCGCGTCGAGCGGCGGATCATCCTGTGCATCGACCAGTCCGGCTCGATGGCCGAGTCCGTCGTCTACTCCAGCGTCTTCGGCGCGGTGCTGGCGTCGCTGCGCTCGGTCGAGACGAAGCTGGTCGTCTTCGACACCGCGGTCGTCGACCTCACCGACGAGCTCGACGACCCGGTGGACGTGCTCTTCGGCGTGCAGCTCGGTGGCGGCACCGACATCAACCAGGCGCTCGCCTACTGCGAGGGACTCATCGAGTCGCCGGCCGACACGATCCTCGTGCTGATCAGCGACCTCTACGAGGGCGGCATCGCCGAGGAGATGGTGCGACGGGCGTCGTCGATCGTCGCGTCCGGTGCCACCATGGTCGCGCTCCTCGCGCTCAGCGACTCGGGGCGGCCGAGCTTCGACGCCGACCACGCCGCTGCGCTGGCTGCCGTCGGCGTGCCGGCCTTCGCGTGCACGCCCGACCGGTTCCCCGACCTCATGGCGACGGCGATCGAGAAGCGCGACATCAATGCGTGGGCCGCCGCCAACGACATCGTCACCACTCACGAGCCCGACCCCGCCCCCTGACAGGTCGCACCGGTGGGCGCTCCACGCAGGAGTGCACGCTTGCGACAGGAGTGCTCGGTGCACGGGCCACTCGTGACGCAGGCGGGCACTTCTGGCACAGCTGCGCACGTGCGTGACGGCATACTCGCGGGATGCACCTGCACCCGGAGGAGCCCGAGGCCGCGTCGTGGCGGCCCATGGACGACGAGATGCTGGCGGCGACGCTGAAGGGACTGCTGCCGGGCGACCGGCCCGTGCTGCTCGTCGACGGACGGTCCGGAGGCGGCAAGACGACCTTCGCCGAGCGCGCGGCCGCGCTGCTCGGCGGCGCCGTCGTCCACGCCGACGACCTCGCCTGGCACCACGACATGACCGCGTGGGACGACCTCGCGATCGAGCACGTCATCGGGCCGTGGCGCCGCGGCGAGGAGGTCTCCTACCGGCCGCCCGGCTGGGTCGCGAACGACCGTGGCGGACAGGTGAGCGTTCCCGACGACGTACGCGTGCTCGTCCTCGAGGGGGTCGGCGCGGGCCGCGCGTCCATCGCCACCCACGCGGATGCCGTCGTGTGGGTGCAGTCGGACCGTGACCTCGCGCGCGAGCGGGGTCTGGTGCGCGACGTCGAGCTCGGCCGCACGCCCGCCGAGGCCGAGGCCTTCTGGGACGAGTACGCCGCGTCGGAGGAGCCCCTCCTCGCCGCCGACCGCCCGTGGGAGCGGGCGGCACTCCTGGTGAACGGCACGGCCGGCGAGCCGCTCGTCCACGTCAGGGTCTGAGCGCCGCGACGGCCTCGACCTCGACGAGCTGGTCGGGATAGCCGAGCACGGTCACGCCGTGCAGGGTGCTCGGCACCTCGTGCTCGCCGAACGCGTCGTGCACGACCGTCCAGGCGGCGACGAGGTCCTGGCGCGCCGTGGTCGCGACGAGCACGCGCGTCTGGACGACGTCCTCGAGGGTCGCCTCGGCCGCGGCGAGCGCGGTGACGAGGTTGGCGATGCACTGCCGGGCCTGGGCGGCGACGTCGCCCGGCGCCACCGTGGCGCCCGACTCGTCGAGCGGGCACGAGCCGGCCGCGAAGACGAGGCGGGCGGGCCCGTCGGTCGTGGCGGCATACGCGTAGGGGGCGGTGTCGGTGAGGGCGTCCGCACGGATCAGCCGGACGATGCTGTCGGGTCGACTCATGGTCAGACGCTATTGCGAGGGATCATCCGGCGTCAGGGCCACAGGGCGCCCGCGCGCGGGTCAGGTCGTTGCGGGTCGCACGAAGCAGGAGCGGCAGCGCGCCTCGTAGGTGAAGGTGCCGTCGTCGGGCAGGGCTTCGGAGCCGCCCAGGTGGTCGAGGAGCGGCGCGCCCGAGCGCAGCACCTGCGTGTGCGTGGCGCTGAAGTCACGACACTGGTCGCACACCGCACGGCGGTAGGTCACGGTGTCGGGCCCGAGCTCGAGCAGTGCCCGCACCGGCGCGAAGAGCTCGCCCCGGTGGTCGAGGTCGATGCCGGCGACGACGACACGGGTGCCGCGACGCAGCAGCCGGTCGACGACCGCGACGTCGTCGAGGTCGAACATGTGCACCTCGTCGACGGCCACGACGTCGAGCTGCTCGTCGAGGGCCTCGTGCAGGCTCGCGACCTTCGTCGTGGTGAGACTGCCACCGCTGCGCGACGTGACGCCCGCGTCGCGGACGTGCCGCTCGGACTGGTAGACGCGGTGGCGCACCCGCGTGAACTGCAGGGGCGAGAGCAGCGAGACGAGCGCGAGGCTCTTGCCGGACTTCATCGGACCGAGGACGACGTCGAGCGACACCTCGGACGCGGTGCGGACGGCCTGCCTGACGTCGTCGATCGTGGTCACGAGCGAGAACGCTATCGGGCGCCGGTGTCAGTCCCCGCCGGCCTCAGTCGGCGAGCGTGTCCACGTATGCCGTCAGCTTCTTCTGGTCGCGGCCGAGCGTCTTCACGTCGTAGCCGAGCTGCTTCGTGGCCTGCGCCGCGGTCAGGTCGAACGACCGGTCGGCAGCCTTGACGTGCACGGCGTCGAGGTTGCCGATGGTGCCGAGCAGCAGCGTGGACGGTGAGGCGAAGTCGGTCTGGTCGAACGGCTTGTCGGTGGCCTTGTCGGTGGGCGTGTCGAAGGTGATCGTGACGCCGTACGGCTTCGTCGCGGTCTGCAGCGAGATCGTGTAGGAGCCGTCGGGCCCGAAGCCGGCAGCCCGCGTCAGCCAGATGACGCGGGAGTTGTCGCCGACGAAGTCGGTGCGCTGCTTCCAGAGCTCGTCGGCGCGGCTCGGCGTCACCGTGCCGTCGGGCGAGGTGCCGGATGCGGTGCAGCCGGCGAGGGCGACGCCCCCGAGCAGCACGGCGGCGAGAGCGCGTCTGAACATGTCGGTCCCCTGTTCCCGGGTCATCCCGACCCGTCCCTGTCGCCGACGATCCGGCCGGCGCAGTCTGACAGATGTGAGTCGTCGCGAGACGGTTCCACGGCGCCCGTCGGCAAACCTCCGCGATGTCTACTCGCGGGTCGCCACCGATGAGTGGAAGGCTGCGGGTGTGGCGTGACGAGCGCCACGCGCCCTGCCGGGCGGAGGCACGACGAAGGAGACCCCCTCGATGATCTCGCGGATCGCGATCGTCAACCGCGGTGAGGCCGCCATGCGCCTCATCCACGCCGTGCGTGACCTCAACGCGGGCGCGGGCCCCGGTGGCCACCGCATCGAGACGATCGCCTTGCACACCGAGGGCGAGCGGCGGGCCATGTTCGTCCGCGAGAGTGACCACGCGTACGACCTCGGGCCGGCCTCGGCACGCCCCTACCTCGACCACGCCGTGCTCGAGAAGGCGCTGCGCGAGACCGGGGCCGACGCCGCCTGGGTCGGCTGGGGCTTCGTCGCCGAGGACCCCGCCTTCGCCGAGCTGTGCGAGCGCGTCGGCGTCACCTTCATCGGCCCGAGTCCCGACGCGATGCGCAAGCTGGGCGACAAGATCGGCAGCAAGCTCATCGCCGAGGAGGTCGGCGTGCCCGTCGCGCCGTGGAGCCGCGGCGGTGTCGACACCCTCGACGACGCGAAGGCCGCGGCGGCCCGCATCGGCTACCCCCTCATGCTCAAGGCGACCGCGGGCGGCGGTGGCCGCGGCATCCGCCGGGTCGACTCCGACGCCGACCTCACCGACGCGTACGAGCGCACCCGCGACGAGGCCGAGCGCGCCTTCGGCTCGGGCGTCGTCTTCCTCGAGAAGCTCGTCACCGGTGCGCGCCACATCGAGGTGCAGGTCATCGCCGACGGGCAGGGCTCCGCGTGGGCCGTCGGCGTGCGTGACTGCTCGGTGCAGCGCCGCAACCAGAAGGTCATCGAGGAGTCCGCGTCTCCCGTCCTGAGCCCCGAGCAGGAGGACGAGGTCCGCACGAGCGCCGAGCGGCTGGCGATCGCCGTCGGCTACGCGGGCGCGGGCACGGTCGAGTTCCTCTACCACCCGGGCGACCGCTTCTTCGCCTTCCTCGAGGTCAACACCCGCCTCCAGGTCGAGCACCCGATCACCGAGGTCGTCACCGACACCGACCTCGTCAAGCTCCAGATCCACGTCGCGAACGGCGGGCGCCTCGACGACCTGCCGGGCGGTCGCCCCACCCAGCGCGGCCACGCCGTGGAGGCCCGCCTCAACGCGGAGGACCCCGACCGCGACTTCGCGCCCAGCCCCGGACGCATCAGCCTGCTCCAGTTCCCGGCCGGCCCCGGCATCCGTGTCGACACGGGTGTCGGAGAAGGCGACTCGATCCCCGCCGACTTCGACTCGATGATCGCCAAGATCATCGCCTACGGTCGCGACCGCGACGAGGCCCTCGCCCGCCTGCGCCGCGCCCTGTCCGAGACGACCGTCGTCATCGACGGCGGTTCGACGAACAAGAGCTTCATCCTCGACCTCCTCGACCAGCCCGAGATCATCGACGGCTCGGCCGACACCGGCTGGATCGACCGGGTGCGCGCCGAGGGCCGCCTCGTGTCGCACCGCCACTCCGGCGTCGCGCTCGTCGCCGCCGGCATCGAGGCCTACGAGGACGCCGAGGCGATCGAGCGCGCCCGCCTGCTCGAGTCGGCGCGCGGCGGACGCCCGCAGGTCCAGCACGCCGTCGGTCGCGCCATCGACCTCAAGCTGCGCGGCACGGCCTACAAGGTCATGGTGCTGCGCACCGCCGGGCACCGCTACCGCGTAAGCATCACCAACGGTGCCGAGCCGCACGTCGTCGACGCGACCATCGACCGCATCGACGAGTACGCCGGCCGCATCGTCGTCGAGGGCCGCTCGCACCGCCTCGTCACCGCCACCCACGGCCCCGTCCACCTCGTCGAGGTCGACGGCGTCACGCACCGCGTGAGCCGCGACGAGGGCGGCGTCGTGCGCTCGCCCGCGCCCGCGCTCGTCGTCGCGACCCCGGTCCAGGCCGGCACGGAGGTCGCCGCCGGCGCACCGGTGCTCGTGCTCGAGTCGATGAAGATGGAGACGGTGCTGCCCGCGCCGTTCGCGGCCCGGGTGCGCGAGCTGCTCGTGGCCGTCGGCAGCCAGGTCGAGACCGGCGCCCCGCTCGTGCGCCTCGAGCCGACGGGTGACGAGGAGGAGGTCGCCGAGACCACCGACTCCGCCGGCGTCGACCTGGACCTCCCCGACGCGAGCGCCCACCGGGCGACCGTCCGCGAGCGGGTCGACCGCGGCATCGAGGACCTCTCCGCGAGCGTGCTCGGTTTCGACATCGACCCGAGCGGCAACGCCCGGATGCTCTCCGGCTACCTCGCCGCGCGCGACGAGCTGGCCGCCGACGGCGCCGTGCCGCTCGCCGAGGAGATCGCGATCCTCGAGCTCATCACCGACTTCGCCGAGCTGAGCCGAAACCGCCCCGCCGCCGAGGAGCGCCACACCGAGCTGCTCGTGCACAGCCCGCGCGAGCACTTCCACTCCTACCTCCAGAGCCTCGACGTCGAGCGGGCCGGCCTCTCGGCGGACTTCCGCGACAAGCTCGCCCGGGTGCTGCGCCACTACGGCGTCGCCGACTTCGAGCGCACGCCCGACCTCGAGGAGGCGGTCTTCCGCGTCTTCCTCGCCCAGCAGCGCTCGGCCCCCGAGGTGCAGCTGGCGACCTCGATCCTCCAGCGCTGGCTCGCCGAGCCCATCCCCACGACACCGCTCGACGTCGCGGCGCGAGACGCGCTCGACCGTCTCGTCGTCGCGACCCAGCTGCGCTTCCCCGTCATCGGCGACCTCGCCCGCAGCGTGCGCTTCCGCTGGTTCGACCAGCCGCTCGTCGACGAGGACCGTGAGAGCGTGCTCGCCGGTGTGCGCGACAAGCTGTCCGGCCTCGCCGCCGAGCCCGACGCCCCCGACCACGCGGCCCGCGTCGACGAGCTGGCCGCCATCCCCGAGCAGATCGTGCGCTTCCTCGCCGAGCGCCTGCACGAGCAGTCTCCCGACAGCCTGCCCGAGCACGAGCCGATGCTCGAGGTGCTCATCAAGCGGCACTACCGCGAGCACGAGCTGCACGGGCTGCGCACCTTCTCCGAGGCCGACCGGCCCTTCGCCGTCGCCGACTACACGCTCGACGACCGCCCGACGCACCTCACGTCGACCATCGGCTCGGTCGACGAGCTGACGCCCGGCAGTGCGCTCGACACGGCCGTCTCCAACGACGTGTGGTCGCGCGCGACTGGTCTGCAGTCCGTCGTCGACCTCTACCTGCGCTGGACGCAGGAGCCGCCGTCGCCCGACGAGGCGAGCGACCAGCTCGCGGCGCTGCTCCAGCAGCTCCCGTTCGCCCAGGACGTACGCCGCGTCGCCGTGGCCGTGAGCGCCGGGCAGGACCGTCCGGTCGGCTACTTCACCTTCCGGCCCGTCGACGGCGCGCTCGTCGAGGACCGCCTCGTCCGCGGAGTGCACCCGATGGTCGGACGCCGCCTCAACCTGTGGCGGCTCACCGCGTTCGACGTGACGCGTCTCGAGGCGCCCGAGGACGTGCTGCTCTACGAGTGCGTGGCCAAGGACAACCCCGAGGACACCCGACTCGTCGCCCTGGCGCAGGTGCGCCAGATCGTCGTCGTGCGCGACGAGGCCGGCCAGGTCTCGGGCCTGCCCCACGTCGAGCGCGCCATCGCCAACTGCCTCGAGGCGGTGCGGCGGGTCCGTGCCTCGCGCGGCGCCAGGGCATCCAAGCTCGACATGAACCACGTGTGGGTGCAGATCTGGCCCACCATCGAGGCCGACCTGGGCCAGCTCACCGCCCTGCGCAGCAAGATCGCCCCGGTCACCGCCGGCGCGGGCATCGAGGAGGTCCTCGTGCAGGCGACGGTGGCCGGCACGCCGGACGCCGCACCCCTCGCGATCGCGGGCCGCTTCTACTACCAGCCGGGTTCGGGTGTCGTCGCCTCCGTCGGCGCCCCGCCCACCGAGCCACTCAAGCCGCTCGACGACTACGCCTCGAAGGTCGTCCGGGCCCGCCGCCGCGGGCTCATCTACCCGTACGAGCTGCAGTCGATGATCGCCGGCGACGGCGGCACGGTCGTCGAACACGACCTCGACGACTCCGGCGCCCTCGTGCCGGTCGACCGACCGCAGGGACTCAACAAGGCCGGCATCATCGTGGCCGTCGTCACCTCGCCCACCGTGCGCCACCCACAGGGCGTCACGCGCGTCGTCCTGTCGGGTGACCCGCTGCGGTCGCTCGGCTCGGTCGCCGAGGCCGAGTGCGCCCGCGTCATCGCGGCGCTCGACCTCGCGGAGCAGATGCAGGTCCCGCTCGAGTGGTACTCCCTCTCGGCGGGCGCCCGCATCTCGATGGACTCCGGCACCGAGAACATGGACTGGGTGGCCCGCGCCCTCAAGCGGATCATCGAGTTCACCCAAGCGGGCGGCGAGATCAACATCGTCGTCGCCGGCATCAACGTCGGCGCGCAGCCCTACTGGAACGCCGAGGCGACGATGCTGATGCACACCAAGGGCATCCTCGTCATGACGCCCGACAGCGCCATGGTGCTCACCGGCAAGCAGTCGCTCGACTTCTCAGGTGGTGTCTCCGCCGAGGACAACTTCGGCATCGGAGGCTACGACCGCGTCATGGGCCCGAACGGCCAGGCGCAGTACTGGGCGAAGGACCTCGCGGGCGCCCGCGACATCCTCATGGCGCACTACGACCACGCGTACGTCGCGCCCGGAGAGTCGGGTCCGCGCCGGGTGCCGACGAGCGACCCGGCCCACCGTGACGTGACGCTCTTCCCGCACGACGCACCGGGCTCGGACTTCACGTCGGTCGGCGAGATCTTCAGCTCGCTCACCAACCCCGACCGCAAGAAGCCGTTCGACATCCGCACGGTGATGCGGGCCGTGTCCGACCAGGACCACGCACCGCTCGAGCGCTGGGCCGGCATGGCCGACGCCGAGACCGCCGTCGTGCAGGACGCCCACCTGGCGGGCATCCCGGTCACGCTCATCGGCATCGAGAGCAAGTCCCTTGCGCGACGGGGCTTCCCGCCCACCGACGGCCCCGACACCTACACGGCCGGCACGCTCTTCCCGCGGTCGTCGAAGAAGGTCGCCAGGGCGATCAACGCGGCGAGCGGCAACCGTCCCGTCGTCGTGCTGGCCAACCTCTCGGGCTTCGACGGGTCGCCCGAGTCGATGCGCGCGCTCCAGCTCGAGTACGGCGCCGAGATCGGCCGGGCCATCGTCAACTTCGACGGCCCGATCGTCTTCACCGTCGTCTCTCGATACCACGGCGGCGCCTTCGTGGTGTTCTCCAAGACGCTGAACCCGCGCATGACGGTGCTCGCGGTCGAGGGCTCGTTCGCGTCGGTGCTCGGCGGCGCGCCCGCCGCAGCCGTCGTCTTCTCGCGCGACGTCGACGCCCGCACGGCCTCCGACCCGCGCATCACCGAGCTCGAGACGCAGGTCGCCGGGGCGTCGGGGGTCGAGCGGGCCCGGCTGGCAACGGAGCTCGCCGACCTGCGCGCGTCGGTGCGGGCCGAGAAGCTGGGCCAGGTGGCATCGGAGTTCGACAGCGTGCACAGCATCCACCGCGCCGTGTCGGTCGGCTCCGTCGACGCCGTCATCGGGGCCCACGAGATGCGCCCGCGCATCATCGCCGCCTTGGAGGCCGGTCTCGAGGGCTAGTCTCGGGGCCGGCCGCGAGCCGGTCGGGCGACCGCCCGGACCACGCACGTCCACAGGGGAGTTCATGAACAGCAAGCAGGAGTTCATCGAGGGTGTCCGCCGCGCTGCGGAGGGCACGCCGTATGCCGTCACGGAGCAGCCGTACGGCTTCGACCTGACCGTCGACGTGACCAGCAAGCGCTGGCTGACGCTGACCGCGGCGCACGGGATCAAGCGCGTCTTCACGCACGAGGTGCACCTCAGGGACGACGGCCGCTACGGCATCACCGACGTCGACAACCAGGTCAGCTACAACGGTTCGGGCGCGGGCGGCGTGAGCCTCACGGCCATGAAGAAGTTCAGCCGCGGTCGCGTCATGAGCTACTCGCGGCGCATCGAGTTCGGCGTCGATGCCGACACCGGCACGATGGGCAAGGTCGTCGACTACTCCTTCCGCGCCGGCGAGGGTCGCGATCTCGTTCGCGGGGTCGCCAGGCAGCAGGGCTGGAAGGAGCGGATGAACGGTGAGCAGCGCGGGGCCCTGTGGGTGGCCGGCCTCACCGTCGTGGCGCTCGTGGGCGCCTTCGGCGCGATCGGCATCGCGGCGCTGCTCGGGTAGGCCCGGCTCTGGCCCCCGGCGCGTCCGCGCGGCAGGATGACCGGGTGACGACGCCGCAGCTCCTGTCGGTGTCGGACGGCGTGGCCACGATCCGGCTGGGCCGTCCCGACGCGGGCAACGCCCTCGACCTGCCGAGTGCGCTGGCGCTGCGTGACGCGGTCACCGAGGTCGCCCGGACGGTCCGCGACGTCCAGGTCGTCGTGGTCCGCGCCGACGGACGACTCTTCTGCGCCGGCGGTGACGTGCGGGCCATGGCTGCCGCGCCCGACCGACCAGCCTTCGTCGCGGAGCTCGCCGGCGTGCTGCACGACGCCCTCACGGCCCTGCGCGCCCTCCCCGTGCCGGTCGTCGCCGTCGTCCAGGGCACCGCGGCGGGTGCGGGAGTGGGTCTGCTCCTCGCGGCCGACGTCGTGGTCGCCGCCGAGCACGCGACGTTCGTGGCGGCCTACCCGTCGGTGGGCCTGTCGCCCGACTGCGGGGTGAGCGCGCTGCTCCCTGCGGCGGTCGGCGCCCGGCGGGCAGCGCTGTTCCTGCTCACCGGCGCGACGATAGACGCGGCGACGGCCCTCGACTGGGGTCTCGTCACCGAGGTCGCCGACCTCGACGACCTCGACGCACGTGCAGGCGAGGTCGTCGCCGGCATCGCTGCCCTGCCGCGTGAGGCGGTCGGCGAGGCAGCGCGCCTGCTGCGACTCTCCCCCGAGCGCCCGTATGCCGCCCAGCTCGCCGACGAGGCCGCGACCATCGCACGGCTGTCGTCCACCCCCGAGGCGGACGCCCTGATCACCGGCTTCGCCACACCGAACGGAGACACCGCGTGAACGTCACCACGTCGAGCACCGTCGACGACGTCCTCCGACGCAGCGCCGCGCGCCACCCGCGCCGCACGGCGCTGGTCTTCGAGGACCGCACGTGGACGTATGCCGCCCTCGACGACGCCGTGTCCCGCGCGGCCGCGCACCTGCTGGGTCTCGGGCTCGCCCCTGGCGACCGGGTGGCGACCGTGGGACTCAACTCCGACGCGTACCTGCTCGCCTTCCTCGGCTGCGCCCGCGCCGGGCTCGTGCACGTGCCCGTCAACTACGCCCTGACGGGACGCGAGCTCACCTACCTGCTGGGCGACTCGGGCGCCCGCGTGGCCCTGGTGGACGGGGCGCTGCGCGGCTCGGTCGAGGCGGTGCGCGAGGGCACCTCGCTCGAGCAGGTGCTGCTGCTCCACGGCGGTGACGACGCGCTGCTGCCGCTCTGGAGTGCCGGCGACGTGCCGGCTCTCGACGTCGAGCGGGCCGACACCGACCTCGTGCAGCTGCTCTACACCTCGGGCACGACGTCACAGCCCAAGGGCGCGATGATGACCCACCGGGCGCTCGTCCACGAGTACGTCTCGTGCATCGTCGGGCTCGACCTGCGCGAGGGCGACGCGCCACTCCACTCGATGCCGCTCTACCACTCGGCCCAGATGCACGTCTTCCTCATGCCGTACCTCGCGGTCGGGGCGACGAACCACCTGCTGCCACGGCCCGACGTGCCGGTGATCCTCGAGAAGGTCGCCTCCGAGCACATCAGGTCGCTCTTCCTCGCGCCGACCGTCTGGGTGCCGTTGTCGAACCACCCGGCGCTCGACACGGCCGACCTCGGCTCCCTGCGCAAGGCGTACTACGGCGCGTCGATCATGCCTGTCCCGGTGCGGGACCGGCTGCAGCAGCGGCTCCCCGAGCTCGGCTTCTGGAACTGCTTCGGCCAGTCCGAGATCGGCCCGCTCGCCACCGTGCTGCGGCCCGAGGAGCACGAGGCGCGGCCCGAGGCGTGCGGGCGCACCGTCCTCTTCGTCGAGGCTCGCGTCGTCGACCCGGAGGGGGCCGACGTGGCGCCCGGGGAGCCGGGTGAGCTGCTCTACCGCTCGCCGCAGCTGTGCACCGGCTACTGGGGCAAGGCTGCCGAGACCGACGAGGCGTTCCGCGACGGGTGGTTCCACTCCGGCGACCTCGTGACCCGAGACGAGGAGGGTCACCTCACGGTCGTCGACCGCATCAAGGACGTCATCAACACCGGCGGCGTCATGGTGGCGTCGCGCGAGGTCGAGGACGCGCTCTACACGCACCCCGCCGTGGCCGAGGTGGCCGTCATCGCGACGCCGCACGAGCGGTGGGTCGAGGCCGTCACCGCGGTCGTCGTGCTGCGCGACGGGCAGTCCGCCACCGAGTCCGAGCTGGTCGAGCACGCACGTGGCTCGCTCGCTCCGTTCAAGCTGCCGAAGGCGATCCACTTCGTCGACGGGCTGCCCCGCAACCAGAGCGGCAAGCTGCTCAAGCGGGTGCTCCGCGACGACCTCGCGAAGGACGTCACCGGCTGACGGGGGCTGCGCGCTCAGCGCGGCCAGGCGGCATACGCGAGCAGGGCGGTCAAACCGGCCCACAGGAGAAGGCCGGCCACGTTGGTGCGCGGGCGGTAGGTGACCGCCGCGAGGAACTCACGCAGGAAGGCGCTCGGCACGAAGTGCCACGCCGCGGGTGCGCCCGTGACGTCGGCGTCGATGCCGAGGCTGCGCGTGATGAGCGCCGCGCGGCCGACGTGGTAGCCGCTCGTCACGACGCGGAGGTGACCGTCCGCGTCGAGGCCGCGGGAGCGGAGGATCTCGCGCGAGAGCAGCAGGTTCTCCTCGGTCGTCGTCGCGCGGTCCTCCGTGGCGACGGCACTGGTGGGCACGCCGTGGGCCACGAGGTACGCCGCCATGGCCACGCCCTCGGGCATCGGCTCGTCGTCGCCCTGGCCGCCGCTCGGCAGGACCAGTGGCTCGCGCCCGGCCTCCCGCTCGGCGTGCCAGGCGTCGATCGCCGCGGTGAGCCGGTTGGCGAGGAGGGTCGGGACGGTGCCGTCGACGAGGCCGGAGCCGAGCACGACGACGGCCACGGGCCCGGGGCGCGGCTCGGCGCGACCCTGGAGCAGGCAGTAGAGGAGATAGCTGACGAAGGCGAGGCCGGGGCAGCCGGGCAACAGCAGGACGACGGCGCCCACCACCGGCACGGAGTGGTCCGTGACGACTGCCGCGGTCGCGAGCACGGTCGCGGCCACCATCGCGGCGCCCAGGACGAGCGCGAGCAGCCCGGCGAGGCTGCGACCGTCCCGCACGGACGCGGAGAGGGCGCTGCCGGCGAAGAGCAACCCGAGCACCGCAGCGGCGAGCCACGGGAGTGTCAGCACGGCCACCAGCGGCGTCGTCGGTGACAACAGGTTGACTGCGAGAACGCTTACGGCCCAGAGCGATCCGGTGAGGAACACGCCACTGCGCCAGCGTCGCGGCTCGGCTCTCGACGAGCTCAGAGCGAGCAGCAGGAGCGCCGCGCCGGCGGCAGCGAGCAGGAGGTCGACGGGCGCGGGCATGTGCCGAGCATGCCGTCCGGAGGGTGGTGACGCGAAACCCGGGTCCTCCGATCGGTCGGGGCCGCAAGCCCCCGTCGGCCCGTTTCGTCCCGTAGCGTGACGAGCGGAAGGGCCGGGATCGACCGCCACACCACCCCTCCCTCATGGCTTGGCGGTCGGGTGGGGCCCGGCCCTTTCACCATGCGCGGACGCACGGAACGGCCGGTCGGGCTCTGTGCCCGACCGGCCGTTCTTCGTGTGCGCGACGACCCGCGTACGCGGTCAGCTGGCCTGCGCGTGCTCTGCGTGCTGGGCGCTTGGGCGGGCGGCGGCCGGCGCCGTCGCGGGGACCTGGCGGGCAGCCCGAGCGCGGTGCGCGCCGAGGTCGACGGGGGCAGCGACGGGGGCGGCGGTCGCTGCCGAGAGGCGCTCCGGGTCGGCCTGAGCGACGGCGAGAAGGTGACCGGCGACGCGGTCGAGGTCGCGCTCGGCGGCGAGCGAGAAGCTGCCCGAGCTGCCGGCCAGGTGCCCGCGACGGGCGGACGAGGCGAGGGACCGAAGGGAGTCGAGGGAGAAGATGCGTGTCGTCATGCTTCTATGATCCAACCTTGCACTATTCAGCACAAGCGATGTTTTCTTCACAACCCTTAAGGCTATCTGTAGTATTCGAGGATGCTCGACACACACCGCATCCGGGTGTTCCGATCCGTCATGGCCAGCGGCTCGATCCAGGCCGCCGCCGACAACCTCGGCTACACCGCCTCGGCGATCAGCCAGCAGATCTCGGCCCTGCAGAAGGAGACCGGGCTGACGCTCTTCGAGCGCGAGGGCCGCGGCCTGACCCCGACCGCGGCGGCCCGCTCCCTCGTCGCCAACACGAACGAGCTGATGGGTGAGCTGAGTCGGCTCGACCAGGTCGTCGACGACCTGCGCGAGGGCCGGTCGGGGCGTCTGACGATCGGCTACTTCGCGTCGGCCGGCGCCGAGTGGATGCCCACGCTCGCCCGTCGGCTGACGACCGAGATGCCCGACCTCACGCTCGAGCTCGTGCTCACCGAGATCCCGGAGTACGCCGGAGCGACGCTCGACCTCGACATCGTCGTCGACACCCCGGGAGCTCAGGACCCGGCCGGCTCGAAGCGCGTGCCGCTCGCCGTCGACCCCTTCGTCGTCATCCTCCCGGCCGACCACCCGCTCGCAGACGAGGACGAGGTCGGCCTTGCGCAGCTGGCCGGTGACACGTGGATCCGCAACGACCTCCCGCACACGACGTGCTCGCGCATCTTCGCGTCCGCCTGCGAGTCGGCCGGCTTCCAGCCGCGCTTCGCGGTGCAGGCGCAGGACCACATCACCGCGATCGCCTTCGTCAAGGCGGGGGTCGGCATCACCAGCGTGCCCCAGCTCGCCGCGCGGATCATCCCACCCGAGGTGCGCGTGCTACCGCTGACGGCGCCCACTCCGGTGCGGCACATCGCGGCCGTCGTGCGCGACCCGGCCGGCAACAGCGCCGCCCGCCGCGCCGTCGAGCTGCTCCAGGAGCTCATCGGCTGACCCCGGTCGCGAGCGGGGGGGCTCGCTAGTACTGGTCGCCTGTGCGCCAGGCCATCTCCTGCAGCTCGAACGTGTTGCCGTCGGGGTCGGAGAAGTTGGCCCCACGGACCCCACCGCCGAAGTCGTGGATCTCGCCGACCTCCACGCCACGGCCGACGAGCTCCGCACGTGCCGCCTCGAGGTCCTCGACGACGAGGTGCAGGCCCCTGGCGCTGCCGGGCTCACCCGCATACACGTCCAGGCCCGTTCCGAACCCGACGGAGCAGCCCGAGCCCTCCGGCGTCAGCTGGACCACACGGATGCCCTCCGTGGGCCGCACGTCGACGTCCTTGGTGAATCCGAGCTTGCCCTCGTAGAAGGCGATGGCCCGGTCCACGTCGGACACGGCCAGTGGGATCAGCTCCAGCTTCATCTGCATTCAGGTCACAGTCCCTTCGAGTCCCTGGTTTCCAGCGATGATTACACGTGCGCCGCAGCGGTCGGCCCCGGCAACGCCGCAGCGATCCTCGGGATCCTGTCGAATCCGTCGGTGGTCCTGCACAACCCGTCGGACCTGGTGACCGAGCTCGAGGACGTCGAGGCACTGGTGACGCGCTGGCTGGGACATTGGGAGCGTCACGGGTTCGGCAACTGCTGCGTCTTCGACGAGGGGACCGGTCGCCTCGTCGGCAGCTGCGGTCTCCGCTGGATGACGATCCACGGCGACCGCGTCCTCAATCTCATGTACCGGTTTCATCCCTCGACCTGGGGACACGGCTACGCCACGGAAGCCGCAGCCGCACTGTTGCACTGGGCGCAGGAGTCGTTCCCCACCGAGGTCGTCGTCGCGCGCATCCGCCCCGCGAACGAAGCCAGCCGGCGGGTCGCCACCAAGATCGGCCTGCGACGAGATCCCGCCTTCGACGACGAGGGCGAGGACGGCGTGGACTGGGCGTTCACCTCCCGCTCACAGGCTCGACCAGCTCCGAGCAGCCTGCCGCGGACCGGCAGCCCTCAGGACTGGGTGCGCAGGTAGCGCCCGAAGTGGGGCACCGTGAACGCGATGAGGCCGCGCTCGCCGGAGTAGATCAGGCCCTTCTTGATGAGGGCGTCGCGTGCCGGCGACAGCGACTGCGGCTTGCGGCCGAGCACGTCGGCGACGGCGGACGTCGGCACCGCCTCACGCTCCTGGACGCCATCCCGGTCGTATGCCGCCGGGCCGGCTTCCGCAGCACCATCACCGTGCGAGTCAGCCTGGGCTTCAACCGGGTTCACGATGGCCGCATCGGCCATGGCGCGGAGGTACTCGCGCTCCGCAGGGGTGGCACGCTCGAAACGCGAGCCGAAGAAGCCCACCGCGAGCTCGGACTCGGCCTCGGGCACGGCGACCCGGATGTCCTGGGCGGTCACCGGTGAGGTCGGCGCGACGTCCCACACGACCTTGCCGTAGGCCTGGATGAAGTAGGGGTAGCCGGCCGTGACGGCATACATCTCGTCGAGCGCCTCGGGCGTGAAGTCACAGCCCTCCTCGGAGGCCGGGCCGACGAGCGCGTGGTCGGCGGCGTCGCGAGGCAGGCGGTCGATGCGTGAGTAGCGAAACAGCCTCTCCGAGTAGGACTTCGACGCCGACAACACTGCCGGGAGGTGCGGCAGCCCGGCGCCGACGACGATGACCGGCAGGCCCGACTGCGAGATCTCGTGGCACGCCGCGCACAGGGCCGACACGTC
Source organism: Terrabacter sp. 2RAF25 (assembly GCF_052115265.1). Taxonomy (NCBI): domain Bacteria; kingdom Bacillati; phylum Actinomycetota; class Actinomycetes; order Micrococcales; family Intrasporangiaceae; genus Terrabacter; species Terrabacter sp. 2RAF25. Next base: position 505,156 of record NZ_JBFRGJ010000002.1, read on the forward strand.
CTCAGCATCGAGGTCCTGCATCTCGTCGATGAAGAAGGCGACACCCTTGCCGACGTCGGCCGCGAGCCCGCCGATGTCGGTGAACAGCTCGACCAGGTCGATCTCGATGTCGCCGGAGTCGGCTCGCCCGGAAACCGCAGGGGCGTCGATGCCGGGTTGCCAGCGGTCGCGCAGCTTGGCGCCGTTCGGCGACTCACGCAGCGCGAACGCCTTGATGATGCCGAGCACCTGGTCGACCTCGTCGCAGCGCGGGTGGCCGAGCTCGCGCACGGCCTGGTGGGCGGCGGCGGCGAGAGGTCGGCGCAGCCGCTGGTCGGGACGGGCCTCGAACTTGCCGGTGCCCCAGTCGGCGCGCACCGCCGACGACCGAAGCGCGTTGAGGAGCACCGTCTTGCCGACGCCGCGCAGGCCGGTCAGCACGATGGAGCGCTCGGAGCGGCCGCGGGCGATGCGCTCGAGAACGACGTCGAACGTGCGCAGCTGCTCGTCGCGACCGGCGAGCTCGGGTGGGCGCTGGCCCGCGCCGGGGGCGTACGGGTTCGTGATCGGATCCACGCTCGGAGGCTATACGCCTCTCTACCCCTCATCCGAGACATCCGCAGAGAGCGCGATCGGCGAGTCGTGGCGCGCGTTCCCGATGCACCGTCTCGAAGGGAACCGAAGCCCTCGGATGCGGATTCCATCGAATCCAGACATGAAAAAGCGCCGTTCCGCACGGTCAGGGGTGGTCATGCGGAACGGCGCGTTGCGACTATAACGCGGTTGCGCGCGAAACGGTCAAGCGATCGACGAGATTTCAAAAACTTCGTCGGGCGACGCGATGGCGTCCTGCTCCGCGACGAGCAGCATCTCGTCCGAGCCGCTCGCATGGGTGCGCTCGAGCACGGCATACATCGTGGCCGCCGTGCGGCTCAGCGCCACCTCGGGGCCGTCGGTCAGGTAGTGCGCGAGGAAGACAGCCGCCGTCACGTCGCCACCGCCGCGCACCGTCATCGGCAGCATCGGTGTCGTCACGAGCCAGGCGTCGTCGGCCGTCACGCAGGCCATCTGGATCGAGTGCTCAGGGGTGTCCGACGTGAGGGCGGAGGTGACGAGGACGACCCGTGGCCCGCGGGCGACGAGCTCGCGCGCCGCCGCGACGAGGTCGGACTGGGACGTCACCGCACGTCCGACGAGGAACTCGAGCTCGAACTGGTTGGGCGTGACGATGTCGGCCTTGGGCACGACATGGTCGCGCATGTACTCGGGGATGCCCTCGCGCACGAAGAAGCCGCGGCCGACGTCACCCATGACCGGGTCGCAGCAGTAGATGGCGGCCCGGTTGGCCTCCTTGACGCGGGCCACCGCGTCGAGGACGACCTCGCCGACCGCCTCGGCGCCCTGGTAGCCCGACAGCACCGCGTCGATCGTCGGGAAGGCGCCTCGCTCCTCGACACCGTCGATGACGGCCGCGACGTCGGACGGCGCGATGAGCGGACCCCGCGTGGAGCCGTAGCCGGTGTGGTTGGAGAAGGTCACCGTCAGCACGGGGTAGACCTCGTGGCCGAGCCGCTGGAGCGGGAAGACCGCGGCCGAGTTGCCGGCGTGGCCGTAGGCGACGTGGGACTGGATCGACAGGATCTTCACCCGTTCACCCTAGTGGTTTGCAAACACGGCATAGTTCTAGTCATAATCAAACTATGTTGTGGCAGGTGGACCCGACCTCGAGCACTCCGCTGCACGTCCAGGTGGCCGCCTGCGTGCGTCGCGAGATGGCCGGCGGGCGCCTTGGGCGCGGCGACCGGCTGCCCTCGGCGAAGGAGGTCGCCGGCCTGCTCGACGTCAACCTCCACACCGTCCTGCGCGCCTACCAGTCGCTGCGCGACGAGGGCCTCATCGACCTGCGGCGCGGGCGAGGCGCCGTCGTGTCGGCCTCCGACCCCGCGAGCGACGCACGCCTGCGTTCCCTCGTGGCCGACCTCGTCGCAGAGGCCCGCCTCACCGGCGCCACCCCCACCGACCTCACCCGACTCATCGAGAGCGAGTTCCAGCGATGACCACGCCAGCCGCCACCAGCGCCTCCGCCGGAGCCGACCGGCGCCCGACCCACGCCCTCGTCGCGAGCGCCCTCGTCGGCCCGTTCCTCACCGTGGTCGGGCTGGCGCTGACGTATGCCGTGCGCGACCGACTGCCCGAGCGCCTCGCGGTCCACTGGGGCCCCGATGGCGGTCCCGACCGCTTCGCGTCGCTCACCGAGGCCGCCGTGACCGCGGCAGCGATGACGGCGCTGCTGCCACTGGTCTTCGTCGTCATCGGCGCCGCCTGGCACCCCAGCGCCCGCGGCCCGCTCGCCGGCTTCGGCGGAGTGGTCGCGGTCTTCCTCGGCGGCCTGCTCTTCGGCAGCCTCACGTCGCAACGGCCCGGCGAGGTGGCCCAGGCCTTCCCGACCGTCTGGCTCGTCCCGACGCTCGTGCTCGCCGCCGCCGTGGGACTCACCCTCTGGCGATGGGGACGCCTGCGACCCCCTCCGCTCGACAGCACCCGGCGGCACCTGCCCGCCGACGCCGTACGCCTCGACGTGCCCGCCACGACCCGCGTGGCCTGGACCGGTCATGCGGCTCTGCCGAACGTCGGCGTGCTGCTCGTCGTGCTGCTCGCGATCACGCCGCTCGTCGTCGTCGCCGTGCTCGGGATGCCGTGGCTGCTGCTGCTCGCGGCAGCGATCGTCGCCCTGCTCGTCATCACGGGCTCGGCGCGGGTGGTCATCGACGCCGAGGGACTGCGGGTCACCAGCCTGTTCCTCACGTGGAGCCGGGTGCCGCTCGAGCGGGTGGCCGAGGCCCGCACCGGCACCGTGTCGCCGCTGCGCGAGTTCGGTGGCTACGGCTGGCGCATCGGAAAGGACGGCAGTCGCGGCTTCGTCACCCGGTCGGGCGAGGCCCTCGTCGTCGAACGGGTCGGCGAGCCGCCCGTCCTCGTCACCGTCGACGACGCCGCCGACGCCGCAGCCGTGCTCAACACCCTCGCGTCCCGCAGGTCGTGACCCACCCCCAGCACTCCGTGTCACGATGAGGGCATGAGCATTCCCACGACCTCCGTGGGCGCGCTGCCCGACGACGCCGTCCTCGTCGACGTCCGCGAGGACGACGAATGGGCCGCGGGCCACGCCCCCAACGCCATCCACATCCCGCTCGGCGAGCTGCCGGGCCGTCTCGACGAGCTGCCCGAGACCGACGACACCGTGGCCATCGTGTGCCGCATGGGCGGCCGCTCGGCCCGCGCCGTGCAGTGGCTCGTCCACCAGGGCTACGACGTCGCCAACGTCGAGGGCGGCATGCTCGAGTGGCAGCGCGCCGGCAAGCAGCTCTCGGCCGACGGCGAGCCGAACATCATCTGATGGACGAGCGCTTCCGAGACCCGGACGGCGACCCCGAGGGCGCCGGCAGCCCCGACCCCACGCACGACAGCTGGTCGGCCTGGCTGCCGCACCTCGACCCGCCCTCAGGCGCCGCGGAGAAGCCGGCCGGACCGGACGTGCCGACCGGCCCGGCCGTCTCGAACGCGACGGGCGCGAGCCGCCCCACGGCGCCGCTCCCCCAGGCGAGCGGCCCGCCGCCGCGCACCACTCCCGTCCCGCCGCCCGTGCCCCCGGCGCCACTGCTCCCGTATGCCGTCAGTCCCTCGCCCGGCTGGGCCGGCCCGCCCCGGAGCGGACCGGCCCCGACGACGTACTTCGGCTGGGCGGTCGTCTGCGCGGTCTTCTGCTTCACGCCGCTCGGTGTCGTCGCGATCGTCAAGGCCCTGCAGGTGAAGCCGCGCTGGGCCCAGGGTGACTGGATCGGCGCCGAGAAGGCCTCGCGCGCCGCCAAGACGTGGTGCCTCCTCGCCGCCGCCATCTGGCCCGGAGCGTTCCTGCTCTTCAGCTGCCTCGGGGCGATGGGCGGCGGCCACATGTCGATGCACCTCTGACTCGGTCGCCTCCGGTCAGCCTCAGGCAGGTCCACGCGTCAGGAGACGGGGATCGCGGCCGGCTCCGTGCAGACGAGCTGGTCGCCCCGCGGCGCCATCGACGCCGCCTCCACGACGCCACCCCCCACGGCCGAGGGCCGGGCCTGCATGGCGCGGTCGTCGACCTGGATGCACAGCTGCCACTGCTTCACGGCCGGGTCGACCAGGCTCCGGGGCGCCACGAACGACTCGCCCGGCACGTCCAGCCTCGGCGGCACGGCGGCATACGCCCGACCGGCGATCGTCGCCCCCGGCGCGATCGTGTGTCCGCCCATCACCGGCGCGGCAGCGAAACGGACGTTCGGTGCCGTCGCGAAGCCCTGCTTGCTGAGACGAAGCACCCCGGACTGGGCGTAGACCCACGCATGCTGCGGGTCGACGTGCGTGGCGAGGGTCGCGCTGCCGAGATCGTCGGGCACGGCGTCGTAGGCGACCAGTGGCTTCCAGCCCGTGTTGGTCAGGGTGTAGTCGACGACGAGTCCGGAGCTCGCAGCGATGCCAGCACCGGCTGGCGCCATCGCCGCCTCGAGGCGCACGCCGCCCGCCGTCACCGTCTGCTTCGAGGGGCCCGACCCCCCGGTCGTGCCGCCGGTCGCGGGTGCGCTGGTCGCCGCGCTGGGTGTGGCGCCGCCCCCAGCGGCCGGCGTCGACGCGCTGCCGGCCGGTGCCGCCTGCCCGCAGGCTCCGGTGACGAGCACGGTGCCGAGTGCGAGCAGCGCGATCCGCGGCGTGCGGCGGCGCGGGTGGAGGGGCGCGTGCGGGAGGTGTCGCGTCGAGAGCTTCATCGGCTTCATGACGATGAAGACAACCACGTCAGCAGAACCGTTGCATTCCGGACGAATTCGATTCGCCGGGCTACTTGAGCAGCTTCGACATCCGCCGGTCGGCGAGCGGCTTGCCGCCGGTCTGGCAGGTGGCGCAGTACTGCAGCGAGGTGTCGGCGAACGACACCTCGCGCACGATGTCACCGCACTCGGGACACGTCTGACCGGTGCGGGCGTGAACGCGCATGCCGGCGCGCTTGGCGTCCTTGAGCTCCTTCGCCGGCTTGCCGGACGCGGTCACGACCGCGTGGGTCAGCGTCTCGCGCAGCGCGGCATACAGCCGGTCGACCACCTCGGGGGCCAGCGTGCCCGCGATGGCGAACGGGCTGATCTTGGCGACGTGGAGGATCTCGTCGGAGTAGGCGTTGCCCACACCGGCGATGAACTCCTGGTCGCGCAGCAGTCCCTTGATCTGGGTGCGCCGGCCGTCGAGCATCGAGCGGAACCGGTCGAGCGTGAAGTCGTCGGCGAGCGGGTCGGGGCCGAGGCGCGCGATGCCCGGCACCTCCGCCGGGTCCTTGACGATGTATGCCGCCAGCGACTTCTTCGTGCCCGCCTCGGTGAGGTCGAACCCGGAACCGTCGGAGAGCCTGACCCGCAGGGCGATCGGCGACTTGCCGGGTCGCACCACCGTCGCCGGCAGCTGGTCGGACCACCGCAGCCAGCCGGCCCGGGCGAGGTGGAAGACGAGGTGGGTGCCGTCGGCGTCGATGTCGAGGAACTTGCCGTGCCGGTGCACCCCGTCGACGGGCGCCCCCTCGAGCGCCTGCGGCGGCGGGTTGAAGGTCTTGAGCACGCTGAACGACGCGAGCTCGACCTTCGTGACGGCGAGACCGTCGGTGCGCTCGGCGAGGAAGTCGACGAGCGCCTGCACCTCGGGCAGCTCAGGCATGGCGCCAGTCTGCCATCCGGCGACCTCGGCCAGCGGCGTCAGCGGGTCGGCTGTCGCAACGGTCGTGACGGCTGCTCGTCGGCGGCCACCGGCGGACCGACCCGCCCGTGCTCGTCGAGGACGCGAAGCAGCTGGTGCCCGTCGGGCGCCGAGAACGTCGACACGCTCACCGGGCCCATGGTGCGCACCGGCGCGTCGATCTTCATCGGCTTGCTCAGCACCTGCTCGGCCGGCGACAGGTGTCGGATGCAGATGGCGTCGACCCGGTCGGGCCGCGCCTCGGCGAACTCGGCGTAGAGCTGGGGGTCGTGCTGCCCGTCGTCGCCGACGAGCAGCCACTGGATGTCGGGGAAGTCGCGCGCGAGACGGTGCAGGCAGGTGCGCTTGTGGTCCTGGCCGCTGCGGAACCAGCCGGTGTTGGTGGGACCCCAGTCGGTGAGCAGCAGCGGGCCGAGCGGGAAGCCGTTCTCGACGAGGAAGCGGTTGAGCGTCGCGGCGGTGTTCCAGGCGCCGGTCGAGACGTAGACGATCGGCGCTCCCGGGTGCGCGGACAGGATGCGGCGGTACATCGGCGCCATGCCCGAGACCGCGTGGCGGGCCTTGCCGCGCCTGACGAACGTGTTGAAGGCGGCGATCATCGGGCGCGGCAGCATGGTGGTGATGACGGTGTCGTCGATGTCGCTGACGAGTCCGAACCGTACGTCGTCGGCCACGATGAAGACGTCGGCGGCGACCGGGTCGGCCCCCTGCACCTCGACGACCGCCTGCTGCCAGCCGGGCGGCAGACCGTGGTCGCGGGCCACGATGTCGACGTGGCCGCCGCGGTCGGACCGGCCGAAGACCTCGCGGTCGCCGACCGTGACCTTGACCGGCACGCCCGTCGCGGGCGAGGTGAGGAACGCCCGCCAGCCGCGGTCGTAGTGGGCGGGGCTGATCGCGCCCGTCGCGTCCTGTCGGCTCTCGGGGCCCTCGACCTCCTCGCGGCCCTTGCGCCCGAGCAGGATCCGCCCGAAGACGCGCACGAACGAGGAGGAGCCGTAGCCGACGTGCGTGATGACGCGGTTGCCCCACCCGCGGCTACGGAGCACGCGCTCGACCTGCTCGTGGACGGTGTCCTCGATGATGGCGGCCGCGTGCGGTCGTGACATGGCCACAACCTACCCGGCGCACGTGGCGCCGAGGCAGCGTGAGGGCAGCGTGAAGGCAGCGGCACGGCATACGGCGGCGCAACTCGGGGTGCCAGCAGGTGGACCCCAGCGGGCAGCCGGACGACGGGGCGGGTTTGATGGACGGCGTGCACCTCATCGCGGAAGTCCTCAGCAAGGCGTCCGGCGGCGACTTCCCCGCCGTCGACGGTGGCTGGCAGCGGGTCGCCCCGTGGCGCGACGGCGTGGAGGGCGTGGTCGCCTTCACCGGGCACGCGTACCTCGCCGTCGACGACGACGTGTCCGACGGCACGCTCGGCTCGCTGGGGCCAGACGGCTTCGGCGGCGCCAGCAACCCTCGGCTCGTGTCGCGGCTGGCCGGCACGGGGTGGATCGACGCGCTCGACATCGTCCTCGTCGCCCGCGGCCTCGGTGGCGAGCCCGCCCTCGTGCCCCGCAGCGACCTGCGCAACCACCCCCGCGCCGAGCACGCGACCTCGGTGCGCAGCGCGGTCACGACCTTCGGCTACGCCGCCCCCGACGACCGCACGCTCGTGACGCTCTCGACGGGGCTCGGTGGCATGCCCGAGGTGGGTGTGGAGACCGACGCGTCGAAGGACCGCAGCGGCACCGACGTCGTGCGCGACGCGCTGACCCTCGTCGACGAGGGTGAGGTCGTCGTCGCGGCGTGCGCACCCGGCAACGCCCGCGCCCTGCGCGCCTTCCTCGGAGCCGGTTTCGAGCCCGTCGCGTCGGTGCAGCTGTGGAGGCCCGAGCGCTGAGGTCTCCGCGCGCGGTGGGGCCGACAACCCGGGCGATTGGCGCATGACGGACGGACGTGCTGGGATCTGCGCGTGGACAACGTCGTCAGCTTCGGCAGTGAGGCACACCGACGGCCCGCCCGCGCACGCCGCTGGCCCGTGCTGCCCCTCGCGGCAGCCGGCTGGTGGGTCGTCGGGGCGCTGCCGTGGATCGTCGACGGGCTGGGGGCGCGGTCACCGCGCAACTGGCCGTTCGACGTCGCCACCGGATCGGCCACCGACGGCTACATCACGCTGCTCCCGTTCACCACGGCCCGCCTCGGTCTGCTGCTGACCATCACGCTCGTCGGCGGCGCCGCGGCCGCCCTCGCCGTGCGGTGGGTGTCGCCGAGGCCCGAGTCTCGCCGTTCGTCCTCGGCCGTGGCGGCGCTCGCCGGCCTGGGCGCCGTGGCCGCGGCCGCCTACTCGACGCTTCAGTCCGCCGGTGCCACGCGCCAGCTCGGCAGCGACTTCGACCGGGACGACCGGGTGCTCGTGGGGGTGCTGGCCGTTGCCGTCGCCGGCACCGTGGCCGGACTGGCCATCGGGCTCGTGCTCGTGCTCGGTCGGCCGGTGCTGCGGGCGCTGGCCGCCGCTCCGCTCGCCGTCGCCCTCGGCTCGTGGGCGAGTGCGGTCGTCATCGCCCTGCTCGGCCTCGAGCGCGGCCGGCCCCTGCTCATCTGGACCCCCACCCTCACGGCCGTCGCCGTCGGCCTCACGCTGGCAGCGGTCGGCGTGCGGTCGCTGTGGCGAGTGGTCGTCTGGCCCCTCGTGGTCCTGCTCGTGGCCGTGTGCACCGCGGGGCAGACCGCCTTCTCCTACCTCGCGTCGTACCTCCGCCCGCGTTCCGGCCTGCCGAGCGGGCTGCGCGACCACGTCGAGGCCAGCCGCGACGTCTTCCTCCGTGCGATCCAGCCCGAGTTCCAGGCGTGGGGGGCGTATGCCGTCGCCGTGGCCGTCGGCCTCGTCGGCGCGGGCGTGCTGTGGCTGCGCGCCGACCCGCGACGCCGGTCTGCCGGCGACCAGCAGCGTCCGGCGGCCGCCAGTGCTGCCGCTGCCGACGAACGCGTCGACGCGACCAGACGATGAACGGCCCTGACGGCGGCGCCACGTACCCTCGTCGCATGCCCCGGGGACCCCGCACCGCACACACTGCACCCAGCCGGCCACGTCGGCGCTCGTACGTCGCCACCGCGCTGTCGGGTGCCCTCGTAGCGACGCTGGGTGCCGGCTGCTCCATGTTCCAGTCGCCGCCCGAGCCGAACGATGCGGCAAGCGCCCTCGCCGCCGCCCTGACCAACGGGGACTTCGCGCAGGTGCCCCTCAAGGGGACGACCGCCGCCAAGGCCGGTTCGTTCGTCACGGCCGCCTACAAGGGGCTGGGCGCGCTCCGCCCCTCGGTGTCGCTCAGCGAGGTGAGCCACACCGAGGGCTCCGACAAGGCGACCGCCACGCTCTTCACCCGGTGGGACGTCTCGAAGACCGGCACCGACTGGAGCTACGAGTCGAAGGTCGCGATGACCCTCGTCGACGGTGCGTGGCAGGTGGCGTGGAACCCGGCCCTCGTCGCGCCGCAGCTCGCCTCGGACGAGACACTCACGATCGCCCGCAAGTGGCCGAGGCGGGCCGACATCGTCGACGCGTCTGGCGCCAAGATCATGACCGAGCGCGAGGTCGCCGTCGTCGGCATCGACAAGACGAAGGCAGCCGGCGCCGAGGCCGCCACGTCGGCCCGCCGGCTGGCCGCACTCCTGGGCATCGACCCGGCGAAGTATGCGGCGAAGGTCGGGGCCGCGGGCGCCAAGGCGTTCGTCGAGGCCCTGACACTGCGCGAGACCGACCCCGTCATCGCGAAGAACGGCGCCGCCATCGCCAAGGTCAAGGGCGCCATCACGGTGCCCGCGATGAAGGTGCTCGGGCCGAGCCGCACCTTCGCCGCGCCGATCCTCGGCTCGGTCGGCGAAGCGACGGCCGAGCAGGTCAAGGACTCCAAGGGGACGCTCGAGGCGGGCGACAGCGTGGGCACCAACGGCCTGCAGTTCCGCTACGACGCGCAGCTGCGAGGCACGCCCGGACTCGCGGTCCAGGCCGTCAAGCGCGGTGCCGACGGCAGCGTCCTCGACAAGCGCGAGCTCTTCGCCGAGCAGTCGACCGAGGGCCAGCCGCTCACGATCACGCTCGACCCGAAGGCGCAGTCGGCCGCCGAGGCCGCCCTGGCCAAGCAGACGGCGCACCCGACGGCGCTGGTGGCCGTGCGGGTGTCCACCGGCGAGATCCTCGCCGCCGCTGTCGGACCGGCGGCAGCAGGCACGACCCTCGCGCTCGCCGGCAAGGTGGCACCCGGCTCGACGTTCAAGATCGCCAGCTCGCTCGCCAACATCCGCAAGGGCGCCACCGCCGACACCAAGCTGCCCTGCACCGACTCCCTGACGGTCAACGGGCGCCGCTTCAGCAACTACACGACCTACCCGAAGGACAAACTCGGCGACATCCCGATGCAGACCGCCCTCGCCTTCTCGTGCAACACGGCATTCATCAGCCAGTACGAGAAGGTCAGCCAGGACGACCTCGCCCAGGCCGCCCAGTCGCTCGGGATGGGCGACAAGCTCGACCTGCCGTTCACCGGCTTCCTCGGCTCGGTCCCGGCCACCGACGACGTCGTCGAGCACGCCGCGTCGTTCATCGGCCAGGGGCGCGTCGAGGCGAGCCCGCTGACCATGGCCGTGGTCGTCGCGTCGGTGATGAAGGGCCAGACCGTGCGACCGCAGCTCGTGGCCGGCGCTCCAGCCCTCGCCGCGCCGGCCACGCCGCTCGCCCCGGCCGAGGCGAACGTGCTGCGCCAGGAGATGCACGCCGTGGTCACCGAGGGCTCCGGCAAGGTGCTGGCACCGCTGGGCGTCGAGTACGCCAAGACCGGCACGGCCGAGTTCGGCACCAAGAACCCGCCCGACACGCACACCTGGATGGTGGCCGGCCGCGGCGACATCGCGATCGCCGCCTACAACGAGGTCGGCGACAACGGCGTGACCGGGTCGGCGCCCTTCATCGTCAGCTTCCTCAAGGCCTACGACCTCAGGTAGCCCACGCTCCCCCGACCCCCGTCTTCACCCGTCGTCACCCGTCGTCACCCGTCGAGTGGCCAAAGTTTGCCAACCGCGGACAGTCGAAGGGCCACTTCTCGCGACGAGAAGTGGCCTTTCGACCTGCGGGAGGCGACGAACTTTGGCCTCTCGACGGTTAGGGGTCGGGCCTACCTGGCGGGGACGACGTCGACGTCGACGCGCGCCGCCCCCACACCCCCGCCACCATCGAGTGCCCACTTCCCGACGCAGGAAACTGAGCACTCGACCAAGGGACGGCGGCGCCCCAGCACCACCTCGCGCACCCAGACGATCGAGAGAACACTCCGTCCAGCCTCAACAATCGAAAGAGCAGTTCGTCCGCACCGGACGAACTGCTCTTTCGATGTGGTTCGACGACTACCGGGCGGTCACGACGTCGACGTCGGCGGCGCGGACGTACGCGAACCGGTGGCCGAGCGACACCTGGTAGTAGCGGTCCTGGCCGACCACGTCGACGTGGTCGTTCGGGGTGTCGAGCGAGTACGTCGTCGCGCGGTAGTAGTTGGTCGGGACCGTGAGGTCACCGACGGCGTACCGCTGCCCGACCGTGAACTGGTACTGCAGCGGGGCGAGCGCCTGCACCGGGATGCCGGCCGGGTACGCCGAGGCCTCGGGGTAGGCCCGACCGTAGACCGGCACCTTCGCGAGGCCGGCCTTCGGCACGACGTACTGGCCGCCGACCGCGATGGCCGTCGGGTCGCTCGCCGGGTTGTGGAACCAGCCCTTGACGCCGTTGAACCAGATCGCGGTCCAGTCGCCCTGTCGCTCGGCCACGGCGAACGTCAGGCCGGCCTGGGCGCGGGCGCCGATGTCGGAGACCGACGTCGTCGACGGCGTGCCGCTGGGCTTGCGGCCGATGTCGTTGACGAGGGGCGCGGACTCGGAGGGGGTGGTGTGCAGGTAGACGAAGTTCGTGCCCTGCGGCTCGCACGCCTGGCCCGCCGTCGTGCACGAGGTGACGGCCTGCACGTTGTGGTCGAAGCCGGGCAGGATGCGGACGAGGTCCTTGGCGCCGTCGACGCCGTGCGACTGCAGCGGGGCGCCGAGCAGCTGGAAGTAGTGCTCCCAATTCCAGTAGGGGCCCGGGTCCCAGTGCATGCCGGCGACGTTGCCCGGGGCCACGCCCGGGATCTGGTCGTGACCGAAGATGTGCTGCATGTCGAGCGGGATGTCGTACTTCTTCGCCAGGTAGCGCACGAGGCGCGCAGACGAGCGGTACATCGGCTCGCTGAACCACTGGGCGCCGGTGGCGGCGAAGCCCTCGTGCTCGAGGCCGATCGAGTGGCTGTTGACGTACCAGTTGCCCGCGTGCCAGCCGACGTCCTTCGGCTCGAGGTGCTGGGCGATGCGACCGTCGCTCGAGCGGAGCGAGTAGTTCCAGGCGAGGTACGTCGGGTCGCTCACGAGCTTGAGCGTGGTGTCCCAGGAGGCCTCGGTGTTGTGGATGACGATGTTCGTGATCTTCGGCGAGGTCGGCCGTGACGCGAGGTCGTGGTTGCCGTAGCTGCCGGCGCCGGGGCCGGTCTTGGCATACGGCGCGGGCACCCAGTCGCACGCGAGCCCGGGCGGGCAGTCGGTCTGCGAGCTGTTGGCCTTCTTCGTCAGGCCGAGCCGGTTGATCTGGCCCTTCTGAGGGCTCGCTGTCGAGGGCGCGAGAGACACGTCCTTGCCGTCGACCGTGCGGCGCGAGGCACCGGAGGCGATGACGGAGTAGGTGTCGTCGGCGAACGCCGCGGCGACGTCCTCCTGGGCCGACCCGGACGCGTCGGCCACGGCGGCGTACCAGTCGCCCGAGGTGCTGCCGGCGCCCGTGGGCAGGCCGAGCCGTTGCTGGGTGGCGGCGAGCAACGCGGCGCCGCCCCGGATGTTGGCGAGCTCGTCGGTGCGCAGGGCGTCCTCGTCGAACCCGGTCAGGCTGGCCGCGCGGCCGAGCGTGTCGGCAGCGGGCGCCGGCGCGTCAGCAGCAGGCGCGTCGCCGAGGCCCTTGCCCTCGGCAGCCGACCCGAGGTCGGCGTCGACGAGGTGCATGGGGCCGTAGCCGCCGGACGAGCTGTGCCCGGGGTTGAAGTCCCAGCGCGTCTGGGCGTACGACACGGCCTCGAGCACGGTGCGTGGCACGCCGTACTCGGAGGCTGCGGCCGCGAACGCGCGCTCGCGGCTGCCGGCGTCGGTGCCGACCGACGCTGCTGGGTCGGCCGCCTGTGCGGCCGGGCTGGCCATCGCCATGCCGACCGCCACGGCGGCGACCGCCCCGAGCGAGGCGAGCGACCGACGCACGTGTCGTGGTGCGGGTGATCGGTGTGGAGTGGAGTTGGGTATCACTCGTGGGTCCCTTTCGTATGCCTGGTGACCGCAGGCGCTCGTCTCGTCGACATGGGTCCATCGACGCGCCGGCGCACCTGCGGGTGGGGGTGTCGACGGCTCCGAGCCCGAAACACCTCTGGCACCGAGCATTCCCGTGCATCCCGAGGCCCGCCACTTGAAACATTCACCCAAGCGTTGCCAGAAATCGACCGTGTCCACGGTGCGCAGACGAGGCAAACGGCGCACCATGGTCCCCATGGGGCGTACGGGCCTGTACGTGGGGATGGCCATTGCCGCACTCCTGACCGGGGGGTGCGGTGTCGCCGTGTCCGACGCCGACGCCTTGCCCGGCGCAGCGGCACACACCTCGGCGGCGACGACGCAGGCACCACCCAAGCAGCGCTTCGGCGCAGGCGGCGCAGGCTCGGTCACCTCGTCCGACAGCCCCGCCTTCCCGCTCGTGCTGCGCCGCACCGGCGGCATCGCCGGCTTCGACGACCGCATCGTCCTCGACGCCGACGGACGCCTGCGCGTCGAGACCCGCTCGGTGCACGGGCGCGTCTGCACCCTGGCCGGGCCGTTGCAGCGGCAGCTCGTGACCCTGCTCGCCACCCTGCGCCTCGGCGTGCCCCTCGCCGAGACGCCGAGCGACCAGTTCACCCAGGTCGACCCCGGCGCCGCGCCCGAGAGCGACCCCATCTCCATCTCGGTCACCGACGACCACGCCCGCGACATCGACCTCAGCGACCCGTCGCTCGGCGAGATCGCCGGCCTCGTCGCCGGCCTCGTCTCGGACGTGACGCTGTCGGCCCCGGCCACGACGCGCTGCACCACGCCCACGGCGCCCGTCGTGGCACCCGGCCCCTGACGCCGAGCCCCTGACGCCGAGTTCGCGTCACCAACCCCCGACACCGGGGACGTACGCCTGACGCCGCACCACGGCATACGCCACCTGTCGCGCCACGCCACCTCACGGCATACGCGAGAGGTCGGTGTGCCACCGGGTGGACCCGGCGGCACACCGACCTCAGAGGTGTGTCAGGCTACCTTCGCTCAGAAGTTCGTCGACACGTCGTCGATGACGAAGCTCGTCTGCAGCGAGGAGTCCTCGGTGTCGGCGAACTTCAGCGTGACGTTCGTGCCCTTGTAGGCCGTCAGGTCGATCGTCTTGGCGACGTAGGACGCCTTCGGGGTGGACAGGTTGGAGAAGCTGGCCTTGGTCACGCCGTTGATCGAGACGGTGGCGGTGTCGTAGGCCGACGTGGTCGACGTCTCGGCCGTGTCGATGCGGACGTAGTACGTCAGCGTCGGGCTCGTGGCCGTGGCCGGCACCGCGAAGGTCTGCGACTCGTTCTCGGAACCAGCGGTCCCGTTGCCGCCGAGCCACAGCTTGTACGAACCGGTGCGGGCCGGGCGGCCCGTGTTGTTCGTGATCGGGCCCGCCGTGCCGGTCCAGCCGGTCTGGCCGGACTCGAACCCACCGTTGGTCAGGGCGGCGCCGCCGCCCCCACCGCCGCCGGTGCCGCAGGTCTCGGTGCTGGCCGGGGCCGAGATGGCGCCCATCGCCCTGTCGACCGCCGTGCACTCGGCCGAGCCGGCGCCGTAGAGGTCCTTGGCCGCCTTGATGACGCCCGTGCGGGCCGCCGCGTAGTTGCTGCTCGAGGTGAGGTAGGTCGACAGCGTGCGGTACCAGATCTTCTCGACCTTGAGGTGGCCGATGCCGGTCACCGTCGAGGCGTCACACGTCGGGCTGTTGTAGCTGACGCCGTTGATCGTCTTGGCGCCGGAGCCCTCGGAGGCCAGGTAGTACCAGTGGTTCAGCGGGCCCGACGAGTAGTGCGGGTCGAGGCCGCCGAGCGAGCTGCTCCAGCAGTCCTTGGAGCCGCCGTCCTTGCTCGGCTTGTCCATGTAGCGCAGCGGCGTGCCGTTGCCGTTGATGTTGATCTCTTCGCCGATGAGGTAGTCGGGGACGTCGTTCGGGTTGTTGGCGTACCACTCGACGCCGGTGCCGAAGATGTCGGACGTCGCCTCGTTGAGGCCGCCCGCGTCGCCGGTGTAGGCGAGACCGGCGGTGTTCTCGGTGACGCCGTGGCTCATCTCGTGGCCGGCGACGTCGAGCTCGACGAGGGGGGCCGCGTTGTTCGCGCCGTCGCCGTACGTCATCTGCGTGCCGTCCCAGAAGGCGTTGACGTAGCTCTGGCCGTAGTGGACGCGGCTGCGGGCGCCGGTGCCGTTGTTCCAGATGCCGGCGCGGCCGAGCTGGGTGTTGTAGTAGTCGTACGTCTTGCCGGCGCCGTAGTGCGCGTCGACGGCAGCCGACTGCCGGTTGCTCTGCAGGCCGTTGCCCCAGACGTCGTCGGCGTCGGTGAACGTCGTGCCGTTGCCGGTCGTGGCCTGGTTGAGGTCGGTGGCGTAGTTCCCGTGGGTGTCCTTCATCGTGTACGTCGTGCCGGCGGTGGTGCCGAGCGTGACGGAGCCGACGAAGATGCCGTTGCCCGTGCCGTTCTTGACGTCGTCCCAGCTCGTCAGCGTGGCGCCGCTCGTGGCGTCGACGATCGTGTGCAGGCGGGTCGGGGTCTGGTCGGCCTTGATGCCCTCGGTGATGACCTCGTACGCCAGCTTCGGGCCGGCCGCCGACTGGAAGACGACGAGCTCGCCGGGGGTGGCGGTTTCCTTGTTCGCCTTCGACGCCGCGAGACCGGCCTGGTGGGCCTGGCTCTTGGAGACCTTCGGCGTCATCGTCGAGGGGGTGACGTTCTTGCGGACGTTCCAGGTGACGCTCTTGACGGCGCCCGAGGAGTCCTTGTGGCTGACGAAGTCGCCACCGATCACGCGCAGCCCGTCGAGCGTGCGCTCGTAGCGGACGTGGGTGACGCCGTCGGCGTCCGCGATGACGGACTTGACGGTGAGCTTCTCGCCGGAGGCGAGGCCGAGGGCGCTCGCGGACGATGCTGCTCGGGACTGCTCGGTCGCCTTGAGGCTCTGCGACTCGGGGGCGGGCGCCTTGTCGCGTCCCGCTCCGGCCGCTGCGCCCGCCGGGATCGCCGGCGAGATGGCGAGAGCGAGGGCGAGCAGCCCTCCGGTCGCCAGCCCGGACTTCAGTCGATTCACTGGTTACTCCTTGTCAGGATGCGGCGCGTGGGCCGCCTGGAGGGAGTTCCGCCCATCTCACGGACCGAGATTCCGGCGAGAACGAGCGCGACGTTCGCAGCAGCCGAGAATCGCGGTCAAGGGGCTTACCAAGTCTTTGCCAAATGCCCGCCAACTCTGGGAAAACGCTTGGCGGCAATGGGATTCGCCGCTGGGCGCGACTTGGGCGACCTCCCAGAGTCGGGCCGGACGAGGGCCGGGCGAGGGCCGGACGAGGGCCGGACGAGGGCCGACGAGGCTAGGAAGGGTCGTCCGAGGGGTGGCCGGACGGGCTGTCGAGCGGGCGGCCAGCACGCGCTCGGGCCTGTTCCAGGTCGGCCGGGGTGTCGACGTCCGTGGCCACCCCGGCGGGGTCGTCGACACGCACCGTGCGTATGCCGTCGCACAGCTCGCGCATGCTGCGGCCGTACGCGTCCCCGACGTCTCCGAGCTCGGCCAGCCGGCTCGCCAGCACGTCGGCGCGCCAGGCCGCGCAGAGCCAGTTGGTGCGGCCGCCGGGGTCGACCGTGACGGCCAGGTCGGCGGACGCGATCGCCGTCAGCAGACGCTCGACGTGCTCGGACGTCACGAAGGGCAGGTCGGCGGCAAGCACGACGATGGCGTCGGGTTCGGTGCCTCCGGCGCTCACGGCCTCGACGGCATACGCGATCCCGGAGACCGGGCCGCCCCCCGGGACGCGTTCCATCACGACGGGCACCCCGTCGGGGACGCCCTGACCGGGGCCGACGACGAGCGCGGGGTGCGCGCCGGCGGCCGCCAGCACGCGGGCCACGAGTGGGCGCCCGGCGACGTCGAGCGTCGGCTTGTGCGAGCCCATCCGCCGCGAGGCCCCGCCGGTCAGCACGACGACGACGGGGCCTTTCGGCGCTGGGGTGCTCGACACCCCTCGGAGTCTGGCACGGGACCTAGGCTGGGCCCATGGGACGGGTCACCGTGCGGCGCAAGGTCACGACGATCGACCTCGCCACGCCCTCGACGAGCACGCGGCCCGACACGCTGACGGTCGAGGAGCCGCTCGAGCTGCGCGTCAACGGCACGCCGCTGACGGTCACCATGCGCACGCCCGGCCACGACATCGAGCTCGTCCACGGCTTCCTGCTCGCGGAGGGGCTGCTCCGCTCCGTCGAGGACATCGCGCTCGCACGCTACTGCGAGGGTGCGGTCGTCTCGGGCGAGAGCGGGTTCGACGAGAACACCTACAACGTCATCGACGTGACGCTGGCTGCTGGTGTGGCGCCGCCGTCTGCCGCGTCGACCCGGGCGTTCTTCACAAACTCGTCGTGCGGGGTGTGCGGCAAGGCGAGCATCGAGCAGCTGCGGGCGCAGTCCGCGTTCGAGGTGCGGTCAGACCCTGTCGAGGTCGCCGCGAAGGTGGTCGCCGAGCTGCCCGACGCGCTGCGGGGCGAGCAGCGGTCGTTCGACAAGACGGGCGGGCTGCACGCGGCCGGGCTCTTCACCGCCCACGGCGAGCTGCTGGTGGTTCGTGAGGACGTCGGGCGGCACAACGCGGTCGACAAGGTGGTCGGCTGGGCGCTGCAGCACGGCCGCGTGCCCGGCACCGGCTGCGTGCTCGTCGTCTCGGGCCGCGCGTCCTTCGAGCTGGTGCAGAAGTCGATCATGGCCGGCATACCCGTGCTCGCCGCCGTGTCGGCGCCGTCGTCCCTGGCGGTCGAGTGCGCCGACGACGCCGGCATGACGCTGCTCGGCTTCGTGCGCGACGCCCGCCTCAACGTGTATGCCGGTGGGCACCGGATCACGACCGCCTGACCACCCGACCACTCGAGCGACTGGAGAACCGAGCGTGCCGATCTTCGCCATCCACTACACGTATCCCGACGACGCCGGCGAAATGCTGACGATCCGTCCCGAGCACCGCGAGTGGCTGAGCGGGCTGTCGGGGCTGCTCGTGGCCGGCATGTACCAGCCGGGCACCGACGAGGTGAGCGAGGGCGAGCCGACCGACCAGGAGCCGGCCAACGCCGCGCTCATCGTCTGCTCCGCGGACTCGCTCGACGAGCTGACCGCGACGTTCGACCAGGACCCCTACTGGCTGGGCGGCTACGTGCTGCGCCGGGTCGTGCGCACGTGGGACCCGCCGCTCGGGCCGTGGGTCGCCGACCCGACGAACTCTCCCGGCTGACGACGGCGGGACGGATTCGAGACGTGGGAGGCAGCGTGGTCATCGGTGCGAGCGAGTTCTATGCCGTCGCGTCCGCCGACGAGTGGCGGCTGACGTTCGAGGGGGCGCTGGCGCACTACCCGTGCTCCGACGCCCGGACCCGCGTCGAGTTCGCCCGGCGCGTGGTGGAGCTGGCGCCGGAGGGCTACGGTCCCGATCTCGAGCTCAGGGCTGCCGGCATCACCGTGCGGCTCGCCTCGTCCTGGGACGCCGGAGGGCTGGTCGAGGCCGCGGCCGGTCTGGCCGCCTCGATCTCTGCGGTCGCAGGAGACCTCGGCCTGTCCGCCGACGTCTCGCACCTGCAGTCGATCCAGATCGCGATCGACGGCGGACGGGACTCGGTCCCGTTCTGGCAGGCCGTGACGGGCTACCACCAGGTCGCCGATGCCGACATCATCGACCCGCTGGGCCGCGCGCCGGGCGTGTGGAACCAGGCGGTGAACGACGGCCGCGACGCCCCCGCGCGCATCCACGTCGATCTCAGCACGTCCGCTGCCGAGGTGGCCCGGCGCATCGAGGCGCCCCTCGAAGCCGGTGGACGCGTCGTGGACGACTCGCACGCCCCGCACTGGTTCACCCTTGCCGACCCCTCGGGCAACCTCGTCGACCTCGCGGCCTGACCGGACCTGCCGTAGGCGCGCGCGAACCGTGGTCACGTGAGGGCGTCGGATGGTGGCGGGGAGCCGCCTCGCAGGCGCACGATGACTGGGTGGAGACCTGGGACGCCCTGAGGGCGCGGCGCAACGTCCGACAGTTCACCGACCGGCCGGTCCCGGACGAGGATCTCGACCGGATCCTCGAGGCCGGGCGACGCGCGCCGTCGGCCGGCAACTGGCAGCCGTGGGACTTCGTGCTCGTCACCGACCGGGAGCAGCTCGTCGAGCTGGCGAAGGTCTGGCAGGGCGCGAGACACGTGGCCGGCGCAGCCGCCGCTATCGCCATCGTCGCGCCGCAGCCCGAGGACGACCGGCAGTCCGCGCTGCTGCAGTACGACCTCGGCCAGGCCACCTACGCGATGACGGTCGCCGCCGCCGACCTGGGCGTGGGCACCGGGCACGCCGCGGCCGCCGACCAGGAGCAGGCCAAGGCCGTGCTGGGCTTCCCGGAAGGCAAGTTCCTGGCGTACGTCCTCTCCGTCGGCTACCCGGCGGACAAGCCACTGGCCGTGATCCAGCGGCTCAACCGACGTCCCTTCGACGAGGTCGTCCACCGCGGCACCTGGTGATCCACTGCCCCGTGGAGCCCTGCCCGCCACCCCCACCCAGTCGTGTGGCGGTGGTGTCGCGGTGGTGTGGTGGGCCCAGGTCAGAGGCGGGTGACCTGGCCGGCCTCGACGTGCCAGCGCTCGTCGAGCCTGACGTTCTCGAGCAGGCGCCGATCGTGCGAGACGAGCAGCAGGGCCCCGTCGTAGGAATCGAGGGCCTCCTCGAGCTGCTCGATGGCCGGCAGGTCGAGGTGGTTGGTCGGCTCGTCGAGCACGAGCAGGTTGACGCCGCGGGCCTGCAGCAGCGCCATCGCGGCCCGCGTCCGCTCGCCCGGTGAGAGCCGCCCCACCGCGCTCCCGACCTGGTCGGCCTTGAGCCCGAACTTCGCGAGCAGCGTGCGGCGGTCGGCCGGCGCGAGGTCTGGCACGGCCTCGCCGAACGCGTCGCCGAGCGGCAGGTCCTCGCGCAGTCCGGTGCGAGCCTGGTCGATCTCGCCGATGGCGACCGACGCCCCGAGCGAGGCACTCCCCTGGTCGGGCTCGATGCGTCCGAGCAGCAGCGACAGCAGCGTCGTCTTCCCAGCACCGTTGGGCCCCGTGATGCCGATGCGGCGCCGCCCTTCGACCTGGAGCGACGCCGGGCCGAAGGTCCAGTCGCCACGGCGCACGGTCGCCTCGTTGAGCGTCGACACGACCGTGCTCGACCGGAGCGCGGCGCCGATCGAGAACTGCAGCACCCACTCCTTGCGCGGCTCGGCGACCTCGTCGAGCCGGGCGATCCGCGACTCCATCTGGCGCACCTTGCGGGCCTGCTTCTCGGCCGAGTCGATGCTCGCCGCGCGGCGGTTCTTGTCGTTGTCGGGGCTCTTCTTCATCGCGTTGCGCACGCCCTTGGACGACCACTCCCGCTGCGTGCGGGCGCGCGCCTCGAGGTCGGCCTTCGTGCCGGCATACGCCTCGTACGCCTCTCGCGCGTGTCGCCGGGCCACCTCGCGCTCCTCGAGGTAGGACTCGTAGCCGCCGTCGTGCACCGCGACCGCGTTCTGGGCGAGGTCGAGCTCGACGATGCGGGTGACGCAGCGGGCGAGGAACTCGCGGTCGTGCGAGACGAGGACGACGCCGCCGCGCTGGCCGTCGACGAAGGCCTCGAGCCGGTCGAGGCCGGCGAGGTCGAGGTCGTTGGTCGGCTCGTCCAGCAGCACGAGGTCGAAGCGGCTCAGCAGCAGGGCCGCGAGCGCCGCGCGGGCGGCCTGGCCTCCCGAGAGCGAGGTCATGAGCGCGTCCGGGCCGACGTCGAGGCCCAGCTCGGCGAGCATCGGCGGGATGCGTTCGTCGAGGTCGGGTGCCCCGCTCGCCAGCCAGTGGTCGAGGGCGACGGCGTACGCGTCGTCGGCCTTCGGGTCGTCGCCGCCGAGTCCGTGGGCGGCGGCCTCCATCGCCTCGGTCGCGGCGGTCGCCCCGGTGCGCCTGCCGATGTGGGCGGCGACCGTCTCGCCGGCGACGCGCTCGTGCTCCTGGGGCAGCCAGCCGACGAATGCGTCCGACGGCGCCGTGGTCACCGAGCCCGCCAGCGGCTGGTCCTCCCCGGCGAGCAGGCGCAGCAGGGTCGACTTGCCCGCTCCGTTGGCGCCCACGACACCGACGACGTCACCCGGTGCGACCGTCAGGTCGAGGTGCTCGAAGAGGGTCCGGTGGGCGTGGCCCCCGGCGAGGTCCTTGGCCACGAGGGTCGCGCTCACGCCCGACAGCCTAGAGGCGAACCGACGGTGCTCCGGTCAGAGGTGGTGGACGACGACGTCGTCGCCGGCGATGAGCTGGTCGACCGCCTCGGGCACCTCGATGAGGCAGTTCGCGGCGGCGAGCGCGGTGAGGTGCCGCGCGTCGGGGGCGCTCACGGTGCCGTCCGCCGCGAGCACGCTCGTGACGAACTGGACGCGGCCGGTGCGGGTGCGGCGCGTCCTGCCGACGTATGCCGCACGGCCGGGTCTGCGGGTCGGCGCGCCGTGGCGCCGGTCGAGCGCCGGACGGACGAGCACGTGGAAGGCCACGAAGGCGCCGACCGGCGTGCCGGGGAGGCAGACGACCGGTGTCGTCCCGTAGCGGCCGAGACCCTGCGGGCCGCCGGGCTGCATGGCCAGGTGCACGAAGTCGAAGGCCGGCAGCGGCGAGCAGACCTGGCGCACGACCTCGTAGGCGCCGGCACTGACCCCACCGGTGGTGATCACGAGGTCGACGCCGGGGTCGGCGTCCAGGGCGTCGAGCAGGGCGCGGAGCTCGTCGGGTTCGTCGGAGCAGACCTCGACGCGCACCACGGCGCAGCCCGCCTCGCCGGCGAGGGCCGCCACCATGTCGGAGTTCGACTCGTGGATGCCGCCGGCCCCGGGGTCGACCTCTGGACGCACGAGCTCGGCACCGGTCGCGACGACGGCGACACGGGTCGCCGCCCACACGTCGACCGCCGTGCAGCCGGCCGAACGGCCCAAAGCGACGAGAGCGGGGGTGATCGCGGATCCCGTTGCGGCAAGGACGGATCCGGCAAACACGTCCTCACCTCTCGTGCGCACGTGCTGGCCGTCGTCGGGAGCGGAGTCGATGGTCACGGTGGCCGGGGCGGGCCCGGTCGGGGTGGCGTCGGTGCGCTCGACGGGCACGACGGCGACCGTCCCCGCCGGCAGTCGGGCGCCCGTCATCACGCGCGCCGCCTGGCCCTCGGTCAGCTCGAAGTCCGGCGCAGTCCCTGCCGGCACGTCGCCGACCACGGCGAAGGCGCGCTGGTGCGGGGTCGCCGGCCGGACGGCATACCCGTCCATGGCGGAGGCGTCGAAACGAGGAAGGTCGTCGGTGGCGACCAGGTCGCCGGCGAGGCGCCGCCCGGCCGCGTGCCGGTCGAGGGCGACCCTCTCGACGACGCCGTCGCCGACGAGCCGCTCGACGGCGGCACGGTGATCGGCGACCGGTACGTGACCCACGCGCGCCAGTCTGGCGCATGCACGGCCGGTACGTTGAGGCGCATGGCGACCGTGGACGGCTTCCGGCTGGACGGGGTGCTGCTCGGCGTCGCCACCGCCGCGACCCAGATCGAGGGCGGCGACGTCGTGAGCAGCTGGACCGACTGGGCCGACCGGCCGGGCACCATCCGAGACGGCTCGTCGCCGCGGCGCGCGACCGACCACTGGGACCGGTGGCGCGAGGACACCGAGCTCATGGCGTCGCTCGGGATGCAGGTCTACCGGATGAGTGTCGAGTGGGCACGGCTCGAACCACGGCCAGGCGAGTGGGACGACGCGGCGTTCCGGCGCTACCGCGACGAGCTGCACCTTCTGCGCGAGAAGGGGATCCGGCCGCTCGTGACCCTCCACCACTTCAGCCAGCCGCTGTGGTTCGAGCGCGACGGCGGGTGGCTCGGGCCGGGCGCCCTGTGGGTGTGGGAGCGCTTCGTCGCCGAGGTCGTGACGCGGCTGGGCGACGTCGTCACCGAGTGGGTCACGATCAACGAGCCCAACGTCTTCGTCACCGGCGCCCACGTCTTCGGTGACTTCCCACCGGGGCACCGTTCACTGCGCGAGGGGCTGCGGGTCTACTCGGTGCTCGCGGCCGCACACCTCCGGGCGTACGGCCTCATCCACGCGCTGCAGCCCGGGCCCGACACGCGGGTCGGGGTGGCGCACCACCTGCGGCCGTTCCGCCCCGGCAACCCCCGCAACCCGTGGCACCGCGTGCTGACGCGGACGATGCGCCACCTCTTCCAGGACGCGATCGTGCGGGCCATGACGACCGGGGAGTTCACGGGGCCGCTGCGCCGGCCACCCGGCATACCCCAGCAGGGCGGCGAGGGCCCAGCGCGGTATGCCGACTTCTTCGGCCTCAACTACTACTCGCGCACCACGGTGACCCGGTTCGACGACGGCACTCCCCCCGGCGTGCCCGTGAACGACCTCGGGTGGGAGGTGTACGCAGCCGGGCTCGGCGAGACGGCCAGGTGGGCCTGGGAGACCTACGGACTGCCGGTGTGGGTGACCGAGAACGGCACGGCCGACGCGGCTGACGCGTTCCGGTCGCGCTACCTGTGGGAACACCTGTCGGTCGTGAGCGAGGTTCGTGCACAAGGAGTTCCGATCGACCGGTACTACCACTGGTGCTTCGTCGACAACTGGGAGTGGAACGAAGGCGAAGGGCCGCGGTTCGGGCTGGTCGCCCTCGACTACGAGACGCAGCAGCGCACCGTGCGCGACTCGGGGCGCTTCTTCGCCGAAGTCGCCCGTGAGGGTGGGACGACGGCGGACATGCACGCGAGACACGTTTCGGGACGGATCTATCCGGCGAGTCGGGTCGAGGCCCACCACCGCTGACCGACCTCGTGCCGACCGCGGCGGCGACTCGACCACGGGAGTACCGTCGAGGGAGACCTTCCCGAGGAGGCTCTCATGCGCCTGACCCCTCTCTGCGACGCGACCTGGACCTATGACTTCCTCCACGAGGTCCCACCTTCGGCCGGACGTGACGGACGCGTCTACGGCCAGGGCACCGGCACCCTGACGGGCCGGCTGTCCGGCACCGCGTCGTGGTCGAACTTCCCACGCATCCGGGAGGGGTGGGCCTCACCCGATTCCCGCGGCGTCATCCACGTCGACGACGGCGTCGTCCTCTTCACCCTGACCGGCCTGTCCTCGCTGACGGACGGACGCGGGGTCCACGTCCTCACCTTCCAGGCGGAGGCGCCCTCCCACCGGTGGCTCGACGACGTCATCGCCGTGGGCGAGGGGACCATCGACGTCGAGCATGCCCGCCTCCAGATGCGCTACTACGAGTGCGAGGTCGAGCTGCCGCTCAGCACCGAGGCCGGGTTCGGCTCGCCCGGCGTTCCCGACACCCCCGGCCGACGCCTGGAGGAGTAGTCAGCACTCGATGACGTTGACGGCGAGGCCGCCGCGCGCCGTCTCCTTGTACTTCACCTTCATGTCGGCGCCCGTCTCGCGCATCGTCTTGACGACCTTGTCGAGGCTGACGACGTGCGAGCCGTCTCCTCGCAGCGCCGTGCGAGCCGCGGTGATGGCCTTGACCGACGCGATGGCGTTGCGCTCGATGCACGGGATCTGCACGAGCCCGCCGACGGGGTCACAGGTGAGGCCGAGGTTGTGCTCCATGCCGATCTCGGCGGCGTTCTCCACCTGCTCGGGGGTGCCGCCCATGACGGCGGCCATGGCGCCCGCTGCCATCGAGCAGGCCGAGCCGACCTCGCCCTGGCAGCCGACCTCGGCACCCGAGATCGAGGCGGTCTCCTTGTAGATGACGCCGATCGCACCCGCGGTCAGCAGGAAGCGCACGATGCCGTCGCGGTCGGCACCGTTGACGAAGTTCGCGTAGTAGTGCAGGACGGCCGGGATGATGCCGGCAGCACCGTTGGTCGGGGCGGTGACGACACGGCCGCCCGACGCGTTCTCCTCGTTGACGGCGAGCGCGTACAGGGTGATCCAGTCCATCCCGCGGAGGGGGTCGTCGCTCGTGCCCTCGAGTCGGAGTCGGCGGGCCAGCTCGGGAGCGCGCCGGCGGACGCGCAAGCCACCGGGCAGCACGCCCTCGGTGGCGATGCCGTTGCGCACGCACTCCTTCATGACACGCCAGATCTCGAGCAGCCCGTCGCGGACCTCCTGCTCGGTGCGCCACGACAGCTCGTTCTCGAGCATGATCCGCGAGATCGACTTGCCCGTCTCCTTGCAGTGGGCGAGCAGCTCGTCACCCGTGCGGAACGGGTGGGCGACCGGCGTGGAGTCCTCGACGATCTTCGTCTCGCCGTCGGCGTCGCCGCCGACCACGAAACCGCCACCGACCGAGTAGTAGGTGCGCTCGGCGAGGGTCGCCCCCGACGCGTCGACGGCGGTGAACGTCATGCCGTTGGGGTGCACCGGCAGCGTCTTGCGGCGGTGCAGCACGAGGTCCTCGTCCTCGACGAAGTCGATCTCGTGCACGCCGAGCAGCGACACGCGGCGGCTCGCGCGGATCTCGGCCAGGCGGCCCTCGACGGCTCGAGGGTCGCACAGCTCGGGACGCTCACCCGTGAGACCGAGCAGCACCGCCTTGTCGCTGCCGTGGCCGTGACCCGTCGCCCCGAGCGACCCGAACAGCTGCGAGTGCACCCGGGCCACGCGGTCGAGGACCCCCTCGTCGCGCAGCCGCTCGGCGAACATCGCGGCAGCGCGCATCGGTCCGACGGTGTGCGAGCTCGACGGCCCGATACCGATCGAGAAGAGGTCGAAAACGCTGAGCGGCATGGTGTCCTGACTTCGTGTCGTCGTTGACGGCTGTCGCCCCGGGTGTGGGGGACCCGACGAGCGTACGTCCAGCCACGCCGGGCCCGCACACGCCTGCGGCGCGGGGGCCTGCCGGGCGGGTCCGTGGGCCGCCACCTAGAGTCGAGCAATGCCGCAACCACGCTGGGTCGACGCCGCCACCGTACGCCGGTCGCTGACTCCCGATCGCGCGCGCCGACTCGTGCGGCAGGCTTTGGCCGACGGCCTCGACCCTTCCGCCGACCCGATCCGCCAGGCGGTGCCGGCCGGTGAGGGGCAGCTGCTCGTCATGCCGTCGGGCAACCGCCAGGCGGCCGGGGTGAAGGTGCTGTCCGTCGCTCCCGGCAACCCGGCCCGCGGGCTCGACCGCATCCAGGCGATCTACGTGCTGATGGACACCGAGACGCTGACGCCCTTTGCCCTCATCGACGGGGCGGCGGTCACGGCCCTGCGCACCCCGGCCGTCTCGGCCGTCGCGATGGACGCGCTCGCGCCGGCAGACGTGGAGGCGGCCGTCGTCTTCGGCACCGGCCCCCAGGCGGTGGGTCACGTGGAGGCGCTGCTCGCCATCCGGCATACGTCCTCGGTGACCGTCGTGGGGCGTCGGGGTGAGGCCGCGCGAGCGACGGCCCAACGGGTGTCCAGCCTTGCCGGCAGCAGGCGCCTGCACGTCGACGCCCTGACGGTGGACGACAGCGCGGTCGAGTCCGCGGTGCGCGACGCGCAGGTCGTGGTCACGGCGACGTCGGCAGCGACACCAGTGATCGGCGACGACTGGGTCGCCGACGGCGCCTGCGTCGTGGCCATCGGGTCGCACGAGGCGCACCGCCGCGAGCTGGGCTCGGGCCTGCTGGGGCGCGCCCTCGTCGTCGTCGAGGACCTCGCCACGGCGCACCGCGAGGCCGGCGACGTCATCCTCGCGGCGGCCCAGGGCGCCCTCGACTGGGACGACGTGCACACGCTCCAGGACGTCGTGCTGGGCAAGGTCCAGCGCGCGAGCGACCGGCCGAACGTCTTCAAGAGCGTCGGCATGGCCTGGCAGGACCTCGTCATCGCCGAGCACGTGGCCCGGCCCTGAGCCGAGCGCCTATGCGCCCGTGACGATCTCGTCGATCGGGTGGGGCCCGTCGTTGAAGGCGATGACGCGTCGCGATGTCACCTCGGGGTGCGCGACGACCGATCGGATGACGTGCGCCACGTTGTCGCGCGAGACCCGTCCGGCCGTGACGCCGTCGCCCGCCTCGATGTGGCCCGTCGCGGTGTCGAGCGTCAGGGCGCTCGGACGCAGGATGGTCCAGGCGAGGTCAGTGCCCGCCAGATGAGCGTCCGCGGCCGTCTTGGCGTCGGCGTAAGCGTAGAACGGGTTGTCTTGCGGCACACCGTGATCGGGGCCCGCGCCGAAGTAGGAGACCATGACGTAGCGCGCGACCTCGGCTGCAGCGGTCGCCTCCATCGAGCGGATCGCCGCGTCGCGGTCAACCGCGTACGTACGCGTCGGGTTGCCGCCGCCTGCGCCGGCCGACCACACGACGAGGTCGCTGCCGCGGACGAGGCCCGTGAGCTGTTCGGTCGTCGCCGACTCGATGTCGAGCACTGCTGCGGTCGCACCGGTGGCCTCGATGTCGGCGACGTGGTCGGGGTTGCGCACGACGGACGTGACGTCGTGCCCGTCGGCGACGAGAAGCGGGGCTGCGAGAAGGGCGACCTTGCCGTGGCCGCCGATGATGAGAACTCGTGACATGACTCCACCATCGCAGAGTCGGGCCGGGCGCGACCTCCGGCACGTCCCCGGTCGAGGAGCAGGGCGCCACGGGCCCGGCTCCGTCCGTCGGCGCCGCTCTCCGTCACGCACAGGCGATGACGGAGTGTTCTCTCGATTGAGGGGCGCGCCCACCCACCCGATCGAAAGAACACTCCGTCACCACCGGGGGCGGTGACGGAGTGTTCTCTCGATTGGAGGGTTGGGGGGAGGTCAGTCGCGGGAGCTCCGGCCGATGAGGTAGCCGAGGACGACGCCGAAGGCCGCGGCCGCGGCGTAGCCGGCATACCTCTGGATGAGCACCGGCATGACGGCCGACCCGAGGTCGAGGGGCGCGTCCTCCTCGACCTCGGAGGTGACCCGACGCGGGGGTGACGGTGGCAGTGTGCTCGTTGCCACTCGCGGGTCCGTGTCGGCGGCGAGCGCGTCGGAGCCGGTCTCGACGAATCCCGTTGCGGGAGAGTCGTCGGCAGCCGGCTCGGCTGAGCCTGATCGGGAGCCCGACGCCGCCGCAGGTGGGGTGGCCGCGGCCTCGTCCCCGCCGCCGGCCGCGCCGAGCTGCTTCTCGATGCACGCGACGAACGCCTGGAGGAGCTTGTCGGACACGTCCTGCATGACGCCCCGGCCGAACTGGGCCGGCTTGCCGGTGACAGCGAGGTCGGTCGTGACGTCGGCCCGCGTGCCGTCGCCGTCGGGAGCCAGCTGGATCGAGACGGTCGCTCCTGCGGTGCCGTTGCCTCTCTTGTCCTTGCCCTTCGCCTCGATGACGGCACGGTGGCTCGTGTCGTCACGCTCGACGAACGAGCCCGAGCCGGAGTAGACGAGCGCGATCGGGCCGAGCTTGACCTTCACCGTTCCGGAGAAGCCGTTGTCGGTCACCTCGGTCACGGTCGCGCCCGGGAAGCAGCCGCCGACCCGTTCGAGGTCCATGAAGAGGGCCCACGCGTCGTCGACCGAGGTCGGCACGGTGAAGGAGTGCGTCAGCTCCATCCGGCGATCACGCTCCCGCTGCGGCGAGGACCGCGCGCCGTGTCAGCACCGTGGCGAGGTGCTTGCGGTAGTCGGCGTCGCCGTTGAGGTCGGAGGGCGGGTTGGTGCCCTCGGCCACCGAGGCGACGGCAGCACGCACGGCCTCGTCGGTGGCCTGCTTGCCGACGAGCGCCTCCTCCACCGCCTTGGCACGCAACGGGGTCGAGCCCATGTTGGTCAGGCCGACCCTGGCCTCGGCGATCGATCCGCCCTCGCTGCGCACGGTGGCCGCGACGCCGACGATCGACCACTGGTGGCTGACCCGGACGAACTTCTCGTAGTGCGCCCCCCACCCGGTGTGCTTGGGGATGCGGATCTGCGTGAGCAGCTCGCCCTCGCCGACGGCCGTGGTGAAGAGGTCCTCGAAGAAGTCGTCGGCCGCGACCGTACGCGTCGACCCGCCCGACCCCGCGATGACGAACTCGGCACCGAGGGCAAGTGCCGGCGCCCCGACGTCGCCCGCCGGGTCGGCGTGCACGAGCGCACCACCGACCGTGCCGCGGTGGCGGATCTGCGGGTCGGCCACGGTGGCGATCGCCTTGGACAGCAGGGCCGCGTGCGTCGACACGGCCTCGGAGGCCAGCACGGCGGCATACGTGGTCATGGCGCCGATGACCAGATGGTCACCGTCCTCGGAGACCCCTTGGAGCTCGGCGATGCGCCCGAGGTCGATGACCACGCCGGGTGCGTTGAGACGCATCCGGAGGATGGGCAGGAGCGACTGACCGCCGGCGAGCACCTTTGCCTCGTCACCGTGCTCGGCAAGTGCCGCCACCGCGTCGGCGACGGACGTCGGTGCCAGGTAGTCGAACTGTGCGGGGATCACTGGTCGCTCCCTTCGCTCGCAGCGCCGGGATCCTGGTTGGGCGCACCCTCGTCGAAGTGCGGTGCAGCCGCGCGTTCGCCCTCCGTGTTGACCGGAGCGCCGGCCTGGATCGCCTTCCAGACCCGCTCGGGCGTGCACGGCATCACGATGTCGTCGACGCCGAGGTGGCGCACCGCGTCGACGATCGCGTTGACGACGGCCGGTGTCGAGGCGATGGCCCCGGCCTCACCGACTCCCTTGGTGCCCAACGCGGTGTACGTCGAGGGGGAGGTCGTGTGGTCGGTGACGAAGCTGATCGTGTCGGCAGCGGTGGGCAGGGTGTAGTCGACGAACGAGCCGGTGACGAGCGTGCCCTGGTCGTCGTACTCGGCGCCCTCCCACAGGGCCTGCGCGATGCCCTGGACGAGGCCGCCGTGCACCTGCCCCTCGACGATGAGCGGGTTGATGATCGTGCCGATGTCGTCGACGCACACGTACTTGCGCATCGACGTCGCACCGGTCTCGGTGTCGACCTCCATCGCGCACAGGTGGGTGCCGTGCGGGAACGAGAAGTTCTCGGGGTCGAAGGTCGCGTCGGCGTCGAGGCTCGGCTCGACGCCGTCGGGCAGGTTGTGACCAGTCCACGTCGCGAGCGCGATCTCGGGCATCGAGATGCCCTTGTCGGTGCCCTTGACGCCGAACTTCCCGCGCGTGAACTCGATGTCGTCGACGCTCGCCTCGAGCAGGTGCGCGGCGACGACCTTGGCCTTCTCGATGACCTTGTCGGCGGCTCGGACGACGGCCTCGGCACCCACGACGAGGGACCGCGAGCCGTAGGTGTCCATGCCCTTGGAGGAGATCTGGGTGTCGCCGTGCAGCACCTCGACGTCCTCGAACGGCACACCGAGCCGGTCGGCGACGATCTGGCTCCACGCCGTCTCGTGACCCTGACCGTGCGGCGAGACCCCGGTGAGGACCTCCACCTTGCCCGTGGCGAGCATCCGGATGCTGGCGCTCTCCCAGCCGCCGGCGCCGTAGTTGAGCGCGCCGAGGATGCGGGACGGGGCGAGGCCGCACATCTCCGTGAACGTCGAGATGCCGATGCCCAGCTGGACCGGGTCGTTGCTCTCGCGGCGGTGCTTCTGCTCGGCGCGCAGCTCGTCGTAGCCGAAGAGCTCCTTGGCCTTGGCGGTGGCTGCCTCGTAGTTGCCCGAGTCGTAGGTCATGCCGGCGACCGAGGTGAAGGGGAACTCGTCGTGGGTGATCCAGTTCTGCTGGCGCACCTCGAGCGGATCGCGCCCGAGCTCGACCGCGAGCTGGTCCATCATGCGCTCGATGGCGAAGGTCGCCTCGGGGCGACCGGCGCCGCGGTAGGCGTCGACCCACGTCTTGTTGGTCAGCAGCGTCCGCACGGTGAAGTGGTAGGCGGCGAACTTGTAGATGGAGTTGTACATCCACGCGCCGAGCACCGGCACGCCACCGCCGACGACGCCGACGTACGCGCCGAGGTCGGCGAGCAGCTCGACCTTGAGGCCGGTGACGGTGCCGTCCTTGCGGGCGCTGAGGGTCAGCTTCTGCCACTGGTCGCGGCCGTGGTGGCCGGACAGCAGGGACTCGCTGCGCGTCTCGGTGTACTTGCAGGGCTTGCCGAGGCGCCGGGCCACGGCAATCGTGGCGAACTCCTCGGGCGTCGTCTGGAGCTTGCCGCCGAAGCCGCCCCCGACGTCGGGCGCGATGATCCGCACCTTGGACTCGGGGATGCCCGTGGTCGCGGCGACGAGGAAACGCAGGATGTGCGGCACCTGGGTCGAGCTCCAGACGGTCATCTGCTCGCCGGTCGGGTCGCACACCGTCGACCTCGGCTCCATGAAGGCTGGGATGAGCCGCTGCTGGCGGAACTCACGCTCGATGACGATGCCGTCGCTGCGTGCGGCAGCGATCTCGTCCTCGACGTCGGTTCCCGACCCCTGGCCGGCCGAGTCGAGGGTCCACACGGCGGAGGTGTTCGTCCCGAGGGCGGGGTGCGCGAGCACCTCGTCCTTGATGGCCTCCTTGAGGTCGAGAACCGCTGGCAGCTCGTCGTAGTCGACGTCGACGAGCTCGGCGGCGTCCCTCGCCTCGGCGGCGGTGCGGGCCGCGACGACGGCGACGATCTCGCCCGCGCAGGCAACGTGCTCGACGACCACAGGCAGGTGGTCCGGCGTCTTCTGCTCCGCGTTGAGCGGCCACGCGTTGGCGACGGCGCCCTGCACGTCCTTGATGTCCGCGCCGGTCACGACGCCGACGACGCCGGGTGCCTTCCTCGCCTCGTCGGTGTTGATGGCGGTGATGGTGGCGTGGGCGAAGGGGCTGCGCACCATGGCGAGGTGCAGCATGCCGGGCAGCTGGATGTTGTCGGTCCACCGAGTGCGACCCGTGATGAGGCGCTGGTCCTCCTTGCGCGTGCGCGCCTTGCCGATCTCGGGCGCGGGCACGTCGGCGGCGTCAGCCGGCCGGTCCTCGGTGACGGTCACGAGCTCACCGCCTGCGAGCTGAGGTCCTTGGCTGCCTGCTGAACGGCCTTGACGATGTTGTGGTAGCCGGTGCAGCGGCAGAGGTTGCCCTCGAGCCCCTCGCGGATCTCCTGCTCGCTCGGGTCGGCGTTCTCCTTGAGGAGGTCGCAGGCCTGCATGATCATGCCCGGCGTGCAGTAGCCGCACTGCAGGGCGTGGGTCTCGTGGAAGGCCCGCTGAACTGGATGGAGCTCGCCATCCGTGGCGAGCCCCTCGATCGTCGTCACCTCGTGACCGTCCGCCTGGACGGCGAGGACGTTGCACGACTTCACGCTCGTCCCGTCGAGGTGCACGGTGCAGGCACCGCAGTTGCTCGTGTCGCACCCCACGACGGTCCCGGTCTTGCCGAGGCTCTCGCGGAGGTACTGGACCAGAAGGGTCCTGGGCTCGACCTCGTCGGAGTAGCGCACCCCGTCGACGGTCACATTGATACGGGTCATTGCTGTTTGTCCTCCTGCCGCACTGCAGTTGACTTCCCCACGGTGAGTCTTGCTCGGAGTCGACTGCTGCACAAGGGCATCGAGAGAACGCATCCGTCCAAGCCGCTCAGCGAGCGCTGGGACGCACCCGACGGCATACGCAAGACTGTCGTGCATGACTCTCCACGCCGACGACTACCAGGCACTCCGCAGCCGCTACGACTCGATGACCTACCGCCGCACCGGCCGCTCGGGCCTCGACCTGCCGGCCGTCTCGCTCGGCCTGTGGCACAACTTCGGCGACGACGTGCCGCTCGACCGCCAGCGGGCGACGCTGCGACGCGCCTTCGACCTCGGCGTCACGCACTTCGACCTCGCCAACAACTACGGCCCGCCCTACGGCAGCGCCGAGCGCAACTTCGGCACGATCTACGCGCAGGACTTCAAGCGCTACCGCGACGAGCTCATCATCAGCAGCAAGGCCGGCTACGACATGTGGCCCGGGCCCTACGGCCAGGGCGGCGGCAGCCGCAAGTACGTCCTCGCCTCGCTCGACCAGTCGCTGCAGCGGATGGGCGTCGACTACGTCGACATCTTCTACTCCCACCGCTTCGACGAGACGACGCCGCTCGAGGAGACGATGGGCGCGCTCGACACGGCAGTGCGCTCGGGCAAGGCGCTGTATGCCGGCATCTCGAGCTACTCGGGCCCGCGCACCCGCGAGGCGATCGAGATCCTCCGCTCGATGGGCACGCCGCTGCTCATCCACCAGCCCAGCTACTCGATGCTCAACCGGTGGGTCGAGGAGGACCTGCTCGACGTGCTCGGCGACGAGGGCGTCGGCTGCATCGCGTTCAGCCCGCTCGCCCAGGGCATGCTCACCGACAAGTACCTCAAGGGCGTGCCGGCAGGTTCGCGTGCGTCGCAGGGCAAGTCGCTGTCGCCGAAGCTGCTGAGCGAGCAGAACCTCAAGCACGTCCGTGCGCTGAACCGGATGGCCAAGGCTCGTGGCCAGTCCCTTGCGCAGATGGCCCTCGCGTGGATCCTGCGCGATCAGCGCGTCACGTCGGTGCTCATCGGCGCCTCGTCGGTCGCCCAGCTCGAGGACAGCCTCGGCTCGCTCGGCAACCTCGACTTCTCCACCGAGGAGCTCGACAAGATCGACAAGCACGCGGTCGAGGGAGGCATCAACCTCTGGAAGGGCTCGAGCGCCCACTGACACACGCACCCGAGGACGTATGCCGTGTGGCCGGGGACCGCACGTCGCCGCGGTCCCGGCCGCGTCCGCTACGTCACTGTTGCGACTCATGCACCAGTGACGCGGCGGACAAGGGCACGCGGCCCACGGCATACCGCACAAGGCACACGGTCACGTCGTGGGCTGCCAGCCCGGCCCGCGGAGCACGTGGCCCCAACGGTCGTGCCACGAGCGGGCTGCCTTGACGTCGTGCCAGATCGAGGCGTACTCGTGGGTGGCGACGACGAGCGGGTTGTAGGTGCGCAGCTGCTTCGTCAGGCCGTAGACGACGCGCTCACCCTCGGGCTCGAAGGAGCGGAAGAGGCGGTCCCAGATGACGAGGATGCCGCCGTAGTTGCGGTCGAGGTAGCCGTTGTTCATGCCGTGGTGGACGCGGTGGTGCGACGGCGTGTTCATCACGAGCTCCACTGGGCGCCAGAGCTTTCCGACCCGCTCGGTGTGCAGGAAGAACTGGTAGAGCAGCGAGATCGACTGCTGCAGGAAGATCGCCCACGGCGGCACACCGAGCAGCGCGAGCGGTGCCCAGAACGGGATGCCACCGAACGGGGTCCACGTCTGGCGCAGCGCCGTCGAGAAGTTGTAGCGCTGGCTCGAGTGGTGCACCACGTGGCTGGCCCAGAGGATGCGCACCTCGTGGTGGCAGCGGTGGTACCAGTAGTAGGCGAGGTCCTCGGCGAAGAAGATGACGACCCACACCCACCACAGCGAGGTGTCGAGGCGCAGCGGCGTGACGGCATACAGGGCGGCGTAGACGAGGAGCTGCAGCGCCTTGTAGCCGATGCCCACGACGACGCTGCCGATGCCCATCGACAGACTCGTCGCCGTGTCGCGAACCTCGTAGCCGACCTCGTCGTCGTCGGGTGCGAACCACAGCGAGACGACCTCGACGACGATGAACGCGATGAAGAACGGGATCGCCGTGACGATCAGGTCGACCATCACGCGCCCCGGGTGAGGTGGTCGAGGGTGCGGCCGTCGTCGGTGAGCGCGGCCCAGACGTCGATGGCCTGGGTGAGGATCGTGTCGGCGATCCGCGCGGCCTCGGCGCCGTCGCGGGCGGCGATCGCCGCGGGCAGCGGCGCGTGCGGCACGAGGTCGGAGCGGTCGGCGGCGAGGAGGGCGTCGAGCGGGCCGGGCGCGCTGTCGATGGCGTGCATGAGCGAGTTGAGAGCGAGGCGGAAGGCGAAGTTGCCGCTCGTCTCGACGACCTCGAGCCAGAAGGTGCGGTCGGCGTCGTCGATGTCCGGGCAGCCGTATGCCGCAGCGGCGGCGACGATGCGCGCGTGGCCCTCAGCCGTGCCGCGGGTCGCAGCCAGGCGGGCGGCGTCGACGCCGATGCAGCGACGCATCTCGAGGCCGTCGCGCAGGATCGTGGGGTCGAGTCCCTCGCCGGAACGGGCGAGGTGGGCGAGCAGGTCGAGGCCCGCACTGCTGCGGACGTCGAGCACGCGGGTGCCGCCGCCGTGCACCACCTTGACGAACCCTGCCGCCTGGAGCCGTTGGAGGGCCTCGCGGACGGCGTGCCGGTTGACGGCGAACGAGGCCGCGAGCTCGCGTTCGGGCGGCAGGGAGTCGCCGGGTGCGAACCGGCCGGTGAGCACGGCGTCGCGCAGCTCGGAGAACACCTCGTCGGACACCGAACGACGGGCGACGGGGCCGAATCCACTCTGACTCATGGCCGCCATGCTGACAGCGGGCCCATCAACTCATCAAGAGGTTGGACCAATTTGTGATGTCTGCCGCTGTGTAGGTTGAGCGCCATGCCCGATCTGAGCATCCAGGAACGCCTGTATCCCGACCTGCCCTGCTTCGGCTGTGGTCAGGCCAACGACAAGGGACTCCAGCTCAAGAGCTACCCGCTGGGCGACAGCGCGGCCGCCGGGGTGGCCGCCTCGTTCACGCCCTGGCCCGAGCACGACAACGGCCTCGGCTACCTCAACGGCGGCATCATCGGCACCGTTCTCGACTGCCACAGCGCGGCCGCCGTCATGCTCGAGGCCGAGCGCGGTGGCTGGCCGCCGCTGCCGGGTGCCGACCTGTCCTACGTCACCGCTGGGCTCGACGTGCGCTACCTGCGGCCTGCGCCGCTCCGCGACACGGTCGAGCTCTTTGCCGCCGTCACCCACGCCGACGAGCCGCAGATGACCGTCGAGGTCGAGCTGCGCTTCGACGGCAGGGTGCGGGCCCGGGCGACCGCTCTCTGGAAGCGCTGGCGCCCGCGCACCTGACCACCCCCGGCCAATCGAAAGAGCACTCCGTCACCACGAGCGGGACCGCGCGGTCTCGCGGTCAGGACGGAGTGTTCTTTCGATTGCGGCTCGGTGGGCCGTCAGTGCTGCGCCTCGGAGTCGTGCGGAGTGTCGTGGGCGGGATGGTGGTGGTGGATCGGGCCGTCGGTCGTGGCGAGCCGCTCGCCGGCGCCGCCCCAGCGCAGCGCGATGATCTCGGCGGCGATCGACACGGCCGTCTCCTCGGGCGTGCGAGCGCCGAGGTCGAGGCCGATCGGCGAGCTCATCCGGGCGAGCTCGTCGTCGGTGAGGCCGGCCTCGCGCAGCCGGGCGAGCCGGTCGTCGTGGGTGCGCCGCGAGCCCATCGCGCCGATGTAGGCGACGTCGGGCAGGCGCAGCGCGACCTCGAGCAGCGGCACGTCGAACTTCGGGTCGTGGGTGAGCACGGCGATGACGGTGCGCGAGTCGATGCGGCCCTCGTCGACCTCGTTCTGGAGGTAGTCGTGCGGCCACTTGACGACGACCTCGTCGGCGCCGGGGAAGCGCGTCTTCGTCGCGAAGACGGGCCGGGCGTCGCAGACCGTGACGTAGTAGCCGAGGAAGCCGCCGACCCGCGCGACGGCCGCCGCGAAGTCGATGGCGCCGAAGACGAGCATGCGCGGCTTCGGCGCGTGGGCGGCGACGAAGACCCGCATGCCTTCGCCGCGTCGTTCACCGTCGGGCCCGTAGGTCAGGATGGCCGAGCGTCCTTGCGCGAGAAGCCCTCTCGCGTCGTCGCGTACGGCGTCGTCGGCGCGCCCGCTGCCGAGCGAGCCGAGCACGGATGCCGTCTCGTCGTCTTCGTCGGGACCCTCGGTCTCGGGGTGCACCACCACCCGTCGACCGACCCACGCCGGCTCGGGGTGCTCGATCACGGTGACGACCGCGACGGGCCGCCCGGCGGCGATGTCGTCGGCGACCGCGCCCAGCTCGGGGAAGGTCTCGCGGTTCACCTTCTCGACGAACACGTCGAGGATGCCCCCGCAGGTCAGCCCGACGGCATACGCGTCGTCGTCGCTCACGCCGTAGCGCTGGAGCACCGGGTGCCCGCTGTCGACGACCTCCTGGGCGAGCTCGTAGACGGCGCCTTCGACGCACCCGCCGGAGACCGACCCGACCGCCTCGCCGTCCGGGCCGACGAGCATCGACGCGCCGGGCTGGCGCGGGGCGGAGCGCCACGTGCCGACGACGGTGCCGACGCCGACGGTCTCGCCGGCCGACCACCACTGCATCAGCTCGTCCATCACCTCACGCACGGGAGACCACCTCGATCAGCTCCTCGAACGCCGCGAGCGAGTGGCCCGCGACGAAGTCGTCGATGTGCGGCAGGGCCGCCACGATGCCCTGCTGCACCGGCTCGTAGCCGGCCTTGCCGCGGTGCGGGTTGGCCCAGACGACCCGGTGCGAGAGGGCCGCGAGGCGTCGCATCTGCTCACCGAGCACCTCCGGTCCCTCGCGTTCCCACCCGTCGGAGAAGACAACGACGACGGAGCCGCGGGCCATACCCCGCCTGCCCCAGCGGTCGAGGAAGGCGCCGATCGAGTCGCCGAGGCGGGTGCCTCCCGACCAGTCGGGCACCACCCGGCCGGCGGCGGCGAGCGCCCGGTCGGGGTCGCGCTCCGTCAGCGCCCGCGTGACGTGGGTGAGCCGGGTGCCCATCGTGAAGACCTCGACGTGGGGCACCGCGCGCACGAAGGCGTGGGCGAGGCGAAGGAGGCTGTCGGCGTACGGGCTCATCGACCCGGAGACGTCGATGAGCAGGACGATGCGGCGCGGACGCACGCCGCGGCGGCGGTGATGGATGCGCCCGGGCTCGCCCATGCGGCGCAGCTGCTCACGCAGGGTGGCGGGCCCGTCGACGGCGCCGCTGGTGGAGCGGACGTGCCGTCGCGCCCGGCGCAAGGGTGCCCGGGGCGCCAGGGACGCGAAGAGGCGCGACGCTGCCGCCCGGTCGGCCGCGCTCAGGGTCGCGATGTCGCGGTGGCGCAGCACCTCCTGGGCGCTGGCTCGCGCCTGGACGGTGTCGGTGTCGTCGTCGGGGCCGCCCTCTCCCTCTCCGCTGTCGAGGGGCGCCTGCCGGACGGGGGGCCGCACGATGTCGACGCGCTGTCCGCGCGGGATGGCCTCGCCGCCGAACCAGCGCTCGAAGACCTCGTCGTATGCCGGGAAGTCGGCGGGCGTGCCCGTCAGGGTCGAGCGCCCGGCCCAGTAGACGCCGGCGCGCCCGCCCATGCCGACGGTCGCCGCGGCGAGGAGGAAGGTGCGCTCGCGGTCGGCCGTGACGTTGATGCCCGCGGCGCGCAGGGCGCGGGCGAAGCCGAGGAGCAGCTCGTCGGGCTCGAGGTCGGGGTGGGGGGCGATGGTCGTCACGGGGGCTCTGGTGTCTCGGGCGTCCGGTGGGCGTCAGGCGGTGAGCAGCTTGTCGAGCGAGGCCCGGATGCGCTCGGAGTCCTCGCGGTACTTCAGCGCAGCGCCGAGCGTCGCGGCGGCGACCTCGGCGTCCAGTCGGGTCGCGCCGACCGTCTCGAGGGCGCGCGCCCAGTCGAGGGTCTCGGCGACGCCCGGCGGCTTGATGAGCTCGCCGCCCGTGCGCAGGCGCTGGACGAGGGTGACGACTTGCTCGGCGAGGGCCTGGCTCACCTCGGGCAGGCGGGTGCGGACGATCTCGAGCTCGCGCGCGAGACCGGGGTGGTCGATCCAGTGGTAGAGGCAGCGCCGCTTGAGGGCGTCGTGCAGCTCGCGGGTGCGGTTCGAGGTGAGCACGACGATCGGCGGCGTGGCGGCGCTCACGGTGCCGAGCTCGGGGATCGTCACCTGCCAGGTGCTCAGGACCTCGAGGAGGAAGGCCTCGAACTCGTCGTCGGCGCGGTCTATCTCGTCGATGAGCAGCACGCAGGGGGCCTCGCGCAGGGCTTGGAGCACCGGCCGGGCGAGGAGGAAGCGCTCGTCGAAGAGCTCGGCCTCGAGGGCTTTGGCGTCCTGGCGCTCGTCTCGGCTGATCGCCTCGACGGTGCGCAGGTGCAGGATCTGGCGCGGGAAGTCCCAGTCGTAGAGGGCCTGCGTCGCATCGATGCCCTCGTAGCACTGGAGCCGGATGAGGCGGAGATCGAGCGCTTGGGCCAAGGCCTCGGCGAGGGCCGTCTTGCCGGTGCCCGGCTCGCCCTCGAGCAGGATCGGGCGGTTCAGCCGGGTGGCGAGGAAGGTGACGGTCGCGAGCGCCTCGTCGGCAAGGTAGCCCGTGCCGCGGAGGGCGGTCGTGACGTCGTCGGCACTCGCGAACAGGTGATCCATGCCCTGAGCATCGCTGATGATCGGTGCTCGTGGAAGCGCCGGGGCCCTTGCGCTCGGGTCAGCGGGTCGTGTTGAGCTCGTGGGGGGTGTCGGCGTCACGGCCGGTGGCGAGGTCACCGCACTCGACGAGGTCGTGTTCCGTCGTGCGGAAATAGTGTCGCGCGCCGTGGTCGCCGACGGCGGTCGCGATGACGCCCTCCCAGTGGTCTCGCCCGATCAGCGCAGGGTGTCCCGGGACGCCCTGGTATGCCGCCCGCCGCAGCGTCGCTCGCAGGTCGGCGACCGACGGGCCACTCGTCTCGTCGACCTCGACGGCGTGCTCGTCAGGGTCGGGATGGGGGGAGTGGGCGTTGTCGACGTGCCGGGGCGCGTCGAGCACCCGCACGACGACCTCCGGGGTCAGGTCGGGCAGGTCGACGAGGGTCACGAGTGCCGCATCGACGCAGCCCTCGCCCTCGTGGGTGGACCGGGCGAGCGCCGTGAGTCCGGAGCGGAGGGAGGCGCCCATGCCTTCCTGCCAGTCGGGGCAGGGGACGACGTCGACGTCGCGGCCGAGGGTGGTGACGATCGCGGTGACCTCATCGGCGGCGGCGCCAACGACGACCGTGATGCCCGCGCACCCGCCGGCATGAAGCAGACTCACGGCGCGCTCGACGAGGGTCGGCTCGTCGGGGTGCCGGCGGACCAGGGCCTTGGGGCCACCCATCCGCCGCCCGGCCCCGGCGGCGAGCACGAGTCCGCGGACGTGCGTGGCGCGGCCGTGGACGGCTGCGGCGTTGGGCCCACTTTCTCGGTCGTTCACACTCGTGAACCTACCCGCGGAGCGGGCGACACCCGCCGATCAGCCGTTGAGCCACCCCGCGTCACCCCGCCGCGTATCGTTCATGCGGACACGCGCGACTTCGGAGAGCAGTTGGTCCTGCTCGCGGAGGTACAGCCAGCAATTTCGGACACTGCTACGACCGGGGTTCAGGCATGCAAGACTGCGCGAGTGGTTGACGTCACCGTGGTGCCCGACACCAATGTGTGGCGGTACTTGGTCGATGCGGGCGCGATCGAGGATGTGCGCCTGGCTGCGAAGCGATCGTGCGTAACCATCGTGGCCTGCCCGGCCGTGGTCTATGAGTGCCTGAGGGTTTCAAACGCAGCGCTCCGTGGGCATCTCGCCAAGGCCCTTACGCAAAACGACTGGATGCGCCCCATGCCCGAGGCGTTTGTAGAGGCCGAGGAGGTCCGCCAGGAAATCACTCGGCTGCACCCGGAGTGGATCGACCCCCGCCCCGACCTTCGCAACTACCGTAAGAATCGCGAGGATTGGGGGAGCAGCTTCTGGCTTCGCGTTCGCAGGGATCCGAAATGGATGGCTTCCATTCTGTCGAAGATCGAAGGCGACGTGCTGACCCGAGCGCGCCGGGAGGCGGATTCTGCCAGGTTGCTTGCCCGAGAGTTCGGTCAGAGCGAGCGGTCTCTTCGACTGGACAACGCCACTGCGTGGTTTGGCCACCCAGTAGCCGGGTGGGATGGCCAGCCCTTCGAAGCCTGGCGGGCTCAGTCTCAAAGCCACTGGTGGCAGGCTGTGGTGCTGGGACGAGACAGCACGGCCTCAGATTGGCTGGCGCCGTGGCTTGATCTCCGGCGCGTGCGGCGCGAGCGGGACGTGTGGGTCCACATGTGGACCCGGGAGGTAATGGCCAAGCACGTGCCTAGGGAGTGGATACGCTGGGCAATGAGCGAGGCTCAGGCGCTGAGGAAGGTCACCCCTGGGACCCCGGTAGATAACCAGATCGCCACCTATCTTGTGGATTTCAGTGTGTTCCTCACGAGCGACCGAGGTTTCGGCGATTGCCTTGAGATGCTCCGCCCGCACGCTCCAGTTTCCTTGGCGACCATTGAGAGATCGCCCGGTGGAATCGCCGCCGTGGAATTCACTCTCGACCTGCTGACACGGATTGGCAATAGACCCATAGATGTTGGGTGAGCCAGTCGCGGCAGTGGGCAGATGGCGCATGGCGTGCCCAATGAGCGTAAGGGCACCTTCTCAGACCGCCTCGTAGCCACGACGAACCAGCGTCATTCCGCCGCAACGCGGCTGACTCGGATGCGCCCGCGGGATGCGTGCGACGAAGTGCTTGTGGCGCCAATTCCCGCTCCCGGCCGATCACCGGTTCCATGTCGGGCCCGGTCATGCGCATCCCTCCCCGGGCCGCGCTGTCCATCACTCAGCGTAGGACGATCGACAGCGCGTGTTCCGGGATCTGTCAGGTCAGCTCATGGGCCAGCCCCCAGGGGTGATACCGGTCATCGGCTTCGTCACGCCGGACGGGTGGACCCCGATGAGAGAACCGCGAACTGGGGGTCCGAGAGGATCGACGTGATCTCGTTGTGGATACGCCGCTTGTCCGGCAGTGGCGCGGTGCGGTACTCGACGACGAAGTAGGCAAGCGCCGCGTCCCGGCTGGCCAAGACGTGGTGTTGCGGCAACGGGTCAGGCAACGGTCGAGCCTCGGCCACGGCAGGGGCTCCGGCAAAGAGCGCGCTAGCGATCAAGGCGATCGCCGCGGTGCGACGGTTCATGATGGCTCCTTGGACTGGTGGGGCCGACGGATTGCCGGCAATCTCCACGATCCGGCCGCGTACACCCAGCGACATCGGGCGAATTACCAATCCTCGAGCCCGCGACTACCCACGCTCGCCGCAACCATCGACCAAGCAGCCCGCGGGACGCCGGCCGTCCTACCCGCGTCGTCCGCCGCGACGCGACCTCCGCCGGTGGATCGTTGCTGACCGGATCTGCTTGTCAGGCCGATGAGCGCATAGCGCGTCAGCGCCCGAACGCCCATGCCACCATGAGTGGGAACTCTTGGCGCCAGAAGGGGTCTCCATGTGATCCGACCCGCTCGGTCTGGGACGACGTCGACGCCTGCTCCGCGGAACGCTGTTGCCCAGCGGGAGGCGTTGTCGCGGAAGAACGGCTCCTGAGTTCCAGCGACGAAGTACGCCCTCGGCAGCGAGCTCGGCATCGTCACCGGCGGCTGGAAGCCTGCCCCCGGAGAGGCACAGAAGACCGCACCGTAGATCTCTGGATGCCGCAGTCCCAGGGCGAGCGCCAACTCGCCACTCGCCGAGACCCCGTACACCGCAGTGCGCGCGGCGGGCATCGCCAGCCCGAACCGCGACTGGGCCCAGGCGCGGACATCCTTGACGAAGAACGCCTCATGCTCAGCGAACCGCTCCGGGTCGAAGCCGGGCGAGTTTTCGTGCAGGCGCAGCATCTCATCAGCCACGCGGTGAACTCCGACGATCAACGTAGGAGGTACATCGGCCGCCTCAAGGTCCGGTCCCCACTCTGCGAGCAGCTCACCGTCGCCGGCGAACACAACTGCCTCGGGGTTCCGGCGGGACGTACACCGTGACCTGTCGACCGCGGTCATAGTCGAACTTCTCGCCGACGAACTCGCCAGCGGTGGCGCGGCCCGGTAGTCGTTCGATCCACGACGAGATCGTCCTGCTGCTCAAGACGGGCACGGGGCGGCTCTGCCCCCATGTCGGCGAACCGTTGACCCACTGCCTCCACGCAGGCCTACGCTGGAAGATCGACAGGCGCGGCCGTGGGGAGGTAGAGGGGATGAGCGCGACCACGATCGGGCCGCTCATCGGTCGGGGGCCCGAGCTAGCCCAGGTCGACGCGCTCATTGGGTCGCTAAGAGGCGACGTGGAACCGAGAACGGTGCCCCATCCGCGGGCGCTGCTTGTCGCGGGAGACGCGGGGGTGGGCAAGACAACCTTGGCCCACGCTGTTCTGGCGCGCGCTGGAGAGCTCGGACTCGCGACTGGGGAGGGGCACTGCCTAGACCTGGCCATCGGCCCGCCTTTCGCACCGATCTCCGAGGCGTTGCGGCAGGTGGTCGCGTCCATAAAGGACGCAGGGGATTTGGTACCGCCGCCGGCCCGATGGCTCGTCGACGACACATTGGTCCGCGCCGACGCCTTGGAACGGCTCATCGCAGCAGCCGCAGCTTTGGCCGGGCAGCGGGCAATGGTGTTGGTCATCGAGGACCTGCACTGGTCCGACCGGTCCACGAGGGACTTCGCTCTATCGCTCGTGCGTACCTGCCGAGCTCCGATTCTGCTTGTGGTCACAATCCGCTCCGATGACCTCACCGTTGGCCACCCGAGCCGGCCGGCCATCTCCGAGTTGGGGCTCTCACCCGGCGCAGTGCGCTTGGCGTTGGGCCCGCTTGATGCGGCCGAAATCGCTGAGCTCGCCGGTCGTCTGCTGGGACACGCTCCGTCCGAAGCCGACCTGGCG
Organism: Terrabacter sp. 2RAF25; assembly: GCF_052115265.1. Classification (NCBI taxonomy): domain Bacteria; kingdom Bacillati; phylum Actinomycetota; class Actinomycetes; order Micrococcales; family Intrasporangiaceae; genus Terrabacter; species Terrabacter sp. 2RAF25. The sequence continues at coordinate 548,739 of NZ_JBFRGJ010000002.1, forward strand.
ACGATCTCGAGCAGGTCAGGAGGCAACCCGCTGTATGTGGAGGAGCTCATGAAGAGCAGCGCCGAGACCGTGCCGCCGTCGCTGCACGACCTACTCCTTCGGCACGTCAACGAGCTGCCGGCGCCGGCCGCGGCGCTGGTTCGCCTGGCCTGCGTGGGCGGCACCGTCATCGACCTCGACCTGCTGCATGAGGCTTCGGGCCTGGACGCTGGGACATTCCAGGCGCTGGCCCACGAGGCTGTGGATGCGGGTCTGTTCACGCGGCACGGCGACCAGTACCGGTTCCGGCACGCCTTGATCCGTGATGTGGTGGCGGAGGGCCTCCTGCCGAGCGAACGGGTCGCACTGCACCGGGGGTACGCCGAGGTCTTGCGCCGCCGCTGTGAGGTCGGCGCTGCGGCCGCACGGTGGCGTGCCAACGCGGCACTCGCCTTGCACGCCGCCGCAGCCGGCGACCCCGGGACGGCGTTGACAGCGCACGTGAAATCCGGCATGGCGGCCAAGCAGCACGGTGCACCAGAGGCCGCGGACCACTTGGAGTCAGCCCTCGGCCTGTGGCGGCAGGTCCCGGACGCCGCCGACCTCGCCGGCGTCACGGACGCCGAGGTCGCCGCCTTGGCGGCCGAGTCACTCATGAGATCCACTCGAAATCAGAACGAGCGGGTAGAGCGCCTGCTGCAAGACGCGATGCGCCGTCTCGATCCAGACACGGATCCACTCGCGGCAAGCCGCGTCCTCACCGTCGTGGCCCGTCACTGGCGTGACCTCGACGGGCTCATGGGGCGTCAGGCCGCATGCGACAGAGCCATCGCGCTGGCGACCGGCCCATCGAGCATCGAGACGTCCGCCGCCTGGCGGGCAAAATCATGGCTACACGCAGAGCGCTTGCAGTACGCCGGGGCCCTTGCGGCAGCAAACAAAGCAATCGGGGTCGCACGCAACGCAGGGTCACTCGCGGCGGAGTACCAGGGTCGAACGGAGGCCGCGTGGTCCTTGCACGAGCTCGGTCGCCTCCCAGCTGCCCGCTCGGAATGGGAGAAGGCCATACGGCTCAGCGAACAGGCGGACGCACCGGTGGATACTTTCCACGCCCAGGCGGGGCTCGCTTGGGAACTCATCGTCGCGGGCAGAATTGACGACGGATGCGCTCTGGCGAGGCACAGCCAGGCCGCCGCCAATCGTGAAGGGTTGACGAGGGTCGCGAACCTGATTGGGTTTGAAGAAGTCAGCGCGCTCACCTGGCAGGGCCGGTTCGAGGATGCCAAGCAGCGCCTTGACGAACTCATCGACCGCGGTTTGGAGCAGAGCCGCAGCCTCTGGGGCCAGGCAGACCTGCTTATCGCTCTCGGCGACCTCGACGCGGCCCTCTCAGTCGAAGAGCACTCGATGCACGCTGCATACCGAGCAAACGTCCTTGACACCGTGCACGGCCTGCGGCGTGTCGAGCTGTTCGAGCAGCTCGGTAACGTGGCTCGCGAACTCGAGGTTGCCAAGGCAGTCTTGGGCCAGCGGAAGACGGACTCGCCTGTTCAAGCCGCCCGCCGCGCCCGGTGCGGACTGCAGGCCCTCTGCGCCGCCGCCGCCGTCGGGCATCCGGTGCCCCCGGGTCTGGCGCAGGCCGCCGCGGACGTCTTTGCTGCCGCTCAGCGCGGCCTCACGAACGACTGGAAAGCCTCCATCTTCGGCGCCCACTTGGCGTCGGCAGCCGCGTACGCCCGGCGACTAGAACAACAGCCGGCCAGCGAAGCCTGGGGACACGCAGCAGCGGCCGCTGCCCCCTTCGGCGCATACTTCGCCTTGCGCCCCCAACTCGAACTCGCCCGCGAACAGCTCACCCACGGTCAGCGCGACGCCGGGAAGGAGAGCCTGATCGCGCTCTGGCGCTCCGCCCAGTCCATGGGCGCAGCGTGGTTCGCGCTACAAGCCATAGCCGAGGCGCGACGCCACCGGGTCCCAATACCCGCCAGCGCAGCCGATGCCCCCAGCGCGCGGGACCAGCTCACCCCGCGTGAGCATGATGTTCTCTTGATCCTCTCGGCAGGCGCCACCAACCGCACTATCGCCCAGACCCTCTTCATCAGCGAGAGGACCGCCGCCCGGCACGTGAGCAACATCCTCGCCAAGCTCGGCGTAGCCAACCGCGGCGAGGCCGCAGCGCTGGTGCGACGCACGAGCAACGCCTGACCCGCCACGCGAGCACCTGAGCTGGTTACCAGCCCACAGGCGCAATCCCGGCCATCCTCGTCCCCCTCGGGGCAGCCCGGAGTCCGGCCCGATCCGACCAGTTGCCTGTTCGCACGCAACAGGCAACCAATCTCTAAGCGTGCTGGCCTTCAAGAGTTCCATCCCCATGCGGACCAGGTCACGTGTCAGCAAGGGCCTCCGCGATCATCCGATGACCCTGCTGCTCGAAGCGTTCGTCTCCCGCGGTATGCGCCCATACCGACGTCCCTATTGCCTCACGGATCCGAACACGTTGCCACGCGGCGGGCTCTCGCGGGTCTGTCCCGTATCCATCGATGAATGCACACTCCAGTTCCGGCCGCATCCGGAACTGCTGAGCAGCGAGTCGTGCGAAATCAGTCATCGCCGGGCGAAGCTCCATGCGTCCGAAATCGATCGCGCTCACGAGGCCCCGGCACGTGAGCCAGTTACGTGGTTGCCAGTCCCCGTGCGTGGGCACCACCGTACTGGAGGTCTCGGGCCATAATTCCACCGTCGAACGGAGCCGAGCCACCGTCTCTGGGTCGATGCCGTGGTTCATGTTGAGCGACAGCAGGGCTTTCTCGTTTCCCTAGCTTCGAAACCAGCGGCTTGGACCTGGAGCTGACCGTGGAGCTGCGCAAGCAACTGACCAGCCTGCCGGTACGTTTCAGGAAGCAGGAGATACGGCGTTCGTTCCACAACTGTTCCCAGAAGAAATCGTGTGACGAGGAGCTTGACACCCTCGTCAGCTGCGACCAACTCAGGAGCGCGTTCGATCGACGTCCAAGGACTCAACCATTTTGCATGGGCGCGAATCTCGCGGGCAGTGTCTTGATCATGCGGGCCGCCAGCCTTGGCAACATAGCGAGCACCCTGATGCAAGAGCTCGAGCACCGTAGTCCGGGTCAGCCCCCAACTGAGATCGCTCACTACCTCAGCTCCCGGCAACCACTCTTCCAGCAGCTCGGCTTGGCGCTCGGTGAGCCTTGTTACGCCCAACGTCACCAAGGGATCATAGATCCTTCGATGGTGTTACGCCGCTGTGTTGGATGCAGCTCGGGTCGGCAGTCGTTCCTGGCCCTCCCGGTTCAGCCAGGGGTGATGTTGGTTCCGATCGTCAGGCAGTGGCCGCGCCAGCCCTAGCAGGCCGAGCCCTTTCCCGTGGTGGCGGGATAGACCTCGACTCCGCATCTACTTGTTATGCCGGCGGTAAGCGGGACCACCACGTGCGTCACACCGCCGCGAGCCGACCTTCCTGCGGGACCGGACTGATTGCCCTTTGATGTGCCCTACACGTGCCAGTAATCCGCTGGCTCGTTGGCGGCTCGGTTCGAGCCGCGCCCCGTCAATGGACCAGCGTGGCACTCCACCAGGTCGTCGCGAGACGTAGCCCTTGTCGTCGAGGAGACAAGCCTTCGCGCACGACGTCCAAGGTCACTCAGTCCACTTCAGGACCGCCGGATTCTGGAGGCTCGTTAGGGCGTGCGGTGACTGGTGGTCGGTCGACCATCGTGAACTTTCAGCCTGACCAGGACCCCCTTTGGTGAGGCTCAGGGCGCTGCCGGGTCCAGGACTTGGGTGAACAACGCGTGGCCGTCGATGCCCTTAAGGGTCACGGTCAACTGTTCCGTCTGCGGGTCGATGTCCACCTGACCGAAGTACTGGAACCCTTCCAGCGGAGAGACGCCGGCGCGCGGCGGGCTGGCAACGAAGACTGCCTCGGGGCCAAAGGTCGCATCCAGTACATTTAGGCCGAAGCCTCCGGCGTTCAGGGGGCCCGACACGAACTCCCAGAACGGGTCAAACTCCTGGTACGCCGCACGGTCGGGGTGGTATCGGTGAGCTGCGGTGTAGTGGACGTCAGCGGTGAGCCAGACGTGGTTGCGCACGCCAGCCCGCTTGAGCTCGGTAAGCACCCGGGCTAGCTCGATCTCGCGCCCCTTCGGCGCCCCGGGGTCACCGTTGGAGATGCTCTCCTGGTCGGGCTTGCCCTCGGTGGAGTCGGGCACGACGAGCCCCAACGGCAGGTCGTTCGCGATCACCTTCCACGTCGCTCGGGACCGCTTCAGCTCTCTGATCAGCCACTCCGTCTGCTCCGGGCCCAGGATGCCGCCGTCACCGGCGGTTTCCAGGTCCGTCGTGTTGGGGTCCTTGTGGCTGCGCATGTCGAGGACGAACACGTCGAGCAGCGGCCCGTAGGAGAGCTTGCGGTAGACGCGGCCCAACCTGTCCGGCGAGGTGCGCGAGGTCGGCATGTACTCGTGGAACGCCTGCCGCGCCCGGGCCACGAGCGGGTCGACCGGCGTACCGTCGGGGTAGCCCGACCGGCCGACCAGAACCTCGCCGGGGTACCAGTTATTCAGCACCTCGTGGTCATCCCACTGGGCGACGATCGCGCAGTTGGCGAGGAACTCCCGCCAGGTCCGGTTGTCGGGTATCAGGTTGTACTTGAACTGGCCACGGAAGTCATCGAGCGTGATCGCGGCGTGGGTCTTCTCGGGGGTCACGATGTTGTGCCACACGCGACCGTCCGGAAGCATCACCTCTGCCCTGACCGGGCCGTCGGCGTAGACGTTGTCTCCCGAGCTCAGAAAGAAGTCTGCGTTGGCTGCCGCCATCGCCCGCGCGATCGGGAAGCCGCCGAGATCGGGGTTGACACCCCAGCCCTGCCCCGCGATGTCGCCTGACCACAGGAACCGGATCGGACGCCGATCGGTCACGGCCGACCGGAAGCGGCCGAGCACCGGCTCACCAGCGAGCGTCGGGTCATGAGGGTCGACCGGGGTGATGCGGTAGTGCAGGTCGGCGCCCGACGGCAGACCGTGCATCCGCAACTGGCCAGTGAAGTCCGAACCAGCCGTGACAACTGGTGTGCTCATCCGGCGAAGCACCCGCCGGAACGACGAGTCCGAGGACACCTCGGCAACCAGCCGGGCGGGACGGTCCGCGCGGCTCCACAACGTGATTGCCCCAGCCTCCGGGTCACCAGACTGCACACCATGTGTCAACATCGGCTGGCCCGTGCGCACCAACGCAGCGGCTGGCCGTGCAGCCGTGCCGGCGCTGAGGGCGGCCAAGCCCATGCCGGCAGAGCCACTGAGCAAGGATCGGCGAGAGAGGTCCGACATGTCCTTGATAGTGCTAGTCGGGGACCAACGACCGGTGACGAAACCCTGAACGGCGCAGCACGAGCCTGTGGCGAGTCGTAGTCCGGCCATCCGGTTCGACTCGTTGTCTAGGAAGAGGAAAAACGGGCCGCGACGCCTGGAAGAGCTAGCCACCCGGTTCCGTCCTTTCCTCGCCGCGGCCACACCGCTGCCGATCGTCCTTGTGGTTGGTGCGTCGTCGGCAACGCCGGAAGTGGGCGACGTTGCCGACTGACGACGCAGTCGCACGCGGGTGGACATGTCCCCCCGGCTCGCCCGCCTCAGACACCCGCCAGCTGAATAACCTGTGTGCGTCAATTCGCCGTTTCTGCCCGTCGGTCGGTCCAGCCGTGGCAGAGGGCAACTTCGAGCGCCTCGGCGTAGTTCACCCTCCCCTCCGCGCCCACCTTCCCGATCTTGAGCCAGAAGGCGAGGTGGTCGGCCGCTACCTGCAGTGCGGGTAACACAGGTTTCAGATCGAGCTGATGCACCCGGTCGAACGGACAGCGCGCCGACGTTCGCGAGGTCGCGCGAACCGAGGGTCTGTGGCCTCCGAACCTGCGATGATCCCCCTGCTGACTCGCCGGGACGGCGGGCTCGAGTCCGACAGCACCCAGGAGACCGCATGTTTGCTCGCGCCCGTTCCATTCGTGCCCGCGCCGGCCTGGCGAGAACGCCATGGCCGCTGCCCATGGCGGTAGCCGTGCTGCTGGCCCTAGCCGTGGCTGCGCCTCCTGCCGGCGCCACCCCGAGCACTGTGGCTGGCGCGCCTCGTCAGACCGCGAGCTCCCCGGCCCAGGCCCAGGCGGTCGCGGCCGCGGCCGTGCCCGTGGCCGTGGCGCCAGCGGCGGGGTCGTTCGTGTCGTTGGCGCCGGCGCGGGTGTTGGACACGCGGTCGCGGTTGGGTGCCGTGGGTCCGGTGGCCGCGGCTGGGACGGCTCGGGTGCAGGTGTTGGGTCGTGGTGGAGTCCCGGCGTCGGGGGTTTCGGCGGTGGAGACGGTGTCGAACCTGGTGGTGGTGAAGGTCGGTGCGAACGGTCGGGTGGCGTTGCGCAACGGGTCGACGGGGTCGGTGCAGCTGGTCGGTGACGTGGCCGGGTACTACCTGGCCCCGGGCGCGTGGCGAGCCGCCAAGCTGCCCATGCCAAGTGACGCATCCACGGATCCGGTCACCATGCGAACGCACCTGGATGCGCTCTCGTGTCCGGAGCCCGGCAGCTGTTTTGCCTTAGGCGCGTATCGGGTCGCAGGTTCTGACCAGTTCCGGATGCTGTCGGAGACCGAGAGCGGGGGCGTGTGGCAGTTCTCGCGCGTCGGCGACTTCATCCCTGCCGACGTCAATTTCACGGCCCTGTCGTGTGCCACGTCGGCCTTCTGTATGGGAGTCGGAGTCCAAGGCGACATCGGTCAAGGGGTCATTGTCCGGGTCGAGAGTGGAATCGCCACCGTAATGGAGCTGCCCAGCCCGAACGGGTCGACACCATTCGGGCTCAAGGACGTCACCTGTCCCTCGATCGGCCTCTGTCACGCGGTCGGCTGGGCTGGCAACGACAGCGCCTCCGGGAGGGCGGTCTTCGCAACGTACCGTGCCGGAGCCTGGACCTCGACCGTGCTGGACTCGCCTCCGGACCGCGACCCCACGTTCGGCGCCCCCGAGCTGTCCGCGCTGTCCTGCTCGGGCCCCGACGACTGCGTCGCCGTCGGGAGCTACTCCACCGCGCAAAAGCGCGTCTTCCTGCTGGCTCGTCTGAGCGGCGGCGTCGTCGGCGTGAACGCGGCCCCACTGCCCGACGACGCGGACGGAGCAGCATCGGTCAGCGCCGTCCAGCGGGTGCGGTGCTACGCGGCCCAGACATGCGTGGTGGCGGGACGCTACGACCCGAGCGCCACAGGGAGCCGGCCGTTCGTCGGCGAGATCACCCCGGCGGGAATCAGCCTGCGACGGGCCCCGACGCCTATCGACGCCATCGCCAGCAACAACTACTATCTCCCGGGTCTGGACTGTCCGTCAGCGGGTGCCTGCGTGGCGGCCGGGTCGTACGGGTCATCCTCCGGCCCGAAGCCTCTCGTGCTCACCTTCACGTCCGGCACATGGCATCAAGGGACGTCCAGCGGCACGGGCGGAGCGGGCCGGTCACTCGCGGACCTCAGCTGCCCGCCGACGGGGCCCTGCGCGGCAGTCGGGGTGTCAACCGAGACCGGCACGTTCCGCGGACTGCTTGGCTCGGCGGACCTCTCGAGCACTTTCAGTACCGCTACCGCGCCGGCGGTGCCCGGGACAACGCCGGTCAGGTCGGACATGTCGCGGGTGGACTGCCCGGCACCGGACCGGTGCACGGCCCTCGGAACACAGGCCGAGGCAGCCCCGGTTGCCCCCAGCGAGGTCCGCGTCTGGCCCGTCGTGCTCCAGCAATGAGGCGACGGAGGCTGGGCCGGGAATCCGACCCTTTCAGCGACAAATGAAGCGCGCTTCCGCGGTGACTCCACGTGCGTCTTTCCGCCGCGAGTTCGGCGCAGACGGCCGAGTCTCACGCGCCGATGCGCTGCCTCGAGTTCTACGCTGAATCGGTGCTCAACCTGGACAGCATTGACGTCGAGGAGATCGCCGCTGCACTCGCGGACCAGACGGACTACGACCATCGCTGGCTGGTCGATCCGCGCACTGGCGAGGTCGTGTTCTGGACTAGCGACACCGGCATCGACGGTGAGAACCCGGTCGAGCTCGACGAGCTGGACCTAATTGTCATCGATCCCCTGCCGTCCTACGTGTGGTACCAGGACATGGTCGACTTCGCCGAGGGCATCAGCGACAAGGCTGCTGGTCGACGCCTGAGCGCGTCGTTGCAGGGCAAGGGCGCGTTCCGGCGGTTCAGGAACGAGGTCTACGACCACCGTCCCGAGCTGATCTCGGTCTGGCAGGCGGTGCGTGATGCCAGGGCCCGAGTGCGGGCTGTCCAATGGCTCGTGGACGAGGGACTCGTCGAAGAACAAGCCGCTCAACGATTCATCAGCGACAACCCGGAGCCCGCCCTTCCCTGAACGCCACTGCACGCAACGGTGGCCACGAGGCCCGGCTGCTCTGTGACCCCGTGTGTCACACCGCCGCCTGCAGGCGGGGCAGTAGCGGAGACCGAGGTCTACCGTCGGTGCGGTCCCCTTCCCCGGCCGCGCCGGGCGGCGGGCGGGGTCGGACCGCTAGTCATGTCGCCGCAAGAGGTGACCCCATGACCAGTTCAACAATCCTGCTGCCGTTCCAGGCAGCCTCCATGTCCCAAAGCCAGTTGGCCGCGGTGTCGTTCTTGGCGCGGTACGCCGGGCGCACCCACTCGCTCTACGCGTTCCAGCTGCGGCAATGGTTCACCTGGTGCGAGAGCCACGGCCTCGACCCGCTAGTCGGGATCCAGCGAGCTCACATCGAGCTGTACATCCGCCACCTCGGCGAGCGTGGCCTGATGGACTCGTCCGTCGTCACGATGATGCACGCGGTGCGCGGCTACTTCCGCTTCGCCCACGTCGACGGCCTCATCCCATCGGACCCCGCCGTGTACGCGCGGCTGCCGAAGGTCCACCGTGATGAGTCCCGGACCCAAGGACTGGACCGGCTTGAGCTGATCCGGTTCCTCCAGATCGCCCAGACGATAACCGTCCACCACGGCGCACTGGCGTACCTCCTCGGCATCAACGCGCTCCGCGCCTCGGAAGCCGCAGCAGTGCGGATCGAGGACTACGCCGACACCCTCCGGGGCCACCGGGTGCTGCACCTGGTCGGCAAGGGCAACAAGCCCGCGACCATGCCCGTGACGGTCCCGGTACTGCGCGCACTCGAGGCCTGTCGCGGCAACCGTACGAGCGGACCGCTGGTACTTCGACCGACGTCCGGCAACCCGGTTGACCGGCGGGATGTGTACCGGATGGTCGCCAGGATCGCGAAGACCGCCGGCATCCCGCGGCACATCAGTCCGCACTCACTCCGACATGCCGCGATCACCAACGCCCTCGACGCCGGCGTCCCGCTGCGCGATGCCCAGATCCTCGCCCGGCACGCCGACCCGCGGACCACAGAGCACTACGACCGCGCCCGAGGCAACCTAGACCGGCACGGCGTCCACTTCCTCACCGCATACGTCGCCGGCGTCTGACTGGCTCGCACAGTCGACTCTGCAGAGCGGGGGCGACCGTTACATCGCGGCTAGGCGGCACACCGATGGCGTCAACACTGTCGGCAGGAGCAAGCGCCCCCATGGCAGAGGCGCTGATGTCGACCGCCGTCCGCGCCTTGGCCGCGGTGGACCGGGACCTTAGCCCCGTGTGCCTACGGCGAGACGGATGAACACTGGAGTTGTGAGGGGTCAGGGTCATTGCTTGCAGTGTCCTCCCAGGCAGCCCCCCGGTGTGGCCGCGCCCGGAGTCGTCCTGGTGGTGGTGATGGCCCTGCTGATTGCGGGGTGCGCCAGTCCAGGCCCGACGGCGCCTGCGCCGCCAACCCAGCGAACCGCGACGGCCACCCTCGTCATCCCTGCCGACACCCCCTCCGTCCTCCAGCACGGCGGCCAGTCCGCGTCCGTCACCACGTCCGTCACCACGTCCGTCACCGCGTCCGTCACCGCGTCCGTCACCGCGTCCGTCACCGCGTCCGTCACCGAGCCCGACGAGCCCCACCGCCACCGCGGCGCCCACGACCGACATGCCGCAGGTGGGGCGGTCCGCGTGGGTGGCCGTCTCGGTGGCAACCGTCTGGCGCTCGCCGAACGCTCCCCGCGCGGTCGACCGGCCCGCCCTGGCCAACCCTGCGCGGATCCGGACCTGGCTGTCGGCCCTGACCGTGCCGCTGCGTCGAGATCTCAGTGGCCGCGCCGACACCCAGGCACTCCTCGGTGACCGGGTCCTGGTGACCGCCCGCTCCGGGTCCTGGGTCAAGGTCGTCGTCCCAGACCAGCCGACCCCTCTGGACGTCCGCGGCTATCCGGGTTGGGTGCCGGCGGCCCAACTCACCGGTTCCGCCCCCTTATCGGCGACCTCCACCGCGGTCGTGGTCACCCCGACGGCGTGGCTCCGATCGGCCGACGGCGCAAGGCGGCCCATCGTCGAGATCAGCTTCGGCACGCGGCTTCCGGTCGTGACCGCGACAGCTGCCGAGGTCCGGGTGGCCGCCCCGCCCGGCCGGGTGACGCGCATCGCTGCCGCCGACGTGTCTCTGACCCGCACCGGCACGGCAGCGCTCGCGAGGGACGGCCGCAGTCTGGTGCGCACTGCCACGATGTTCACCGGCCTGCCCTACCTGTGGGCCGGCGCCTCGGGGTTCGGCTTCGACTGCTCCGGCCTGACGTGGCTCACCTTGCGCGTGCACGGCGTCACCGTCCCCCGGGATGCGTCGCCGCAGTCGACCCAGGGACGGCTCGTGCCCACGCCGGACCTGCGGCCCGGCGACCTGCTCTTCTTCGCGACCGCCGGTCTGGTCCACCACGTCGGCATCTACGCAGGCGCCGGCCGGATGGTCCATGCCCCTCGCACCGGACGCGGCGTCGAGACCGTGTCCCTCGCCACGCCGCCGTATGCCGCCGAGCTCGTCCGCGCTCGGCGCTATCTGGAGTGATTCCCCGGACCCAGACCAGTCGTAAGTGATCTTCGAGTAGCCGCGGGCTCACCGTTGCGACAGCAAGGCGAGGAACCGCTCTGCATCGCCTGTACGCGGCAGGTTGTTGAACATGACGTACGGCGACGGTCGGTCCACGACGAGGTCGCGTAGCCGGCGCAGCTCGTCATCGGTGTGGACGTGCCGGGACCCGGTGGTGCCGTGCAGCCGGTAGTAGGTCTGGTCGGGTGTCACCGTCTCGGTCTGCATGGGGTCGACGACGTGGACGAGGTCGAGCTCGGCGCAGAGCTCGGTGAGCAGCGTTGTGGGCCAGTCGCCCCGAGGCTCCCACAGCAACCGCCCGGCGGGGCGCTGCACCTGCGAGATGAAGCCGCGCAGCCGACTGACGTTCTCGGCCGTCGGGCGGAAGCTCCTCGGGCACTGCAGCAGCACGGCGCTGGCCCGCAGGATGCGAGCGCAGTCGAGAGTCCGCTGCCAGCCCGCGAGGACCGGTGGAGCGGTGCGGAACCCTCCGACCTGGCCACGGGCGCTGTCGGGCAGCGGCTGCTTCAGGCGCCGGTAGGTGGGGCTGTTGGACTCGTGGGTCACGATCTGCCACGCCTTCATCGTGAACTCGAAGCCGGCCGGCACCTGGGCTCGCCAGCGCGCCAACAGGGCGTCGCCCGGCGGCTCGTAGAACGTGTGCTGCACCTCGACCACGGGGAATCGACGCACGTACGACGACTGCGACATCGTCCACCCACACAGCCCCACGCGTACGTCCACGGGGTGCCGCCTCAGCCGCTGGCGCGAGCCAGCGGCGTGCCGTCCAGCGCGTATCGGAAGGCGACCAGCGAGTCGAAGACCTGTAGCACGCCGGCCTCCAGCAGTTCACCGACCGAGAAGCCGCCGGTGCGTACTCCGAGAGTGGGGATGCCCAGCTTGGCCGCCGCCTGCGCGTCGTAGATCGAGTCGCCGACCATGACGCCGCTCGCGCCCTCGACCTTGGCCAACGCCGTCGACACGAGGTCCGGCTCCGGCTTGCTGTGCTCGACGTCGTCGGAGGTCGTCCAGGCGTCGGCGAGGGACTTGCCGTCGATGAGGTCGAGGAAGGCTTCCACGTGCTCGCTCTTGCCCGAGCTGGCAAGCACCAGTCGGAAACCCCGCTCCTTGACCGCGGCCAGGAGCTCATGCGCGCCCTCGAAGGGCTGGATCTCGCCGATGAGCTCGTCGAACTCCTCCGCCCACGCCTCGCGCAGCGCGTCCCCGTGCGCCTCCTCGACCTCCCGACCCGCCACCGCCGAGACGAACTGGTCGCCGCCCATCCCGATGCCCCGGTGGATCCGCCACATCGGGCGGGTGATGTCGAAGCGGCGCAGGGCGCGGAACCACGCGAGGGCATGCTGGTAGTTCGTGTCCACGAGTGTTCCGTCGACATCGAAGATCGCCGTGTCAGCCATGCCGGCTGCATACCCGGCAGGAGGCGCTGCCATCACCCGCCCCCCTCGGCCCGTCGAGCAACAGGTGCATGCACTTCCGCACCGGCCAGCCCGTGAGCCGCTCGGCCAGTTATCGGACTGTGCCGTCGTGGTCGTACCGGGACGGGGCCCCGCTGGGTAGTGTCGCCGCTACCGACAAACCTTGGAGGAACACATGTCGCAGGTCAGGTCCCGCCTTCTCGGCTTCGCGGCGGTCGTCTCCGCCACCTCTCTCGCCCTCGCCGCCTGTGGCTCGAGCTCGGACTCCGGGAGCAGCTCGGGCAGCAATCCCTCGGGTGGTCCGCAGCTCGTCAGCTCGGACGCCCTCACGGTGTGCACTCACCTGTCCTACAAGCCGTTCGAGTTCAAGGACGCCTCGGGCAACGTCGTCGGCTTCGACATGGACCTCGCGCAGAACGCTGCGAAGCAGCTGGGCCAGTCCAAGGTCACCATCGTCGACATCGACTTCGCCTCGCAGACCTCTGGCGCCGTGTTCGCCGCGAAGAAGTGCGACATGGCGATGGGTGCGGTCACCATCAACGACAAGCGCAAGCAGTCGGTGGCGTTCTCGACCCCCTACTTCAGCGCGACGCAGGCGCTCCTCGCGAAGAAGTCCGCGGGCATCACCGACCTGTCGTCCCTCAAGGGCAAGAAGCTGGGCGTCCAGACCGACACGACCGGCCAGGCCTACGGCGACAAGAACAAGGACGCCAACGGCTACGAGACGGTCGTCTTCGACGACCTGCCCACCGAGATCGCCGGCGTGCAGTCCGGTCGGGTCGACGCGGCGATCAACGACAACGGTCCCCTGCTCGACTTCGCCAAGGCCAACCCGGACTTCGCGGTGGTCAAGGAGTTCGACACCGGCGAGCAGTACGGCTTCCTCTTCCAGAAGGACAACCCCAACGCCGCCAAGATCAAGGACGCCTTCAACGCGGCCCTGAAGAAGTCCATCGAGGACGGGTCCTACAAGGCGAGCTACAAGAAGTGGTTCGGTTCCGAGCCGGCTGTCATGCCGAGCGTTCCGTGAGGTCGTTGCCATGACGTCCCCCGCAGCAGCGGGGCGAGTGCGCAGGCTCTCGCCCCGCAAGCGGGCCCAGCGCATCCGGTGGGTGCAGTACGCCGTCCTCGTGGCCGCCGTCGTCATCCTCGTGTCGGTCGCAGACCTCCCCCAGATCCAGAAGGTCTTCTTCCGCGGCGACCTGATCGTCGACACCCTGACCCAGGGGCTCGGCCGGGCACTCCTCAACACCGCCGTGTACGCGTTGGGGGCGTTCGTCCTCGGTCTCGTGCTGGGGACGATCCTCGCCCTCATGCGTCTGTCGTCCGTCGGCCCCTACCGCTGGATCGCGACGGTCTACATCGAGTTCTTCCGCGGGTTGCCGGCGATCATCGTGCTCCTGGCCTTCGGGCTGCTCCCGCTCGCCTTCCCGGGACTCGAGATCCCCTTCGGTATCTACGGAACGGTGTGGAGCGCGCTCGGCATCGTCGCGGCCGCCTACATGGCCGAGACGATCCGTGCCGGCATCCAGGCCGTGCCCAAGGGGCAGGTCGAGGCGGCCCGGTCGCTCGGTATGCCGGCCGGTGCCGCGACGCGCAAGATCGTTCTCCCGCAGGCCTTCCGGATCGTCACCCCCCCGTTGACGAACGAGCTCATCCTCGTGGTCAAGGACAGCTCGCTCGCGTACATCATCGGGCTGTCCTCGACGTCGTTCGACCTGACCAAGTACGGCCGGGACCTCGCCAACACGAACGCGAACCTCACGCCGCTCGTCATCGCGGGTCTCTGCTACCTCCTCATCACCCTGCCGCTCACGTTCGCGGTCCGGCGGATGGAAGCCAAGACTGCGAGGGCACGATGACGACCCACCCGCCCCCACGGCATACGGCCTCGGCGCCCGGCGACGCGGTCGTCGAGATCACCGACCTGCGCAAGTCCTTCGGGTCGGTCGAGGTGCTCACCAACATCACGACCTCGATCAGCCAGGGCGAGGTGGTCTGCGTCATCGGGCCCTCGGGCTCCGGCAAGTCCACGCTGCTGCGCTGCATCAACCTGCTCGAGCAGCCCAGCGGCGGCACGATCCGCGTCGAAGGGATCGACGTCACCGACCCCGACTGCGACATCGACCGGGTGCGCAGCAGGATGGGGATGGTCTTCCAGCAGTTCAACCTGTTCGCACACCTGACCGTCCTCGACAACTGCACCGTGGCGCAGCAGGTCGTCCACAAGCGGGACAAGGCCCAGGCCGAGCAGGTCGCCCGCGCCAACCTCGAGAAGGTGGGGCTCGCAGACCGGGCCGACGCCTTCCCCGCACAGCTCTCCGGCGGCCAGCAGCAGCGCGTCGCGATCGCCCGCGCGCTGTCGATGGAGCCGGACCTCATGCTCTTCGACGAGCCCACCTCGGCCCTCGACCCCGAGCTCGTCGGTGACGTGCTGGCCGTGATGCGACGGCTCGCGTCCGAAGGCATGACGATGATCGTGGTGACGCACGAGATGGCGTTCGCGCGAGAGGTCGCCGACCGCGTCATCTTCATGGACGGCGGCGTCATCGTCGAGGAGGGGCACCCCGACCGCGTCATCGGCGACCCGCAGCACCATCGCACCCGCACCTTCCTCAAGCGGGTGCTCGACCCCACGCACGTCGACCCGGACGCCGATGTCGAACCCGGCGACGACCGGCGTGCCCAGATCAAGGAGGCAGAGCTCGGCGCGCGGGCCGAGCCGCGCGTGTCGAGCGACCTGAGGGACCAGCGCTTCTGATGCCCGCCGGTGAGGTCGCCGTCGTCGGTGGCGGGCTGATCGGGCTGTTCAGCGCGCACCAGCTCCTCGAGCGAGGGTATGCCGTCACGGTCCTCGAAGCCGGGAGCGGGCTCGGCGGGGGCGCTGCCCGCGTCAACGGGGGCTGGGTCTGCCCGGCCCGCAGCGACCCGCTCCCGTCATGGGGTGTCGTCCGCGACGGGATGCGCTCGCTCGTCTCGCCGGGGAGCGGCAGCTTCCTCCTGAGCGCTCGAGCGCTTCCACGCGTGGCGGGTTACCTGACGAGGTTCCTGGCCAGCTCGGGCGGGCGAACGTTCAGGCGGTCGTGGGACGAGCTCGACCTGCTCAACCGTCGCACGGCCGGGCTCGTCGACGAACTCGTCGCGGCCGGGGTCATCGACGACCTGCAGGACGAGGGGTTCCTCGTGCTGCACCCGACCCGCGAGGAGGCGGAGGCCTCACGGGCGTCCCTCCTCTCGGTCTCGCGACTTGGCCTCTGCCCGGCGCCCGAACCGATCCTGGAACGCCGTGGGCTGCAGGAGCTCGAACCCGGCCTGGGCGACGCAGCCCAGTTCGGGTTCGTCCACCGAGGTGACCGGTGGCTGGACCCGTCACGGCTGGTGGATCGCCTCGGCCAGTCCCTGAGGTCACGGGGCGTGCGGGTCCTCGAGGACACGCCGGTCCTGGCGGTGCGCCAGCGGGGCACCAAGGTCGAGCTGTCCACCCGCTCCGGCGCCGTCGAGGCCGGCCACGCCGTCATCGCTGCGGGCGCCTGGGCCGAGCAGCTGCTGCGGCCACTGGGGATCCGCGGCTATGTGACCCCGGGCAAGGGCTACAGCTTCACCGTCCACCCCAAGCACCCACCCACGCACGTGCTCCGACTCGGCGAGACCCATGTCGGCGTGACTCCCATGGGCGGCCGGACCAGGCTGGTCGGCATGGTCGAGCTCGACGGGACGCGGGATGGCCTGCGTGCCGGGCGCATCGACGTCATGAAGCGCAAGGCCGCGCCGTACCTGGCCGGAGTCGACTGGGACGCCAGCACCGACGAGCGGGTCGGTCCCCGTCCCATGACGCCCGACGGCAAGCCGCTCATCGGCTGCGCGCCGGGTGCGGAACGCGTCGTCGTGGCGACCGGCCACAACATGCTCGGGCTCAGCCTCGCCGCTCCCACAGCGTCGCTGGTGGCCGATCTCGTCGAACGAGGCTCAGCCGCCGCAGTTCCCGCCTTCGACCCGATGCGCTTCACCCACCGACCCCGCTAGCCCCACCAAGGACGCGTGTCGGGAAGGGTGCGTCACAACGCCGCGAGCAGGCACGCGGAGGGCCGGTGCGGCACACCGCTCAAGGCGGGCGCGCAAGTGACGCCCTGCCACGACCCAGCCGGGGAAGGTGCCCCTCCCCGCCATCTCGGAATAGCACCTTTGGTGCGGTCACAAGCGGACGCTGTGGCGTTCCTGGAGTCCGGGCACCAGCTCGGGGAAGGGTTGCTGCCCATACCGCGAGGCGATAGCACGGATGGTGTCCGGATCCGCGCGCTCGAGCGAGGCCATCTCCTCGAAGAAGTGCTCGAAGCCAGCTGGGCTGATGAACTCGATCACCACGACGGGTTCATCGGTGGGGTTCCAGAGCGCATGCACGATCCCGCGCGGCTTGAACAGGAACCCGCCTTCATCGACCTCGATCTCCTCATCGCCCACCAGGCCACCGATTCGTCCGCGGTACACGAACGTGAACTCGTCCTCACGTTGGTGGCTATGCGGTATCACGAGAGAGCGGGGGCCGACCACCGCCGACTGTGCGGAGAAACGGCCCTGTGTGTCGGCCTCCGTGACCAGATGCCGGAAGCCGGTGTTCGGGATCTGCGGGCCGGTGTCCCACGAAACGGAGCGAGCAGACACGTCGCCCACCCCCCTTCGCCAGCGCTACGTCGCCTAGCCACTGTCGGTCACCACGGACCTGAACGCAACGTTCCGGCCCAGTCTCGAATGCGCCCAAGATCCACACGCGCGTCACATTGCCGCGTCTAA
Source organism: Terrabacter sp. 2RAF25 (assembly GCF_052115265.1). NCBI lineage: Bacteria > Bacillati > Actinomycetota > Actinomycetes > Micrococcales > Intrasporangiaceae > Terrabacter > Terrabacter sp. 2RAF25. Next base: position 565,928 of record NZ_JBFRGJ010000002.1, read on the forward strand.
CCGCGGCGCACAGGTACGCCATCCGTGGGGCTGTCCAGCGAATAGTTGGAAGCGAATCATGCCTGGTTCGCGCGCTCGGCCTGGACGCGTGCCGAAATCCACGATGTGACGGCGCCAATCACCGCCCCGACGAGGCCGATTCCGACCACCATGAAAACGACTGCGACAATTCGTCCTTCGGTGGTAACCGGCACAAGGTCTCCGTAACCGACCGTCATGACTGTCGCGCACGCCCACCACAGAGCGTCACCGATCGTCTTGATATTGGCCCTTATGTCGCTCCGCTCAGCGTCCAGGACCGCGAGGGCACCCAGCCCCACAGCCACCGAGGCAGCACCGGCCACATACACCAGCACGCGCCCAGCCAGGTTGCTAGCCGCCGACCGGTCCAGGATTCGCACGAGCGCGAGAAGCCGCAGCAGCCTGAGCGGTCGAAGCAATGGCAGCGCAACCAGCGCCACGTCGTACCAATGACGCAGGAGATATCCGCGCCGGTCGTTGGCAAGCACGAGGCGGATAGACAAGTCAATGGCGAACGCGGCCCAAACGGTCCAAGAGAGAGCGTCCAGGACGGTCCGGGTGCTCGCATCGAGGCGAGGATCCAGCACAGGGGCGTAGTCAACGAGAAACGCGAGGGCCACCAGGGTGGTTGGAGAGCCGCGTTCGCCGATCCAGCCGTTCCCCTGATTGGTTCGTGGACCAATTCACCTGAATGAGGCGTCCACAAGTTCTTCCATCGTGGAGCCGCAAGGACCTTGCGTCACTTCGGCTCGTTCGCTCTGCGATGGGCCTGTACGCACAAGGGAAGGGCGGATCCAGGGCTGCCAGCAGGAAAGGGGCCCAAGTTGCACGCTCACCGGCTGGCGCGAGCCAGCGGGGTGCCATCGAGGGCATAACGGAAGGCCACCAGCGAGTCGAACACCTGCATGACGCCGGCCTCCAGCAACTCGCCGACCGAGAAGCCGCCGGTGCGGACCCCGAGGGTAGGAATGTTGAGTTTGGCCGCCGCTTGAGCGTCATAGATCGAGTCGCCCACCATGATGCCGCTGGCGCCCTCCACCTTGGCCAGCGCCGCCGACACGATGTCCGGCTCAGGTTTGCTCTTCTGCACGTCGTCGGAGGTGGTCCAGGCATCGGCGAGGGACGTGCCATCGATGAGGTCGAGGAAGGCCTCCACGTGTTCGGTCTTGCCCGAGCTGGCCAGAACCAGCCGGAAGCCGCGCTTCTTGACCTCGGCCAGCAGCGCGTGCGCGCCCTCGAAGGGTTGGATCTCGCCGATGAGCTCGTCGAACTCCTCCGCCCACGCCTGGCGCAGATCGTCCCCGTGCGCCTCCTCGACGTCTCGACCGCCGACAGCGGCGACGAACAGGTCGCCACCCATCCCGATGCCGCGGTGGATGCGCCACAGTGGTCGGGTGATGTCATAGCGGCGCAGTGCGCGGAACCACGCAAGGGCATGCTGGTAGTTGGTGTCCACGAGGGTTCCGTCGACGTCGAAGATTGCGGTGTCGGCCATGGCCGTTCCATACCCTCCGAAAGCGCCAACGAGCTCGCTAGCGGGCCGACACGGGACCGACGGGCTGGGTAGGTGACAAGGCGACAGCACCCAGTTGACCGCGGAGAGCAGAGGCGTCATCTACATGACCAAGGACCTGAGCGACGGCAAGAACCGCAAGAACTTGAAGAAGTCATCCTTCGCCCTGCCAGACCGGGAGAAGTATCCGATCCCCGACCTCGAGCATGCGCGGAATGCCTTGGCGCGAGTGGCACAGCATGGCACCTCGGCCGAGCAGAAGAAGGTGCGAGCAGCGGTCGAGAAGAAGTACCCGAGTCTGAAGAAGGACAGCTGAAGGTATCGACGACGCCGGCACGGTCCACAGGAATGCTTCGCCGCCAGCTCTGAACGTGGGCAGTGCTCCGAGCCGCGCGAGACCACGCGCACTGGCGCGGGAGGACCTGCGCGAGGTTGGTTCCGCGAGGCTAGGAGGCGGTCTTACTGGCCGAAGGCGCCGTGGGGTCCTTCTGCCAAGGCCAGCGGCCGGTGATCTCCAGCTCGAGGGAGAAGCTGAGAAAGGTGCGGATCAGCACGATGAGCGCCAGGACGAGGACGCTGGACAGCGTCGGGGTCACGGCGACGGTGCGGATGATGTCGGCGGCCACGAGCAGTTCGAGCCCTAGCAGGATCGTGCGTCCCAGTTGTTGGCGAAACTGCCGGTAGGTGCCTGGCTGCCGCCCCCGGGCACTCCGGGCCGCTCGCGCTGCCGCGACGACGGCCCCGATGACCAGTACGACGACCCCGGCGGTGTCCATGCCCTTGCCGGCTAGCTCGACGGCCTCGCTGAAGTCCACGTTGCTCCCTCCCGTTCATTCGTGTCTAGGCGAGGCGCCTCCCATGCTGATCCTTGAGATCACCGGCGCTGAGCGCCGGGCGGCTGGAATCCCCGGCGCTTCAGACCAACGCCAGCGGCGTGCCCCCGGCCGTCGTGGCGGTCACGAATGCCTCGCTGCAGGCGCAGGTCGTCCCGAAGTCCCGGCGGCATAGGCAGCCTGAGTCTGACGAGCTCCGCGGCGTAGCTCTCCAAGGAGTCGAGCAGGACGCCACGGGCGGACAACAGCAGCGTCGGATCGACTCTCCCCGCACGCAGGACGTCCACGTTTCCACGAGCCGCGCGGACGAGCGACATCAACTCCCTCAGGCGCGGTCCAGGCGGCGTTGGAACCGGCGGATCGGCTGGCACTGGGGGACTCCGATCTGCCGGCACCCGGATGCGCCGACCCTCGCTCCGAACCCTACGCCGGCCAGCCCCCTTCCACCGCCTGGCGGCTGCGGCCGCGCTGTGGCGACGAGAAATGGACGGAGACGACAGTGGGCCGGGTGGCTCGTGATGGCACGTGCGCGCTCGGGTGTCGAGCACGACACCGGCCACAGGGGCAGGCTTCACCTCCAGGAGGTCAGGTGCCTTCACGTGAGTGACAATGGACACGCGATGTACGCGCGTGGAGGTGGAAGAGATGCCGACCGATCCCAGCCCGGACCCCAGCCGCCGCGTTCCTCCGGACTGGGCTCTGGCGCGGGCGATGAGCGACCGAGACGAGAACGACGCTGACGACCTCGAGCAGCGGGCGTGGCAGTTCGTGCAGGACTTCGAGGACGAGCGGCACGACGAGGAGGACGACCCCGATCAGGGTGGCGAGAGCTGACACCCCTACGTCCCTCCGAACCGACCGGACGCGAAGCGGGTCGGTCAGCCGCTGGCGGGACGCTCCTCCAGCGGCTCCCTCTCGTGCGGTTCCGCACGGTCAGCGGGACTCCTCGCGTGGAGTGAAGGCATCTGATGGCAATGCTGTTGCCATGCGATCGGCGAGCAGCAGCGCGACGCGCAGCTGCTCTGCGCTCGGGCGGACGACGTGCGTGGACGACACGACACGAAAGTGACCCATCAACCGTCCGTGCGCGCACACCGGCAGGGCTGTGAAGGAGTCGGTGGGTAGCGATGCTTTCCCGGCCGACAGGTTCCGGGCGCCGAGCCTGAGCCGACCGTCCAGAGTCACGACGGCGTCGTTCCACGCGGGGTGACCGGCGGCCCACTCCGCTCGGTCGGCTCCCAGGGCCTGCGAGATCGCCGTCCCGATCGTCCGCGACGTCTGTTCGACGGTCGCCGTCAGCGGGAGGTCCAGCAGCTCGGCGAGACCGTGCAGGTAACCCTCGCGCAGGTGCGCGGCGGCCTGTTGTCTGCGACCCCACGAGGCGATCTCCGTGACCGCCACCCCGACGGCGAGCAGGGCGAGAGCCAGCTCGACGTCGTCGCGGCTGTGGATGGACAACGAGTAGTACGGCGCGACGAGGAAGAAATCGAAGCTCGCGGCGGCAGACAGGGCGGACAGGACGCCGGCCAACCGGTCTCCGAATGCAGAAGCCGCCACGACGACAACCACGAGTGCCATCGCTGCGGTGCTCCCCTGGACGGCGTCGCGGGCCGTGGCGAGCAGGGCCGCCACCCCCACGGGCAGCAGCAAGCCCGCGTATCTCACCGGCGCTTCTCGCCACGCCCAACCGTTGCCGTTCATGACCCAAGCGCACACCCGAAGCCACCCCCGGCAGCGCGTGGCTGCGGCATCCTGACGCGTTCTTGACGGCATCCTGACGGCACCCTCGGTCCGAGCGAATCTTGACGCGATCTTGACGGCTCAGCCCGTCGCACGGGTCGGTGTGGTCCGCCAGCGGCTGGGAGGATGGTGGGTCGTGGCACACGATTCGGAGCGCTCACGAAACGGCATGGTCGCGCTGGCGCTCGGCGCACTGGGGGTCGTCTTCGGTGACATCGGCACCTCCCCCCTGTACGCCTTGCAGACGGTGTTCTCCATCGACCACAACACCGTCGCCGCCACGCCAGGCGACGTGTACGGCGTGATCTCGCTGGTGTTCTGGTCGATCACGGTGGTCGTCTCCGTCAAGTACGTCGCCTTCATCCTCCGCGCCGACAACGACGGCGAGGGCGGCGTCATGGCCCTGGCCGCCCTCGCGCGTCTGGCGGTGCGACCCGGGGGACGACGGTTCGGGCTGGTCATGCTGCTCGGGGTGCTGGGCGCGTCGCTCTTCTACGGCGACAGTGTCATCACCCCAGCCATCTCCGTCATGTCCGCCATCGAGGGGCTGTCGGTCTCGACACCGTCACTGGCTCACCTCGTCGTCCCCATCGGTGCGGTGATCATCACCGCCCTCTTCGCGGGACAACGGCTCGGCACCCAGCTCGTCGGCCGGTTCTTCGGCCCCGTCATGGCCCTCTGGTTCCTCGTCCTGGCAGCCATGGGGCTCAGCCAGGTGTTCCGTGACCCGGCGATCATCACCGGGCTGTCCCCGCACTACGGGCTGCTCTTCGTGATCGACCACCCGGTCGTCGCCTTCGTCGCCATGGGCGCGGTGGTGCTCTCGATCACCGGGGCCGAAGCGCTGTACGCCGACATGGGCCACTTCGGCCGGCAGCCGATCCGACGGGCCTGGTTCGTCGTCGTCTTCCCGGCCCTGACACTGAACTACCTCGGACAGGGGGCCCTGATCCTGCAGGAACCGGCCGCGGCCTCGAACCCGTTCTTCCGCCTCGCACCCGAGGCACTGAGGCTCCCGCTCGTGGTCCTCGCGACCTTGGCGACGGTCATCGCCTCGCAGGCCGTCATCTCGGGCGCCTACTCCGTCTCGCGTCAGGCCGAACGACTCGGCTACCTCCCGCGCCTGACCGTCAGGCACACCTCCACGCACGAGCGCGGGCAGATCTACGTACCGGCGATCAACTGGACCCTCTTCGTCGGGGTCATCCTGCTGCTGGTGACGTTCCAGTCCTCGGAAAAGCTCGCCACGGCATACGGGCTCGCGGTGACCGGGACGTTCCTGATCACCACGACGCTCTTCCTCATGTACGCCGAAGCACACTGGCGCTGGAACCGCTGGCAGCTGTTGCTGCTCGGGGTCCCCCTCGCGGGACTCGAGCTGACCTACTTCGCCGCCAACGTCACCAAGCTCTTCCACGGCGGCTGGCTGCCGGTGCTCATCGCACTCATCGTGGCCACCGTCATGCTGACCTGGCAGCGCGGCCGCACTCTCGTCACCGAGCGCCGGGCCTCGATGGAGGGACAGATCGAGCCGTTCATCGACTGGCTCCACCACGACCCCGTCGACAAGGTGCCCGGCACCGCCGTCTTCCTGCACCCCGACAAGCACTCGACACCTCTGGCACTGCGCGAGAACGCCACCTTCAACCACGTCATCCACGAGAACGTCCTCATCGTGAGCACCTCCTCGCTCAACGTCCCCTTCGTCACCGACGAGGACAGGGTGGTGCTCGACCACCTGGGCGACCCCTACGACGCCATCACCCACCTGACGCTGAACTTCGGTTTCCAGGAGGACCAGGACGTCCCACGCGCACTCGCCGTGGCGCGCGACCTCGAGATCATCGATGTCGACCCGGACACCGCCTACTACTTCCTGTCACGCATCACGGTCCAACGCGGCCCCGGTCGGGAGATGGGCACCTGGCGCAAGCGTCTCTTCGTCGGCCTGGCGCACAACGCCGCCTCCCCCACCGAGTACTTCCGGCTACCCGAAGACCGAACCGTCGCGATGGGCGCCGCCGTGGTCCTGTGACGCCGACGCCCGAAGAGCTCCAGTGCGCCGCGAAACACGACCGAAGTGCGTTGCATCGAGGGGATCCGTGGGGTGGGCGCACGAGGCGTCGTGGCATTCTCGTCGGCCTCCTGGTGATGGCCATCGGGCTGCTCTTGCTCTGTGGCCTATGGGTCGAAGGGGTCCACGCCGCAGCCATATCCCGACGGGCAGATCGTCCGGGGGACGGTCGTCGCCGTCCACCGCCACCCGTATGCGTCGAGATCATCGGCCAGGACATTCGTGGCGTGCACCGTCGAGGTCGAGTTCACCGTGGAACCGAGTCTGGCCGGACACCGGTCCTGCCGACAATCGTCTAACAGCCGCGAAGCGGGAGTGTCCTAGCTGTACTGACCCGACAGGTTGGTTAAGCGGGTGATGGGTGGCTTGTTCCCGCAGGCGGTGTGGGGTCGGTGGTGGTTGTACTCGTGTAGCCATGCTGGCAGAGCGGCTCGGCGTTCGTCTTCCGAGGTGTAGCAGCGGGCGTAGCCCCAGCCGTCGGCCAGGGTGCGGTGGAAGCGTTCGATCTTGCCGTTGGTCTGTGGACGGTAGGGCCGGGTGCGTGAGTGCTTGACCCCCAGCTCAGTGCAGGTCTCGCGCCACAGGTGGGAGCGGTACGCCGACCCGTTGTCGGACAGGACCCTCTCGACGGTGATCCCGCGGGTGGCGAACCAGGCAACCGCGCGGCGCAGGACCGCCGTCGCGGTCGCGGCGGTCTCATCGTCGTGGACCTCAGCGTAGGCGACGCGGGAGTGGTCGTCGATGGCGGTGTGCACGAACGCGTGGCCCATCTTCGGGTTGTGGTGCGCGTTCTTCGGTTTGCCCGAGGTCGATCTGCGGTTGTGGCGCCCCTGGACCCGTCCGACGTAGCGCCAGCCGCCGCCGTCGGGGATGTTGCCGAGCTTCTTGACGTCCACGTGCAGCAAGTCGCCCGGGTGCTCGTGCTCGTAGCGGCGCACCGGCTCGCCGGTGGCACGGTCGACGTGGCGGAGCCGGTTCAGGCGGCACCGGGACAGCACCCGGTGCGCGGTCGAGGGTGCGACGCCGGTCAGGGAGGCCAGCTGGACCGGGCCCAGGCGCTTGCGCAGCCGCAACGCCACGATCCGCTTGGTGGTCGCCGGGCTGGTCTTGGCCGGCATCGACCGCGGCCGGCTGGACCGGTCGGTCATCGCCTCGCCGGCGGCGTACCGGTCGGCCCACCGTTTGACCGTGGGCCAGGCGCACTGGAACCGGGCTGCGACCTCCACGATCGGGACGTGCTGGTCGACGACGAGCCTGGCCACTCGGAGCCGGGCGCGTGGGGTCAGGGCAGCGTTAGCGTGGGACACGAGGGCCTCCTGTTTGGCGAAGTGAACCTTGAGCAGTTCCACTCCACCGCGGGAGGCCCTCCCATGTCAGCAGCTCACAGCGATGAGTCGCAGTCCCTCAACCAACGTGTCGGGTCAGTACACCTAGCGCCGCCAGTCGACATTCCTGACGCTGGCAGGTGCGCGGTGGCGGCGATGGCCGCGCCCTCGTGAGCCCCGCGGGCGGATGATGGTGGCGTGGTGTCGGACTCGCTTCCGCTTATCAAGCCGATCGCGCAAGGTGATCGCGCCTGGGTGGCGGAGACGCTGGTGCAGGAGTGGACGTCGACGTCCGTGGCGAGGCTCGGGGAGCTCGTCGAAGCTGCCGGGCTACCGGGCTACCTGGCCACGCTTGATGATCGGCGCGTCGGATTGGTCCTGGTCGACGTCAAGGAACGCGCGTACGAGGTCGTCGCCATCAGCACCACCGAGCCGCGCCGTGGCATTGGGCGGGCGCTGATGGGGCGCTGTGTTGCTGAGGCGCGAGCAAGGGGGTGCCGCCGAGTCTGGCTCGTGACCACGAACAACAACCTCGCCGCCATCGGCTTCTATCAGCGTCTGGGCCTGGATCTGTGCGCCCTCCACCGGCATGCTGTTCATGCGTCGAGGAAGCTCAAGCCGACGATCCCGGTCCGTGACACCGCGGGAGTGCGGATCGACCACGAACTGGAGTTCGAGCTCCTCCTCGAGGCCTGACCTCGCTCCTCGCACGTCGCGGCGACAAGAGTGCTCGGGGACGACTGCGTATCCGTCGCCAGCAGACCTCGTTGGTGGGTCGATATCGCCCACGTCGGGCCGGAACTGCGGACCGTATCGGTCCTGGGCTGACGGCGGGCAAACCACTGCGGCGCCTCAGTAGCCCGTGCCCCCGCCACCCCCACCGGCGCCACCACCGCCGTAGACGATCACGAGAACGACCACCACGACAGCGACTGCAACAAGTCCTGCGATCATCCATCGCCTGGTCTGCACCCTGGCCACCCCTCTCCCGTCAGGCGCCAACCTGTCAGGGTCGGCCTCACACATGACGACGCGCCGCGCCGATGCCCGGTTCGGACGAAGGACGTCACATCGTCGCTGAAGAGCGAGAAACCTTGTGGATCCGAGCCCGTCGGCTCTTACGACTGGGGGCGACTATTCGGCGTGGGGCGCAGCGCATGCGCGGAGTGGTGGCGGCGTCGTCGGCGCGCTGTCCAGCGGGCTACCTCGCTAGCAGCTGCCGCCGCAGCGACGGTCAGGGTCAGTGCTGTCAGGGCGAGGTCTCCCTTGTTGTGGTCCTGTAGGCGCATACCCGCAACGTGCCCGTCTGTGGCCTGCTGTAAACGAGGCGCGTGGGCCGCATAGAACATGGGAAGTCTGACGCGATCCATTGAGTCAGCGATGGTCGTGCCAGGTGCGTCTTACCGCCGCCTGCAGACCGGTCCAAGCCCTGTCCCGGGGGCCTACGCCCGTCCCCGTGCTCCGCACGCTCGAGGCCCCTGGTGCGAGGCCGGAGCGGCAGCGACGGTGTACGTTGCGATGACACTCTCGAGGAGCCAACGTGCCCGACTTCGTCCCAGCGGAACCAATCGCCCCGAAGACGACGCCCGGGGTAGTCGACTGGGGTGCGGGCGAGTACGAGCGCTCGGCGCCCGCGCTGGTGCCAGCCGCGAAGGCGCTGGTCGAAGCTGCCCACCTCGTGCCGGGTGAGCGCGTGCTCGACCTGGGCTGCGGGACTGGAACCGTGGCACTGATGGCGGCCCGCGCGGGTGCCGTCACGGTTGCGGTGGACCCGGCCGCTCGCCTCCTCGAGGTCGCCCGCACCCAGGCCATGGCCGAGGGGTTGGACATCAAGCTCCTGCCGGGGGAGGCCGCATCGCTGCCGCTGCCCGACGGTGCGCTCGACGCCGTGCTGTCGAACTTCGCCGTGATCTTCTGCCCCGACCCTCGTGCCGCGGCACAGGAGATGGTCCGGGTGCTGGCGCCCGACGGACGCATCTGCTTCACGGCGTGGCTCCCAGGCGGAGCGGTGGGCCAGATGAACCAGGCAGCAGGCGAGATGGTCCGCGCGGCGTTGGGCGCCCCAGCGCCGCCGCCACCCTTCGCCTGGCACGACGCCGCGGCTCTGGCCACGCTCTTCGCGGCCCACGACATGACCGTCACCACCGAACCGCACGAGCTCGCCTTCACAGCGGCGTCGCCAGAGGCCTTCATGGAGAGCTCCAGTACGCACCCGATGGCGGTGACCGGTGTCGGGGTGCTCCGACGATTTGGCCAAGGCGAGGAGGCCCGCGCCCGGATGCTTGCGATCCTGGAGGAGGGCAACGAATCCGCTGACGCCTTCGTGAGCACAGGTCGCTTTGTCGTGGTCACCGCGGTGCGCGGCTGAGCCTCCCGCCATTCAGGCCGCGAATGTCTCTCGTCGGGGCTCGACTCGCGGTTGACCGGCTCGCCGGGGCCGGGGTCAGCTTCAACCGCTACTACGGCATGGTCCAGGACGACCGCGGCATCTGGACGGCACCCGACGGAGGTCCTCGAGGTGGCGCGACGAATCTCGCGAGTCACGGTGAGGATGTGAGTGGCCGTGTCGACAGAATGTGAGGTGGTGGAGCCGCACCTCGCTGACGCTCAGGAACTGGCCTCGGTCCACGTTCAGGCGTGGCGGGAAGCCTACCGAGAGCTGCTCCCAGAGCGTTTCTACGATGACGCAGCGCGCGAGCGTCGGCAGGCGATGTGGTCGAGTCGGCTGTCGCAGGAGGACGCCCGGGAGCGGGTCCGTGTCGCCCGGCGCGCGGGCCGAATCGTGGGGTTTGTCGCGCACGGTCCGGCCGCCGACCACCAAGGACACCCGCCGGTGCGCGATGAGCAGCTGTACGCGCTCTACGTGCTGTCCGACCACTACGGCCACGGTGTCGGTCAGGCTCTCCTGGACCAGGCTCTCGGCGTGCGGCCTGCACAACTGTGGGTGGCGAGGGACAACGCGCGGGCTCGACGGTTCTACGAGAAGAACGGATTCACCGCTGACGGGACCGAGCAGGCCGATCCAGATCTCGACGGGCTGGTCGAGATTCGTATGGTGCGATAGGCCGACGCCTCACGACCGCGAGGTCCGACAGCCCGCACCGGCGCACGATGGTTGCGTCCTCGCGCCGCGACATCGGCACCTTGCCCCTTCGAGCTGTTTCATACGACAAGTAGGCAGCGGGCAGCGTCTCTCCACCGCGCCTGCCGCGCACGGGCTCCGTTCAGGCAGCAGGAAGTGCGTGAGCGAGCTTGCGGTGGATCTCGGCCACGGCGTCGGCGGCGAGCGCCCCGTCGGCCTCCAGCTGGGGGTAGAGCCGACGAGGCCACAAGGCCAGTACGTCTCGGGTGGTGAAGGCGCCACCGATGAGGGGCCAGTCTGCTTCGACGAAGCAGAGCACCCCGTGCACGGGGACCTCGGTGCCGAGCAGCCCGCGTACGACATCGACCTGCTTGAGCACTCCGTCGACGAGCTTGGTGCAGTCGCGTGACCCCACGAGCAGTCGTTCTTCGCGGGGCCGGAAGAGGCCCCCTTCGATTTTGAGGTGGGGGCGGCCACGGTACTTCTTGGCGTCGATGACGTAGACGCCGCCGGCGGTCACGGCGATGTGGTCGATGTTCGCCCTGCTCCTCGGGATCCGCCGGTCATGCAACAGGCGGACGGTGTCCGACGCCAGCGCGTCGAGGCCGTTGCCGAGGCGTTCTTCCCCACGTGCGCCGACGTCCCAGGCAGTCGTGGACTGTCGCTCGTCGGAGAGCGCAAGGATGAGATCGCCCAGCTTCGGGTGCTTGGCCCGGACGCGTTCTTCACGCTTTGCCTTGCGCCGCTCGAACTCACGCCGCGCCGACGCTCCCGGCGTACCGGGCTCGACGACGTCGCCGGCGGAGGGCCCTGGCACGTCTACAACGGCGGGCTCAACCGGAGCGCTGGTGTCATGGTCGAGACACCGAACCGTCCTCGTCGTCCGCTCGTAGATCGCCGGAGTCTTGGCAGGCAGCTGCGCCTCGCAGACCCGACAGATGCCGGCGTAGCGCAGGCGCATGCGCTTTTCGTCGGCTCCCCCGTCCACGGGGTCACAGTACGTAAACGCCTTCCAGGAGGTTGAGGAAACGGCGCAAAACGCTGCCTCTCAAGGCCGCGGGGCGACCCCGTCGAGCGGACCGTTGCCACCGGACGTGCTCGCGATGACGGTGAACGCGTGGCGCGTCAGCGTCCGAACGCCCATGCCACCATGCGCGGGAGCTCCTGGCGCCAGAAGGCGTCGCCATGTGATCCGACCCGCTGGGTGTCTACGACGTCCGCACCTGCTTCGCGGAACGCTGTTGCCCAGCGGGAGGCGTTCTCGTGGAAGAACGGCTCCTGGGTCCCGGCGACGAAGTACGCCCTCGGCAGCGGCTTCGGCATCGTCACCGGGGGTTGGAAGCCCGCTCCCGGAGAGGCGCAGAAGACCGCACCGTAGATGTCTGGATGCCGTAGTCCCAGGGCGAGCGCCAGCTCGCCGCTCGCGGAGACGCCGTACACCGCCGTGCGCGCGGCGGGCATCGCCAGCCCGAACCGCGAGTGGACCCATGCGCGGACATCCTCGACGAAGAACGTCTCATGCGCCGCGAACCGGTCCGGGTCGAAGCCGGGGGAGTATTCGTGCAGGCGCAGCGTCTCATCGGCCGAGCGGTGCACTCCGACGACCAACGTGGGAGGTACGTCGGCCGCCTCGAGTTCCGCGCCCCACTGTGAGAGCAGCTGGCCGTCGCCGGCGTAGACAACCGCCTCGGGGGGATCCACCGGGACGTACACCGTGACCTGCCGACCGCGGTCGTAGTCGAACCTCTCGCTGACGAACTCGCCGGCAGTGGCTGGCATCGGCACCGTGTCCTCTCGTCAACGATCATGATCCACCGCACCCCGCGGCACGCGCAGGCCTGGCCCTCGGGTGCCCGCTGGGGTCAACGTCGTCGGGCGATGGTGAGGCCGTCGAAGGCCGTCAGGACCACGGTCTCGACCCGCTCGTCTGAGGCGACCAGGTCGTTGAAGGCGCGCAACGCGGTGGTGTTCGCATCGGTGGCCTCAGGATCCGCGATGCGGCCGCTCCACAACACGTTGTCGGCGAGCAGGAGGCCCCCTGACCGAACCCGCGGCACGAGCTCGGCCCAGTAGGCGGCATACCCTGGCTTGTCGGCATCGATGAAGACCAGGTCGATGTCTGCCGTGTCGGGGAGGGCTCTCACGGTGTCCAGCGCGGGGGTGATGCGCAGGTCGATCCGGTCGGCCAGTCCCGCTGCGGCCCAGGCGCGCTGGCCGATCTCGGTCCACTCCGGGCTGATGTCGCAGCACAGCAGCGAACCTCCCTCGGCCAGCCCTCGGGCGATGCACAGGCTCGAGTAGCCGGTGAACGTCCCGACCTCGACGGCCCGTCGCGCACCGACCAGCCGGGTCAGCATCGTGAGCAGCTGCCCCTGGTCGTCACCGACCTGCATGCCCGCCGGGTCGCCGAGCCCGGCTGTCTCCTCCTGGAGCCGACGGACCACGGGGTCGGGCCGCCACGTCCCGTGGGCGACGGCGTAGGAGCGGATCTCGTCCGTGACGGCGAAGCTGCGCATCCTTGGACGGTACGCCGACCCGCAGGACAGGCGTATGCCGTTCACCCGGCTGACGAGGAGCCGCGCGTCACCGAGGCACTGGGCGACGGGCCGCCGGAGGGACACTCGGTGATGGCGTCGGTCAGCGACGGGCGGACCTCCAGTGGGTAGGCGACTGCCCGTGCTCGCGCTTGAAGGCCCGGCTGAAGGCCTCCTCCGACTGGTAGCCGACTCGGCGCGCGATGTCGTAGACGGTGAGATCGGTGGTCCCCAGGTGTGTCTCGGCGACGTGCATCCTCCACTGGGTCAGATAGCGGATCGGAGGCCTGCCCAGCACGAGGCGGAACCGTTCGTCGAGGACCGACCTCGACACCGCCGCGCGCGTCGCGAGCTCGCCGACGCTCCACCGGTGCTCGGGGTTGGCGTGGATGAGCGCCAGCGCGGGTGCCAGCACCGGGTCGCGCAGCGCGACGAGCCATCCGCGGTCGCCCGACGGCTCCGCCGACAGGTGCACTCGCAGCACCTCGATGAGGACGAGCTCGGGCAGGCGGGTGGAGAGCACCACCGAGCTGTGGTTCGAGGGGGTGGTCGCCTCGAGCGCGTACGCGATGCTCGCCTGCACCCACGTCGACGCGGGCCCCGCCGGCAGCCGGACGACGAACACGGGCGGCAGCGCGTTCATCGAGGGGTCGAACAACGGATGCTCCGAATGGAGGTAGCCACACACGACGTCGGTCCGCTCGCCGCCGCCACCCTGGCGCACGACGGGGATGTCCTGCCAGGGCGGAGGTCCGGGCAGCTCGAGCCGGCTCGGCACGTCGACCGGGGTGCGGCCGCCGAGCACGTAGCGGCCGCCGTACGGCATCACGATCACATCGCCCTCGGTCGCCCAGTGCCGGACCCCGTCCTCGACCGAGACCCAACAGGTGCCGGAGACGACGATGTGGAACAGGATCATGCGGTCGGAACGCGGGGTCAGCGCCGCAGCGAAGCTCAGCGGCGCGGACTCGAACGCGAACTCATCGGTGAACTCCGCCCGGAAGAAGATCGCCCCTTGCAGGCGCAGCTGCTCCAGGGTCGAGTTCACCACCAGGGCCGGCACGCCCCCGTCGGCAGCCGCCACGTCGCCCACCCCTTCGAAGGTTCGGGGTTTCTGCTATCCGCAGCGGTCGCCCGGTCATGGGCTGCACCAGCGCCTGGACGCAGACTCGGTGGATCCACTATTCCATCGAAGCAAGGACTGTCATGACTGCTTTTCCGCCCCTGGGCCACGTCGCGCTCACCGTGCGCGACCTGAGCGTGAGCGCCCCCTGGTACGCGGCCCTGTTCGGCGTCGACCCCGTGATCGACGAGGACACCGACCCGAACTTCCACCACACCGTCTGGGTGGTCGGCACCCAGACGATGATCGGGCTGCACCAGCACGCGACCTCCGCGCCGGTCGAGACCTTCAGTGAGTATCGCGTCGGGCTCGACCACGCCTCCTTTGCCGTCACGAGCCGCGACGAGCTAGAGAAGTGGGCTGCTCGCCTCGACGAGCTCGACATCGCGCATGGCGACATCAAGGACGCTCACTACGGGTCCGGGCTCGCGTTCCGCGATCCCGACGGGATCGCTCTCGAGTTCTTCGCGCCGCCCGCCTGACCCCGTTGGTCTCGGCACCTCGCCCTCACCAGACGTTGACCGCGCGCGAGCCGCCGGAGGATCGTTGAGCTCTCGAGGGCGAAAGGCGTGGTCATGAGCATTCGGGATCGGGTCGGGCGCCTGACCGGCAGGGCCAGCGGCGAGGGGAGCAGCCGGAAGTCGGCGAACTCACCGGACTCCTCCGGCGAGCAGGCGCGCGAGCTCGCGCTCTACACGTACCTGCTCCGGGTGGCCCCACCGGAGGTCGTGGAGCAGGTCCACCGAGAGGCGTTTGCGGCGCTGCCGCTGGAGCAGCGGGAACGGCTTCTCCTGCGCCTGCGCCACGACCTGCCCGAAGCCGTGCGGCCGGCGAGCAGCGAGCCCGCTGAGCTGGCCCGCACGGCGGTTGCCGCACACCACGACGATCACGGCTACCTGGTCCGACTGTTGCGCCGGCCCGGCCAGGGCGTCAGCGAGGGCCACACAGTGCCCACGCAATCGACTGCCGCCGGCGGCCTGCTCTTCGCCGGATCTGTGCTCGAGCCGGTCGCGGCGACGGCGGTGAGGTCGGCCGCCGCAACCGGCTCGCTCGTCGGGTTCGGCAACTCACCCGAGGCAGCCCAGCTGGAGGCCTCGATCTTCGTCCGTTCGCCGGGTGCCTTGGGGCACAGTGCGTGGGAAGCGGGAGCCGGCGGCGTCGCCGGAGACAGCGGCGGCGCCGGCTGAGTGCAGGTTCCGGCCACCTCCTGGTGGCTCCGGCGGTGAACGGAACCGACTGTCAGGACGACGCGCCGAGTCGGTGTCGCACCACCCTGCGGCGCACAGTGGGCGACGCCTCGACCTCGTAGCCGGCGGCGAGGAAGACCTGGAGCAGCCCGACGGACGCCTCGTCCCAGATCACGGGCTTCCCCGGCGGCGGCTCGGTGGGGTAGCCCTCGAGGACGTGAGCGCCGACCTGCGTGCCGTATTCGACTGTGGCAGCGGCAAGCTCGTACATCAGGCCCTGTCGACGGTAGCCCTTGCGCACCACGAAGCAGGTGACCGACCAGACGCCCTCGAGGTCGGGCTCCATCCGCATCCACGACTTCTGCCGGGCCCAGATCCTCGGGTAGTTCTCGCGGGGCTCGACCGCGACCCAGCCGGCGGGCTCGCCGTCGACGTAGCCGATGAGGCCGGACGTGGGACCGCTCGTGCCGCAGCCGACCTGTTCCAGGAGCGCGGCGTCGCGCTGCTCCTGGGTCGTGTCGCGCCAGATCCAGCCCGGCACCTTGAGCGCCTGACAGCGGCACTTGCAGGCGCCACCGGCCTCGAAGACGGCCTCGACGTCCTCACTCGTCGCGTCGTTGGCCGGTCGCCAGCTGAACTCGGGCACACCGCGAGACTAGGTGCGTTCGTCCTGCCGCACCAGGAATCGGAGGCGAGGACCCCTGTTGCGCTGAGCCCGTCCCGCCTCAACGGCCGCCGAGCTGCAGACCGAAGGCGCCGGCCATCGAGGGAGCGGTGGCCGCCTCACCGAGCGGCGCCGCTCCGAGCACCTCGCTGTAGAGGCGTGCGAGCGAGTAGTGGGTGAGCGGCGTCGTAACCACGGCGCCGTGCACGGACGGGTGGGCGACAGCGGTCAGGACGAGGTTGTCCTGCTGGCGGTCATCCTCGTCGGCGGTGACCACGACCGCGAGACGTCCAGCGCGCCAGTCGGGGCCTGACATCACCGCCTCGATCTCGGTGCGGAGCCAACGGTCCGCGACCGCGAGGTCGCAGTCGTGGGCGTCGTTGCAGAGGTCGGGGACCACCATCCCGGCCTCGGGCAGCCGGCCGCCGGCGGCGTCCGCGCTCAGCTCACTGGCCGGCACGTCGTACTGGGCGCAGGCGGAGCGCTCGCTCAGGTAGTACACCCAGGGGTTGTGCTTGACGGCATACGCCCCCGAGTCCTTCGTGGCGCAGGTGGCGGGCATGCCCTCGGCGTACACCTTCGCCGTCTTGTGCAGTGACAGCGCCTGGCCGAACACGGACGGCTGGTCGGTCGTGTGGCTCGAGGGCGGGGCATCGTCAGTGACACCGAACGTGCTGCCGCCTGTCATCGCCAGGTAGTTGGGCAGCGAGGGATGAGTCACCGCCCGGTAGCTCGTCGCGACGGCGAACTCCGTGCCGAGGGCCGCCGTGTAGGGCATGTCCGCACGCATCTGGTCCAGCGAGTGGTTCTCGACGACGAACACGAGCAGCTTGGTCACCGTGGCCGGCTGCACCGTGGCGAAGGTGACCGGCGCCGAGGGCTCGCCCGCCCCACAGCCGCAGAGCACCGTCAGTGCGGCGGCGACCACCAACCCGACCACCTTGTTCGACACATGTCCTCCACGGTGTGAAGCGGCCTGCCCGGAGAGTACCTCTGGGCGATAGCGCCGGGCTGGGAAGCGGAACGCGGGCCCGATCCCGTCGAGCGGCGGCGATGCCCTGCCTGCACCCGTCGATTGCGCGCCGCTCGAGTGCCGGGTTCCATGGTGGGTATGCGCGTTCGGCTCGTCCGCAGCCCGCGGTGGGCTGCCGCGGCAACGTGCTTCGTGGTGTTCTGCGTCGGTTGCCTCGCGGGCTGCGATGCAGGTCGCGCGGCGAGCGACCCTGCCACCGTGAGCCTCCCGACGATCGGACCGCTCGACACGACGGTGCGCGTGCTGCAGATGAACCTCTGCAACAGCGGGCGCGCCGACTGCTACACCGGCGGGCGTGCCGTCACCAAGGCTGTCGCACTGGTGCACGAGCACCAGCCCGACATGGTCAGCATCAACGAGGTATGCCGTGACGACGTACGCGTTCTCGAGCAGGCCATGTCGTCCACCCTCCCCGCGGCAGAGGTCGTCTCGGCGTTCACCCCCGCACAGGACCGTCCGACCCGGGCACCGGTCCGCTGCCAGAACGGGCAGGACTTCGGCGACGGCGTGCTGGTCGCGGTCTCGCCCCCGGCGGTCGGCTCCCGCACCTACAGCGGCGTCTACCCGGTCCAGGACTCCGACGACCCGGAGGGACGCGTCTGGGTCTGCATCGCACTGGCCACACGGTTCACGGCCTGCACCACCCATGCCACCAGCGGCGACGCGGCTTCCGCGCTCGACCAGTGCCGCTACCTGCTGGACTCGGTGCTCCCGACGATCAGCCCCGGCAAGCAGAAGAGAGCCAGCCCGAGCATCCTCGGCGCAGACCTCAACCTCCCGGCTCGCGGCTCACCCGACGCCGGGGCGTGCCTGCCGAGCGGCTACCAGCGCGCCGACGACGGTGGCCTTCAGGACGTGGTCGTGAGCCCGGGCGTGGGGCTGCGGTCGCGCTCGGTCATCGACATGGAGGGCACCACCGACCACCCCGGCCTGCTGGTCGACGTCGTGCTCACCCGCCCCTGAGGGCGGGTGGACGCCGTCGGGCCGGGACACCGTCGGGCCTGGACACCGTCGGGCAGCGAGCAGCGGCCCGCCGCTGTCGGCGGCGCTTCAGTGCTCGCGGCGCAGGATCGAGTCGCGCAGCCTGCGGTCGCGGGCCAACCGCGCGAGGTCGCGGCGGTAGCGCTCGGCGGCGACGGCCGACAGGACGGTCTCGGGGTGGTGTCCCGGCGGGGGTGGCGGTGCCACGCGGGTGAGGACGCGGCCGAGCAGCTGCCGGCCGTGTGCGTCACGAGCTGCAGGCGCGAAGGTGGCGGCGCGCGGGAGGAACTGGCGCAGCGCGGTGGCGAGCCCCGGGTCGAGCGGCGCGATGTCGGCGTGCATGGCCCAGGCCTGCAGCTCGGCCGGCATGTGCGGTGGTGGAGGGAGGGTGAGGCGGCTTCGCTCGGACACGACGTACGTGCCTGCGGCCTGGTCGCCCAGCCGTTTGACGTGTCCGCTGGAGAGGGCGGCGATGACGGCGACCACCCCGGTGGCCAGGTAGATCTCGGGCCAACCGACGAGCGCGCGGGTCAGGGTGTGCCGGAAGGACACCGGGCCGCCGTCGTCGCGGACGACCCGCAGGCCCATGACGAGCTTGCCGAGGGTGCGCCCACGCGTCAGGGCCTCGGTGGTGGCGGGCACCCCGACGAGGACGCCCACCACGACGACGATGAGCGCCGTCGTGACAACGGCGTCCGAGGACCGCTCGGTCAGCGTGAGCGCGAGCACGGCCAGGCCCCAGCAGGCGAGGCCGTTGACGACGAGGTCGATGGCGCCCGCCACGATCCGCGACCCGAGGTTCGCGACCGGCAGCTCGAGCGCGACGCCCTCACCGGTCACCGACTCCTGCGCCGCATACCCCCGGTAGGGCGCGGGCGCGCTGCGCGCGTTCGCCGTCACGTGAGGCAGGTTAACCCCGCGCAGAGCCGGCCGTGGGCCCGATGCGAACATGACGCGTACGGCTGGCGGCAGACACCGCCCCCGCGGTCCGCCCGCGGTTAGGGTGACGCCGTGAACGTCGACGCGCTCGTGACCGCGCACCACGAGCAGTGGGAGCGGCTCGACGCGCTCACCAAGCAGCGACGCCTCTCCGGCGCCGAGGCTGACGAGCTGCTCGACCTCTACGAGCGGGTCTCGACGCACTTGTCGCAGGTGCGCTCGACGGCGCCCGACCCGGCGCTCGTGCGGCACCTGTCGACCCTGCTGACCCGGGCACGCCTCTCGCTGAGCGGCCGCCACGCGTCGACGTGGTCGGGCCTGATCACCTTCTTCACGACGACCTTCCCCGCCGGGCTGTACGACCTGCGGCGCTGGTGGGTCTCGACGATGCTGGCCAGCGTCGTGCTCGCCGTCCTCGTCACGGCCTGGACGCTCAAGCACCCCGAGCTCTACACCACGCAGATGTCGGCCGAGCAGATCCGCGCCTACATCGACACCGACTTCGCCGGGTACTACACGGAGTTCGCCCACCACGAGTTCGCGACGCAGGTGTGGGTCAACAACGCGTGGGTGGCAGCGCAGTGCATCGCCCTCGGAGCGCTCGGCCTTCCCGTGCTCTTCGTCCTGTGGCAGAACGTCCTCAACCTCGGCGTCGCCGCGGCCCTCATGATCAGCCACGACCGCACCGCGCTCTTCCTCGGGCTGATCATGCCGCACGGGATGCTCGAGCTGACCGCGATCTTCGTCGCCGGCGGGGCCGGGCTGCGGCTCTTCTGGTCCTGGGTCGACCCGGGGGCGATGTCGCGCTCCGCGTCGTTCGCCCGCACCGGCAGGCAGGTCGTCGGCATCTCGCTCGGACTCGGCGTCGTGCTGCTCGTCAGCGGGGTCATCGAGGGCTTCGTCACACCGTCCGGCCTGCCGACGGCGGCGCGGATCGCCATCGGCCTCGTGGCCTGGTGCACCTTTCTCGCGTACGTCTTCGCCGTCGGTCGGCGCGCCCACCGCGCCGGCGCCACCGGCGACGTCGCCGGCCACCTGGTGGGCGACGCTGCGCCCGTGGCCGGCTGAGAGATCAGAGCAGGCCCTCGCTCTTGAGCCGGAGGTAGTGGTCGGCCAGCCGAGGCGGGAGCGTGTCGGCGTCAGCGTCGATGACGTCCACGCCGACGCGTTCGAGGGCCTCCGCGATGCGTCGGCGCTGGGCAGTCGTGCGCTCCGCAGCAGCTGCGGCGTACGCGTCCTGCGCCGTGTCGCGCGCGACGCGCAGCGCCGTGACGGCCGGGTCGGAGACGCTGGCGACGACGACCCGGTGCCGGCGGACGAGCGTGGGCAGCACCGGGAGCAGGCCCTCCTCGACGGCTGCGGGCTCGAGCGGGGTGAGCAGCACGACGAGGGCGCGGTGGTGGCCGCGGCCGATGAGACCGGACACGAGCGCGGTCCAGTCGGCCTCGACGAGCGCGGCGTCGACCGGCGCGAGGGCCGAGACGACGTCGGCGAGCAGGGTGCCCTGGTCGGGCCGGCCGCCGACGCGGACCCGGACCACCTGGTCGCCGGCGACGACGTCGACGCGGTCGTGGGCCCGGCTCGCGAGCGCCGTCAGCAGCAGCGCGGCATCCATGGCGGCGTCGAGGCGCGGCTCGTCGCCGACGCGGCCCGCACTCGTGCGGGAGGTGTCGATGACGATGACGACGTGGCGGTGCTGCTCGGGCTGCCAGGTGCGCACGACGACCGAACGGCGGCGGGCCGTGGCGCGCCAGTCGATCGACCGGACGTCGTCGCCCTCGACGTAGTCGCGCAGCGAGTCGAACTCCGTGCCCTGGCCGCGGCGGCGCACCGCCGACCGGCCGTCGATCTCACGCAGGCGAGAGAGCCGGCTCGGCAGGTGGCGTCGCGACGGGAAGGCATGAAGCACCCGCACGGTCCCGGGCACCGCGGTCGAGCGTTGGCGTCCGGCGAGACCGAACGGCCCGAGGGAGCGCACGGTGACGCGGTCGGCGAGCCGGTCGCCCCGTCGCGTCGGGCGCAGCTGGGTGCGCACGCGTACGCGCTCACCACCGGGGACCCGCAGCGAGTGTCGGTCGGGCGAGGGACCGGCGGAGGGGGGCCACGCGTCGCGCAGCCGCCCACGGACGGTGCGCCGTCCGGGGTTCGTGACGAGCACGTCGGTGCTGACGGATTCGCCGAGGCGCACCTGCGTGGCCCCGGTGCGCTCCAGGCGGAGGCGCCGCGGTGAAGGTGCGAGCGCGACGTCGATCGCGGCCAGCACTGCCACGGCCAGGACCCACAGCGCCACGGTGCCCGTCGTGGGCCACCACACGAGCAGGACCGCGCCGACGAGCAGCGCCCACGTGGTGCGCGTCGTCACGGTCACCTGCGGGCTCCGGTCACCGCGGGACCGGGACTGACGCGAGCGCGCTGTCGAGCACCGCCGCGACGCTGACGCCCTCGAGCTCGGCCTCCGGGCGCAGCGCGAGGCGGTGCTCGAGCGTGGCGTGGGCGAGCGCCTTGACGTCGTCGGGCGTCACGAACCAGCGGCCGTTGAGCCACGCCCACGCCCGGCTCGTCGCGAGCAGCGCCGTGGCGCCGCGGGGGCTGACGCCGAGGGAGATCGAGGGCGAGGTACGCGTCGCGCGAGCGATGTCGACGATGTAGCCGGCGATCTCGGGCGAGACCTCGACGCGTCGCACCGCCTCCGCCCCCGCCTCGAGGTCGGTCCGACCGGCGACGGGGCGGATGCCGGCCGTCGACAGCCTGCGCGGGTCGAAGCCGGACGCGTGCCGGCGCAGCACGCTCACCTCGTCCTCCCGCGGCGGCAGCGGGAGCGTCACCTTGAGCAGGAAGCGGTCCAGCTGCGCCTCGGGCAGCGGGTAGGTGCCCTCGTACTCGACGGGGTTCTGCGTCGCGGCGACGAGGAACGGCGTCGGCAGCGGTCGCGGCTGACCCTCGACGCTGACCTGCCGCTCCTCCATCGCCTCGAGCATCGCCGACTGCGTCTTCGGCGGCGTGCGGTTGATCTCGTCGGCGAGCAGCAGGTTGGTGAAGACCGGCCCCTCGCGGAAGGTGAAGTCGGAGGTGCCCGGGTCGAGCACGAGCGAGCCCGTGAGGTCACCGGGCATGAGGTCGGGGGTGAACTGGACACGCTTGGTCGTCAGGTCGAGGGCGGCGGCCAGCGAACGCACGAGGAGCGTCTTGCCGACGCCGGGCACGCCCTCGAGCAGCAGGTGCCCGCCGGCGAGCAGCGCCACGATGGCGGCGCTGACCGCGGCGTCTTGCCCGACGACGGCCTTGGCGACCTCGGCCCGAACGGCGTTGAGGGCGTGACGGGCGGCGTCGGACGCGCCACGGTCGTCGGGTGCGCCACCGTCGTCTGACACGTGGGAAGCGCCGTCGTGGGACACGTGGGAAGCGCCGTCGTGGGACACGTGGGAAGCGCCGTCGTCGGACGGGTCGGAAGCGCGGGTGTCGTCGGACGCGTGGGGCAGCCCGCCGCGCGTCTGGTCGGCCCCTGCGTCCCGGGACGGGTCCAAGGAGGCATCGGGCTGGTCGGTTGCCGGCACGGAGGTCGTGCCGGTACGGGGTTCGGGGGTCTGGCTCATGCGCTTCGCACGCTCTCCTCGAGGTCGGCCAGCCGCTGGGCGAGCAGCAGCAGGTCGCGGTCGGTGGTCGGGTCGGGTCCGTCGAGCAGCTGCTCGACGTCGTGGTGGGGGTGGCCGGAGGCCCGCGTGGCGGCCTCCACGAGGGCGACGACGGGGGTCTCGCGGGGCAGCCCGAGACGGTCGGCGAGCCGGGTGCGCGTGCCGGTGCGCAGCGCCCGCGCGGCGAGCGGTCGGTCGGCGGCGCGGTGGTAGAGCCGGCCTCGGGCCTCGGTGGTCTCGACCGCCCGGACGACGACCCGCAGCGGCTCGACGACGAGGCGCCCCAGCCGACGGCCGCGGGCCAGGGCGAAGGCGACGACGGCGGCGGCGAGCAGCCAGGACGCCGGGACGAGCCACTCGGGCACGCCGCGGCCGGGGTCGGCCACGTGGCGGCCCGAAGGGTCGGGCGCGTCCAGGTCGGAGACGCCGGGCACGTACCAGAGCAGGTGCTCCGTCGGCCCCAGCGCCCGCAGGGTCAGCGCGGCGTGCGCGGCGTCGAGCACCTTGCCGTTGCTGAGGGCAGCGGCAGAGCCGAGCACGACGGTCTCGGGAGCGCGACCCTCGCGGGGCAGGATGACGACGGCACCGGACCGCGCACCGGCCGGCGCGTCGGCGGGGGCGCTGCCCGAGCCCCGGGACGTGCTGCCGGTGCCACCGGAGGAGCTGCCCGAGCTCGCGTCCGGGGTCAGGAAGCACACGGTCGCTCCGGTGGCCGAGCGCGCCAGCAGGGGCGGCTGCGGGGCTGCCGAAGTGTCGGGGCCGGTCGGGCGCGCTGGTGGTGTCCGGTCCCGGGCCGACCCTGAGCGGACGTCCCCGGCAAGTCCCGCGAGCAACCCGTAGCTGCTCCACGAGGCGCCGAGCCGGTCGTTAGGGTCGGCGACGTCGGAGCGGCAGCCGGCGGTGAGGGAGGTGCCGCTGCGGTCGGTGACGGTGAGGGGCAACGCGAGGTCGCCGAGCTCGACGTCGTCGGGCTCGACGACGACGAACCGACGCGTCTGCTCCACGGCGCGGGTGAGTCGCTCGGCCGCACCCTGCCCGAGGTAGGTGGCGTCGGTGAGCACGACGGTCCACCTTGCGCGACTGTCGGCAGCGCCGAGGGTGCGCTCGAGGTCGTCGATGCCGCGCACGACCGAGACGTCGACGCCCTGCTGGCGCAGCACCTCCGCGGCGGCGCGCGCCCCGGAGCGCCCGGCGTCGCCGGGGTCGAGCGGCAGACCGGACCGCGGTGGCCCGGCGATGACGGCGGAGAGGGCCCACGCGGCGACGACCGCGACGACGACGAGCACGATGGCACGGAAGGCCGTGCGCCGGCGGCTGCGGGGCGCCCGCGCAGGCACGGTCGTGTTCCAGGGCGCCAACCGCGGTGTCGACGCGCCACCGACGCCGGATGCCTCCGACAGGTCGCGGGTCGGTGCGCTCACCGCGCGCCCCCGCCGTCGCCGGTCGCGTCGGACCCGGTACCGATGCCGATGCCGGCACCGACGCTGACGGCACCCGCGTTCACTGCAGCGAGGGCCGGACGCGTGGCGCGCAGCCGCACGTCCAGGTCGAGGACGCCGCGAACGTCGTCGACTCCGACAGGGACCCTTCCGTAGACGACGCCGTCGAAGAGGTCGGCGGCTCGGCGGACCGCGTCCGCCTCGGCCGGGAAGACGACGGCGAGCGCCGTGCCGATCTCGTGCGCGGTGCGGCCGGGAACGTCGTCGAGAAGGGTCCGCTCGGCCGCCGAGGCGGCCATCGCGCGGAAGGCGTCAGCGGTTGCGGCAGCGAGGTCGCCTCGGGCGAGTGCGGACTCGGACCGGGCCCGATAGTCGGCCGCGGTGAGGTGCGGCTCCACGAGCACCCCACCGGCCGTCGACGAGCGCGGCGAGCGCGGCGACCGGCGGACCGTCAGGAACAGGCCCGCGGCGACGACGAGTGCGACGACGAGGAGCAGCAGCGGCAGCGCCCAGCCGGGCGCGGTGCCCTGACCGGACAGAGTGCCGAGCCGCTCGTTGAGCCAGTCGAGAAGGCGCTCGATCGGGTTGCGGGTGTCCGCGTATGCCGGCGCGGCGAGCTCGCGGGCCAGCCACGCCTTCGCCTGTTCGACCGACGGGTCGAGCGGCGGGCTCGAGGGGGGCGCCGTCGCGACGGTCACAAGGCCGACGCGTCGTGGCCCAGCACCGGCTGCTGGAGCAGCGCGACGTCGAGGCCCTCGTAGCGCATGCGCTGGTCGACGTAGAGCAGCGAGTCGACGCCCGAGCTGAACGGCGTCGTGAGGACGCTCTGGACCAGCACGGTGCAGGCCTCGAGGACCGGCACGAGCCACAGCGCGTCGGTGACGGCGCCGCCGGAGATCGCGCCGCTGAGCAACCCGAGCGGCACGGCGATGACGGAGCCGGCGATGCCCACGACGACGCTCGTGAGCAGGCGGATGCCGAAGATGCGCCAGAAGCCACGCTTGCGTGTGAGCGTCCAGGACCGGCGCAGGGCCGTGACGGGGCCCGCGCCCTCGAGGACGACCACGGTGACGGCGAAGCACCACCGGACGCTGAAGAGGACCCCGAGCCAGATGGCGACGACGACCGCGAGGAAGGTGACGAGGCCGGCACCGCTCGTGTCGCCGTTGCCGGTGGCGACCCAGGCCGCGACGACCACCGCGACGAGCGCGCCGAAGGCGACAGCCGCGGCGGCGAAGGCGAGCGCGACGACGCCGATCGTCGACCAGATGCGGCCGCGCGCGGCGCGGGCGGTCTCGCCGAGGCCGATGCGACGGCCCTGCACGCCCTGACCGATGACGACGGCCATGAACAGTGGCAGCAGCAGCGCGGTGACGTAGGAGGCCATCTGGGGGATGAAGCCGGCCAGCTGGCCCTCGAGCGCCGCGGAGAACTGGTCCGCCGTGCCGACCGTCGAGTCGAAAGGTCCGATACTGGCGCTGCCTGCGACGTTCTGTGCCACCCAGACACCGACGAGCGTCAACGGCACGAGGACGATCGCGGTCGTGACGAGCGCGAGGCCGATGGTGGCCGTCGGGTTGCCCCGCACGGCCGTCATGACGCCGCTCCAGATCTCGCCCAGCGTCAGCGGTCGGAGCGGGATGATCCCGGGCTTCGGTGCCAGCTGCGGTGGGAGCCAGCCCGGAGGCTGATAGCCCGCGTGGCCGACCGGGGCGACCGGGACGACCGGCGCGGAAGCCTGCGGCCAGGGTGCACCCGACGGGGACGGCCCGTCGGGCCCCGGCGGCGGGTAGGCGTTGCCCGGCGGCGGCGGCATACCGCCGGGAACGGTCCACCCCTGCTGGTCGCTCACTTGTCCAACCTCCCTGTAGGTCTGCGGCAATGTACCCCGACCGGCGATGTCGCGAGGAGATTCAACCGTCGCGAAACACCGGGGACAGAGACGGCGAATCCCCCGACCGTCTGGTCGGGGGATTCGCTGGATACCGGGGTCACCCGGTGCTCGTCTTGGGTCAGATGCCCTTGACCTTCTCGGCCTGCGGGCCCTTCGGACCCTGCGTCACCTCGAACTCGACCTTCTGGCCTTCCTGCAGCTCGCGGTAGCCGCCGCTCTCGATGGCCGAGTAGTGAACGAAGACATCGGCGCCGCCGCCGTCCTGCTCAATGAAACCGAAGCCCTTTTCGCTGTTGAACCACTTCACGGTGCCTGTTGCCACTGGTGTTGCCTCTTCTGGTCAGCGAGGTCTCCCGTGTGGAGACCTCAGAATGCCGATGCGTCACACCGCGGCGCCCCACGCGAAACCTCGCGCAGGCGACACGCTGTGCCCGGTCCGAACTGGTGGACCGAGACGGCAGCCGGGAACGACGCTAGCAGCCGGAGGTGATTTGAGTGCTTCGAGCCCGAACACCGGGGGTCCACACACGTCACGACGCGCTCACGGGACGGGGAACTCGGGGGGCGGGCCTTCTCCGGTGGCCCCGTCGACCTGCTCACGCAGCAGGTCGGCGTGCCCGGTGTGGCGGGCGTACTCCTCGATCATGTCGGCGAGGAGCCGGCGCAGGCTCATCCCGCTCGGCGTGGTCTGCTCCAGTCCACCGCGAGACAGCGCCGCGGCCAGCGCCTCGCGTGAGCGGTGCACCGTGGAACCCCACAGGGCACGCAGCTCCTCCGGGCCGTCGTCCGCTGCGGTGCTCCACGCCCAGTCGTCCCAGTCGTCCTCGGGGTCCCGATGGGCGAACGGCGCCATGGGCTCCCGATCCGCGAGCCTGGTCTGGAAGTAGAGCTCTTCGACCCATGCCAGGTGTTTGAGCAGGCCCCCCAGCGTGACCGCCGACGTGCCCAGCCGCAGCCGCATGGCCTCTGCGCCCACATCGGCGCACTTCCACGCGAACGTACGCCGGTTGCGCTCCAAGGTGATCACAGCCGTGTCGACCTCGTCGCCGCGCATGAAACGGTCGATGTCCCATTCCGGTGACCGGCCGGGGGTGAAGCCGAACGTGTCCGTCATGCCGCCACCCTAAAGGGGTCTCCGGACGGGACACTTCCGCAAAGACCGACGTCGACAACACGGGATCAGTGCCCGAGACCACGAGGACGAAAGCCTCTGGCGACCCTCCGACCGCTGCAGGAAGCATGGAAGGGCAGACACCGAGGGAGGCACTACTCATGAGCAATTCCTTGATCTGGATCGCCGTGGTGCTCATGCTGGCCGGCGCGTTCATGCTGGTGACCGGCATCGGCGCAGCCGGCCTCTGGATAGCGACCATCAGCATCGGCATCGCCCTCGTGGCCTTCGAGACCTACCGACGCCGCCCAGGACGCCGTCACGCCTGAGTGCCACGAACACGCAGGCCAGCACGTCGACGGACTCTCGTCACTCGATCAGTCAGTCAGTCAGCGGCGGCGGGCGTGCTAGGGCTGGTCGAGCAGGGGGCTGATGACGCGGTCCTTCCTGAGTTTCGCGCTCGTCTGGTCGGGTTAGGCAGCGGAACTCACGCGCGCACCGCCGGGCTGGTCCACAGTTGGGGCCAACCACTCGCGTACGCGGGTCGACCAGCGACAGGGGAGCAGATGAGCGACGCGTGGGTGTACGCCGTGGTCACGATCGCGGTCGCCGCCGTCGCCTCCGCAGCGGTGTGGCGACCGCGGCCCGGGCAGGCAGCGCTGCTGCTCGTCGGACCGCTGCTCGCCACTGCGGCCGCCGCAGGCAACGTGTCCGGTGGCCTCGGGCGCACGGCCCTGCTCGTCATCCCCTACACCTACCTGCTCGTGGCGGCCTCGCTGCCGTGGGAACGCTTCTGGGCGCGGGTGGCGGTCCCCGGCACCGTGGTGGCCGGCTGCCTCGGCCTCGGCGCGACGGCTGGTGCGGCCCTGCCGGTGCTCGTCGTGCTCGCCGCACCCTTCGCGATCGGCGCGATCGCACTCCTCCGCGCCCTGGCTGGGCCTCACCCCGGCAACCAAGGGTCCGGTCACGGACACCACGACGGACTCGGCCAGCCCGAGCACGCGGCGCCACCGCGGCCCACGGCCCGGATCGCCCCGGTCATCGTCGCCGTGGCCACGCTCCAAGGCGTCGCCGGTCTGGCGATCGCCGCCCTCGGAGCCGTGACACTGTTCCTTCAGCGGCGGCACCCCGACACGGGCATGTGGTCCGGGCTCGGCGAGGTGATCGCCGTGGTCGTCCTCGTTCTGGGAGCGCTGCTCGCGGCGACCTTCCTCGGGCTCGCCGCCGGGCTGCACCGCCGTTACCGCGACTTCCGCCCGGTCTTCGTCGTGCTGCAGGGGCTCGTCGCAGCCCTCCTGCTCCTCACGGTCGGGAGCGGGTGGGTGGGCGTCGGTGTCGCCTGGGCCCTCGGCACCGCTGCCCTTGCTCTCACGGGCCCAGGTGGGTCCCGCGGGTCCGGCGCGTCCAGCGACGACGGCGGCCACCAGGTGAAGACCACATGAGAGCCCGTACCGTCACCCGTGGGCGGATCCAGCTCTGACAGTTGGGCCGCGACCTCTCACCCAAGGATGCGCCTGACAGATGGGGCGGCGTCTCCGATCAGCCGGAGTCAGAGGCGGACGACGGTCATGCCTGTCGTGCCCGCCTGGTCCATGGCGGCGAGGGCGGCGCCGGCGTCCTCGAGACCGATGACCCGGCCCACCAGCTCGGCCGGCCGGAGGGCGCCGTCCGCGATCATCCGCAGCATCGCGGGGTAGTCGCGGGCGGGCATGCCGTGGGAACCGTAGATCTCGAGCTCCTGCGCGATGACGAGGTCCATCGGCAGCGGCGGTGTCGAGTTCGCGGCCAGCAGCAGGCCCGCCTGGACGTGCCGGCCGCGGCGGCGCAGGCTGCGCACCGACGCGACGGCCGTGTCGGGTGAGCCTAACGCGTCGACGGAGACGTGCACCCCACCCTCCGCCACGTCCTGGATCAACGCCGCCACGTCGTCCTCCGCAGAGGCATCGATGAGACCCACAGCACCGGCTCCCAACGACGCAGCGCGTTCCAGTGCGGGCCGGTTCACGTCGACGGCGATCACCCTCGCGCCGAGTGCCAGACCGATCATCACCGCCGACAGCCCGACCCCGCCGCACCCGTGGACGGCCAGCCACTCACCGGCCTCGAGCCGCCCGTGCGTCGTCAGCGCCCGGAACGCCGTCGCGAACCGACAACCCAGCGACGCCGCCGTCACGAAGTCGACCGAGTCGGGCAGCCGAACGAGGTTGGTGTCGGCCCCGTGGATCGCGACGAGCTCGGCGAACGACCCCGGGCCCGTGAAGCCCGGCTGCGTCTGGTCGGGACACACCTGTGCCTCCCCAGCGAGACACCACGAGCACACCCCGCACCCGCACACGAACGGCACGGTCACCCGGTCGCCGACCGCCCAGGCCCGCACCCCCGAACCGATCGAGGCCACGACCCCCGCCAGCTCGTGACCGGGCACGTGGGGCAACGACACCGGGTCGTGGCCCTTCCACGCGTGCCAGTCCGAACGGCATACGCCCGTGGCCCGCACCGCGATGACGACCCCGCCGTCCGGGCACGCCGGTGGGGGCACGTCGGTGAGCACCGGCATACGCCCGTAGGCGTCGTAGACGACCGCCTTCACGCGCGGGGGTCCGTCAGGACGTCGCGCCACGAGTGCTGCGGCGAGTAGCCGAGCAGGTCGCGGGCCTTGTCGATCGAGTAGAACGTCTCGTTGCGACCCATCGCCCGGCGCAGCTCCACCCCGTCGTAGAAGCGCTCGCGCACCTCGTCGGTCGTCGCGGCGACGGACATGTCGGCGTTGGCGACGTTGAAGACCTCGTAGCCCAGGCCGTCGACCTCGAGGCAGCGCTGCACCATGAGGCCCAGGTCACGAGTGTCGATGTAGGCGAAGATGTTTCGCCGCCGCAGCGCAGGGTCGTGGAGGAACGGCGGGAACATCTCGGCGTACTCGTGCGGCTCGATGACGTTGTTGATGCGCAGCCCGTAGACGTCCGCGCCGGTGCGGGCCTGGAACGAGCGCGCCGTCACCTCGCCCGCGACCTTGGACATGGCGTACGAGTCCTCGGGCACGGTCGGGTGCTCCTCGTCGACCGGCACGTAGAGCGGCTTCCGCTCGCCCTGGGCGAAGCACACTCCGTAGGTCGTCTCCGACGACGCGAAGACCACCTTGCGGATGCCGAGCCGCGTCGCCGCCTCGAGCACGTTGTAGGTGCTGAGCACGTTGGTCGCGTACGTCTTCGCGTCCGACGTGAGCAGGATCCGTGGCACTGCGGCGAAGTGCACCACGGCGTCGTATGCCGGCTTGGTCGCGAGCTCGAGCTCGTCGAAACGCGCCAGCCCCGCCAGGGCGGAGTACGTCTCGCCGATGTCGGTGAGGTCGACCGCGAGGTCGTCGACATCCGGGTGCCCCAGCGGCACGAGGTCGGCGTTGGTGACCTGGTGTCCCTGCTCGGCGAGGAACGGCGCGACGTGCTTACCGGCCTTGCCGCTGCCGCCGGTGAAGAAGATGCGCATGAGCCGATCCAACCACCGACGGCCTGCGACCCCAGATCGTCCGCCTCGGACGGCATGCTGTTGGGAGACGGCATGCTGTTGGGAGACGGCATGCTGTTGGGAGACGGCGACACCGCGACACGGCGACGCTGTGCCGCGGCATGACGGAGGAGGGGCTGTTGTCCGACGACGAGATCCGGGCCTTGGCGCCGGACACCTGGGGCAAGGGCCCGTTCAACTGCGTCATGCGCCGGACCGTCCCGTGACCTCCCGAACCGCCGCTGACAAGGCAGCCGCCCTGCTCGCCCTGCACGCCGGACCCGGCTTCGTGCTGCCGAACGCCTGGGACGCCGGCTCGGCCCGCATCCTCGAGCAGGTCGGCTTCCCCGCGGTCGCCACGACGAGTGCCGGCATCGCCTGGTCGTGCGGCGTCCCCGACGGCGGCGCCCTCGCGCGCGACGAGATGCTCGATCACGTCGCCCGCATGGTCGCCGCGGTCGACGTGCCCGTGACCGCCGACCTCGAGGCCGGCTACGGCGACACGGCCGAGGAGGTCGGCCGCACCATCGCGCTCGCCCTCGAGACCGGTGCCGTCGGCGCCAACCTCGAGGACGTCAGCGAGGGCCGCCTGTTCTCCGTCGACGAGGCCGTCGAGCGCGTGGCAGCTGCGCGGGCCGCCGCGCCCCGTGGCACGTTCGTGCTCAACGCGCGCACCGACACGTACTTCGCGGGTGTCGAGGGCGACGTCTTCGCCCAGACGCTCAAGCGCACGACCCGCTACCTCGAGGCCGGGGCCGACTGCGTCTTCGTGCCGGGCGTCGTCGACGCCGACACCATCGGCCGGCTCGCCGCGGCCGTCCCCGGGCCGCTCAACATCGTGGCCGGGCTCGCCAACACGATCGACGCCCGCACGCTGTTCTCGCTCGGCGTCGTCCGGGTCAGCCTGGGCGGCAGCCTCGCCCGCGCCGCGCTGAGCCTGCTCGAGCGAGCCGGCCGCGAGCTGCTCGACACCGGCACGCTCGGCTTCCTCGACGACGCCGTCGGCTACGCGGCCCTGCAGGAGCGTTTCGGCCGCTAGTCATCGGGTCAGGCCCACCGCGCGTATGCCGTCAGCCACGTCAGCGTCGAGCGCTTCGTCCGGCAGTCGTCAGGCGAGGCCGCCGAACGGCCGGACCTCGACCTTGCCGCGGCAGGCCTTCGACCCCTCTGCCGCGAGCCGGAGCGCCACGTCGCGGTCGGGTGCGTCGATGACCCAGAAGCCGCCGATGACCTCCTTGCTCTCCAGGTACGGGCCGTCGGTCACCACGGGCTTCTCGCCCTGGCCGTCGACCACGGCCGCCGCCGCCACGGGCTCGAGGCCACCGGCGAACACCCAGAAGCCGTCGGCGCGCAGCTTGTCGTTGAAGGCGCCCGTGTCGGCGAACGCCTGCTCCATGTCCTCCTTGGACGCGTAGTTGCCGAACTCGTTCATCTCGGCGGGGCCGTGCACGGCGAGCAGGTAGTGCGACATCCCAGTTCTCCTTCGGTTTCGGGGCGGTCCGGTCGACCGACCTCCACCGACTCGTCGAACGGGTCGCGGTCGGTACGACAGCCCAGCTCAGGTTTCTTCGACCTGATCCTCTCGGAGCCGGGTCACCGGGGCTAGCGGAACGACGCCTCGAGCGCGGTGAGCGTGGCGGTGCGCTCGCGCCGTGCGATCCGCTGCAGCACCGGGGTCGCCAGACGGTAGAGGCCGTGCGTTCGCATCGACACGTGGTGGCGCACCAGCGTCGCTCCGCCATCGGTGGCCTCCAGCGTGTAGCCGGGCCAGCCCTCCATGTTGAGGCGCCCCGACCTGGTGCGGTCCCACCAGTGGTAGGTCAGCACGTACGGGGCGTCGAGCTCGGCGATCTCGCCGGGTGTGGGTCCGAACAGCGTCTGGTCGAGGTAGGTCGTCCCCACCTCGGGCGGCCCCTCCGACGTCTGCTGAGACGTGCGACGGATGCTGCCCTTGTGGGGCATCCACCGGTCGTAGGACTCGATGTCGACCAACCGCGCGAACACCTCGGCCGGGGGCGCGTCGATCCGTCGCTCGAGCTCGAAGTCGACAGCGCCCATGTTCCGAGGGTAGAGCCGCACGCTGGGAGCCGGCTGGCCCGACGATGCCGAAGAGCTGTCACGCACGAGGACGCCGATCGTCCGGATGTGCCCCTACGGTCGGTGCATGGCCATCGCGCGATACCCCAGCTTCGTCATCGACTGCCCCGACGCCGGGGCACTCGCCACCTTCTACGGCACCGTGCTCGACTGGACCGTCAAGTCGTCCGACGACTGGGCCGAGATCCGCGACGCCGAGACCGGCAACTGCATCTGCTTCCAGCAGGTCGAGGACTTCACGCCCCCGCAGTGGCCCGGCCAGCAGGTGCCGCAGCAGATGCACCTCGACGTCATGGTCGACGACCTCGACGCCGGTGAGCAGGCCGTCGTCGCGCTCGGTGCGACGAGGCACGAGCACCAGCCCGGTGAGTCGTTCCGCGTCTTCCTCGACCCGGCCGGGCACCCGTTCTGCCTCTGCGTCGACTGACCACCCACCCCCGCCGCGCTCCCCGAGCCCAACCCCTTCGATCGAGAGAACACTCCGTCACCTGCTCGACGGTGACGGAGTGTTCTCTCGATCGGGAGATGTCGGTGAGGTCAGCTGATGAGGTGCTCGAGCGCGAGCTGGTTGAGGCGCACGAAGCCGTAGTCGCGCTCGGCCGCCTTCTCGGGGTCGAAGCCGTCGTCGGTGGCGAGCAGGTCCTCGACCGTCTCGCCCTCGGCAAGGGTGGGCTCGGCGAGGTCGAGCACGCCGGCATACGCCCAGGCTTCTGCCGTACGCGGGTCGGCCCGGAACGCGGCCGCCTTGGCGGCGAGCGCGAGGTAGGTCGTCATGCACGCGCTCGCGGACTCCCACACGCCGTCGAGGTGCTCGGTGCGCGACGGCTTGTAGTCGAAGTGCTTGGGCCCCGTGTAGCGCGGGCCGTCGGGCACGCCCGGGAAGCCGTTCTCGAGGAGGTCGACGGTGAAGAAGGCGGACATGAGGTCGCCGTGCCCGAAGACGAGGTCCTGGTCGTACTTGATGCCGCGCTGGCCGTTGAGGTCGATGTGGAAGAGCTTGTCGCTCCACAGCGCCTGGCCGAGGGCGTGCGTGTAGTTGAGCCCGGCCATCTGCTCGTGACCCGTCTCGGGGTTGAGGCCGACGATGTCGCCGTGGTCGAGCTCGGCGATGAGGGCGAGCGCGTGCCCGACGGTGGGCAGGAAGATGTCGCCGCGCGGCTCGTTCGGCTTGGGCTCCAGCCCGATTCGCAGGCCGTAGCCCTGTGACTTGATGTAGCCGGCGACGGTGTCGAGCCCCTCCTTGTATCGGTCGAAGGCGGCGTGGAGGTCCTTCGACCCGTCGTACTCCGCACCCTCCCGACCACCCCACATGACGAAGGTCGAAGCGCCCATCTCGGCGGCCAGGTCGACGGCGCGCAGGACCTTGCGCAGGCCGAACCGGCGCACCCCGCGGTCGTTGGCCGTCAGGCCGCCGTCCTTGAAGACGGGGTGGCTGAAGGTGTTCGTCGTGACCATCTCGACGGTGAGGCCGGCACGGTCGGCCGCCGCCTTGAGCTGCCCGCAGCGGGCCGACTTCTCGGCGTCGGTGGCATCGAACGCGTACACGTCGTTGTCGTGGAAGCTGATGCCCCACGCGCCGAGCTCGGCGAGCTTGTCGGCGTACTCCCACGGGTCGAGCGCGGGACGGCTCGGCCCGCCGAACGGGTCGGTGCCGGTCCAGCCGACGGTCCACAGGCCGAAGGAGAAACGGTCGTCTCGGGTGGGCTGGCGCATCGTCGCGACTCCTCGTGAAGGTTTGTTGTTCCATGCAACTTATAGATGCGAACCACTATGGTCAAGGCATGGCCAACCTGCGCCAGGCGAGCCTGCGCCACGCCAACCTCGCCCTCGTGCTGCGCACCGTGCTCGCCGCCGACGAGGCACCCTCGCGCGCCGACGTGGCTGCCGCGACGTCCCTGACCCGGTCGACCGTCTCGCGCCTCGTCGACGAGCTCGTCGCCGGTGGGCTGTTCGAGGAGATCGAGTCCACCGCCGGTGGCATGGGCCGTCCCGGGCGGCCGTCCACCCCGCTGCGCGCGGCCGGTGCCCACTTCGCGGCGCTGGGTCTTCAGGTGGGGGTGAGCCACCTGGCCGCCCGGCTCGTCGACCTCAGCGGTGCCGTCGTCGCCGAGCAGACCGTGCCGATCGACCTGACGGGCTCGAAGCCTGCGCCGACGCTGCGGCGGCTGCGCACGCTCGCCGTCCGGGTGCTGGCCGAGGCGCCGTCCGGCGTCACGGTCGTGGGTGCGGGCCTGGCCCTCCCCGGCATCGTCGACACCGCAGCGGGCCGGCTGCTCAGCGCACCCAACCTCGGCTGGGGGGACGTCTCCCCGGCCTCCGCACTCGGAGACTCCTTGGGTGGACTGATGCTGCGGGTCGGCAACGAGGCAGACCTTGCGGCACACGCCTTCGCACACCCGGCGCCCGGCCGGCAGCGTGACCCTGGCACCTTCGTCTACCTGAGCGGAGAGGTCGGCATCGGTGGCGCCGTCGTCGTCGACGGCGACGTCATGACCGGACGGCACGGCTGGGCCGGGGAGATCGGCCACGTGTGCGTCGACCCCGACGGACCCGCGTGCCGCTGCGGTTCCACGGGCTGTCTCGAGAGGTATGCCGGCCGGCCCGCGATGCTGTCAGCCGCGGGTCTCGACGTGGCGACGCACCCCAGGATGCTGGCCGAGCGTGCGCGTGCTGGAGACGAGAAGGCCTGCGCCGCAGTCACTTCCGCGGCCAGAGCGCTCGGCATCGCCCTCGCAGGGGTGGTCAACGTGCTCGACATCCCGACCGTGGTGCTCGGCGGCCATCTCGCCCACGTCGGTGACCTGATCGCGCCCGAGGTCGAGGGATGGTTGGCGCGGCGCGTGCTCTCCGCGCACTGGGCCGGCCCGAGGGTCGTCGTCGCACCCGACGATCCCGCCGCTGGCGCTACGGGTGCCGCCCTCGTCGAGCTGCACCGCCTCGTCGACGACCCGGTCAGCGTCCTGTCCTAGGCCCCGAGCGGACGGAGTGTTCTCTCGATCGAAGATGCTGCGTGACGGAGTGTTCTCTCGATCGGGGGAGGTGCGTGACGGAGTGTTCTCTCGATTGGAGGAGTGGCGTGACGGAGTGTTCTCTCGACTGGGTCAGGCGATGCGGGCGAGGTCGACGGTCCAGACCGGGTTGCCCGGCACGGCCGCGACGCGGTCGCCGCTCGCGAAGCGGGTCGACGGCTGGAGGAGGGGGACGAACGGCCCCCGCTCGTTCATCGCCTGCTGCCAGGCGGCATACGCGATCTCGCGGTCGTCACCGATCGAGGCGCGCGCCTTCTCGGTGAGCGAGTCGACGAGCGAGTCGCTGCCCGGGACGAAGCCGGCGCGCGCGCCGACCAGCCCACCGGGACCGAAGGCGAGGTAGTTCTCGGGGTCGGGGTAGTCGGGGCTCCACGCCCACAGGCTCAGGCCCGTGCGGCCGGCCCGGTAGGCGGCGAGCGCCTTCTGGGCCGGCTGCGGGTCGAGCCGCACCCTGATGCCCACCTGACCGAGCTGCTTGGCGACGGCCGCGGCGATGGTCCCGGTGGGCAGGCCCTGGATGGGCACGTCGGCGGCATACGTGAGGCTGATCTGCTGGCCCTTGTAGCCCGACCTGCGCAAAGCGGCCCGCGCCGCGGCGAGGTCGCGGGCGGGCACGACGGGCAGGGTGACCACCGGTGTGGGTCGACCGTCGGTGCCCGTGGTCGTGCCGTCGCCGGGCGTCGCGGGAGCACCGCTCGCGCGCGACGGTGCGGGCGGCGCCGACGACGTCGTCGTCGCGGGTGTCGGCGTGCCCGATGAGCCGGTTCCGGTGGGCGCGCCCGCGGAGCCGGCGGCGCCCGTCGCGCTGGGCAGGTCGTCGAGTGCGCCGACGATGCCGGCGGGGATCAGACCGGGGGCCGGCTCGGCGCCCGGGACCGCGGCGCCGAGCGCCTGGCGGTCGACGCCGCGACGGACCGCCTCGGCGAACTGCAGGTTGGCCGTCCACGGGTTCACGGTCGGCTTCTGGTTGAGCGCGAGATAGGTCAGCGTGCTCGACCGCATGGACGTCACGGTGACCGCCTTCGTCGGCGGCCGGGCCGACGCCCGGTCTGCCTGGCTCGGCGAGAGGTCGAGCACGACGTCGGCGGCACCGGTGCGGATGGCCTCCAGCTGTTGGGACGGTGCGACGTTGCGCACGACGACCGTGGGGAACCGGGGGGCGGCGCCATGCCACATCGGGTTGGCGGCGAGCCTGACCTCGGAGGTGCCGCGCACGCTCTCGATGACGTAGGGGCCGGAACCGGCCGAGTGCTGGGAGAGGTAGCCGCTCGCCTCGTCGCCCGGCCCGATCGTGCCACCGTGGGCCCTGACCGCGGCGGCGTTGAGGATGCCCATCGCGGGGTTCGCGAGGATCGCCGGCAGTGCGAAGTTCGACGAGGGCGAGGTCAGCGTGAAGGTGCGGTCGTCGACCTTGACGACCGTGACGGTGCCGAGGATCGACGCCGTGGTGCCGCCGAGGCCCTGGGCCCGCTCGATCGTGAAGATGACGTCGTCGGTGGTGACCGGCGTGCCGTCGGAGAAGACGAGGTCCTTGCGAAGCCGCATGGTGAGCCAGCGGCCTTCGGGCGAGAGGGTGTACTCGGCCATGCCGGGAACGACCTTGGTCGGGTCCTCGGGATCGAGCGTCGTCAGGGTCTCGTAGAGCGCGTGCGTGAGCATGGCGCCGGTGCGGTCGAACTGGCGGGTCGGGTCGAGGGTCGTGTGGTCGAAGACGGCACCGACGACGAGCGGCTTCTGGTCGGCGGTGGGCGTGGCCGAGGCCGTCGAGACCGCCGAGGTCGCCCCTGGCGTCGTGCCGCCCGTCGAGGAGGGCTGGGCGCTGCTCGTGGAGCAGCCTGCTGCTGCCAGCGTGAGCACGCCGACGGCCGCCGCCAGGGCGGGGCGGGCGGGACGACGACGCATGGGCTTCCTTCGAGGGCGCCCTCGGGGGACGCGGACGGGACTGCAGGGGCTGCACACGACAGCCAGGAACGCGAACGGCAGGTGGCGCCGCGGCAACCCGGTGCGCCCCTGCCCGTGACCCGCAGTCTAACCGCCGCCGGCCGTCGGCCCTGCCTGCGAGGCGCTGGGCGCCAGCACGAGATAGGCCTGCGCGAGCAGGACCACGCCGATCGCGACCCACTTGCCGACGGGCAGCTCCACGCCGTAACGCCAGCGGTCCACGAGGACGAGTCCCACCTGGAGCATGACGACCCAGCCCATCGTGACGAGGGCCAGCTCGGCGTACTTCAGCGACGACGCGTACACCCAGAACAGGACGAGGAAGGCGCCGGCGCCTAGCACGAGCGCCCGGGCGCTGCCGTTCTCGGCCCACTCCTTGGCGAGCACGGCCCCGGCGAGGTCGAGGCCCGCGAGGCAGATCATCGCGATCGTCGCGACGACGGGCACCGGCCAGGCCGCTGGCGCCTTGATGAGAGGGAAGACGTCGGTGACGCTCATGGGTGGCACGTCCTTGGGAGCAGGGCCCGCCCCGCGAACAGGCCTTGCCCTCAGAGGGCCCGCGACACCCCGCTGATACCGCTCAGGCAGTGGTGACCGGCTGCGCCTCCCACTGCACCTGGCCGCCCTCGAACCAGGCGACGACCTTCGGGTCGAGCCGCGGCACCTCGACCGCCCCGCCGCCCGTGCGCAGCGACGTCGTCGCCGACGCACCGGCAGCCACGGCCTCTCGGGCGGCGACGGGGGAGGTCATCGTCGGGCCGCCGTCGCGGGCGAACCGCACGAACTCCGCCACGAGCAGCAGGTCGGCCCCACCGTGCCCGGTCGTGTCGGCCGCCGGGATCTCGATGACCTCGTCGGCGTCGTCGCGGTAGTCGTCGGTGCGTCGGGTCCACACCTTGACGACCGCGCCGGGGCCGTCACCGAAGTTCTCGAGCCGTCCCCTCGTGCCGATCACCGTGTAGTTGCGCCAGTAGTCGGGCGTGAAGTGGCACTGCTGGTAGCTCGCGAGCACGCCTCCGTCGAGCACGAGGTTGGCCATCGAGATGTCCTCGACGTCGACGACGGGGTTGAGCTCGCGCTGCTCGGTGGGCGGCCAGTTGTCGAGGGAGTACCAGTCGGCCATCCGCCGGTCGGTGTTGTCGCGGTGGTCGCTGATCGCTCCGTAGACGGCGAGGTCGCCGACTGCGCTGACGCGCCGCGTGTAGGCGCCGGCCAGCCAGTGGATGACGTCGAGGTCGTGGGCGCCCTTCTGCAGCAGCAGACCGGTCGTGCTGCGGCGGTCGGCGTGCCAGTCCTTGAAGTAGTAGTCGCCGCCGGCCGAGACGAAGTGCCGGCACCAGATCGCCTTGACCTCGCCGATCGTCCCCGCCTCGATGACCTCGCGCATCGCCCGGACCACCGGCATGTGCCGCATGTTGTGCCCGACGTAGAGCCGCGTGCCGGTGCGGTGGGCCGCCTCGAGCACGCGGTCGGCGTCCTCGACGCTCGTCGCGAGCGGCTTCTCCACGAACGTCGGTATGCCGGCCTCCAGGGTGCGCACGGCGTGCTCGGTGTGCGCGTGGTCGGGCGTGAGCACGAGGACCGCGTCGACCTCGGAGCGCACGTCGGGGGCGAGGAACGCGTCGAGGCTGTCGACGACGCGTACGCCGTCGATCCGCTCGGCGGCGTCCCGACGTCCGCGTTCGGCGGCGTCGCAGACCACGGTGACGCGGCTGCCCTCGCCGGGGCGGTGGGCGTAGCGGGCCAGGCTGGCGCGCAGGCCGAAGCCGATGATGCCGATCCGGAGGTCGGGCGTGCTGGTCAGGCTGGTGCTGGTCGCGCTCGTGCTGGTCGTGCTGGTCATGAGGGTTCGGTCGCCTTTCGGGGTGGTGGTTCGAGTCTCAGCCCTTGGAGCCGCTGAACGCGATGCCCTGGATGAACTGCTTCTGCAGCACGACGAAGAGCAGGAGGACCGGGAGCGTCGCGAGGACCGATCCGGCCATGAGCGTCGTCGTGTCGACGGAGAACTGGCCGATGAGCGAGGCCAGGCCGACCGAGAGCGGCATCTTCGTCGGGTCGTTGTTGACCACGAGCGGCCACATGAGGTCGTTCCACGACCACAGCACGTCGAGCACCGCGAGTGCGATGAGCCCGGGCTTCGCGAGCGGCAGCATGATGCGGGTGAAGATCTGCCAGTGGTTGGCGCCGTCGAGCTTGGCCGCCTCCTCCAGGTCGCGCGGCAGGCTGAGGAAGAACTGCCGCAGCAGGAACGTGCCGAAGGCGCTGAAGAGGCCGGGCACGATGAGGGCCTGGATCGAGTTGAGCCAGCCGAGGCCCGAGATGATCTCGTACTGCGGCAGCAGGAACAGCTGGCTCGGCACCATGAGCACCGACAGGAACAGGCCGAAGAGCAGGCCACGCCCCCTGAATTCGAACCGGGCGAACGCGTAGCCGGCCATCGAGCACAGCACGAGCTGGCCGATCACGCGCCCGGCCGTCTGGAGCGTGCTGTTCCAGAACATCTGGCCGAACGGGAGGGTGTCGAACACGTCCCCGTAGTTGGACCACTGGGGGCTCTTCGGCAGGATCGTCGGCGGCACCGTCAGGGTCTCGCCGAGCGTCTTGAGCGAGGTCATGACCTCCCAGAAGAACGGGCCGACCATGACGACCGAGCCGAGGATCAGTACGACGTGGACGCCGATGTGACTGCGGCGCAGACGCTTTCGCGAGCGAGGGAGCCGGGTCGCGAGCTCAGACATAGTGCACCCACTTCTTCTGGAGCCGGAACTGCAGGGCGGTGACCGCGACGATGATCACGAGGATCACGAGGGCGATCGCGGCGGCATACCCCTGCTGGTTCTCGACGAAGCCGCGCTGGTAGAACTGCGCGACGATCGTCTCGGTCGCGGGGTAGGCCGGGTTCGTCGGCCCGGTCATGACGAAGATGAGGTCGAAGGTCTGCAGGGCGCCGATCACCGCGAGCACCGAGATGAAGAAGACGCTCGGGCTGATCTGCGGCAAGGTGATCGACCAGAACTGCCGGATGCGGCCGGCGCCGTCGAGCGAGGCCGCCTCGTAGAGGTCCTTCGGAACGCCCTGGATGGCGGCCAGGAAGATGACGATCTGCGTGCCGAGGCCGAGCCAGATGCCCACTGCCGCAATGGCATACAGGGCGGTCGCGGGGTTGGAGAGCCAGTTGGTGCCCTCCAGGCCGACGGCGCGCAGCATCGCGTTGACGACGCCCACGTCGCCGTTGTAGAGCGTGCGCCAGATGAGGCCGACGGCCGCGGGCATGGTGACGACCGGCAGGAAGAAGAGCACCCGGTAGACGCGGACCCCGCGCAGTCCCTCGGTCGAGAGCAGCGCAGCGATGACGAGCGCGATCGGGATGCCGAGCAGGGCCACGACGGTGAACTTCGCCGTGTTGAGGAGGGTCTCCCAGAGCCGGGCGTCACCGAGCAGGTGCGTGTAGTTGTCGAGGCCGACCCACTCCGAGCCGCCGAAGGGGCCCGTCTCGGTGAAGGAGATGAGCAGGGTGCGCACGACCGGCCACAGGTAGAAGACGACGAGCCCGAGCAGCGTCGGCAGGATGAAGACCGCCGCCCAGAACAGGTCGTTGCGGCGCATCCGCGACATGCCCCGCGCGGGGCGGCCGGGGGCCGGGTGCTCGCCCCCGCCCGACGGCCGCGAGGCCGGCCCCCTGCGGGAGGCGCGTGCCGCCGCGGTGGCAGCGCCTCCCGTCCGGGTGGCGACGCTCGACATGCTCACTTCTCCTTGGCGAGCGCTGCGTTCATCTGGGTGGCGAGGTCCTTCAGGCCCGTCGCCGCGTCGACCTCGCCGTTCCACACCTTCGTGAGCAGGTCGGTCTGCAGGGTCGTCCATGCCTTGGTGTTCTTCGACGCCGGGTAGGGCACCGCAGTCGCGACCTCGTCGACGTAAGCCTTGAGGTTGAACTGCGGCATCGAGTTCACCCAGGCGTCCTGCGTGCCCTCGTAGGCGGGGATTACCGCGCCGGCGTCGGCCTGGATCTGCGCCGCGCGCTTGCCGCCGAGGAAGCCGACGAACTTCTGCGCGGCGTCCTGGTGCTTCGTCTTCGCGTAGATGACGTTGCCGAGACCGTGGATGACCGAGATCTGGCCCTTCGGTCCGGCCGGCACGGGCGCGACGTTGACGGCGTTCTTCAGCTCCGGCACGTCGTTGTACTCGACGGCCGCCCACGAGCCGTTCCAGTACATGCCGACCTTGCCGGCCTTGAAGAGGTCGCCCGGGCTCGTGTCGGTCATCTGCTGCACGGTCGGGGACGCGCCGTCCTTGACGAGCGAGGTCCAGAACTCGATGCCCTCGAGGGCCTCGGGCGAGTCGAAGCCGCTCTTCGTGCCGGCCGCGTTGATGACCTGGCCGCCGGCCGACGGGATGGTGTCGTAGAAGCCGGCCTGGTCCTCGACCGGGGCGGCCGCGCCGTAGACGCCCTTGCCCTTGTCGGTGAGGGTGCGGGCGGCGGACTGGAAGTCGGCCCAGGTCCAGTCGTCCTTCGGGTAGGGCACCTTCTTCGCGTCGAAGAGCGCCTTGTTGTACCAGACGCCGATGGTGTCGAAGTCCTTCGGGATGCCGTACGCCTTGCCCTCCCAGGTGTAGAGGTCGACGAGCGCGCGGGGGTACTTCGCCAGGTCGAGCTTGGCCGCGCTCACGGTCTGCTCGAGGGGAAGCAGCTGCTGGTTCGCGGCATACAGCTTGAAGTTGGGCCCGTTCATCCAGAAGACGTCGGGAGCGCCGCCACCCGACGCCGCGGTCTGCAGCGTCGTGAAGTACTGCTTGAACGGCGTCACCTGGATCTTCACCGTCACGTTCGGGTCGGCGGCGTGGAACTCGTCGGCGATCTTCTGCATGGCGGGCAGCTGGTTCTTGTCCCAGATGCCGTAGCTGATCGTGACCGGACCGCTCTCCGGCTGGGCTTCGGGCGCGCCTCCTCCGGACGAGCTTCCGCAGGCGGTCAGGCCGAGGGTGAGGACGGCCGTGACGGCCAAGAGGCGGGTGCTGCGCATGGACTTCTCCTTGGGGACCGGGCACATCGTCGGGCGGGTCGTGCTGCGTCGCCGCTCCACATGCTGCTCGTTTGTGAGCGACCGGACACAGAATTGAGCAAAATCAAGCATGTGTCAATCCATCGCACGGAAGCCGGACAGGGCGAATCGCCTCCCCGGCCCGTCGGTGGGGGGCGTCGGTCGACGTGGGCGGTCGCGCGCCTCAGGCGTCCAGGCGCTCGGCGAGGTGCCGGACGAGCGGACGTATGCCGTTGCTCGTGTTCGAGACGACCGTCCACGTCAGCGACCTGCCGGGCTCGTGCGCGCTGCGGGCGGAGACCCCTGCGTCGTAGCCGTTCATGACCAGCCCGTCGCCGGTCGGAGCGAGCCAGAGGCCGAGGCCGTAGCGGCGCCCGTCGTCAGAGACGCTTCTCGGCCGCACCATCTCGGCGACCCAGCGTTCGGGCACGACTCGGCCGCCGACGAAGGCGTTCCAGAGCGCGTGCAGGTCGCCGACAGTCGTGTGCACACCTCCGTCGCCACTGCCGCGCACCGGTAGGTGCAGCACGTTGGTGCGCAGGCCGTCGTCGTCGAGGTAGCCGCGGGCGACGCTCGCCGGCAGCTCGTCGGAGCGCAGGTAGACCGTGTGCCTGAGTCCTGCCGGGGCACAGACGCGCTCGGCCACGACGTCGTGGAAGGCCGTGCCGGTGATGCGTTCGACGACCAGCGCGAGCACGACAAAGCCGCTGTTGCAGTACGAGAACCGTTCTCCTGCAGCGAACTTCGTTGCATGACCGCGCAACGACGGAACATAGTCATCCGTGGTGACGAACTCGTGCACGGGCCTCGTCATGACGTGGTCGGACGGGTCGAGGTCGAGGTCCTCGTCGAGGTAGTCGCCGATGCCGGACCGGTGCGACAGGAGGTGCTCGACCGTGACGTCGTCGGCGATCTCGGGCAGCTCGTCACCGAGGATGTCGCGCACCCGGGCGTCGAGACCGACGAGGACGTCGGCCACGAGGCTGACGACGGTCATGGCCGTCAAGCTCTTGGCGATGCTGGCGACGCCGAACTGCGTGTCGAGCGTGATCGGCACCCCGAAGGCGCGCTCGGCCAGCCCGTGCGCCGAGGCGTGCTCGGTCACTCCGTCGCGGTCGACGCGGACCACACCGGAGAAGCCCTGCTCGTCAGCGACGCGACCGACCGAGGCCGCGAGGTCCTCCATCGCCCCAAACTAGCGGGGGCTCAGGAGAACTCGGCCACGAAGCGCTTGAGGACGTCGTGCGCCGGCGACACGTCAGCGGTGCGCACCGACTCGATGATCGTGTCCTGCTCGTCGGGGCGGAAGTAGCCGAGGTTCGCATAGGCCCGGATGCGCTCGACGAACGTCTCGAGCTCGAGCTCGGGGTGGAACTGCGTCACCCAGGCGCGCGGCCCGACCCGATAGGCCTGCACGGGGCAGGGGTCGCT
This sequence comes from Terrabacter sp. 2RAF25, assembly GCF_052115265.1. Lineage (NCBI taxonomy): Bacteria > Bacillati > Actinomycetota > Actinomycetes > Micrococcales > Intrasporangiaceae > Terrabacter > Terrabacter sp. 2RAF25. Next base: position 610,091 of record NZ_JBFRGJ010000002.1, read on the forward strand.
CGTGGCGAGCACGACGGCCCCCGGAGGCGGCTCCGTGGCCGCCTCCTTGTGGCCGACGAAGGCGGTGAACGTGGCGGGCAGCGCACGGAAGATGGGGTCGTCGGCCGCGGCGGCGGTCAGGCGTACGGTCGTGGAGCCGACCGGCTCGCCGTACGTGCGGTCGACCACGCCGCCGAGCGCGAGGCTCGTCGCCCCGATGCCGTAGCAGAGGCCCAGATAGGGCACCTGGCGCTCGACGAGCTCACGGATGAGCTCGGTCAGCTCCTCCTCGACGCGGCGCTCGGTGGGCGTCTTCGAGTCGCGCGGCTCGCTGACGGTGAAGGGGCTCCCGCCGAGCACCACTCCGGCACAGGCCGTCACGTCGAGGGGCAGGAACGTGCCCTGCTCGATGCGAACGTGGACCACGTCGTCGGGGCCGAGGCCGGTGAGGCGCTCGAAGGCGTCGCGCTCCTGCTCGGCCAGGGCGTCGTCGATGCGGGAGGTGAGCAGCAGGAACGGGGGGCGGCTCACGGCAGCAGGTCGTCGAGGTAGGTCGGGAGCATCTCCCACCACGTGGGCCAGTCGTGCTTGTAGGCGGGACCCCAGTCGTCGACGCGGTTGGGGATGCCCTTGGCGCCCAGCACCTGGGCCACGGCCCAGGCCTCGCCCGGGTCCTCCCACTGCCCGCTGCCCGACGCCAGCACGATCATCCGTCGGCGCAGCGTGTCGAGGGCGGGACCGCCGAGGTCGGGCAGGAAGTGGAGGGGGGAGCTGAAGTACAGGTCGTCGGTGAACCGGCCGCCGATGAACTTCTCGATGGAGTACGTGCCGCTCATGCACACCGCCGAGTCGACGAGGTGTGGGTAGCGGCAGGTGATCGCCAGGGCGTTGAAGGCACCGATCGAGGCGCCGGCCACCACGACGGGCAGCTGGCCGCCCACGTCGGAGTGGATCGCCGGGATGACCTCGGAGGCGACGGCCTCGTGGAACGCGTTGAACAGGGCCATGCGGTACTCGGGCGACCCGATCCCCTCGGCCATCGCCTTGCCGGCGACGCTGTCGCACGAGTAGACCTTCGCGCGGCCGGCGTCGATGAGCGGCATGAGGTGGGCGATCATCTTGTGCCGCTCGACCTCCTCGGCATCACCACCCGCCGTCGGGAAGAGCAGCACCGGGACGCCGTAGGTGCCCCAACGCGCGACCGTGATGTCCTGGCCCAGCCGGTCGGAGTGCCACCGGTCGGTCACCTTCATGGGTTGCCTGCCTTCTGGTTTGCGCCCGTCACTCGTAGACGAACTTCTGGGGTCCGGGGAAGATCCAGGAGAGGCCGTCGCCGAGGCGGTCGCGCCAGTTCTCCCAGTTGTGGCCGTCGCGCGCCTCGGTGTAGCGCACCTTCATGCCCGTGTGGCGGAAGACCGGCACCATCGAGCGGTTCGGGGTGATGAGCGGCTCGTAGACGCCGCACGTCATGAAGATGCGGTCGACCACGGCCGAGGGCTTGTCGCGGAAGCGGTTGACGAACTTCACGACCGGGTCGAAGGCGGGTCCGCCGCCGTGGTCGAAGCCGATGTCGGTGAAGACGAGCGACGCCGACTGCAGCATGAGGGAGCCGAAGTAGCCGGGGTAGCGCACGGCGGTCGACAGCGAGGCGATGCCGCCGAACGAGCTGCCCATGAGGCAGCGGGCCTCGGGGGTGTCGATGAGGGGCAGCCGCTCGGTGAGCAGCGGCACGAGCTCGCGGGCGATGAAACGGGCGTGCGGCGCGTAGTTGGGGTACTCCTTGAGCCGGTCGCGAGGCGGCACGAAGACCGCGACGAGCGGGTCGACGTCGAGCCGGTGGATGAGGTTGTCGAGCACCGTCTTCATCGCCGCGAACTCGAGGAAGTCGGTGCCGTCGTGCACGACGAGCAGCGGGTAGCGCTGGGCCCGGTTGAACCGCGCGGGCAGGTAGATCTGCACCGGTTGGTCTCGTCGGAGGGCCTTGCTCCGGATCTGCTCCTCTACGAGCGTGCCCTGCCGCGCCTCGGGGTCGAACGACACCCAGTCGGGCACCCGGTAGCCGATCGCCGCGCACACCGACGACGACCCCATCGGGCTGTGCGCGAGGCGCGGGTTGAGTGGGTCGTTGAAGCGCTCGTAGTGCTCGCCCTTGCGGATCTCGACCTGGTACTCGACGCGCGAGCCCTCGGGCAGGACGGTCGTCACCGCCCAGAGGTCGGACTCACCGATCCGCTTGAGCGGCAACGGGTCCGGCAGACCGACGACGCGGTGGCGCACCCACACCTCGTCGACGTCACCCCGGTAGAGGAACGTGGCGCGCTCGCCCTCGATGATGGGGCAGCCGAAGCGCTCGATGAACCGGTCGATGGCGGGTCCGTCGAGCGGCAGCCGCTCGCGGAGGCTGTTGACGGCGAGCCGCGCGGTGCGGGCCTGGACGCTCACGCGGCCCCCTCGGTGACGAGAGTTCCTGCGGTCGTCAGCACGCGCGTGCCCTCCGGAAGCACCACCCGGCCGTCCGCGTCGGTGCTTCCGGGCCCGAGCCGGATGACCGTGCCGGCGTCGAGCGGCACCAGGCGGTGGGACGGGAAGCGCGCCGCGAAGACCGCCATCCGGTCGCGGTCGTCGAGGGCGAGGCGGCGGCGTGCATGCGGCAGCGGCACGACGCCGCGCACCCGGCCCAGGCCCCGGTCGTGCACCTCGGGGGCGGTCACGCCGTGTGGAGCGAAGTCGTGGAAGAGGACGACGGGGTCGCAGACGGCCATCGCCCCCGCCGACCAGGCGACGACCGGTGTCGTGGCCGGGATCGACACGGCGAAGAGCCGCAACGTCTCCATGAGGAGGCCGACGTGCCCGCCGGCCACGACGACCGCGGCCGAGGAGGCGAGCAGCTCTGCGATCTCGGCGCGCTGGGCGGCGAGCGCCGAGCTGCCCGTGAACGCGTCAGTGCCGGCCGTGTGCTCGACGAGCCGGGCCACCTCCCACGCGTACCAGTCGTCGACATCGGACAGCGCTTGCAGCGCGGACCGCTCGGCGCCCTCGCCGATGCCGTGCCGCGACGTGCGGTGACGGACCGCGAAGACGGTGTCCCAGGCCGACTGGAGGCGCAGGCCGTAGAAGGCGCGCAGCTCGTCGTGCCGCGAACGGTGGTCGAGCACGACGTCGCGCAGCTCGGATTCGGCCCGCAGCAGCTCGTACGCCCGCTGGTAGAGGCGCAGGTTGACGCCGCGACCGTCGAGGTGTCCGGCGAGCTCGGCGTCGTCGGACTCACGCTCCTCCCAGCCGGAGTTGACCATGGCGATGGGTCCGGTCACGCCGAGGGAGCGCACGGTGGAGCCCACCGTCGTGGTGAACCGCTGGGGTCCGAGCAGGATCGTGGTCATGGAGCGTGCGCGTGCTCAGCCCGCGTGCACGCGGATGGTGCGGCCGACGTCGTCGAGCATCGCCTTGACGGTGTCGAAGTCGGGGTGGCGCAGACGCACCCATGCGTTGGCCATGTAGCCCGCCTCGACGCCCTGCGTGCCGTGGCCGACGGGTGGGAAGTGGCCGTCGATGACCCACTCGCCGTAGCGCGACTGCATCTCGTCGATGCCGCTGTAGCCGGTGATCGACCCGTCACGGTCGGGGCGGAGCGCGACGATGCCGGCGGCATACGTGCGCTTCATCGGCTGCTCGGGGGCGCGGTGGGTGATCACGTGCGCCCACTCGCGGTAGACGTCGACCTCGTTGGCGGCGGAGTAGACGTCCCACGCGCCGACACCCGGCGGCCGGCAGCCGATCTCGCTGAACTTCAAGCCCTTCGGTCCGTAGAACCACTCCATGTGCGTGGCCGACGTCTCGATGCCAAGGGCGTCGATGACCCGGCGGCCGAGCTCGCGCACCTCGGCGTAGAAGGAGTTGCCGGGCTCGTCGATGCGGTTGGTCGTGATGAACTGCGGCGAGATCCAGCGGTGGCGCATCGCCTCGAGGACGTTGGGGTAGTAGTGCGTGGCCCAGTCGTGCACGACCCGCCCGCCGAGCGAGATCGTGTCGTAGAAGCCCTCGTGGCCCTCGACGAACTCCTCGATGGCGATCGATGTCGCGCCCTCGCGCGCATAGCCCTGCAGCGCCTGCTCGAGCTCGTGGTCGCTGTCGACGCGGACCGTGCCCTGGGCGCCGGCGCCGGCACGGGGCTTGAGGATCAGCGGGTAGCCCTCTCGCTCGGCGAAGTCCCGTGCCTCGCCTGCGGAGTCGACCGCCGCGCTCGCCGCGGTGGGCACGCCGGCCTGGCGCAGCGCCTCCTTCATCGACGGCTTGTCGCGGCACAGCCACGTCGTGCGCACGCTGGTGCCCGGGATGCCGCACGCCTCGCGCACCTGCGCGGCCGGCATCATGTGCGCCTCGACGGTGGCCTCGAGCGCGTCGATCCAGACCTTGTCCTGGAAGAAGCGCACCGCCTCGACCATCTGGTCGACGTTGGTCACCGAGCCGACCCGGTAGTAGCCGCGCAGGGCCCCGAGCACGTCGTCGCCGAGGTGCCCCTCCTCGGACTCGCCGATGCCGTAGACGTTGGCGCCCACCGAGGCGAGCGCGTGCACGAAGCGGCGCTGGTTCGCCGGGAACGACGGCTCCACGAAGATGATGTTCACGTCGCCGACGCTATCGGTAGGCCTGTGACGACGCCACGGCTCGCGGGTTCGCGGGTGTGGCGCGTTCTGCGCCGTTTGGGCCATTCGCGGCCGCCGACGGGGCGAGACTGGAAGGGCTGCACATCGGGCCGACCTCACCCCTCAGGAGGAACCATGTCGAGCACCGTCCCGAACGCTGCGTCACCCGATCCCGCCGTGCCGGGCGGCCTCGGCAGCCCTGGCCGGCACCGCACGACCCTCGAGGACTCCGGCTGGACGATGCCGCTCGTCGCACTCGGCGTCCTCTCGATCGTGCTGGGCATCCTCGTGCTCGCCTGGCCGGGCGTGACCCTTCTCGTCGTCGCCATCGTCTTCGGCCTGGAGCTCATCGTCGCGGGAGCCCTGCGGATCTCGACGAGCCGCCTGCTGCCCAGCGACCCTGCGTGGCTCAAGCCGGTCTCGCTGGCCCTCGGCGCCCTGTCGGTGGTGGCCGGAGTCATCTGCCTGCTGCGCCCCGGCACGTCGCTGCTCGTCGTCGCCATCGTCATCGCCGCCGGCTGGCTCTCCGAGGGCGTGGCCGCACTGGCCCAGGGTCTGCGCACGGGACGCACGGCCTCGGCGCGCACCTTCCTCATCGCGAGCGGCGTCGTCTCGGTGCTCGCCGGCCTCGTCGTGGCCATCTTCCCCGGCTCGTCGCTGGTGCTGCTCGCCCGACTGGCGGGCATCATGCTCGTGCTCATCGGGGTGGCCGAGCTGATCACGGCCTTCATGGCCCGGCGCGCGGGCACGCCGGGCGCCTCGACCCCGCGTCCCGCGCCCGCCTGACGGCATACGTCCTCGGCTGCCTCAGCCCTGGGGCAGGTCCTCGAACTCGAAGACGCGACGGACCTCGACCGACACCTCGTCGAAGAGCGACGCGAACCTCGAGGCCAGCTCGACGGCCTCCTCCTTGCTCGCCACGTTGACGAGGGCGAAGCCGCCGATGACCTCACGGGCCTCGCTGAACGGGCCGTCGGTCACGGACACGCCGGCACCGTCGGTCTTCCGGACGACGGCGCCGTCCTTGGTCTGCGTCACGCCCTCGGCTGCGAGCAGCACACCCGACTCGGCGCACTCGCTCATGAGCGCGCCCATCGCGTCCTGGAACTCCTGGCTGGGGTTCCAGGCCTCGGGGCGGGCCTCGTCGATCTTGTGGATCATCAGGTAGCGCATGGGACTCCTTCGTCTGCCGGCCGGATCGGTCCCAGCCTCCACCACGACGTCGACCCGCGGCCACGTCGTTCGACATTTCGAGGATCGAACCATCGTCGGTGCGGTGCAAGTCAGGAGGAAGGCAGCAGCACCGCACCTCGGGGCGCGAGCCGGTCACACGCGTGCGTCACGCCGTCGCAGGCCAGGAGCGACCCCCCATCCCCGGGGCCGCCATCCACGAGCACGAGGGCAAGGTGCCCGTAGGACCACGAGATGTAGTGGTAGGCATTCGGTTCGGGCAGGACCCACAGCTTCCCGTTCCGGGTGTCCGCCAGTGCCGAACCGTGCGCGGCGGGCCTGCGGGGGGCCCGGGGTGCTAGCAGGAAGGAACCATCGGCACTGAACAGGCCGAAAGACTCCAGCTCGGGCAGCGCCAGCTCTGGCCGGCGATCCGCCCGCAGGCTCCGGACCGACCCATCGAAGCTCCCCCAGAACTGGGTCGCGTCGTGCACGTCCACGGGAACGGGACCGTCGAGACTCTGGGGCGTCGGCTCCCCGGTCCACACGTAGGCGGATGCGCCACTCACCAGGTCGAGGCGACGCACGGCGAGATCCGATCGCCACACCACCTCGTGAGTGGACACGTGCAGGAACCCGTTGCCCCCGAGAACGTGCTCGCGCCCGGCGAATGGTCTCACTCCACCCAGTCCCGCGAAGCGGGCGATCTCGCGCCCTTCGAGCGTGTCGTAGACGACGAGGGCGCCCCGGAGGTCGAACCACACGGCGAAGCCGCTGTTCGGATCGCCGGCAGGCCCCGCCTCGGAGTGGCCGATGACCCGCGGGGCGGCGTTCCACGCGTGGTACCAGACGTCCTGGCGATCCGGATCGAGATAGACGGCGCCGCCACGCACGAGGGCGAGGACTCCCCAGCCGTCCGGGGCGACCAGCTTGACCGGCGTGCGCAGGACGTCGTTGCCGTGGTGCAGCCCGGCCGAGTCGTACCAGACCGGCCCGACGCCCAAGGTCGGTGGGCGCGGGGCCGGCACCGGCCTGTCCGTGCTCCGTGAGAGGAGAACGAATCCGAGGACCGTGGCCGCCAACACCGCCGCCACCAGCGCGCCTGCGGTCGCCCTGCGGCGGTTCGTGCGAACCCTTGCCCGGACCGCTCCGAGGTCGACCTCCGGTGCAACGACCCGGTCCGCCAGCTCGTGGGCGGCCCGTGAGAGCCGTTCGTCGAGCGTCATGACGTCGCCTCCTCGGCTCGCGGGGTGACTGGTTCGGCCAACATCTCGGCGAGCCGGTGGGAGGCGGCGTGAGCGTGGCTCTTGACCGTGCCCGGCGCCATGTCGAGCGTCGCCGCGATCTCGGCCTCGGTGAGGTCCTCGTAGTAGCGGAGGACCATCACGGCGCGCTGCCGCGGTGGCAGCCGGAGAACGGCGGTCCAGACACGTTCGTGCTCGTCGAGGTCACGAACCAGGTCGACCCCGTCCGGTTCATCGGTCCTCAGTCCAGGCGCTTCGTGCGACGAACACCGGCGCCACCACGAGGTCGACTGGCTCACCAGCACCTTGCGCGCATAGCCCACGGGTCGGTGCATCTCGCGCACCCGAGGCCAGCGCTGGTAGACGCGCACCAACGTCGTCTGCAGGAGGTCCTCTGCTCGCTGGTAGTCACCCGTCATCAGGTAGGCGGTGCGGAACAGCGTGGCGCTGTGCGCACGCACGAAGTCGGTGAACTGGTCCTCGTCGCTCCGTCGCATCTCGCCCTCCCTGACGACGCCCTGACGGTGGGAAACCTCCACACCCTGAACGCCGTGAGACCACGCACGGGTTCAGTCGTAAGAGCAGTGGGCTGCACCCATCAGCATCCACCCGAGAGACCCTGCCGAACGCGAATCGAGGAGGGTGAGGTGGGCCTAGAGCCAGCCGCGCTCCTGGGCGACGCGGGCGGCCTCGGCACGGGTGGACGTGCCGGTCTTGCCGATGGCCGAGCTGAGGTGGTTGCGCACCGTGCCGGACGACAGGTGCACGACCTCGGCGATGGCCGCCACAGTGCCGCCACGGAGGGCCACCTGCAGCACGTCGCGCTCACGCTCGGTGAGCGGGTTGGCGCCGTCTACGAGCGACTCCGTGGCGAGCGACGGGTCGACGACCCGCAGCCCGGCGTGGACGCGGCGGACGGCCTCGGCGAGCTGCCGCGCCGGGGTGTCCTTGACGACGAAGCCGGAGGCGCCGGCCTCGAGGGCGAGGCGGTCGGTGTCGAGCTCGACCCAGCACGCGTCGGCGTCGCTGTGGCGCACGACGTTGGTCGTCGCCTCGCGCAGCACCCAGGCCAGCACCGTGCGGTGCCTCGGGTCGACGGCGGTGGGGTCCTCGGGCACGTGGGCCTCGATGCCAGCACCCGCGAGCGCCGTTCTCGCGGAGACGAGCTCGTTGTCCAGCCGTGCCTGCCGGAGGCCGCCGACCGTCTCGCGGATCTCGGCGAGCGCCTGGCGGCTCAGGGCCTGGATCTCGGCCAGCTCGCCCTTGGCGCGCTCGGGGTCGAGGTCGACGAGCCGCTCGGCCAGCTCGGCCTTGACCGTGACCACGGTGAGCGAGTGGCCGAGCACGTCGTGGACGTCACGAGCGACGCGCTCGCGCTCGGCGACGAGGGCCAGCTCGCGCGACATCGCCTCGTACTGCGCGCCCCGGTCGGTCATGAGGCGGATCGCCGCCGTCATGGCCCCGACGGCGAAGACGATGATCGCCACGACCCAGGAGCCCTCCTCCCGGTCGATGAAGAGCGCGGTCAGGCCCGCCACGGCGACGCACAGGACTCCGACCACCATCGACCAGACGATGGGTAGGGCGAACATCCCGAACGACACGACGAACGGCAGGAAGCCGAGGCTGCCGGCGCCGATGAGGGTCGCCGTGCCGACCGTGCACCCGACGAGGACGGCCAGGTAGGCGACGCCCCTGCCCGCCCACGGCCGGCACGCGCGTTCGAGCCGCTGCAGGTGCTGCGCGCCCAACGCGTACACGAGGCCGAAGGTGACGATGAGCGCCAGCCCGAGCACGACCTGCCAGAGCGGGCGGGGCTCGCCGACGACGGCGAGCACCGGGAAGACGAGGAAGACGAGCCACACCGTCTGGATGACCCACGACCAGCGCTCCCACGGGTTGACCGTGGGGTCGCTGGTCGCCGGCTGCCCGGCCGGCGCCTCGGGTGCGGTCACTGGCGCTCCCGGCCGCGTCGCACGAGCACCGTCGCCAGGACGCCGAAGACCAGCGCCCAGACGGCCACGTTGGTGACCGGCAGCCACAGCGGGTCGCGCGACCCGTCGGGCAGGAACCCCTCGGTGAGGGGGTAGCGGGCGAGGGCGGCATACCCGTAGAGGGGGGTCAGCTTGGCGAACGAGAGCAGTGCCCCCGACAGCGGGATGAAGAGGTTGCCGAGGAAGGCGAAGATGACGAGGGTGCCGGCGGCGGCGCCGACGGCCGCCTCGGAGCGGAACGCCGTGCCGATGAGCAGGCCGTAGAGGGCGAAGACCGACGAGCCGACCAGCACGAGCGCGGCGCTGAGGGCCCACGCACCGGCCGATCCCTTGGCGCCGGTCACCGCGCCGAGGGCGTAGGTGAGCACGATCGGCACGGCCGCGACCGTCATCGCGATGAGCGCCTTCATGGCGATGTACGAGCTGTCGGCGAGCGGCGTGAGCCCCAGCTGGCGGCCCCAGCCCTGCACGCGCTCGACCGCGGCGTTGCCGCCGATGCTCGTCGTGGCGGTGACGGCGCCGTATGCCGCCATGCTGATCATCACGTACATGGCGACGTTGCCGTTGCCGATGTCGGAGCTCTTGGCGTCGACGGTGGAGCCGAAGATCAGGTAGAAGAAGGCCGGTAGCACGGCGGTGAAGAACATGCCGGCCCAGTCGCGCGTGATCCGGCGCATCTCGAGCAGCGTGAAGGTCGCGTTCATCGGACGAGCTCCTCGTCGTGGTGTGCGGGGTGGGCGCGATGGTCGGCCTCGGGGCCGGACTGGCCCTCGCGGTCGTCGCCGGTGAGGGCCATGAAGGCCTGCTCGAGGCCGGCGGTGACGATCTCGAGGTCGCTGCCGCCGAGGTCGCCAAGGAGCAGCCGGGCCACCCCGTCGGAGTCGGTCGCGGTGATGACGACGCGCGAACCGCGCTCGTCGACGGCGCTCACGCCCTCGGTCGCGCGCAGGGCGGCGATCGCGTCGACCCGGGAGTCATCCGGCAGGGTCGCCGAGACGGTGCGACCGCTGGCGCGCGAACGGATGTCGGCGGTCGTGCCGTCGGCGACGATGCGGCCGCCGGCGATGAGGACGATGCGGTCGGCGAAGGCGTCGGCCTCCTCGAGGTAGTGCGTCGCGAAGACGACGGTGCGGCCGGCGCTCGCGTCGGCGTGCATGGTGTCCCAGAAGTCGCGGCGCGCCGTGACGTCCATGCCGGCCGTGGGCTCGTCGAGGATGAGCAGGCGCGGGTCGGGCAGCAGCGCGAGCGCGAACCGCAGCCGCTGCTGCTCGCCGCCGGAGCACTTGGACACCCGGCGGTCGGCGAGCGTCGTCAGCCCCGCGCGGTCGATCACCTCGTCGACGGGCGAGTGGACGGCATACGTCGACGCGATCATGCGCACCGTCTCGCGGACGGTGAGGTCGCGCAGCAGCCCGCCGGTCTGGAGGACGGCCGAGACGGCGCCCGAGACGACGGCCTCACGCGGACGTCGGCCGAAGACCTCGACGGTGCCGCTCGTGGGCTCGGTGAGCCCGAGCACCATGTCGAGGGTCGTGGTCTTGCCGGCGCCGTTCGGGCCGAGGAAGGCGACGATCTCGCCGGGCTCGATGCGGAGGTCGATCGCGTCGACGGCGCGCACCTCGCGGTCGTGCGACCCACGCTGGGGTGGGAACGTCTTCACGAGGTCGCGCAGCTCGATGGCCGTCGCGCTCGCTGTGGTCGGTGTGGTCACGGTGCCACTCTCCCAAGCGCCGGCGGGTGGTGGCAGGGGCAATGGTCACGACCTGCCCGTGACAGGTGTCATGCCCGCCCTCCCGTCCTGCTCGAACGGAGTCGTGGGCCAGACTGTCGCCATGGCACGGTTCACCGTCACCGTCGAGACCGAGCTGCCGGCCGAGGAGGCGTGGCGGCGGCTGTTCGACCTGCGCGCCCACACCCGCGCCATCCCGTTGACGACCCTGCGCGGCGAGGTGCTCACGGCCGACGGGCTACGGGCCGGGTCGCGTTTCGTGGCCCGCACCGCCGTCGGTCCGGTGGGCTTCGACGACCGCATGGTGGTGGACGAGATCGTGCCGCCGCAGTCCGGCGGCGCCGGATCCACGCGGATCCGCAAGGAGGGCAACGTGGTTCGCGGTCAGATCGACGTTGTGGTCGCGCCGACGGCGGGTGGCTCGCGGGTCGAGTGGGAGCAGGTCATCCGGGTGCGGCCGCTGCCAGCACTGCTCGACCCCGTCGTGGCCCTCGTCGCCCGCCTCGCCTACGCCACGACCATCCGCCGCCTGCTGCGCGGCTGAGCGCACGGCGCGGCCCCAGCCACCGGCGCCGGCCCGCTCAAACCATCCGATCGGCCCGCCAGCGCCGAAGCACGGTGCATGTCGCGCCTACGTTTCGCCCTGTGCGGGGTCCTCGCCGCCGTTGCCGGCATCGCTGCCGGCCACCTCCTGGCGGCCTTCCTGGCACCCGCCTCGTCACCGGTTCTCGCAGTCGGGTCGACCGTCATCGACCTGACGCCGACGCCGGTCAAGGAGTGGGCGATCGCGACATTCGGCACCGCCGACAAGGTGGTCCTGCAGGGGTCGGTGCTCGTCGGGACACTGGTGCTCGCCGCCGTCGCGGGGCTGCTCGCGCGCCGTCGCCCCGCTGCGGGTGTGGGACTGATCGTGCTGCTGACCGGGCTGGCCGGGGCCGCGGCCGTGCTGCGGCCGGCGGCCGCGCCACGCGACGTCCTCCCTTCTGCCACGGCCATGGTCGTCGGCATCGTCGGCCTGCTCCTGCTACGCGATCTCGCCGCACGAGCCGCCGGGGAAGGTCTGGGTGCGCATGGCGCCGCGACGGGCCCTCGGTGGGCTGTCATGCGCGACCGCGCCGAGGACACCTACACCCGGGCGTCGAGCCGTCCGGCGCGCCGCAGGTTCCTCGGCGGTGCAGCCGGGGTGGCTGCCCTCTCCGTCCTCGCGGCGGCAGGCGGACAGCTGCGCGCCGGTGCGCAGAAGGCCAAGCAGATCGCTCTCCCGAAGCCGAGGGACCCCGCACCAGCGCTGCCCCACGGTCTCGAGTCGACGGTGAAGGGCATCTCGCCGCTGCGGACCCCGACCGACACGTTCTACCGGGTGGACACCAACCTCGTCGTGCCCCAGGTCGACGTCGACAGCTGGACGCTCGAGGTCGACGGCATGGTCGAGCGGCCCTTCACCATGAACTTCGCCGAGCTGTCCGCCCTGCCGCTCATCGAGCGTGACATCACGATGACGTGCGTCTCCAACGAGGTCGGGGGCGGCTACATCGGCGCGGCTCGCTGGCTGGGCGTGCGCCTCACCGACGTGCTCGACCGAGCCGGGGTCAAGGGCTCGCCGGACCAGGTGCTGAGCACGGCCGTCGACGGCTTCACCATCAGCACCCCGCTGGCCGTCGTGCGCGACGGTCGCGACGCGATGGTGGCCATCGGGATGAACGGCGCGCAGCTCCGCGACACCCACGGCTTCCCGGCGCGCCTCATCACCCCCGGCCTCTACGGCTTCGTCGGCGCCACGAAATGGCTGACGAAGCTCACGCTGACCACGTATGCCGCCGAGCAGGCGTACTGGACCAAGCGCCAGTGGGCGACGGTGGCACCGATCAAGACGAGTGCGCGCATCGACACACCGGCGCCCCTGTCGACGGTCAACGCGGGCCGGATCGCGATCGGTGGGGTCGCGTGGGCGCAGCACCGAGGCGTCGGCAAGGTCGAGGTGAAGATCGACGACGGCCCTTGGCAGGAAACGAAGCTCGGCCCCGACGTCGGCATCGACTACTGGCGCCAGTGGTTCCTCCCCTGGGACGCGCAGCCCGGCCTGCACCGCATCTCCGTCCGCGCCACCGACCGACAGGGCCGCGCACAGCTCACGGAGCGAGCCACGCCGTTCCCCAGTGGTTCGAGCGGGATCCAGGAGGTGGTGGTGACCGTCGCGTGAACACGTACGGGAGGAGAAACCCGAAACACCTTCCGTCAGAACCAATCCGGAGCCACCTGGGCACCGAACCCCCCACTGACCGTGCACCACACAGCCACAAGGAGTGACTGACATGACGTCCCTGAAGACCCGCACCGGCCTGGTCGCACTCGCGATCGCCCTGCCCCTGAGCCTCGCCGCCTGCGGCAGCTCGAGCGACAACACCGCCTCTGCCGGCGCCGGCAGCACGCCTGCCGCCAGCACCCCGGCCGAGACCATGACGAGCACCCCGTCCGAGACGATGAGCTCGTCACAGTCGATGGACGCCTCCGCGGCCGTCTTCGGCGCGGGCTGCGCCGCCGTTCCGAAGGATGGCAAGGGCTCGTTCAACGGCATGGCCACCGACCCGGTCGCGACCGCCGCGACCAACAACCCGCTGCTGTCGACGCTCGTCACCGCCGTCAAGACCGCCGGTCTCGTCGACACGCTCAACTCGGCCCCCGAGATCACCGTGTTCGCGCCCGTCAACGACGCGTTCGCCAAGATCCCGGCCGCCGACCTCAAGAAGGTGCTCGCCGACAAGCCGACCCTGACCAAGATCCTCACCAACCACGTCGTGGCCGGCAAGATCGCCCCCGACAAGCTGGCGGGCGACCACAAGACCCTCGCCGGCACCACGATCACGGTCAAGGGCTCGGGCGAGAACTTCACCGTCGGCAAGATGGACGCCAAGGTCATCTGCGGCAACGTCCCGACCGCCAACGCCACGGTGTACATCATCGACGGCGTCCTGATGCCCTGATCGTCTCCCGACCAGGCTGACGCACACCACGACGACGGGCGACACAATGGACCCCATGTCACGGTTCTCGGTGGTTCCCTCCGGCGATGACTCGCCGGAGGGCACCACCCGCCCCGTCCCGCTGGAGCAGCTGCTCCGCAGGTCGGCGACCGGTGACGAGACCGCGTTCGCGCAGCTCTACGACGCCGTCTCGTCCCGGCTCTTCGGCCTCGTCCGCCGGGTCGTGCGCGATCCCGCCCAGTCCGAGGAAGTGACCCAGGAGGTCTTCCTCGAGATCTGGCGGCACAGCGCACGCTTCGACCCGAACAAGGGCGCCGCCCTGTCGTGGATGCTCACGATCGCCCACCGCAAGGCCGTCGACCGGGTCCGGTCGGCGGAAGCCGCCCGCCACCGCGACGAGGGCTACGGCGCCAGCACCCAGGACGTCACCCACGACTCCACGTCGGAGGCCGTCGTCGAACGGCTGGATGCGGAGCGGGTTCATCGGGCCCTGGACACCTTGACGCCGGCCCAACGGCAGGCGCTCGAGCTCGCCTACCTCGGCGGCTACACCCACACGGAGGTGGCCTCGATGCTCGAGCTGCCGCTCGGGACCGCCAAGACACGCATCCGTGATGGACTCATCAGACTACGAGACACGCTGGGGGTGACACTGTGAGCGACGACATCCACGCGCTCTCCGGTGCCTATGCCGTGGACGCCCTCGACCACGTCGAGAGGGCCCGGTTCGAACGCCACCTCGCCGGCTGCTCCGCCTGCCAGGCCGAGGTCGAGAGCCTCGTCGCCGCGGCATCGGAGCTGTCGGTGCTGTCCGAGGCCTCCCCTCCGGCTTCCCTCCGCGCGAAGGTCCTCGGGGACATCGCGAACGTCCGACCGCTGCCGCCGCTCACGGCTCCGCGCGACGAGCGGGGCGATGACCTCGTTCGGCCCCCCGCACCTGCTCCGGAGGCGCCTACGCCCGATTCGGGTGCGACCGTCGACCCCGCAGGGGGTCCCGGCACGGACGAGCGCCAGGGCGCCGACGAGCTCGGCGACCGCCGGCGTTCCCGGGCCCGCGGTCTGACCCGCGGCTGGCGCCTCGTCGTGGCCGCCGCGACCGTCGCCGTGCTCGCCATCGGTGGGTTCACCGCGTGGCGCCAGATCAACACCGACCCCTCCCGGGCGATCGCCGACCAGGTGCTCGCCGCGGGTGATGCGACCGAGACCGCAAAGCGTTTCCCCGACGGTTCGACGGCGACGGTCTGGCGCTCCGAGTCGCTCCACAAGGCCGTCATCGTCACCTCGGGGATGGCCAACGCCCCGAGCGGGAAGGTCTACCAGCTGTGGCTGCAGGACCCGACCGGCCACATGGCCTCGGCCGGCGTGATGCCGCCCGGTGCCGACCAGGTCGTCGTGCTCGACGGTGACGCGAGCAAGGCCAAGGGCGCCGGCATCACGCTCGAACCCGCCGGCGGTTCGGGGCAGCCGACCTCCGACCCGATCGCCCTGTTCAGCTTCGCCTGACCGCCCCACCACCGGTCGCTCGCTCGTCGGGCGGTCACGAGCTCACTCCCGGCTTCCCCGCCTGGAGCTCGTGACCGCCCGACTCCGCACGCCGCGTACGCCCTCGCCCCCTCCCGCGCCACGGCGCACTTTCGTACGCGATCGGCGCCGGGAAGTGCCCGAAACCGCGCCCTGGCGCACTTCCCGCCCCGACACCGGACGTCGGTTTCGGGGCCGTGGCGCCTCGACGTGCGCGGCGACGGAGATGCGGCAGCGCTGCTATTGCGCAGCCGCAGTTAATGCGGCATGGTGGAGGCATGAGCAGCGAGCACCCGCAGACCCCTTCACCATCGGCCTCGAGCGAGACCATCCGGACGGCGATCGACGCCGCCCGCACTGCTCTCGCCGACGCCGACGCCGAGGTCCCCAGTGCCGCGCTGCCGCTCCTGCGCATCGCCCAGGAGCACGTCACCGCCGCCATCGACGAGGCCATGGCCGCCGTGCTGGTCTCCGAGGGCGGCACGATCCGCACGGCCGGCGCGCTGGCGGGCCTGTCGGAGAACGCCGTCGGACCACGCCTGGCCCGCACCCGGCTGCTCGCGGCATACGGCTCGGACGCCGGTCGCGTCACCGCTGCCGGCGTCGAACGCGCCCGCTACGACCTCGAGGAGGGGCGACACCGAGAGGCGCCCGACCAACCCGACCAACCGAAACCGATGCGCTTCCGCGCCCGACGCACCACCACCTGACTGCTCCAGAGAGGGGACCACCATGACCGACCCGAACCTCACCCACCTCTACTTCCTGCTCGACCGCAGCGGCTCCATGCAGTCGATCAAGGACGACACCGAGGGCGGCTTCAACGCCTTCATCGAGGAGCAGCGATCGCAGGCCGGACAGTGTCGCGTCACGCTCGCGCAGTTCGACGACCAGTACGAGGAGGTCTTCCGCGACCGGCCCGTCGCCGACGTCCCGCCGCTGCAGCTCGCGCCGCGAGGCAGCACCGCGCTGCTCGACTCGATCGGCCGGCTCGTCGGCGAGGCCGGCCAGCGGCTCGCCGCCCTGCCCGAGCACGAGCGGCCCGGCGTCGTCATCGTCGGCATCATGACCGACGGCCACGAGAACGCCTCGCGCGAGCTCACCCACCCGCAGGTCAAGGCCATGATCGAGCGCCAGACCAAGGACTACGGCTGGCAGTTCCTCTACATGGGCGCCGACCAGGACGCCATCGAGGTCGGCTCGAGCATCGGGGTCGCCGCCGCCAACTCGATGACCTACAGCCGGGGCCGGGTCGCCGCCGCGATGGCCGCCACGTCGCGCAACATCGGCCGCACCCGTTCGGCCGTGGCCGCGGGCGCCTCGATGCAGGAGGCCTCCTCGCTCATCGCCTTCGACGACGAGCAGCGAGCCGCAGCGCAGGAGTGAGCTCGCCGGTCGGGCGCGGGGGTACGTTGTCGCCATGAGCGACCCCCCGGGCCCGGCCGGGTCCGCACCAGGGTCGGGCCGACCCGACGAGCAGTTCGTCGTGCCGCTGCCCACCCAGGCGCTGCCCGTGGCCGAGCCCACGCGTGAGCTGCCCCTCGCGTCACCCGTGACACCGGAGCCGCCAGTCCCGCCCGTCGCCCCGAGTCTGTATGCCGTCCAGCCCGGCTGGTGGCCGACGCCGGGTGCCGCACCTCCGACCACGTCAACCGGGGCGACCGCCGGCGGGGCCGCCCGGGCGGTCGACCCACTCGTCGGACAGGTCGGGCTCGCTCTCTTCTGGGTCACCGTCGGGTGGTGGCTCTTCTTCGTCGTGCGCCTGCTCGGTCGCATCGCCCGCCTGGGCTTCGGCGACACCCTCGTCATCCGCGCCATCGACACCGGCCCGGAGGAGACGGTGGTGGCGGCGGTGCTGTCGGTGCTCGCGGCGATGTTGCTGCTCCTCGGTCGCGGCCGGTCCGGACGGTCCCCGCTCGGGTGGGCGGCCGTGGCCCTCGCCGTGGTCACCGTGGTCATCGCCATCTGGCGGCTCGTGCCGTGACCCGAGCCTGCTGAGCGGAACTGCTGTGCTGACCCCATCGGCGGCCGACGCGGTCGCAGACGCCTACGACCTCCCCGGACCCGTGCGGCTGAGCGGGCCGGTCGCGCGCGGGCAGCTCGGCCAGGTCTGGCGGCTCGACACGGGCGCCGGCAGCCATGCCGTCAAGGAGTGGTTCGCCAGCCCTGACCTCGCCGACGTGTCCCGCGACGCCAACTTCGTCGAGGCTGCCCTGGCAGCAGGGGTGTTCACGCCCCGGCTCGTGCGAACGCCGGACGGCGACGTCGCGACGCTCGTCGACGACACCGCGGTGCGCGTCTTCGAGTGGGTCGACCTGCGATCGCGGTCACGACAGCTCGATCCGGCTGCTGTCGGCAGCACCCTCGCGGCCCTGCACCACGCCGGGGCGCCCACCGATGCCGCCGTCGACAACTGGTTCGCCACCGGGTTCGGCGAGTCGAGCTGGCGAGAGCTGCACCGGCGACTCGTCGACGAGGACGCACCGTTCGCCGGCGAGCTCGGGGCCCTCGTCGACCAGCTCGTCGCGGTCGAGTCGGTCATCGAGCCGCATGAGGCACCGATCACCTGCCACCGCGACCTGTGGGCCGACAACGTGCTCGAGTCCGCCGACGGCCGCATCTGCGTCATCGACTACGAGAACATGGGCCCGGCCGATCCCAGCCAGGAGCTTGCGATGGTGCTCTTCGAGTTCGGCGACGACGACCCGGCGCGTGCGCGTCGGCTCAACACGGCATACCGCGACGCCGGGGGGCCGGGCCACGTCACCCGCCGCGGCCACTTCACGATGCTCGTCGCCGAGCAGGCCCACATCGGCCAGCTCGCCTGCTCACGCTGGGTCGGCGCGACCAAGGAGGCCGAGCGGGCACGCCTCGCGCAGTGGTTCCTCGAGATCCCGGACGACCCGGTGACGCTGCCTCGCATCGACCGGATCCTCGCCGCCGTCACCTGATCCCGCCGGGTACTCACGGCGCACCCGTGCCCTGCGCGCCCTTGGCGATCGGAGTGCCGCGAGTCGGCATATCGTGACCGCGTGACGAGTATCGGGCGCCTCATGCTGGCGCAGGTGAGGTCGATCGGTTCGCGCAACGCCTGCCTCCGTGCGCGCGATGTTCCCGGCGGTCCGTGGGCGGCACGCGGGCAGCGGACCTACCGCACCGGGGCGAGCGGCAGCACGAGCGACGCGATCACGCGCGCCCGCGCCGCGCGGTCCGTGACGAGCGTGCGCGGCTACCAGGAGGTCGGCCGTGCCGACCTGTTCATCCAGGTCATCCCGTTCGCCTCGCCGGAGGATGCCCGGGCCGGGCTCGACGAGCTCCGGGCCCTGCCGCGAACGATGCCGAGGACCAAGGGGCTCTCCGACGTCGGCGAGCTTCGCACCGTGTCACCGCCCGCGGTGACGGGCGTCGGGCACGTCCAGGCGGCGGAGCAGGCGTTCGTCCTCGACGGGGAGCACTCCCGCACCCTCACGGTGTGGTGCCTCGTGGGCAGCGCCGTCGTGGTCGCGGCGCTCGGCGGGCGGGCCGGATCGGTCCGGTGGCCCCAGCTCGCCGAGATCGTCGAGGCGCAGGCAGCCGCCCTCCACTGACTCCCCCCAGCGAGCAACGGAGCGACTACGCGTACTTTCGATCGGCTTCTGATCGAGAGAACGCTCCGTCACGCATCTTCCGCGTGACTACGCGTACTTTCGATTGGGGGTTGTTCGGCGGAGCGCTGCGTCGGTGCCGCTGCGTCAGTGCCGGTGCTTCCACTCCGGGGCGAGGCGGACGACGTCGCCGACGACGATGACGGCCGGGGCGCGGACGCCGCGCTCGCGAGCGAGGTCGGCGATCGTCGCGACCCTGCCGACCGTCGTGCGCTGGTCGGGCTGGAAGCCGCGCTCGACGACCGCCACCGGGCAGTCCGCTGCCCGCCCGTGAGCGACGAGCAGCTCGGTGGTGCGCGCGAGCTGGGTGACGCCCATGAGCAGCACGAGCGTGTGATCGCTGCCGGTGGGCAGCGCCGGGATGTCCTCGTGGCCGGTGACGACGGTGAAGCCGCGCGCGACACCGCGGTGGGTCACCGGGATGCCGGCCGCCGCGGGAACGCTGACCGCGCTCGTCACGCCGGGCACGACCTCGACGCGTATGCCGTGGGCCTCGCAGGCCTCGCGCTCCTCGCCGCCGCGGCCGAGCACGTAGGGGTCGCCGCCCTTGAGGCGCACGACGCCGAGGCCGCGCTGGGCCTCCTCGACGAGGATGTCGTTGATCCGCGACTGCGGCACGGGGTGGTTGCCGGGCGTCTTGCCCACGTCGATGACGCGCACCGAGGCGGGGAGGCGGTCGACGACGGCGCGTGGGGCGAGCCGGTCGACGACGACGACGTCGGCCGAGGCCAGGAGCTCGTGGCCGCGGGTCGTGAGCAGGCCGTCGATGCCGGGTCCGCCGCCGACGAGGGCCACCCAGCCGCGACGGCCGTGGGTGCGGGTGCGTCGCAGGTCGAGCGTGCCCGAGGCGAGCGCTCGTTCCACCCCGTTGCGGACGGTCACGGCCAGACCGGGGTCGCCGGCGGCATACGTGGAGACGGTGACCCGGCCGTCGGGCGTGGTGACGTCGGCGCGGGCGGCGACGCTGGCGGTTGTGCCGGCGGCATCGGTGGCGTCGACGCACCAGACGCGCAGGGCCTCGGCGTCGGCGGCGACCTCGCGGTCGACCGACCCCTCTCCCGTCGCGGTGTGCGCGAACCAGGCGCCGTCGAGGTCGGCGGGTCCGGCGTAGTCGCGCTCGACCCAGTCTACCTGGCCGGCCACGGCGAGATCGCGCAGGTCCTCGCAGAGCCACGGCGCGACGACGCGCACGACTGCCCCCTCGTCGAGGAAGGAGCGCACCCGGCGTGCCGACACCGGCCCGCCGCCGACGGCCACGACGAGGCGGCCGGTCAGGTCGAGGACGACCGGCAGCGCCGGCTTCAGATCTCCCATTCCTCGTCACCCTCGGGCTCGGAGGGGGCGTCTGCCGCGGTGGGCAGCGTGGCACCGACCATGCCAGCGGCGACCGTGCGGCCGTCGTGGGCGTCGATGAGCAGGAAGGACCCGCCGCGACGCGACGTCGAGTAGTTTTCGACCGGAACCGCCGAGGCGAGCCGCAACGAGACGAGTCCGATGTCGTTGAGCGACAACGACTCCGACGGCACGGTGTGGAGGTCGTCGAGGTCGAGGGCGCCGTCGAGCGTGCGGACGGCGGTCTGCACCGTGCGCGACCCGTGCTTGAGCAGCAGCCGCTGCCCGGGACGCAACGGTGCGTCGCCCAGCCAGCAGACGACGGCCTTGATGTCCTGCGTCGGCTCGGGAGCGTCGGCGGCTGCAGCGATGACGTCGCCACGCGAGATGTCGATCTCGTCGGCGAGCCGCAGCGTCACCGACTGCGGCGCGAAGGCCTCGTCGAGGGTGGCCTCGCCGAGGTCGATTCCGGTGACCGTCGTGCGCTTTCCGGACGGCAGCGCCACCACCTCGTCACCGACGCGGACGACGCCGGAGGCGACCTGGCCGGCGTACCCGCGGTAGTCGCGATGGGCCTCGTCGCGCGCCGCGCCCTGCGGGCGGATGACGAGCTGGACCGGCAGTCGGAACGACTCGTTGGCGGGGTCCTCGGACGGGGGCAGCGCCTCGAGGAGCTCGAGCAGGCTGGGACCGGCATACCAGGGCGTACGCGTGGAGCGCTCGGCCACGTTGTCGCCGTCGAGGGCGCTGACCGGGATGGCGATGGCGTCCTCGACCCCGAGCTCGCGCGCCACGGCCTGCACCTCGGCCTCGACGCGGTCGTAGACCTCCTGGGAGAAGCCGACGAGGTCGATCTTGTTGACCGCGACGACGACGTGCGGCACGCGGAGCAGCGCGGTGACGGCGAGGTGGCGTCGGGTCTGCTCGAGCACGCCCTTGCGCGCGTCGACGAGGAGCACGACGACGTCGGCGGTCGAGCTGCCGGTGACGGTGTTGCGGGTGTACTGCACGTGCCCGGGGCAGTCGGCGAGCACGAACGAGCGGTTCGCCGTGGCGAAGTAGCGGTAGGCGACGTCGATGGTGATGCCCTGCTCGCGCTCGGCGCGCAGGCCGTCGGTGAGCAGCGCCAGGTCGGCTGCGGTGAGCCCGCGGTCGCGGGACACGCGCTCGACGGCGGCGAGCTGGTCGGAGAGGACCGACTTCGTGTCGTGGAGCAGGCGGCCGACCAGGGTCGACTTGCCGTCGTCGACGGAGCCGGCCGTGGCGAGGCGCAGCAGCGTGCCGCGGGCGGCGCCCGCGACGGCGGCGGGGTCGAGCGTCGCGGCGACCGCAACCTCGGGGGTCTGGGTCGTGGTGGCCATTTAGAAGTAGCCTTCCTTCTTGCGGTCCTCCATGGCGGCCTCCGAGATGCGGTCGTCGGCACGCGTGGCACCGCGCTCGGTCAGGGTCGAGGCGGCGACCTCGATCACGATGTCGGCGTTGGTCGTCGCCGGTGACTCGACGGCTCCGGTGCATGACATGTCGCCGACGGTCCGGTAGCGCACGAGGCGCCTCTCGACCGGCTCGTCGTCGCGAGGCCGGCTCACCGGGCCGACGGCCAGCCACATGCCGTCGCGGCGGAAGACCTCGCGCTCGTGGGCGTAGTAGAGCGGTGCGAGCGGGATGTCCTCGCGCTCGATGTAGCGCCAGATGTCGACCTCGGTCCAGTTGCTGATCGGGAAGACCCGCACGTGCTCCCCGGGACGGTGCCTGGGGTTGAAGAGGTTCCACAGCTCGGGCCGCTGGTTCTTGGGGTCCCACTGGCCGAACTCGTCACGGAGGGAGACGATCCGCTCCTTGGCGCGGGCCTTCTCCTCGTCGCGCCGGCCGCCGCCGAAGACACCGTCGAAACGGTTGTCGTTGATGGCGTCGAGCAGGGGCACGGTCTGCAGCGGGTTGCGCGTGCCGTCGGCGCGCTCGCGCAGGCGGCCGTCATCGATGTAGTCCTGCACGCTCGCGACGACGAGGCGCAGGCCGAGCCGCTCGACGGTCTCGTCGCGGTAGGCGAGCACCTCGGGGAAGTTGTGGCCCGTGTCGACGTGCAGCACCGGGAAGGGGATCGGCGCCGGCCAGAAGGCCTTCGTCGCCAGGTGCAACATGACGACGGAGTCCTTGCCGCCGCTGAAGAGCAGCGCTGGGCGCTCGAGCTCGCCGGCAATCTCGCGGATGACGAGGATCGCCTCGGCCTCGAGCGCGTCGAGCTGGCTCAGCCGGCGGTCGGACGAGGACACCGGCACGTACGCGGCCGCCTGCGTCGCGTCGTCTGCCGACGTCGTCGAGTCGGCCTGGGCGTGGGCGGTCTTCGTGGTCGTCGTCATGTGTGGAGTCCGCACTCGGTCTTGGCGAAGCCGGCCCAACGGCCGGCGCGGGGGTCCTCGCCGGGCTCGACCCGGCGGGTGCACGGCTCGCAGCCGATCGACGGGTAGCCGTCGGAGAGAAGGGAGTTGACCTCGACCTGGTTGTCGGCGGCATACGCAAGGAGCTCGTCGAACGTCCACGCTGCGAGCGGGTTGATCTTGACCAGGCCGTTCTTGGCGTCCCAGGTGACGAGCGGGGTGTCCGCGCGGGTGGGGCCCTCCTCACGACGGACGCCGGTGACCCAGGCCTCGTAGAGCGGGAGGGTGCGGGCCAGTGGCTCGACCTTGCGCATCTGGCAGCACAGGGCCGGGTCTCGCTCGTAGAGCCGCGGGCCGTACTTCTCGTCCTGCTCGGCCACGGTCAGCTCGGGCATGACGTTGACGAGAGTGATCGGGAGGTCCTCGGCCACGATGTCGCGGGTCACGATCGTGTCGGAGAAGTGGTAGCCGGTCTCGAGGAAGAGCACGTCGACGCCCGGTGCGAAGCGCGAGACGACATGCGGCAGAACGGCATCCGCCATCGAGCACGCCACGGCGAGGCTGCCGTCGAAGTGGAACGCCGCCCAGGCGGCGACCTCGTCGGCGGTCGGCTCGTGCTGGGGGTCTGCGCCGAGCGTCGCATCGAAGTCGTCGACGATCGCCTTGAGCTCTGCCTCCGAGCGCCGCTTGCGCGGCACCTTCGGGGTGGCCAGGGGGACTGCGGTCACTGGAGGGCTCCTTCCTCGGCACGGTGGCTCCACACGGCGAAGGTCTCGCCCTTCTCACGCTGGTCGACGAAGGTGCGCACGACGCGCTCGACGTAGTCGGGCAGGTCGTCGGCCGTCACCTTGAGACCGCGGACGGTGCGCCCGAGTCCGGCCTCGTCGCGGTCGACGGCGGCCAGGCCGCCGCCGAGGTGCACCTGGAAGCCCGGCACCTGCTCTCCGTCGACGGTGACGAGCTGGCCCTTGAGCCCGATGTCGGCGGTCTGGATGCGGGCGCACGAATTGGGGCAGCCGTTGATGTTGAGCAGGATCGGGGCATCGAGCGAGCCGTCCTCGACGAGGTCGGCCAGCCGGGTCTCGAGCTCGGCGATGGCGGCCGTGGCGGTCTGCTTCGTCTCGACGATGGCGAGCTTGCAGTACTCGATGCCGGTGCACGCCATCGTGGTGCGGCGGAACGGGCTCGGCCTCGCCGTCAGGCCGAGACCCTCGAGGTCGGCCACGAAGTCGTCGACGCGGGCGGCCGGCACGTCGAGCACGACGAGCTTCTGATGGGCCGTGAGTCGGACCGCGCTGGCGCCGTACGCCTCGACGAGGTCGCCGAGGCGGGTCAGCAGGGTGCCGCTGATGCGCCCCACGGTGGGGGCGGCGCCGACGTAGTAGTTGCCGTCCTTCTGGAGGTGCACGCCCACGTGATCGCCGGGGCCGGTGGCTGGCGCGGGGGGCGGTCCGTCGGGGAGGGGGTGCCCGAGGTACTCGGTCTCGAGGATCTCGCGGAACTTCTCCGGGCCCCATTCGGCCATCAGGAACTTGAGGCGGGCCTTGTTGCGGAGCCGGCGGTAGCCGTAGTCGCGGAAGATCGAGATGACGCCGTGCCAGACGTCGACGGCGTCGCCCTCGGACACGAAGACGCCGATGCGCTCGGCGAGGCGCGGCGAGGTGGAGAGGCCGCCGCCGACCCAGAGGTCGAAGCCGGGGCCGAGCTCGGGGTGCACGACGCCGACGAGCGAGATGTCGTTGATCTCGTGCACGACGTCGAGGCTCGGGTGACCGGTGATGGCCGTCTTGAACTTGCGCGGCAGGTTCGACAGGTCGAGGTCGCCGAGGTACTTCTCGGTGATCCGCTGGATGACGGGCGTGGGGTCGATGATCTCGTCGGCCGCGACGCCGGCGACGGGGCTGCCGAGGAAGCCTCGCGGGGTGTCGCCGCAGGCCTCGGTCGTCTGGAGGCCGACGGCCTCGAGCCGACGCCAGATCTCGGGCACGTCCTCGATGCCGATCCAGTGGTACTGGATGTTCTGCCGGTCGGTGATGTCAGCCGAGTCCCGGCCGAAGTCGGTGGAGATGCCTCCGAGGACCCGGAGCCGCTCGGGCGTCAGGGCCTGGCCGTCGCTGCGGACACGGAGCATGAAGTAGCGGTCGCTGAGCTCGTCGTCGCTGAGCTGCGCGGTGCGGCCGCCGTCGATGCCCGGCTTGCGCTGCGTGTAGAGGCCCCACCAGCGGAAGCGACCGGACAGGTCCTGGGTCGGGATCGAGTCGAAGCCCTCACGGGAGTAGACCTGCTCGATGCGCTCGCGGACGTTGAGCCCGTTGTCCTCCTGCTTCCAGGTCTCGTTGCCGTTGAGCGGCTCGGGGCCGTCGACCTTCCACTGGCCGTTGGAACGGCCACCGCGGGGCGGCCGGGTGCCGGGGCGCACGTGCGCTGTGGACGCAGTCGCGGTCGAGGGGTCGGTGACGGTCATGTGATCGAATGTATAACCGGCGATTATCTTGGCCCAAACGGGTCCGGCATCCGATCCATCCCCACCAGATGGGTGGGAGTTGGCGGTCAGGGGCCGGCGAGGGCTCCGGAGGTCACCGCCTGGATGATGCCGACAACGGTCGAGAGGTAGCGCTGGGAGTGGTTGTAGGACAGCACGGCCGCGCGCAGGTCGGCGGCCTGCGACAGGTCGCGCCCGCCCGCGCAGAGGTAGTTCGCCGCTGCGAGGGCCGCGTCCTCGATGTTCTGCGGGTCGCGTATGCCGTCGCCGTTGCCGTCCGCGCCCCAGATGCGCCACGTCGCCGGGATGAACTGCATCGGCCCGACGGCCCGGTCCCACACGGGGTCGCCGTCGAACTGGCCGCCGTCGCTGTCGCGGATCGCGGCGTAGTTGCCGCCGGTGAGGGCCGGCCCCCGGACGGGGGGCACCGCGTCGTGCGAGGCGTCGAGCCGGCGGCCGCGGAGCGAGGACGACTCGACCTCGCCGATCGCGGCGAGCAGCATGACCGGGATACGGCAGGAGCTCTTCTTCGCCGCCGCCGCTGTGTAGGCCGCCCAGATGATCTGCTCCTTCGACAGTGGACCGTTGCTCGAGCCCTTCGGTGGCACGGCCACGGCGGTCGGCACCTGGATGTCAGCCCTCGGCTGCCACGTCGAGGAGGTGGCGCTCGTGCCCCCGCCCGGCTGGAGCGTCGCCGGGTCGGCCGGCGTGCCCGAGTCGGACTGGGTCGGGTCGCCCGGTCCGGCCGGCCTGGCCTGCTGCGCGGTCAGCACCGCACCGGCCGTCAGGAGGAGCCGCTCGAACAGCGGCGTGACCAGCTCACCGCCGAGCCCGCCGAGCGTCGTCAGCTGGTCTGCCGGCCGGCTCGGTGAGTCGCCGGTCCCGCCGGTCCCGCCGGTCCCGCCAGACGCGTCTGACCCGCCGGTCGCGGTCGGGGAGGGTGCAGCGGCGCCACCGAGGGCCGGGCCGAACGCGAGACCGGCCTGCGCCGTCGGCGAGGGAGTGGCTGCGGTCGACCCGTCGTCGGCCGCGCGAGCCGGAACAGCGCCGAGCAGCGCGCAGCCCAGACCCGCGGCGACCCCCGCCGCGACCAGGCGCTCCATCCGCTGACGCATCTCTCGTGCTCCCGTGCTGTTGCGGGCCCGACCCCCCGGGCCCGCGACTGTCTCAAGTAGAACGCGAAAGCTGCTCTGGCGCCCGCGAATCCGTTTTGTCTGACTCGGCTGCCACTCGGCCGGCCGTCGACCGTGCCCGACGTGAGCGGCCTCGGGTCCAGACCAGTATGGCTGCGGCCAGTCCGCAGAGGGCAGCCAGCAGCAGGGCCGTCCGGATGAGCGGAGCGGCGAGTGGCGACCGTGACACGAGCGGCGCGACCGAGGTGCTCGGTGCCACCACCCACCGCACCGTGCTGCGCACGTCGGCAAGTCCCCGCCGGTGAACCGTGACCACGAGCTCCACCGGGCCGCCCGTCGGCAGGTCCAGTCCCGCGGCCCACCGCGCACCGGAGACGTGCTCGGCGGCGACGGGCGCAGGACCACCAGCCGTCGTCGGGGCGGTTGCCGGCCCCGCACCGTCGCGCAGGGCCACCGTCACACCGGTGACCGGACCGGGCGACGGTCGCCGGGTGTCGAACACGTCGACCATGGCCACGGTCGCCCCGGGACGGTTGGGCCGCAGGGCGACCGCCTGCTGGAGATCGGCCACCGGACGGCTGTCGACGACGCTCGGCTCGTCGCGCGTCACGAGCTGGGGTGCGGTCGCGGGCTGGCCGGTCGACAGCAGGCCCCCGAGGGCGACGACGACGGCGAGCCCCACGCCCTCGCGCCGCAGTCGAGGTGCGCGTCCGGGCGACTCGATCGTGCCGGCTCGCGTGGCTCGCGTGGCGCGGGCCGTGCCCAGCGCGAGCACGCCGACGACGGCTGCCGCGACGAGCTTGACGAGGAAGATCCGGCCGTAGGTGGTCAGGAGGGCTGCGTCGACCGAGACCACGACGTCGCTGGCGATGTAGACGCCCGAGACGGCCACGACCGCCACCGCGCACGTGGCCGGGACGGCGAACCGGCGCAGCAGCACCCTGAGCTCCGCCCGAGAGAGGCCGAAACGTCGGGACCGACGGGCCACCAGAGTGAGCGCGCCCACCGACCCGAGCCAGAGCAGGGAGGAGAACAGGTGCGCGGTCGAGGCGACCACCCACGTGAGGCCGCCGCGCATGCCGGTGTGCCCGAGCAGCACGGTCGAGAGCGCCACTGCTGCAAGGGCAGCGGCAGCGACGACGCCCCGACCTCGCTCCGCCCGGCGCCCTGGCGAGCGACGTGGGAGCAGGGCCACGGCGGCGACCGCGAGCGCGAGCTCGCGCGCTCCCCACCGGACGGCATACGTGCTCGTCACCGCCTGCCCGCCGAACCGTAGGAGGTCCGCCACGAGCACCAGCAGGGCAGCGGCTGCGCCCACCCAGAGAGCGCGTGAAGCCAGCCGACGCAGCCCCACGAGACCGGGCGTCCGGAGCGGGGTGCCGTCGCGCGCTGCACCCCGCACCAGGAGCCCGCCGACGACGACCGCACCCAGGCCCGCCGCGAGCGCGCCGAGCACGGCCCACCGACCGGCGAGCTCGAGCAGGTCCGGGTCGGCCTCGCTCGGCCCGGCGGCCTGCACCGTGCTCTGGACG
Organism: Terrabacter sp. 2RAF25; assembly: GCF_052115265.1. Lineage (NCBI taxonomy): Bacteria > Bacillati > Actinomycetota > Actinomycetes > Micrococcales > Intrasporangiaceae > Terrabacter > Terrabacter sp. 2RAF25. Next base: position 637,850 of record NZ_JBFRGJ010000002.1, read on the forward strand.
CCGAAGGCGAGGACTCCGCCGGACTCGTGGAGGTCGTCGGCCGACAGTGTGCGCCAGGTGACGTGGTAGGCCCCGACGCCGAGCGGCGGCAGTGCCGCCACCACGGTGGACGGTGACTCGCGGTCCTCGTCCTCGCCGACGAGCGTCAGCTTCGACGCCGGCAGCCGGTGGCCCTGCGTGTCGGTGACGACGACCTCGGTCGACGCGAGGACGACGTGCTCGGTGAAGTGCAGCTCGAGTGAGCGTGGTGCCTGCGAGATGCTCGACCCGTCGGGCGGCGTGCTGGACGAGAGGTACGCGTGCGCCAACGCGGGCGGGGCGGCACCGACGACCACGAGCGCGAGTGCCACGGCCAGCGCGAGAGCCAGGCCCACGGCATACCGGAGCGGGGAGCGCATCACAGCACCGGGACGTGTTCGAGACGGAGGCCGGAGGACTCGATCGTCATCTCCTCGCCGCTGCGGAGCGCGCCCCCCGTGTTCTGGTAGACGAAGTAGTAGGTCGCGCCGGCCCGGTTGATGTGACCTTGCCGCATCATCGAGACCCGCGTCGTGAAGGCCGACCGCGCCTCGCTGCGCAGCGTCGGCGGGTGCTTCGTGTCACCGAGGAAGCGGGTGGCCTTGTCGACGTCGAGCACGACGTAGCTGACCGTGACGAGGCCTCCGTCGCCGACCACGGCCACCCGCGAGAACCGCACGCCGAGCGCGGTCTCCATCTGGCTCGACTGCGGGAACGGCTGGGCGCCCGGGTCGTCGCCGCCGCGGACCAGGCGGCCCGCGACGAGGCCCAGGAGCGCGACGAGGGCGACCGCCGCGACGGCGATGGCGACCCGCACCCACGGGGGTCGCGGTTGCTTCTGCGGAGCCGCGTCCGGGGTCGGGACGTAGGTGGTGGTGGTGGTGTTCATTCGGACTGCCCTCCGATGTGCCGGCCGGGGCCACGGGCAGGTGGCCCCGGCACGAGGTGGGACCGGGTCAGGGGATGCTGATCCGGGTCGAGACGAACGAGTCGAACCAGGCCGTGCCCGCCAGGGTCGTCGCGGTGGTGGTGCCGGCGGTGATGCCGAGGCGGGCCGACTGGACCTGCATCGCGGTGCCGGTGTTGTTGCCCGTGAGCGTGTAGCGGGCGGTGCCGTCGACGACGAACCGCAGCGACCCTCCGGTGCCCTGGCTCCAGTCGACGCGCACGGTGTGCGCGCCGGCCGCGTTGGCGGCCGTGATCGACGCGCCCGTCGTGTTGCCGAGGACGTTGCGGTTCATGACGACCCGCAGCTGTCGAGCCGACGTCGTCCCGCTGGTGTTGCGCTGGAACTGCACCGCGAAGGCCTGACCGGTGGCTGTGCGCCCCTCGAAGACCGTCACCCAGGCCGTTCCGGTCACCAGGGTGTTCGGGTTGAAGGAGAACTGCGCGTGGTAGGTCGTCTCGTTCAGCGGGCTGTCGTCGGTGACGTACGCCGGCCCGTTGGACGTGCCGCCCGGGAGCCTGACCGCGAGGCCGTAGTTGCCGGCCCGGACGGGGTTGCCGGCGGCGGCGTCGACCACGGCCCGAGCGACGTTGGTGATGCTCGTCCAGGCCGACAGGTTGCCGCTGTCGAACGTGTCGCTGAAGATCGCGTTGGCGCGGACCACCGAGATGACCTTCGACGCCACGTTGCTCCAGTTGCCGGCCGCGTCCTGCACGCGCAGGTTGAACTGCACGCTGCCGCCCGCGATGCCGTCGAGCGGGATCGCCGCCGACACGACGTTGTTCGCGTCGGTGACCTGCACCCGGGTGCCCTTGCCGGCGCCGGGGTCGGTCGTGCCCGTCCAGTACTCGGCCGCCTGGAAGCGCGGACCGACGTATCCGGTGGGCGGGGTCTCGGTCGCGGTGGCCGACAGGGTCAGCGTCGCAGTCCCGTTGGTCGAGTTGAGCGTGCCGCCCAGCGCGCCGAGGACCGGTGCGGTCTTGTCGACGAGGAGCCGCACGAGGGCGTTGTTCGCCGTGAGGCTGCCCCAGTTGCCTGCGGCGTCCCTGCCGCGCACGACGACGCGGTGCTCACCGCCGGCCATGGCCCGCACCTGGGTGAGCGGGATGAGCCCGTAGACCTGCTCGCTCGGCGAGTCGAGCTTGCCGTCGACGGCGATGAGCGTGAGGCCCGTGCCACCGGTGGGGGTCGTGGTGGCCGGGTCGACGAACGCCTCTGCCGCAACGATGTTGCTCTGCAGCCCGTTGCCGGCGTCGCGGTCCTCCAGGTCGGCGGAGATCACGAGGTAGCCGGGGTAGGACTTCGAGCCCACGACGCCGTTCGTCGGGTTCGGCCCGACGGTCGAGGCGTTGACGCCGGGTGCGGTCAGGTCGACGACGAGGTCGACCGGCACGGCCGGGCCCCAGATGTTCTGGGAGTTGCGGCTGTGCACCCACACCTGGGTGGTGCCCTCGCCGAGACCCTTGACCGTCGCCGCCGGGATGGAGCCGGTCTCGGCGACCTTCGTGGCCGACCGGTTGAGCGTCATCACCGTGCCCGTGCCGTCTGCGCCGGCAGTGCCGATGAAGTACTCCGCCCCGGTGATGGTGCCGCCAGCGGCGGTGTCGTCGCCCGTGGCGCTCACGGTGACGTTGCCAGCTCCACTGGCCGGCTTCGGGTTGACGCTGAGCGCGGTGGTCTGCGGCCCCGCCTTGGCGAGGTTGAGGATGACCGACCCGACGACGCCCCAGTTGTCCGAGGTGTCCTGGCCACGCACGAAGACCGTGTGCTTGCCCGACGTGAGGCAGTGCAGGTCGAGCGGCGGCGTGGGTAGGGCACAGTCGGCCGCGGTGGCGAGGGCGGGGATGGTCCCCGTGACGTCGATGGTTCCCGCCGGGAAGGTGCCCGTCGCCGCCTTCATGGCCGTTCCGAAGCCGGGTCCGACCGACGTCCCGTCGTCGACGACGAACTCGGCGCCCTTGACGAGGTGGTTGCCGGTTGTCGCGTCGCTCACCGTCGCCGTGACGGTGACCGCGCTGGTGCCGTCCGAGGGAAGCGGTGAGGCCTTGATCGCCGTCGACACCGGCCCCACCGCGTCATCGGTGGGTGGCGGCGCGTTGGTGTCGAGGAAGGTCATCATGCCTCCGAAGGCCACCTGGGGAGAGTCGGGGCCGGCCGTCTGGCCGGCGTTGTCGAGGCGCGCAGCGGACTCGAAGACCGCGACCTTCGACTCGGGACCGGTCGGCACCGTCACGAGGGCGTCGACCGTGACGCCCGGGTCGACCGGCACCACGACGGACGGCTCGGGAAAGGCGAGGGCGTGGCCGTCGTGCGACAGCACCGTCTGGCCGGCGCCGAGGGTGCTCATCGAGTGCAGCTCGGCGCCGATGTTCGCGTAGCGCAGCAGCACCGTGTGGCCCGGGTCGGTCGGCACGGGGTCGCTCGACGGGAACGGCTTGCCGTTGATGAGCCGGTAGGCCGGGTGGTAGTCGCGCATGTCGAAGCCCGTCGGGTTCGCGTTGAGGGCGGGGTCGACCTCGCTGAGCACGAGCACCGCCTCGTCGTCATAGGCGTGGCCGTATGCCGTGCCGTCGCCGAGCACGACGAGGGCGCCGGCGAGACCCATCGCCAGCTGCCGCGCCCCGTTGGCCGTGTGCCCGGCCTCGTAGAGGAACGTGCCGGCCCGCGAGGCGGTGAAGGTGTAGCGCGCCGTGCCGTCGGGAGCGACGCCCGCGTCCTCGGCGGCCGTGGACAGGCCCTCGGTGAAGTCGGCCGCCCGCTGGCCCGGGAAGGCCAGCGACGTCGGCTGACCCAGCGCGTTGTGCAGGGTCACTTCGACGCGGTCACCCTGCCTGGCGACGATCACCGGGCCGGGCGCGGTGGCCGCACCGCTCGCGGTCGTGGAGTAGCCCCAGATCGGGATCGGTTGCCCCAGAACCTGGTTCGTGCCGGCCCTGGCCCACAGGTCACAACGCACGACCTCCGGGTCGGGTGCGGCGGCCGGGGTGACGGTGCAGCCGGGGGTCGAGGGCGTGAGCTTCCCCGCGGGCGCCGCTGGAGCGACTGAAGGCGCCGCAGCGGCTGGTGCCGCGGCCGCGCTGGCAGCCCCGGCGGCATACGGGATCGATCGTGCGAGAGCGGAGCCCGCGAAGGGGACGGTCGCGAGCGCGGTCGCGGCCACCGCGACGCCGAGCCGGCGCCGCATGCTGACTGGTCGAGAGGTCATCGGAATCGTCCTCAGCTCGCCGGGCAGCCGGCGGGCGGGTCGATGCGGAAGACCGTCATCATGCCGCCGAAGGCTGCTCCGTAGTTGGTGGCCTGCTGGAGCGCGTGGCTGTGGGCCACGTGGTAGTACTCGCCGCACTCGTTGTTGACCGTGATGTTCGCCGGGAACGTGCCCTTCTGGCCGAGGTACGGGCTCTCGCTGAACCACGTGTCGGCGCCGACGAGCAGCTGGTCGGTGATGACCGGGAGCTGGGTCGGGATCGGGTTCGTCGTCGGGTCCCAGTGCTCGACGTCGCGCCAGTCCATGAGCGCGTCGACGGTCTGGCCGGGCATCACGTCGATGTCGTACTTGAGGTACGAGAGGTCTTGCGGCGCCGTGGGATCGGTGCCCTGAAGCGGCCGGCCGTCCTTGTTGACGACACGCTCGTCGCTGCCGTGCGGGTGGAACGGGTAGCTGACCCGGCCCGCGTTGACGTAGCGGATCACGGCCGGCAGCGGGTTCGTCGTCTGGTCGTACGGCCTGACGTGCACGAGCGCGCCGTAGGGCTGGCTCGGCAGCCACGAGGCGTTGTTCGGCGCCAGGGTGTCGGGCATGCTGCGGCCGTTGATGAGGTAGTAGCGCGCGTTGTAGGTCGACCAGTCGACGGGCTGGTTGCGCTCGACCGCGAGGTGCACGTCCGGGTCGACCTCAGACAACAGGAAGACGTACTCGTGCTGCGGACTGAACGCCGAGTCGGCGCGGTCGTTGACCTGGCCCGAGGCCGTCTTCGGCCGCACGACGAGGGTTCCGTAGAGACCCATCTGCTGCTGCTTGGTGACGTCGGTGCCGCTCGAGTAGAGGTAGGTGCCGGGCGAGCCCGCCGTGAACGTGTAGGTCACGGATCCGCCTGCGGCAGCCGCCGGTTGGACCATCGAGGTCAGCGAGCCACCGGAGTCGAACTGCGGCTGGGCCGGGTTGCCGTCCGCCTTGACCCCGGCCTGTCCGGGGAAGAGCATCGAGGTCGCCTCGGGCAGGTCGTTGTGCAGGATCACCGTGACGGTGCGCCCGGACGTGACACAGAGGACCGGGCCGGGCAGCTGGAAGTTGCCCGCGCTCATGCCGTAGCCCCACATGTAGATGGAGTTGCCGTCCGGTGTGGAGATGTAGCCGGTCCGGGCGGTGAGGGAGAAGGTCTGCTGGGCGTCCTGCTCGCAGAGCAGCCCCTCCGAGGTGGCCGCCTGCGCGCCGGCGTTGGACCCGAAGGCCACCGCGGCGACGACGGCGAAGACGGCGCCGAGAACGCTGATGCGCCGCCGGGCGCGGCCGGCTCGGCCGGCCCGGCCCCGTCGCAGTGCGCCGCCGAGGTCGTGACGTCGTGGTCGGTTGAGTCGCATGGTCATCCTCCGTCGGCTCATCAGGTGTTGGGCTCGGTCTGGGGCCCGTAGTGCTTGGCAGCGCCGACGCGGAGGACGGTCATCATGCCGCCCCAGCCGGTCCCACCGCCGTTGCCCAGGTACGCGTAGTTGCGGTCGTAGAGCAGGTACTCGCCCTCCCTGCGCGGAGTGACCAGAACGTCGCGGCTCTCGCCGGGGCCGATGTCGACGGTGTTGGTGACCTGGTAGTTCGTCGTGCCGTCGCGCCCACGCAGCAGGCTCGCGTCCTTGGCGATCACCTGCATGTCGACGTTGTCGAGCGTGAACGCGTGGTTCTGGTAGCCGAGGTTCGACAGCCGCAGCAGCACCGTCTCGTTCACGTTGCACGTGATGAGCGACGAGATCGGCTGGTACTGAAGGCGGCCCGCGGCCGTGGTCCTGGGGTCGCCGGGTGGGGCGATCGTGTCGGGGTAGCCGCGACCGTTCAGCAGCCAGAAGCTGGGCGCGTAGTCGGTCCAGTCACTGACCTGGATGTGGGCGTCACGGTAGTGCGCTGCCGACCACAGCTCGGTGACCATGAAGGCGAACTCACGGTCGTAGCGGGTGCTGCCGTCGACGTCGTTGTACGCGTACTTGGTGCCCACCGGGTCACCGTTGACCGGGTGCTGGTTCTGGGCGGGCCGGATGAAGACCATCCCCGTCATGCCCATCTGCACGTGCTCCACGTCCTCGAAGTGGCAGTGGTACATGTACGTCCCGGCGTCGTGCGGTCGGTAGTGGTAGGCCAGGTCGCGGCCGATCGGCACGGCGAGCGAGAGCTCCGGCACGCCGTCGAAGAGCGGGATGGCGTTGACGAAGCCGTGCCAGTGCAGGGTGTGGCCGTCGAAGAGGTCCGGCCGCTGCATCAGCCCGAGGTTCGACAGCGTGATCGTCACCTCGTCGCCCTCGTCGAAGGCGAGCATCGGGGCGCTGATCTGCGCCTTGCCGCGCACCGCGGCGACCTCGGCGGCCGTCGACATCTGCGTCACGTCACGGAACCCGAAGACGTAGGTGTCGAAGCCGTCGGGCGCGAGCGAGTCGGGAAAGAAGGGGAGGTCCGGTGGCGAGCCGGCCGGCATGCTCACCCAGCCGTCGGTGCCGACGAGGTGCACCGACTTGGCCGGGCCCGAGCCGGCCGGTCGAACGACCGTGGGCCGCTGGGCCTGCTGCCCGAAGCCGAGGCGGGTGCCGAGGAAGACGCTGCCGATGGCGCCGGCGCCGCCCAGCATCACGGCCCGTCGGCCGAGGCCGTCCGGGGTCGACCGGGAAGGGGGTCCGGAGCGAGGGTCGTCGGTCATGAGGAGCTCCTGAGGTCGGTCCGGCGTCGTGGCCGGACGATGTGCGGTCTGGGGTCGTGCTGCAGAGGGCTGGTGTGTGCTGCGAGTGGGTCCGGGTGTTGGGTCCGGGTGTTGGGTCCGGGTGGTGGGTCCCAGGACCCCGGGGCGCAAGGGAGACGGCCTAGAGGGGGACTTCAGGCCAGGGAGGAAGCGCCCCGGGGTCTGGGGGACCATCAGGGGCCGAACTGGTCGGATCCCGCGTCGTACCGGCGTGGGGTGCCGGTCGGCCTGGCCTGGCCGTCGATGTCGCGCGCGGCTGCGTTGACGGCGACGTTCCACTGGGCGGTCACCCCGACGGCGGTCTGGCTGCCGAAGTTCACCGTCGTGCTCGCCGCGCCTCGGTTGTAGGCCGCCGAGCCCGCTCCCGTGAGGTGGTAGTCCGCGCGGAGCCGGGGTGGCAGGAGGGCCGTCACGATGGCCGCCTCGCGGAAGGCCGGGAACGTGCGGGCTGCCAGCACGGTGACCGTGAGCTCGGGCGTCGGGTCGACGAAGCCGACCGTGTCGGTGAACGTCACGTTCTGCCCACGGTCCGTGCCGGTCGCCGTCTGCAGCACGCTCGAGACGGGGTGGAGCAGATCTCCGGCTGCGCCTCCGACGACTGCCATGTCCCAGGTGTCGGAGGAGTTGGCGCTGCCATCGGGCAGGGTGCCGCCGATGCCGTAGACGTAGCCGCCGATGAAGGTGCCGGCCCGGTTGTCGTTGAAGACGTTGTCGAGCAGGACCGGGTTGCTGAACGTCGACTGGTGCTCGACCTTCAGGAACGCGAACGTGGAGTCCGTTCGAGAGCCGCTGCTGTTCAGGCGGTCCATGAGCGGGTAGCTGTTGGGTCCCGTCGACAGGCCTGCCGGGGCGGCCTGCCCGTCGGAGGTGACCGCGGTCGCCGTCGTCAGGTTGCCCACGACGGTGTTGTCGACGATGGTGACGAACGGCGCGTCGTCGAGGGCGATGCCGCCGCCCTCGTGGGCCGAGACGTTGTTGCTGATCGTGTTGTTGCTGATCGCGATCGTCTGCGGGTCGGCCTTGGTGACGTGCGAGCCGGCCACCTGGAGCAGTCGGATGCCGCCGCCGTCGTCGCTCGCGAGGTTGGCGTCGATGACGTTGCCGTCGATCGTTGCCGCCCCCGTGCCGGGGCTGAGTCCCGCTGGCGTGGAGGGCAGCTCGCCGGCGAGCATGATCGCCCCGCCCTCGTCGTAGGAGCTGTTGAACCAGACGGTGTTGCCGGAGATCGTGCCCCCGTTGCTGCCGCTCGGGTTCGACATGTAGCCGAAGGCCGTCAGCGCGCCGCCGTACTCCGCGGAGAAGTTGCCGCAGATGGCGTTGTGCTGCACCTTGTAGCCGTCGCTGCCGGTGAAGAGGCCGATGCCGCCGGCGAGGTTGGTGCCGCCGTTGTTGAGCACCTGGTTGTCGGCGATGAGGGTGTCGTAGTTGCGGTTGTCGCCGGTGTAGGGCGTTCCCACCCGGATGCCTCCGCCGTAGCTGCCGCTGTTGCCGGTGATGAGGTTGTCGGTGATGCGGACGCTGCGGTTGTTGTTGTGCAGGTAGATGCCGCCGCCCTGGGTGACGAGGGCCCCGCTGGCGCCGTAGGGCGTCGTGACCCGGCCGGTCAGGACGTTGACGTTGCCGGGGAAGTCGGCCTGCGAGCCGCCCGTCACCTGAAGGCCGTCGATGGCCACGGGGTATGCCGGGTCGCTCACGGGTGCCCGCGGGTCGTCGAGCAGGGTGATCGTCGCGGCGTCGGGCACGTCGCGCTCGCCGCTGTAGGTCAGCGAGCCCAGGAGGCTGATCCAGTCCTGCCCCGCCTTCAGGTCCGGGCTGAACCCTGATCCGTCGATGATCGAGCCGGGCACCCAACGGGTCGAGCCGTCGGCGTTGGTGGTGAAGCCGCCGGGGCCGACGCCTTGGATCGCGACGCGGTGGTGCACGAGGAGGTTCTCGTTGTACTCGCCGCGCGGGTTGGTCGACGAGGTGGCACCGGGCCACACCACGACGAGCCAGTACTTCCACGCCGACGTCGGGGCCGCATACTCGAGTGCCTTCTGGACCGTGGAGAACTGCTTGCCCGGACCGACCTCTACGACGCGCGGGTTGAATTCCTTGGAAGGGTTCGAGCCCGTAGAGGTCGTCGGGACGGCGCCGAGGTTCCAGATGGTGATGCCGTTGTAGGAGGAGCGCTTGGAGGTGGCGTTAGTGATCGACACCTTGAGGGCGCCTCGGGTGGCGGGCGTCGTCAGCGTTGCCGCGACGGCGTTCGGCACGGTGAAGGCGACCTTCGTGTCGGACCACGGCCCGTAGGAGGTCATGGGCAGCGGCACGTTCTGCCCGGCGCTGTTCGTCAGGGTGATGGTGCCGCGGGTGGCCCCGAAGCCGGCGCCCGTCACCGTGACGACGCGGCCGGTGCCGGGATTGGCGGTGACCGGACGCACGTACGGGTGGTCGACGGCCAACAGCTGCGGGTCGGTCGTGCCGAGGTTGCAGCGTGCCGGGTTCGACGCGGTGGTCCCGGGGGCGAGCACCGTCGCGGCAGCCTGGGTCGGCGCGGTGTCGGTGACCGTGTAGAGGCCGGGCCAGCCCTGGAAGTTCGTGCTGATGGTGCGGTAGCCCGGGTCGTAGTCGGGGTTGGGGTCACCCGGTGCGCCCGGGTCGTTGCCGGTGAACCGGTACATGTTCGGGCACGGGCCGGCGGGCACCGGGCAGTTGTAGGTGCCGGTCGAGGGCTCGAGCGCCTCGTAGAAGCCGTTGAAGTCGGTGTGCGTCGTGTCGACGAGGCGACCGCTCCAGTCGTAGAGGCCGACGGGCACGTGGGGCAGGCCCTGCGCCTCGCCGTAGTTCGCGCTGCGCTTGTCGAGCGCGAGCCCCAGGTCGTTGATCGTCAGACCCCAGAAGTGCGTCGGGATCGGGACGGGCGTGAAGAGGTTGAAGTTGGGCGCCACGGTCTGGCCGCTGCGCACGGTGACGAGCTTCGCGTCGCAGAGCGGGCGGTCCTGGCCCTCGAAGGGGCTGCCGCCACCGGCGAGGAAGGCCTGGTCGGTGACGCGGACGGTGTGGAACGCACCGGCGCACGAGGAGATGATGCCGGGACCCTGCGACGGGGGCTGCGTCGGCGGCAGCGGGTCCTTGCCCGTGCCGGGGTCGCCGGCGGTCGCCTCGGCGGTGGTCGGCGGGAAGTTCTCCTGCGTGAGGTAGCTGTCGCCGTCGAAGACGTTGACGTCCTCCTCACGCGTCACCTGGTACATCGGCTTGCCGTCGACCGGGTCGTTCGGCACGTCGACCTTGGTGATGTAGTCGCCGGCCGGCAGGTTGCCGAACCCGTAGTTGCCGTTGACGGTCTGGCCGGCTGCATCCGGTGTGCTGGTGTCCGAGGCGCCCACCTGCACGCCCATCATCGGCGCCTCGACACAGAGGTTGTTCGCGTCGGTCCCGGACTCGGGCAGGGCGAGCTGGTCGGTCAGCGGGGTGCCGTCCCACTGGCGGGCGGTGCAGCCCCGCGGCGGGGCCCACTCCTCGCTCGTGTAGGCCGGCTGGACCTCCGGGCCCGTGAGCATGGCACCGCGCTTCGGGTCGGGATTCTTGACGGTCTTGGGGACGTTGGGGTTCGTGACGGCGTCGTAGGCCGGGTTGGGCACCGACAGGGGCACGATCGCCTTGCCCTGACGGCACGCGTTCGCCTTGTCCTCGACGGTGGTGGCCGTGCAGGCCACGGTCGGGAAGACGTGCACCTTCACGTCGGGGATGCCGGGCTGGTAGTCCTCGCTGACGGCGTCGGCCGGGTCGAGCTCGTTGCGCGTCGTGTCGTACGAGACCGTCGCCGCGATGCCACCGTTCTCGTTGGCGGCATACGGCTCGACACCCCAGTCGATGCGACCCGACAGGCCGATGATCGGCAGGAAGTTGATGTCGACGAGACCGCCGAGCTGCGTGGTCTCGGTGTCCTCGTTGTCGGCCTGGTAGGTGACGCCGGTCGTCCGGTAGCGGGTGTTGAAGGCCTCGAGGACGAGCCACTTGCCCAGCGGGTAGCCCTCCTTGATGTCGTAGGTGCCGTCGTCGCCGGTGTTCGTCAGGTTCGTGTACTGGTCCATGAGCGTGTTGTCGCGCTCGCGGACGGTCAGGGTGAAGCCGGGCACCGGCTGCTCGCCGGGGTCGCGCTTGCCGTTGCCGTTGTCGTCGACGAACACGGTGCCGCGCACGTGGGTGAACCAGCCGACGAGCATCTTGTTGCCGACGTCGACGAGCTCGCCGCCGGAGACCTCGACGTTGAAGCTCCAGAGGATGTAGTCCTGCGCGTCGTCCCAGAGGGTGAGCTGGTAGGTGCCGTCGGGGACGTGCTTGATGTCGAAGGTGCCGTTGGCCGCGCCGCGACCGGCGTAGACCACGGCGTCGCCGCCGTCGAGGTCGGAGAGTGCGACCCACGGCGAGGCGATGGGCCCGGCGGACTTGGCTCCCGCCCACCCGGTCTCGGGGACGACCTGGCCGTTCTGGCCGCCGATGTAGGGCAGCCCCGCCACGACGACACCCTTGATCTCGCCGGTGGCGGTCGATGCCGGGAGCGCCTTGACCCGCACGAAGCCGAACTGCGTGGCCGGCACCGGCTCGGCGCCCTTGATGAACTCGGTGTCGAGGCCGGTGTCGCCCTCCTGGACCCAGATGTCATGGTCGTGACCGCCCTCGAGCGTCGTCGTCTGCACCCAGCCGGACTGGCCGGCGGGCGGTGAGACGGTGGCGCCGTAGCGGTTCGGGCCGAGGTTGGGGATCGTGATGACGCCGGAGGCATCGCTGGTGCACTTGCCGGTCGAGTGGGCGGTGTCGACGAGCGGCTTGCCGGCGTCGAAGCGCACGCGCCCCGCGGAGTCGTGGAGGTAGACGGTGCACAGGGCGTTGCCGTAGTAGTCGACCGTCACGGGGCCGAGCACGTCGGTGAGGTTGCCGGTGAAGCCGGCGAGGCCCCGCTCGGCGTCGGCCTCGTAGGTGCCGTCGGCGGGGACGCTGTCGTCGAAGACCTGGATCTTGATGGTGGCCAGCGGCAGCGGCAGCGGCTGCATCTGCACGGCCACCGCGGTCTCACGGCCATCGACGACGGAGAAGTGCGCGCCGTCGATCTTGTAGCCGTCCGCCGTCACGGAGACGAGGTACTTGCCGGGCGCGAGACCCTGCAGCTTCGTCGCGGCGGAGAGGTCGGTCTCGTCACCCTGGGCCACGATCTTCGCGAAGCCCGAGGTGGTGCGCACCGACGGCCAGGGGCACGTGTCGGCGTACGGCTCGGTGGGGTCGCCGGGGGTCGTCGACGACGGCTTGGGGCTGCCACCGGGAGCGCGTGACGGGAGGCACTGGTCGAGAAGGGGACCCGCGTCGGTGCCCGGGTTGCCGGTGCTGTCCTCGTTGATCATCCAGTGGTAGGCGCTGACCGCCTTTCCCTTCTGGATGAAGCCCGGCCCGGTGTTGACGCTCCGGGCGCTCTTGACGGTCATGGAGATGCATCCCTTGCCCACGGCGCTCGTCGTCGAGCAGGGGCCCACCGTCGTGACCGCGGGCGCGAGGGCGGGCGCCACAGCAGCCGCAGGCGCCACGGCGGCAGCGGTTGGGACGGCGACGGCCGCTGCGGCGAGCGGGCCGCCCAGCTGCGCCATGACGGACACCGCGAGCGCGGTGAGACCGGCGATGAGCGAGAACGAGCGCCTGGACGTCTTGGGTGAGATCACGGCAACCCCCATCTGAGGACCGAGCGGGCCCCGTGCGAGCCCGTCGTCAGGCGACCGTCGCACCGCCGCTCGCGGCCTCGCGGCGGGATCGCTCGTCCGCTCAGCGAACTGTCACGCGACCGGTGCGCGAGGGCTCACCCTCGCGTCAGCCGCCTTTGAGGCGCCTGTCATGTTTCCGTCAGGTTGCTGCCCGCACCTGTCCCGTTTCGCCCTCTCTCGTCCGCTTCGCAAAACGGACTTCTCCGGCATCGCTTCCGACGGTGTCCTCGCCCTGCTCTACTGGTCCGCAGGCTTGGGGATGGCGTGGGGGATTGCTAGGGGGAAGGAGCCGACATGGCCAAGGTCATGGTCGTCGACGACGAGGAGCGCGTGCGGGGGCTGCTGACGCGGTCGCTGTCGTCCGAGGGGCACTCGGTGATCACGGCGGCGACGGCCCGTGCTGCCATCGACCGGCTGGCGGTGACGAACGTCGACCTCGTCGTGCTCGACCTGGTGATGCCCGGCGCGAGCGGCCTCACAGTGCTCGAGGCGATCCACGAGCGGCACGGCACGACACCGGTGATCGTGCTGTCCGGGGTGACCGACGTCGGCACCCGCGTCGAGGCCCTCGACCGGGGGGCTGTGGACGTCGTGGCCAAGCCGTTCAGCCTCACCGAGCTGCTGGCCCGCGTGCGCCGCAACGTCGGTGCCACGAGGGCCGAACCGGACGACCGCTTCCTCAGCGCGGGCGGCATCCGCCTCGACCTCGGCCGGCGCCGGGCGACCTTCCGCGACGTCAGCGCGTCGCTCACCGAGCGCGAGTTCAGCCTGCTCGCCCACCTCATGCGACGCAAGGGCCAGGTGTGCCGTCGCGAGGAGCTGCTCCACGACGTGTGGCACCTCGACTTCGACCCGGGCAGCAACGTCGTCGAGGTGTGTGTCGGACGACTGAGGAGCAAGCTCGGCCAGGACATCCCGGTCGAGACGCTGCGCGGCGTCGGCTACGGGCTCTACGAGGAACCGTGATGCGCCACCGGATGGTCGTGGCGTGGAGCATCGTCGCGGCGGTCTGCTCGGTGCTCATGATCCTGCTGCCTGGCAGCGAGACCGTGCCGTACCACATCGCCTGGGCCACGTTCGCGCTCTGCTTCGGCCTCGAGCAGTGGAGCCAGCGCGCCACCTGGGTCGGTCTGGGTGTCTTCACCCTCGTGACCGGCGCGATCATCGTGTACCGGGCGGCGACTGACGTGCTCGAGTGGCAGGAGACGGCCGAGATCCCGCTCATGCTGCTGCTCATGGCGCTGATGATCTGGCACGTGCGCCGGCGCCAGCAGGCCCTGGCCGACCTCACCACGAGCGCCGCCCGCGAGCGCGCCGAGTCGACGATGCGCGAGCTGCTCACGCTACGTACGTCGCACGAGATGCGGTCGCCCCTGACCATTGCCCGCGGCTACGTCGAGATGATGCTCGAGCGGATCCGCCCGGCCCAGGACCTCGAGGACCTCCGGGTCGTCGACGAGGAGCTGGCCCGCCTCACCCGCGTCTGCGAGCGCCTCGTGCGCAGCATGCGCCTCGGGGCCGACCTCGAGGTGACCGAGGTCGACCTCGACAGCCTGCTCGGCCAGACCGCCGAGCGCTGGTCGGCCGTCGCCACCCGACGCTGGCACGTCGAGCCCACGGCCGAGGTGCTGACCTGTGCGAGCGAGCGCCTGCGCGCCTGCCTCGACACGATGATCGAGAACGCCCTGCGCTACACCGACGACGACGACGACACGGTGGTGCTCTACGCCCGCCCGCTCAAGGACGCGGTCGCCGTCGGCGTCGCCGACTCGGGGCGCGGCTTCAGCAGCGACCTGCTGCGTTCGGCAGCGACGCACGGACCCGACCTGACGATGGACGGCGTGCGCGACGACCTGTCGCAGACGGGCCTCGGGCTCTCGCTGGTGCGCGACGTGGCCACGCGACGTGGCGGTTGGGTGCAGCTCGGCGTCTCGCAGTGGGGTGGCGCCGACGTGGCCATGATCCTGCCGCTGCGACCCGAGGGCGTGCTGGCGCCGGCAGCCGTGACGGGTGGGCACGGCGCCTCCACCGAGGCCGTGGCGACACCTGCCGGCACCCGGGTCGGCTGGCGTCCGCGGCCGCGGTCCAGCTCGTCCGCCACCGGCACCTGACCGTGGCTCCTTGCCGGGCCGTCCGGCATCGGCTACACATCGCACCGTGACAGAGACGTCCGACCCACCGTCCGGCACGCGATCCGATCCGCCCGTCCGGTCCGGCCCTGCAGCACGAGGCGCGCGGGCCACCATGAAGGACGTCGCGGCGAGGGCGGGCGTGAGCCTCAAGACGGTCTCGCGGGTCGTCAACGACGAGGAGGGCGTGTCGGCTCCGCTTCGCACACGCGTCGCGCAGGCGCTGGCCCAGCTCGACTACACGCACAACGTCCACGCGAGCAACCTGCGCCGCAACGACCGGCGCACCGGCACGGTCGGTGTGCTGCTCCAGGACCTCAGCAACAGCTTCTCGGCGAGCCTGCTGCGCAGTCTCGAGGACGTCGCACGCACGCAGCAGACCGCGATCCTGGCGGCCAGCCTCGACGAGGAGGAGGGCCGGGAGCGGGCCCTCGTGCGTGACCTGGTCGCACGTCGGGTCGACGGTCTGGTGCTCATGCCGGCCACGACGCACCACGGCTACCTCGCGACCGAGGTGCGCGCCGGGCTGCCCACGGTCTTCGTCGACCGGCAGCCGCACGGCATCGACGCCGACTCGGTCACCGTCGACAACGTGGTCGGTGCCCGCCGGGCGGTGGCACACCTGATCCAGCACGGCCACCGCCGCATCGCGGTGCTGCACGACCTCGCGACGATCCAGACGGCGGGGGAGCGCCTGCGCGGCTACCGGGCTGCCATGGTGGCTGCCGGCATCCCCCTCGACGCGCTCCTGGAGGTCGGCGACGTGCGCACCCCCGAGGACGCCGAGCGCGCCGTGCGCGCGCTCTACAGCGACGGCACGCGACCGACGGCGATCTTCGCGGCGCGCAACGACCTCGCCGCCGGCACGGCGCGCGGCCTGAAGGCCCTCGGCCTGCAGCACCGGGTGGCCGTCGTCGGCTTCGACGACTTCCCCCTCGCCGACCTCCTCGACCCGGCCCTCACCGTGGTCCGGCAGAACGTCGGCCAGATCGGTGCGGACGTGGGCCGGCTGCTCTTCTCGCGCATCGCGGGCGACACGTCACCCTCGCGGCGCGTCGTCATCGAGCCGACCCTCGTCGTACGCGGGTCAGGAGAGATCCGGGCCGAGTGACCTGGATGTGCATCATCGACGAGTCCGATTCCACCGCAAGCGAACCCGCTGCCCGGGCCGCAGCTGTGCCGCCCGGGCCACGGCCTCCGGCGTGAGCACGGCGACAACCGGATAGCCACCCGTGACCGGATGGTCGGCGAGGAAGACGACGGGCTCCCCTCCGGGAGGCACCTGGACGGCGCCGACCACCATCCCCTCACTGGCGAGCTCCCTCCTCACGTATTTCGGCTGGCGACGGACCACCTTTCCCTCCAAGCGGATTCCCACCCGGTTGCTGCGCGCCGACACCGTGCGCACCTCGGCCACGAGGTCGTCCAGGTCGCACCAGTCGGCCCGCGGACCCGGCTCGACCTCGAGCACGACGGGTTCGAGGGACCGGCCGGTCGGACCGGCGTGCGGCGCCGCCTCGACCATCGGGAACGTCCGGGGCGCGGGAGCGACGGGCAGCACGTCGCCGACGGTCGGCGCGGGCGGCCCGACGCCCGAGAGCGTGTCGGTCGACCGCGACCCGAGCACCGCTGGCACCGCGACGCCGCCGCGCACGGCCAGCCAGGTGCGCAGCCCCGTCGCCGGCCGGCCCAGGGTGAGCACCTGCCCATCGGCGACGAGCACGGGGGCGGCGTGCGCCACCGGTCGTCCGTCGACGTCGGCCGGGCACGGGGCGCCGGTCAGGGCCACCAGCAGGTCACCGTGGGCCCGCAGGGCGAGGCCACCGAGGGTCACCTCGAGAGAGGCCGGCGCCGGCGGACTCCCACCCTCGCCCTCTCGGGGGCCGTCATCGCCGAGGAGGTGCCCGACGAGCCGCAGCCCGAGCAGGTATGCCGCCCGGTCGGCCGCGCCCGAACGCCCCACTCCCACGTCGGCGAGGCCTGGTCGGCCGAGGTCCTCGACGAGGGTCAGCGGCCCCGTCGCGAGCACCTCCAGGCCTCGCCCCGTGCCGGGTGGGCGATCGGCCGGAGCCGTCTGCGACGGAGCCGAGGCGGTGACGCGGTCGGTCGTCGCGCCCGACGTGACGTCGCGGGGTGCGCCCGATCCCTCGATGTCGACGAACCTCACCGTCGTTCCCGGGGTGAGCAGCGCGGGCGGATTGCGGTCGGGGTCCCAGAGGACGGCGTCGGTGGACCCGAGCAGCTGCCACCCGCCGGGTGAGTCCTGTGGGTAGATGCCGCTGAACTCTTCTGCGAGAGCGACGGATCCGGCTGGCACACGAGTGCGAGGGTCGGTTCGGCGCGGCACGCGCAGCCGTGGGTCACCGCCGACGAGGTAGGCGAAGCCCGGGGCGAAGCCACCGAAGCCGACGCGCCACGGGGTGGCCGTGTGGGCCCGCACCACCTCTTGGCGGGACAGCCCGGTCAGCCGGGCGACGTCGTCGAGGTCCGCGCCGTCGTAGCGGACGGCGATCTCCACGGTCTCGCCGTTGGGCGATTCGGCGACGGGGTCGAGGTCGGCAGCGAGCTCGAGGACGGCTCGCCCCACCTCGTCCAGGCGCGCGGCGTCACGCAGCACGACGAGGACCGTCCGCGCGCCCACGACGAGCTGCTCGACGGCCGTCCCCGAGGTCGTCCCTGGGGCCCATGAGCCACTCGCGCCCCGACCCGCCGACCCGTCGAGGTGCAAGAGGCGGGCGCGCAGAGCCAGGGCTGCGTCGGTGTCGGCCACCTCGACGAGCAGGGCCGACGCGCCCATCGGGAGCAGCCGCACGTCCATCGTCGCCCCGGTCAGCCGGCGAAGGGGCGGATCTCGACGCCGGCCGCCTCGAGCTCCCGGCGCACCGCACGCGCCATCTCGACCGCACCGGGAGTGTCGCCGTGGATGCACACCGACTCGGCCCGCACCCCGACGTCGGTCCCGTCGACTGCCGTGACGACACCGTCGAGCGCCAGCCGCCTGACCCGCGCGGCCACCTCCTCGACGTCGTGCAGCACCGCACCGGGCTCGGTCCGGGGCACCAGCCGCCCGTCCGGCAGGTAGGCCCGGTCGGCGAACGCCTCGCTGACGGCCCGTAGCCCGGCTGCCGTGGCCCGTGCGAGCACCACGCTCCCGGGCAGGCCGAGGATCGGGAGCGAGGTGTCGACGGCCACCACAGCGTCGACCACCGCCTGGGCCTGGGCCTCGTGGTGGACGATCGCGTTGTAGAGGGCGCCGTGCGGCTTGACGTAGGCGACCCTCGTGCCGGCGACGTGGGCCATGGCCGACAGGGCGCCGAGCTGGTAGATGACGTCGGCAGCGAGGGCGTCCGGCGGCACGTCGACGAAGCGTCGCCCGAAGCCGGCGAGGTCGCGGTAGCCGACCTGCGCCCCGACGACGACACCCCGCTCGGCCGCATAGGCACACGTGGTGCGGAGGGTGAGCGGGTCGCCGGCGTGGAAGCCGCACGCGACGTTCGCGCTGGTGACGACGCCGAGCACTGCGGCGTCGTCACCGAGGGTCCACGCCCCGAAGGACTCGCCGACGTCGGCGTTGAGGTCGAGGTGCATGCCCCGATCCTGCCGGGAGCGGCGGCGATCGGGCCACCGTTGCCCGACTTGTGCTCCGGCGCGTCTACGTCAGCCCGGAGTAGAAGCCGGGCAGCCGCCTCCCGTATGCCGTGAGGAGCTCGCGCGCCACGGTGACCGAGTCGACGAGCGGGTGGAGCGCAAACGCTTGCACCGCAAGTGATCTCGACTGCTCCGTCGCCGCCCTGATGACGATCTCGTCCACGGCCTTCACCTGTTGCACGAGTCCCAGAGCGTGGCCGGGCAGGGCGCTCACCCGGACGGGGACGGGCCCGGCGGCATCCACGGTGCACGGCACCTCCACGACCGCGTCGTCGGGCAGCCCCGCGACGGCGCCCCGGTTGCGCACGTTGAGGATCAGCCTCGCCGGCTCGTCGCGGGCGATCGCAGCCATCAGCGCGAGCGCGACCCCCTCGTAGCCGCCGCCCTCGACGTCGGCCTCGGAGCGCTCATGGGTGTCGCCGACGCCGTTCTCGCGGGTCTCCTGCATGTAGGTCGCGTTGCGCTCGCGCCGGACGGCATCCCACCGCTGCCAGGCCTCACCGGGCGACGTCGCGACGGCGGTGTAGAACTCGGCCTGCTGGGCCACGAGGTACTCCCCGCGTGTCTGCGCCGCCCCGGCGATCTGGGCGATCGCGTCGCGCGTGAAGTAGTAGTAGAAGAGGTACTCGTTCGGCAGCGATCCGAGGTCGCGCAGCCACTCGGTGCCGAAGAGGTGCCCCTCCTCGATGGCTGCGAGCGCCGCCTCGTCGGCGAGAAGCCCTGGCAGCAGGTCGCATCCGTCGCGGCGCAGGGCGGTGAGCCAGCCGAGGTGGTTGAGCCCGGCGTAGTCGATCTCGAGGTCGGCGAGGTCGTGGCCGAGGGCCCCGGCGGCACGCTTGGCGAGGCCGAGCGGCGAGTCGCAGATGCCGACCACGCGGTCGCCGAGCACCGACTGCATCGCCTGCGTGACCAGGCCGGCCGGGTTCGTGAAGTTGATGACCCACGCGTTGGGCGCGAGAAGGCGTACGCGACGGGCGACGTCGAGCGCGACCGGGACGGTACGCAGGCCGTAGCCGACACCGCCGGGACCAGTGGTCTCCTGCCCGAGCAGCCCCAGGCCGAGGGCGATGCGCTCGTCGGCGGTGCGCCCCTCGAGGCCACCCACGCGCATCGCCGAGAAGACGAAGTCCGCGCCCGCGAGCGCGCTGTCGATGTCTGACGTCACCGTGACCGCCGGCGGGGTCAGCGAGTCGGGGTGCGCGCCGACGTGCGCCTGCGCCTGGGCGGCGAGGACGTGACGCATGACGTCGAGCCGTGACGGGTCGGTGTCGTGCAGGACGACCTGCGTAACCCGCCGCTGCGCCGTGTCGCGCAGCAGCGCGCCGTGCACGAGCGGCACGCGGAACCCACCCCCGCCGAGGATCACCAGCTTCATGGCCTCACCACCCTCGGACCGTACCAAGGTGGGGCGAAGCACTCGCCCGATCGGGCCGATCGACTCACCGGACGGCATACGCGGCAGGTAATCCCGGTGAGTCGCGAGCGCGCGTGCGGGATCATGGGCGCGTGCCTCATCGACAGTCGTTCGACCCGCTGGCGTCGCGTCGCACCGACGACGACCCGCCGCTCGACGTGTTCGTGTGGGGCACCGTCTTCCTCGACATGATCTTCGCGGGGATGCCCAGCGCACCCAAGGCGGGCACCGAGGTGTGGGCCGAGGGGCTGGCGTCCTGCCCGGGCGGCATCGCGAACCTCGCCGTCGCGACCCGCCGGCTCGGCCTGCGCACCGGGCTCGCTGCGGCGTTCAGCGACGACGACTACGGCGACTTCTGCTGGCGCACGCTCGAGCAGCAGGAGGGCATCGACCTCGGCCGCAGCAGGCGCTTCGCCGACTGGCACAGCCCGGTGACCGTCTCGATGTCGGTCGACCGCGACCGCAGCATGGTCTCGCACGGCCACCCGTCGCCCGTCCCGGCGAGCGAGCTCATCGGCACCCCGCCCCGCTCGCGCGCCATCATGGTCGACCTCGCCGAGGACGAGGCCTTCGGCGCGAGCGGCCCGACGTGGGTCGACCGGGCCCGCGATAACGGCTCGCTCGTCTTCGCCGACGTCGGCTGGGACCCCAAGGAGCAGTGGTCGCCGCACGTGCTCGACCGGCTCGACCGCTGCGACGTCTTCATGCCCAACGCCGTCGAGGCGATGGCCTACACCGGCACGAGCACTCCGGTGGAGGCCGTCTACGCCCTCGCCGACCGGGTGCCCGTCGCGATCGTCACCAACGGGCCCGACGGCGCCCTCGGCATCGACGCCCGCACCGGCGAGGAGGTGCGGGTGCCGTCCCTGCGCGTGCACGAGGTCGACCCGACCGGGGCCGGTGACGTCTTCGGCGCCGCCCTGCTCGTCGGCACCCTCGCCGAGTGGCCCCTCGAGCAGCGCATGACGTTCGCGAGCCTGTGCGCGGGGCTGGCGCTGCAGCAGTACGGCGGGTCGCTCGCCGCACCCGGCTGGGGTGACCTCGCCGACTGGTGGACCGCGCTCGTCAGCGACACGAGCGGCGACGCGTACCACCGCTCGCTGCGGCGACGGTTCGCGTTCCTCGACGAGATCGTGCCTCGCGTCCCGGTGCTCGCGTGCCGGCGCGCGACGGCGACGATCGCCAGGCGGGCCGACGTCCAGGACCTCGACTGAGGGCCTGTCGCCTCAGGTCGTCTCGAGCCGTCTCAGGCCTTCGGGCAGCCCGCCCGACTCACCTCGGCCAGCTGCGTCACGAGAGCGGGTGAGACGACGAGCGAGTCGTGCCACTGCTTCCACTCCACGTGGCTGAGGCCGACCGTGGTCAGTCGCTCCGCCAGGTCGGCGTCGATGTCGGCCTCCTTGGGGAAGCTCTTCGTGCCCACGGCGCACTGGCGCGCGAACTCCACCTCGGCGATCCGCTCGGTGCGGGCGTCGGCCGGGACGTTCGCCCGGACCGTGCTCGAGGCGCCGCTGGCTCCGGCCGGCGGCGCTCCGGACCCACCCGATCCGCACGCGGCGAGGGCGCTGCCGAGGAGGACGGCCCCGAGGGCGCCGGCGACGAGGCGAGGCGTACGGGCGGCGAGATTCGCGTGGATGGGCACGAGGGGTCCTCAGGAGGCGGTGAGCGTCAGGGTCGTGGTGCGCGTCTGGGCCGAGGCCGCGGTGTACGAGATCAGCACGGGGATCGAGTAGGTGCCCGGCTCGAGGTCGGTCGCGATGAAGCGCACCCCGACGTAGTCGACGCTGCCGCCGACGAGGGTCGTGTCGCCGTTGAGGCCGCTGGAGGACCGGTCGCCCGGGTAGGCGACCTCGAGGCCGGGCGGCAGCTCGCCCAGGCGGACCGAGAAGTCGGCGAGGTCGGTCTGGCCACCGGCGAACGCGATGCGCTCGAACCCGTTGCTGCCCGCCCTGATGCCGAGCGAGGTCGTCTGCTGCGTGAACGCGGGGCCGGTGGCGGCCTGGACCGGCACCGTGACCGTGGCCGTGGTGCTGAACGCCCCGCTGTTGCCGTTGCCGTTGCCGTTGTTCCCTCCGTTCCCGTTGCCGTTGCCGTTGACGTTGTTGCCGACGCCCACGGTGTACTTCGACGTGAGCACCACCTGGAAGCTCGACGTCTGCGTGTAGGGCACCTTGAGCTTGAAGGAGGTGAAGTCCCTCGTCGTGCCCACGAGCGTGTCGGATCCGTAGAGCGAGGTGTCCGAACCGCCGCGCGTCGTCGGGTACGTCACCGTCACACCCTTCGGCGCAGTGACGGTCGTCGACCAGTCCGTCACCGTCTGGTCGGAGGTCCAGACCACCGAGACCCAGCCCGACTGGCCGGGTGAGAGCGGTGCGGTGGTGGTCGTCACGGCCCGGGCGTTGCTCTTGTCGGCGCCTGCCGGCGCGAGCGCGACGGCAGGACTCGCGACCAGGAGCAGGGCGACGATGAACACGGCGGCAGCCGCGGCGGTTCCGGCGCGGTGGCGGCGGGCAGACATGCGGGTCCCCGATCCGGGGACTGGCCATTCGTCCCCTTTGCCCTGATTCTAGGCAGCGCCCCGCGCGGCGTACTGGCAAACGGAGCAGTCCGGGAGGATGTCTGCATGAGCCTGAGCAGTCCGGCGCCGCTGCCCGACGACATCCGCGACCTGCTGGCGATCGACCTGCTCGCCGCCCAGGTCGAGGACTGGTCGATCGCCGGGGACTCGTTCACGTGGACGCTGCTCGCCGGCGACGCCCTGCGCGGGCACGAGCTCGCGACCCTCACCTACGTCGGTGCGGTCGTGCTCCACGCGACGCGGCGCCACCTCGACCGGGCGGTGGAGGTCGCGGCCGAGGTCGTCGGCTCGGAGGTCGTGCCCATCGAGGACGGGGGCTTCGAGCACCGGGTGACGCTCGGGCCGGCCTATGCGTTCGTCATCCGCTTCTGGAGCGTCGACGTTCGCCGTATGCCGGCACCCGACCACCTGCGCCGCGCGCGCTGACCCGCGGGCGCACCACCCGGCGTACGCCCTCGGTCCTCGGCGGCGCTCACTCGGCGAACCGGTCGACGGCCGCCGTCACGGGTGCCATGGTGATGGCATGGAGAAGTCGTCGCTGACCGCCCTCGCCCGCGAGCTGCTCGACCACGCCACGCATGCCTCGAGCGGCCGCGCCGCCGACACGGTCTACGGCGGGCACGAGCACGTGCTCCGGCAGACCGTCGTCGCCCTGGCGGCGGGGCAGTCCATGACGGAGCACGAGAACCCGGGCGAGGCGACGGTGCAGGTGCTGCGCGGGCGGGTGCGCCTGAGCGCCGGCGAGATCGTGTGGGAGGGCGCACCCGGCGACCTGCTCGTCGTGCCGCAGGCCCGCCATTCGCTCGAGGCGCTCGAGGACTCCGCCGTGCTGCTCACCGTCGCCAAGTCGGGCTGACCCCGACGCGGCACCACACTCCGCTCAGTCGCCGGCGATGCCCGTGCGCTCGACGCCCTCGACGATCCAGCGCTGGAGGAACAGGAACATCAGCAGCAGCGGGAAGATCGCGACGAGCGCGGCCATGAACAGCTGGCTCACCTGCACCGACTGCGCCGTGAGGAACGTCGACAGCGCGATCTGCACCGTCCACGACTCCTGGTCGCGGCCGATGACGAGCGGCCAGAGGAAGGCGTTCCACGTGCCGATGAAGGTGATCGTGCCGATGGCCGCGACGAAGCCGAACGAGTTCGGCACCACGATCCTCCAGAAGGTGCCCCAGTAGCCGAGGCCGTCGATGAACGCCGCCTCCTCGATCTCCTTCGGGAAGCCGAGGAAGAACTGCCGGAAGAGAAACGTGGCAAGCGCCTGGAAGAGCCCGGGGATGATGAGGCCGCGCAGTGTCGAGATCCAGCCGAGGGTCGAGACGAGCACGAAGCTCGGCACGAACGTCACGGCCGCCGGGATGAGCAGCGTCGCGACGATCGAGTAGAAGACGGCGTTGGACCAGCGGTACGGGATGCGGGCGAGGCCGTAGCCGGCAAGGCCCGAGATGACGAGCACGCCGACGGTCTGGGTGACGGCGATGAGGCCCGAGTTGACGAGACTGCGCGCCATCGGGATCGCGGGGTTGTCGAAGAGCCCGGTCAGGTTGGAGGTCTCCCAGACCGGGGGCAGCCAGTGGAAGTCCGGCGAGCCGAGGTCCTGCTCGCGCATGAAGGCGCTGCGGACGAGCAGGTAGAACGGGACGAGGAAGAGCAGCGCCGCGACGACCAGGGCGCTGTAGCGAGCCCACCCGACGAGGCGGGACTGCTTGCGGCTGCGGACGATTGCCATCTAGTCGCCCCTGTCGCCGAGCCGGAGGATGCGACCCTGCACGACCGCGACGATCGCGATGATGAGGGTGAGGATCACCGCGCCGGCCGAGCCGTGGCCGAAGTCCTGGCCCGAGCCGAGGGCCGTGTAGTAGAGGTAGACGAGGGGTGGCCGGGCGTACGGCGGGTAGGTGCCGAACGTCGACAGGATGTTGTAGAACTCGTCGAACGCCTGGAACGCGTTGATGAGCAGCAGCAGGAGCACCGCCGTCGACGTCGCCCGCAGCTGGGGGAACGTGATGTGGCGGAAGACCTTCCAGCCCTCGGCACCGTCGATCGCCGCGGCCTCGTAGAGCGTCGGGCTGATCCGCTGGATGCCGGCGAGGAAGAGGATCATGTAGAACCCGACCTGCAGCCAGAGGCGAGCGGTGACGATGACGAGCCAGTACCACGGTGGGTCGGCGAGGCTCAGCCACGGGATCGAGTCGGCGCCGAACCAGCCGAGCACCGCGTTGGCCAGGCCCGAGCGGATGCCGCTGAAGATCGACATCTTCCAGATCAACGAGGCGACGACGTAGGAGCAGGCGGTCGGCAGGAAGAACACCGACCGGAAGAACGACTGCATGACCCGCGTGCGCGCGACGAGCAGCGCGGCGCTGAGCGAGATCACGAACGTCGTCGGCACGATGAACACCGCGAAGGCGAGGAAGGTGACCAGGCTGCTGCGGAAGGCGGGGTCGCGCAGCATGTCGAGGTAGTTGCCGGCGCCGACGAACTCGGTGGGCGTCACCGTGTTGTACGCGTTGAAGAACGACAGGTAGATCGACCACAGGATCGGCACGTAGACGAACACGACCAGACCGATGACGAACGGCCCGACGAACACCCAGAACCAGAGGTTGACGTCCTGACGGCCGCGCAGCCGACGATCGAGCGACGGCCGCGGCGGTGTGGTGCGCCCTGCGGCCGTCGCCCGGTCGGGTGCCGGGTGGCCGGCCTCGGCCGTCAGGCGAGCACCCGCTTGAGCTCGGGCTCGGCGACGGCCTTGACCTTCGCGATCTCGCCCATAGGTTCGGCCCCCTCCTTGACGATGCGGTTCATCGCGTCGCCGAAGGCGGTGGCGCACTTGGGCGTCCAGAGGATCGGGCTCTGTGCGTGGCCGACGTCGGTGGCGAGCTTGGCGGCCTCGGCGGCCTGGCCGTCCTTGAGGGTGGTGGCCTGCCCGATGAGGCTGGTGCGGGACGGGATGTGGAAACCGTAGGCGGTGGCGAAGTCGAGCTGGTCCTTCGTCTGGTCGATCCAGAGGTACTTGACGAACTTCTTCGCGGCCTCGACGTCCTTGCTCTTGGCACTGACGCACGAGCCGTACGCGCCGACCGGCACGGACGCCTTGCCGGAGCCGTCGAGGGCGGGCCAGGCCATGACGCCGAAGTCGTCGCCGAGCCCCTTCTTGATGTCGGGGAAGGTCCAGAGGCCGGTGAACTGCATCGCCGTGAGACCAGCGGTGAGGGCCGACGGGTCGAACCAGTCCTTGGGGGCGCCGAGAAGCAGCACCTTGGCGTCCCACATCTCGCGCAGCTTGCCCAGGGCCTGGCCGGCGCGAGGGTCGTCGAAGCCGAACTGGTTGTCGTCGGTGAGGTAGTCGAGGCCCGCCGACCACAGCATCGGACCGCCCATCAGGCCGGCGCCGCCGTCGTTGCCGAGGAAGAGGCCCTTGACGTTGCCCTGGGTCAGCTTCTTGGCCGCCGCGACGAGCTCGTCGACGGTCTGGGGCGGGGCGACGCCGGCCTTGTCGAGCATCGACTTGCGGTACACGAGCAGCTGCATGTCGACGACCTGCGGGACGGCATACGTCTTGCCGTCGTAGGTCATCCGCTTGAGGATGCTCGGGTTGAAGTCGTCCTTCGCGTCGCCGAGCAGGTCGGTGAGGTCGACGACCTGCTTCCCCTTGATCATGTCGATCGTCGGGCCGTTGCCGTACTCGAACACGTCGGGGCCCGCGTCGGTGAGCAGCGAGGCGGCCGTTGACTGGTCGTAGTCGCCGGGCTTCCAGCTGACCTTGACCGTCGCGTCCTTGTAGGCGGCGGCGTACTTCTCGACCGCCTGCTGCGTGCCGGCCTCGCCGTACTGGTGGTACCACTGGTTGAGCGTGACGCCGCTGGCGCCGCCACCGCTCGCGCCACCGGTCGCCGCGGGCTCGCGGCCGGTATTGCTGCCGCAGGCGGCGAGGGCGCCGGTCACGGCGGCCGCTCCTCCGAGTGCGAAGAGGGATCGGCGGGTCAGGGACGACCCGAGCGCTTGGCGGATGTGGGGGTCGATCTGCTTGTCAGACATGAGGATTCCCCTGCGTCCTTCCTGCCCGACTGCGCGGGCGACGGTCACGACGGCGGGCGACCAGCCAGTCTGCTCGACCGGGCCCACCTTGCGATCGTATGCCCGATTGCAGCGGGTTCGCCCGCGCAGCACCGCCAGCTGTCCCACTCGGAAGAACACTCGGTTCGCCGGGGAACGGTGACGGAGTGTTCTTTCGATCAGGGAGAGGCGCTCTCCGCTCCGATCGAGAGAACGCTCCGTCACCGGGTGGGATCAGATGGCAGCGCCGGAGTTGAGGGGGTTGTCCTCCAGGGTCTCGGCCGAGGTGCGCAGCAGCTCGTCCACGAGGATGAGGGTCTGCTCGTCCTCCGTCGTGATGCGCCGGCCGAACGGCCCGCGGGCCCGCGCCACCGAGGCGCCGACCCGCCCGATGCCGAGCCGCACGTCGTCGCGCGCCTCGACCGACAGCCGCTCGAGCAGGCGGGTCACCGCGAGCAGCCCTGAGACGATCGGTCGGCCATCGAGGGCGAACTCGTCGAAGAGCCACCGCCGCTCCGAGGCTGCCGTCTCGAAGAGGGCACGACCGGCACCGCTGCTCCGCAGGGCCGCGTCGGTCACGGCGTCCCAGAAGGCGCCGCGCTCGTCGTCGTCGAAGACGGTGCGGCCCGTGAGCGCGCTCGGCACCCAGACGGGCCCGAACCGCAGCGTGACGATGTCGGGCTCGGACCATCCTTCGAACCACTGCGACACGTCGCCACCACCTCTCGTCCGCGGGCCACCTCAAGCGTACGACCGCCCCGAGGCGGGGTCAGCCCAGCGGCATACGGCGGGCGGCGACGACGGGCCGCAGCACGCCCTCGACCTCCGGGGTGCAGAACCAGCGCCGTAGGCAGTCGTCGCTGAGCACGTTGGCGAGCGCCCCGAGCACCATCGACTGGTCGAGGGAGAGGTGGCGACCCGCGTGCCGCCCCGTGCGTGTGTCGACACTGTCGATGAAGCCGCCCGGGCCGTATGCGCCCAGCTCGGACTCGATGCGCGCCAGGTTGTCGGCCGCCTCGTCGGGCTCGACCATGAGGGCCATCGCCGACGCGTGCGGGGTGACGACGACCTCGCCGTCGCGCTCGCTCGGGTAGCCCTCTGCCTCCGAGGCGATGGGCGGCACACCGAAGACGGAGTAGCCCTCGCCGGGACACGCCGACGGACTGAATCCCCAGTAGCCGTATGCCTTCTCGTCCATCGCGTACTCGCGTTGGAGCGCGACGGTGCGGGCCTCGTTGACACCCCACGTGTCCGGCGCCCACGCGGCCTCGGGCACGAAGATCGTCGGCATCAGGGCCTCGAACATCGACCCGCCGAAGGTCGGCACGACGTCGCGGCCGCGGTAGTGACGGACCGGCGTCTCGAGCGAGGCGTAGTGCTCCGGTGGGATCTGGCCGTGCGCGATGCCGACGTAGCTGGCGATGCGCGGCTCCGAGTCGAGCAGGTCGTAGTGGTGCCTGGTGTGGAAGACCGGCGCGTTGCCCTCGACGAACGACACCCGCCGCGTCTCGTCGCCGGGGTCGGCGTCCCAGAAGCCGCCGCTCAGGCGTCCACCCGGGCCCTGGCCACCAGCCGCCGCATCGTGGAACACGGCGAAGTCCATCCGGTCGAGCACGGTGCGGACGTCGTCGGCCAGGGCGGGCTCGGCGGCGGCGGCAACCATGAGGCCGGCCGCGAGCCAGCCGTTGTCGACGCTGGAGAGGAAGGGCTTGACCGTCCCCCCGTCGGGCATCCGGCGCAGGAGGGCACCGGTGCAGTCGTCGTACCAGTTGAAGAACATGCCACTCTCGTCGTGGACCTCCAAGCGCGCGAGGGTGGCGAGACTGCGGGAGAGGCGCTCATGGCATACGTCGGCGTCGACGAGTCCCAGGTCGCGGGCAGCGACGGTGCTCCACAGCAGGCCGCCGATGTTGGTGGGTGAGGTGTAGCCGCTGCGGGTGCCGCGATCGAGCGAGGCGGCGATCGAGTCGGTCGGCAGGCCGGTGTCGGGGTCGGTCATCGCCTCGAACGAGCGCCACGTGTCGGCGGCCCAGCGTCGGAGCAGGTCGTGGTCATGCATGGGGTTCCTTGGGTGGATGCCGTCGGGAAGTGGGCACTCGACGTGGAGAAGGAGGAGGGGTCAGGCGCCGGCGACGGAGGTCGGGTCCCAGTCGCAGCCGCACGAGCCGCGCACGACGAGCCGGGTGGGCAGCACCTGCGGCTGCACGTCGAACCGGCGGCCGCCGATGCGCTCGTGGAGCCGGATCGCGGCCCACCGCCCGAGCTCGCGCATCGGCTGCTGGACGGTGGTGAGGCCGGGAGGCAGGTAGCGCGAGGTCATGATGTCGTCGAAGCCGACCACCGCGACGTCGTCGGGCACGCGCCGGCCCTCACGCGCGAGCATCACCATCGTCGCGAGGGCGAGCTCGTCGTTGGCACAGACGAGCCCGTCGAAGGCGGCCCCCGACGCCTCGCCTGCGAGCAGCTGCTCGACGACGCTCTTGCCCGACGACTCCTCGTACTTCACCCGGATCGGCGGCATCCCCTCGACGCCGCGCGTGCGGGTCAGGGCGTGCTGGAAGCCGCGGTAGCGCTCGGAGATGTCGTGGGAGTCGCCGGGGTCGCCGACGAAGACCAGCCGCGTACGCCCGTGGTCGAGCAGGTGCCGGGTCAGCTCGGCCGAGCTGATGAAGTTCTCCACCTGCACGGAGTCGCAGCCCTCGACGGCCTCGCGGGCCACGAGCACGGTTGGCGTGGTCTTCACGACCTGGCGGATCAGCGACTCGCTGATCGTGTCGTTGGCGATGACGATGCCGTCGATGCGCCCCAGGATCTTGCGCACCGACGCCTCGGCGTCCTTGGAGGCGTCGCACACGACGACGACGACCGACTGCCCCTCGCGAGCGGCCGTGGACTCGAAGCCCGAGAGAAGCTCGGAGTAGTACGGGCCGGCCAGCCCGGGCAGCACGAGACCGTGTGTCTCGTGGGTCGGGACGTCGACCGGCCGACCGGCCCGCAGCGGCACGTACTCGAGGTCCTCGACCGCACGCAGCACACGCTGGCGCGTCTTCGCCGAGGCGGGTGTCGAGCCGCTGAGCACGCGCGAGACGGTGGCGATGGACACGCCGGCCCGCTCGGCCACGGTGTAGATCGTGACCGGGCGGTCATCGTGCTCTGTCGACACCCGGGCTCCCTCGCTCGGGGTCAACTGTGCACGCCGCCACGACGCTCCACAACCCGGACGCGCCCTGCGCCCCCGACGTCTCAGCCGTCGGTCAGAACGGGTTGGGGATCGCATCGATGAGCTTGCGGGTGTAGGCATCGCTCGGGTCCCGGATCACCTTGAGCGTCTGCCCCTGCTCGACGACCCTGCCGTTGTTGAGGACGATGACCTCGTCGGCCAGCATGCGGGCGCTGAGCAGGTCGTGCGTGATGTAGAGGATGCCCACGTCCTTGCTCTGCACGAGGTCGTTGAGCAGCTCGAGGATCTCGGCGCGGATCGACACGTCGAGGCTCGAGATCGGCTCGTCGGCGACGATGATCTCGGGCTCGACGGCGAGGGCCTTCGCGATGACCACCCGCTGACGCTGGCCGCCCGAAAGCTCGTAGCCGTAGCGGTTGACGAACCGGTCGCTCGGGGTGAGCGCGACCGTCTCGAGCAGCTCGTTGACGCGCCGGCGCAGGGCGTCACCGCGCAGGCCGTGGTAGTTCGCGAGCGGCCGGGCCAGGATGTAGCCGACGCGCTTGGCCGGGTTGATCGAGCTGTAGGGGTCCTGGAACACCATCTGGACGTCGCTGCGGTAGTCGCGCAGCGACCGGCCCCGGAAGCCCGAGACCTCCTGGTCTCCCTTCGGCCCGTGGAACATGATGCGGCCCCTGGTGGGGCTGTCGACCCCAGTGATCATCCGGGCCAGCGTCGACTTGCCGCTGCCGCTCTGGCCGACGAGCGCCGTGACCTCGCCCTTGCGCAGCACGAAGCTCGCGTCCGTGACGGCCTCGGTGCGCTGGACTGCCAGCCCGCGCCGGCGGGTGAAGACCTTCGACACGTTCTCGACCGTCAGCACCACGTCGCCGCGCAGGGCCTGGGTCGACTCCTCTGCCGTCTTGACGAACTGCGGCCCGTCGAACGTGCGCTTGGGCTCACCGTGCTCACCCGCACCGCCCTCGAGCTGCTGGGCCTCGGCGACGAGGCAGGCGGCCCGGCCGGCACCGAGTGGCACGATCGGCGGGTCGACCTCGGCGCACCGGTCCACCCGTTCGGGGCAGCGCGGCGCGAAGCTGCAGCCCACGATCGGCAGGCTGAGGTCCGGAGGTCGACCGGGCACGTAGGTGATCCGCACGGTCTCTGCGCGCGGGTCGCCGTACGAGCCGAGCAGCCCCTTCGTGTACGGGTGGAGGGGCTGCGTGAGGAGCGCAGCGGCGGGCTGCTCCTCGACGATCCGGCCGGCATACATGACGAGGATGCGGTCGGACAGGTCGAGCACGGTGCCGATGTCGTGGCTGATGAAGAGCACGGCGAAGCCCTGCTCGGCCTGGAGGCGGCGCACGTTCTCGAGGATCGAGTGCTGCACGACGACGTCGAGCCCGGTGGTCGGCTCGTCGAGCAGGACGAACTTCGGCTCGAGCGCCAGGGCCAGCGCGAGGTTGACACGCTGGCGCATGCCGCCCGACAGCTCGTGCGGGAACGCGGAGATGAACTTGTGGTCGATGATGACCATGTCGAAGAGCTGTTTGATGCGCTCGGTGACCTTCTGGCCCCTGAGCTTCGAGTGCTGCTCGATGACGTCGCGGAACTGCGCCTCCACCCGCGTCACCGGGTTGAGGGCGTTCATGCTGCTCTGGAAGACGGTCGAGATGTCGCGCCAGCGCAGGTCGCGCAGCTCGTCCTCCGACAGGTCCGTGATGTCGGTGCCGTTGAAGGTGATGCTGCCACCGCTGATGCGGCCGGGCCGCTGGAGCAGCCGCAGCAGCGCAGTGCCGAGTGTCGTCTTGCCCGAGCCGGACTCGCCGATCAGGCCGACGAACTCACCCGGCTCGATCGAGAAGCTGACGTCCTGGACGGCGTCGAGCGGACGGTGCGACTTGGGTTCGTAGCGGACCGAGAGGTCCTTCACGTCGAGCAGGCTCATGCGTCCTCCCTGAGGTGCGGGTTGCTCAGCAGGTCGACACCGAAGTTGATGAAGGCCATGCCGGTCATGAGGATGGCGAGGACGAGGCCGGGCACGAAGACCCACAGCCACAGTCCCTGCGTGATCGCGCCCTGCGCGTTCGCCTGGTAGAGCATCGTGCCCCACGAGACGCTCTGCGAGTCGCCGAGACCGAGCACCGCGAGGCCCGCCTCGGCGCCGATCGCCCCCGTGGCCGAGCCGACGAAGGCCGCCGCCACGAGGGAGCTCATGTTCGGCATGATCTCGCGGAAGACGATGCGCAGCGTTCCCTCGCCGGAGAACTTCGCGGCGGTGACGAAGTCACGGTTGCGCAGCGTGATGATCTGCGCGCGCTTGGCCCTCGCGCCACCGGCCCACGAGGTGATGGCGATGACGCCGACGATGAGCCAGACTCCGCGCACCTCCGAGTAGGCGACGAGCGTGATGATGAGCGGCAGCGTCGGGATGACGAGGGCGACGTTCGTGATGAACGACAGGATGTCGTCGACGATCGTGCCCTCGGCGTAGCCCGAGATCATCCCGATGACGAGCGCGATCAGGGTCGCCAGCAGACCGCCGAAGAGGCCGACCAGCAAGGAGATCCGCGAGCCGTAGATGAGCTGCGAGGCGATGTCGCGGCCGTCCGTCGTCGTGCCGAGCCAGTTCTCGCCGCTGGCGCCGGCCAGCGGGGTGAACGTCGAGTCGAGCGGGTCGTGAGGAGCGATGAGCGGGGCGAAGACCGCGACGAGCACGTACGCCGCGACGATGACGATGCCGACGCGGGCCTTCCTGCTGCTCCAGACGACCTGCCACCAGCGGTCGGGCTTCTCGACGTCGGGCACCTGCTCGACGCTGAGCGCCTGAGCCGGGTCCCCTTGCGCCATGGCGCTGTTCGTGGGTGTGGCGGTCATGACTCCGCCCTCCTGGCGCGCGGGTCGAGCACTCCGTAGAGCAGGTCGGCGACGAGGTTGGCGATGAGCACCCCGACGGTGGTGAGCAGCATCAGCGTCTGCAGCAGCGGGTAGTCCTTGTTGCCGACCGCCTCACCCATGAGCCGGCCGAGGCCGGGGTAGTCGAAGGCCTGCTCGACGAGGATGGCGCCCCCGAGCACACCACCGAGAGCGAGCGCGAAGCCCGTGACGCTCGGGAGCATCGCGTTGCGGGCGGCGTACTTCAGGGCCACGACCCGGTCGGGCAGACCCTTGGCCTTCGCGAGGCGGATGTAGTCCTCGCCGAGGTTCATGATCATCGTGTTGCGCATGCCGAGGATCCAGCCGATCGGCGTGACGATGAGCAGCGCGAGCGCCGGCAGGAACGAGTGAGACACCGCCTCCTGGATGAAGGGGAAGTTGAAGCCCGGGGTCGACTCCTCGTAGCCGCCCGACGTCGGGAACCAGCCGAGGCTGTAGCCGAAGACGTAGAGCAGCAGCAGAGCGATCCAGAACGGCTGGAGCGTGCCGAGGAACGTGGAGCCCAGGGTCACGAACGAGTCGAAGCGCGAGTTGCGCCGCCACGCGGCATACGCCCCGAGCACGATGCCGACGACGAACGACAGGACCTGCGTGACGGTGACGAGCACCAGGGTCCACCAGAACGCCTTGCCGATGACCTCGCTGACCGGGAACGGGTAGTAGCCGTAGGACAGCCCGAAGTTGCCGCGGACGAGCTCGCCGAGGTAGGTCCAGTACTGCTGGAGCATCGAGCCGTCGGGCGAACCGAGCATCGCGCGCATCGCGCGCACCTGCGCGGGGTCGAGCGCCGCGTCCTTGCCGGCGAGCTTCTTGACCATGATCTCTGCCGGGTCGCCCGGCTGGAGACGGGGGATGAGGAAGTTCAGCGTCACCAC
Source organism: Terrabacter sp. 2RAF25 (assembly GCF_052115265.1). Classification (NCBI taxonomy): domain Bacteria; kingdom Bacillati; phylum Actinomycetota; class Actinomycetes; order Micrococcales; family Intrasporangiaceae; genus Terrabacter; species Terrabacter sp. 2RAF25. Next base: position 671,282 of record NZ_JBFRGJ010000002.1, read on the forward strand.
GGCCCACAGGGTCGCGAGGAAGAAGCCGAGCTTCCGTGCGAAGTACTTCATGACAACCTCACCTTCGTCCTCGCACCCGCCCCCGCCGGGGCGGGCTCACGTGGAGCCCGCCCCGACGACGGGCGTACGGGGGTCGCATCACTTCGGCGCGGTCAGGCGCGTCATGACGAGGAGGCGGTCGTCGACCGGGTTGGCGTACGCGTCCTGCTCGCTCGGCCAGCCGACCGCCTTGTCGGTGCGGTAGAGGATGCGGGCCGGGGCGTAGATCAGCGAGGTGACGGGGTACTGCGTCATCATCGTCTCGACGAGCTCGCCGAGGTACTTCTTCTGGTCGGCCTTGGCAGTCGACTCGGAGAGGTTCTTCACCGCCTCGTCGGTGGCCGGGTCGCTGTAGCGCTCGACGTTGGGGAAGATGTCGGTCGCCGTCGGAATCTGCTTGCTCGAGAGCTTGGCGCCGATGTTCTTGGCGAGCTCGCAGCCGCCGTGCAGGTACTCCAGCATGAGCTGGAAGTCGCCGGTCTTCTTCTGGCCGTCGACCGAGTCGGGCGCCGAGGCGGTCACCTTGGTGTTGACCCCGGCGTCGTTCATCCCCTTGGCGACGACGTCGGCGATCGCCTGGTAGTCGATGAAGCCGGCCTGCACGGAGAAGTTCACCGCGAGCGGCGAGCCGTCGGGGTTGGTGCGCTTGCCGTCCGCACCCTTCTTGTAGCCGGCCGCGTCGAGCAGCTGGTTGGCCTTCGCGAGGTCGAACGGGAGGACGGTGTCCTTGCCGGCGTACTTCTCCGGCAGGAGGTTGTCCATCGACGGCAGCTTGAGGCCGGTCTGGCTCGACGGCTTCATGATGCCGTAGGTCGCCTTCGTCGACATCCCCTGCTTGTCCATCGCGTAGCTGATCGCCTCGCGGAACTTGGGGTCGTTGAAGGGCGCCTTCTGGACGTTGCCGGTCAGCACGGTCGTCCCGTTCGGGGCGAAGTAGAAGTGGTTGTTCTTCGGGTCGGCGTCGACGAACGTCTTCTGCGGGTTGGGGATCTCGCCCCAGTACGCGTCGAGCTGGCCGGAGCGCAGCTTGAGTGCCGCCTGGGAGGCCTCGTAGGTGCCCTCGAGGACGAGCTTCTTGACCTTAATCTTGTCGGCCTGCCAGTAGTCCGGACGGCGCTCGAGGACGAGGCGGCGGCCGTTGTAGCTGCCGACCTTGAACGGGCCGGTGAAGACGGGCGTCTTGTCGACGTACTTCGACGGGTCGCCCACCGTGGAGTAGTAGTGCTCGGGAAGGATCTTCGTCGCGATGATGGCGTCGTACTTCGGCGCCGCGTTGCCGGAGAACTCGAAGACGACCTGGTTGCCTTGCGCCGTAACGGACTTCGCGGGTGCACCGAAGGTGTCGTTCCAGACGCCGGCCTTGTCGATGGCCGGGTACTTCTTGAGCAGGTTGAAGGTGAAGGCGACGTCCTGGGCCGTGAACGGCTTCCCGTCGCTCCACTTCACGCCCTGGCGGATGTCGAGGGTGAGCTTCGTGGCGCCCTCCCACGTCGCCTTCGTCGCGAGCCAGGGCGTCTCCTCGCAGGTGAGGTTGTTGCGCACGATGAGCGGCTCGTAGAGCCAGTTCGAGGTGAGCGGCTTCGGCGAGTTGGGGTTGTAGTTGACGAGTCCACCGACGGTGGCGTCCGCATCCGACGGGAAGGTCAGCTGCTCGATCATGCCGCCTCCGCCGGCGGCGGCGCCGCTCGCGCTCTCCTTCTGCTTCGCGCTGCCCGCACACCCGGTCAGGGCAAGGGCGGCAGCGGTCAGGCCGGTCACGATCAACGTGGGTTTCGTTCGAGTCAGCGTCATTGCAGACCTCCGTCAGTCCTTCATCGGGCGTTCATCAGGGCGGGATTTCCGTCAGGTTAGGGGCGCTCGGATGACTGCTGTCAACGCTCTGAGGACATGTAACTACTTTCATGGGGTTCGTCGTGCGTGGCCTGACTTTCATTTGTTTTCAAGGGGATTCGACCTGTGCAGAAAAGAGGGCCGCTGGTAGGAATGAATGGTGCTCGACGACAACGCTGTCCTGACCGCCCCCGAGGTGCACTCCCTGAAGGCGCCCTCCGGCCTCTTCGCGGAGGTCCTCGACAACGGTGCCCTGCGCCGGCTCGAGGCCTTCGGACTCAGCCTGCTGCTGCACCCGGCGACCGTCGCGGAGGCGGGTCTCGCCAACGTGCACCTGCGGGTGCACCGACCGGACGGCATCGCCCGCCGGACCCTGCTCGGCCCGGGCAGCGGCTCGACCGTGACGCGTACGGACGACGCGGTCGTCGTCACGGGTGGTCACGAGGGCGTGCGCTACCAGCTGGTGCTGCGGCTCGGTGGCGACGTGTCACCGGAGCCCACCTGGCACTGGGACGTCGAGCTGACGAACACCACGGGTGAGCCGGTCACGGCCGACGTCGTGCTCACCCACGACCCCGCGCTCGCCCCGCTGGACAACGTGCGCATCAACGAGTACTACGTGAGCCAGTACCTCGACATCACCCCGGTCGCCACTTCAGGCCACGGCACGGCCGTGGCGGTGCGTCAGAACATGCCCGGGGAGCGCGTGCCCTGGCTCATGGTCGGGACCACCGGAACCGGCTCCGGCTGGTCGACCGATGCCCTCCAGATCGTCGCGCGCACCGAGCGCGGCGTCGTCTGCTCGGGACTCGACGCCGCCGACCTGCCCGGCAGCCGCCTGCAGCACGAGCACTCGCTCATCGCGCTGCAGGACGCCCCGGTCACGATCGCACCGGCCGACTCGCACAGCACGGGCTTCTGGGGCATCGCCCTCGAGGACCACCCCGAGGCCACCTCCGACGACGACGCCCGGTGGGCCGACGTCGCGGTCGCGGCCACCCCGACCCCGTGGGCGCCGGCGGGCGACGGCGCCCACGGCCGGGAGTCAGGTGTCCCCGCCACGCTGTGGTCGTCCAGCCCGGCCTTTGCGTCCCGACCCCTCAGCCGCGAGCAGCTCGACGCCGCAGACCTGCTCGCCGATCGCACGTTGGTCGAGACCGCCGACGACGGCACCCAGCTCGCCTGGACCGTGCGAGGCGGCCAGCTCGTCACGCCGGCCAAGGAGCTGGCCGTGCTTCGGCCGCACGGGCACCTGCTGCGTACGGGTGACGCGTTCACGCCCGACTCGCGCTCTCTCGCCTCCACGGTCTGGATGGCCGGCACGTTCCACTCGCAGGTCACCCGCGGTCATGTCGGCCGCAAGGCCGTCGCCACCGGCCGACGCACCTACCTCGGGCTCCAGCGCGCCCACGGCGTACGACTCTTCGTCGAGGACGCCGGGGGCGTGTGGTCGCTGCTCGAGACCCCCAGCGCCTGGTTCACCGGACTCGACCACTGCACGTGGTGGTATGCCGGCGAGTCTGGCGCCTTGATCACCGTGACGTCGAGCGCCCCCGCCCACCAGCACGCGCTCAGCCTGTCGGTCGGCCAGGAGGGCGCGGCCCCCAAGCGGATGCTGCTCGCGATGCAGGTCGCAGACGACCTGTCGGAGCCACCAGCCGTCGACGTGGCCGATGACCACATCGAGGTGACGAGGGCGGACGACCCGCGGCCCTGGCGGCTGTCGTGGACCGGCCCGGGTGCCGCCGAGATCGGTGATGCCCGCCTCCAGTCGGACGGCGAGGCTCGGGGTCCGGGCTGGGTCACCGTCCTCTTCGACCCCGCTGCGCAGGTGGAGGTCGTTCTCGCGTCGGCACCCCGCGCCGGTGAGGCGCCCGAGGGTGAGGTCGCGCCCGCAGGCGAGCACCTCGGCGCCGCGTTCTGGCACCGTGCCGGTCACGCCATCTCCCTCGACGGAACCGGCCTCGGCGGAACCGGCCTCGGCGACGACGCCGGCGCTGCCGCGCAGGCCGCCCACCTCTCGGCCGCGCTTCCGTGGTTCACCCACAACGCCTTCGTCCACTACCTCTCGCCGCGTGGCCTGGAGCAGTTCTCGGGGGGCGCGTGGGGCACCCGTGATGTCTGCCAGGGACCAGTCGGGCTGCTCACGGCCCTGGGACGGCAGGAGTCGGTGCGCGACGTGCTGCTCCGGGTCTTCCGCGCCCAGAACGCCCGCGGTGACTGGCCGCAGGCCTTCGAGTTCCTCCCGCCGCTGCCCGAGGCGGGCCAGCAGGACTCGCACGGCGACGTCGTCTTCTGGCCGGTCCTCGCGGCCGGCGACTACCTCCGCACCACCGGTGACGCCACCCTGCTCGACGAGCGGGTCGCCTTCGTCGGCGACGACGGCCTCGAGACGGCCGCGCCGGTTGCCGAGCACCTGCGGCGCGCGGTCGCCCGCATCGCGGAGTGCACGGTCCCGGGGAGCCCGCTGCCGGCATACGGGCACGGCGACTGGAACGACTCGCTCCAGCCCGCCGACCCACACCTGGCCGCCAACCTCGTGTCGACGTGGACGGCCGTGCTGCAGACCCAGGCGCTGCGCACGCTCGCCGAGGGCCTCGACGCCGTCGGCACGCCCGATGCCACCGACGTCCTCGCGGCCGACGCCGACGAGCTCGCCGAGCGCACCCACGACGCGCTGCTCGACCAGCTCGCCGCCGACCCGGTGCTGCCCGGCTACCTGCTGCACCACGACGACGGTCGCATCGAGCCGCTCGTCCACCCCACTGACGAGCGCACCGGCCTGCGCTACGGCGTGCTGCCGTGGATCCATGCGATCGGTGCCGACCTGCTCACGCCCGAGCAGGCCCGCCACCACCTCGACCTCATCGAGGAGCACCTGCTCGGCCCCGACGGCGCGCGCCTCTTCGACCGTCCGGTCAGCTATGTCGGCGGCCCGATGACGGTGTTCCAGCGCGCCGAGGCGAGCACCTTCTGGGGCCGCGAGATCGGCCTCATGTACATGCACGCGCACCTGCGCTACGCCGAGGCGCTGGCTCGCGTCGGCGACGGCGACGCGCTGTTGGCGGCCCTCGCCAGGTCGAGCCCGGTCGGACTCGACTCGCTGGTGCCACAGGCCCGTCCGCGCCAGACGACGTGCTACTACTCGTCGTCCGACGGCGCCTTCACGGGCCGTTACGACGCGTCCGAGCGATATGACGCGCTGATGGCCGGCGACGTGCCCCTCGAGGGTGGCTGGCGCATCTACTCCTCGGGACCGGGGCTGGTGCTGCGCCTCGTCACCGAGGTGCTGCTCGGCGTCCGGCAGCGCGGCGAGGAGGTCGAGATCGACCCGGTGCTGCCGGCGGGCCCGTCGAGCGAGGACGCGGTCGGTCGCGAGCTCACCGCTCGGTTGCCGCTCGCCGGTCGTGACCTGACGGTCCGCTACGTGCTCGGTCCTGAGGGGCACGGCGTGCGCCGCGTCACCGTGGGCGGCCGCGAGCTCGACCTGCGCCCGCTGAGCAACCCCTACCGACGGGCGGGGGTGGCCGTCCGGGTCGCGGACCTGCTCGGCAGCCCCACCGACCCCGAGAACCCGACCAGCACCGACATCTCCGTGGAGACCCACTGACATGACCGACCTCACCGCCACGCCCCAGCGGCCGTGGCTCGATGCCACGCTGCCCGTCGACGAGCGCGTCGACCTGCTCATGGCGCAGATGACGCTCGCCGAGAAGGTGGGCCAGACCCACCAGGTCGCCAACATCGACCCCTCTGCCGACGCCGAGACGATCCGCGCCGGCCGCATCAGCTCGAGCCTCTACGCCTCCGGCGCGACCGGCGGCAACGAGCGCGACGACGGCGTGCTCGTGGGCAACATCGACGCCGCCCAGCGCCACGCCGTCGAGGGAAGCCGCCTCGGCATCCCGATCCTCTTCGGCCGTGACGTCATCCACGGCCACCGCACCGTGGCGCCGATCCCGCTCGGGCTCGCGGCGTCGTTCGACACCGACATCGCCGAGCAGGTCGGCGAGATCGCGGCCCGCGAGGCCGCTGTCGACGGCGTCGCGTGGACCTTCACGCCGATGGTCGACATCTCCGAGGAGCCGCGCTGGGGCCGCGTCGCCGAGTCGCTCGGGGAGACTCCGGTGCTCAGCGGCCGACTGGCGGCGTCGATCGTGCGCGGCTTCCAAGGCCCTCACCCGAGCGACGCCGACCGGATCGCCGCGTGCGCCAAGCACTTCGCCGGCTACGGCCTCGCCGCGGGAGGGCGCGACTACGACACGGTCAGCGTCGGCGAGAACACGCTGCGCAACCTGCACCTACGGCCCTTCAAGGCGGCAGTCGAGGCCGGCGTGCACACCGTCATGGCGGCGTTCAACGACGTCGACGGCACCCCGATGCACGCGCACGAGCACCTGATCCGCGAGGTGCTCAAGGGCGAGTGGGGCTTCGACGGCGTCGTCGTCGCCGACTGGAACGGCATCGGCCAGATCGTCTTCCAGGGCGTCGCCGCCGACAACCGCGAGGCAGCCGCGCTGGCCATCCACGCCGGCATCGACCTCGACATGGTGAGCGGCTCCTATCTCGCGCACCTCGAGGAGCTCGTCGAGTCGGGCGAGGTCGACGTCGCGCTCGTCGACGACGCCGTGCGCCGGGTGCTGCGGCTCAAGTTCCGCCTCGGCCTCTTCGAGCGGCCGTATGCCGCCCGGCCGGGTGCCGTGAACGCGCCCACTCCCGAGACCCGGGCCGTCGCGCTGCGCGCCGCGCAGGCCGCGCACGTGCTCGTGAAGAACGACGGCGTGCTGCCGCTCGACCCGTCGGCCGGCTCGGTGCTGCTCAGCGGCCCGTTCGTCGACGAGGGCGAGGCCCTGCTCGGCACGTGGACGCTCGACGGCCGCGGCGAGGACGTCGTCAGCCCGGCGAGCGCCCTGCGCGAGCGCCTGGGTGACCGGCTCGACGTCTCCGACGGGCGCTTCTCCGACCGCACGCTCCAGCAGGCGCGGCGGACCGAGCGGACCGTGCTGCTGCTCGGCGAGCACCCATCCCGCTCGGGCGAGGCGAACTCGGTCACCGACATCCGGCTGCCGCACGGGCAGCTCGACGTGCTGCGCGCGGTGGCCGGGCTCGGCAAGCCCGTCGTCGCCGTCGTCTACACCGGCCGACCGCTCGACCTGTCCGAGGTGCTCGACCTCGCCGATGCGGTCGTCGTCGTCTGGCACCCGGGTGTTGAGGCCGGCAACGCCTTGGCATCAGTGCTTTTCGGTGACGCCGAACCACGCGGCCGGCTGCCGATGACCTTCCCGCTGACCACCGGACACATCCCCACGAGCACGCACCAGCGACCGACCGGCCGGCTCATCCGCGCCGACGTCGACCTCGACGAGGGCCGCTACCTCGACGCGCTCACCTACGCGAGACTGCCGTTCGGCTTCGGCCTGTCGTACACGTCGGTCGACTACTCGCCTCCCACCGTGTCGACGCCGACCATCACTCCCGACGGCACCGTGACGCTGACCGTCACGGTCACGAACTCCGGCGAGCGCCCCTGCCGCGAGGTCGTGCAGCTCTACTTCCGCGACCCGGTCGCCCAGGTCACCCGCCCGCTCGTCGAGCTCACGGACTGGGCGCTCGTCGCCCTCGAGCCCGGCCAGGCGCGCGAGGTCACCTTCGACGTGCAGGCCGAGCAGTTCGCGTACGCCGGCCGTGACCTCACCGCCCGCGTCGACGAGGGCGAGATCGTCCTGCTCACCGGACCCGACTCCGCACGACTCCAGCCCGTCAGCATCACCGTGAGGACCCACTCATGATCGAGACCACTCACCGCCAGATCCGCATCGATGGCGAGGCGCGCATCGTCATGTCGGGCGAGGTGCACTACTTCCGCGTCGCCCGCGCGGAGTGGGGCCAGCGCCTCGACCTGCTCGTCGAGGCCGGCTGCGACACCGTCGCCTCCTACATCCCGTGGATCTTCCACGAGCTGCCCGACGGGTCGCTCGACGTCACGGGACAGACGAGGCCCGAGCGCGACATCGGCGCCTTCATCGACCTCGCGGCGTCGAAGGGGCTGCGGTTCATCGCGCGGCCCGGGCCGTTCATCATGGCCGAGCTGAAGAACGAGGGCATCCCGTTCAGCGTCTACCGCGACCACCCGGAGGTCATCCCGGTCGGCTGGGACGGCAAGCCCGTGTCATCGCGCACGGTCGACTACCTCGCGCCGGCGTTCCTGCGCGAGAGCGCCCGCTGGTTCGACGCGATCATGCCGGTGCTCGCGCCGCGCCTGCAGCCGGCGGGCGGGCCGATCATCGGCGTCCAGCTCGACAACGAGGTGGGCATGCTCGCCTGGGTGACGAACTCGCCCGACCTCACCGACGGGCTCGTCGAGTCGTTCGGGGAGTTCGTCCGCGAGCGCCACGGCGACGCCCACCCGTATGCCGTCGGGCCGGGTGAGGACGGGTGGGCGCCTGCCGTGCGCTCCCCCAAGGAGGAGTGGGCCGGGGCGCTGCGCCTCGACCTCGGTCTGTTCATGCGGCGCCGGTTCGGCGCGTACGTCGCCGCTCTGCGCGACATGTGCGAGGAGCGCGGTGTCGCCGGGGTGCCGTTCTTCGTCAACATCCACGGCACCGAGGGGGGCAACGGAGCCCCCTTCCCGATCGGCATCAGCCAGCTCGTCGACACCTACTCCGGCGTCCCCGGCATGGTGTCGGGGTCGGACCACTACCTCGGCGAGGCCACGCTCAACACGATGACCGACCTCTACGTCATCAACGCGTACATGGCGGCGGTGCACGACGCCGACCAGCCGCTGACGTCGCTGGAGTTCGAGGCCGGTTCGGGCGACTACGGCGCGGGGGCGGAGATGCAGTACGACCCGTCGACGGCCGACCTCAAGACGCGCCTCTGCCTCGCCCAGGGCAACCGGCTGATCAACTACTACCTCTTCGCGGGCGGCATCAACCCGCCGCTCGACGAGTACCTCGGCGACGGCAACGACCGCATCTCGTTCACCGGCGAGCGGCACGGCACGGCAGCGCCCGTCGGCCCCGAGGGCCAGCGCGGCTACGCCTACGAGGCGACGGCGCGCAGCGTCCGCGCGGTCAGGGCGAACGAGCCGTGGCTGTCGAGGATGGACGAGGACCACGACGACGTGTCGCTGGGACTCGTGCTCGACGCGTACATGACCGAGTACCACCACCCGGGTTCCGAGGTCATGACCGACGTCGTCGACGACCTCACGTCGCACCGTGGAGCCGGTGAACGCAAGGCGCTGGCCCGATCACTGCTGCTGGGTGGGTTCCGTTACGGCGCAGTGCATCTCGAACGGCGCGACCCAGCGCCCGGCTCGACCGTCCTCGTCGGGACAGGCCGCTACCTGTCCCGGGTCGTGCAGGAGCGCCTGGTCGGGCACGTGTCGACCGGCGGCAACGTCGTGCTCCTCGGCAAGGTGCCCGACCGCGACCTCGACGGCTCGCCGTGCACCGTGCTCGCCGACGCCCTCGGCATCGCGCCCGGGGAGGTCGTGCGCGACACCGGCCACTACTACCCGTCCCTCGTCGCCCACGGCTGGGCGCAGCCGTGGCCCGAGATGCGGGCCGGCTGGGTGCAGCACCTCACGCACGAGCGCGGTGATGTCGTGCTGACCGACCTCTACGGCGCGGTGTGCGGGGTCGACGTGCCGCTCGGCGAGGGTCGGGCGATCGTGCTGGCCGCGCAGGTACCGTCCGACGACGTGCTCTTCGACCGGGCGCTGGCGAGCCTCGGGGTCGGCCCAGGCCTGCGGCTCGAGACGCAGTGGCCGGGCGTGTTCGCGACGACGACGAGCACCGACGACGGTCAGCGTGCCCTGCACCTGATCAACACGTCGGGTGCCGCGGCCACCGTCACCGTCGCCCTGGACGGCACGCCGATCGCAGCCGGCTCGACGCTGCTGCTGCCGCCGCGGTCCGGCCACATCCTGCCCCTCGGGCTCGAGGTGGCCCGGCGCCGGCTCGACTGGGCCTCGGCCGAGATCGCCGGCGTCGACCCCGACGGCACGATCCACTTCCGCCCCGGCCTCGAGGAGGACGGCGGCACCGCGCTCGTCGTCGACGGCCAGGCGCTGCAGCTCGCACCCGGAGCCAGCACACTCGCCCCCGCCTGAAACGCCCTGCCCGCGTCGGAAAGTGGGCACTCGACGAGAAGGGACGGGACGGGACGGGACGGGAGGCACGACCCCAGGTCGAGTGCGCAGTTCCCGACGCGAACTCACCCCGTCGAGTGCGCAGTTCTCGACGTCGGTGCCCGCAGCAAGACGGTCAGCCCTTGACGTAGAAGGCGTTGGTCTGCGAGCGCGAGGGGTCGCTCGCCGTCGGGTCGAGCGCGGCGAAGGTGAACCAGACCTCGTCCGTCTTGCCCGTCGACGCGTTGCGGCAGAGGTAGTCGCGCGGCCGGTTCACGGCGAGCTTGCGGGTGCAGCCCTTGGCCGCATACGTGCTGTCGAGCTTGGACTGCACCGTCGCCACGGGGTCGGCGGACCTCACGACAGCCGTCGTGGAGCTCTGCGAGACGATCCGACCGGGGTTGGTGGGCAACGGCATGGACGTGGGCCAGGCGCCGGACGAGCTGCCGCCGCCTCCACTGGCCGACGCGATGCCGGCGCCGAGAACGACTGCTGCGATGGTGGACATTCCGATTGCCGCGAACTTCTTCATGACTCTCCTCGAGAAACGAACCGGGTGCCCTCCCGCCCCAAGGACATACCCAGCGTCGCGGTTCGCCCATACCAGAGGCAATGCGACTTTGGTGCTAGAACCACGAAAACTGCGCGTTCCTCCGGGGCCTGGGTTCCCCGGAGCGGCGGGACGAAGTGTGCCAGATTGTGACGATGCAGACGAGCACCGGCGACTTCGAGCTGACGACGGACGAGCTGCGGGCCGTCACCGCGTATGCCGTCGCGTGCGCCGAGCCCATGCTCGTGCTCTTCCGGCGCGACCGCCCTGACGACCCCCGGCCCGAGGCCGCGCTCCGGGCGGCGCGAGCGTTCGCCGAAGGGGCGCCGCGCTCGAACCTCCAACGCACGACCGCCACCGACGCCCACCGCGCCGCCAAGGACGCGTCCTCCGAGGCCGCCCGGCACGCGGCGACCGCTGCAGGCGATGCGGCGGCTGCGGCATACCTCCACCCCATCGCCAAGGCGACCCAGGTGCGCCACATCCTGGGTTCGGCTGCCCACGCAGCGCGCGCGGCCGAGCTCGCCCGCGGCGACGACCCGGTCGTCGCCGAGTACGTCGTCACCGCGGCCGCCAGGCGAGCCACCCCGGTCGTCCTCGACGTGCTGTCGCGCTACCCCCGGGTGGTCAAGGGGCGCAGCCGCGTCTCGGTTCTCATGGCCCGCCTCGACAGTCTGCTCCAGGACCCGCCGCCGACGCCGCGTGTCGTCGACGACCCCGGTCCGTTCTTCCACGGCACCAGGGCCGACGTGACACCGGGTGACCTGCTCACGCCGGGGTGGCGCTCCAACTACGGCTCGGGACGCCAGTCCAAGCACATCTACGTCACGGCCAGCCAGCAGGGGGCGCCCCTGGCGGCCGAGCTCGCTCGCGGCGACGGCCCCCCGCGCGTCTACCGGGTCGAGCCGCTCGGCACGCTCGAGGACGACCCGAACGTCACCGACAAGCGCTTCCCCGGCAACCCCACCCGGTCGTACCGCACCACGGAGCCGCTCCGCGTCGTCGAGGAGATCACCGGCTGGGAGCCGCCGCCGCCCGAGGTCGTCGCCCACATCCGCAGCCACACGGGCGAGCTGGCAGAGCTCGGCATCGAGGCCATGGACGACTGAGCTGTCGGCGGACGGGCACGTCGGCAGGCACACTGGGTGGATGGCCGCATCGACCCGGCCGGGCCGGGGGACCAACCTCGCGCTCCTGGTGCTGCTGGCGGGCTCGTTCCTGACCGGTTGGGTGGCGTTCGGGGTCGGGGTGGCTCCGGGGTCAAGGCTCGTGGCCGTGGCGCACGGCACGCTCGGTCTCGGCATCCTCCTGCTCGCGCCGTGGAAGAGCGTCATCGTCGGCCGTGGACTTCGCCGTCGCCGGCGGCACGGGGTCGCCGTCGCGCTCGTGCTCGTCCTGGCGGCAAGCCTGCTCGCTGGAGTCGTGCACTCCGTGTTCGGGCCGCTGTGCGTCGGCGCGGTGAGCGCACTCGCGCTGCACGTCGCCTTCGCCGTCGTGGTCGTCCCGCTTGCTCTCGGCCATGTCGTGCGTCGACCCCAACGCGTACGCGGGAGCGACCTCTCGCGACGAACGGCGTTGCGAGCCATGACATTCGGCGGGACGGCACTGCTCGCGTACGCCGCCCTGTCGTCGGTGACGTCGGCGGCCGGCCTGCCTGGCGCGCGACGCCGCGAGACCGGCTCGTACGAGGTCGGATCCGGCGATCCCACGACCGTGCCGGTCACCCAGTGGTTCACCGACGGCGTGCCCGACATCGACCCTGCCGCGTTCGTGCTGCGGATCGAGCGACCGGACCAGCCGGGACAGCAGCTCTCGTACGATGCGCTGCTCACGGCTGCGGTCACCACCCGGGCAGCGGTCATCGACTGCACGGGCGGGTGGTGGTCCGAGCAGACCTGGCGCGGAGTCCGGCTCGACACGGTGCTCGGCCCCCTCGGCCCCCTCGACCACGGCTCGATCGTGGTGCGATCGCTGACCGGCTACACCCGGCGCTTCCCGGCCGAAGAGGCCTCTGCCCTGATGCTCGCCACGCACATGGGCGGGGTCCCGCTCTCGCCCGGCCACGGCGGGCCGGTCCGGCTGGTCGCCCCCGGACGGCGCGGCTTCTGGTGGGTCAAGTGGGTCTCGGACGTGAGCGTCGACGCACGACCGTGGTGGACGCAGCCGCCGTTCCCCCTGCAGTGAGAAGGCCGCCCGAGTCCGTGGACTCGAGCGGCCTCCAGGCACCCCCGGTGGTCAGCCGCCGATGGGCGTCGGGTTCGTCGGGTCGGGCGGCACCGGGAGGGAGCCGCGGATGCGGTTCTGCGCCTGGCAGTTCTGCGTGCAGCTCGTCGCCCCCTGGCTCAGCTCGATCGCGTCCTCACCGAGCACGCCGCCCAGCCGGCCGCCCGACGCGACCGACCACGTCGTGACAGAGCCCGTCTGCAGTGTCTTCGTGGCGACCTGCGGGCTGTCCTTGCCGAGCAGCATCTGGTGGTAGCCGGTGCTGCTCTGCGCGGCGGAGACGGCGTCGATCCCGTTGCTGAAGTTGACCTTCCCGGTGAACGGGTTGACGAAGTAGAAGAGCGTCGGGCCGAGCGTGTGCGTCAGCGTGACGGTGCCGGCGAACTCCGGCTCCATCTGGAAGATGCCGCCCTGCGGCGAGTCCTTGGCCTGGACCTTGAGCTTGCCTGCGGCAGTGCGGAACAGGGCGACGAGCGTGTCGTCGCGGACCTGCAGCTCGAGCACCGGGCCGGCGAGCTGTGCGGGGGTCAGGGTGGGCACCTTGCTCTGGAAGACCACGGTGGGGCTCGTGACCATCCGGTCAGGTGCGGGAGCACCGGTCAGGGCGTAGTCGTAGACGCCGAGCGTGGCCGGGTCGATGGTGAAGGTCGTGTGCATGCCGGTGACCTTGACGAGGCCGCGCACGGCGCCCTGGATCTTGGCGTCCTTGCCGGGTGCGGGGTCGTAGGTGGTGCCGTTGACCGTCACGGCGTAGTTGCCGGCCGAGCCGGCCGTCGCCGCGCCGACGGTCGTCGTGCCGCCGGTGCCGTCGTCACCGGGCTCGCCGCCCTTGGCGGTGGCGACCCCCGACAGGCCGAGGCCGAGGAGAGCGCCGGCCGCGAGGACGGCCGTTCCGCGCAGCAGTCCCTGGGTCGTCTTACGCATGCATGCCCCTTGTGCTCGTGCCGATGCGCACCCTGGTGGTGCGCCGATGCGAGCACACCGGAACGGTGGTACTAGCCGAAAGCCGGACAAAGGTAGTAATACCGACCCGAACCGCCCCGCAATCGAGGCCGGGGCCCGGCCCGAGCGAGGCCGGCTTCCGGGTGGGTCTCGGCATCGGCGCCGGCGTCGCGGCCCTCGCGTCCCTCACCGCGCTGTGCATCCCGACGCGAGCGGCTCGGGCCGCCGAGGACCGCATCGAGCACCCTGCCGACGCTTCCACGGATGAGAAGCTCGTCGCCGCCCGCGGCTGAGCGGGACGGCCGGGGTCACGGCACGGCATACGCCCTGACCCCGGCCAGGCCACCCGGCGCCGGTGCGCCGCTAACGGAGCACCAGCGCCAGCGTCGCCCCGACGATGAGCACCGACTGGATGCTGTGGACGATGATCCCCAGCCAGGCGCTGCGGTAGCGGCGGGACGGCAGGGCCAGCGCCACGGAGTCGAGCAGCGCCGTCGGGATCACCCACGGCAGGTGCAGGTGGTAGACCGCGAAGAGCACCCCGTTGGCCAGCCAGTCCCAGCGCCCGAACACGCCGCGCATCCGGGGGAGCAGCAGGCCTCGGAACAGCAGCTCCTCGCCGAGCACGGTGTTGAACAGGGCCATGACGACGATCACGACGAACCACGGCCAGTTGCCGGCGAGGAACTCGTGTCCCGGCGTCGACCGCAGGAACTGGCCCAGGTCGCGGCCGGCCGGCGCGGCCACGTGTGGAAGCACCTGCTCGAGGCCGACGACCAGCACGGCCGGCACCAGCACCCACCAGACCCGGCCACCGACCCGACCCGTACGCGGGCTGCTCGGTCGCCGCAGCCACAGCGCGTCCGCGACGGCGCGCCACCGCAGGGTGCCCGTCTCGCGCCGCACCAGCACGAGCACGAGCACGCCCTGCCACACCAGCCCGACGGTGAGGCACGCGACCAGGGCCCTCGGCCACGAGGCCGGTCCATCGAGCCGGTCGGCGAGGGCCGGGGCCACCAGCCAGGCCAGCGCCCCCATCGGCAGGGCCGCGGCGGCCCAGACCGCGAGGATCTGGCCCAGGCCGTACTGCGGCGGCGCCGACGCGGGTCCGGGCGACCGGTCCGTCGCCACGGGGGGTGTGTAAGAGAGTGACATCTGGACCTCCTCAGGCTCGCTCCGCAGCGTGCTCCCAGGCGCGCCCGTGCCGCATCGGGGATCACCCTGAACCCGGTCCGGAACCTGCCGCAACGGATCAGGGGTCTGCGGTGTCTTTCCACCAGGGGCCGGTGATCCCGCACCGGCCGCGTCACCGGGAGGTCGTCGTGAACCGATCCGCCGTTGCCGCCGGGGTGGTCATCACGGCGCTGGCCGTCCTCGGCACGGGCGGCTGCACGAGCCCCGGCGGGTCCGGGGCCGGCCCCGCCACCTCCGTCGCCCCGCAGCCGGTGTCGGCCTGCAGGTCCACGCCGACGACTGGGGACACGTCGGCCATCATCGACTGGGTCGACTTCGTGCAGCTGGGTGGCGTCCAGTACTACGCCGGCTTCGACGGGCAGCTGCCGCCGGTCCCGACCGAACAGCTCGGCGCGACGGTGGGGCTGGTCGAGTGCCGGCTCAGCGATCTGCACTTCGACGGCCTGCCCGGGCTCCCGGTCGACGGTGACGCGGCGTTCATCCCGATCGGCACACCGGTGCGCGCCATCCGGGGCTTCGACCCCGCGTGCCGGGTCACGGCGAGGGTCGACGGCGTCAACCGCGTCTACCTCGCGCACGAGGACGTCAAGGGGGTCACGAGGGCCGTGCCGTGCGCCAAGGCGGCTCCAGCCTCCTCGGGGCGGTAGGCCGGCACCCTGACCGGATCCGGCCGACCACGGCCGCGCCAACTCCGACGGACTGAACGTAGGCTCTAGGGGCCATCCGGCACCTGTTCGCCCGTCGAGGAGCCTCCGTGTCCCACAGTCCGTCCCGCATCCGCGAGATCCTGCCGACCTCGAGCCGCACCGCCCTGGGCGCGACCATAGCCGGCGGCGTGCTCACGGCTCTCGCGTCGGCGCCCGAGCGGTTGAGCCACCTGTTCCGCAACCGGTTCCCGATGGTCGCGGTCACCGGGATGACCGGCGTCGGCAAGAGCCAGCTCATCGACCGGCTCACCCGCCGAGCCTCAGCCGACGGCGTCGCCCCGGTGGGTTCGGCCGTCATGGAACGCCGCACCCGTCGCTCGCCGCGCCTGCACGGGTTCCGCTTCCTCGTCGTGCCCGGCGACAACGCGGCGACCCGCCTCGGCGCCCTCGACGAGGTCTTCCACGACGAGCCGGTCGACGGCGTCATCCACGTCGTCGCCAACGGCTACGCGACCCCCCGACGGGCTGCCGGAACCACCGGCGAGGCCACGGCGAGCCGCGAGGAGCAGCTGGCCGCCGAGCTCGAGGACTGGGCGATCACATCGCACCGGATCGCCTCGCTGGCCGTGCGCCGGCACAAGCCGATCTGGCTCGTCATCGCCGTCACGAAGACCGACCTCTACCCCGACGAGGTCGACCGGGTCGTGCACTACTACTCGCCCGGCAGCGGGTCACCCTTCGGCGAGAAGGTCGACGCGCTGCGGGCGCTGGCCGGTGGGGCCAAGCTCTCGATCGACGTGCTGCCGGTGTCGAGCCAGGGCGGAGACCGCAAGTCCGCGCTCCCGGCCAAGCAGGCCGGCGCCATGGTCGACGCCCTCGCCGACCGACTGGGCCAGCTCAGCGGCCACGACTGAGCGTCAGTCCAGACAGAACTCGTTGCCCTCGACGTCCTGCATCACCAGGCACGACTCGTTGAACCCGTCGGCGAGCAGCAGGCGCTGGCGTGAGGCACCGAGCGCCTCGAGCCGCGCGCACTCGGTCTCGAGCACGGCCACCCGCTCGTCCCCGACGAGGCCGGAGCCGACACGGACGTCGAGGTGGACCCGGTTCTTGACCACCTTGCCCTCGGGCACGCGCTGGAAGAACAGCCGGGGCCCGACGCCCTCGGGGTCGACACACGCGTACGCCCTGCCCTGCTCCTCCGGGGGCAGCGAGGCATCGAACGCCTGCCACGACTCGAAGCCCGGGGGCGGCGGCGGCACGACGTAGCCGAGCACCTCGCACCAGAAGCGCGCCACGCGCTCAGGTTCAGCACAGTCGAAGGTGACCTGGAACTGCTTGACCGTCGCCATGGGCCCACCCTAGGACCCGGGCCATCCCGCGTCGCAACGGATTTCGCCTACGCGTGGAGCAGGGTCCAGTGCCCTTCCGACACGATCTCCAGTCGGCCGTCGACGACCACGAAGGCGGTCTCGTCGTCCACGGCATACGCGGGACCCTCGATGCCGGCCGCCCACTCCTCCGCCTCGGCCAGCGTGTTGCCCGGCACGTCGTCGCCGTTGACGTGCGGGCAGATGAAGAAGTCGACGAGACCGAGCGTCTCGTCGCCACCACCCTTCGGCCGCCACTGGACGAAGTCCTCGCCGACCCTGGGAGTGAGCACCATGCTGCCGGCGCTGAGACCGACCCAGACGGTGTCGTCGAGGGTCGGCAGCAGGTCGGCGAGCCCGGACTCGCGCATCCAGTGCGCCAGGTAGAGCACGTCACCGCCGGCGACGAGCAGGACGTCGGCCTCGCGGACCTTGGGCACCCAGAGGTCCTCGTCGATGCTCGGCAGGGCGGTGAGCTCGAGAACCCCGACGGACTTCCACCCGAGACCGGTCATCCGGAGGTCCGACCTCCCGGAGATGAACTTCCACGGCCCCTCACCCGGGCCCACGTTCGGGTGCCCGTACTGCGCGGTCGGGATGCACAGTGCGGTGGACTCGGCGATCGGTTTGCCGAGGAGACCGACGAGCGCGGCCTCGATGCTCGGGTTCCGGACGCCCGCGGACGTGAGAAGGAGCTTCACCGTGCCTCCCGGACGGGTGAGGATGTCGACGCCGTCAACCTACCGGCCGAGGTTGCGATTTCGACGTCTGCTGGGTATCTAGGGTCCAATGGACCCGATGGGCCGACGGCCCGCGACCTCTCCCGACTCTCACGACCCCCCAGGCTGACCATGACGATGCAGACGCTCGCTCCCGCGCACCGGCGGGCCCGCCTGCTGCCCTCGGTGGCCTCGGTGCCGCAGCACCGTCTCCTCACGCCTGCGGTCATCGCGGTCGCGTTCCTGGTGACCCAGGGCGTCGCGCAGGCGGTCACGCCGTTCATCCGCCAGGACGACTGGACCTTCCTGCTGCCCGACAACCAGCCGAACGTGGCGCCGCCGCGCTACTACAACATCAGCGAGGGACGCTGGCTCAACACCGGCTGGTGGTGGCTCGTCGGCCAGCACGGCACCCCCACGTCCGCCGCCCTCACGTATGCCGTCGGCTACGCCGTACTCGTCGCGGGGATGTGGCGGGTGCTCCACCGCGCCGGAGTTCGTCCCGGTCCGGTCGTCGACGCGCTGCTCGGCGCCGCTCTCTACGCGTCGTGCGTGTGGGTGCAGCTGCTCTACTGGCCGGGGGCACTCACCCCCTCGGTCCTCATCGGCGCCGCAGCGATCTGGCTGCTGCCGTGGGCAGCCGGCTCGCGCGCCCGGATGTCGCTGTGGCTGCTGCTCAGCGGCGTCGCTGCGGTGCTCAGCTACCCGCCCATCGGCGTCGTGCTGCTCGTCTTCGCCGTCGTGCTCCTGCGTGACGCACCGTGGCGCCGCGTGCTCGGGGTCACTGCCGGCTGGGTCGCTGCGTTCGCCGCCGGGGTGGGCGTGGCCTACACGCTCAACTGGGTCGTCAACCAGCACTTCGGCATCGAGCTGGCGGCCTGGCGCGACGCCAACCCGCTCACCTCCCTCGACGCCTTGAGGGTCAACGCCGGTCGCTGGTTCGAGTCGGTCGGCGCCCTGTGGGCGGCCCAGTGGTGGGTTGCCCTCGTGGGCCTCGTGGCCGGCGTGCTCGGGTGGCGCGATCCGAGCGTGCGACGTCGGCTGCAGCGGCTCCTCGTCGCCTTCGTCGTCGCCTGCGGCCTCGACAGCGCCCAGACCCTCGCCACCGGAACCGTCACCGAGGCCCGCGGCCAGCTGTGGACGTGGCTCGTCGCGGTCCTGCCGGTCGCCTTCCTGCTGCTCCGTCGCCGACCTGCGGACGAGCCCGGCGTACGCGTGTCGCGCGCCGAACGCGTACCTGCGCTCCTGCTCGCCGTCCTCGCCGTCGCCGGGGTGCTGGCGTGGCGTGCCGACATCGGCTCCCACCAGGCGACGCGGGTCCAGTACGCCGCGATCGCGGAGCAGGCGACCGCGCCCGAGGCCGGCCAGGCGGCGACGCGGGTCGTCGTCTACCAGGACCCCTCCGTCAAGGACACCCGCGACGGCCGGCTCCTGGCCAGCACGATGTTCATGGCCGTGCGTCAGGAGACGGGCGGGGTGCAGCCCCGCTGGTGCCGCGCCGACGAGTGCACCGTGCTGGCCCGGCAGGCGGCAGACCACCCGGTCGTGCGCATCGACAGCCCCGCCCGGCTCAGCCACGTCATCGGCATCGTGATGCCCTCGCCGCCCGACTGGGTCCAGGAGGGTTTCCGCCTGCCCGACCCGTCGCCGGACAGCGCCGCCGTCCACCGCTAGCCTTGCCGACAGCACCGCGAGGGCTGAGAGCAGGAGGTGGTCATGGCCTACGACGTCGACTTCACGGAGGTCTCGACGGTCGGTCTGGAGTCGTCACCGGTGGCCGAGGCGCTCGCCGGGCTGCGGGCCAACGAGGCCCGCTACTTCAAGAACAAGTACTCCCACACGTTCACGGTGGAGCCCGCCGCCGAGGCGAAGGACGTCGTCGCGTCCGTCAGCACGATCCTCGCCGACGAGCGCGGCATCGTCATCGCGTCGCCCGCCCTCGAGGCCACGCAGTTCGAGGTCGACGGCACCCGCTGGTCATACGTCTTCTACGAGTCGGGCCTCTCGGTCAACGTGCTCTACACGCTCGCCGACGGCGGCAAGCGGGCCGTCGGCTTCAAGCTCTCCGACGGGATGGACGTGCCCGACGAGCTGAGCAGCTTCAAGTTCGCGCGGCAGAAGTCGAAGTTGGCCGGGACGATCCGGGGCTCCTACTTCGTCATCAAGGGCGAGTACTGACCCTCCGGCGCGCGCCTACAGCTATGTGACGCTGCCGGTGGTGAGGCCGCCGACGAGGTGCTTCTCGATGACCGCGAAGAGGATGACGACGGGCACGACGGCGATGACCGAGGCGGCGAAGAGCTGGTCCCAGTGCTGCTCGTAGCCGGTGACGTCCGCACGCATGCCCACCGTCAGCGGCTTGCGGTCGTCGTCGACCATCAGGGTCAGGGCCACGACGTACTCGTTCCACGCCGCGATGAAGGTGAAGATGGTCGCCGTGACGAGGCCCGGCAGAGTGAGCGGCAGCATGACGCGGCGCAGCACCTGCCAGCGTGACGCGCCGTCGAGCGCAGCAGCCTCCTCGACCTCGGTCGGGATCGAGGCGAGGGAGCCGCGCAGGATCCAGATCGCGAAGGCGAGGGTGAACGCCGCGTTCGTCAGGATGAGTGCGCCGTAGGTGTTGATCAGGTTGAGCTCGAAGAGCTGTCGGTAGAGGCCGACGACGAGCGAGGTCCTGAGCCAGGCGAGGAACCGCTCGTCGCGCGATCTTCTTCGCATCGGCCTCGAGGTCGGCCCAGGTCTTGGGGGGCTCGTTGATGCCGGCCTGCTTGAAGAGCGTCTTGTTGTAGAAGAAGGCGCGCGCCGAGGACAGGTCGGGGAAGCCGCAGAACGTGCCCTCAATCGCGCAGAGCGTACGCGTGACCGCTCAGACCTGGTGCACCTCGACCCCCGCCTCGCGCAGGGCGTCGACCTCTTCGGGGTCTGCGCCCACCGTAGTGACGAGATGGTCGATGCGCTCGGCGGGACAGATCGAAGCGAAGGTGCGCGCCCCGAGCTTGTCGCCCGTCGCGACGCAGATGACCTGCTTCGAGCGCTCGATCATGGTGCGGATGATCGCCGCCTCCTCCTCGTGCCGGCACGTCGCACCCTCGCGGGCCGAGAGGCCGTTGACGCCGACGATGGCGACGTCGAGCCACAGCTGGTGCAGCACGAGGGTTGCGAGCGGGCCGGTGACCTCGTAGGACTCGGGTCGGGCCACGCCGCCGAGCGACACGCACTGCACGTGCGGGCGCAGCACCGCCTCGGTCGCGATGTTGAGCGCGTTGGTGACGATGGTGATCTCACCCTCGCTCGCGAGGTCCTCGCGAGCAGTGATCGCCCGCGCCGTCGCCGTGGTGGTCGTGCCCCCGTTGAGGCCGATGACCTGTCCGGTGCGCACCAGGGCGGCGGCCGCCTCGGCGACCCGGCCGCGGTCGTCGTCGGCCCTGGTGCTGCGGTAGCGGTAGGGCAGCTCGTAGGCGACCGAGGTGGCCACGACGCCGCCGTGGTTGCGGGCCACCAGCTGACGCTTGGCCAGCTCGGAGAAGTCGCGGCGGATGGTCGCCTCGCTGACGCCGAGCAGCTCGGCGGCCTCGCCGACGCCGAGACGGCCGGCGGTGGCCAGGCGGTCGAGCATGATCGACCAGCGGCTGGCGCGGTTGCGGGCGAGATCGCTCTCTTCGGTCACGCGCTGACCATACCGCGCAGAACGATCAATGGACATGACCGTCTGTGCGCGTTTAGGCTGTGTTTCGAGCAGACACAAGCAGAGGCGAGTTCGATCGCCTCGCCCTCGAGCCCTCGGAGCCAACGATGTCGCAGAACAGCCACCTCGCACAGGAGATCGCCACACAGCCCGACGACTGGGAGCGTGCCGCGGGACGCCTCGACGAGGTCGCCCGGCACCTGCCCCGACCCGGCGAGCGCGTCGCGACGATCGGGTGCGGCACGTCGTGGTTCATGGGCCA
This sequence comes from Terrabacter sp. 2RAF25, assembly GCF_052115265.1. Classification (NCBI taxonomy): domain Bacteria; kingdom Bacillati; phylum Actinomycetota; class Actinomycetes; order Micrococcales; family Intrasporangiaceae; genus Terrabacter; species Terrabacter sp. 2RAF25. The sequence goes on from NZ_JBFRGJ010000002.1 coordinate 692,880, forward strand.
GGCGTATGCCGCCCGCCGCGAGGAGCTGGGCCAGGGCACCACCGACGCGTATGCCGCCTCGGAGCACCGTCTCGCGCGCGGCTACGACCGCGTCGTGCTGATCAGCCGCTCCGGCACGACCACCGAGGTGATGGAGGTCGTCGACCAGCTCCGGGAGGCCGGCACGCCGCACGTCTCGTTCGTCGCGACCGACGGCACCCCGGTCGCCGAGCGGTCCACGGCGACGATCCTCATGGACGACGTCGACGAGCGCTCCGTCGTGCAGACGAGGTTCGCCACGACGTCGCTCGCACTGCTCCGCGCCTCGCTCGGCGAAGACCTCGCGCCGGTGGCCGAGCAGGCCCGCGCAGTGCTCGCGGAAGACGGCGAGACGGCATACGGGGCGCTGCTGCTCGCCGAGCAGCTGACGTTCCTCGGGCGCGGGTGGTCCAACGGCATCGCCAACGAGGCCGGGCTCAAGCTGCGCGAGTCGGCACAGTTCTGGTCGGAGTCCTACCCCGCGATGGAGTACCGCCACGGACCCATCAGCATCGCCTCGCCCGGACGCGCGGTCTGGGCCTTCGGCGACGTTCCCGAGGGACTGCCCGACCAGGTGCGGGCGACCGGTGCGCACTTCGAGCACCGCGACATCGACCCGCTCGCAGACCTGGTGCGCCTGCACCGACTGTGCCTCGCCAAGGCCGACGCCGCCGGACTCGACCCCGACGCCCCCCGCAACCTCACGCGGAGCATCGTCCTCACCTGACCGCGCCTGTTCGGACAGTGGGCACTCGACCTGACCAACCCCATCGAGTGCCCACTTCCCGACACCAGACCGAGAGAACGCCTGGTCAGCGGAGGGCGAGCAGCTGCAGGAGGCGGGCGGCCTCGTCGGTCACCGCCTCGCGGGCCGCCCCGAGGTACTTGCGCGTGTCGACCGTCGGGCACTGCTCCAGCCGCTGGGTCATCGCCCGGGTGAACACCTGGTTCAGGTGCGTCGCGATGTTGACCTTCGTCATCCCGGCGCGCACCGCGGCGACCAGACCGTCGTCAGGCACACCCGACGAGCCATGAAGGACCAGGGGCACAGGAACCGAATGCCGCAGCGCCGCGATGAGATTCGTATCGAGCTCGGCGATGCGGTCTGTCATCGCGTGACTTGACCCGACCGCCACCGCGAGCGCGTCGACGCCAGTGTCGGCGACGAAGCGTGCCGCATCGTGGGGGACGGTGCGCACGCCGGGCGCGTGGACGCCGTCCTTGCCGCCGACCTCACCCAGCTCGGCCTCGACGCTGACGCCGGACGCGCGGCACAGGTCGACGACGCATCTTGTGACGCAACGGTTCTCGTCATCGGGCAGCGTCGAGCCGTCGAACATGACCGAGGTGAGCCCCAGCCGGACGGCCTCCTCCACGAGCGCGACGTCCTCGACGTGGTCGAGGTGGACGGCTACGGGCTGCGAGCAGGCGTCCGCGACGGCCAACGTCGCGGCGGCGATCGGGCCCAGGGAGCCGTGGTAGCGCACGCAGTTCTGCGAGATCTGCATGACGACGGGCAGGCCCACGCGATCCGCTGCGGCGGCATACGCCTCGGCATGCTCGATCTGGATCACGTTGAACGCCGCGAGCCCGCGTCCGGCGGCGGACGCCTCGGCGAGCAAGGGCGTCAGGGGTGAACGGCTCACGTGCGGATCTCCTCGATCTCGACGGTGGGGAGCAGGCGGTCGACGTCGTCGGGGTCCACCGAGCCGGCGACGGGCTGGAGCACCGCCGCGGCCGACCACGCGACGCCCCGGCGCAGTGCGGCAGCCCACGCGTCGCGGCCCTCCGGCAGTCCGCCCGTGCGGTGGTGGTCGGAGAGCTCTGCGGCGAGGGCCGCGGTGAGCGCGTCACCGGCACCGGTCGGGTTGCCCGACACCGGACGACGCAGGTACGCGTGCAGCGCGACGTCGCCATGGACGAGCACAAGCCCGTCGGTGCCGTCGCTGACGACGGCGCACCGGGCGCCGGCAGCGGCGAGAGCACGGGCAGCGCCGCGCACCGATGGCACCTCACCGCGCCCGAGCCCGGCGAGCGTCACTGCGGCCTCGAGCCGGTTGGGCTTGACGAGGTCCGGCGCGGCCCCGAGAGCTCGGGTCAGGTGGATTCCGCTGACGTCGAGGACGACCCGGAGTCCGGCCTCGTGGGCGCGAAGGGTGACGCGGCGCACGAACTCCGGGTCTGTGCCGGGCGGCAGGCTGCCCGACACGGTGAGCACCGTGGCGTCTGTCGCGAGTTGCGCGATCTCGTCGGCAACGCGGTCCCAGACGCGCTGCGACTGGGCCGTGCCGGGCTCGTTGAAGAGGGTCGCCCGACCATCCGCCTCGACGACGGCGACCGAGCGCCGGGTGGGCAGCGGTGAGGAGACCAGGCGGTGCGGCACCCGGCGGGCGTTGAGGTCCCCGGCGAACAGCTCGATCTCGAGCTCGCCGACCGGGGCCACGGCGACGGTTTTGCACCCCATCGCGCTGAGGACCGCCGCGACGTTGAGGCCCTTGCCGCCGGCTCGTTCGCTGACCGAGCCGACCCGGTGGGACTCGCCGAGCGCGACGGACGGCACGGCATACGTGATGTCGAGGGCCGGGCTCGGCGTGAGCGTGAGGATCATCGACCGACGAGGTCGAGGGCGATCGTCGCTGCTCCGAGCGAGCCCGCGCGGTCACCGAGTGCGGCAGACTCGACAGCCACGTCGTCGCGACCGCCCAAGCGGGTGGTCAGCGCCAGGCGCAGGGGCTCGAGCAGGGTGTCGCCCGCGTGGACGAGGCCGCCACCGACGAGGACGAGCTCGGTGCCCGCGGCGGCGACGACGGGCGCGACCATGATCGCGAGCGCGTCGATCGCCTCCTGCCAGATGCGTCGGGCGTCCGGCTCGCCGCCGTCCGCACGACGAGCCACCTCCTCGGCGTCACCGGCGAGGCCCGTCGTCTCGGACCACCTTCGCCCGATGGCCCCGGCGCTCGACAGCGCTTCGAGGCAGCCACGCTGGCCGCACCCGCAGAGCGGACCGTCAGGAACGACCACGACGTGGCCGATCTCCCCGGTCCACAGTGAGCCCGTCACCAGCTCGCCGCGGCAGAGGATCGCGCACGCCAGGCCGGTGCCGAGCGGCACGAACAGCACGTTGTCGGAGTCCTGGGCGGCGCCCAGACGGTGCTCGGCGAGCAGGCCCGAGCGCACGTCATGACCGACCGCGACGGGCACGTCGACGTGAGCGGACACGGAGGCCCGCAGGTCGAGGTCGCGCCACCCGAGGTTGGCCGACCAGACGCCGATGCCGGCGACCTCGTCGACCAGGCCGGGCACGGCGACGCCCACGGCGAGCAGCTCGACGGCCGCTTCGGCGCGGGCGGTCAGCTCGATGACGGTCTTGGCCGCCACCTCGCCGAGCTGCGGCCCGACGTCGGCGGGCGTCGGGGTCACGGCCTCAGCGAGGATCTCCCCGTCGGGGGCCACAAGGGCGGACTTGACCCGGGTTCCTCCGACGTCGATCCCGACCACTGCTTCACGCATCACGACGCGCAGTCTATGCGCAATCCTGCGTGCTTCAACACCACAGCAATCACATTTGGACAATCCACTCGTCCTCGGAGCACGACTCCAGCCTGCCAGCGTGAGCGCCCGAGCGCTCGCTCTGCGCGCTTTGCCGTCGAGTGCCCACGAGCTCACGTCGGGAACTGGGCACTCGACGAGAAGGGCGCGTCGGGAACTGGGCACTCGACGAGAAGGGCGCGTCGGGAACTGGGCACTCGACTTTCAGCGGAGGTAGAGCGCGCGGGCCGGGCAGAGCCGGATGGCCGTCTCGGCGACCGCGTGCCCTTCTGGCCCCTCGACGGTCTCGGGAGCCACGAGGGGGTAGCCCCACTCGTCGAGGGTCACCCCGTCGAGCAGCTGCGCGCAGACACCGTGACCGGTGCACGCGACGCGGTCGACGGCGAGGCGGCTGGCGCGGACGAGGCCGAGACGGCGGCTTGTGTGGTCGTTCGCGTCGGTGGGGGTGGGGCGGTCAGCGTGCGTGGACATGGGCTCTCCCGGGGGTGTCGTGGTCGTGCTGGAGTTGCTGCCGCGCCGCGTCGCACCGGCCGTTCCGGTGTGCGTCGAGGTGGGTCCCGAAGACCCGGAGCGCCGACCAGGCGAAGCCGGCCACACCGTCGGGGAACCGGCAGGCGCCGCGCCCGGGCAGGAGCGAGATCCGGGAGACGACGCGGTCGTATGCCGTGTGGTCGCCGCGTGCGAGCGACCGCCACTCGGCCGCCAGGGCAGGCAGCCCGAACATGCACGGACCGCACTGGCCCGCGGACTCGCCCGCGGCCCAGGTCAGGCAGCGGTCGACGAACTCGACGGGGCACGTCGTCGGGTCGAGCACCTCGACGACGCCCGGACCGGTGCGGGCGCCGACCCGGCCGAGCCCCTCGTCCGACCATACGAGACCCCTCACGTCGCCGGGCGCGACGAAGGTGCCGCCGAGCCCGGCGAGGAGAACTCCCGGCGACCGGTCGACGAGTGCTGAGGCGACGGCGACCGGGTCGGCCGCCGTGAGGAGGTCGAGCACGGGGGCTCCGGCCGCGGTCTCGACGACGACCCCCCGGGCCGTGGGGGTGCTGACCGCGACGAGCCGCGGACCGGGCTCGGCCGCCGTGCCGAACGACCTGAACCAGTCGGGACCGAACCGGACCACCTGCCCTGCGCGCCAGACGGTCTCGGCGTTGAGCACGACCGTCGGACTGATGCGCCTGCCGTCGCTGTCGCGTCCTCCGCGGACGAACGGCTGGCGCTTGGTCATCGGCCGCGCCAGCCCGCCCTGCGTGAGCGAGATGAGGGAGGACTCCTCCGAGGACACGTAGCGCGCCGGGACCTCGAGCACCGGCAGCCCCGCCGCGCGCAGGCGGTGGGCGGTGCCGGAACCGCGGTGGGCGGCATACGTCGTCGGGGAGCCGGCAGCGATGGCCACGGCGCCGTCGACGAGCTCGGCGAGGCGCTCGGCGACGACCCAGCCGTCCTTGGCGGCGCCGAGCTCACCGTCGCAGGCGTTGACGATGAGGTGGGCGCCGTGGGCGTGGGCGGCCTCGACCTTGCGGGCCGTGCTGAAGGCGGCGCCTCCGCGGCCGGTGAGGCCGGCGTCGGCGAGCAGTGCGGTGAGGCTCATGACCACTCCTGGGTGAGGACGGCAGCGCGGCGGGAACGGTCGGCGTACGTGGTGGACCAGCGCCAGGCGACCGCACCGAGACCGATGACGGCGCAGGCGACGGTGGTGGCGACGAGGATCGGCTGGTCGCCCGTGCCGAGGGCGAGGCCGTGCACGACGGCCATCGGCCAGAGCGCGTGCGACAGCAGGTGCACGCGTCGCCAGGTGCGTTCGGCGAGGCGGTGCCGCAGCAACGACGTGACGACGACCGCGACGAGGACGTCGAAGGCGAGCGTGCCGAGCCCGACCCACAGTGCCTCGTAACCCGACGTGAACGGCAGGACGGCGGAGACCAGGTCGATCGAGACGTAGGTCTCGGCGATCGCGGTGGCGATGTGCGCGCCGAGGAAGACAGTCATGCCCAGCGAGAGCCAGCGGTGCAGGGCCATGACGACGGTCGCCGACTCACCGTGCGGGTTGCGCCGACCTGCGGTCACCGCGCCGAGCACGACGACGGCGGTGAGCAGCACGATGCTGGCGACGCCCGTGGCGCGCGAGACGTACCAGAGCAGCTCGTTCATCAGGCGGCCCTGCTCGTCCCGGCGGGCCAGCCGGTCGTCGTGACGACGCGTGCGTCTGCGGCGTCGAGGCGGGCCGGTATGCCGTTGGCTTCGAGCCAGGCCGGTGCGTCGTCGCCGAGCACGATGGCGGCGGTCGACGCCGCGTTCGCCTCCAGGCAGGTGGCGGCTGCGCAGGACACCTGGGCCCAGACGGCGGGTGCGGTGTGCCCGGTGCGTGGGTCCACGATGTGGTGTCGCGTCGTTCCGTCGACGGTCCACACCCGTCGCTGCGTCGAGGACGTCGCGATCGCCTGGCCCGTGCTGGTGACGACCTGACGCGTCACGCCGTCGGCGCCGTCGATGCCGATCGACCAGCCCTGTGGGGGCGGGGAGCCCGAGACCGCGACGTCGCCGCCGAGGTTGACGACGAAGCCGCCCGGCAGTCGCGCCGTGAGGAGCTGGGCGATCGTGTCGGCCGCGTGGGCCTTCGCGGTCGCGCCGAGGTCGATGAGGGTGCCGGCGGCCACGGTGACGCGGCGGCCCGAGGGGTTCAGCTGGACGGTGTGCCAGTGCGGAACGCTGCCGATCCGGGTCTGGTGGAAGTCCGGGCGGGCGCGGACGGCGTCGAGGTCGTCGTCGTAGCCGCCTGCGACGAGGGCCGAGCCCACCGTCGGGTCGACGAGGCCGCCGGTCAGGCGAGCCACGCGGAGCGCTGCCCCGAGGTATGCCGCGAACGTGGGCGACAGGAAGGACTCCGCCGGTGCCCGGCGCGCCCGCACCGCGAGGAGGCTCACCTCCGAGTCGGGGCGGAACCGGCTGACGGCCCGGTCGAGCTCGACGAGGTGCCGGCTGGCGATCGCGACCGCGTCGTCGAGCGTGCCCGGGTCGGTGACGAGGATCGTGTTCGTCGTGCCGATGGCCGAGAAGGTCGCGGCCGTCGCCGCGGCGGTCGCGTTCATCACGAGCCGCCCGAGCTCGTCTGGGCTTGCGCGTTGCTGTTGCCCACGGGCGCGACCGCGGAGAAGCCGCTCGTGTCCGAGCTGCTCGATTCGTCGGAGGAGCTCGTGTCGGAGGAGTTCGTGCTCGACGTCGTGGTGTCAGAGCTGCTCGAGCCGGCCGTGCTGGTGGTCGAGGTCGCCACGGTCTGGGTCCGGGCGTCGGCGAGGTGGACGCCGATGGCGCCGACCAGCAGGGTCGAGGCGGTGAGGGCACCGGCGGTCACGAGTCGGGCTCGGTGCAGGGCGCGGGGGAGGGGGCTCATGGGGGACTCCTTCAGTGGGATTGGTCCCACCGTCGCGACCACCCCTGTGCACCTCCTGTGCCGCCGCCCAGCCTCCGCGATGACTTGGCGCGGCACGGCTCACGGGCTCACGGCATACGCAATCCGCTTGCGCCCGAGGACCGGCGGGACGACGCTCGGCCCATGGCACTCGAGATCCACAACATCACGTTCGACTGCGCCCACGCCCGCGGTCTGGCGACCTTCTGGGCCGGCCTGCTGGGCTGGAACGTCTTCTATGACGATGACCCCGAGGTCGTCGTCGCGCCGTCGTACCCGAACTCGGGCACGGGCCTGCTGTTCATCCCCGTGCCCGAGGGCAAGACGGCCAAGAACCGGGTGCACCTCGACGTCGCGCCCGACGAGGGCACTCGCGACGAAGCGGTCGAGCGGGCGGTGGCGGCGGGCGCGACCGTGACCGGTGACCACCGCGAGGACGACGGCACCGGCTGGGTGACCCTCGCCGACCCGGAGGGCAACGAGTTCTGCATCGAGAGAGGCGCGGCCGAACGCGGTCCGCGCACGTCGACCGCCTACCGCATCGGCTAGGTCGCGCTCGAGGCCGGTGGTGCGGCGTCCGGGCCGGCCCCGTGCCGGCCGAGGAAGGCCGTCGAGGCGTCGGCGACCTCGCGCCAGCCGCTGTCGACGACGAGCGAGTGGCCGCGGTCGGGGATCTCGATGATCTCGGTGGGGCTCGGGTTCTTCAGCTGGAGCTTGTAGGACGCGTGGGCAATCGCCCAGGGCACGATGTGGTCCTTCTCACCGCTGATGACGAGGAGCGGGCCGCGGTCGGCGCGGCGGGTGTCGACGCTCGCCTCGGTGCGCGGGTTGATGTTGGCGGTCGCAGCCTGGAACAGCGGACGACCCGGCGCTGCAACGGGATACGTGCGGTAGAGGTCGGCGGCCTCCTCTGCCGGGACGGCGTTGGCGAACGCGTAGCGGAACTGGTCGAACGTCAGCGACACCGACCGGTTGTAGTTGCCCGGGTTGGTGAGGACGGGTGCGCTCGCCCGCAGCGCCGAGAGCGGCAGCGGCAGCACGCCCCGGAACGGCGCCGGGTCGACGGCGACGGCAGCGCGAGCGAGCCCGAGCCCGGCGAGCTTCTGGGTGATCAGACCTCCGAAGGAGTGCCCGATGACGACCGGCTCGCGGTCGAGCAGGCGGATGACGTCGGCAACGTGGTCGGTGACCTGGCCGACGGTCTTGCCGGCGAAGACCTCCGGATGGGCACGGGCGGCGTCGACGGTCTCGGGGTCGTCGGGCCAACCCGGGGCGAGGGTGGCGTAGCCGAGCGACTCGAAGTGGGCGCGCCACGTGTCCCAGCTGCTCGGCAGCAGCCACAGGCCGTGGACGAAGACGACGGGCAGCCGTCCGCTCGCGTTGGCGGCCTCGACCTCCGCGCGCTCGCGGTCGGTGAGGAGCGGGCCGGCGGGAGTGGTGCTCATGCAGGTCTCCTAGCGTCGAGGGGTCGCGTCGAGGGGTCGCGTCGAGGGGTCGCGCGAGTCGGTCAGTCCGCCCGGGCCAGTGCCACGGTCTTGGGCACGACCATGCGCCACGCGTCGACGACGATCTCGCGCATCCGGGGCTCGTCGAGGGCGTCGAGGCGCACCTCCACCCAGTTGAAGCGCAGGTCAGAGCGCCGCGGCAGGTGGAACACGTCGGGCTCGCTCGCGACGAGCACGTCGCGCTCCTCCTTGGGGAACGCGAAGCCCATCTCGGTCTCGTCGGCGGAGAACGCGAGCCACACGATCTTGCCGACCCGGAACTTCACGCGGTCGCGGACGAGCACCTCGTAGGAGCGCGGCAGCTGCTCGGCGACTCGGCGCACGTCGTCGATGGTCACGGGCACCGTTCCAGCCTGCCACGGCCATCAGGGTGACACGCCGTTCCGTTGCCTCTGGATCCGAGACGGCGCCCTTCTCAGCGACGCGCCACGCGGCATACGCTGCCACATGTCGCGACCCCGACGAACCTCTCGGGCGGGCTGAAACGTCGACTCCACCTCAGCCCCGACAAGGAGACGACGTATGCCGTCGAGCAACCCCCAGCCCACCCCACCCAGCGGGTCCTCCGTGCCCGAGCGCCTGCTCGCCTTCCTCGACCGCCTCGGCACCGTGCTCGCCGGGCGCGGCGACGCCGTGGCCCTGCTCGGCCTCGGCTCGGTCGGGCGCGACCTGCACCGTCTCGACGAGCACTCGGACGCGGACTTCTTCGTGGTCGTCGACGACGCAGCCGCCCGGGACCGCTATCTCGCCGACATCGACTGGCTCGAGGCGGCTCAGCCGGTCGTGTGGTCGTTCGAGAACAGCGGCGCCGGCCGCAAGGCGCTGCTCGAGGACGGCCTCTTCGCGGAGTACGCCGTCTTCTCCCTCGCCGAGATGGACGCGGCCGGCTACCCGCCCGGCCGCATCCACTGGAGTCGCGATGATGCGCCTTCAGGACTCGAGGTGCCGAAAGTTCGAGTGCCTCAGCCCGATTCGCTCGAGCACCAGGTGGGCGAGGCGATCACGAACCTCTACGTCGGGCTGCACCGCGACCTGCGTGGTGAGCGCCTGACGGCGACCCGTTTCATCCAGGGGTATGCCGTCGACCGCTGGGTCACCGTGCTCGGCCACCTCGGCCTGGGGACCGGCGAGGCGCAGGACGTGTTCGTCGTCGACCGCGGTGTCGAGCGGCGTTTCGCACCAGACCTGCTGCCACTGGCCGACCTCGTGCCGGGCTACGAGCGCAACGCCCTCGCGGCGCAGACGCTGCTCGACCTGCTCGAGGCGCACGTCGAGCTCGACCCGACGATCGTCGCCGCGGTGCGTGGCCTCATCGCCCAGTCGCGGGTGGCGGCTCAGGCGCGGGCGAGGTCGAGCGCGTAGACGAGCAGCGCGGTGCCCGGGACCGGCGACCAGTCGCGCTCGGGCACCCGCACGAAGCCGAACCGCTCGTAGAGGCGGTGCGCGGCGTGCATCATCGGCTGCGTCGAGAGGACGACCCGCTCGCGCCCCAGGGCGCGGGACCGGTCGATGCACTCACGCACGAGGGCGGCCCCCACGCCGCGGCCGCGGCCCGCCGACGCGACGGCCAGGGTGCGGAACTCAGCCTCGCCCTCGCCCGCGATGTTGGCGAAGGGCCCGGGCCCGCCGACGAAGGCCACGCCGCCGAGCACGGCACCGTCCGCGTCCACCGCGACGAGCACGTCGGAGTGCTCGGCACGGTGCCGCACGTCCCGCAGCACCTCGAGGTAGGGGTCCTCGGCGCCGTGGTCGAGCAGGCCGTCGTCGAGGTAGGCCGACGCGGTCAGGTCGCCGAGCCGCACGTAGTCCTCGGGCCGCGCGGCGCGGATCGTCAGGCCGTCCATGCCGTCAGTCTGGCAGCCACCGAGCGCCGGCCCGGAGGCCGGTCTCGAGCGGACGTCGCGCCGGCCGGCGTCGGCTGGCACCGGTCAGGCGGCGAGTCGCCAGGCGAGCACGCCGAAGAGGACACCGAGGGAGTTCGTGGCCCAGTGCATGCCGACGCTGGCGAAGATGCTGCCGCTGCGACGGCGCAGCTCACCGGCGAGCACACCACCGAGGGCGGTGAACACGACGGTTCCCCCGACGACGGCCACCTTGGCGAACGGGCCGAGTACGGCGACGGCGCTGCCGATGGCCTCGTTGCCGGTGGCCGAGGCCATGGCCGGGAAGACGTGCCAGAAGCCGAAGAGCACCGACGAGGCGACGAGCACCTGCCACATGCGAGCGTGCCGCGACAGGAAGCCCCACAGCACGGAGCGGAAGGCGACCTCCTCGAGCAGGATCGTGCCGACCGGGATCATGACGAACGCCGTCAGCAGGGCCCCGGCCGGGGGCAGGTGGTAGCGGGCGTCCATGAAGGCCGTGCGTGTGGACGGCAGCAGGATGCCGACGAGGTAGACGAGCGCGACGACGCCGATGACGCCGAGGCCCCAGCGGATGCCACGGGCGTGGGTGTGCCGGGCCAGGCCGAGCTGCTGCCAGCTGAGGCCCTGCCAGCGCGCGAAGACGAGCAGCGCGACCGCGCCCACCGGCCCGAGCCACATCGTGTCCCAGCCGAGCACGTGGTTCGCGACGTTGACGCCGGCGAGCGCGAAGACGACGACCACGGTCGCGGCAAGGCGGGCACGCCGGCCGCGGGCGATGAGCGCGAGGCGCCGGCGACGGGTCGCCTCGTGTCCGAGCGCGTCGGCCCGGCGGTGCGTGCGGCCCGAACGCCCCGAACGCCCCGAACGCGCAGTGACGCCGTCGGCGGCTGGCGCGACGGCGGCAGGGACATTCAGGACAGGGGTGGTCATCACCTCCATGGTGACACGTCAACCTGTGGTCGGGGCGTGCTTGCCGGGAGTTGCACGCCACCTGCTCACCGGCGGCCTCGGCGACCCCCGACGACCCCACCCGTCACAGACCGCAGTGACCAGCGGGACCCGTGGTGCTCAAGGGCCGGGTGTTCCGGGCCGACGCGGACGTCAGCGACGGCGCTGGACGAGACCGCGTACGTACTCGGCCTGACCGAGGTGCTTGGCCGCGTCGTCGAGCACCGACACGATGCGCACGCCGACAGTGACGGGCGGGTCCCAGTGCCGGTCGATCACCCTGGCGTATGCCGTCGCCTCCAGCCCCTCGACGTAGGCGACCGTGCGCTCGTGAACCGCCCCCTGGTAGGCGGCGAAGAGGCGTGCGTCGGCGACGGTGAAACGGCCGACGTCGGCCGAGCTCATGCTCCAGCCGTGGGCGTCGGGCGGGTAGGGCAGGCCGAAGCGCTCCACCCAGCCGTCACCCGTCCAGACCGACGCGTCGGCGCCGGCCAGGTGCGCGACCTGGTCGTCCTGCTGCCGGGCGAGGTGCCAGACGAGCCAGGCGATGTGGTTCGCGTCGCGGTCGGGGCGCCAGAGCAGCTCCTCGGCGGAGAGTCCGTCGACGACCTCCGGCACGCCGTCGCGGATGCGGCCGAATCCGTCGAGCAGCAGGTCACGGGCCGGGTATGTCGTCACGTCGTCCACGCACCCAGCATGCACCCGGACCTGCCGCCAGCGCGGAGGCAGCACCGCCGGGTTGCGTGTTCAGTGGCGGATTCGTCTGCAGCACAGCATCGCCGGGACGAAACGGACCTTTCACGCTCGATGTATCTGGGCGCCCGCTCGGGTCTCTGAACACTCGCGCCCACCACCGGGCGACCCCGAACAGGAGACCCACAGATGACGACCATCCTCACCCCCACCGCCCGACAGGCCACGAGCCTCGCCGGACTCTGCGACGGTGACGTCCACCTCCCCGGCGACCCCGGCTACGACGCGGCCCGCTTGCCGTGGAACGTCGCGGTCGACCAGCGACCGGCGGCGGTCGCTCGACCCCGCACCGTCTCGGACGTGCAGGCCGTCGTGCGCGCCGCAGCAGCCGCCGGGCTGCGCATCGCACCTCAGAGCACCGGCCACAACGCCGGGCCGCTCGTGGCCCAGGGCCTGGAGGACGTCGTCGTCGTGCGCACCGAGCAGATGCGCGGCGTGAGCATCGACGCGACCCGGCGCATCGCCCGTGTCGAGGGCGGGGCCATCTGGCTCGACGCCACCGAGCCCGCTGCCGACCGTGGTCTGGCCGCCCTGCACGGCAGCTCGCCCGACGTCGGCATCGCCGGCTACAGCCTCGGCGGCGGCATCGGCTGGTACGCCCGCAAGCTCGGCCTCGCCACGAACAGCCTCACCGCGGTCGAGCTCGTCCTCGCCGACGGTGAGCACGTGCGCGCCGACGCCACCGAGAACCGCGAGCTCTTCTGGGCACTGCGCGGCGGGGGCGGCAACTTCGGCGTCGTCACTGCCCTCGAGTTCCGCCTCTACCCGATCGAGACGGCATACGCCGGCATGCTGGTCTGGGACCGCGAGCACGCCGAGCGCGTGCTGCGCCGCTGGGCCGACTGGGCTCCCGAGGCACCCGACGCCGTGACCACGGCCTTCCGGTTCCTCAACGTGCCGCCGTTTCCCGACGTCCCCGCCCCGCTGCGCGGCCGCTCCCTCGTCGTCATCGACGGTGCCGTGCTGGGCTGTGACGCCGAGGCGCGCTCGACCCTCGCCCTGCTGCGCGGGCTCGGGCCCGAGATCGACACCTTCGACCGGGTGCCGGCCCGCTCGCTGACCCGGCTGCACATGGACCCCGAGGGCCCGACGCCCGCGGTGTCGGACGGCACGCTCGTCGGCGAGCTCGCCGACAACGCCATCGACACCCTGCTCGAGCAGGTCGGCCCGGGCTCGACGACCTCGCTGCTCATGACCGAGCTGCGCCAGCTCGGCGGCGCCCTGGGTCGTGCCCCGGAGGGTCACGGCGCCCTCGCGACGGTCGATGCGGCATACGCAATCTTCGCGTGCGCCATCGCGGCGACGCCGGAGATGGCGGCGCAGGGACAGCTCGACGCACGTCAGCTGACCGGGTCGCTCGAGCCCTGGTCGACGGGACGCAGCTACCTCAACTTCGCCGAGAACGAGGTGGAGGCGCGAACTGGTTACGGCGACTCGGCCTGGTTGCAGCTCAAAGGGATCCGCTCGGCGTACGACCCTGACGACCGGATCGTCGCGAACCACCGCATCCCGCGACTCTTCGAGCAGGGGAGCGTCACCGCCTGACCGGTCGAGCGAACACTCCGGCCCGGCTTCCAATCGAGAGCCGGGTGCACGACAATCGCGGCAAACACGGATACTTCAACCCGGCTAAAGGTTTCTTCAAGTTCTGCGACGGACGATGGCACTGACCTCGCCCTGAGGAGGACGTCATGGAGCTGACCCGTCGACGGATGCTGCTGGGAGCGGGGGCCACAGGGGTGGCCGCCGTGGGAGGCGGTGTGCTGCTAAGCCGGGACGGGGCGAGGGCGCCGAGCCGTGGAGACGGCGAGTGGACCTCGTTCGGCACGGTCGCCCTGCTCGGGTGGTCCCGCCGGTCACTCAGCGCCTCGGCCGACCACCAGGCCGACCACCAGGCCGACCACCAAGCCGACCACCAGGCAGACCACGTGCACGGCGCCGCTCAGGTCGCCGGGGGCGACGAGCTGGTGCCCAGCGCCGTGCACGGTGCCTGGACCGACGCCATGTCGGTCGACGTCAGCGTGCACAACGGGACGCAGGGCCCGATCGAGCTCTCTCCCGGCCAGTTCCGCCTGCGGGTGGCCGGGGGAACCATGACGGTCAGCCTCTACGGGGCGGACCGTGATGCCGGCCCGGTCCAGGCCGGTGAGACGGCCCGGATCCGCATCGACTACCTCGTCCCGCCCGTCGGCCTCGGCCTCGGCCTCGAGTTCGCCGATGCCCTCGCCGCCGGCACGATCCGGCTCGGCGGCGTCGGGAACGGGGCGGTCTCATGAGCGCCACGCGCCGCGGGGTGCTCGCCGCGACAGGGGGCGTCACGGCGGTCGCCGCTGCCGGGCTGCTCGGGGCCGAGGCGAGCGCCGGCCAGGCGGCCGTGGCGACTCCGGGAGTTCTCGACCTCTACGTCAACGAGGGCCTCGTCCGCATGGTCGACGACAGCCTGGTCTACATGCGGGGCTTCGGGGCCACGCCGACCGACCTCGCCGCGACCCGGCCCAGCCTGCGCATCAGCCCGCAGGTCTTCCTCGCGGACGGTCGGCTCGTCGCCAGCCGCAGCTATCCGCTCGGCGCCACCCTGCCGCAGGAGGGCCGGCCAGACCCGCTGGCCCCGCACCCGCGTCTGCCCGGCGAGTACCTGATCCGGCGCTCGTTCTGGGCGAGCTTCTTCCCCGAGCGCACGATCGTCGCGGAGGTCGGGGCCACGGTGCGCCTGCGGGTGACCAACCGGCTCACCCGGCCGCACCAGCTGCGCATCGACGGCGTCGCCGACACCGGGCCGATCGCCCCGGGTGCCACCGCGACGCTGACCTTCGCCGCCCCGGCTGCTGGGACGTACGTCTACCACGACCCCGGCAGCGGCAGCGTCGAGCGCATCCTCGGCCTGCACGGGGTCCTCGTCGTCGTCGACCCCGCCCAGCGGTGGCAGCTCTCCGCCGGGGTCGCCGAGTTCGAGCGCCAGTGGGTCTGGCTCTGCCAGGACGTCGACCCCGTGTGGGGCGCCCGGGCTCGGGCCGGACAGGTCATAGACCCGGTGGCCACGCCCCCGGTGCCGCGCTACTTCATGCTCAACGACCGCAGCGGGTTCCGCTCGCTCGCCGTCTCGACCGATGCCGCCGACTCGGTGCGGACGCTCGAGGAGACGCTGCCGTCGGGCTCGACCCGCGAGTTCGACGTGCGCGCCTTCAACGCCGGACAGGCCGGTCCCACCGTCGGCACCGGTCAGCTGATCCGCCTCGTGAACGTCGGGGCGGTCGTGCACCAGATGCACTTCCACGGCAACCACGTGTGGACGCTGCGCCGCAACGGCGCCGACTTCCCGCGGGCCGCCGGACGCGTCGACGTCGAGGGCCACGCCGAGCTGCAGCAGTGGGAGGACGTCGTCGAGCTCGACCAGATGGAGCGCAAGGAGGTCATGCTCCCGATACGGCGGCCGCCGGAGGCCCCCGACCGCACGTGGGCAGCCCGGTCCGAGGACTGGGAGTACCCGATGCACTGTCACGCCGAACCCTCGCAGACCGCGGCCGGCGGTCTCTACCCCGGCGGGCTCGTGGCGCACTGGACGCTCGCCGCACCCGGGCCCCGGGTGGCGCACACGCACCAGACGTTCGCGAGCCAGGCCGCCTTCGCGTCGAACCAGCCGCACGAGGGCAGCCCGACGACGCTCTTCCGCGAGACGCCGACCAAGACGTTCCTGCGCAAGTTCTTCAACCGTGGCCTGGTCTTCCCCGACGGGACCCAGCACGAGATGTGGGGGTTCGAGGACGACACGTCCGGCCGGCGCTTCCCCGCGCCACTGATCAGGGTCACCGAGGGTGACATGGTGCACGTCACCCTCCAGCCCTCGAAGCGCGTGCACACGATCCACCACCACGGCATGGAGCCCGACCCGCGCAACGACGGCGTCGGACACACCTCCTTCGAGGTGAGCGGCAGCTACACCTACCAGTGGCGGCCCGACCTCGGCGTCCCGGCCGACCCCAACAACGGCGCCTCGGGGCTGTACTTCTACCACTGCCACGTCAACACGGTGCTGCACGTGCAGATGGGCATGTTCGGCCCGCTCATCGTCGACCCCATCGTGCACCCGGACTTCCCGCTGGCACCGGGCGCCCGCAGGTCGTTCATCGACGGGCCGCTCTACGACATCGCCACCGAGACGCTGCTCGTCCCGTACGCCCTCGACCCGAGGTGGCACACGTTCGACCACGCCGCCGGGCTGTCCGGCGAGGACGTCGGCCTCAACCGCTTCGAGCCGACGTTCTTCTACGTCGTCGGCGGACTGCTCAACGGCCCCCGCACGACCACCGACGTGCTGGCCCCGAAGCAGCTGCGGGCCAACCTGCCGAGCACCGGGCACCCCACGCTCTTCCGGATGCTCAACGCGAACTACTTCCCCAGCCGGGCCCGCTTCACCGACACCTCGGGCAAGCCCGTCGAGATGGCAGAGCTCATCGCGCACGACGGTCGGGCCTTCCGCGACACCTCACGTCCCGGCCTGCCCAGCCCGCCGGTGCGCGACACGGGCCACCCGCTGCGCACCGATGCCATCGCCTTCGGCGCGGCCGAGCGCTACGACCTGCTCGTGCACCCGCCCTACAAGGGCACCTTCCTGCTCAATGTCGACTTCACGCACTGGGCCACGGGCAAGGTGCTCGCCACGAGGACGATCCCCGTCGTCGCCTCCTGAGCCGCGGACGGGTCACGAGGCCCCGTCGGCGAGCTCGCGCAGGACGAAGGCCTCGACGCGCTCGCCCTTGCCCTTGAGGTCGAGCGGCCCGAGCGACTCCACGACCGCGCCGGGCAGCTGGGCCAGCGTGTCCGCGGTGACGGCGACACCACCGACCGGCGCCTGTCCCTCGATGCGCGAGGCGACGTTGACGGCATCCCCGATGACGGTGTGCGTGCGGCCGCCCTGCCCGCCGAGCACGCTCACGACCACCTCGCCGCTGTTGATCCCGACCCGGAACCGCGGCCACCCGGGGTGCCCGTCGGCGATGCGCGACGTCTCCCGTTGC
The DNA here is from genome assembly GCF_052115265.1 of Terrabacter sp. 2RAF25. NCBI lineage: Bacteria > Bacillati > Actinomycetota > Actinomycetes > Micrococcales > Intrasporangiaceae > Terrabacter > Terrabacter sp. 2RAF25. Next base: position 709,945 of record NZ_JBFRGJ010000002.1, read on the forward strand.
AGGTCCAGCCCTGCCTGCGCTGCACGAAGGGCGTGGTCAGGCTGGTCACCGAGCCGGTTGAAGGTCGCCATGATCGCGTCGCCGATGAGGCGGTCGACCGTGCCTCCGTGCCGCCGGACGACGGCCGGGATCGCGACGGAGAAGTACGCGTTGAGCATGTCGGTCACCTCCGCCGGGTCGTGCGCCTCGGAGAAGGTCGTGAAGCCCTTGAGGTCGGCGAACAGGATCGTCATCTCCCGACGCCCGGCGAGCGTGTCGGCCGTGTATAGGTCGGCGTAGCGCTCCTCGTGCCACGACTGCTGCGCCCCCCACGCGACGAGGACGAACGCCACGAGCATCAGCACGTGCCACTCCCACCACGAGTAGCGCCAGTTGGGGGCTAGCACGATGGCGACCATGGCCTCGGCGAGCAGCACCATCGACGCCGCCATCGCGGCAGGGAGCAGGCCCCCGCGCCGTCCCCACAGGCGTACGTAGGTGACCGCCGCGACCGCGTAGAGCACGACCGCGACGACGGCCACCGCGACCATCACCGGCGCTGTCGGCGCAAGGCCCGGCCCCGCGCCGAACGGCGGAAGTCGCAACAGCGACAAGGCTCCCCACGCGACCATGCCGACCAGAAGGACGACGCGCAGCCGCCGCGCCCGCCGCATCGCAGCGGCAGCCCGCTCGGCGTCGACGTCGCGCACCGACGCGACCGCGAAGAGGGAGCCGACGGCGATCCCGACCGGGGTGGCGACGTTGAAGCCGGCCGACGCGGTCTCGAGGAGCATGTGCGGCGTCGCGAGCGCGTGCAGGCCGAGGAAGCCGGCCGACGAGAGGAAGGCGAGCGAGACGTACATGACACGCATGTCGCCGCGACGCACCGCCGCAGCCCCCGTGCCGTATGCCGTCACCGCGCTGAGCACGGCCGCGCCGAGCACCAGCCAGAAGTGCGTCGAGTCGTGCTGCCACTGGTGGTCGAGCCCCTCCGAGGTCCGCAGCACGCCGAGACCGACGAGCGGCAGCGCGAGGACGGCGGCGCCCAGGACGACACAGCGCCGGGACCGCGCGCCTGCGTCGCCCGTCCCGGTCGAGGTCGGGTCGCGGCGACCGCCGGCGGCCTGCTCAGCCACGGCCCTCGGCCTCCGTCAGGGCGAGGTACTGGTGCACCTCCGACACCACGACCGAGCCCTCGCCCACCGCCGAGGCGACACGCTTGACCGACCCTGCGCGCACGTCACCGACGGCGAAGAGGCCGGGCAGCGACGTCTCGTGCGCGAAGGGCGGCCGCTCGAGCGGCCACGCCCCAGGCTCGCGCACCTCGGCGCCGGTCGGCAGGAAGCCCCATCGGTCGCGCACGACGGAGTCGGGCAGCCACGACGTGTGCGGCTGCGCGCCGATCATGACGAAGAGGCCGTCGGCCAGCAGGGCACGCCGCTCACCGGAGGTGCGGTCGGCGATGACCACCTCGGAGAGCCAGCCCTCACCGCTGCCGCCGACGACCTCTGCATCCGGCACGACCGTGATCGTCGGCGAGGCCTCGATCTCGTCGATGAGGTAGCGCGACATCGTCGAGCTCAGGTCGGGCGTGCGGATCACGAGGGTGACGTCGGCGGCATACCGCTGCAGGTGCAGGGCAGCCTGCCCGGCCGAGTTGCCCCCACCGACGATGACGGTGTGGGCGCCGGCGAGCCCGTGGGCCTCGGAGACGTTGGCGCCGTAGTAGACCCCCGACCCGGACAGCGCCTCGAGCGCGGGCACGCCCAGCCGCCGGTAGGCAACACCGGTGGCGAGCAGCAGGGCGCGGGCGCGCAGCTCGCCGACGTCCGAGATCGTGGCCCGGAACCGGGGGACGCCGCCAGGGGCGTCGCGACCGCCGTCCGGCTCGAGCGCGGTCACTCGCCTGGTCAGCACGAAGCGCGCGCCGAAGACCCACGCCTGCTGGAAGCCGCGTTGCGCGAGCTCGGCCCCCGAGAGGCCGCGCGAGAAGCCGAGGTAGTTGCGGATGAGCGAGCTCGTGCCGGCCTGGCCGCCGAGCGCGTGCTCCTCGACACACAGGACCGACAGGCCCTCCGACGAGCCGTAGACGGCGGCCGCGAGACCCGCCGGACCGGCCCCGACGACGAGCAGGTCGACGTCACGGACCTCGTCCGTGCCGTCTTCGCCACCGCTGAGGTCGGTGCCGATGCCCCAGGCCCGACAGATCTCGACGTCGGTCGGGTCGAGCAGCACGCGCCCGCCGAGCGCCGCGAGCCAGATGACGAGCGGGCCCTCGTCGCGCGTCGGGTCCGGTGCCTCGATGGACTGGAGCACGGCCACCCCCTCGGGTGAGCCGCGGTCGAGGTACGCGTGGGGAATCCCGTTGCGGGTCAACAGGCTTCGCACGGCGTGGCCGCGGGGGTCGCGGGCGCCACCCACGACCACGACCTCACGCCGTCGGTTCTCGACCGTGCGTGACCAGACCTGCACGAACTCGGAGACGGTGCGACAGAACAGCTCGTCGGGCGAGCTCCACGGCTCGAGCACGTAGTAGTTGATGTCACCGTGCGACATACCGCGCAGGATCTCGTCGGCCGTACGCCGGTCGGCCCAGGCGCCCCACGGCACCAGGAGGGTGCGGGCGGCGTCGGGGTGCAGGGTCCGCACCTCGCGGAGCAGCTCGGCCCCGCTGATTCCCGGCAGCCACGGGTCGGCGAGGACGAGCGCCACCGGGTCACGGCGCTCGGCCGCCAGCCGGAGCTGCTCGAGCGCCACGGCGCTGTCGGACTCGCCGCGCACGCGGAAGTCCGCACCGAAGCGGCGGGCGAGCTCGCCCTCGGTGCGGGCGAGCGCGTCGAGGTCTGGGTCCACGACGAGGAGGAGAGGACGGGCCACGGGGCACCCCTCACGTTGCAGGGCAGGACGGTGTGACAGCTGCGACCACCCCGCCTCCGACGGTAGGACGACCAGGGCGCGCCCGGGGCCGAACGACCGTTCCTGTCGAGCCCTGACGACATCCGGCGAGGGAACGTGCAGGGGATGGGCGAGGATGGTGCGCATGGCAGCTCTCGGCACCGAAGCCTCGCCCGCCCGCGGCGTACGACGTCGACCGCATCCGCTGGCACTTCCCGGCGCTGCGCGAGGGCGCGGCCCACTTCGACGGCCCCGGAGGGTCGCAGGTGCCCGACTCCGTGGCCACCGCCGTCGTCGAGACGCTGACGTCGGCCATCTCGAACCGCGGCACCGTGTCCGCAGCGGAGCGCCGCGCCGACCGTATCGTCCTCGCCGCGCGGGCCGCGATGGGTGACCTGCTGGCCGTGGACCCGACCGGCGTCGTGTTCGGCCGCTCGGCGACCGAGCTGACCTTCCACCTCGCCCGGACGATCTCGCAGGACTGGGGCCCCGGCGACGAGGTCGTCGTCAGCCGGCTCGACCACGACGCGAACGTGCGCCCGTGGGTGCTGGCTGCCGAGGCGAGGGGTGCCACGGTCCGGTGGGTCGAATTCGACACGGCGACAGGTGAGCTCGATCCTGGCGCGGTCCACGCCGTCGTGAACGAGCGCACCAGGCTCGTCGCCGTCACCGCTGCCTCGAACCTCATCGGCACCCGCCCCGACCTGCCCGCCATCGCCGACGTGGCACACGAGGCGGGCGCCCTGCTCTGGGTCGACGGGGTGCACGCCACGGCCCACGTGAGCACCGACGTCTCCGCCAGCGGCGCCGACTTCTGGGTGTGCTCGCCCTACAAGTTCCTCGGGCCGCACCTCGGCGTGCTCGCCGCCTCGCCCGCCCTGCTGGAGACCCTGCGCCCGGCCAAGCTCGTGCCGTCGTCCGACGCCGTGCCCGAGCGTTTCGAGCTCGGCACCCTGCCCTACGAGCTGCTCGCGGGCACGACCGCCGCCGTCGACTTCCTCGCCGACCTGGCGCAGCCCGACACCTCGGCCTCGCGCCGCGAGCGGCTTGTCACCTCCTTCGCCGCGCTCGAGCAGCACGAGGACGCCCTCCTCGCCGGGCTGGAGGCGCGGCTGCGTGCGATCCCGGGCCTGACGGCATACAGCAACGCGAAGCGCCGCACGCCCACGCTGCTCGTCACCGTGGAGGGCCACGACCCGCAGGACCTGCGGGCGAAGCTGGCCGACCGCGGCGTCAACGCGCCGGCGGGCAGCTTCTACGCGTGGGAGTGCAGCCACCACCTCGGGCTCGGCTCCGCGGGTGGGCTGCGGATGGGCCTCGCGCCCTACACGAACGCCGATGACGTCGACCGACTGGTGACCGGACTCGAGGAGATCTGCGGGGCCGCGACATGAGCCGACCCGTCCCGCTGACTCCCGGGCCCGGGCAGGAGTCCGTCTGGGACTACCCGCGACCGCCTGCCGTCGAGCCCACCGGCGAGCTGGTCGAGGTCGTGCTCGGCGGCGAGGTCGTCGCATCGACCCGCTCGGCCCTGCGGCTGCTGGAGACGAGCCACCCTCCTACCTACTACCTGCCGCGCGACGCCTTCGCCCACGGCTCGCTCGTGCCCGTCGAGGGCCACACGCGCTGCGAGTGGAAGGGGCAGGCGTCCTACTTCGACGTCGTCAGGGGTGGTCGACGCGCAGCCCGCGCCGCTTGGCACTATCCGGACCCCGTGCCCGCGTATGCCGTCCTGCTCGGTCACGTGGCCGTCATGCCCGGCCTCGTCGACGAGTGCCGCGTCGACGGAGAGCGGGTACGCCCGCAGGAGGGCGGCTTCTACGGCGGGTGGGTCACCGACCGCGTCGTCGGGCCCTTCAAGGGGATCCCCGGCTCCTGGGGCTGGTGACCCCCACCCCTCTCTCATCGAGTGCCTACTTCCCCACGCCCACCAAGTCGAGTGCCCACTTCCCGACGTCGTTCGCCGCATCCCCTCGTCGAGTGCCACTTTCCGACGCAGGAAAGTGGGCACTCGATGGTGGCGGGGTATCAGCGGGCCAGCTCGTGGATGCGGGCGTCGACGATGTCGCCGTCGCGCAGGTCCAGCACGGCGTAGGTCCCGGCAGGCTGACGCCGGCGGTCGGTGGGCGAGCCGGGGTTGAGGATGCGAAGGCCGTCACCCGTCTCGTCGAGCGGGATGTGCGAGTGCCCGAAGACGACCAGGTCGGCCGTGGGGAACACGTTCCGCAGCCGAGCCACCCGCCCTTGCTTCTGGCCACTGTCGTGGATCATCCCGACCCTCACACCGCCCAGCTCGATCTCGAGCGTCTTGGGCGCACCCCACTCGGCGACCTCGGGGACGTCGTTGTTGCCCATGACCACGTGGACCGGCGCGTGGGTCGCCAGCAGGTCGAGCACGTCGGGCGTGCACACGTCGCCGGCGTGCAGGATCACGTCGGCGCGCTCGAGCTCGGGCTGCAGCGCGGGCGGGCAGCCCTTCCACCGCCGCGGGCTGTGCGTGTCGGAGACGACGACCACCCTCACGTGGAGACGCGCTCCAGCACCTCGCGCACGACGCCCTCGACGAGCTCCACCTTGTACCCGGTCTCGGGCAGAGGGTGAGCGCCCTCCGACGCTGCCGTCGCTGCGGCCGTGATCGCGGCGTCGTCCAGGGCCGAACCGACGAGGAGGCCCTCGACAGCCTTGAGCCGCAGGGGAGTCGGCGCGACGCCACCGATGGCAAGCCCGCACTCCGAGACCCGGCCGTCACCGTCGCGCACGACTCGACAGACAGCCTCGACGAGCGGCCACTCCGCCTCGAAGCGGCTGATGGCACGGAAGTACGCCGCTCGCTCGCCAGGCACCGGCGCCGGCAGCACGACCCGGGTCAGCACCTCGTCGTCGGCGAGCAGGTGGTCGCGGGTCGGGTCGGACCCGTCGCCGAGGAGGTCACCGACCGCGAGACCGTCACGCTGCGTCGTGTCGACGGTGGCGGCATACGTGAGCAGGGCCATCGCGAGGGACGACGGGTGCGGGTGGACGCACGGCGCGGTGTCGAAGACGTTGCCGTAGAGGTGGCGTCCGTCGCGTGCCGGACAGCTGTCGCCGCCCGACTTGAAGCACGAGGTGTGCGGGTGTCGGAAGTACCAGCATCGCGTGCGCTGGAGCAGGTTGCCGCCGATGGTCGCCATCGCCCGCACCTGCGGGGTGGCGAGGCCGGCCGCGGTCAGCGCGAGCGCCGGGTAGTCGTCGGCGAGCTCGCGCGCGACGGTCGCGACCGTGGTGCCGGCGCCGATGGTGGTGCCGCTGCCGCCACGCTCGATACCCGCGAACCCGCGTATGCCGGTGAGGTCGAGCACGTGCGGTGTCGCGCCGCTCGTGCGCAACCGTTCCTGCAGGTCGGTGCCGCCGGCCCGGTAGACGAAGTCGCCTGTGCCGTCGGGCCGCTCGTCGTATGCCGTGAGGATCGTGACGCTCATCGCGCCACCCCCGCACGGAGGCCTTCGAGCACCCGGTCCGGGCGGACGGGGAGGCTCAGGGGGCGCCAGCCGGTCGCGTTGAAGATCGCGTTGCCCACCGAGGCGGCCGGGCTGATCGTCGCCACCTCGCCGAGACCCACGCCACCGCCGGGCACGCGGTCCCAGCCGTCCTCGTGGAAGTGGATGTCGATCTCCGGGGTGTCGCCGAGCTGCGGGATGCGGTAGTCCTCGAGGTTGGCGGTCAGCGTGAGCCCGGTGTGCGGGTCGAGCACCTGGTTCTCGTAGAGGGCGAGGCCGATGCCCTGGATGATCGAGCCCTCGCACTGGCTGCGGGCGAGCACCGGGGCGTGGATGCGTCCGACGGCGATGCCACCGTGGACGCGCAGCACGCGAGTCTTGCCGGTGCGGGTGTCGACCTCGACCTCGCTGACGTGCACAGCTGCCGAGAAACCACGCCCGATCTGGATGCCGTTCATGGTGATCGGCACGGCGCGCACGCCGCGGTCGCCGCCGCGCTTCGCCGAGGCGGAGGCACCGTCGGGGACGGCTGCGAGGTCACGACCCACCCGGTCGCGCAGGGTCGTCGCGGCGTCGACGGCTGCCGACCACAGCGAGACCGTCGTGCGGCTGCCGCCCGAGGCAGGGCCGTGGCTCGTCCCGGCGTGCGAGCGCCCGAGCCGCACCTCCACCTCCGTGGGTTCGACGCCGAAGATCCCGGCCACGGCACGAGCGACGACGGTGCGGCTGCCCGTGCCCATGTCCTGACTCGCGGTCGACGCGACGAGCCGGCCGCCGGCGACGGACACGACGACCTCGCAGTCGGGGTCGACGAGGTAGATCCAGTTGCCCGTCGCCACCCCGACGCCGCGCCGGAACCGCCCCGACCCGCTGCCGGTCACCGGCCGCTGCTGCCAGGTGGGCAGGGCAGTCGCCCAGCGGTAGAGGGCCTGGCGCTTCTGGTTGCCGTCCCACTGGGCCCGCAGCCCGATCGGGTCACGGCCGGTGCGGTGCGCGACCTCGTCGACGGTCTGCTCCAGCGCCCAAGCGCTCGTCGGACCGCCGGGGCCACGGAAGGGAGCGCCAGGCGGAGCGTTCGTGACGACGTCGACATCGCGCGCCAGCCGGGGGGTGCGGTCGTACATCAGCATGGCGAGCGCCGCGACGCTGTTGCCGATCGCCACGCCGGCGTGGCTCTCCGTGTCCACGGTCAGGGCCTTGACCGCCTGTGAGCGGTCGTCGACGAGGAGCGAGACACGAGTGCGGCTGCCCGGGCGGTTGCCGGTTCCGGTGAGCTCCTCGTGCCGGTCGAGGACGAGCTTGACCGGACGACGCGCGATGCGGCTGAGCGAGATGGCGCCGACGGCCTCCATGGTGAGGCTGAGCTTCGCCCCGAACCCACCTCCGACATACTCCGCCACGACTTCGACCTCGGCCGGGTCGAGGTCGAAGTGCCCGGCGATCTCGGTGCGCATGAGGTCGACGCCCTGGGTGCTGAGCCACACCCTCAGGTGCTGCGGGTCGGTCCAGTCGGCGACACAGGCGTGCGGCTCGAACGCGGTGTGCACCTGAACCCCGGTGCGCAGCTCGAGCTCCACGAGACCGGTCGCTCCGCTCCCGCCGGGGGCCCCTCGTCCTCTCGAGCCCGCCGACGCGATGCGCCGTTTGGCCACGGTGCCGAGGAACGGCGTACGCGCTGGGCCGTGTCGGTTGCCGTCCCACGGCGCCGGCATCGACCCGCCCTCGCCGGCGCTCGGCGCAGCCTTGCGGTCGGCGCGGGTCGCATAGACGAGCGGAGCGCCCGGGCGGACCGCCTCCTCGGGGTCGACGACGAACGGGTGCGGGGTCACCCGGACCTCGAGCTCGCGGGCGATCCGCCGCGCCTCTGCCGGCGAGTCGGCCGCGACCACGGCGATCGGCTGCCCGGCCCAGCGCACCCGGCGGTCTCCGGTGCCCTCTTGGGCGAGCAGGTCGACGCCGACGACGCCCGGAGGGAACGTGATCGGCCCGACGATGCCTGCGGCGACGTCCGATCGGCAGAACGCGGCATGCATCATGCCCGGGAGGCTGACGTCGGTCGTGTAGACGGCGGCGCCGGTGACCTTGGCCGGGGCATCGACGCGCTCGACCGTGCCGGCGCCGTCGTCGTGCTCACCCCGGCACGCTGCCGCCACGGCGCGGAAGATGCCTTCATAGGCTCCGCACCGACAGAGGTGCCCGGCCAGCGCGTCGGCAATGGTCTGACGGTCCGGCTCGTCGGTGCCGTGGTCGGTGCGCCACCTGTCGTGGAAGGCGACAGCGTCGACGATGAATCCTGTTGTGCAGTAACCACATTGGAGGCCGTCGTGATGCATGAACGCCCGCTGCACAGGGTGCAGGTTCTCTCCGTGGGCGATGCCCTCGACGGTGGTGACCGCGGCGTCGCGCAGTCGGGTCGCCGGGGTGAGGCAGCCGAGCACGGGCTCGCCGTCGACGAGCATCGTGCACGCCCCGCACACGCCGCTGCCGCAGACGAGCTTCGTGCCGGTCAGCCCCAGCCGGTCGCGCACGACGTCGACCGCCGCCTCGGTGCCGTCGACCTCGACGACCCGTGACTCGTCGTTGACCGTGGTGTTGAGCTCCATGAGGCCTCCTCCGGCTGCGTCTCGGCAGGGCGACTCGAGACGGTCCAGTGCGACGCTACCTCCGGACCCGCGCCGGGCGCGATGATGTCGTCGAGGGCTTGGAATGCGTGCCCGAGGACGAGGAGGTGCGGCCATGCGCATCGCGGTGCTGGGCACGGGTGGGATCGGCGGGTACTTCGGCGGCCGTCTGGCGGCGTCCGGTCACGACGTCACGTTCGTCGCGCGGGGTCCACATCTCCAGGCGATCCGTGAGCGAGGCCTGCAGGTGGCGAGCGTCGCCGGCGACTTCACCGTGAACCCGGCGAGCGCCACGGACGACCCGGCGACGGTCGGCGAGGTCGACGTGGTGCTGCTCGCGGTCAAGACGTGGCAGCTGCCGCCGGTGCTCGAGAAGCTGCCCTCGCTCGTGGGCCCCGCCACCGCGGTGGTCACGACTCAGAACGGCGTCGAGGCACCCGGACAGGTCGCCGCCGTCGTCGGGCGCGGCGCCGTGCTGCCGGGCATCGCCAAGATCTTCGCCGTGATCGACGGTCCCGGGAGGATCACCCACGCCGGCGGTCCGGCATCGCTGGCCTTCGACGAGTGGGAGGCTCCTCCCGGCGCTCCCTCGCAGCGGGTGTCGCGCCTCCGTGAGGCCGTCACGGCCTCGGGCGCGGTGTCACCGGTGCCCGACGACATCTGGGCCGAGCTGTGGTCGAAGATGCTCTTCGTCGTGCCCTTCGGCGGTCTTGGCGCAGCACTCGCCGCGACCTTGGGCGAGCTGCGCACGAAACCGGCCCGGCGCCAGCTGCTTCGCGACGCGATGCGCGAGGTCGAGGCGCTGGCCCGGGCCCGCGGCATACGGCTCCCGGAGAAGGTCGTCGACGGCACGATGGCGTTCGTCGACGACCAGCCCGCCGACGCCACCACGTCGCTGCAGCGCGACCTCCTCGAGGGCAGACCGTCAGAGCTGGACGCCTGGACTGGCGCGGTCGTGCGCCTCGCCGCCGAGTCGGGTGTGGAGGTGCCGCTGCACCGGCTCCTGCTCGAGGTGCTGACCAGTCGGCATCCCGACGCGCTGCCCGGCTGACGACCCGCACGGCTGGCCTGCGTGCACCCGGTGCCGCTCAGAGGTCGGGGCGGCACGCCCCGCGACCCAGGATCGCGAGGCCCCGGCGGTCACCGTCGGCGGGCCCCTCGACAGCACCACCCGACTCGGACATCAGCTGCGAGCCATCGGCGACGTGGTTGAGCCCGATCACGTGACCGATCTCGTGCTCGACGACCGCGCGCGCCGAGTCGCGGCGCCCGTCGCGGAGCAGCCCGGTCATCGCGTCGCGGTCGAGCCACACCGACCCGGAGACGTAGACGAGGACCCCGTCCCCGGCCGCGCGCGGCGTGCTGCCGCCGAGACCGATGGTGCCGCCGGCGAGTCGGGGAATCTGTTCCGGCGTCGCGAACGAGATGTAGACCGGCGCCCAGCGGTCGCCGTAGCGGTCGGGCTGGTAGGGGTCGCGCTCGGGCGTCGGCGGCTCGTCGGTCAGGCCGTCGTCGACGAAGCGCAGGCCGCTCGCCTCAGACATCGTCACCACCGCCTCGCGCACGAGCGCGTCACCACCTTCGGGCAGACCGACCGTGCTCGTGGTGAAGTGGATCGGGCGACACGGGTCGTACGCGACCGGTTCGGTGCCGTCGGCCTGCATCCGCATGAAGGTGTAGCCGCCACGTCCACCCGGCGTGGCGGGGGGAGCGCCCAGGGGGGCCTGGGCCGCCCCGATGCCTGCGGGTGGTGCGTCGGCCCCGAGACCGTGGCGCGAGTCGAACGGTCGCGCCTGCCACAGCCAGGCCGGGAGTGCCACCACGAGAAGGGCGACCGCCATGATCCCCAGCCAGCTCGGACTCCACAGCCTGCGACTCCAGCTGGTCTCCGCCCGATGTCGACCCGGCGGCCGCTCAACGCCGACCACGGACCCCTGAACCATGTCCTGCATGCTGCCGTGAACCACCTGTCCTGTCGCCTAGAGACCCGTCCACCCCCCGAGATCAGGTGGGAGTCGGCGACGTGGCCTGCCCGTACCCGCTCGGCGCCCGCCTCAGGCGCTCACACGTGCGTGGGCTAGGTTCGGCGCTCGTGAACTGGTTCGAGGCGGTGCATGATCGGGTGGTCCCGGCCACCGGCGACGTCGCACTCGCCGCGCCGCGCCTCGTCGTCGTGCTGGCCGTCGCCCTGGTGCTCATCGTCGTCGAGCCGCTCTGGCGGGTCGTGCGTCTCGCCGTGACCCTGGTGCACGAGCTCGGTCACGCCGTCGTCGGAGTGCTGGTCGGACGGCAGTTCACCGGCTTCGTGCTGCGCGGCGACATGTCGGGGCACGCCGTCACGCGCGGTCCCGTGCGCGGTCCCGGCCGGGTCGCGTCGACGTGGGCCGGCTACCCGGTGCCGGCGCTGCTCGGTGCCGCCATGGTCTGGGCCGCCGGACGCGGCTGGTCGGCACCGATGATCACCGCCGGTCTCGCCGTCCTGCTCTTCGCCCTGGTGCGGGTGCGCTCCGCGCTCACGGTGGTCGTCATGACCGTGGCCATCGTCAGCTCGGCGGCGTTGTGGTGGTGGCGCGACGATGCCCTCCAGCCACAGGTCCTCGTCGGTCTCGGCGTCGTGCTCCTCGTCGGGGCCTGGCGTCATCTCGGGGCCGTGCTCAAGGACCGCAGCCGCGGCAGCGACCCGGGCGTCCTCGCCTCGCTGACCCGCCTGCCGCGCGCCCTCTGGAACGGCTCCTTCGTCGTCGTATGCGCCCTGGCGACCTGGGTCGTCGTCGCCGAGATGGTCGCCACCCTCGCCTGAACAGGCCGTGGCCCCATCGGAAACTGGGCACTCGACCGAGAGGGGCCGTCGGGAACTGCGCACTCGATGCACCCTTCTCGTCGAGTGCTCACTTTCCGGCGAGGTCAGTTGAGGCTGAAGGGCGGAACCGCGGGTGGGGCGACGGCGCCCAGTGCCGAGGCGAACTCGCTCTCGCGCCGCACCAGTTGCAGACCCAGCCGCAGGCGCGACTCGGTGTCCACGCACTCGAGCAGGCGCTGGCGGTCGGCGACGTCGAGGCTGACGTTGTCGGGCACGGCATACGCGAGCGTGCGCGGGTCGGGGGGCAGCTCGCCCGGTTCGGGCTCCCTGCCGAGCGAGGCGGCGAAGGTCGCGAGCTCGGCGCGAAGCACGCCGGCGAGCGCCGTGACCTTGCTCCCGTCGCCGTCGGACTCGGGAAGCCAGGTGACGCGGGCGGTCGCGTACGGGGTTCCGGCCGCGTCGTCGATGGCGTCGAGGCGGAAGCGGTCGGTGCCCTCGGAGACGACGAAGAAGCGCTCCCCCTCAAGGGCGGCTGCCTGGGTCAGCAGCGCACCACACCCGACGGGGTGCAGCGCCGTGACCGCGTCGTCGCCGACCTCGTAGCCCTCGCGGATCGCGACGACCCCGAAGACCGGCGGCCGCTCGTCCTGGCCGTCGAGCAGGTCGTGGAGCAGCTGCACGTAGCGCGGCTCGAAGATCTGCAGCGGCAGTCGAGCCCCGGGCATGAGCACCGTGGAGAGCGGGAAGATCGGCAGGGTCGCCATCCCGCCAGCCTAGGCACGGTCGGGCCTCGCCGGGGTTCCCGACGAGCGCCGGCGTTCGCCGGCCTACCGCCTGCGCGGGCCGTGTGCTGACCTCGGTGGCGCCAAACCGCGCGGGCTCTCAGTCGCGCAGTCCCGACGGCATCGCCTGGGTGGCTCCGAGCTGGGCGTCGTCGACGGTGCGAGCGCCGTCGTCCCCGTTGGCAGCCGCCCCGTCGGTCGCGCGGCCGACCTGCTCGGCCACCTCCTCGACGTTCTCGATCATGTCGGCCGGGGAGCCGTTGATGGCGGTCGCAAGGCCCAGCGCCAGGCCGCGCAGCTCCTGGTCACCCATGCCGAGACGGACGGCGACCGTGGCCGCGTTGGCGGGCCGCTTCTCCGGGTCCTTCTCCAGACACTCGGTGATGAGCTCGCGGAGGTCGACGGGCACGGTGTCGGGCAACGGCGGCGGCGCCTCGTTGACGTGGCTCAGCGCGGTCGCGATCGGCGTGCCACGGTCGAAGGGTCGCTGGCCGACGAGCATCTCGTGCGCCACGACACCGAGAGCGTAGAGGTCGCTCGCCCCCGTCGCCGCGTGGCCCAGGGCCTGCTCGGGACTGATGTAGTTGGGCGTGCCGAGCATCTCGCCGTGCTGGGTGTGGCCGGAGGCGTCGAGCGCCCGAGCGATGCCGAAGTCGGTGAGCTTCACGAGGCCGTCCTCGCGCACCATGATGTTCGCCGGCTTGATGTCGCGGTGCACGACGCGGGCCTCGTGCGCCACGCCGAGCGCGAGGGCTGCCTGACCCATGATCGAGCGCACCTCGTGCGGCGGTAGCGGGCCACGCTTGTTGAGGATGGCCGAGAGGGCCTCACCCTCGACGAGCTCCATGACGAGGAAGGCGAGACCCTCGTCCTCGCCGTAGTCGAAGACCGTCGCGATGTTCGTGTGCATCAGGCCTGCGGAGTGCACGGCCTCGTCGCGGAACCGCAGGGCGAAGAGGCGCTCGTGGTCGGTGTCGGGACGCATGATCTTGATCGCGACGTTTCGCTGGAGCACGTCGTCGGTGCCGCGCCACACGTCGGCCATGCCGCCCGAGGCGATACGGCCCTCGAGGTGGTAACGGTCGCCGAGGACGAAGCCTTCCTGGAGACGGTTCATCTGAGGGGGCACCTGGGCCTTTCGGACGGAAGGTGCGCGTCGTGTGACATCTGAGAGGCCTTCGTCAGCGGTCATCGTACGGGACCCAACGGTTGGATCTGGCATTCGTCGACCAGTCCTGGGAGTGGTCGACGCTGTGACCGGCCCCCGGGCCACGGCTCCCGCCTACATACCCCCGTCACCTCGCCGCGAACCATCGGGCGCCCCTGGTTTGCCCGCGTCGCACCGCCGGCAGGGCACCGACGGGGGGGACCCGACGGCATACGCAGGGCGTATGCCGTCGGGTCGGTGGCGCGTCAACGCTGGGCCTCGCTGCTGCGATCGGGTGGGTGTTCCGCTGCACGCGAGACCGGGCGCGTCAGACGCGTCAGGCGGGTCGAGCGGGTCGGCGCCGGCTCACGGCGATGAGGGCCACGCCACCAGCGATCACCGCTGCCGTCGCAGCGCCGATGCCGAGGATCGGCAGGTTCGTCGGCTGCGCGAGCGGGACCGAGACCTTCGGCGCCACCGGGGCGACGGGCGCGGCCGGCCTGCCCTCGGCGCTGTTGGCCGAGCCGGCCTCTGAGTGCTTCGGGAAGAGCTTCGCGTCCCGGCACTGCCCGATCGTGCCGCCGCCCATGTAGCGGCAGTCGGACGCGGCCGGCGTCACCGGCTGCGGGGTCGGCTCCCAGGGTTGCTGGGCCATGGCCGGGCCGGCCAGGGCCAGCGAGAGCACCGCGGAGGCACCGAACGCGGCGGCGGAGCGGCGGCTGAGGCCCGAGGACGTGGTGGAGGACTGACTGGACATGTGGCGCTCCCTTCTGGGTGGAGAGTGACCCGCGCCGGTCGCGCCTGACCGTGATCCCATCCCCCTGGCGCCGCACCCTCGGGGAGATCCGTCGGGTTCGGCAGGTGGTGATCGAGCGGGTGACAGGCAGAGGGAGCGGTCCTCGACCCAGATACCGGTTTGCTTGCTCCACAAGCGATCTCGCGGGTTATCCCTTAGGACAACCTCCGCCAATGCGGACGATCCCTGCTGGACTCGCCGGCCCCCGAGCACGGTGTCGTCCCAACCTCGCGGGCCTCGTGGCCCTCACCCGGTTCGGCACGGTTCGCCAGGGCGATACAGCCGGCGAGGGTGACGACGAAGGCCGCCCCCGCCCACGGCGCCCGCCCCGCGGCGACCCGGTCCCCGAGCGCCAGGAGGCCCACCGCTGCCGGCAGCACCGTCTCGGTCGCGAAGGTCAGGGCGGCCACCGTCGTGACACGGCCCCGGCTGAGCGCCATCCCGTAGGCGACGGTCGCCAGCACCGCGTGCCCGACGAGCGCCCACGCGAGGCCCTCGGTTCCGAGCGCCCAGACCGGGGAGGGGATCTCGAGCAGGCGGGCCGCGACTCCGACACCACCGAAGCCGAGACCTGCGGCGACGCTGAGCAGGGCGCCGCCGCGCCGCCGGTCCCTGGCGCCCACGACGAGCAGGACCCCCACCAGCAGCGCCGCCGCGAACAGCCACCACGTCGCCGCGGGACCCGGGTGCACGGCCGGACCGTCAGCCGCCGTGAGCGCGAGGCCCGTCAGGCCGACGCCGACGGCGAGCAGCGCGATGACCTCAGGCACGCCGAGGCGGACGTGGAGCACGAGGACCGACAGCACCGCGGTGACGGCCACCGAGGAGGCGACGGCGGACTCGACGAGGAAGAGCGGCAGGGTGCGCAACGCCGCCACGGACGCGAGGAAACCGACACCGTCGAGGGCCAGGCCCACGGCATACGGCCACCCGGCGCGCACGCGCCCGATGACAGCGGTGCCGGCCGGCAGTGCGGCAGCCCGGCGGACGCCGATCGCCTGCAGCACCGTGGCCGCGCCGTAGGCGAGCGCCGCGAGGAGGGCGCCGAACAGACCGAGCGTCACCGGGTCATCGTCGCAACCGCCACTGGGAAGGGGCTCCGAGGCGGACGCGATGACAAGCTCTGCCGTGTCGTCTCAGCCGGGCCGTGTGGCCGACACGGACACCGTCACCACGGACTTGGCGCCGGGCGGTGCCTTGTCCGCGGACGTGACGCGGCGCGCCAGCACGTCAGCGACCGTGCCCGGATCCGCACCGGGGTCAGGGTCGGGGCCGCCACTAGCTCGCCAACCGCCGAGATCGACGGCCGCATTGTCTTTGAAGTGCCATGTCGAGTCGAAGTGTGCGTGGACGTCCTTCCCGACCTCGGCGGGCGTCTGCGTGGTGGCGTAGACGAGGGTGACCGACGAGGCGTTGCGGAGCACGCTGTTGCCACCACCCTTCGAGATGGTCCGGGAAACCTCGATCCCCCCTGCAGGCACGATCATCACGTCCAGCTTCGAGAGCCGGTCGACGACCCTCTGGTCGGCCGCGGCCGTGCTGCACGCTGTCAACCCGGCCGCGGCGACGACCGCGAGGGCGAGGATCGCCGCGGTCCGCCGAGCGCGTCCACGCATCATGCCTCCAGCCTCAACCCGTCCGATGTTCACCATTGAGGGTCACCCTGCACGACGAATCTCTCCCCCTGTCCGCGCACCTGTGATGCTGGGAACGTAGCGGCGCCATGGGCGATCAGGGCCAGAACTGCTTCTCTGAGCGGGACTTCGCGAATCCTGGTCTCGCCCCTGATGGGGCGCGAGATCCCGCAGGACGCGTTGCAGGGCGACACCGGTTGCGCGATCAAGCAGCAGACGAGCGAGCGCGAGACAGCGAAGAGGGCCCAGACCTTGGTAGGTCGGGGCCCTCTTCTCCACGCGTGCGCGAGGGGGGATTTGAACCCCCACGCCCTTTCGGACACTGGCACCTGAAGCCAGCGCGTCTGCCGTTCCGCCACTCGCGCGTGACAAGGAGACAGTGTGGTGCATCCCCCGCCAGATCGCCAAACCGGGACACGCGCCGTCCCGTCAGGCGTCCGCCCGAACGCCGCGTTCAGCCGTCACCGACCCCCGTGCGGCGCGCCGAGCCGGTAGGCCGGCTCGGTGAACCCGCCACCGAGGAACGGCGAGGACCGCTCGGCGGAGGCCTGCTCGAGCTCGACGGCATACGCCTCGGCGTCGTCCTGCGGGTCGAAGCCGATGGCCAGTCCCGGCGAGAGGTCCACGCGTCGTCGGGTGTTGCGCGAGACCCCCCACACGACGTGGTGCCCCCTCGCCTCGGTCGTGAGCGTGGCGAGGACGAGCTTGGTCATGTCGTCGGGCGAGAGCCACGAGCGCAGCGAGCCCGGCACGCCGGAGCCGTCAGCGAAGGTCATGATGCGCGCGCTCACGACGGTGATGCCGAAGCGGGCGGCATACAGGGCCCCGAGCGCCTCCAGCGCCGCCTTGCTGACGCCGTAGTACGTGTCGGGCGCCGGGAGCGGCATGCCCTGCCGGAGCGCCGGCGAGTCGACCGGCACGAACCCCGCCGCGTGCACCGAGCTGGCGAGGAGCAGCCGCGGCACCCCGGCCAGGCGTGTCGCCTCGCACACCGCACGGGTGCCGTCGATGTTGACGGAGAGCAGGTCGGCCCAGGCCTGCTCGTCGGAGTACGCCCCGAGGTGCACGACGAGATCGGCGCCCGCGAAGGCCTGCGCCTGGCCGTCGATGTCCCGCAGGTCGCACTCGACGACACGCTCGAGCGCTCCATCGACGTCGGCGACCGGAACGCCCAAGCCCTCGCAGAGCACGAGCCGGTGCCCGGCCGCGCGCAGGCGCGGCCGCAGGGCCGTCGCGATACGCCCGGCCGCGCCGGTCAGCGCGAGAAGGGCCACGCGGACGGCATACCCGGTCGGGGGACGCGTGTGCTCGCCGAGGTCAGAGACCGTCGACGACGACGGCCGCCATCTCCATGCAGGACTCGTGCGTCTTGCGGTTGATCTTCAGCGGGTCGAGGTGCAGGCCCGGCGCGAGCATCGGGTCGTAGGGGATGTCGACGACCGCGCGCACCCACTGCTCGAAGTGCTCGCGCGTGTGCACGCCGGCACCGATGTCGTTGCCCTTGGCCGACGTGTGCGAAATGACGCAGACGGCATTGCGCACGAGGTCACCACGACCCATCGCGACGAGCGCGTCGAGGTTCTTGGCCGCGACCACCGACGTGTCGTCCTTGAGGGACGTCGCGAAGACGAGCATGTCGGCCCGCGCAGCCGCCGCCAGCCAGTTCGGCGAGAGGCGGTTGTTGCCGGTGTCGACGACGATCATGCGGTAGAAGCGCGACAGCTGAGTGTGGAGGTCCTCGAACTCCTGCTCGCCGATGATGCGCATCGCCTCGTCGTCGTCGGCCGACGCAAGCACGTCGAACGAGAGCCCTCGCTGCTCACGCACCCAGTGCTCGAGCTCGGACGTGCCGGCGTTGGGGTCGTTGGCGATCGTCGGCAGCGCGCCGAGCAGGTCGACGACCGTGCGGTGGTGGCTCTGCGACGGGGCGCGCATGCCGAGCGTGCCCTCGGTCTCGTTGTTGTCCCACGCGAGCACCGAGCCCGAGCGGTAGCGCCCGAGGTAGCTCGCGAGCATCAGCGTGACGAGCGTCTTGCCGCCGCCACCCTTGGTGTTGATGACCATGATCGTCTTGCGGCCGTTGAGCGGCCGGGCGATGCGGTCGATGCGGTCGCGCTCGAGCATCTCCCTGACGCTCGGACCCATGCCGAAGGCCTTGCGCAGGCCCGAGTTGGCCTTGGTCTTCTGCCGCTCACCCTTCGACCGCGCCGTGATGAGGTCCTCGGCGCTCGGGCGGTCGGAGTTGCCCTCGCGGGCAGCCGGGGTGAGGTCGTATGCCGTCGACTGCGCCTCGTAGCCACCCTCGGCCGCTGCCGCGGCGACGTCGGGGTCGAGCGCCGGCCGGGCGGCATACGCCTGCTGGGCCGCACTGTGGTCGGTGCCGTAGTGGTCGGACGCGCCGGCGGTGCCGGTCGAGTCGGCGGAGGTCGAGCTGCTGCTCGAGCCGGACGCGCTCGTGCCGGCGGGCGTCCACCCGGAGTACTCCTCCTCGGACGCGGCGGCGGTGTCGGCGTTGTGCTGGAGGGTCGACCAGTGGGCCGTCGACTGGCCCGGGTCGTCTGCGGTGTCGGAGCCACTGGCCGCAGGCCACTCGCCCGTGCCGGGGTCGGAGGGCTGCCACTCGGTCCATGACGTGGTGGACGACCCGTTGTGGTCATGGCCGTTGGTGTCGCTGGAGGCGGACTCACCGCCGTACTCATAGGAGTCGGTCCACTGGTTGGCGGGCGTGTCGTCGGAGGGGCTGACGGCCGGGTGCTGGCCGGTGTCGCCCGGCTGCCAGGAGGTGTCCTCCCATGTGGAGCTCCACGGGTCGGCCGGAGCCTGGTCCTCGTGGGGCGCGCCTGCCGTCGCGGTGGGGATCGGAAGGGTGAAGCCACCCGGGATGGAGTTGTTGGCGGAGAAGCCGGGGATGCCCTGGCCCTCGTTGCTTCCGGTCTCGTCCTTGCTCATCGAGCGCTCCTTGCTGGCCTACCACGTGCGGGACCCGCCGCGGGACCCCGTGAGATCGTCCCATGCTTCCGTCACACATCAAACCCGCTGACCAGCCGTGCGGCGCGTCAGGAACGCGTCGCGAGGGGCCCGGGAACGGGGCCGCCACGGCCCGCGCAGGCCCGTCGGTGGGGGGCTGGTGGGGCTCACCCGGTTACGATGAAGCGCCCGGCAGGAGCGCTCACCAGAAGGAGGAGACGGCGTGGGAATCATCAACCGTGTCGAGCACGGTCTCGCCAAGGCTGTCCACGGTGCCTTCGCCAAGGCGTTCAAGTCCGAGGTGCAGCCCGTCGAGATCGCCTCGGCGATCCGACGCGCCATGGACGACCGGGCCGCCCTGCTCGGGCACGGCCGGGCCATGGTGCCCAACCTCTACACCATCGAGCTCAGCCAGACCGACTACGAGCGGCTCGGAGACTACGAGGACGACCTCTCCGACGACCTCGTGGCGGCGGCGCAGGAGCACGCCGACTCGCAGGGCTACCAGCCCGGCGGACCGCTCGAGGTCCAGCTCGTCGAGGGCGAGGGTCTCGAGACCGGTGTCTTCCGCGTGCGTCCCGCGACCGCGAAGCAGGCCGGCCGTGAGGCCGCCGCCCCGGCTCCGGGCGCCCCGCCCCGTCCGCAGACCACCAACGGGACCGCCATCGACGAGGCCCCGGCCCACCGGCCGACCCCCCGCTCCAACCCGTCGGCCCGACCCTGGCTCGACATCGGCGGCGACCGCTACCCGCTGCTCGGCAGCCTCACCACCATCGGTCGCGACGAGACCGCCGACATCGTCATCGACGACCCCGGCGTCTCCCGGCGCCACAGCGAGATCCGCGTCACGACCGACGGCCCGCACCTGGTCACCTCGATCCGCGACCTCAACTCGACGAACGGCACGTTCGTCAACGGCGAGCGCATCTCCGCGCAGCGGCTCCAGGACGGCGACCGCCTGACGATCGGGCGCACCTCCGCGACCTTCCGAGCCGGACGCCGGTGACGCATGAGTGAACTCACCCTGACCCTGCTGCGGCTGGGTCTGCTCGCGCTGCTGTGGATCTTCATCTTCAGCGTCGTCGGGGTGCTCCGCACCGACATCTACGGCACGGCCGTCAGCCGCCGGGGCCGCCGCAAGGCGCGCAAGGAGGCCGAGCAGCAGAGCCGTCAGCGCACCCCGGCCCGCACCCCCGCACCAGCAGCGGCCGGTGCTGGCGCTGCGCCCGCCCCGGCTCCCGAGCCCGCCGGCGGCTCGGGCTGGCGCGGACGCGGACGCGCCAAGGGGGCCGCGACGACGCTCGTCGTGACCGAGGGCCCGCTCACCGGCACCTCGCTCCCGCTGCGCAGCGGCGGCATCCTGATCGGCCGCAACCCCGAGTGCGCCCTCGTGCTCGACGACGACTACGCGTCCGGCCGGCACTGCCGCATCTACCCCGACCCCTCGGGCCGTGACGGCTGGGTCGTCGAAGACCTCAAGTCGACGAACGGCACCTTCATCGGTCGTGACCGCCTGACCGGCACGCGTCCCGTGGAGGTGGGCACGAGCCTGCGGATCGGCAAGACCGTCCTCGAACTGCGAGGCTGACCCGATGGCCATCGCCCTGCGCTACGCCGCGCGCTCCGACCTCGGGCTGGGACCCAAGTCCCGCAACGAGGACTCCGGGTACGCCGGCCCCAACCTGCTCGTCCTCGCGGACGGCATGGGTGGGCACGCTGCGGGCGACGTCGCGAGCTCGATGATCGTCGGCGAGCTCGCCCCCCTCGACGAGGAGGACGTCACCGCCGACCAGGCGATCCCGCTCCTCGAAGAGGCACTGCACTCGGCCAACGCCAAGCTGACCAAGGCGATGCGCGAGAACAGCGACCTCGCCGGCATGGGCAGCACGACGATCGTCATGCTGCGCACGGGTAACAAGCTCGCGATGGCCCACATCGGCGACTCCCGCGCCTTCATGCTCCGCGGCGACACGTTCTCGCAGATCACGAAGGACCACTCCTTCGTCCAGCAGCTCATCGACGAGGGCCGCATCAGCAAGGACGAGGCCGGGCACCACCCGCAGCGCTCGGTCGTCACGAGGGTCATGACGGGCCAGCCCGACGACGAGCCCGACACGTCGCTGCGCGAGGCGAAGATCGGCGACCGCTTCCTGATGTGCTCCGACGGGCTGTCCGACTTCGTCGGAGCCGACGTCATCGAGGAGATCCTCCGCGAGGCGCGCACGCCCGAGGTGGCCGCCGACCGCTGCATCGAGGTCGCGCTCAAGGCGAGCACCCGCGACAACGTCACCGTGATCGTGGCCGAGGTCGTCGACGCCGACGGTGACGACCTGCCCACCACCGTCCCGCAGGTCGTCGGCGCGGCCGGCAAGCGCATGCGCAACAAGACGCGCGCCATCCCGACGAGCCCCGCCGAGAAGGCTGCTGCCCTGTCCCGAGAGGCCACCGGCCGACCCCACCCCGATGACGACGGGCTCGAGCTGGCCGAGGACCGCACCCGGTCGAAGCGTTCGAAGGTCGTGCGACGCACCATCGGCCTGATGCTCGTCGTGGCCGTGCTCGCCGGGGGCGGGTATGCCGCCTGGGCCTGGTCCCAGAAGCAGTACTACGTGGCGGCCGACGCCGGCCACGTCGCCATCTTCCAGGGCGTCAGCCAGGACCTCGGACCGGTCCGGCTCTCGCACGTGCAGTCGCAGTCCGACGTTCTCGTGTCCGACCTGCCCACCGACGTGCAGGCCTCGGTCGGCAACACGATCACAGCCCGCGACCTCGCCGACGCCGAGCTCAAGATCGCCGCCCTGCGCACCGAGGCCCAGCGCTGCCAGCAGATCGCGGCGGCCGGCACCCCGTGCGGCACGAGCCCCACCCCGACGCCGTCCACGACGCTGCCGACCACCCCGCCCACGACCCCGGTCACGCCCTCGCCGGCGGTCCCGACTCCCGCGCCTCCCGCACCGTCGAGCCCGAAGGCCTCCGTCACGACGCCGCCGGCCGTCGCCGCCGCGTACTCGGGGGTGGGCGCGTGACGACCACCGTCGAGCCGCTGACGCCGCGCACCCGCCGCGGGGCCGAGCTCGCCCTGCTGCTGCTCGCCGTTGGCATCGTGCTGCTCGCCTGGGTCACCACCGACCTCAACCGCAACGGCACGGTGCCGGCCAACGTCATCCCCGTTGCGGGCGGCTTCACCGTGCTCGCGCTGGCCGTCCACCTGGTGCTGCGCTGGAAGGCCGCGTACGCCGACCCCGTGCTCCTGCCGATCACGACGGTGCTCAACGGGCTCGGGCTCGTCATGATCCACCGCCTCGACCTGGCCCGCGGCAAGCTCGGGGCCGACGGCGACGCCTACCGCCAGATCATCTGGACCACGCTCGCGGTCGCACTCGCCGTCGCCGTGCTGTTCCTGCTGCGCGACCACCGGCTGCTGCGCCGCTACACGTACGTGTCGATGGCCGCCGGCTTCGTGCTGCTGCTGCTGCCCCTCGTGCCCGGCATCGGCCGCTCGATCAACGGGTCGCAGATCTGGATCTCGGTCGGTCCGCTGAACTTCCAGCCCGGCGAGTTCGCCAAGATCGCCCTCGCCGTCTTCTTCGCCGGCTATCTCGTCCAGACCCGCGACGTGCTCTCGCTGGCCGGCAGGAAGGTGCTGGGCTTCACCTTCCCGCGCGGGCGTGACCTCGGGCCGATCCTTGTCGCCTGGGTGCTGGCCCTGCTCATCCTCGTCTTCCAGAAGGACCTCGGCTCCGCGCTGCTCTTCTTCGGCCTCTTCGTCGCGATGCTCTACGTCGCCACCGAGCGCGTGTCGTGGATCGCCATCGGCCTGCTCCTCTTCGCCGCGGCCGTCGCCTTCGCGTTGTCTGCCTTCACGCACTTCCAGAAGCGCGTCGACCTGTGGCTGGACCCGTTCTCCCAGGCCAACCTCGACCGCTCCAACCAGCTGGCCAACGGCCTCTGGGGCATGGCCTCGGGCGGGCTCACCGGCACCGGCCTCGGCGCTGGTCGGCCCTACCTCACCTCCTTCGCCGAGAGCGACTTCATCTTCTCCAGCCTCGGCGAGGAGCTCGGCCTCTTCGGCTCGGTCGCGATCATCGTGCTGTACCTGCTCTTCTGCGAGCGCGGCATCCGCACGGCCCTCGGCGTGCGTGACGGGTTCGGCAAGCTCCTCGCGATCGGGCTGTCCTTCTCCGTCGCGTTCCAGCTCTTCATCGTCATCGGCGGCGTCACGCGGGTCATCCCGCTGACCGGCCTCACGACCCCCTTCATGTCGCTCGGTGGCTCTTCTCTCCTCGCGAACTGGGTGATCATGGCGCTGCTGCTGCGCATCTCCGACCAGGCTCGCCGCCCGATGCCCGAGATCCCGGTGGGCGTCGCCACGGACGACCCGTCGCCGGCTGAGATGACCCAGGTGGTGAAGCTGCCGTGAACACCCCGATCCGCCGGCTCTCCGTCCTCATCGCGTGCCTGTTCACGGCGCTGCTCGTGGCCTCGACGATCGTGCAGTTCACCCAGGCCCGGTCGTTGGGCGCGATGGCGTCCAACAAGCGCACGCTGCTCGACAGCTACTCGCGTGAGCGCGGGTCGATCGTCTCCGGCGGCCAGGCCATCGCGAAGTCGGTGGCCGTCGACGACCAGTACCGCTTCCTGCGCAGCTACCCGCAGGCCCAGCTGTACGCGCAGCTCACCGGCTTCTACTCCTACGCCGTCGGCGCCCCCTACGGCCTCGAACACGCCTCCGACGACCTCCTCTCGGGCGACGCCGACACCCTCTTCGTGCGCCGCGTCACCGATCTCATCACCGGCCGCAAGACCTCCGGCGCCACGATCGAGCTGACGATCGACCCGAAGGCACAGGCAGCCGCCGACAAGGCCCTCGGTGACAACAAGGGCGCGGTCGTGGCGCTCGACCCGAAGACCGGCGCGATCCTCGCCATGGTCAGCCACCCGACCTACGACCCCAACCCGCTCTCGAGCCACGACCTGTCCAAGGCGGCGAAGGCGTGGCAGACGCTCTCGACCGACCCCGACAAGGCCTATCTCAACCGGGCCATCAGCGGCGTCTACCCGCCCGGCTCCACGTTCAAGGTGGTCACCGCCGCGGCCGCCCTCGAGGACGGCGTCGTCACCGACGAGAACTCCTCGGTGCCGGGTCCGCCCGTGCTCGACCTGCCGCTGACCACCACCCCGCTGCCCAACGAGAACGGCCGCGCCTGCGGCCCGAACGACAAGACGACGCTCATCCACGCGCTCGAGATCTCGTGCAACACGGCGTTCGGTTCGCTGGGCCTCGAGCTCGGCGGCGAGAAGCTGCGGGCGCAGGCGGCCAAGTTCGGCTTCGGCGACTCGCTCCAGGTGCCGATGCGGGTTGCGACCAGCTCGGTCCCGGCCGACCTCAATGCGCCCCAGTCGGCCCAGAGCGCGATCGGCCAGTACGAGGTGCGCACCACGCCGCTGCAGATGGCCATGGTGGCGGCCGGCATCGCGAACGGTGGCCGGGTCATGACGCCCTACCTCATCGACTCCGTGCGCAGCGCCAACCTCGACATCATCGAGTCCACGCCCGACCCGGTCGAGCTGTCGCAGGCGGTGTCCGAGCACACCGCGGCCATACTCACCAAGATGATGGTCTCGGTCGTGCAGAACGGCAGCGGCGCCCGCGCCAAGATCGACGGCGTCGAGGTGGCCGGCAAGACCGGCACCGCCCAGCACGACCTGAACAAGCCACCGCACGCCTGGTTCATCTCCTTCGCCCCCGCCACCGACCCGAAGATCGCCGTCGCGGTCGTCGTCGAGGACGGCGGCGTCAAGGGCAGCGAGGTCGGCGGCGGCCGCGTGGCCGCTCCGATCGCTCGCGACGTCATGGAGGCGGTGCTGAACCGATGACCGACCGACCCGACCAGCGCGAGCAGCCACCTGCCGGCGCCCGACGAGCGGACCACGATGACGCAGCACCCGGACGAGCCCTTCACGAACGAGCAGAGGCGAACGACGTGACCACCGCAGCCCGCGTCCTGGGGGGACGCTACGAGGTCGGCGAGCTCATCGGACGAGGCGGCATGGCCGACGTGCACCTCGGTCACGACACGAGGCTCGGTCGACAGGTCGCCATCAAGATGCTGCGCTCCGACCTCGCGCGCGACGCCAACTTCCTGATGCGCTTCCGCCGCGAGGCGCAGTCCGCCGCCGGCCTCAACCACCCGGCGATCGTCGCGATCTTCGACTCCGGTGAGGACGAGGGGCTGGCCGACGGACCCAACGGCACGCGTACGACCCTTCCGTACATCGTCATGGAGTACGTCGACGGGCATACCCTGCGCCAGAAGCTCACCGAGCACCAGCAGCTCGACCCCGCCGAGGCGATCCGGGTCACGGAGGGCATCCTCGATGCCCTCGCCTACAGCCACCGCATGGGCATCGTCCACCGCGACATCAAGCCCGCCAACGTGATGATCACGAGCAACGGCCACGTCAAGGTCATGGACTTCGGCATCGCCCGGGCCATCGCCGACACCGCCGCCACGATGACGCAGACCCAGTCGGTCGTCGGCACGGCGCAGTACCTCTCGCCCGAGCAGGCCCAGGGCCAGACCGTCGACGAGCGGTCCGACCTCTACTCGACCGGCTGCCTCCTCTTCGAGCTGCTCGCCGGGCGGCCCCCGTTCGTCGGCGACTCGCCCGTCGCCATCGCCTACCAGCACGTCGGCGAGCTCCCGCAGCCGCCGAGCGTGTGGAACGACGCCGTCGGCGGTGACCTCGACGCCGTCACGCTGCACGCCCTCGCCAAGGACCGCGAGGCGCGTTACCAGGACGCCACGGCCTTCCGCGACGACCTCGAGAACGTCCGCCTCGGCCGCCAGATCAGCGCCGCCGCGCTCGGCACCGCAGCTGCCGTGGGCGCTGCCGCGACGCAGACCCTTCCGCAGTCGTATGCCGCCCCGGGGGCACCGACGGCGGTGCAGCCCACCGTGGGCGCACGCCGCGACCGCTTCCAGAACACCGCCGGCCTCCCGGCCGTCGGCCACGACGAGGGCGACGACGAGCGCAAGGGCGGTCGGGGCAAGGCCGCGTTCATCACCCTGCTCGTCATCGCCCTGCTCGCGCTCGTCGGTTGGGGCGCCGTCACGTGGTTCGGCAACCAGGCCCCCACCACGGTGCCGACGGTGGCGGTGCCCACCCTCGAGGGCATGAAGGAGGACCTCGCGGCCCGCACCCTGGCGACGAACAACCTGCGCGGGCAGAAGACCGCGGCTGCCAGCACGACCGTGCCCGAGGGAGAGGTCGTGAGCCAGGACCCCAGCGCCGGCACGCGCGTGCAGACGCAGTCGACGGTCAAGTACGTCGTCTCCTCGGGTCCCGACACGCTGACCGTTCCCGACGTGACCGGCTTGGACAAGGACCAGGCGCGGGCAGAGCTGGAGAAGCAGGGCTTCGCCGTTGCCGGCTTCACGCAGGAGAACACGCCCGACCAGGACAAGAACAAGGTCACCAAGACCGATCCGGCCGCCCGGGCCGTCGTGTCCAAGGACACCAAGATCCGCATCTTCTACGCGACGGGCAACGTCAAGGTGCCCGACGACCTGGTCGGCAAGGACTGGGCCCTGGCAGCGGTCGCGCTGCAGAACGCCGGCCTCGACCCGCGCAAGGAGTCGGTCGACTCCCAGAAGAACCCCGACGAGGTGCTGTCGGTCGACAAGGCTGGCGACGTGGTGAAGCGGGGCACGACGATCGTGGTCAAGGTGGCGAAGACGCCCACCTCGACGGCGACGGTGACCATCACGCCGACCCCGCCGCCCACCACCACGGCACCGCCGACGACGCCGCCACCGACGACGCTCACCCTCCCCTGACGGCGGGTGCCCCGCACCCCGAGAGCCGCGCCCCGGCCCTACCTCAACCTCATTCGAGTGCCCACTTCCCGACGGGCCCTACGCGTCGGAAGTTGAGCACTCGACCTGCGGGTCCCATCGGGGTTGGTGGTGGTGTCGTGGGAGCGCGGGGGTGCGGGTCGCTCAGACGGCGGCGCTGACGAGGGGGCTCAGGCCTGCTGACCGGGCGACGGCGCCGGCGTCACCGCACATCGCGAGGAAGTTGGCGAGCATCCGGTGGCCGCCCTCGGTGAGCACGCTCTCGGGATGGAACTGCACGCCGTGCAAGGGGAGGTCGCGGTGGCGGACCGCCATGACGAGCCCCGAGTCGGTGTGACCCGTCGCCACGAGCTCGGCGGGCAGCGTCGACGGGTCGATGGTCAGCGAGTGGTAGCGGGTCGCCGTGAACGGGCTCGGCAGTCCCTCGAGGACGCCGGTCCCGTCGTGGTGCACGAGCGAGGTCTTGCCGTGGAGCAGCTCGGGCGCCCGGCCGACGGTCGCCCCGGCGACCACGCCGAGGGCCTGGTGGCCGAGGCACACGCCGAACATCGGCTTCGCGACGCGCGCGCATTCCCGGATCATCTCCATCGAGACCCCGGCCCCTTCGGGCGTGCCCGGCCCGGGCGAGACGAGCACCCCGTCGTATGCCGCCGCTTCGCCCGCCTCGACGGCGTCGTTGCGCACGACCGTGCACTCGGCTCCGAGCTGCTCGAGGTAACCGACGATCGTGTAGACGAAGCTGTCGTAGTTGTCGACGACGAGGATGCGGGCTGGGCTGGTCATGCGTGTCTCTCGGGCGTTGGGTCAGCGGATCGGCGAGGCGTACTGGAAGTCGACCGAGCCCGAGTATGCCGGGAACTCGATCGAGCTGTGCGTGTGGACGGCGTAGCCGAGACCGACGGCGTCGACGTACTGCTTGTAGATGGTGACGGAGGCGTCGGCGTCGAGGCCATGCTGCAGGCGGTCGACGTCACCGATGGCGGTGATGCGATAAGGCGGGGCGTAGACGCGGCCCTGCAGGATCAGCGTGTTGCCGACGCAGCGCACGGCGCTAGTGGAGATGACGCGCTGGTCCTGGATCATCATGGCCTCGGCCCCGGACGACCACAGCGCGTTGACGACGCCCTGGACGTCCTGCTGGTGCACCACGATGTCATCGGCGGTGAAGCCGTCGGGCAGCGAGTCGGCCGTGCGGTGCGCGTCGTCGAGGGTCACCTCGAGGGCAGAGCCCCTGACCTTCGTCGTCGCCGCCGTGCCGGCCAGCTCGTCGGCGGCGCGGTTGAGGCTGGAGATGTGGTCGTCTGCCGGTGCGTTGCTCTTGGAGAGGGCGTCGACCTCGCGCTGCAGCTCGTCGAGGACCGCGGCCTTGTCGGCCACGCGGGCCGTGCCCTCCTTGATCAGCTGTGGCAGGTCGCGGTCGGCGCGCAGGTCGCGGCCCTGGGCCGCCTGGAAGCTCATCGCGAACATCAGCCCGGCGGCGGCCGTGACGACCGGCACGAGAACGCCCCAGGTGACGCGTCGGCGAGCCACCGGCCGGCCGAGGGGCTCGCCAGGCTCGGGCTCGGGCTCGACGACGTCGGGCCTGAGAGCCTCGGGCTCGCTGGCCTCGGGTGGCTCGGCGTCGTTCATGTCCGGTCCTCGCTCGCGCGGACGGTCCGCGCCGTGACCCATTGTGCCTCCTTCGCCGAACGAGTCCGGCGGAGGTTCCGTGCGCGAGGACG
The DNA here is from genome assembly GCF_052115265.1 of Terrabacter sp. 2RAF25. Taxonomy (NCBI): domain Bacteria; kingdom Bacillati; phylum Actinomycetota; class Actinomycetes; order Micrococcales; family Intrasporangiaceae; genus Terrabacter; species Terrabacter sp. 2RAF25. The sequence continues at coordinate 738,622 of NZ_JBFRGJ010000002.1, forward strand.
CCGGCGAGGTCATTGGTTACCCTTGGCTCAACTCAGAGCAAGGAGAGAGCAGTGCCCGAGTCAAAAGGCCGCGACCACAAGGCGGCGGCATACGTCCCGCCCCGCACCAGCAAGGCGGCTGAGCCCAATCCCACCTGGTGGGCCCCTGTCTTCATCACGCTGCTCGTCCTCGGGCTGCTGTGGATCGTCGTCTACTACGTGACCGAGTACAAGTTCCCGATCGGGTCCATCGGCGTGTGGAACCTCGGCGTGGGCTTCGTGCTGCTCATGGGCGGCTTCATCATGACGATGCGGTGGCGCTGAACGGTATCCACACCCGCCCACAGCCCGACCGACGCCGGCTGTCCACACCTGTGGACAGCCGGCGTCGTTCTTTGTCCTCCACAGCTGTGGACAGTCCCCGTGCACAACTCCCGGCGCGTATCGCGCTGCTTGTCCACAGACTTTTCCCCAGCTGGGGATGAATGACACCTGTGTAACTACATCCACAGGTTTTTCCACAGCCGGTGGATAACCTGCTGTGGCAACGTCGCACGCCGTGGTTGGCCTCTTCCCGATACCAGTGGGACAGGAGAGATCCGAGAGGCGTGAGAGACCGCGTCGAGCTCCCCGGGAGCGCCAAGGGGGACGCATCAGCGCGTCGAGGGCGCCCTGAAGAGACACTGAGACGCCGGAGAGACGACGAAGGGACGTGAGGAGGAGCCGGTGTCAGCCGGCTGTGATCTCGCGGATGTCCACCGGCACGGTGAGGTACTTCGCCACGGCGAGCGCGACGACGACGGCGAGCACCGCGACAAGAGCGACCCACACGAGGTGGCGCACCCGCTGCTTGCGGAAGGCCACGATGACGCCGGCGCAGGCCAGTCCGGTGACGAGGCCGCCGAGGTGGGCCTGCCACGAGATGCCCGGGTAAAGGAAGCCGAAGGCGCCGTTGATCGCGATCGTGGCGTACATGGCCGTGGACGAGCGGCCGAGGTGCCGGTTCAGCACGAGCAGGGCGCCGAAGAGGCCGAAGATCGCGCCCGACGCCCCGACGACGGCCCCGAACCAGGCACCGCGGCCACCGGCGAGCACGTCGGCCGCGGTGGGGCTGCCGGCCAGCAGGGTGACGGCGACCTGGCCGCCGATGCCGCTGATGAGGTAGAGCGCGGCGAACCGGGCGCGGCCGAGCATCGGCTCGAGGTACTGCCCGAGCGACCACAGCGCGAACATGTTGAGCAGGATGTGGAAGATGGTCTGCGGCGAGTGCAGGAACGCGGCGGTGACGAACCGCCACGGCTCGCTCCAGCCGAGGAAGGGTGCGAACGCGAAGTTCAGTGTGACGGAGTCACTGGCGCGCTGCGCGAGGTAGACGACCGCGCAGATCGCGATGATGGCGTACGTGACGACCGGCGTGCCGTCGGTCGCCCGGCCACCGAAGACGGTGTGAGCGCTGGGGGTGGAACGGGCGGCGTCGCGTACGCAGTCGACGCACTGGATGCCGACGGCGGCGGGCCGCTGGCACTCGGGACAGGCCGGCCGGCCGCAGCGCTGACAGCGGACATAGGCCTCGCGGTCGGGGTGGCGCGGGCACACGGACGGACCGGCAGCAGGCTGCGGCACGCCGGGGCGCACCGGCGGCTGAGCCGCCGGATCGGGCGGGCCGAACGGGCTGGGCTCACCCGGCTGCGCCGGCGGGACACTGCTCGGGTCGTCGGACAACTCGATCTCCCTGCCGGTCTCGTCCGTGTGCCAGATGTCGAGGTGTCAGTCGGTGATGCTGACCGAGGTGATGACGACGTCCTCGACGGGCTTGTCGTTGGCGCCCGTCGCGACGGCGCCGATCTTGTCGACCACGTCGCGCGAGGCCTGGTCGGCGACCTCACCGAAGATGGTGTGCTTGCCCTGGAGCCAGGTGGTCGGCGCGGTCGTGATGAAGAACTGGGAACCGTTGGTGCCCTTGCCCATCCGCTTGCCGGCGTTGGCCATGGCGAGGATGTAGGGCTTGGTGAAGTCCTTGTCGGGGCTGATCTCGTCGTCGAACGTGAAGCCGGGGCCACCGAAGCCCTGACCGATCGGGCAGCCGCCCTGGATCATGAAGTTCGGGATGATGCGGTGGAAGATCAGGCCGTCGTAGAACGGGGTGGGGTTGGTGCGACCCGCCTCGTCCTTGTACTCCTTCTCGCCCTTGGCGAGGCCGACGAAGTTCTCCACCGTCTTCGGGGCCTGGTGCTCGAAGAGGTCGACGACGATGTCGCCGTGGTTCGTGTGCAGGGTTGCCTTCATGGGCACAATCCTCGCATGCCGGGGGCGTATGCCGTCCGGGGGCGCCCACGCAGCCGTGCCGTTCGCGACGGGGTGCGGCTCGCCTCGCCTCGGCGGGTAGGACCGGGGTGCTCGGGAACGTCGGGGGTGGACCCGCCGTTGCCCGAGGAGAAGGATCGTCCTCACCCGAGGGCCCGAGGACCCGACGAGCCGCTGGTCACGACCGGCGCAGGACGGAGTGCACATGTCGTTTCTGGACAAGCTGAAGAAGAAGGCCGAGGAGCTCGACCTCGAGACCAAGGCCAAGCACCTGCAGGAGCAGGCCGCCGCTGCCGCCAAGCAGGCGCGCGAGAAGGCGGGCGACTTCGCCGTGGAGAACCGCGAGAAGATCGACGGCTACGTCGACACGGCCGCGGCGAAGATCGACGAGAAGACCGAGGGCAAGTACGCCGACAAGGTCGCCAAGGTCAAGCACCAGGTCGGCCACGGGGTCGACAAGGTCGCCGAGGGTCACACGTCCGGACCGACCACCGCCACCGGTGCCGCCGCGGCCGCGGGCGCGACGGACGTCACCGGGGGAGAGCCCTATCCGGTCGATCCCGCGTCGCCGACCGTCGAAACCACTGGGACGCCGGCCGACCCGGCCACCTCGGCCACCTCGGCCACCTCGGCCACCTCGGCCACGCCGGTCACCCCGGCCACGCCGGTCGACAGCGGGTTCGCTGCCGCAGCCGGCGACGTCCCCGCGCCCGTGCGGGAGTCGTTGGAGGACACCACGCTCGAGGACACGGTGCTGGGTCTCGACCACCCGCCGACCGTCTCGGGCCACCAGGGTCACGACCCCCTCAGGGGACACGACGCGCCCGGACCGGAGCAGGCGACGCCGAGCGCCGGGGGTCGTCACGCGGAACCGCCGCACGACACCACGGGCTGAGCCCCGCGCACACGCGTTGCGGGCAGCACGGCATACGCAAGGTGCGCCGTGCGACGGCGCCCCGGCCGGTGGGCCCACCCCCTCGGCGGGCGGCGCCCCGTGCGGCGCGTCACTGAACTTGGCAGGATGGGTAAGGACGAGTGGACCTAGGAGGACGAATGTTCCGAACCAAGCAGTCCCGCACGGAGGCTGCAGTCGACCAGGCGCGCGCCGCGGCAGCCGATCTCGGCTCTGCGGCCGGCGACCGGCTCGGCTCGCTGAAGGACACCGCAGCCGCCTCGGCGAGCGACGCTTCTGCAGCCGCGAGGGAGGCCGCCTGGGAGCGGGCTCACGCAGCACGCGAGGCCGCCGCCCCGGTGCTCCACGACGCGGCCGAGGCCGCCCGGGAGCGCGCCCACGCCGCTCGCGAGGCCGCTGCGCCGATGCTTCACGACGCCGCCGAGGCCGCCCGTGAGCGGTTCGCCGCCGCCAGGGAGGCCGCCTCACCGACGCTGCACGACGCCGCAGACCGTGCCAAGCCGCATGTCGAGGCGGCCCAGTCGACGCTCGTCGACACGGTGTTGCCCAGGGTGGGCGCCGCCATCGCCACTGCCGCTGCGGCTCTCGCCGCCGGCGCCGAGCAGGCTCGCGAGGCGGCCCAGCCGCACCTCGAGCAGGCCGCGGCGCAGGCCAGGGAGTCCACGGCTGTCGGTGGGCAGCGCGCCCATGACGCCTATGCCGTGCTCAAGGGCGACGCCGTGGCCAAGAGGCGCGGCGGCAAGGGCAAGTGGCTCATCGCCATCGGTCTCACGGCCGCCGCCGTCGCCGCTGTCGCCGCCTTCCGCAAGCAGCAGCAGGCCGACGACCCGTGGGCCACGCCGCTCGACTCGCGCACGGCGGGCACCGCCGGCACGTCCGGACCGTCCGGCTCGTCCGACGCCGCCACATTCAAGGACAAGGCTTCCGAGCAGGTGAGCCACGCGAAGGACGCCGTCACCGACGCCGCGGCCAAGGCCAAGGAGAAGGGCTCCGAGCTCGCCGACGCCGCCAAGGACAAGGCCGGCGACCTGGCTGCCAAGGGCCAGTCGGCCCTGGCCGACGCCAAGGACCGCTCGGGCGAGTCCGTCGACACCTCCGGCTCGCCGGGGCAGGTGACGTCGGTGGACCCGACCCTCGACTCCGACGCGATCACGTCCGACGCCGTCGAGGGCGGCGCGATCAACGGCGCGTCGACCACCGCCTCCTCGCGAGGATCGGCCCGCACCCGCGCCCAGCGGGGTGACGACGCCGGGAGCTGACCCTCGGCAGAGAGCTGCGCAGGAGACCGCGCACAGAGAAGGACCCGGGTGCCAACGGCATCCGGGTCCTTCTCTGCTTGAGCTGGCTCGCACCGACAGGGGGACAGCGCGAGCCAGCACATGCAGAAGGGCTGGGCGCGGTTCGTGCGGGCCCAACCCTTCGCTACTGACGAGTGTAAACGGAACATGGCCAGTTGCGAAAGAGTCTTGATGAAGTTTGCATCAGATCGAAGGGATCTGTGTCGTCCTTCTCGTCCTTCCGACGCACCACGCCCCCGATGGGCCGGGCCCGGAACGGGACCCGTCGATGGTGCTCCATCGAGCATGACACTCCACGTATGGATTCGCCAGAGGAAGTTCCCGTGGATTCGCTGTACGCCGACCACCGACTCTGGACCGGGCGCTCGGGGCCGTCGGATCGGTCGGCTCGGCCGGGCGGTCCGTGGCCAAAGAGGTGCTCGACTCACGGGGAAGGTCGGGAGGATCCTGACGAGATGGCAGAGAGCGCAGCACCGAGGAGCATGACCGTCCCCCTGACGGCTTTCGCCTTGGGGGCAGTGGTGGCACTCCTCGTCGGCGTCTTCGGCAAGGTGCACGACCCGACGCTCGCCGGCACCACCACCCTGGGGTTCCGCACCGTCATCTCGATGAAGGTGGTCCTCTCGATCGCGATCGCCGTGCTCGCGGTGCTCCAGGTCCTGGGAGCCCTCTGGATGTACGGCAGGTTCGGCAGCACGGCGCCGTCCTGGGTCGGTCCGGCCCACCGCCTCTCGGGCACCGTCGCGCTGGTGCTCACCGTGGTCGTGGCCTACCACTGCGTCTGGGCGCTCGGTCTCGAGTCGGGCACCCTCGCCGACGGCAAACCCGTGCCGGCGCGCACCGTCGTCCACGGTGTCATCGGGTGTGCCGTCGTGGGGGCCATCGTGGTCAAGCTCGTGGCGGTGCGCTCGAGGCGTGCGGCGGGGTGGTTCCTGCCGGTGGCCGGCGGGCTGCTCTTCGGGTTGCTCATGCTGGCGGTCCTGACGTCGACCGTCTGGTACCTCGCCGCGGACTGAACGCCGAGGACGTGTCGGGACGACTCGGGGTGCCGCCCCGATCCGGCTCACGCGCCCGCGCGCGGGAGCAGCAGACGGTAACGGTGCGTCGGGGTGTCGGCGAGCATGAGGCGTCCACCGAACGACTCCGCGGTCGTGACGGCAGCCGCCAGGTGAGCGGGCGCGGTGTCGCGATGGACGAGGTCGGGCGCTCCACGCGGTGGGCCGTCGTCCGACACGACGACCTCGACGTGCGTGCCACGGTCGGCGACCTCGGCACGCACCGTGCCGCTGCCCGAGCCGACACAGTCGTCGAGCAGCGCAGCCACGACATCGGTGAAGGCGTCCGACGGGACGTCGACGAGAATGCCGCCCGGGGCGGTCAGCTCGACCCGGCGGCGTAGCCGACGCGAGGCCAGTCGCTGGACCGCCTCGGCGAGCAGCGGTGTGGCGTCGACCGGCCCGGCGCCGGCGTCGCGCTCGTCGCGCGCCGAGTCGAGGACCTCGAGCACCGCCGTGGACAGGCGGTCGAGGCCTCGCTGCAGCTCGTGGAGATCGCCGCGGGCGTCGACGGGGAGGTCGGGGTGCAGACCGAGCGCCTCGACCCGCAGCTTCAGCGCCGTGATCGGGCTGCGCAGCTGGTGCGACGCGGTCACCGCGAACTGTTGCTCACGCTCGCGTAGGCGGTCGACGCGCGCCAGGCCCTCACGCAGGGCCGCGCCGATCGCGTCAGCCTCGGGCACGCCGTAGTGCCGCACGTCGACCCCGGTCCGGCCGCGGGCGAGGGCGCGTGCCGCGACCGCCAGCTCCTGGAACGGTCGAGCGATCCGACAGGAGAGGACCCAGCCGACGACCGCGGCTGCCAGCACGACCCCGAGTGCGAGCAGCACGAGCGGGAGCAGCACGTCCGAGATGCGTCGGCCGATGTCGTCGGCGGGCCGCACGACGGTGATCTGCGACCCGTCGGGTCGAGTGGTGGTCTCGGCGAACTCACGGTCCGTCGCGGTGACGGCCGGTCCACCGTCCACCGCAGCACCGCCGGCCGGCCGGAACCGGATGTTGACGACGCCGCTGGACAGGGCCGCCAGCAGCTCCGGCGTCACGGGACGCCCGCCGGCCAGCCGTTCGTCGACGGCGACGGTCGCCATCGTGAGGGAGCGCTCAACCGTCGCGTGCGCCGAGCGCTCGACCTCGTCGGCCAGGGCGTAGGCACGCACGACCGCCATGACGACGACCACGCCGACGGCCGTCCCGACGAGTGCGGCGACGAGCCGCTCACGCATCCGGCGGCTCGTCCTCTAACCGGAACCCGACGCCGCGGACGGTGGCGATGCGGGCCGGGCTCGCGGCCGTCTCGAGCTTCTGGCGCAGCCGGCCGACCGTGGCGTCGAGCGTCTTGGTGGACCCGAACCAGTTCTCGTCCCACACCTCGTTCATCAGCTGCTCGCGGGTGATGGCTGCTCCACGCTCGGCGTCGAGCAGGGCGAGCACGTCGAACTCCTTTGCCGTCAGGGCGAGCTCGCCCCCGGAGACGAAGGCGCGACGCGACCGGGTGTCGACGCTCAGCCCGCCCACGGGCGACACGGCGGAAGCAGTGCCGGGAGCTGAGGCGGTCGAGGTGGACTGCGTGGCCGGTGGCGCGTCATGCCCAGGGTCCCCGTTGGCGGCGGCGGGTGCCGGCGCCTCCTCGGGAGGGGTGGTCGCGGCCCAGCCGCGGCGCAGCGTCGCTCGGATGCGCGCCAGCAACTCGGAGAGCGAGAACGGCTTGGACATGTAGTCGTCAGCGCCGACGTCGAGCCCGACGACGCGGTCGAGCTCGCCGCCGCGGGCGGTCAGGATGATCACGACGCCGTCGTAACCGTTGGCGCGGATGCGTCGGCAGACCTCGAGGCCGTCGATGTCGGGGAGACCGAGGTCGAGCAGGACGACGTGGGTGGTTCGGCTGGCGACGTGGTCGACAGCCGTGAGTCCGTTCGCTGCTCGCGTGACCTCGTAGTCGTCCCGAGCCAGCGCCATGACCAACGCACCAGCGATGTCGTTGTCGTCCTCCACGAGCAGAACCTGGGTCGCCATGTGCCCAAATTATCCGGATTTGCCGACGCCAACCCACCATTCGTGTTCCGACGCCGTCGTGCCTCGTCACCGAACAGTGCCGTGAGCACTCCCGAACCGAGCCCGACCGCCGCCCACATCCCCACGCCGGCCGGCACGGGATCGCTTCCCGGGCCGCCGACGGTCATGAGCAGCACGACTGCGGCGAGGGCGACGACGGAGACAACGAGGGCCAAGGTCCTCGAGACCACGCAGTTGCGCAGGCCGAGCCCCACGCCCGCCGCCGCCGTGGCGAGCGCCCCGACGACGAGGATCACCCGCAGGTATGCCGCCGTGTCGGGTCGCGTGACCAGCGTCGCGACCTGCAGACCCGCGAGGCCGCACGCGCCCAGCGCGGCTGCGTGCGACCAGCCCGAACGGCGTACGCCCGGGGCCGAGCCGGCTGACTGGGTGACCCGCGCGTTGGTGGCCTGCTGACCGCGCATCAGAAGTCCTTGTCGAGGGTGCCGGTCTCGGTCACCGGGGCCCCCGAGGAGGCGGACCCGAACAGGTCGGTCGCGCTCGTCGACGGAGTCCACACCATGTTCTGGGTCGTCGCGGCGGTGCGCACCGCTCCACCGCTGGCCAGGGCGGCCAGCTTCAGGGTGATGACCGTGCGGTTGGCCGACCCGACCACCGTCGTGCTCGCCGTCATGGTGGCGTTGAAGAGCGTCGTCTTGTTCGCCTTGATGAAGTCTCCCTTGAGGTTCACCGAGCCGAGGTTGATGACGGTGCTGCCGACGAGCACGTCGAGGGTGTCGTCCTTGCTGGTCAGGCCGATCACGGCGCCGTCACGGATGCGCACCTGGACAGACATGGCCGCGCCGGTGAAGGTCGGGGTGATCGACGCCGGCTTGACCGTGTCGGTGTAGGTGAGCGTCAGGGAGTCGTTGGCCTCGATCCTGCCGACCGTCGCGCCGCCGTTCACGGCCTGCACGTCGGCGCCGCGCAGCGCCGTGTTGTCGACACGGCGGGCGCTGACGACGGTCGACGTGGTGACCGCGCCGCCGGTCTCGGTGAGCACGGCCCGGAAGTCGTAGAGCCCGTCGGGGGTGCTCGTCGAGGCCCAGCTGCACGAGAACGGTGACGAGCCCGCCAGAGTGCACACGGTCGTCCACGTGCCGGCGCCGTTGGGGGAGCGCTGGATGGTGACGGAGGCGACGCCGGTGCGGGCGGTGGCCGTCGCCGTGAGGGTGACGCTGCCGGTGAGGTAGGCGCCCGGGTCCTCCATCGCGACGGACGAGACGGTGTTGTCGACGGTGCGACCGGTGACCGAGGCCGACGTCGCCGTATTGCCGGCGTTGTCGGTGGAGACGGCGCGGACGTCGTACTTGCCGTTCGTGAGCTTCGTCGTGTCGAAGCGGCAGGTGAACGGCGGGGACCCGATCGTGCAGGCCGTCGTCCACGTGGTGGTGCCGTTCGGCGCGTACTGGATGACGACCTGGTTGACGCCCGAGTCACTGTCGGCCGAAGTGGCGCCCAGGGTGACGGTGCCACTCAGGGTCGCGCCGGGGTCGGTCATCGTCACGGACGGGGGGGTGTTGTCGACCATCACGTCGGTGACGGACGCCGAGGTGACTCGGGTGCTACCTGCCGCAGCGGTGGCTCGCAGGTCGTACGTCCCGTTGCTCAGTCCGGTCGTGTTCCACGTGCAGGTGAAGGTCTGCCCGACCCCGATGGGCGAGCACAGTGGCAGGGTCTTCCACGTCGAGCCGCCGGCGACGGCGTACTCGAAGGTGGTGGTGTAGACGAGCGAGCCGCCGCCGTAGATCGTGGCCGACAGCGAGAGGCTGCCCCGCACGTCGCTGCCCGGGTCGCCGAGGACCAGCGTGACGTTGTTGGCGACCATCGTGGACACCGGGTCAGAGACGGTGACGTTGCCCGACTTGTCGGTGGCGGTGGCCCGCAGGGCGTAGGTGCCGTCGGCGCGAGCCGTCGTGTCCCAGCTGCATGACCACGGGCTCACGGCGGCGGTGCAGATGCTCGTCCACGAGCCCGTCGATCCGAGGTACTCGATGAGCACCGACGCGAGGCCGCTGTGCGCGTCCGAGGCGGTGGCCGAGACGGAGACCGTGCCGCTGACGACGCTGGCGGGGGGGTTCATCGCGACGGTGGGCGGCGTCCAGTCGGAGGCCGCGGTGAAGACGGCCGGCTGGTTCGTCGACTGCGACGTGAACGAGGCCGAGGAGAACGACGAGGTCGCGCCGAGGACGGTCGCCAACGCGGCGATCGCCAGCAGCAGCAGTCGAGTCCTCGGCATGGTCCAAACGCTACGGAGAGGGCCGCCACGGGAGCCTCGCGGGAGCACACGCCCGGGATGCGGAACTTCTACAACTTGGAACTCTCCGAGGCCGTCCCAGCAGGTATGCCGGCTAGAGACATGCCAGCAGGCCCGCCCACGAGGGACGGGCCTGCTGGTGGTGACGACCCCACAGCCCAGGGAAGCCGCAGGGTCAGCGACCGGCCATGGCGGCCGGACGAACGAGGCCCGACGAGGTGTCGGGGGCATCGGGCACGGCGTGCCCGGCTGCGCTGGTGGACGGGGCGGCGTCGTCGCGCTGGGCGGCGGAGTCCTTCTCCCGACGGGCATTCCGGAACGCCTCCAGGACGCTGAGGAGCGCGATGAACCCGGCAGGGATGCCGACGAGCAGCTTCCGATGGCTCGGGTCGGAGAGGAAGAGCAGCACCCAACCGACCTGCGGAACGTGGAACTGGACGACGGCCTGCTCGGCGCGGTCGAGCGTGAACGTCCAGGGGTCGATGCTCGGGTTGGCGTCGCCCTTGGTCCGGTAGACGATGCCCTTGGTGCCCGGCTCGGCGGAGACGATGCGGTGCGTCACGAGGTTCGTCACGCCACTGCTCGCCGGCGGGATGTAGGTGATGACGTCTCCGACCCGCAACTGGGCGGTGGGCACCACCTTGTCGAAGACGACCGAGCCCTTGTCGTAGGTGCCCTGCATCGAGCCGCCGGTGATGATGTAGCGCTGGAAGCCGAGCAGCGAGGGCAGCACGTAGGCCACGGCCAGCAGCATCATGAGCACGACGGCCAGGTTCCCGACGAGCCCCGCGATGCGGATGCTGCGTCGACGGGGAGCGGCGGTGGCCATGGCATGTCCTCTCGGTGGTCTGTGCTGAGCTGTGTGGCGCTGGGCAGAGCTGGGTCAAGTGGTGCAGCCCGGTGTCCACGCCCCCCGCGTCGACACCGGGCCGGTCAGGATCAGGGAGTGACGGGGTCGACGTTCGTGACGGTGGGCGAGGTCTGCGTGCCGTTCCAGGCGAACGCGGTGGACGCCGTCTTGCCCTGCTCGGTGTTCGTCGCGCTCGACAGGAGCGTGACGGTGACGCGGTAGGTGCGCGCCTCGCCGGCCGCCCAGGTGCCGAGGGTCTTCGTGGCGGCGCCGCCGAAGTTGCCGCTGTAGACGGTGGTCGGCGAGTTGGCGTTGGTGACGTCCTCGATCTTCTCGGTGAGCGTGCCGGTGGTGAAGCCCGAGGACGCGGTCTCCGTGACGGAGAAGATCGAACCGAGCGAGCCGGTGTTGGTGATGACGACCTGGCCGTAGACGGAGTCGCCGGGCTTCATGTTGGTGAGGTTGAGGATCGACGCGTTCGCCTTGCTGTTGGACTGCGTCAGCGTGCCGGCGGTGACGTTGCTCGCGGTGTTGCCGGACGTCGAGGAGAAGTCGGCACCCGACCCGACGGCGAGGGCGCCGGCGACGACGGCCGTGGCGAGGGGAACGAGGACCTTCTTGCTGGTGAGAACGCTCATGGTGTGTGTGCTCCTGTGATCGGGCCGGGCGCGGCCCGGAGGTTCTGGTTGGGATCGTGTCGATCCCGCTGACCAGAAACCTACGGAGGGGCACACCACGCATTTCCCCCACGAAGTCCACACGAGTTCCACGGTTCGCAACGGTTCGCGCCCATTCGCGTACCTGTCCGTGAAATGGCCCTCTTGCGCCGGATCAAGGGCCGGCACATCGTCCTTCACCCGCTGTGGTGATCACCCCACCAATCGCTCGACCACCGGCCAGCGCATACGGCGACTCTCTACCTGCACGACGTGCGATCACATGAGGTGCGCGCGCGTGCCCAGCTTGACCCGGTGGTCGGTGTTGATGAAGCTCACGCCTATGGCTGACAAGGAGATCCTCAAGGACTGGGTGCTGGAGGCGCTCGAGAGTCTGGGCGGTAGCGGGTCTGTTCTCGCCGTCTCGAAGAAGATTTGGGCGCGCCATGAAGACGACATCGTGAGTTCCGGTGACCTCTTCTACACGTGGCAGTACGACGTGCGCTGGGCAGCACAGAAACTACGCGACTCCGGCCGGCTCAAGCCGAGCCCAGGACGCAGCGCCCGTGCCAATTGGGAGTTGTCCCCGTAGTTGTTGCCGCCCGCTCCACCAAACTGATCGCTCCGGCGGGCCTAACTGTCTTGAACCTGCGCGAGATCGCGCACTTGGTGTCGCCTCAACCCACGAGCTGTGCGAAGTCGCGCCCGACCAGGGCTGCGAGCCATGCAAAGAACCCTCTCCCAGAAGGGAAAGGCTTCATGTGGTGGAGCCAAGGGGACTCGAACCCCTAACCCCCTGCTTGCAAAGCAGGTGCGCTACCAATTGCGCCATGGCCCCTGAATGGGGAGGAGGTCAGCTCGCGGCGTTGGCCTGGCCGTTCGCCGACGGTGAGGCGGGGGCCGGGACGACCGGTGCCTGCACGTCGTCGGTGGCCTGCGTCCACAGGTCCTGCTCGGCCTGCTGCTGCTTGGCCTTCTTGCGCAGGAGCACGAGGCCGGCGACCGCGCCACCGATGAGGGCGAGACGCTTGAGCATTCGAGATCCTCTCCGAAGTGGCGGTGATGGTGGGCCTAGGAGGACTTGAACCTCCGACCTCTTCCTTATCAGGGAAGCGCTCTAACCGTCTGAGCTATAGGCCCATCGTCACCTTCGCGCGACCGATCCACCCCGTCAGAGGTGATGACCGGACGCGAGGGGAAACGTTACCCGATGCCCCCGCGAACCTACAAAACGGTCGCGCCCGCGGGGAGTGAGCGGGGGTCAGTCGTCGGTCAGGGTGAGCTGCACGCCGCCGACGAGGGCCGAGCAGATGTTGTAGAGGAAGGCCATGACAGTCGCGATGGCGGTCATCAGGATGACGTCGATGACGCCGATGACGATCGAGAGCGACACCACGCGACCGAAGCCGACGTAGTCCTTGATCGAGAACGGGTCGGAGGTCGTGGTCTGCAGCGACTGGAGCACGCCCTCGATGTCGGAGAAGACGTTCATCGTCGACAGGATCATCCACAGCACGGCCGTGAGGATGACGCCGGCGATGCCGAGTGCCACCGAGAGCAGGAAGCTCATCTTCATGACCGACCAGGGGTCGACGCGAGCCACAGCGAGCCGGACGCGGCGGGGACCCTTGTGCTTGCGGGGCGCCGAGCCGGGAGCCCCGGCGGGCCGGCCGGGTGCAGCACCGACCTTCTGGGTCGGGGCCGTACGCGTGGTCACGGCACCGCGCGAGAGCGAGGTCGTCGAGTCGCTGGGTGAGGCACCCGACGTGCTGCCGGACGAGCCCGGGCCGGACCCCGAGGAGTAGGCAGCGCCGCCGGAGCCGTAGTAGCCGTTCGACGAACCGCTGGAGGAGCCGCTGCCCGAGTCAGCTGATCCGGTGCCCGAAGCGGGGCTCGCACTGCCCGATCCGCCGCCCGAGGTGGCGCCCTTGCCGCTGCCTGAGCCTCGCGACGTGCCGGCACCGTAGCCGGCCGCGCCGAACGACCCTTCAGAACTGGTCGTGCTCATGCGTCACCTCCGTTGTCGTCCTCGGACGAACCGTCCTCGCCAGTCGAGGTCTCGTCCGACGGTACGCCATCATCGCTGGGAACCGTAGCGGGCGCTCCCGTGCCGGACGGCTGGTCGACGGGCTCACCGGCCTCGATGTCCTCGACCGCGCTGGCCGACTCGGCGTTGCGGGCGACCGCCACGATGGAGTCGCCCTTGTCGGGCGTCGCGAACTTCACGCCTTGCGATGAGCGGCCGGTGTGGCGCACCTCGTCGACGCGGGAGCGGACGATCTTGCCCTTCTCCATGACGACCATGACCTCGTCGGTCTCGACCACGGTGAGGGCTCCGACGAGGTCGCCGCCCTTCTCCGACAGCTTGGCCACCTTGATGCCGAGGCCACCACGGCCCTGGAGGCGGTATTCCGACACCGGGGTGCGCTTGGCCAGACCGTTCTCGAAGACGACGAACACGTCGGGGCTCTCGCCCTCCTCGACGACCGACATGGCGAGCAGGTCGTCGCCGTCACGGAACTTCATGCCGGTGACGCCGGACGTCGACCGGCCCATCGGGCGCAGCGCCTCGTCGGTGGCGGTGAACCGGACCGACTGGCCCTTGCGCGAGACGAGCAGCAGGTCGTCGCGGTTGGACGCCAGACCGGCCCCGACGAGCTCGTCCCCTTCGCGCAGGTTCACGGCGATGAGGCCGCCCGAGCGGTTCGAGTCGTAGTCGGCGAGGCGGGTCTTCTTGACCAGGCCGCGGCGGGTGGCGAGCACGAGGTAGTCGCCGGCCTCGTAGTCCTTGATCGCCAGCACCTGGGCGATCTGCTCGCCGGGCTGGAACGCGAGCAGGTTGGCCACGTGCTGGCCCTTGCTCTCGCGGGAGCCCTCGGGCAGCTCGTACGCCTTGGCGCGGTAGACGCGTCCGAGGTTGGTGAAGAAGAGCAGCCAGTGGTGCGTCGTCGTCGTGAAGAAGTGCTCGACGACGTCCTCGCCGCGCAGTGACGTGCCGCGGACGCCCTTGCCGCCGCGCTTCTGCGAGCGGTACTGGTCGACCCGCGTGCGCTTGGCGTAGCCGCCGCGGGTGATCGTGACGACGACGTCCTCCTCGGGGATGAGGTCCTCCATCGACATGTCGCCGTCGAAGGGGATGATCTCGGTGCGCCGGTCGTCGCCGTACTTGTCGACGATGGCCTGCAGCTCCTCGGAGACGATGTCGCGCTGGCGCTGCGGCGACGCGAGGATCGCGGTGTACTCGTCGATCAGCTCCTGCAGCGCGTCGTGGTCCTGCTGCAGCTTCTCGCGCTCGAGGGCGGCGAGCCGTCGCAGTTGCATGTTGAGGATCGCGTTGGCCTGCGTCTCGTCGATGGCGAGCAGCTCGATGAGGCCCTCGCGCGCGACGTCGACGGTGCGCGACCCGCGGATGAGCGCGATGACCTCGTCGAGCATGTCGAGCGCCTTGAGCAGACCACGCAGGATGTGGATCTCCTGCTCGGCCTTGTTGAGGCGGAACCTGGTGCGCCGGACGATGACCTCGATCTGGTGGTCGACCCAGTGCCGGATGAAGCCGTCGAGCGGCAGCGTGCGCGGCACGTCGTCGACGAGCGCCAACATGTTGGCGCCGAAGGTCGTCTGCAGCTGCGTGTGCTTGTAGAGGTTGTTGAGCACCACCTTGGCGACGGCGTCGCGCTTGAGCACGACGACGATGCGCAGACCGGTGCGGCCCGACGTCTCGTCACGGATGTCGGAGATGCCCGCGATCTTGCCGTCCTTGACGAGGTCGGCGATCTTGAGCGCGAGCATGTCGGGGTTGACCTGGTAGGGCAGCTCGGTGACGACGAGGCACTGCCGGTTCTGGATCTCCTCGACGTTGACGACCGCCCGCATGATGATCGACCCGCGGCCGGTGCGGTAGGCGTCCTCGATGCCGCGGTGGCCCATGATGAGCGAGCCGGTCGGGAAGTCGGGCCCCTTGATGATGCCGAGCAGGGCCTCGAGCAGCTCCTCGCGACCGATCTCCGGGTGCCGCAGGTAGTACTCGGCACCCGCGGCGACCTCACGCAGGTTGTGCGCCGGGATCTGCGTGGCCATGCCGACGGCGATACCGGCCGAGCCGTTGACGAGCAGGTTGGGGAAGCGGCTCGGCAGGACGGACGGCTGCATCGTCTTGCCGTCGTAGTTCGGCACGAAGTCGACGGTGTCCTGGTCGATGTCCCGCACCATCTCCATGGCGATCGGGGCCATCCGGCACTCGGTGTAACGCGGGGCGGCCGCGCCGTCGTTGCCGCGCGAGCCGAAGTTGCCCTGACCCTGGACGAGCGGGTAGCGCAGCGACCAGTCCTGCACGAGGCGCACGAGGGCGTCGTAGATCGCCGAGTCACCGTGCGGGTGGTAGTGACCCATGACGTCGCCGACGACACGCGCGCACTTGTTGAAGCCGCGGTCGGGGCGGTAGCCGCCGTCGTACATCGCGTAGACGATGCGGCGGTGCACCGGCTTGAGGCCGTCGCGGACGTCGGGCAACGCGCGGGACACGATGACCGACATCGCGTACTCGATGTAGCTGCGCTGCATCTCGGTGTTGAGGTCGACCGGCTCGACCCGGTCGTGCTCGCCGGGCTCACGCGCGATGACCGCGCGTGCGTCGACGTTCTCCTCGGAAGGCTCGGTGACGTCGTCCCCGTTGGTGGGAGGCAGGTCGTCGCTCACGTCAGATCCCTTTGTCTCTCAGTCAGATTGGTGCAGCAGAGGACGTATGCCGGGTGGCGACGTTTCACGTGGAACGTGCCGGACGGCATACGGCGGAGGTCAGATGTCGAGGAACTTCACGTCGTGCGCGTTCTTCTGGATGAACGAGCGACGGGACTCGACGTCCTCGCCCATCAGGACGGCGAAGACCTCGTCGGCCTTGGCGGCGTCGTCGAGGGTGACCTGGAGCAGCGTGCGCGTGGACTGGTCCATCGTCGTCTCGCCGAGCTCCTGGTAGTTCATCTCTCCGAGGCCCTTGTAGCGCTGGATCGGGTTGTCCTTCGGCAGGCGCCAGCCCTTGTCCTCGCCGATCTTGCGCAGGCCGTCGCGCTCCTTGTCGGAGTAGGCGAACTGGTGGTCGGCGTTGCTCCAGCGCAGCCGGAACAGTGGCGGCTGGGCGAGGTAGACGTAGCCGGCCTCGATGAGGGGTCGCATGAACCGGAACAGCAGCGTCAGCAGCAGCGTGCGGATGTGCATGCCGTCGACGTCGGCATCGGCCATCAGCACGATCTTGTGGTAGCGCGCCTTGTCGATGTCGAAGTCCTCGCCGATGCCGGTGCCGAACGCCGAGATGAGCGCCTGCACCTCGTTGTTGGCGAGGATCTTGTCGATGCGTGCCTTCTCGACGTTGAGGATCTTGCCGCGGATCGGGAGGATCGCCTGGGTGTGCGGGTTGCGGGCCTGCGTGGCCGAGCCGCCGGCGCTGTCGCCCTCGACGATGAAGACCTCGGAGATGCTGGGGTCCTTGCTCTGGCAGTCCTTGAGCTTGCCCGGCAGGCCGCCCGACTCGAGCAGTCCCTTGCGGCGGGTCGCCTCACGGGCCTTGCGGGCCGCCATCCGCGCTGCCGCCGCCTGCACCGACTTGCGGACGATGTCCTTGCCCTCGGTGGGGTGGGCCTCGAGCCAGTGTCCGAACTCGTCGGTCATCGCGCGCTGGACGAAGCCCTTGACCTCGGAGTTGCCGAGCTTCGTCTTGGTCTGGCCCTCGAACTGCGGCTCGCCGAGCTTGACCGAGATGACGGCGGTGAGGCCTTCACGGACGTCGTCACCGGTGAGGTTCTCGTCCTTCTCCTTGAGGAGGTTCTGCTTGCGCGCGAACTCGTTGATGAGCTTGGTCATCGCCGCGCGGAAGCCCTCCTCGTGGGTGCCGCCCTCGTGCGTGTTGATCGCGTTGGCGTAGGTGTGCACCGACTCGCTGTAGGCGTTGGTCCACTGCATCGCGAGCTCGAGGGTGAGCGAGCGGGCCTCGTCCTCGGCCTCGATGGAGATGACCTCGGGGTGCACCGGCTCGCTGCGCTTGCTGCCGTTGATGTGGTTGACGTAGTCGACGAGGCCGTTGTCGTAGCGGTAACTGACCTTCTTGGCCGTGACCTTCTTCTTCTCGCCGCCGTCGGGACCGGAGGCCGCCTGAGGCTCGTCGTCGTCGGCCTCGTCGACGACCTCGATGTCCTCGTCGACGCCGTCGAGGTCGACGTCGCCCTCGGCCGGCTTCTGCTCGATGCGCTCGTCGACGAGGTTGATCGTCAGGCCCTTGTTGAGGAAGGCCATCTGCTGCATGCGGGCCCGGATCGTCTCGAAGTCGTAGTCGACCGTCTCGAAGATGTCGGCGTTGGCCCAGAACGTGATCGTCGTGCCGGTCTCGTCGGTGGCCTCCTGCTTCTCCAGCGGGCCGTCGGGCACGCCGTCGGTGAAGCTCATCCGGAAGACGTGGCCCTTCTGGCGCACCGCAGCCTTGAGGCGGTGCGAGAGGGCGTTGACGACCGAGCTGCCGACGCCGTGCAGGCCGCCGGACACCTTGTAGCCGCCGCCACCGAACTTGCCGCCGGCGTGCAGCTGCGTCAGCACGAGCTCGACGGCGCTGATCTTCTCGACCGGGTGGATGTCGGTGGGGATGCCGCGACCGTTGTCCTTGACCCGCACGCCGCCGTCGGCGAGCAGGGTCACGTCGATGGTGTCGGCGTAGCCGGCGAGCGACTCGTCGACCGCGTTGTCGACGATCTCGTAGACCAGGTGGTGCAGGCCGCGGGGCCCCGTGGAGCCGATGTACATGCCGGGACGCTTGCGCACGGCTTCGAGACCCTCGAGGACGGTGATGGCGCTGGCGTCGTAGTCGACACCGTTGGGCCGGACGTCCGCAGGAGGTGCGGGAGGTGCCACAGGTGCGGGAGCCGGTGTCGAGCCGTTGGTCGAGTCGGGGACCGAGTCAGGGAGGGAGTCAGGGAGGGAGTCGCTGGGACTCGGGGTGGTGCTGGGGGTGGTCGGCTCGTCGGCGTCGGACACGTCTCTCCTCTGGTGACCCTTGGTGGTCAGACCTCATGCGGGCGGCTCGACGTGACGTCGAGCCGCAACCTCATCATTCTAACGGTCCGGAGAGGTGAACCGTGCCCTCAGACGCGCGGAACGGCCATTTTCCGGCCCGAACACCCCGTCATCCGAGGGGGGAGTCACCCCCCGGCCCCCCAGCGCGCCTGTGACGCCTTCTCACGAGTCGCAGCGATCCCAGCGATCGCGCTGGACCCACAGGTCCATTCTCCCGCGTTCACCCACCTCGGTCACGCCCTGTCCACAGGCCCTTGACCGGCCCCTTCGAGCCCCGTTGCGACCCCATCGCGACCCCGGCGCAACCGGCTTTTCGACCCGCTCATCCACCCGCGTATGCCGGCAGGCCGGGTCCCAGAGGAACCCGACCTACCGGCATACGCAAGGGGTGGTGCGGCACCCGGCCGACGGCCCCGTCAGAGGATGCCGCGGGCCCGGAAGGCAGCGCGCACGGTGGCGGCGTCGGTCGCGCCGTAGAGCGCCGTCGCGGTGTCGACGGTCTTCTGCGCGGCTGCCGCCCACGTCGTCGTCGGCGAGTAGCCGAACTGCGCCTCGAGGATGATCCGGGTCGCCTTGTCGCGCCCGAGGCCCTTGTTCATGTCCCAGAGCGCGTGGCTCCAGATCTCACCGTCGTCGTGCACCTCACCGGTGCGGTTGGCGACGGTCTTGGCCGTGTCGAGGCGGCGGATGCAGTGCGGCGTGGTCGAGGTGTAGCTCGTCGAGTCCCAGTCCATGACGCACGCCCAGGGCGTCGTCGCGGTGTCGGCCGAGTTCGCCTGCGACATGGTGGCGGCCAGGTAGTCGCCGAAGCCCTCGCCGATGGCGCCGCCGTCGTTGCTCGCGCCGAACCCGGGCACCTGGTCGTCCTGGACCGCGTGGCCGTACTCGTGCCACACGACCTCCTGGTCCTCGCCGTCGTCGACGCCGCCGGTGCCGATGGTGATGGTGTCCTGGCTGGGGGTGTACCAGGAGTTGTCCTGCGTCGTCGCGTTGACGTTGAGGTCCTGGGCCTCGTTGTTGACGTCGGTGAAACCGAGCGACTGGATGTAGGTCTGCAGGCGGTCGACGGCGTAGTAGCTGTTGACCTGCTCGAAGCGGCTGTCGCTGCGCGTGTAGAGGAAGGCGTTCGGCGACGAGAAGGCGGCCGGGTTCTTGCCCTTCGTGGGGTTGACGACGGTCGCGTACGCGCCGCGCAGGTAGCCGGAGCCGTCGAGGTGGGCGAGCGTCACCGTCTTGTAGGCGGCGGCCGGCACGGCGGAGTCGGCGTTGCTCGCGTCCTTGAGCGACTCGTTCTGGAGCGCGACGACGGGGTTGGGGTCGAAGACCTTGCCCGTGCCGTCGGCGAGGCGACGCTCGTCGGTGACCTTTCCGACCTTGCCGCTGCGGGCGTCGACCAGGACCTGCTTGTCCTGGTCGGTCGTCACCTCGTAGGCGAGCGTGGCCGCGGCTCCGGCGACTCCGGGCACCACGACGAGCCGGCTCGACCGGGCGTTGCCGTGGACCTTCGCGGCCGTCGCGGCGTTGGCGCGGCCCACGCCGGGTGTCACCGACGCGAGGCCGGTCACAGCCTTTCGGCCGTCGTCGACGGACGATGTCGCACCCGTCGAGTGCACGGAGTAGAACCCGCCGAGCACCGGGACGCCCCGGTAGGTCTGGGCGTAGAACGAGTGCGACCCGAGCAGGCTCTGGCGCACCTGGACGAGGGTGACGTCCGAGGGAACGGCGGCCGAGGCAGCCGCGGGCAGGGGAGCCGCGACGGAGCCGGATCCGGCGGTGCAGAGCAGGGCGCCTGCTGCGGCGATGACCGCAACGGGCGCGACGAGGGGGGCGACGAGGGGGGAACGACGCATGTCGACCTTTCAGGGAGGGGAGCTCGAGGAGGACCTCGAACAGTGCGGTGGCGACGACACAGGCAACCACCGCGAAGGCGCTGCGACCGGCAAGAACTCGTAAAGAGTTCGCCCGGTTTCGGCAGGCGGGGCCGCCTGCCGAAAATCCTTCGCCGACTGCGACAACCTCCCGTGCCCTGGGGGTGTTCTGATGTGTGCCGGCATCCGCCGAGCGACAGGGACAGGGGAGACGACGGATGGACGACGCCGAACGCCGGGCCGACTTCACGGCCTACGTGCGCGCTCGCGAGCAGGCGCTCGCCCGGCTCGCGTACCTGCTGACCGGCGACCGCGACCACGCTGACGACCTGCTGCAGAACGCGCTCGCGAAGGTCTACCGCAACTGGGAGCGGATCCGCGCGGTCGAGCTGCCCGACGCGTACGTGCGCCGGGTGATGGTCAACGAGAACAACTCGCGCTGGCGGCGGATGCTGCGCCGCCACGAGTCACCCGGCAGCCACGTCATCGAGGTGCTCGACCCGCCCACCCCGACCGGACTCGACGCGTCCGAGTCGCTCGACCTGTGGCGCCACGTCCAGGCACTGCCCACCCAGCAGCGTGCCGCGATCGTGCTGCGCTACTACGAGGACCTCTCCGAGGCCCAGACAGCCGACGTCCTCGGGTGCTCCGTCGGCACCGTCAAGAGTCACACGAGCCGCGCGATCTCCGCGCTGCGCAGCAGGATGAGCGAGGCCACCGCATGAGCCACATCGACCCTGAGCTGAGGGACGCGCTCGACCGGCAGGGCGAGGGCGTACGCGTCGTGGCCGACCTCGCCGAGCGCGCCATCGCCCGCGACCGCTCCAACCGACGCCGAGAGCTGGGTGCCGCCCTGCTCGGTGCCGGTCTCGTGCTCGCCGTCGCGCTGCCCGTCACCGTCGCCTCGCTGCACCGGGAGCAGGGCACCACGATCCCGGCCGGTCCCACGCAGCCCACGCAGCCCACGGCGAGCGGGACGACGGGGTCACCGGTCCCGGGCTCGACCTCCCCGACCGCTACGACCCCCGCTGTGCCCGCGCCCCCGACCAGCATCCCCACCCTCCGACCGACAGGCGCGGCCGGTGCCGCGTCGCTGCGGCCGGCCAGTGGCCCGGTAACGGCCACGACCGACGTGGGCTACGTCGTCGACGGCACCTACCACCAGGGAGGCACCACGATTCGCCTCCCTGCGGACCTCCGCGTGACCGACTACGTCGCCCGCCTCGGCGACGGGCTCCTCGTCAGCGGGCCGGACGGCCACACCATCGTCCACGCCGACGGCACCAAGGGGGCCGTCATCGCCGCGTCGCAGCAGCGCCCGCGGGTCGGTGACGACGGCACGCACCTGCTCGCCAACGACGCCGACGGCAACCTGCTGTACGCCGACAGTGTCGGCGCGACGGTCGCCACCCTGAAGCCACGCTCCACGGGCGACGCGGGCTACTCGCCGGCCGGCCTGGTGGGCACGACGGCCTACGCGTCCCGACCCGGCACTGGGAGCTCGATCGCCTGGGACGTCGAGACCGGAGCCCTGAGGTCCCTCAAGGGGGAGCTGGCCTTCGTCAACGCGCCCTCAGGACTCGGCCTGTCGTTCGTGGGCGGCGACACCGGTGGCGACGGCTCGAAGAGCTGCCAGATGCTCCTCGACCTCGCCTCGGGCCGTGAGATCTGGCGACTGTGCGGGCCGCTGCAGATGCTCGGCTTCTCGGACGACGGTCAGTACGCCCTCGCCACCGGGCACGTCGACGGTTTCACGTCCTGGCTCTTCGGGAGCCTCGTGGTGATCCGCACGTCCGACGCCGCCATCGTCCTGCAGGGTGGCGGCCCCGCCGCGGACGCGAAGGGCGACGTGAAGGGCGTGCGCATGACGGCCGACCACCGGCTCACACTCCAGGTCTGGAACGGTGACACGCGCGACCTCGAGCAGTGCAGTCTCGACGGAGCCTGCGAGGTGGTCGGCGCGGCGCGGCCGCTGCCGAACCCCGATGTGCCCGAGTCGGCTGGCCCCTACCCGCTGCAGGACAACTGAGGTCGGCTCAGTCCTCCCTGAGAGTCCGTTCGAAAAGAGAGTGGATCGCCTCGGGCAGGTGGGGCTCCTGGATGGTCACGTTGCAGCCGGCCTCGTCGCAGACGACGGAGTAGATGTATGCGTCGGGGTGGGTGCGCTCGGTCGAGGCTGCGATGCGCTGGAGCGTCGGGGCCGACAGCAGGTGCGCCCAGTCCTTGGCGTCGCGCTCGGGCAGCTCGCCGAGGGCCAGCTGCCGCTCGCGCACCTGGCCGGCGAAGCCTCCGGTGCGGCGCAGGAGCACCTGGGCACCGGCGCTCGGAGTCCTTCCGGAGCCCCCTGCCGGCGACGGAGCGGGCGCGGAACGGTCGGCGCCACCGGTTTCGCCTGCCGCGCCCGCGCCTGCCCCGCCCGCGCCTGGAGCGTCAGGCGCCTCGGAGGCGGCGGTCAGCACGCCGACCTGTTCCCACGCCGAACGGACCGCCGTCTGCTCGGCCGAGCCGTCACCGTGGGCCGTGCCTGCGGCGGCGACCGTGAGGCCGGCGAAGGTCGCGAAGTCGCAGTCCGCCTTGATGCCGTCACCTGACACGACGGCATACCAGACGGCACCGGCTGCCTCCCAGGCGTTGCCGCCGATCGCGAGGGCCGCGAGGACGAACGCCCGGTTGGGGATGCCGGAGTTGATGTGCACCCCGCCGTTGTCCTCCTCGGTGTCGACGAAGGCGTCCATGTGGGCCGGCTGGGGGTCCTTGCCGAGGCGGGGGTCGTCGTAGGCCGTGCCGGGGTTGTACATGTCGCGCAGCGCCCGGCCCTTGACCGACGGCGCGAGCAGGTCGGCACCGACGAGCCAGTCGGCCTGCTCGACGCTCTGGCCGAGGAGGTGCTGCTTCACCAGTACGCCGAAGACGTCGGAGACCGACTCGTTGAGGGCACCCGACTGGCCCTGGTAGAGCAGGCCGGCCGTGTGCTCGGTGACGCCATGGGCCAGCTCGTGCCCGATCACGTCGACGCTCTTGGTGAACCGCTCGAAGATGACGCCGTCGCCGTCGCCGAACACCATCTGCGAGCCGTCCCAGAAGGCGTTGTCGTAGTTGCGTCCGTAGTGCACGGTCGCGAGCAGCGGCATGCCCTTGCCGTCGAGCGAGTCACGGGCGTATGCCGTCGACCACAGCTGCCAGGTGGCGCCGAGTCCGTCGTAGGCCTCATTGACTGCCACGTCGCTGGAGGCCGCCTCGCCCTCGGCGCGCATCTTCGTGCCGGGGGTCGTCTGGGTGCCCTTGGCGTCGGAGATCGTGCGGTGCGGGCCGATGGCGGCGGCATCGGGCTCGCCGGTGACGTCCTTGCGACGGGGCGCCCGCCGGCCGGTGGGACGGGCGGTCGGCGTGCGACGCGTCGACCGCAGGTGCTCGTCGTGCCGCAGGGCCTCGCGGGCGTGCTCGGCCACGGCCGGCTCGTCGCTCGCCGCCAGCGCCTCGAGGATGTAGGGCGGGACGATCGTGCAGTGCGGCATCTGGCTCATGACGACAGTCTGCGTCGGATCACCGACAGCCGCCCGTCGGCGACGAGCACGAGCGTCGGAAACTGAGCACTCGATGGGGGTTTTCTCAGCCGTAGGTGTCTCGGGGGCCGCGGGAGTCGGGCGACCGGCGGGCGCCCCGGTTCCACGACGGAGCGCTCGGCCCGACGACGCGCAGCTCGCTGACGGCCCCCGCCCCGATCTCCTCGTCGATGCGAGCGAGCAGCGATGAGGAGAGCAGGCGCATCTGCGTGGCCCAGGCCGTCGAGTCGGCCCGCACCGTGAGGATGCCGTCGACGAAGGTCATCGGCTCGACGTGACCCGCGATGTCGGGTCCGACGATCTCGGGCCAGCGCCCCATGACCGAACCCACGGCGACGTCGACCTTCCAGCCGCGGTCGAGGAGCAGCCGGTCGAGCTGGTCGCCGAGCAGCGACGGGTCGCGCCCGTCGCGCGAGGAGCCCGAGAGCACCGGCGCCTGGCCGATGGGGCGGCGCCGCTTGCGGGGCTTCATGCCGGGGCGGAGTCCCTTGTCGGCGGCGGCCGCTCGAGCGCGGGCCAGAGCAGAGGCGGCCGCATCGGCGATCCGGGTCTCCTCGTCACTCGGCGCAGGCGCCTGCTCGGGCGACGGGTTCTCGCCGCCGGCCGGCTCCCGGTCGGGGCGCGCCTCGTCCTCAGGCACCGTCGTCGTCTTCCTCGGACGCATCCGCCACCGCATCGGCGTCGCGCGGGTCGGCCACGACATCTGCCGCGACGAGGGCCTCCGCGTCACCAGGTGCCTCGACCGGGACGGCCCTCTCGGCCAGGTCGGATGACAGGGGTGGGCCGGACGCCTCGGCCGGGCCGGAGATCACGAGCGCTTCCGGCGTCTCCGCGGCGCCGCCGACAGGCCCGACCTGACCGAGCTCGACGGCATACGTGGTGCCGTTGTCGCGCAAGACGTCGGGAACGTCGGCGCCCACGGCTGCGGTGATCAGCACCTGCTCGCAGTCGGCGATCAGCGCGGCCAGCCGCTCGCGCCGGCCCGAATCGAGCTCGGCGAAGACGTCGTCGAGCACGAGAACCGGGTCATCTCCCAGGTCACGGCGCAGCAGCCGGTATGCCGCCAGCTTGAGTCCCAGCGCGAAGCTCCAGGACTCGCCGTGGCTGGCGTAGCCCTTTGCCGGCAGCTCACCCAGCGACAGCACGAGGTCGTCTCGGTGCGGACCGACCAGCGTGATGCCGCGCTCGATCTCGTTGGCGCGCACCTGCTCCAGCGTCTCGAGCATGCCGGCGCGCAGCTCGTCGATCTCGGGCACCTCGCCCTCGGCGAGCCGTTTCGCAAGGTCGTCGTGCAAGGAGCTGCGGTAGGTCGCCCGGGCGTTCGAGGCTGCGGCGCTGACGGCGTCGTAGCACGCCGAAAGGTCGGGCACGAGGTCGCGCAGCAGTCGCAGCCGGGCGTAGACGAGCTGGGAGCCGACCGTGGACAGGTGGTCGTTCCAGACGACGAGCGTGTGCAGCGCGGACTCGCGGGCCTCGTCGAGCGAGGGGTCACCGGCACGCGGCTGGCGGCGGGCGCCCTTGCGCAGCACCGGAGCCGCCGACTTGAGCAGGGCGTTGCGCTGCTTGAGGATCTTGTCGTAGTCGGAGCGCACCCCTGACCATCGCGGCTGTCGCTGGACGAGCAGCTCGTCGAGGAAGCGGCGACGCTCCGACGGGTCACCCTTGACGAGGGCGAGGTCCTCCGGGGCGAAGAGCACCGTGCGCACCGTCCCGAGCACGTCGCGGGGGCGCGAGACGGGGGAGCGGCCGAGGCGGGCGCGGTTCGCACGGCCGGGGGTGATCTCGAGCTCGACCATCGTCTCGCGCTCGTCGCGCACGATCGCCCCGCGCACGATCGCCTGGGCCGCCCCGAACCGCACGAGGGGCTGGTCGGTCGCGACCCGGTGCGAACCCAGGGTCGCGAGGTAGCCGACCGCCTCGACGAGGTTGGTCTTGCCCTGGCCGTTGAGGCCCACGAGGGTCGTGACCCCGGGCGTCAACGCGAGCTCGGCGCTCGGGTAGCTGCGGAAGTCCTTGAGGGTCAGGTGGCGGACGTGCACGTCAGGATGGCTGGTTCTCGAGGGTGGCGAGGCCGGGCGCGATGCATCGCAAGGCTCCCGGCCACACCACGGACGTCAGGACGTGGAGCCGGTGCCCGACGAGGGGCCGGCGTTCGCGGCGTCGTGACCGGCCGAGCCCGGCTGCTCGGGGGCGGGCGCGGGGTGGGTCGAGCCCTCGTCTCCGGTCTTGTTGCGCAGCTCCTCGCCCTCGGCGATGGTCATGACCTGGTGCCCACCGAACTGGCCACGCAGCGCGGCAACCGCCTGCATCGTCGGCGAGCTGGGCTGGCGCGAAGCGAACCTCGCGAACAGCGACGAGGAGATGACCGGCATCGGCACGCCGAGCGCGATGGCCTCCTCGACGGTCCAGCGGCCCTCGCCGGAGTCGTTGGTGTAGTCGGACACGTCGTCGAGGTGGGGGTTCTTCTCCAGCGCCGCGACCATGAGGTCGAGCAACCACGACCGGACGACGGTGCCGCGGCTCCACGCCTTGAAGGCGCCGGGGACGTCCTTGACGATGTCCTTCTTCTCGAGCAGCTCGTACCCCTCGGCGTAGGCCGCCATGAGGCCGTACTCGATGCCGTTGTGGACCATCTTCGTGTAGTGGCCGGCGCCGACCTCGCCCGCGTGGACGAAGCCCTCCTCGCGCGGACCCTCGGGGCGCAGCGTGTCGAAGATGGGCATCGCCTTCTCGACCCATTCGGCGTCGCCGCCGCACATGAGGCCGTAGCCGTTGTCGAGGCCCCAGATGCCGCCGCTGACGCCGCAGTCGACGTAGCCGACCTTCTTCTCGCCGAGCAGCTTCGCGTTCTCGAAGTCGTCGGTGAAACGGGAGTTGCCGCCGTCGATGACGAGGTCACCGGGCTCGAGGAGGTCGCCCAGCTGGGCGACGGTCTGCCGCGTCGGGTCGCCGGCCGGGACCATGACCCACACGACGCGCGGGGCCTGGAGCGCCTTGACGAGCTCGGGGAGCGACGCGACGTCACGCACGTCGGGGTTGAAGTCGAAGCCGACGACCTCGTGACCCGCGCGGCGCAAGCGCTCGCGCATGTTGCCGCCCATCTTGCCGAGACCGATGAGACCGAGCTGCATGTCGCGAGCCTTTCTGACGGAGGACGGGGGTCGATCAGGTGGCGCGGTTCGAGGCTACGCCCTGCTGCCCTGCGGACGGCAGGGCGGCCGAGTGGTGCTCACCGAGAAGCCGGCCGGTCGGGGTGTTCGTCGTGCGGGTGGTGGGTCTGGGCACGGCGCGCGTGGGGTCCGGAGGGCACCCCACGCGTACGCCATGGGCTGCCTCGCCCTGGGCGGCTCAACTCGCGAAGCGCACCGGCATCAGGACGTAGCGGTAGCTGCTGTCGGGCTCGGAGTCGGCCTCGGCCTGCCCGGTCAGCACGGCGGGCCGGCTGGGCTGGGTGAAGCTGAGCCTGCTCCAGGGGGTGCCGACGGCGTGCAGCCCGTCGAGCAGGAACTGGGGGTTGAAGGCGATCTGGATCTCGGGGCCGTTGAGCGTCGCCTCGACGGCCTCGGAGGCCTGGGCGTCGTCGCCGGTGCCGGCTTCGATGGCGACCTGGCCGTCGGTGAACTTCAGGAGCACCGGGGTGTTGCGCTCGGCGACGAGGGCCACGCGCTTGACGGCCTCCTCGAGGGCGGCAGTCTCGATGACGGCCTCGGTGTCGACGGACGTCGGGAAGATCGAGGTGACCTTGGGGTACTCGCCGTCGAGCAGACGGGTGGTCGCCCGGCGCTGGCCGGCCTCGAAGCCGATGAGGCCGTCGCCGCCCTGGCCGAGCGCGAGCTCGACGGAGCCGGAGGCGCCGAGCGCGCGGGCGGTGTCGGAGAGCTGGCGGGCCGGGATGAGCGCGACGTGGTTGGCGTCGGTCGCAGTGGGGCTCCAGGTGAGCTCGCGCATCGCGAGGCGGTAGCGGTCGGTGGCGAGCAGTGTGACCTTGTCGCCGTCGATCTCCATGCGCACGCCGGTGAGGATCGGCAGCGTGTCGCCCTTGTCGGCCGCCACGGACACCTGTGCGACGGCCTGGGTGAAGACGTCGCCGGCGATCGTGCCGCTCGTCTCGGGGGCGGCCGGCAGGGTCGGGTAGTCCGCGACGGGCATCTCGCGCAGGGCGAACCGCGACGAGCCGCAGGCGACGTTTACCTTGGTGCCGTCGGTGCTGACGTCGATCGGCTTGTTGGGCAGGTTGCGCGAGATGTCGGCGAGCAGTCGCCCGAGGACGAGCACCTGGCCGGACTCGGCGACGTCGGCCGGGACGGTGATGCGGGCGGACACCTCGTAGTCGAACGCCGACAGCGTCAGCGTGCCGTCCTCGTTCGCGTCGACGAGCACGCCCGCGAGCACGGGGACCGGCGGGCGTGCCGGCAGGCCACGGGCCACCCAGGTCACGGCCTCGGCCAGGACGTCTCGCTCAACCCGAAACTTCACGGTGCACTCACTTCGACGGGGAAGGTCATTGGGGCTCAGACACTAGTGCCTGCCGGTGACTGACACCACAGACACTCCCCCGAATGCCGGACCGCACGAAATCACACGTTTGCCCGGCGTTCTGCCGCGCTCATCTCGACCCTCGTTGTCGGGGCTCATCTCCTCGACTTGAGTCTCGTCATAGTCATAGGTGCTGTGGATGCTGTGGAAAACCCGCGTCCGGGCAGGTCAGGCGGCTGATCGGGGTGTGCATGAGGTGTGGGCCGTCCACAGCCGCGCCAGGTGCAGGCTGTGGACGGGGTTCGGCTTCGCACAGCGTCCCCACAACCGACGGCGAGGTTGTCCGCAGGCTGCGTCCCGTCGTCCACACGTTTCCACAGGACGGTGTGGAGGACCGGTCGCCATATGTCCGATTTGCAGCCATTGATGACTAGTCAGCTGTGCGTGGAGAAAGGCTCCGCTTCCACAGAGTTTTCCACAGGCAGTGGACAACTGCTCGGCCGGCTTTCCGCTCGCGTCTGGGGTCGCGGGTCACGGGGAGGTCACGCTGTGCACACAGTTGTGGACAACCATGTGGACAGGTGTGGACGCAGCAGGAGGGTGGTCTGTGGATGGCGGCCCGGCGCACCAGCGGACTAGTCCGCCGAGCCGTTGGTGACCACGAGGTGGCGTGAGGCCGCGAGAAGCGTCTCGAAGAGTGCGGGCGCGTCGGGAAGTGGCCCGAGCTGCGAGAAGAGCTCACTCGTAACCCCACCGAGAAGCAGCGTCCATGCCGCGATTCCCTGCGCGAGCATGGGTGGCTCGATGGCGGTGCCGGCGAACATCGGGTCGTCCAGCAGCGACGCCAACGCCGCTGTTGCGTCGCTCGCGGCGATGCCCAGGGCCTGGGCGTCCGGCACCCGCTGGGCTCGGCGAGCGTCGTCGAGCAGCGTGACGAGCAGCGTCATGACGGCGGTGCCCGGTTCGGTCGTTCGCTCCGCAGGCGCCTCGTAGTCGGGCACGGGGGAGCCGTAGATGAGGGCGAAGTCGTGTGGATGCTCCAGGGCCCATGCCCGCAGCGCCCGGCCGAGTGCGTTCCACCGCTCGGTGAGGTTTTCGGGGTCGACGGCGTCGTGCGCTGTGCGCACCGCGCCGGCGAGCGACAGGTAGGAGTCGATGATCAGGCGGGTCAGCAGCTCGTCACGGCTCTCGACGTAGCGGTAGATGCCCGACGACACCATCCCGAGGTCGCGAGCGACCGCCCGGAGGCTGAGCCCTGCGGCGCCCGACGTGGCGAGGTGCTCGCGGGCGACCCTCAGGATGTCGGCCTCGATCGCGCGGCGGTTGCGGGCGCGCTTGCCGAGCATCGCGGGAGGCTCAGGTGTGTCCATGGGACGAGCGTGCCATGAAAGCCCCAGAAATGTGAGCGGTGCTCTTGATTTTGTCGGTCAGGAGCAGCATCCTTGAACTGTGAGCGGTGCTCACATCAAGCCACCAAGGAGCAGTCATGAGCCATCACCTCGTCCTCGGCGCCGGGGGCGTCGGCCGCGCCACGACCGCGGCCCTTGTCGCGCAGGGCCACACCGTGACCCTCGCCTCGAGGTCGGGGCGGGTGACCGAGCGGGCCTGGGAGGCGACCCGTCCCGATGCCGTGGAGGTCGTCGCCGTCGACGCGGCCGACATGGCGCGCCTCACCACCCTGGCGGCGGGCGCCAGGACCATCGTCAACGCCGTCAACCCGCCCAGCTACCTGACCTGGGACACCGACTGGCCGCCGGTCGCGGCCGCCACGCTGGCCGCCGCCGAGGCGACCGGGGCCGCGCTCGTCATCATCGGAAACCTCTATGGCTACGGCCGGGTGGAGGCGCCGATGAAGGAGGACGGTCCCCTGCGGCCGGCCGGGCACAAGGGCGCCCTGCGCGCCGACATGTGGACCGAGGCCCTGGCCCGTCACGCCGCCGGCCAGGTCCGCGTCACCGAGCTGCGCTCGAGCGACTACTTCGGGCCGGGCACCACCCCGCGCACGAGCTATCTCAACGACGTCATCTGCGACGCGCTGCTCGCCGGGCGGCCGCCCTTCGTGCCGCTGGGTCGAGCCGATGCCCCGCACTCGTGGACCTACGTGCCCGACGTGGGCGCCTTCGCCGCCCGGGTCGCGACGAGCGACGACGCCTGGGGGCGGGCCTGGCACGTGCCGACCTCCGCCCCCCGCACGTTCGACGAGGCGGCCCGCGACATCGCCCGCATCGCCGGCGTCAAGCCCAGGAAGGTACGCGTGCTGCCCCGCCCGCTCGGCACCGCGGCCGGGCTCGTCGTGCCCTTCATGCGGGAGGTCCGCGAGACCCGGCACCAGTTCGAGCGACCGTTCGAGCTCGACTCGCGGCTGACCCAGCAGACCTTCGGCATCGCACCGACCCCGTGGGACGACGCGCTCACGGCCACGATCGCAGCGCGACGCGGCTGACGGCATACGCCATCGGGGCCGAGAGGCCCCTCGCTCAGTGGGACTGCTGGCGGATGCGGTTGGTCAGCTCGGTGACCTGGTTGTAGATCGCGCGGCGCTCACCCATGAGCTCGCGGATCTTGCGGTCGGCGTGCATGACGGTCGTGTGGTCACGGCCGCCGAAGTGCTGGCCGATCTTGGGCAGGCTGAGATCGGTCATCTCGCGGCAGAGGTACATCGCGATCTGCCGGGCCGTGACGAGCTGGCGCGAACGACTCGAGCCGCAGAGGTCCTCGAGCGTGACCGCGTAGTAGGCGGCCGTGACCGCCATGATCGTCGCCGCGGTGACCTGGTTCGGCGTCTCGTTGGGCAGGACGTCCTTTAGCACGATCTCGGCGAGCGGCAGGTCGACGGCCTGGCGGTTGAGGTTGCTGAACGCCGTGACGCGGATGAGCGCGCCCTCGAGCTCGCGGATGTTGGTGCTGAAGTTCGTCGCGATGTACTCGAGCACCGGGTCGGGGACGGTCATGCGGTCCTGGATCGCCTTCTTGCGCAGGATCGCGATGCGGGTCTCGAGGTCGGGCGGCTGCACGTCGGTCAGCAGGCCCGACTCGAACCGGGTGCGCATGCGGTCCTCGAAGCCGGACAGCTCACGCGGGGGCAGGTCGCTCGTGATGACGATCTGCTTGTTCGCGTTGTGCAGCGTGTTAAAGGTGTGGAAGAACTCCTCCTGGGTCTGCAGCTTGCCCTGGAGGAACTGGATGTCGTCGATGAGGAGCACGTCGACGCTGCGGTAGCGGTTCTGGAACGCGCTCGCCTTGTCGTCACGGATGCTGTTGATGAAGTCGTTCGTGAACTCCTCGGAGTTCACGTAGCGCACGCGCACGTTGGGGAACATGGTGCGGGCGTAGTGGCCGATCGCGTGGAGCAGGTGCGTCTTGCCCAGCCCGGACTCGCCGTAGACGAAGAGCGGGTTGTACGCCTTCGCCGGGGCCTCGGCGACCGCGACGGCCGCCGCGTGGGCGAAGCGGTTGCTCGCGCCGATGACGAAGGTGTCGAAGGTGTACTTCGGGTTGAGACGCGTGTCGCCGGGAGAGCTCGGCTCGGGACGCTGCTGCAGGCGGAGGGGACCGCTCTCGCCGCCGCTCAGCGGGTCGGGGCCCAGCTCCATCTGCGTCTGCACGTCGGGGTATGCCGGCCGGCCGGGCTCGTCGAGGTCGGCGCCGTTGAGCGCGGGGGCGCTCTCGGCCAGGTCGCGCAGCGGGTTGTGCTGCGTGGTGTTGTGCTGAGAGCTGTGCGGCGTGCCGTGGCGTGCGGCACCGCCGAAGCCGGCCGCGCCGCCGTTCTGCTGACCCGCGACGCCGTTCTGGTGACCCGCGGCGCCGTCGGAACCGAGCGGGCGGCGCGGGCCGTCGTGCACCGAGGCCTGTCCGGTCGGCTCGTCGCTGATCATGCCCAGGTCGGTCTCGAGGCTCTCGTCGACCGAGACTGCGAGCTGGACCGCATGGCCGAGCTGGTCACCGAGCGCGGTGTGGATCTGCTCGCGCACCCGGGTCTCGAGAAAATCCTTGGTGAAGGTGTTGGGCGCGCGCACGAGCGCGATCTCGTCGAGCACGCCGACGAGGCGGCAGAGCCGGACGAAGGCACGCTCCTGGTTCGACAGTCCGGAGTCCAGTGTGCCGAGCGTCTGCTGCCAGATCTGCGCGTAGTCGACGCCTGTCTCGGCCACCAATGCCACCTGCCCCTGAGTTCAATTGCGTTGCACCTGTTGCGATCCCGGCGCTGAGCGCACTCGGGCGGGTTCGAGCTGGAGCTCCACCGTGCCGGGTCGGACGACTGGGATGCGTCCGTGCCTTGGTGAACGATGCCCTGTTGTCCACACGTTTGTCCACAGCCTGTGCATGGGTCGGGCGAGGATCGTGAAGTCGAAAACCTACAGGGGCAGGGCCGCTGTGACAATCGCGTCGGGGACAGATCATTCTCGTCATCGGCGTGTCGCCTTGCAATCGCCCGGCGACCTCCGAAGATCGTCTGTTCTGTCCGATTCGGATGATGGGGCCTCGCCG
The DNA here is from genome assembly GCF_052115265.1 of Terrabacter sp. 2RAF25. Classification (NCBI taxonomy): domain Bacteria; kingdom Bacillati; phylum Actinomycetota; class Actinomycetes; order Micrococcales; family Intrasporangiaceae; genus Terrabacter; species Terrabacter sp. 2RAF25. The sequence continues at coordinate 771,434 of NZ_JBFRGJ010000002.1, forward strand.
GTTTGACCCTCGTTCCGGGGCTCCCGTATCGTTGACCGAGCGTGTCTGCGACCTCTTTCGCATGCCCATGGCCCCGAACCCCGGCCTCACCGGGTCTCGATCCTCCCTGGGCTTGCCGATTGCGGTCGCATCGGCCACCGCCAGCCCCACCCCGGGCGCCTTCCGTCGCAGCCGCGGCGGGCGTGCACCCGCAACCTACGGAGAACCTCGTGAGCAAGCGCACCTTCCAGCCGAACAACCGTCGCCGCGCCAAGACGCACGGCTTCCGCCTGCGCATGCGCACGCGTGCCGGCCGCGCCATCCTCGCTGCCCGCCGCCGCAAGGGCCGCGCCGAGCTCTCTGCCTGAGCCGCCGGAGGTCTCGGCGTGCTGCCGGCACGTCACCGACTGCGTGAGCGGGCGGACTTCACCACGGCAGTACGCGGGCCAGGCGCCAGCAGAGCAGGCGGGCGACTCATCGTCGTGCATGCCAACCGGACCGATGCGCGTGCGGAACTTCCGCCGCGCGTCGGTTTTGTTGTGTCCAAGGCCGTCGGCAACGCCGTGGTGCGCAACCGCACCAAGCGGCGGCTGCGCGCCGGCGTCGCGACCCGGCTGAACGGCATACCTGCGGGGTACGACCTCGTGGTGCGGGCCAACCCGGCGGCCGCCGAGGCCACCTGGGTCGAGCTCGACACCGCCCTGGGTCGCCAGCTCGACAAGGTCTGCGCCCGATGAGCGCCCCGGTCAACCGTGTGCTCGCGGCGCCCCTCGTGCTCGTCGTCCGCCTCTACCAGCGCCTCATCTCCCCGATGCGGCCGGCCACCTGCCGCTTCTACCCCAGCTGCTCCGCGTATGCCGTCACCGCGCTCACGCGGTTCGGGCCGGTGCGCGGTGGCTGGCTCGCCGCCCGCCGCATCGGCCGGTGCCACCCGTGGAACCCGGGCGGGGTCGACCCCGTTCCGATGACGTGGGCCGAGCGCAACGACTGGAACCCCGCCGACTTCCGACCCTCGGGTGAGCACCACCCGGCCGGTCACCCGATGACAGAGGAAAGACGTTGATCGACTTCTTCAACACCCTGCTCTATCCGATCAAGCTCGGTGAAGCCTGGGTCATGTACGCCTGGCACTGGCTCTTCAACACCGTCGGGCTGCCGACCGGCTGGGCGTGGGCGATGTCGATCGTCGGCCTCACCGTCGTCGTGCGTCTCCTGCTCATGCCGCTCTTCGTCCGCCAGATCCACTCCTCCCGCCGGATGCAGCTCATCCAGCCGGAGATGCAGAAGATCCAGAAGAAGTACAAGGGCAAGCGGGATCCCGAGAGCCAGAAGGCCCAGCAGGCCGAGATCATGGATCTCTACCGGCGCACTGGGACCAACCCGTTCAGCAGCTGCCTGCCGATCCTCATCCAGAGCCCCTTCTTCTTCGCGCTCTTCCAGCTGCTCAACAACCTCAAGGCCCAGGCCGAGGGCGTGCCCGGTCACGACGCGATCGGCCCGATCACCCGCCAGGTCGCGGCGCAGATCGAGAGCTCGACGATCTTCGGCTCGAAGCTGTCGGATCACTTCCTCGGCACCAACGTGCCGCTCAACACCAAGATCCTGACGGCCGTGCTCATCGTCCTCATGTCGGCCACGACGTTCACGACTCAGTACCAGCTGATGCGCAAGAACATGCCGGCGTCCGCCTTGGACAACCCGTTCGCGAAGCAGCAGAAGGTCCTCCTCTACCTGATGCCGATCTTCTTCGCGATCTCCGGCGTCAACTTCCCCATCGGTGTGCTCCTCTACTGGCTCACCACCAACCTCTGGACCATGGGCCAGCAGTTCTACGTCATCCGCAACATGCCGGCTCCCGGCTCCGAGGCCGAGCGCGCCCGCCGTGAGCGGATGAAGCGCAAGGGCAAGGACATGCAGGAGCTGACCGTGCCGGGTCTCAACGCCGACGCCGACGCCGTCCCCGACGACACACCCAAGGCCGGCCAGCGCCAGCAGCCCAAGGGCAAGAAGCGGGCCCGCACGCAGGCCCCCAAGAACCGGCGCTGAGGTTCGTCCACAATCTTGTCCACACTGCCTCTGGGCCTCTGAACTGCGGAAACGTGAGTTGTCCACAGTTGCCCGGGGTGAACGAAGGAGCTATCCATGAGCGAGACGCAGGCCACCGAGGCCGACATTCCGACCGATCTTCCCGCCGACGGCACGGCCACCCCGGTGACCGACGTGGCGCCGGCTGCTGAGGCGGGCCAGCCCTCCCGGCAGGACGAGTCCAGCGACGCCGCGCAGCCCGGTGATTCGAGTGACACCCCCGAGGGCATCGAGGGCATCGAGGGCATCGAGGGCATCGAAGACACCGAGGCCGACGCGGAGCCGGTCAAGACGGACAAGGGCGACAAGAAGTCGCGGGTGCGCCAGCTCGAACGTGAGGGAGAGGTCGCTGCCGACTTCCTCGAGACGCTGCTCGACATCGCCGACCTCGACGGAGACATCGACGTCGATGTCGACGGCGACCGGGCTGCCATCGCGATCGTCGACTCGGATGAGGGTCGCGTTCCTCGTCGTCTCGTCGGCGACGATGGCAAGGTGCTGGAAGCACTCCAGGAGCTGACCCGTCTGGCCGTGCAGGCCGAGACCGGTGAGCGCAGCCGCCTGATGCTCGACATCGCGGGCCACCGTGCCCAGCGTCGTTCGGCCCTGGTGGAGCTCGCCAAGGTGGCGATCGCCGAGGTCAAGGAGTCCGGCACCAAGCGTTCCCTCGAACCGATGAGCGCCTTCGAGCGCAAGGTAGTGCACGACGAGGTGTCTGCCGCTGGCCTGGTGTCGGAGTCCGAGGGCGTGGACCCGCGCCGCCACGTCATCATCCTGCCTGCCTGAGTCGCCACGTTTCACGTGAAACGCGACTCGTGAGAGGCGCGGCCGAAACACCTGTGTGAGGAGTGGAACCGGGTGAGCCACGACAGTCCCGGACCGATCGAGCCCACCCAGCCCACCCAGCCGAACGAACCCACCGGGCGTGCTGGTTCGGGCGGGCCGGGCTCGACCGGTCAGGTGCCGCCGGCCACGCCCGAGGTGGCCGGCGCCGTGTTCGCCGGGCAGCTTGCTCTGGCCGAGCAGTTCGTGGCGATCCTCGCCGACACGGGCATCACGCACGGCCTGATCGGTCCCCGCGAGGCGCCGCGCCTGTGGGACCGCCACGTCCTCAACTGTGCTGTCGTGCACGAGGCCATCCCGGTGACGGGCGAGGTGCAACGCGTCATCGACGTCGGCTCTGGTGCAGGCCTGCCGGGCCTCGCGCTGGCGATCGTGAGGCCAGACCTCGAGCTGCACCTCGTCGAGCCGTTGGCCCGGCGCACCGCTTGGCTCTCGGACACCGTGCAGCGGCTGGGCCTCCCCAACGTCACCGTCCACACAGCGCGGGCGGAGGCGCTGTGGGGCCAGCTCGATGCACCGTGGGTGACGGCGCGGGCGGTGTCACGCATCATCCAGCTCGCCGAGTGGACGCTGCCGCTCCTCACGGCCGGCGGGACGCTGCTGGCGCTGAAGGGCTCACGGGCGCAGACCGAGCTCGACGACAACCTGGCGGCGCTCACCCAGCTGGGTGTCGTCGAGGCGACGGTCGAGGCCTTCGGGACCGACCTGCTCTCGGAACCGACCCTCGTGCTGCGCGCCTCCATCGGCGACGTGGTCGACCGCCGCCGCTTCCGCTCTCGGCAGCCTTCGAGCGCCGGATCAGCACGTCGACGCGCAGATCGGCCGCGCGGATCGCGACGCTCCGGCCCGGCGGCAAGCGGTCGTCGGCGCCATCAGCCATGATCGTGTCCAGACCATTCGACGGTCGGCCCGCTCCGTGTTCGCCACGGAGGGTCCGACCTGCAAACCCGGAGGTGCACTCCCTGTGACGATGTCGACCAACCTCGGCTGGCCGAGTGAACCCGACCCGGAGCCGGAGCACCGTCGTCTGGGGTGGTTGGCTCGCATGCTCGGTGTTTCACGTGAAACAGGAACCGAGACCGACGCCGGGACTCACGACCTCGATGGTTCCGGTGGCGACTCTTCCAACCACGGTGCTGCTGACGACGGTGCTACGCCGGTCTCGTCGCAGCCGTCGGCGAGCCACGCTGTCGCGGGTGCCATCCTCACCGACCCGAGCGTCGTCGTCGAGGACTCCGTCGTCGCGGCCCTCCACCCTCCGTCAGAGCCCGACGCAGAGAACACGCTGGACGCCGGGGGGTCCTCCGACGACTCCGACAGGCATGAGGTCGAGGGGCCCAGCGACCTGGCCGACCGGAATGTCGTGCAGGACGTAGAGACGCACAAGGACGTAGAGACCGAGACCATCGGTTCCGACGAGACCACCGAGTCGGACGAGAGCTCCCAGTCCGGCGAGAGCCACGACACGACACACATCGCGACGGATGAGACCGAGACCGCTGAGATCGCTGAGACCGATGAGACCGCAGTTCGCCGGACTGAGCCGGACCCGGCTGACACGGCGTCGGGTGTCGCAGATATGAGCCCGGGAACCGCAGAAGGGTCGGGCGGGCGGCCCGCCTCGACGTCGCCTGCCTCCAGCGAACCCACCGGCGACGGCGAGGCGGTCGGCGACCGGACGGGGGTCCCGACCTCCGGAACCACCAGCGAACCGCCTGTGGACAACGCGGTGGACGAACTGGACGGTATCGGCGGTTCTGAGCGGGAAAACCCCCAGTCTGGGGCTGGGGACAACCTTGTGGATGAACCGCCCGCCCCGGTGCGTGAGCTCGCCGACCACGATGACCGAGAGGCCCTCGTCGCAGCCTTGCCGACGCCGGGAACCGACACCCCGCTGGCCCGCGAGCTGGCCGAGAACGCCCGCCGACGCATCCAGCTGACGGGTCGCCCGTTCCCCAAGCCGGTGGCGCCGCGGGTGCTGACGGTGGCCAACCAGAAGGGTGGCGTCGGCAAGACGACCACCACGGTCAACGTCGCGGCGGCGCTCGCCCAGGCCGGCCTCACGGTACTCGTCATCGACCTCGACCCGCAGGGCAATGCGAGCACGGCTCTGGGCATCGACCACCACGCCGAGGTGCCCTCGATCTACGACGTCCTCGTGGACGGCACGCCTCTGCTCGAGGTCGTGCAGCCCTGCTCCACCGTCGAGAACCTGCACTGCGCGCCCGCCACCATCGACCTGGCCGGCGCAGAGATCGAGCTCGTGTCTCTGGTCGCTCGCGAGTCACGTCTGCACAAGGCGATCGCCGCCGCGGCGGAGCAGGGTCACGCGTACGACTACATCCTCATCGACTGCCCGCCGAGCCTCGGGCTGCTCACGGTGAATGCGATGGTGGCAGCGAGCGAGGTGTTCATCCCGATCCAGTGTGAGTACTACGCGCTCGAGGGCTTGTCGCAGCTGCTGAAGAACATCGACCTGGTCAAGCGTCACCTGAACCCGGCCCTGCACGTGTCGACGATCCTGCTGACGATGTACGACGGGCGGACGCGGCTGTCGGCCCAGGTTGCCGATGAGGTCCGCGAGCACTTTCCCGAGCAGGTCCTCCGAACGACGGTGCCGCGATCGGTCCGCGTGTCTGAGGCGCCTAGCTTCGGGGAGACCGTGATGACCTACGACCCCGCGAGCAGTGGTGCCCTCGCCTACCTGGAGGCCGCCGGCGAGCTCGCCGACAGGGGAGCGGCCGGGCCGGCCTGAGGTCGGAGGCACAGGCGCCGCACCCAAGAGCGGGACCGTCCTCTCGGGGACGGTCCCGTTTCACGTGAAACAGGACCCCCCGCTTGTTTCACGTGAAACGAGCCATAGGGCCGTTCGTCGCGATCCCGGTTTCACGTGAAACAGGGTCACGGAAATCCGAAAGCTGTGGCCCCACGACCACTCGGCGGTGCGCATGCGCGGACCACCAGCGGTGAGCACCTAGACTGAGCGCCGGACGCGATGGCCGCGTCGGTGATGACAAGGGGTTGGCTAATGGCGGAGAAGCGTCGAGCACTGGGTCGGGGCCTCGGAGCCCTCATCCCGAGCGCACCGAGCGGGGGCGCGGGTCGACCCGTCGACGTCTTCTTCACCGAGCAGAAGCAGCCCAATCCGCCGACTGCGAGCCCGGACGAGGAGTCGGCTCCTGCGAACGGGTCGGCCCCGGACGGCGCGGTGGCCGACAGCACTGTCGACGCCGCTGACCGCACCGAGTCGTCGGGGGAGGACGGCCCGGCCGCCGCCGCGCCGGCCGAGGACGCCTCGAGCGGACTCGCCGTCGTGCCCGGCGCGGAGTTCGCCGAGCTCGACATCGAGTCGATCCGCCCGAACCCGAAGCAGCCCCGAACGGTCTTCGACGAAGACCACATGGCAGAGCTGGTCCACTCGATCCGTGAGATCGGCGTGCTCCAGCCGGTCGTCGTCCGCCGCATCCCCGCAGACCAGCTGGCCGACGCCGACGGCAAGACCTACGAGCTGATCATGGGCGAGCGCCGCTGGCGCGCGTCTCAGGCGGCCGACCTCGGCGTGATCCCGGCCATCATCAAGGACACGAGCGACGACGACCTGCTCCGGGACGCCCTGCTCGAGAACCTGCACCGCAGCCAGCTCAACTCCCTCGAGGAGGCGGCCGCCTACCAGCAGCTGCTCGACGACTTCGGCTGCTCGCACGAGCAGCTCGCCACTCGCATCGGACGGTCCCGGCCGCAGATCTCGAACACGCTGCGCCTGCTCAAGCTGCCGCCCCTCGTCCAACGTCGCGTCGCCGCCGGTGTGCTGAGCGCCGGACACGCTCGAGCCCTCCTCGGCATGGCCGACGGTGCCGCGATGGAGCGGATGGCCCAACGGATCGTCGCCGAGGGTCTCTCGGTGCGCAACGTGGAGGAGCTCGTGGCGTTGGGAGAGGGCAACGACGCCCCCAAGCCACGACGTCCGCGCGCGGGCAGTCGCCACCCGCAGCTCGACGGCTTCACGTCGAACCTGTCGGACCACCTCGAGACCCGCGTCGCGATCGCCCTCGGTCAACGGAAGGGCAAGATCACCGTCGAGTTCGCCTCGATGGAGGACCTCCGACGCATCCTGGGCCTCATGGGTATGTCGTCCCCCGGGCGGGACTGACACCGACACGCCTGAGCACGCGCGGTCACGATCGACGTCCAGCACGGGAGGCGAGTGAACCATGCCTGAGGGCCACACGATCCACGCGCTCGCCGATCGCCTGGAACGCGCGTTCAAAGGGCATCCCGTCGCGGCCAGCAGCCCGCAGGGTCGTTTCGCCGCCGATGCCGCGCTCCTCGACGGGCACGTCCTCGAGCGCGCCGAGGCCTGGGGGAAGCATCTCTTCGCCGACGTGGGCGACCTGACGTTGCACGTGCACCTCGGCCTGATCGGCCAGTTCCCCGTACGCCCACGAGGGGCAGAGGGCCCCCCGGCACCCGTGGGTGCCGTTCGTCTCCGCCTCGTCGGGCCGGCACACTGGGCAGACCTGCGAGGGCCGATGATCTGCACCCTGGTCGACCATGCGCGCCGTCGCGAGATCGTGGCAACCCTCGGCCCCGACCCGCTGCGGCGACGCAGTGCACCGGACGTCGGCTGGGAACGACTACGCCGCAGCCGGCGCAGCATCGCCGAGCTGCTGATGGACCAGTCCGTGGTGGCCGGCGTCGGCAACGTCTACCGCTGCGAGGTCCTCCACCGGCTCGCCGTCGACCCGATGACCACCGGACGAGACCTCTCCCATGGGGTGTGGCAGGAGATCTGGGACGACCTGGTGCTGCTCATGCCGCTGGGCCGCGCCTTCTCGCAGATCATCACGATGCGCGACCAGGTGGAGGTCGCGCGGCGGGCGAGACGATCCGGCCGCGCCCGTGCTGTCGCCGAGCAGCTGACCGGTGAGCGACTGGGCGACACGTTCGAGCGTCGCTTCCTCGTGTACAAGCGCACCGGAGAGCCATGCCCGCGATGCCGAAACACGTTGCAGCAGAAGGAGATCGCTGGTCGTCGCCTCTACTGGTGCCCATCGTGCCAAGTGCGCCACTGACCTGGTCCCGACCCCACGACCGGTCGACCCAGGGCGTGCCGCCGCCGGCGTCGCACCCTAGGCTGGACCCATGGCCCTCACCGGTTCGCGGCCTGCGCCGACGCACGTCATCGCCCACCTCTCCGACCCGCACCTGATCTCCGGCGGTGGCCTGCTCGCCGGTCACATCGACACCCCCGAGCAGCTGCGCAAGGCGTTGGCCAGGGTTGAGGCCTCGGGTGAGCGCATCGACGCCCTCGTCATCAGCGGCGACCTCGCCGACAGCGGCGAGCCGGCGGCCTACGACCTGCTTCTCGAGATCGTCGGCCCGGTGGTCGAGCGCCTCGGCGCTGCCCTGGTGCTGACCGGTGGCAACCACGACGAGAGACGACCGATGGCGGAACGTCTGCACGGCCTCGACACGGACGAGCCGCAGGACTCGGTGACGGTCGTGGGTGGCCTGCGCATCATCGCCGTCGACTCCGCGGTGCCCGGCTACCACCACGGTGGCTTCTCGAAAGCCCAGTACGAGTGGCTGGCGGACGAGCTGTCCCGTCCCGCCGAGCACGGCACGCTCCTCGTCGTCCACCACGCGCCGATCACCTACCGCTCGCCCGTGATGCAGCTGCTCGACTTCGAGGACGTCGACCGCCTGCGTGGCGAGATCGACGGGACGGACGTGCGTGCGATCCTCAGCGGGCACCTGCACGTGACGAGCTTCGGCACCCTCGGGCGGGTGCCGGTCTTCGTCGCCGGCGGCGTGAGCTACGTCGACGACGTCGGCGCGCCTCGTGAGCTGCTCATGGGTGTCGACGGCCCACAGTCGTGGAACCTCATCGAGGTGCACGCCGACCAGGTGGTGGGCACCGTCGTGCCGATCGAGCAGCACAAGACCTGGCCGGCGCTCTCCGAGGCGGTGATGGACTTCATGGCGACGGTGCCGGAGGACGAGCAGCGTGAGGTGTTCTCCCGAAAGCGCACCTGAGCACCGGGAAATATTTCGATAGTCGAAGTGTCGATCGCCCTCCGGGCCGTTCGACGCAGGGGTGAGGACCCGACAGGCGGGTCGCAGCAACCAAGGAGACAGTCATGAGCCAGGTCCAGAAGGCCACGTCGACGGACGGCACCACCATCGCCTACGAGGCCTACGGTGCCGGACCCGTCGCAGCCATCGTCGGGGGTGCCTTCTGCGATCGCGGCGCCTTTCGCGACGTGGCAGAGGCACTCGGAGAGCTCGGCCTCACCGGCGTGACCTACGACCGTCGCGGACGTGGCGACAGTGGCGACACCGAGCCGTATGCCGTGGCGCGCGAGGTCGACGACCTGACCGCCGTGATCGGTGCTGCGAGCGAAAGCGGCACTCCCGCTTACGTATTCGGAGTCTCGTCGGGCGGCGCCCTCGTCATCGAAGCCATCGCAGCCGGCGCTCCCATCGCCAGGGGATCAGCCCTCGAGGTGCCCTACCGCACCGCGGCGTGGCCACCGCCGCCGGCCGACTACATCGCCACCCTTGAGGCCTTCGAGGCCAAGGGCGACCGGGCCGGAATCGTGCGCTACTTCAACAACGAGGTCGTCGGCATGCCTGCCGAGATGGTCGACGGCATGGTCGGCACACCGATGTGGGATGCCCTGCTCTCGATGGCCTACACGGTCAAGTACGACGGGGCGTGCCTCGGCGGCGACCAGCAGGACATCCCGGCCGAAACCTTTGCGCGAGTGACGATTCCGTTCCTGTCGATCTGCAGCAGCGGCACCCAGATGCCATGGCTGCACGACGCTGCTGGGGTCGTCGCGGCGGCGCTGCCGAACGCGACCGCCGTCGAGCTGCCGGGTGAGTTCCACCAGGTCCCTGCCGACGTGCTGGCCCCGGCGCTGGCCGAGTTCTTCCGCTCCTGACGCGTCAGCACCGGTTTCCGAAGATCAGCCAACCGTTGGGTTCCTCTGTACGACAGCGGAACCCAACGGCATACGCTAGTCAGGTTCAGTCTGCGAGAAGAGCCAGCGCAGGGTTGTGCTCCGGGGGAACGACCTCGCGTGGTGGACCCGGGGGAGTGCCGCCGTCACCGAATGGCGAGCCGCCGAGCGCTTCGCGACCGTGTGGGCTCGCCCAGTTCTCGAGGGTCGGCCCGAGCGGCACGATGCCCGTCGGGTTCACGTCGCTGTGCACGACGTAGTAGTGCCGCTTGATGTGCGTGAAGTCGACGGTGTCGCCGATCCCCGGTGTCTGGAAGAGGTCGCGCGCGTAGCCCCAGAGCGCCGGCATCTCGATGAGCTTGCTGCGGTTGCACTTGAAGTGACCGTGGTAGACCGGGTCCAACCGCACGAGCGTGGTGAAGAGACGCACGTCAGCCTCGGTGACGTGGTCGCCGACGAGGTAGCGCCGCGTGCTGAGTCGCTCCTCGAGCAGGTCGAGGTGCTCCCACAGCCGACGGTAGGCCTTGTCGTACGCGTCCTGCGTGCTGGCGAAGCCACACCGATAGACGCCGTTGTTGACGAAGCGGTAGATCGGCTCGCTCACCGACTCGATCTCGTCGGCCAGCTCGGCGGGGTAGAGGTCGGGCGCCCCCTCCCGGTGGAGCTCGCGCCACTGCGTCTCGAGGTCGACGGTGATCTGCTTGAAGTCGTTGGTCACGACAGCGCCTGTCGGGACGTCGACGATCGCGGGAACCGTTATGCCACGGGGGTATTCGGGGTCTCGCCGGAAGTATGCGTCCTGGATGCGGGGGATGCCCAGCACCGGGTCGAGGCCGCCCGGGTCGAGGTCGAACGTCCAGCTGCGACTGTCATGGGTGGGCCCGCAGATGCCCATGGACAGGGCGTCCTCGAGGCCGAGCAGCCGGCGCACGATGATGGCGCGGTTGGCCCACGGGCAGGCCCGCGCCACGACGAGGCGGTACCGGCCGGACTCGACGGGAAAGCCGTCTCGACCGTCGGCGGTGATGCGGGTGGTGATGTAGTTCGTGTCTCGCTTGAAGCTCTTCTCGACGTACGTCCCCGGCTCGCTCATGCGCCCAACCCTAGTTCGCGTGCTCGCGACTCCGGGGAGCGCCGGGGGTGCCGCCGACACGGAGGACGGGGTGGTGGTGCCGACAGGCCGTGGTCGGGCCAGAATGGGGCCATGCGGGATCTTCGGTGGCGCCATGCGTGACCTGCGCGTCCTGACGCCCGACGTCGTCGACGACCTCGTGGGCTCCTGCGCGCCGTGCACCTTCTGGCAGACCGTCCCCCGCAACGGTCACGGCGACGTCCGCGCGCCGGAGGAGGTCCTCGGCGACTGGGTGGAAACGGTCACGAGCGACTGGGGTGCGCCCGGACGGGTCGCCTACGTCGACGGCCGGCCCGCGGGCTACGTACTGGTCGCGCCGGCACGCCACGTCCCGCGTCTCGCCGCCTTCCCGACGGCCCCCGGCGACCCGTCGACGCTCATGCTGCTGACGGCGGTCGTCGCCCAGCCGTATGCCGGCAAGGGCCTGCGCAAGGTGCTCCTGCAGTCCGCTGCGAAGGATGCGCTCAAGCACCACGTGCGATCGCTCGAGGTCGTCGGCGCTCGTCCGCTCGCCGTCTCGAAACACCCCTGCGTGCTCGACGTCGACGTGCTCGAGAAGGCCGGCTACCGGGTCGAGCGCGACCACCCCACCTACCCCCGGCTGCGGATGGACCTGCGACGGGTAGTCACCCTGCGTGACGAGGCGGTGGCCGCCGTGGGACGCGCTCTCTCGCGGGTGCCCGGGCTGCGCCCCGTGCCCGAGACCCACCCGAACGGCTCGAGCCACGCCCAGGTGACCGACCGCACCTGAGCTGTGCGCGCTGAAGTTGCGCTGCGGGAGTCAGCCGACGGTGCGGTCTCTGCCCACAATGCCCACACTGCCCACGCTGCTCGCCTGAGCGGCGCGCATCGACTCGAGGTGGCGACGCAGGTCGTCGAGGCGCAGCACGCCCGTGCGGGCGGTGTCCGCCTCGCCGAGGTAGACGCGCTGGAGCGCGACGACGACGGCCTCGGCCACGAGGTCGAGGGTGTGCCCCTGCGCCAGGGCCTGCGCGTCACCGTCGTGGCTGAGGTAGCCGAAGTCGAGACGCACCGCCGGCATCCGGGTGCGGCGGAGCAACGGCCACGTGCGCGCGTGGGATCGGCAGTCGGTGAGGCCGGTGCGGGCGACCACCTCGCGCAGCAGCAGGTCGGCGAAGCTCTCGCCGATGACGGACCAGTCGCTGTGCTTGGCGTTGTCGGGGTGGCCGTAGAAGTAGGTCGCGGCCCCGTGCGCCGAGCCGGACTCGGAGTGGTCGGTGTGCAGCGACAGCACGAGGTCGGCATCGCAGGAGTTGGCGAACGCAGCTCGGTCCTCGTCGCTGCCACCGTCGGTGGTCTCGGTGCGCGTGAAGACGACGCTGACGCCGTGCGCCGACAGGCGCCCCTCGATGCGCCGGGCGAGATCGAGGGCGAGCCGCGCCTCGACGAGGCCGTCCCGGCCCTCGGCGCCGGAGTCGCCACCACCGTGTCCGGCGTCGAGCACGATCGTGCGCCCGCTCAGGCTGAAGCCGCTGCGGCGCAGGTGCTCACGCTCGCGCAGCGCGTTGGCCGAACCCCCGCTGACGGAGCGGCGCAGGCCGGCGAAGGCGCGCATCGTCTCCGGGCCGGCGGTGCCGTCGGGTGTGAGGCCGACGGCGGCCTGGAAGGCGCGCAGGGCGGCGTCGGTGCCTGGCCCGTGCAGGCCGTCGACCTTGCCCGGGGTGAAACCGAGCTCGGCGAGACGACCCTGGAGCGCCACGACGTCGTCGCCCTCGACGAAGTGGCCGGGCACATAGCGCAGCACCCGGTCACCGAGCGCCCATCGCGCGCCGTCGAGCACGGCATACGTCGACCGTCCGACGACGCCGTCGACGATGAGGCCGCGACGCTGCTGGAACGACTTGACGGCCTGCTCGACCCGCTCGTCGAACACGGGCTGGCCGTTGCCGTCGGCGGCCGACGGGTCACCGGGAAGGTCACCGGGAAGGTCACCCGAGAGGACGAGCCGCTCGCAGACGGCCGCCACAGCGGGCCCGGCGTCGCCGCGCCGGAGCACGACGGTCTGTGGAGGGGTCATCTCGGCTCCTTCTGGGGACTCCCGGTGGGGTGCGGATGGCTGTTGCGTGGCCGCGCCAGGACACGAGCGACGGGCGCCGTCAGCAGCGTAGTACGCGAAAGGGGTGGCACCGTGTCGGTTGGCCACCCCTTCGTCGTCGCGGGTCAGGCGATGAACTCCTCCAGCTCGCGCAGCAGCTTCGGCTTCGGGTGCGCGCCGACGATGGTCTTGACGACCTCGCCCTTGACGTAGACGTTGAGCGTCGGGATCGACACCACGCCGTAGCGGGCGGCCGTGTCGACGTTGGCGTCGGTGTCGAGCTTGACGACCTCGATCTTGTCGCCGTACTGCTCGTTGATCTCCTCGAGGATCGGGGCGACCTTGCGGCACGGGCCGCACCACGTCGCCCAGAAGTCGACGAGCACGGGCTTCTCGCTCATCAGGACGTCGTCGGCAAAGGTCGCGTCGGTCGTGTTCTTCAGTGCCATGGAGGTTCCTTCTCTGGTTGGCGCCTGGGCGGGCGTTGCAGGCGGGCGTTGCAGGCGGGTGCTCGGGGGTGGGGCGGCTCGGTTCCGAGGCTAGGCGTCGGCGCCGACGGTGGCACGCGTGTCGGGGATCGCGCCGGAGTCGGTGTCGTCGATCGCGGCGGCCTCGGCTGCAGCCTCGGCCGGTGAGGAGGTGTCCTCGAGCGCGGCGAGGTAGTGCTCGGCGTCGAGCGCGGCGGCGCAGCCGGAGCCGGCGGCGGTGATGGCCTGGCGGTAGGTGTGGTCGACGAGGTCGCCCGAGGCGAACACGCCGGGGACGTTCGTGCGCGTCGAGCGGCCCTGGACGAGGACGTAGCCGGCGTCATCCAGCTCCACCTGGTCGACGTCGCCGTTGCGCAGCAGCTCGTTGCGCGGGTCGTGGCCGATGGCGACGAACAGACCGGTGACGGCGAGCTCGCGCGTCTCGCCGGTGACGGTGTCGCGCAGCGTGACTCCCGAGAGCTTGCCCTCGCCGTGGATCTCGGCGACCTCGGAGTTCCACGCGAAGCGGATCTTGTCGTTGGCGTGGGCGCGGTCGGCCATGATCTTGCTCGCGCGCAGCGCGTCGCGCCGGTGGATGATCGTGACCGTGCGCGCGAACTTCGTCAGGAAGGTCGCCTCCTCGATGGCGGAGTCGCCGCCACCGACGACCGCGATGTCCTGGTCGCGGAAGAAGAAGCCGTCGCACGTTGCGCACCAGGAGACGCCGTGGCCCGAGAGCTCCTTCTCGCGGGGTAGGCCGAGCTCGCGGTAGGCGGAGCCCATCGAGAGGATGACGGCCTTCGCACGGTGGACGTTGCCCTCGCCGTCGGTGACGGTCTTGATCTCGCCGGTCAGGTCGACAGCGGTGACGTCGTCGGTGACGAGCTCGGCCCCGAAGCGCACGGCCTGGGCGCGCATGTTGTCCATGAGGTCCGGGCCCATGATGCCGTCCTGGAACCCCGGGAAGTTCTCGACGTCGGTGGTGTTCATCAGGGCGCCGCCGGCGGTGACGGCACCCTCGAAGACGAGGGGCGCGAGGTTCGCACGCGCGGCGTAGACCGCGGCGGTGTAGCCCGCCGGGCCGGAGCCGATGATGATGACGTTGCGGACGTCGGACATGTGGGCTGCTCCTCGTAAAGCTCTCGTGTCGTGCGGCTCTGGAATCGCTCGCGCCGGTCGCACCACTCGCGCGATCGGCGCTCGGACGTGCCGGTGGCGCCGGCCCCTGAGGGGTCCGGGACCGCATAGGCCTCAACCGATCCTAGGCGTTCGTTGTTCCCTCGCCCGTCGGCGCGCTGGCCGGCGCCGGCGTGGCGCGGACGCACGTGGTCTGAGCCCCTTGGTGGGGCTCAGGGGACGGGTGTGGCGTCCTTCAGCAGTCCGGGGGTGCCCGTGCTGCAGCTGCGCTCGACGGCCCATGCGGTGCTCGCGCCGGCGCGCGTGACGACGACCACCACGGCGGGTCGTCCGTCGAAGGTGGCCAGGTCGGCCGACACGGCCTCGGGGCTGGGCGACGTCGCGTCGAGCGCGCCGATGGCCTCGAGACAGGCCTCCAGGCCGATCGGGGTGGCGATGGGGCCGATGCCGGGGGACTCGGCGGCGAGGTCGCGGATGGGCTGTCCGGGGCGGTCGAGCAGTTCCCGCGCCTTCGTGGCGAGGTTGCCGCTGTCGTATGCCGTCGTGCTGAGCTGGATGTGCAGCCCGCCGCCGCCGGAGCCGGGCGAGCCCGGGGTGCGGACTTTCGAGCTGCTCGTGTCGCCGACGATGGCCGCTCCGTTGGGGCGCTTGGTCACGTGCAGGGCCGAGGCTCCGACAGCCACCACCGCGGCTGCGGCCGCGACCGCGGCCACGAGGTAGAGGGGCTTGGGTCGGTTGGCCGCGTTGGCCGCGTTGGCCCGCGTCGGAAGGGCGAGCACGTCGGCGCCGGTGTGGCCGCCTCCGGACTCAGGGCCTGTGTCGAACCGGTCGGCCGTGGACATCGGCCCGGGGTCGACCCGCAGCCGCGCGGCATCGAGCAGGGCGGCGGAGATGCGCGCCTCGACGTGGTCGGGCATCGGCCCGGGGTCGGGTGTCGCCGCCAGCAGGGCGGTCACCTGCGCCTCGACATGGGGGTCGAGCCGGGGATCCGGGGTGTCGTCGAACTCGTGGTCGTGATCAGGGAAGTGCGCGGACTCGTCCACGGAGGGTCCTTCGGGGCAGTGCGTGCGGGGGTTGCGCCGGCGCGCGCAGGTATGCCGCACGCCGAGGTTTCGACGGTCCCTGTACCCGTCGAGGTTCCAGCGGATTCAACCACCTTCGGATGAGTTCTTCGGTGACGCGTCCATCTGGGGTCGCGGCGACGCCGGGGGTGTCGCCGCTGTGCTGCCGGCCGCCACCTCGGTGTCAGTCGTCCTCGACCGGGCGCGTGCCCGGTGTGAGCCCCAGGTGCTGCGCCAGGGCAGCCCGGCCCCGTGCACAGCGTGACTTGATGGTGCCCTCGGCCACACCGAGGATCACGGCGGCCTCGGCGACCGGGACGGCGTGCATGTCGACGAGCACGAGTGCGGCGCGCTGCCCCTCAGGCAGCTTGGCCAGGGCCTCCTGGATGTCGAGGCGCACCTCGGTGGAGGCGTAGTGGTCGTGCCGGTCGGCCAGGTCGTACTCGGGCAGCTCGGTGGTCGGCTTGCGGCGGCGAAGCCGGTCGAGGCAGGCGTTGACGATGATGCGGTGCAGCCAGGTGGTCACCGCGGCCTCGCCGCGAAACGACTCGGCGCGACGGAAGGCGGCGATGAAGCCGTCCTGCACGCAGTCCGCGGCGAGCTCGGGATCGCGCACCGTGCGCAGCGCGACCGCCCACATACGGTCCTTGTGGCGCCGGAAGAGCTCGGCGAAGGCGTGGTCGTCACCGGCGACGTGCAGCGTGAGCAGCTCCCGGTCGCTCAGCTCGGCGATCGGGGCGGCAACCCCCGGGGTCACGGTCAGCGCACCGTCACTTCGTTGATCTGCGCGCGGTAGCGGCGGTCGGACTCGGCAGGACCGGCCTTGGTGACGAAGACGATGATCTTGCTCGCGGGGTTGAGCTGGCCGTTCGCCTTGATCGTCACCGTGCCGTTGGCGCCGGTGGCCGAGCCGATCTCCTGGGCGCCGTCGAGCGACTTCGTGGAGCTGGAGTCGGTGGCGTAGACCGTGACGTCCTGTGGGGCGGGGAGGACGAGCTCGACCTCCTTGACGACGGTGGGGGCGCTTAGGTCGAGCAGCACTCCGAGGCCGTTCTTGTCGCCGTTGTAGGTCGCGGAGCCGTACCAGCGGGAGCGCCAGCCGTCGCCGGGGTTGCCGTCGAAGACGCGCTTGACGTTCTGGTCGGCCTCGTTGCCGTCCTGGGGGTCGAAGCCGCGGCCGCCGACGATCGACACGGGACCTGCCGCCGGGGGCGCGGTGGTCGTGGCGGCGGGGGGCTGGGTGGTGCTGGGCTTCGGCGCCTGCGTGGCGCTGGGCGGGCGGGTCTTCGTGACGGTGACGGCACTGACGGGTCCGTCGTGCTGGCCGATCTTCGCGACGTTCTGGACGCCGATGACGAGGGCGACGAGCACGAGCACGCCGACGATGGCAAGGGCGATGCGCGACTGGGCACCGCTGGGTGCCTCGGGCACGTCGTGGCCGAAGACCGGCAGCGGCGGTTCGAGGCGGGTGCTGGGCGCTTCGTCGAGCGCATCGTCGAGGCCGATCTCCTCGCCGTCGAAGTCGTCGTCGTGCGCGGAGCGGCGCTCCGCCGCACGTGCCGCGGCCTTGTCGGCGGCTGCACGGGCGAACGAGCCGACGCGGTCGCCGATGACACTGGCGACGCCGGCCGCTGCGGCCCCGGCAGCCGCAGCGCCGGCGGCGATGCCACCGGCGCCTCGTTCGGACAGGGTGGCGCCGGGCCGCTCGGGGGCGTCGACCGCCGAGCCGTGGCGCTCGTCGGACAGGCTGTCGAAGAAGATCGTGTCGGTCTGGGCGGCATCGCCCGCGGGAGCGGCGCCCGCGACACCACTCATGGACGAGGCTGCGGCACCGGCACCCACGGCCGCAGCACCCGCGCCGACGGCGGGCAGGACGCGGGTGGGCTCGAACTCCTCACGGCTGCGCAGCCCGATGCCGGTCGCGCCGTCGGAGGTCGCCTGCTCACTGGCCCAGGGGGCGATCTGGAGAGCGAGGTCGCCGGGGGACACGGGCCCGCGGCGCCCGCTCGCGAGAGTCATGCGGCAGATGAGGTCGAGGTCGTTGGGCACGCCGACGGCGATCTCGGACGGAGCCGCCACGCCGCCCACGATCGTCGGCGCCGGCTCCAGGCCGACCTGACCACCGGCGGGGATCAGCCCGTCGTCGACGGCCACCATGGGCCAGCGACCGGTCAGGCCGGCATACGCGATCTTGACGAGGCCCACGGCGTCGGCCCGCGAGGCGCGCTCGTCGGACAGGCGGTCGGACTCGGTCAGGGCGGCCTCGGTGGCCAGCCCACGCACCTTCACGGCGCCGTCGGGCATGCGCAGCAGCGAGCTGGGCGTCAGTGCAAGGTGGTGCAGCCCGCGGTGTCCGGCCTTCTCGAGCGCGGTCGCGGCCTCGCCGGTGAGCCGCCGCACCTCGTCGGCCGACAGGCCACCGCTCTGCAGCAGGTGCGAGAGGGGCGTGGCGCCCGTGAGGGGCTCCTCGACGATGAACCCGACACCGCGGTCGGTGCCGACGTCGAGGACGCGCACGAGGCGGGGGTCCTCGATGCCTGCGGCCCGGCGGGCTGCGTCGAGGGCGGGCGCTGCGACGGACGAGGCCGCCGGGAAGCAGACGAGCACGACCTCGCGCTCGAGGGTGTGGTCGTTGGCGCGCCAGCGCTCGTGGTGCGTGCCCTCGGAGGTGCGAAGCGTCACCGCATAGCGGCCGCCGAGGACGGATCCGGGTCCGACTCCCTGCACGTGCGTCACCCTCCTCGTCCGGTCGTGCGTGGATGCGTGGCTCGGCACCCATCCTAGGCCGAGTCAGTGCCGATCCCTGTCGTCCGCATCGCCGAGCGTCTGGTGTGCCGCGGTGACCGCCTCGATGTCGGCGATCTCGTCGACGCGTGACGTGCCCTTGAACACGGCGCGCAGGACTCCGGCGAGCAGCACGAGTCCGGCCAGGACGCCGCCCACCCAGTAGATGGCGCCGTCGATGGGGTTGGCCGAGACCGGGATCGTCGCAGGCGAGCCGATCATGGTGCCGTCGGCCGTGGTCAGGAAGGCCCGGATCTGGGCCCGGCCGGCAGCGACCGCGGCCACCTCGACGGGCACGTTGGTGCGCGACTCGGGCCCGATCGAGATCGGGTCGGGCTGGGCGACGACGCGGATGCGGGGGTTGTCCGGCACGAGGCGCAGGCGGATGCCCTCGACCGTGTAGTCGAGGCCGTTCTCCAGGGTGATGCGCAGGGTGCCGTTCTCGGCGAGCAGGTTGATGGTGCTGGTGCGGGGGACGACGCGGATCGCGCTGGTCGCGGCCCGCACGTCGGCCGCGACGGAGTTCGCGAGGGTGGCCCACGAGCCCGGCCGGTCACGCCAGCGGGCACTGGCGAGCTCGTCGAGGACCTCGCGGTAGGTGCGCGCGAACGCCTCCCCGTCGCGCAGGACAGAGGAGACGCTGAGCAGGGTGTCGCGCTGGTCGGCCATCTGCGTCAGCCGACGGGCGTCGAGAACGGGTCGCGCCGCGGCCGATGCGACGGCGGTCGCGGGCCGGGCCTGGACCTCGGCCTTGTCACTGCCGCTGTCGGCGAGGAGCGAGGCTGCGTCGACCGTCTCGAGCCACGGGGCGCTCGCCGTCGCGGCGAGGAACGAGGCGAGGGCCGCCCCGTCGGGGTCGTAGGCACGCGGTGCGGCGACGAGGACCGAGCGGGACGTGCCGGACCGCTCGCCGAGCAGCACGAGCGTCTCGGCGAGGTAGCGCTGCGTCGAGAGGACCGGGCTCGGGTCGCTGCGCTTGGGCAGCAGCGCCGACAGACGGGGGTCGTACGCGAGCAGCCGGGTGCCGCCGGTCGCCACCCGACGGGCGGTGGGCGTGTATGCCGCAGGCTTCGTGACCGCGGCGGAGCTGACGACGATTCCGGCGGCCTTCTTGGCCGGCGTCCCCGACAGCAGCGTGCGGATGCCCTGCTCGCGTCCGGCCGGGAACAGCCCGTCGACGGGCCAGACGATGTCGGAGCGCACGGGCTGGTCGAGGCGTTGCGCCAGCCCGGCGGCCCGGGTGACGAGGTCGCGCACCAGCGAGTTCGCGGGGGCCGTGCCCACGGTGGCGGCGAGGTCGGCGTCGGCGTACGGCAGGGCCCAGAGGCTGCGGCCCGCCAGCTGGGACCGCAGCGCGTCGGTCAGGCGCGTGACCGCCTGCGTGGCCGGCGACGGGGTGGGTTGGTCGGTGGGGGTCGCCGTGGTGCCTGACGTGGCGGTCGCGCCCGGGGTCGCGCCCGGGGTCGCGTCGGGCGTCGTGCCCGCGGGCGACGGCGTGCCGGACGCACCCGCTCCCGCGCTGCCGGACGACGGGGTCCCCGTCGCGTCAGGTGCGCCAGGTGCAACGGTGCCGGTCGCCGTGCCCGTCGGCGAGGCGCCACCGCCCGGACCACCGCCCGGACCGCCGGCCGGGGCGGTGCCGAGCACCGCTGGGTCGACGGCGAGGGTGACCTGGGTGCCACGCGTGCCGGCCACGATCCGCTCCACACGCGAGTCGTTGCCGATGGCGCGCTGCCACGCGTTCTCGCGCGCGGTGTCGTCGCGCGAGAAGAGCGCGATGTCCGGGTCGAGGGTCACGGGCAGCACGGTGGCCACCTTGAGCGGGACGTACTCCTTGCGTCCGTTCCAGGCCACGAACGTCCGCGTGGTGCCCGTGGGCTGGCTCGCTCCCTGCTGCACGACCTCCACCGAGATCGGCACGGCCGCGAACGCGTCGTCGGAGCGCAGTTGTCGCCAGGGGATGGTGGCGGTGAAGGTTCGGGTCTGGCCGGCCGCGACGCTGGGCAGGGTCGTGGTCTCGATGGTCGGGCCGGTCGCGGGGGTGCGGCCCGACGCCCAGTCGTCGAGCGCAGCGCGCTGGTCGACGGCGACGTCGCCGCGCACGACCTGCACCTTCGGGCCCGTGAGTGGGCCGGTGAGCGGCGCCGTGACCGAGCCCGTCATCGTGACGTCGGAGCCGGGGCCGACCACGGCCGGTGTCATCGAGTCGAGCACGACGGCCGCGACGTCACGTGCCGGGGTCACGGCGTGGGGGACCACCGACGCGGCCGGGGATGCAGCGGCTGCGCCGGCCGGCGAGACCTCCCACGGACGGGAGGGCACGGACGCGCTCGCGAGCGTGCCGCCCGCGGTCGTGGCGAGCGCCGCCAGCACGGTCGCGGTGGCAGCCAGCCGGCGAGCGAGGCGGGTCCTGCGACGCCCGCTCGTTCCCGGACGCCGCGACCCTCGACGGGTCACGCCGTCCCCGCCAGCCGGTTCCACGCCGCCTGCGCGATGCGGCGCTCGTTGGGGAAGGTCAGCCTGCGGTGCACCTCGTCGAGGCGCATCCACGCGACGTCGATGGCCTCGTGGTCGGGGTCGTTCTCGATGGAGAGCTCACCTCCGGTCGCCTCGAGCAGGTAGTGGTGCACGAACTTGTGCACCCGCTTGTTGGAGGTGGCGAACCAGTAGTCGATCGTGCCGAGCTCGATGAGCACCCGGCCGACGATGCCGGTCTCCTCGGCGACCTCGCGCGCGGCGGTCTCGACGAGGGTCTCGCCCGGCTCGACGTGGCCCTTGGGCAGGCACCACTCGATGCGCCCGGCCCGGTTGCGCCGGGCGATGATCGCGATGAGGGCGAGGCCCTCGCGCACGTCGACGACGATGCCACCGGCGGATCGCTCCTCGACGGCGGGCAGACGCCTCCCCGGCACTGGGGCGGGGACGGGCTGCGCGCTCACATCGCCACCATAACGGGCCGGGGGCGAAGCGCCCTGTCGTCGTGACGGGCCGGGCCGTGGCCCTCCCGCCCGGCCGGTGTCGGCCGGTGTCGAACCGGTGTCGAACCGCTGTCGAACCGCTGTCGAACCGGTGTCGAACCGCTGTCGACCCGATGCGGGCCCGGCGTCGAGGGGCCCCACGCGCCGGGGTTCCGGGCCGGCCGCGACGGCTCACTAGGCTGGGGCGCGTGCCAGAACGACCCGACACGACCGTCCCCGCGGCCGCCCGGCAGGCCGATGCCGGCCTCCCGCTGCTGCGGGCTGCCGTCGCCCGCCTCGCCCCGGTGCTCCCGATGCTCAGCGAGCTGGGCGACCGGTTCACCGCGGCCGGCCACGAGCTCGCGCTCGTCGGCGGTCCGGTCCGCGACGCGTTCCTCGGCCGGGTCTCGCCCGACCTCGACCTGACCACCGACGCGAAGCCCGACCAGATCCTCGCGGTCGTCGTCGGCTGGGCCGACGCGCACTGGGACATCGGTCGCGAGTTCGGGACCATCGGCCTGCGCAAGGGCGCCCACGTCATCGAGATCACGACCTACCGGGCCGACACCTACGACCGCACCTCTCGCAAGCCCGAGGTGATGTTCGGCGCCGACCTGGGCGGCGACCTCGTGCGGCGTGACTTCACGGTCAACGCGATGGCGATCCGGCTACCGAGCCTCGAGTTCGTCGACGTGCACGGCGGCCTCTCCGACCTCGTGGCCCGCCGGCTGATGACCCCGGCCGCGCCGGAGGAGTCCTTCGCCGACGACCCGCTCCGGATGATGCGTGCCGCCCGCTTCGCCTCGCAGCTCGGCTTCGAGGTCGCGCCCGAGGTGCGCGCGGCCATGGTCGAGCGTGCGGGCACGCTGTCGATCATCTCGGCCGAACGCGTACGCGAGGAGTTCACGAAGCTGCTGCTGTCGTCGGCGCCCCGGCTGGGTCTCACGCTGCTCGTCGACACCGGCCTCGCCGACGTGTTCCTGCCCGAGCTGCCCGCCCTGCGCCTCGAGCTCGACGAGCACCACCGCCACAAGGACGTCTACGAGCACTCGCTCATCGTCCTCGAGCAGGCGATCGACCTCGAGGGTCCGGCCGACGCCCCCGCCGAGTCGGTGCCCGGCCCCGACCTGGTGCTGCGTCTGGCCGCGCTGCTCCACGACATCGGCAAGCCGGCCACCCGCAGGTTCGAGGACGGGGGCGGCGTCTCCTTCCACCACCACGAGCTCGTCGGCGCCAAGCTCGCGAGCAAGCGGATGAAGGCGATGCGCTTCGACAAGGACACGACCAAGCAGGTCGCGCGCCTCGTCGAGCTGCACCTGCGCTTCCACGGCTACGGCGAGGGGCAGTGGACCGACTCGGCGGTGCGGCGCTACGTCACCGACGCGGGACCACTGCTGACGCGCCTGCACCGGCTCACGCGCTCCGACTGCACCACCCGCAACCTCCGCAAGGCGCAGCGGCTGTCGCGCGCCTACGACGACCTCGAGGTGCGCATCGAGCGCCTGGCCGCGGAGGAGGAGCTGGCGAGCGTCCGCCCCGAGCTCAACGGCAACGAGATCGCCGAGGCCCTCGGCATCCGGCCGGGTCCGGTGCTCGGCGAGGCCTACGACTTCCTCCTCTCGGTCCGGCTCGACGACGGTCCGATCGGCAAGGACGCCGCCCGCGAGAAGCTGCTGGCGTGGTGGGCGGCTCGCGAGCCCTCCGCCTGAGCCACGCCGCACCGGCGGTGCGGCGTGACACAGCCCTTCGCGACGGCATACGGCCGGGGAGTTCTCCCCATCGCGCCACCGACGACTCGGCCGTACGCTCGGGCGCACCGTCGTTCCCGGCCCCACCGGCCCGCGACGGCGCTCGGCCGACCTGACACCGCCCGCGGTGTTTGATTGACTGACCGCGCCGTCCCCGACCCCTGCGGGAACGACCGAAAGGAACGAGCCATGAGCACCCTCGCCTACCCGAGCGCCGACTTCCCGGGCCAGCCGTCGGTGGCCCTCGAGGTTCCCGAGGGGTGGGAGCCGGTGCACGCGCCCGGCACGACCATGGCCGCCCGGCTGCCCCGAGAGGGAGCCTTCGCCCCCAACGTCGTCGTCAACATCGAGCCCTGCGAGCCCGCCTTCCAGGTCGAGGACTCCCTCGACCAGCTCCGCGCCATGGCCACCTCGCGCGGCGGGGCCGTGTCCGAGCCGTATGCCGCCGAGCTCGGTGACGCCCGGTTCGTCGGGTGCGACGCCACCTGGCCCGACCCCGACGTGGAGACGGTGCTGCAGGCCAACCTCTTCCACGTGGCCGAGGCGTCCTCCGGCTCGGGGGCGCACCTCGTGCAGCTGACCGGCGCGGTCGGGGGCGAGTCGGCCGAGGCCGACTACGAGCTGATCCGGCAGGTGCTGACCACGGTTCGCGTCACCGCCTGGGACGTGACGGGCGACCGCGCATGACCCCGACCCTGCCCGCCATCACCGTCGGCGTCGCCACCGACGTCGGGCGCGTGCGGCGACACAACGAGGACTCCGCCCGCACCCGGGGCACCGTCTACGTCGTCGCCGACGGCATGGGTGGCCACGCCGCCGGCGAGGTGGCGAGCAGCATCGCCGCGGAGTCGGTCGTCGAGCTCGCCGACCGCCCGGTCGTGCACGTGCGCGACATCGTGGAGCAGGTCGGCGAGGCCAACCGCCGCATCCTCGGCTCCGCCGCCCGCCACCCCGAGCAGACCGGCATGGGTACCACCGTCGCCGGACTCGCCCTCGTCTCGGTCGGCGGTTCGCGCCACTGGGCCGTGTTCAACATCGGCGACTCCCGTGTCTACCGCTGCCTCGACGGCGAGCTGTCGCAGGTGACCGTCGACCACTCCGAGGTGTGGGAGCTCGTGGAACGTGGGCTCATCACCCCCGAGCAGGCCCAGCGCCACCCCGGACGCAACGTCGTCACGCGGTCGCTCGGCCGCGATCCGATGGGTGTCGTCGACACGTGGGTGTTCCCGCCCTACCCCGGCGAGGTCTTCGTGATCTGTTCCGACGGGCTGTCGAACGAGCTGACGCGCGAGCAGATGCAGGCCGTGCTCGCCGAGCACCACGACGCCGAGCAGGCCGCCGCCGAGCTCGTGCGCCTGGCGGTCGAGGCCGGGGGACAGGACAACATCACTGCTATCGTCGTCGCGGTGCAGGGGCAGGACGCCGACTCCGACGTCGACGAGGACACCACCCCGCGCGAGAACGTGAACGGCTCATCAGGGGAGAGCAGGTCGTAGACGTGAGTGGCCCGTCCGTTGTGGTTGACCGGGCCCCCGACGGTTGGACGCACATCGGGGGCCCCGGCATGCACCTGCTCATCGGCCTCGACGAGGACGACGACCGCACGCTCGCCGCGAGTGACTCTGCCGACGGCGGCGACATCGACGACGTCGTCGAGGTGCTGACGACCGGCGGCATGCGCAAGGCACACCACTTCGTCGGGGTCCACTGGCAGCCACGCACCCGCATCGTCGCCTTCGGCCCCGTCTCCGCACTCGTCACCCTGGCCGACGGCAGCGAGCACGACGTGCGCGCCCCGAGCCCGAGGGTCTGGACCGACCTCGAGCTGCCCGACCACCCCGAGCGCATCGTGCTGCGCGTGCTCGAGGAGTCCGAGCGCTCCCTGCCCACCCCGCCCCAGCTCCTCGTCGCCGGAGTGCCGGCGGCCCCGCCTGCCACCACCCCCGAGAGGGATGGAGCCGAAGCCCCTGTCGGGATGGGCGAGACCGCGGCACAAGCGGTTTCGACGGACGCTGGCTCTGATGACCTCTCTCCGGCCCACGAGGACCCGGCTCCGGCGGCGCCCGTGGTCGCGTCGCGAGGTGAGCTGTCGTCGGCCCCTGCCATCCCGACGTTCGGCGCTGCGGCGACGACTGACGGCGCCGGCCCGGCGGCCGGGTCGTCCTCCTCGACCTGGGACCGCAGCTGGGCGCGTCGCGACGAGACGCCCACGTCGTCCGGCGCGGTGGCACCGGCAGAGGTCGAATCAGTCGTCCCAGCAGCAGGTTCCATGTCTGAGATGTCGAACCCTCTTGTGTCGCAACCGAGCCCATCGAACGCGTCGACGCCGAAGCGGGTCTCGCCCCCGGACGTCGAGGCCGGTGGCCCCGAGCCCGCTGCACCGGAGGTCGAGGCACAGCAAGCCGCTGCGCCCGCGGCCGTCACGCCGGGCCTCAGGTCGTGGGGCTCGGTCGCGCCGACTGCGCCGGTCCGTGCCGCCACCCCGGTCCGCCCGGCCACGCCGGCGTCGTCGAACGCGGGGGTCGTCCCGACGACTGCTGAAAACCTCTCGCGCGCAGGCGAACCGGTTGCGTTCGTCGCTGAACCTCCTTCAGTCGCAGTCGAACCCGTCCCCACCCAGACCGAGGTGTCGCCGCGAGAGCAGCCGTCTGCGCCTGAGCCCGTGGTCGCGGTCGTGGCGCCAGCACCTGAGGTGCCGGTCGCGACCGACCTGCCGTCCGCGCCGCAGCGTGACCTCGACTCGACCTGGGCTGCACGTCCCCTTCCCGACTCCGACGCACCGTCGACGCAGGCGCCACCGGAGCCGCGGGTCACACCCGCTCCGCCCGCTCGCCCGGCCTCGTCGGCGCTGACGGCTGCGTCGCCCACCAACGGGTCGGCCGGACGGCCCGATGCCGAGCACGACGACGGCACTGGCGGCGAGGCGGCCGCACCGAGCTACGACTACCTCTTCGGGCACACGACCGCGGCAGACGAGCACCGCAAGGTCCTCGCCCAGCTGACCGCGCCCACCGACGAGGACGGCGCCCACGAGGACGACGAGGTGCTCTCGGTCCCCGCTGTCGCCGACACCTCCGACGCGGCCGTGACGAACGCCGCGCCTGCGCCGGAGGTGCCCGAGCGACCCATCCCGTCCGCCCCGCAGGTGCCCGAGGGGGGTCTGATCTCCTCGGTCCCCTGGGCGAGCTCCGCGGCGCCGGCCCCACCCGAGCAGGACGACGAGGTGCCGACGTTCTCCGGCAGGCACACGCCGCCGCCGGCCCCGAGCCTGCTCCCCCCGCTCCACACGCCGCCGCCCGGCGCCCGCGCGCCCGGGGCGACGCCGCTGATCTCGACCGGCCCGCCTCCCGCGGCTCGCGGCGTCGAACCCGAGTCGAACCAGCCCGACAGGTGGTCGGCGCCGCACGCGACCCCGCTCCTGCGCACGCCACCGACGGTGCCGATCGCGACGACGCCTCCGGCGCCCCAGCCCGGTCCCGTTGGCTCCGCGTCGTCGGCACCCGGTGCCGAACCGTCGATCGACGCTCCCCTCGGCGGTCCACCGTCCTCGGCCGGAAACCCCTCGCCTGCAACGGCGCCCGCGCCCAACGAGGCAGCGCACCAGCCCCCGCAGCCCGCGTACGCGATCGGGGGCGACGCGGCCGACGGTGCCGACGCGACGGACGACGTCGACGAGACCGAGCTCACCGTCGACCGCAGCGCCCTGCTCGAGGCGCGCCACGTGGCGCAGAACCAGACCTTCTCCGGGCCGAGCGTGCTCGCGGTGCTCTGCGCGGCCGGCCACCCGACTCCACCGCACAGCGACCGGTGTCGGGTCTGCGGAACCGGCATCCCACCGCAGGAGCCGTTCACCATGCCGCGGCCGCCGCTCGGCGTCCTGCGCCTGTCGACCGGTGACGTCGTGACACTCGACCGCAGCGTGCTGCTCGGCCGTGCCCCCAAGCTCGGCGACGGCCTCGCGGCTCACGACCGCCCGCACGTCGTCAAGGTGCCGAGTCCCGAGCGCGACGTCTCGCGCAACCACGTCGAGGTGATCCTCGAGGGCTGGCACGTTCTCATCCGAGACCTCGGCACGACGAACGGCACCACCGTCACCCTCCCGGGCGAGACACCGGTCCGCCTGCGCGCCAACGACCAGCAGGTCCTCGAGCCGGGTTCGCTCGTGTCGATGGCCGACGAGGTCTCCTTCACCTTCGAGGCTGCCCCGTGACCACGCGTACGACCGACTCGACAGCGAGCCAGCAGCGGGCGTCGGGAGGTGCGTCGTGAAGAAGGGGGCACCACCCAAGATCCCGGGCCTCGTCTTCGTCCAGCCGCTCGGCTCGGGCGGCTACGCCGACGTCTACCTCTACGAGCAGCAGAGCCCCCGCATGCCGGTGGCCGTCAAGGTGCTCAAGTCCGAGGGCCTGACCGACGCGCTGCGCCAGCAGTTCGTCGAGGAGGCCGACACCATGGCCGCCCTCGGCGACCACCCGTACATCGTCCAGGTCTTCCGCTCCGGCACCTCTGACGACGGCCGCCCCTACCTCGTCATGAAGTACTACCCGCCGCCCAACCTCGCGATGCGGGCACGGGCGGAGCGGTTCTCGGTCGAGGACGTCCTGCGCACCGGGATCCAGCTCTCGAGCGCGGTCGAGACGGCCCACCGCGCCCACATCACGCACCGCGACATCAAGCCGGCCAACGTGCTCATCAGCGCCTACGGTGCCCCCGGCCTCACCGACTTCGGCATCGCCGGCCGGGGCGCCCGCGACGGCGAGGTCGAGGTCGAGACCACCGACGACGTCGGTGTCTCCGTCCCCTGGGCGCCGCCCGAGGTCCTCTACGGCCAGAGCAACGGCGACGAGCGCTCCGACGTGTACTCGCTCGCAGCCACCTTGTGGCAGTTGCTCGTGGGCCGGTCACCGTTCGAGGTCCCCGGCGGCGACAACTCCGCGTACGCGTTGATGCCGCGCATCCGCAGCACCGCGCCCCCGCGCACGGGCCGCCAGGACGTGCCGGCCGGTCTCGAGCGCCTGCTGGCCCAGGCGATGGCCAAGGACCCGGCCCACCGCCCGACGTCGGCGCTCGAGTTCGCCCGCGCCCTGCAGGCCGTCGAGCAGCAGCAGCGTCTCGCGCGTACGCCGATCGTCGTGCTCGACGAGCAGGGCCACACCACTCTCGTCAGCCAGACGCAGGGCTCGCCGACGGGACGCGGCGGCGACGAGGACGACCGCACCCGCATCAAGGCGCCGCAGACCGTCGTCGCGCAGCCAGCAGCGCCGTCGGCGTCGCCGTCGCCGTCGGCGCTCGACGACGAGACGCGCCGCCGCTCGGGGGCCGGTGGCCAGCGGTGGTCACCGGCGCCCCTCCCGAGCCCCACGCGTACGTCGGGGGAGGCGCCGGTGCGCGCCACCGCCGTCACCGACCCGGTCTCGAGCCCGACGACGCCGCTGGGCGCTGACGGCTCCGACGAGGCGACCGTACGCCGTGCCGCGAGCACCGTTGGCACACAAGCAGATCCGGCGCCTGCACCCGTGGCCACCTCGCCTCTGGCGAAACACGGTGTCCTGTGGGGTCTCGTGGCCGCGCTCGTGGTGCTGCTCGGCCTGGTCGTGTTCCTCGTGGTCCGCCCCCGAGCCGACGACCCCGTCACCACCCCGACGCCGAGCGCGACCGTCTCGATGCCGGGCGACGACAGTGCCATCGGTGACGGCGTCTTCGACCAGCCGGTCGTCGACGCCAACAGCGAGACCGGCAGCGTCTCCTTCACGTGGACCTATCCCAACCGCACCAAGAACGACACCTACCGCGTGTCCTACGGCCCGACCTCCTCCGACGCCGGGAACCCGACACGGGCCAAGAGCGTCTCGGTCTCGGTGCCGCGCTACACGGTCAAGGCGCCGAAGGGCACCAAGGTGTGCGCGACCGTCGTCGTCGTCCGATCCGGACAGGCGTCGCCGGGAGCCCAGCCCCAGTGCGAGACCGCGAGGTGACAGACAGCTCCGGAGAGCGGAGACAGCACGTTCGGAGCCCGGCCCCGACCAGTGTTCCGTGAGGTCCGGCGAGGTCCGGTGAGTACCGCGGCGGGTGGACACCCGGCGGGCGAAACGGCAACCTCGACCCAGACATCACCAAACCACCACAGACTTCCGTAACGTTGCACGGCCGGACCTCGTTGACCGCGAGTGCCGGCAGGCGTGCGCCTCGACAGGGATTAGGGGACCTGATCGTGATCCACAGCAAGGTGAGCGTCGTGTTCTGCGGCGAGGAGTACTCCGTGTCCGCCGACACCGGTCTCACCATCGGCCGCACCGGCGACGTCGAGGTCGACGACAACCCCTACCTGCACCGCACCTTCCTGCTCGTCTCGTTCGAGAACGGCTTCTGGTGGCTCAGCAACACCGGCTCGACGCTGACTGCGACCGTCGCCGACGAGCAGGGACTCTTCCAGGCCTGGCTCAACCCCGGCGCCAAGATCCCCCTCGCGATGCGCAAGCTCATCGTCTGGTTCACCGCCGGCCCGACCACCTACGACTTCGAGATCCACGTCGCGAGCCCGGCCTTCAAGTCCGTGACGACCGACGCCCCCGCCGAGCATGGCGATGGCGACGGCGACGAGGTCGGCGCTGCGACCGTCGGCCGCGTCTCGCTCACGCCCGACCAGAAGCTGCTCATCATCGCGCTGTGCGAACCGTTCCTCCGCAGGCGTGAGGCGGGTACGAACCAGATACCCTCCTCGGCTGCGGCGGCCGAACGCCTCGGCTGGACCATCACCCGCTTCAACCGCAAGCTCGACAACGTCTGCCAGAAGCTGGCCGACGCCGGCACCCGGGGCCTCCACGGTGGCGTGGGCAAGCTCGCCACCAACCGCAAGTCCCGCCTCGTCGAGCACGCGCTCTCGACCAAGCTCGTCACCGAGGACGACCTCGCCCTCATCGACGACCCGACCGACCCGATCGATCCGGCCGCCCCGGTCGCCCCGGTGGCCTCGGTGGCCCCTGGCGAGCGCACCGCACCGCACCACACACCACGCACCGAAGAGCACAGGTCCGGCCGGCTGGCCGTGACCGAACAGGGGACCGCATGAGCACCGCCGCCACCAAGCGACGGATCGGGATCATCTCCACCGTCGTCGTCGCCCTCGTGGCGAGCCTGCTCGTCTGGCTCGCCACGCGCAGCGAGGGCGAGCTGGTCCGAAAGGCCGACCTCAACGACGGCGGCGTCTGGGTGACCAACTCCGAGCAGTCGCGCTTCGGACGCATCAACAAGGCCGCGGGCCAGCTCGACGCCGGTGTCTACGCCGACGTGAGCGCCAGCTCGGGCCTCGACATGTTCCAGGACGGCGCGGCCGTCGTCGGCTACACGCGGGCGAGCAACCAGGTCGTCCCGATCAACCCCTCCGAGGGAACGCTCCGCACCGAGCAGGCGGTGCTGCTGCCCAAGGCGAGCGCGGCCACCGGCAACCGCGTCTTCACGACCCCGCCCATCGACGTGCGCGGCGGCAGCATCGCGATGATCGACCCGGCCACCGGTGAGCTGCGGGCCCAGCGGTTCGACGAGCGGTCGGGGGTCAGCGGCCTCGACGGGCTGCAGACGCAGGCCAAGCCGCTGGCGAAGGTCGGCGGCAACGCTGCGGTGGCGGTGGGCGTCGACGGCAGCGTCTATGCGCTCTCGGCGCTGAAGGGCACGATCACCGTCCTGCGGCCCAAGGGCACCAACGCCTTCGACAAGCCCGTCACGACCGAGCTGAAGTTCTCCTCGAAGTCGGGCCAGGTCACCGCCGTCGGCACCCACTGGGTCGTGTGGGACTCGGGCACGTCCAAGCTCTACTCCGACGCGGTGGCCGAGCCGCACCAGCTGTCGGTGGGCAACGCCGAACCGGGCAACCCCGCCTTCGCCGCGCTGCAGCAGCCGGGACCCGACGCTGCCTCGGTGCTGATCCAGGACGAGTCGCAGCTGGCGCAGGTGTCGCTGACCGGTGACAGCCCCACGACCGGCGGGGTCAAGCTGGGCCAGGGCACGCCGGGACAGCAGTTGTACCTCTCCGCCCCCGTCCGACTCGCGAGCTGCATCCACGCCGCGTGGGCCGGGGCGTCCAACGTGTACTACGGCCGCAACTGCGGCTCGCCCACCGACGCCGCCACCGTCGACCTCGGGGCGATGAAGAAGGGCGTGCGCAGCGACGGTGTGAAGCTTCGCGTCAACCGCGGCCTCATCGTGCTCAACGACCTCGACTCCGGCGACGTGTGGGACATCGACCGCGACAAGGTCAAGATCGACAACTGGAACTCGGTCATCCCGCCGCCGCAGACCGACGACAAGAACAAGAAGAAGGACGAGAACCTCCTCGACGACCAGCAGAACCGCACGCCGCCCAAGGCGCAGCCCGACGTCATGCAGGTGCGGCCCGGGCGCACGTCGACGCTCCACGTGCTCGACAACGACTCCGACAGCCAGGGCTCGATCCTCGCGATCTCGCCGGGCGACGTCACCCAGCCGGACGTGGCCGGCATCCAGGCGACGCCGTCGGCCGACGGGCAGACCGTCCAGGTGACGGTCCCCGACGAGGTCCGTGCCGAGGGCTTCTCCTTCAGCTACACGGTCAACAACGGCACGACGGCCAAGAACGGCCGCGCCACCGCGAAGGTCACCGTCCGCATCGTCACGGACGACGTGAACTCGGCTCCCAAGCTGCGCACCGGGCAGGCTCGTCTCGCGCAGTCGTCCTATCCCGTCGTGGCGAACGGCTCCGTGCGGGTCGGGGTCGTCGCCGACTGGCGCGACGCCGAGAACGACCCGATCCAGGTGACCCCGGTCGATGTCGAGACCACCGGCGTCGACGGCTCCGGCGCCCTCACGATCAAGGCGCAGGGCGAGAAGGGCGACCAGGTCGCCAAGTACGTCGTCGACGACGGCCGTGGCGGCACCGCCCAGTCCTCGGTCAGCCTCGACGTGCTGAGCGAGGACGACACGAAGCCGGTCCGACCCCGCACGCAGCCCGACGTCGTCCGCGCCGTCGTCGGCAAGCCCGTCCAGCTCCAGCCGCTCGGCAACGACATCGCCGGCGCCGACCCGACCGACCCCGAGGCGCGGATGCGACTCGCCCAGGCCGTGCGCGGCCCGGGCCAGCTGCGACTCGACTCCAACCTCGACACCGGTGTCGTCACCGTGACGGGTCAGACGCCCGGCACCTCGGTCGTGACCTACACCGCACAGGTCGGGGCGGGCGTCGCCACCGGACGCATCCGCGTCGACATCCTGCCCGACAAGGACAACGACGCGCCGCCCGTCGCCACCCCTGACGCAGCAGTCGTCCGGGGCCAGACGCCCGTCATCGCCGACGTCCTGTCCAACGACTACAGCCCACGGAGCGACGTCCTCGTCGTCCAGCGCGTCGAGACCTCGCAGGCGTGGCTCCGGGCCTCGATCGTGCAGGGCCGCTGGGTCCGGGTGCAGGCCACCGCCCCCGTCACCGGCAACGAGACCCGCCAGGGCACGGTTCGCTACACGATCTCGGACGGCACGAAGACCGCCGTCGGCGAGCTCGCCGTCGTCCAGAAGCCCGAACCCAAGGACAAGGTCCTGCCGACGGTCGTCGACGACGTCGCCACGGTCCGCGTCGGCGACGCCGTGACCATCCCGGCCCTCGACAACGACTCGATGAGCGAGGGCATCCCGCTCAAGCTCGCCCCCGAGGTGCGGGTGCTCTCGGGCGGTGGCCAGGCCTTCGCCTCGGGCACGGTCGTGCGCTACGTCCCCGAGGTCACTCCCATGGCGGGCCCCAAGAGCGCCATCCTCGAGTACACGACCTATCCCGAGGGCCTGCGCTCGCGCGGTCAGACCGGCCGCATCACGGTGACGATCAACCCGTTGCCCGACCCGGTGAAGAGCCCCAACCAGCCGCCCCAGGCTCGCAGCTTCAGTGCCAGCGTCACGGCCGGAGACACCCTGACGATCACGGTGCCGACGAGCGGTGTCGACCCCGACGGTGACCTGACGTTCGTCAGCGGCATCGTCGGCGACGACAACGGCCCGGTGGACCTGCGGTTCGGTCGCGTCGTCGGCTTCGGCGCGGCGACGATCCGCTACGAGGCCTACCCGCGCAGTGCCGGCACCGAGGTCATCCGCTACCAGCTCCGCGACCGGTTCGGCGGCACGAGCGACGGCTTCGTGCGCGTCGGTGTCGTCCAGCCCGGTGACCCACAGCCTCCGGTGGCGGTCGAGGACGACGTCGTCGCCGCACCGGGCCGCACGGTCCGCGCCGACGTCCTCACCAACGACCTCATCGCCGACGGTGACTCCGTCTCCTTCGTCGACCTCTCGACGCTCAACGACGCCGACGTCCTCAAGCAGTTCCAGCGTCAGAAGGACGACTCCTTGAAGGTCGTCGTGCCCGACGTGGGCCCGGCCAAGGTGCTGACCTACGGCATCACGAACGGCCTCTTCGACCCGTCCAAGTCGACCCTGACGGTGCGCGGCCAGAAGGACTTCAACAACCCGCCGACGGCTGTCGACGACACCGGGTCCGCCAAGCCCGGCGAGACCTCGATCCTCGTCGACGCTCTCGCCAACGACCGCGACCTCGACGGCGAGCAGGCACAGCTGAAGATCGTGAAGTTCTACGGAGACGGCGTCACGCGCGAGGGTCGCAAGCTGCGCATCGCGCTGCGTCCCCAGGCCCGCGTCGTGCCGTACGTCATCGAGGATGCCGACGGCGCCCAGGCGATGGCCCTCATCTACGTCCCGGCGGGCAACAACGGCCAGCCGTACGTCGTGGCGGGCAAAACCGTGAAGATGGGCGCCGACTCGACCGTCAAGGTGCCGCTCGACGACTACGTCATCGACCCGCGCGGCGGCACGGTGTCGGTCACGACGCCCGACACCGTGTCGACGTCGCCCAACGAGAACCTCCAGTCGGCAGTCACGTCGGCGACAGAGCTGACGCTCACCTCGACGAACGGTTACGTCGGGCCGGCGGCGCTCATGCTCGAGGTCACCAACGCGACCGGCCCCAACGACAAGGCCGCCCAGAAGACCTTTGTGACGCTGCCGGTCCAGATCGGACCAGACGTGCCCGTCCTCCGCTGCCCCGACCACGAGGTGCTCCTCGCGGCCGACGGCCCGGCGCGCACCTTCGACATCCCGCGCCTCTGCCACGCGTGGATCCCGGACGGCCTCGCCGCCGGAACCGCGGCCTACGAGGCCAGCTGGGAGCCGGCCGCCGACCGTGTCGACCTGTCGCAGGTCGGTCAGGGCGGTCGGCAGGTCGTCCTCAGGGCCCAGGCCGCAGCCCAGGCCGGCACGACCGGAGCGGTCGCGGTCAAGGCGAAGGGCGGCGCCGACACCTTCAAGATCAAGGTCCGGGTCACGAGCGCGCCCCCGATCGCGACGATGCGCCCCGTCACGGTCGAGGGTCTCATCGCCGGCACCAGCCGCACGGTGAACCTCGCCCAGTACCTCGACAGCCCGCTCACCGCCCCGCAGTGCTCGGTGCAGTCGAGCCAGGTCGTCTCGGGTGTGGGTGTCACGGCGTCGACGAGCGGCTGTCAGCTGACCGTCTCGGCGTCGGACAAGGCCCGCAACGACACCAAGGTCACGCTGCGGGTCCTCGACGCACCCGGTCGGCCGGCGGCGCTCGGCCAGGTCACGGTCACGGTCCGCAGCAAGCCCGACCCCACCGCCGAACCGGTGGCCGTGGCCGACCGGATCCTGGGCAGCACCGCCCGCGTCGACTGGCGCCCCCCGGCCTACGACGGCGGACTGCCCATCGCGCAGTACGAGGTCATCGGCAACGGCGGTGAGGTGCGCCAGGTGTGCACGAGCTCGCCGTGCACCCTCACCGGTCTGACCAACGGCAAGGACTACTCCTTCACCGTGCGCTCGCAGAACGCGGTCGGCTGGTCCGACGAGAGCCCGAAGAGCAACACCGTCCGTCCCGACACCAAGCCGAAGGCCACGGTCATCACCAACGTCGTGCCGGGCGACCGCAAGCTCACCGTCAACTGGACGGCGCCGCCCAACGAGGGCAGCGACGTCACCGACTACCGCGTCCAGTACACCGACATCGGCACCAGCGCCGGCTCGGGCGGCATCGTGCCCGTCAAGGCCCCGGCGCTGACCAAGGTGCTGACGGGCCTGATCAACAACGACGCGTACGACATCCGCGTCCAGGCCAAGAACGGCGCCGGCTGGGGCCCGTTCGGCCCCACGGTCAAGGCGCAGTCGTTCGGCAAGCCGGCCAACGTCCCGGCCCCGTCGCTCTCACCCCGCACACCGGTGCCCGGCGAGACGAACGCCCAGGTGGCGATCACCTGGCCGGCCACCGACGCCAACGGTCCGCCGATCACGCAGTACGACGTCTTCCGGCGCACTGCGGGTGGCGCCTGGAACGTCATCGCGACCCGCTCGGGTGGCGAGTCGCGTACGGCGAGCGACACGATCCCCTACGAGGGCCAGCAGGTCGAGTACACCGTCACCGCCACCAACGGCGGCCCGGCCACCTCCGACAAGGCGAACTTCTCCTCCTACGTCGCGAACGGCTACCCCGACACCCCCACGCTGCTCACGGCATCGACGCCTCGCCCCGACAAGACGATCGACGTCACCTTCCGCGTCGGATCGGCGCACGCAGCCTCCTACGACCGCATCCACTGGACGACCGACGGCGTCACCGGCTCGTTCCCGTGCTCGGGCGGCTCCTGCCCGTCGGCCGGCACGACCCGTCCGCTCGACACGACGTCGAGGACCATCGCGATCCGGGCCTGCAACTCCGCGGGCTACTGCTCGCCGATGTCCAACGCCATCCGGGTGCACCCCTACGGCCCGACGCAGGACGTGCCCAACCTGCGCGAGACGCATGACAACAACAGCATCACGTTCTCGTGGGGCACGGCCGCCAACAACGGCCGTCCCATCACGGGCTACGAGATCGACGGCGACCGCAACACCACCGTCGGGTCGGGCACCCACTCGACGACGTTCGGCGGCCTCGGCTACTCCACGTCCCGCAAGATCCGCGTCCGGGCCATCGCCCAGGACTCGGGTCCCGGACCGTGGACCGCCTTCGTGACGGGCACGACCGACCCGAAGCCGAACCCGAAGGTGCTCAGCGTCTACAAGGGCACCGCCTGCGGCACGACGGGATGCTTCGACCCGGCCCAGGGCAAGGAGTGCGGCACGAACTGCAACCACATCGGCTACGAGCTGCAGAACTTCGAGGGCGCCATCAGCTGCTCGGTGACCGGCTGGTCGCTACCCGACAACGGCTCCGCGGGCACCCACAGACCCACGAACGGACGCAACAACTCGGGCAAGTTCCTCGGCTATCCCAATCAGTCGGTGACCGTGACCTGCACCGGCTCCAACGGACGGGACTCGGCGACCAAGAACCCATGGGGGTGACGCCGCCCACCACCGGCGGCGCCCCGACCCAGCCACACGGCAGCCACACAGCCAGAGCCACACGGCATACGCCCCGAACGATGAAACACCTGACAGGAGAACGACACCCATGACGGCCACTTCCACCACCGGTCGCGTCACCAGCCAGATCACACAAGAGCAGGTCACGTGGTTCGCCCACACCTTCGACCAGCTCGTGGGCAACATCGAGAAGGCCGTCCTCGGCAAGCAGCACGTGACCCGGCTCGCGCTGACCTGCCTGCTCTCCGAGGGCCACATGCTCCTCGAGGACTTTCCCGGCACCGGCAAGACGCAGCTCGCGCGCGCCCTGTCCGCCACCGTGCAGGGAACGCACAGCCGCATCCAGTTCACGCCCGACCTGCTGCCCTCCGACGTCACGGGCGTCACGATCTACGAGCCGACCAAGCAGAGCTTCGAGTTCCACCCCGGACCGATCTTCGCGACCATCGTGCTCGCCGACGAGATCAACCGCGCCTCGCCCAAGACGCAGTCGGCGCTCCTCGAGGTCATGGAGGAGGGCCGGGTCACGATCGACGGCAAGCCGCACTCGGTCGGTGAGCCGTTCATGGTCATCGCGACCCAGAACCCCATCGAGCAGGCCGGCACCTACCGCCTGCCCGAGGCGCAGCTCGACCGCTTCCTCATGAAGGCGAGCGTCGGCTACCCCGACCACGAGGCGACCATCGCCGTCCTCGCCGACGCGAAGACCCGTGACCGCGCCAAGACGCTGAGCCCACTCATCGCGAGCAACGTCATCGTCGAGATGAGCAAGCTCGCCGACGAGGTGCACGTCGACCCGGCGATCCTGGGCTACGTCAGCCGCATCGCCGAGGAGTCCCGCCGCCACCCCAACCTCAAGCTCGGCCTCTCGGTGCGTGGCTGCCTCGCCTACGTGCGCTGCGCGAAGACGTGGGCCGCGAGCCAAGGCCGTACGTACGTCGTGCCCGACGACATCAAGCTGCTCGCCGAGCCGATCCTCAGCCACCGCCTGCTGCTCAACGCCGAGGCGCAGTTCGCGGGCACCACGGTCGAGCAGTGCATCGACCAGATCCTCGGCGACATCGCCCCGCCGGCCGAGCGTGCCTCGGTCTGACCGAGCCCGGCCCGCGACAGATCGCAGAAGCAAGCAAGGGGATCGCATGACCCAGCAGCACCAGGGGGCCGCGCCGTCGCGCCCGCGCGCCGTCACCGGGACGACGAGCCGAGGCATCCGCCAGATCACCCAGCCGATCACCCGCTCGATCGAGCAGGTGGCCGACCAGACGCAGGGGGTCTGGCGCCCGATCGCCGGGGTGCTCCGCTGGATCTCGCCACTGGGCTGGACGATCCTCGCGCTCGGCCTCGTCTGCTGGCTGGTCGGTGCCCGATGGGGCTGGACCGAGCTGCTCATGGTGGCTGCGGCCGCCCTCGTGCTCTTCGTCGTCTGCTTCGCGCTCGCCCTCGGACGCACGAAGGTGCGCATCCTCGCCGAGGTGGATCCTCGCCGCGTCGTCGTCGGAGACCCCGCGACCGGTCGCATCCTCGTGACCAACGAGGCGCGTACGCCGATGCTGCCGATCCTCGTCGAGCTGCCCGTCGGGCTGTCGGCGGCCCGGTTCGTCCTTCCGGCCCTGACCCCGGGCAACGCCCACGAGGAGCTCTTCGTCGTCCCGACCTCACGCCGGGGCGTCATCCAGGTGGGCCCGGCGACGACCGTGCAGGGAGACCCGCTCGGCCTCATGCGCCGCACCCTGACGTGGACCGAGCGCACCGAGCTCTTCGTCCACCCGCGCACCGTCGCCCTCGAGTCGCTCGGCGCCGGTCTGCTGCGAGACCTCGAGGGGAGCACCACCGAGGACGTCTCGATGAGCGACCTCGCCTTCCACGCGCTGCGCGAGTACCAGCCGGGCGACGACCGCCGCTACATTCACTGGCGCAGCTCGGCCAAGGCCGGCCGGCTCCTCGTGCGCCAGTTCCTCGACACGCGGCGCTCGCACGTCACGGTGATCGTCGACCCCGACCCCGAGCAGTACCGCTCCGGGCACGGCAAGACCGGGCGGACCGACCGCGACGTCGAACGCGACGTGATGGCGGCCAACGCGCCGACGGCCATCCAGGCCGACGTCGAGACAGCGATCTCGGTGGGGTCCTCGATCATGGTCCGCGTCATGCTCGACGAGCAGGACTGCACGATGGTGTGCGGTGCGCAGAAGGTCACCAAGTCGGTGCCGCAGGTCGGCCTCGACGCCATGTCGCGCGTCGAGCCCGGTCCGATCGACCTCTTCGCGGTGAGCCTCGATGCCACCGACCTCGCGCCGGACACCTCCACCGTCTTCATCGTCACCGGCCCGCACCGACCCTTCCTCGAGCTGCAGCGCGCGGCCGGGCAGTTCCCGCCCGAGGTGACGCGCGTCATCGTCGTGGTCGACCCGCTGGCCGACCGCGGCCTGCGCCGTGGCGGTGGCCTCACGATCCTCACGTTGAGCGCGCTCGAGGATCTTCGTCCCCTTCTGTTCACCGGAGTCGCCCGATGAGCCAGCCCGGAATCTCCGCCCCTCCGCCGAGTGCGCTCGTGCGCCCGCCGAGCCTGCGCGAACGCGCCGGCGCCCAGCTGGCGAGGCTGCGGCCGACGGTGCCGCAGCTCGTCGACGCCGGCTTCGCGGTCGCGCTCGTCGTCATCGCCCTCGTGGGCTTCCGCACGACCTTCTTCGGCCTCGGCTGGCTGTGGGTCGGCCTCGGCGGCCTGCTGATCGGCCTGCTCGTGAGCCACGTGGGGGCGGCCTTCCGCGCCTTCGGGGTCGTGACGCTGCTCGCCGTAGCCGTCTCGTACCTGCTCCTGGCCGGACCCATCGCCGTGCGCGAGGACCTCATCGCCGGTTTCCTGCCCTCCGGGTCGACCTTCGGGACCCTCGTGCACATGGCAGTCCCGGGCTGGAAGGAGCTGCTCACGGCCCTGCCGCCGGTGGACTCCGAGGGCCCGTACATGGCGCTGCCGTTCCTCTTCGGCCTCGTCGGCGCCGCGCTGACCTTCGGCGTCGCGCGCCGCTGGCCCGGTGCCGTCCTGGCCCTCGTCGCGCCGGTCGCGCTCCTCGTCGCCTCGATCCTGCTCGGCACACCGACCCCGGCCGCGATGCTCGTCCAGGGCGCCGTCTTCGCCCTCGTGGCCATCGGCTGGACGGCCCTGCGCAGCAACCGCAACCGGCCGGCGCTGCAGAACGGCGCGGGCCGCACGACGCGCGCACTGACGACCGCGGCCCTGCTCGCGCTCGCCACCGTGGGCGGCTTCTTCGTCGGGCCGATGCTGCCGGGTGCCGACCACAGCCGCACGGTCTTCCGCTCCTCGCTCACGCCGCCCTTCGACGTGAGCCAGTACGCCTCGCCGCTCGCGGGCTTCCGGCAGTACACCGAGCCCAACGGGGCGAAGCAGTTCGACAAGACACTGCTCACCGTCAAGGGCCTTCCCGCCAACGTGCCGCTGCGGTTCGCGGCGCTCGACTCCTACGACGGGTTCGTCTGGGGCGCCGGCAACTTCGCGAACCTCGGCGACGGTCCGGTTCCCGAGGGCACGAGCTTCCGCAAGGTGGGCACCCACATCGGGGCCGAGGGTCCCGGCCAGGAGGTCACGGCCACCGTGTCGGTGCCGGCGGGCGGCTACCGCGACGTGTGGCTGCCGACGTTCGGCACGGTCACCGGAGTCGACTTCGGCGGGGCCCGCCGCGACCAGCTCTCCGACGACCTGCGTTTCAACATCGACACCAACACCGGCGTGCTGCCCGTGAGGCTCGACGCCGGTGACCAGTACACGGTCAGCGCCTACGTCCAGACCCCGCCCAAGGACCTGCCCAAGACCGCCGACGTCGCCGACGGCTCGACCGTCGACGTGTCGGCGCTGACGTTCCTCGACGACAAGGTGACGCCGTGGACCGACCGGGTCGACGGCCAGTGGGAGAAGGTCGCGGCCGTCGCCAAAGCCCTCCAGGACGGTGCCTACACCGACGGTGGAACGCCCGGCGACTACCAGAACGTCTTCCTCCCCGGCCACAGCCTGCTGCGGATGAGCCAGTTCATGAAGTCGACCCAGCTGGCCGGCAACGACGAGCAGTACGCCGCCGCTTACGCGCTCGTCGCCAACCGGCTCGGTGTCCCGGCCCGTGTCGTGCTGGGTGCGATCCCCGAGGCCGGTGGCGTCGTCAAGGGCAAGGACGTCCGCGCGTGGGTCGAGGTCAAGCTCGCCGACGACTCGTGGATGCCGATCCTGGCCACCCAGTTCGTCCCTGAGCGCAACAAGAAGCCGCAGCAGCTGATCCGCAAGTCGGAGGAGAAGAAGACCGGCGCGCAGGTGCCGCCGCCTGCAGCGAACAACCCGCCGAGCGTGCTCCAGGGTCCCGACCAGGCGCAGAACGCGACACAGCTGCGCAACCCGCCCAAGGACGACAACCCCCTCAACCCCGACAACTGGCCGGACTGGTTGCGCTGGCTCATCTTCTACGTGCTGATCCCGCTTGCCGTCCTGCTCCTCGTCTACGCCGCGATCCGCGGGGCCAAGTGGCTGCGTCGACGTCGTCGGCGAACGACTGGTGAAACGGCCGCGCGTGTCACCGGAGGCTGGCGCGAGATCATCGACACCGCGCGTGACCTGCGGATGCCGTTGCCGGCCAAGGGAACCCGCCTGGAGCAGGCGCACGCGCTCGAGCTGCACGTAGACGGGCCCCCGCCGGTGAAGCCCAGCGTCGTCGTCGACGGGGCTCTCATGGGTGCCCCCATGTCGAGTGCCCACTTTCCCCCCAGCCCGGCAACGGTCACGCCGTCCCCTGACAAGGGGAAGGTGAGCACTCGACCTCTGGCGCTCGTGCCGGTCGCCGCTGCCGCCAACGGGCACGTCTTCGACGTCGACGAGCCGAGCCCCGAGGACGTCGCGGCCTTCTGGGCCGACGTCGACACCGCACGCCGCCGGCTGCGCTCAGGCCAGTCCTTCTGGCAGCGCCTGCGGGCCGACGTCTCGCTGCGCACCTTCCGTGACCACCTGCCGACCGGATCGGGCCTCGGCCCCGCCTCGCGCCGCACCTCACGCGGCCAGGGCAGGTCCGAACCGAACCGTCGACGCGGCCGCACCACGAAGGCCGGCATCGGCACGGTCGCCCCCGGCAACACCAGGGCGAGCCTCCGGGTGCCCGGACGGACGAGCAGGCCCAAGGCGGGCACGGCAGGCAAGAAGGGTGACGCGTGAAGCTGAAGTTCGTCCTCCGGTCCGGTGACCGCGAGACCGACCTGGTCGCGACGACCGACTCGGCCACCACCGTGGGGGACCTGGCCGGCTTCCTCGCGGCCGCCGACCCGAACCGCTCGAGCGTGCTCGGGGCGGACGCTCCGATGACGCTCGCCCTCGTCGACCAGGACCTTCGCGGCCTCGACCCGCGGGCGACGGTCGCCGAGAGCGGGCTCCAGTCGGGCATGCGGGTCTCGGTGACACGCGCCGGCGAGGGCTTCGTCGACCGGGGGCGCCCGGCGGCTGTCGCCTACATCCGGTCCGGCCCCGACGCGGGCAAGGAGTTCCCGCTCGCCCGCGGGACGGCATACGTGGGGCGTGGGCGCGGCTGCGAGGTCCAGCTGAGCGACGAGTCCGTGTCACGCAAGCACGCCAAGCTCGTCATCCAGGAGGTCGTCGAGGTCGTCGACCTCGGGTCGGCCAACGGCATCACCGCGGGCGGTCAGCAGGTCGCGCGCGCGCACCTCAAGAGCGGTGACGTCGTGCGCCTCGGCGACACCGAGCTCGAGGTGCACGTGCAGGGCGACGGTGTCGTCAGCCGCCCCGGCAGCGGCGTGCTCTCCGGCGACTCAGGCACCGTGGCGTTCTCACGCTCGCCGCGCGTCGCGCCCCTCTTCAAGGGCCAGGAGTTCCAGGTCCCCGACCTTCCCGAGCGCGGCAAGATCCAGCCGATGCCGCTCGTGGCCATGGTCGTGCCGCTGCTCATGGGCGTCGTGATGTACCTCATCACCCGCAGCGCCTTCTCCATCATCTTCATGTTGATGATGCCGATGATGATGGCCGGCACGTACTACGAGGCGCGGCGCCAGCAGAAGAAGGACTTCGCGCAGGCGATGGTCGACTTCAAGGAGGACCTCGGCCTGCTCTCGCGGCGCATCCGCGGCTCCCTGGAGGTCGAGGGCCAGGTCCGCCGGGGTGAGCACCCGAGCGGGGCCGAGTGCCTCGTCGCAGCGCGCGACCGCAGCGCCCTGCTCTGGACTCGCCGCCGTGACGTGCCCGGCTACGCCGAGCTGCGGCTCGGCCTCGGCACCCTGGCGTCGCGGTCGGCGATCAAGATGCCGGCGGTGGGCCGGTCGAAGGCAGAGGCCTGGCTGGAGGTGTCCGAGCAGCTGCGTGGGCTCGAGGTGCTGCCCGACGTTCCCGTCGTCGCAACTCCCTTGTCGGACGGCGCGATCGGCGTCGCCGGCCAGCGCGCCAACGCCCTCGGCGCCGCGCGGTCGGTCGTGCTCCAGACCGCAGCCCTGCACTCCCCGGCCGAGCTCGCGGTCTGCGCGTTCGCCTCGGGCAGCTCGGCGCGCGACTGGGACTTCCTCAAGTGGCTGCCGCACACGACGTCGCCCCACAGCCCCATCGGCACCGGCCACCTCGCCGCCAGCGCCCCCGCCTGCTCCGCGCTCGCCGACGCGCTCGAGGACATCGTCGAGGCGAAGGGTTCGCCGAGCGACCGGGAGGCCGCAACGGCTGCCCGTCCGACCGTCCTCGTGCTCGTCGAGGGCGACGCCCCGATCGACCGCAGCCGCCTCGTCGCGATCGCCGAGCGGGGTCACCGGCACGGCGTCGTCGTGGTGTGGGTCGCCGAGACGCAGCAGCTGCTGCCTGCCGCCTGCCACACCTTCCTCGTCGTCAGCGGCGACGAGAGCTCGCTGGCCGGCTACGTCCACGCCGGCGAGCAGGTGCAGCCGGTGGCGGTCGACCGGGTCGGCTACGACGAGGCGATGGCCTTCGCCCGCATGCTCGCGCCGGTCGTCGATGCGGGTGTGCCCGTCGACGATGCCAGCGACCTGCCGCGCGCCGTCTCGCTGCTCACGCTCGCCGGCACCGACCTGGCCAGCTCCGAGGAGGCCGTCATCGAGAAGTGGGGCGAGTCGCGCTCGATCCTCACCGGCCCGTACGCCCCGGCCGTGCTGCCGCGCAAGCCCGGCAACCTGCGCGCCATCGTCGGCCAGTCGAGCCAGGGCACCTTCTCGGTCGACATCCGCTCCGACGGCCCGCACGCCCTCGTCGGCGGCACCACCGGCGCCGGCAAGTCCGAGCTGCTGCAGGCGTGGATCCTCGGCATGGCCGCGGCCCACTCACCGCAGCGCGTCACCTTCCTGCTCGTCGACTACAAGGGCGGCTCGGCCTTCCGCGACTGCGTCAAGCTGCCGCACACGGTCGGTCTCGTCACCGACCTGTCGCCGCACCTCGTGCGCCGGGCGCTCGCCTCGCTGGCCGCCGAGCTGCACTACCGCGAGCACCTGCTCGCCCGGCACAAGGCCAAGGACCTCCTCGAGCTCGAGCGCCGCGGCGAGGTCGAGGCCCCGCCGTCGCTCA
The DNA here is from genome assembly GCF_052115265.1 of Terrabacter sp. 2RAF25. Lineage (NCBI taxonomy): Bacteria > Bacillati > Actinomycetota > Actinomycetes > Micrococcales > Intrasporangiaceae > Terrabacter > Terrabacter sp. 2RAF25. The sequence goes on from NZ_JBFRGJ010000002.1 coordinate 815,610, forward strand.
TCCTCGTCGTCGACGAGTTCGCCGCCCTCGTGCAGGAGGTGCCCGAGTTCGTCGACGGCGTCGTCAACGTCGCCCAGCGTGGCCGGTCGCTCGGCCTGCACCTCATCCTCGCCACCCAACGCCCGGCCGGTGTCATCAAGGACAACCTCCGCGCCAACACCAACCTGCGCATGGCGCTGCGGATGGCCGACGAGAACGACTCCGACGACGTGCTCGGCAGCAAGGAGGCCGCGTTCTTCGACCCGTCGCTGCCCGGTCGCGCCGTGTCGAAGACGGGTCCGGGAAGGCTGGTCCCCTTCCAGACGGGGTATGCCGGCGGGTGGACCTCCGACGTGCCCCCGCCCCCGGACATGAAGGTCGAGACGCTCACCTTCGGCTCCGGCGTCGAGTGGGAGCCGCCGCGCGCCGAGGGCACCGACGACTCCGCCGACCTCGGCCCGACCGACATCCAGCGCCTCGTCGCCAGCCTGGGCCGGGCCGCCCGGCTGGCCGAGCTGCCGAAGCCGCGCAAGCCGTGGCTGCCCGACATGAGGCCCGTCTACGACCTCGCGACCCTGCCCACCCAGCGTCGTGACGACGAGCTCGTCTTCGGTGTCGCCGACGACCCCGACAACCAGGCTCAGCCCGAGGTCGCGTTCCGCCCCGACAAGGAGGGCAACATCGCGATCTACGGGACGTCCGGCTCGGGCAAGTCGGTGTTCCTCCGCTCGATGGCGGTCGCCGCGGGCTACACCGTGCGCGGTGGCCCCTGCCACGTCTACGGCCTCGACTTCGGCAACCGCGGGCTCGCGATGCTCGAGTCGCTGCCGCACGTCGGCTCGATCGTGCCCGGCGGCGACCACGAGCGCGTCACTCGGCTGCTGCGCATGCTGCGCGCGACGATCGACGAGCGGGCCACCCGCTACTCGGCCGTCAGCGCCGCGACGATCACCGACTACCGCCGACTGGCCGGCCACGCCGACGAGCCGCGCATGATCGTGCTCATCGACGGCATGACCGCGTTCCGGCAGGCGTACGAGGTCGGCGGCCGGTTCCAGTGGCTCGACCTGCTCGCCGGGCTCGCCGCCGACGGCCGCCCGGTCGGCGTGCACTTCATCATCGCCAGCGACCAGCGCACCGGTCTGCCGACCAACCTCGCCGCCGCGGTGCAGGGCCGGATCATCCTGCGCATGAGCAACCTCGACGACTACTCCGTCTTCGGGGTGCCCGGCGACGTGCTCACGATGGCCTCCCCGCCCGGGCGCGGGCTCATGTCCGGCTCGGAGGTGCAGGTCGCGGTGCTCGGCGGGTCGTCCGACGTCACGGTCCAGGCGGCCGCGATCGAGGCCTTCGCCGACGCCACGCGCAAGGCCGGCGTCAGCCAGGCCCCGCCCATCGAGAGCCTGGCCGAGGACGTCCCGCTCGGCGGCCTGCCGTCGGAGTTCGGCGGCCGTCCCGTCGTGGGCGTCGCGTCCAGCTCGCTCGAGCCGCACGGCTTCGACCCGAAGGGCACGTTCATCATCACGGGTCCCTCCGGATCAGGCCGCACCACGGCCGTGGCGGCCACCGCGGCCGCCCTGTTCCGGTTCAGCTCGGCCTCGGCGCTCTACCTCATGACGCCCCGACGCAGCTCCGAGCTGCTCGACCTCGGCATCTGGACCGAGACCGCGGTCGGCAGCGGGCCCACCTCGGCCCTTGCGACACGCCTGGCCGAGGACATCGAGGAGGGCCGCATCACGCGACCGGTCGCGATCTTCGTCGAGCGCATCGACGACCTGGCACCCTCAGGCGCCGAGAACTCGCTGACGACCCTCGCCAAGGCATGCGTCGACAACGACCAGCTCGTCGTCGCCGAGGGTGAGGCCGCGTTCTTCAGCAGCAACTTCGGGCTCCAGGCGCTGCTCAAGACCTCACGGTCGGGCCTGGCTCTGCACCCGGACGGCAACGAGGGCCTCTCGGTCTTCAAGGCCAACCTGCCCTCCCTCAACCGTGCCGAGCTGCCCCCGGGGCGGGGGTTCATCATCGAGAAGGGCAAGTTCGAGCTGCTCCAGGTGGCCCACCCATGAGGTAGTGCTCTGCCGCAGAAGCGTTGCCGCACAAGAGATTCGACGAGCCCACCGGCATACGCCACCAGTGGCGCGATGCCCGGGGAGGTCATGGGGAGTGCTCCCCATCGACACCCCACAGGGGCTGACATAGGTTTCTGCATGTCGACGAAAGCCGCTCTTCGGACGAAGGGTGCGGACGTCGAGGAGTTTCGCAAGGCGCGGGCCTGATCGGTTGGTCCGGAAGAGAACTTCCCGAATCAGTCGGGGGAACACAGGCAAAGGAGAAGGTCATGGCTTGGCTCGGAATGAACGACGATGAGGTCAACGCGCAGGGCAACGTCCTGCAGCAGCAGGCGGAGGCCATCCAGAAGCTCATCACGAAGGTCGACCAGGAGGTCGAGTCCCTGAAGCAGAACTGGCAGGGCGACGACTCCAAGCAGTTCGAGCAGGAGTGGACCGGCACGCACCGTCCCGAGCTGCAGAAGGCGCAGAAGCTGCTCACCGAGATGAAGTCGACGATCGACCGCGAGGTCCAGCAGCAGCGCTCGACCTCGTCGCAGTACTGACCGAACTTCTCTCGACCCACCATCAACGCAGACTTCTGAAGGGGAACTGACATGGCTGTTTACAAGAAGGGCATGAACGCCGACGCGGTGTCCGCGTCCGGCGACAAGCTGACCGGCTACAAGGGCGAGCTCGACGGCATCGTCGAGGCCGTCAACGGCGCCGTCTCCACGATCAAGAGCAACTGGGGCGGCACCGACGCCGAGCAGTTCCAGAGCGACTGGCACGGCCAGCGCCAGGTCGTCTCGGCCGCCGGCGACAAGCTCGACGCGATGGGCAAGAAGTGCAAGACCAACGCCGAGACGCAGAAGCAGACGTCGTCGAAGTGAGCCCGGCTGCTGCGTGAGCCCGGCTCCGCAGCGCCGCACGAAGGGTGGCCGTTCCCGCGGGGGGAGTGGTCGCCCTTCGTCGCGTCCGGCCCCGAACCGCCGGACCCGAGGACGTATGCCGTGGGGCCCCGTGACGTTTCACGGGAAACGTCCGACCGGTCCCGGCCGATGTATCAGACGGGTTGTCCCTGACGTCTGCACGGGGTGACACCTAGACTGAGCACCCAGAGAGGGGGCGAGGCATGGGCGGACCCGGTGAGCTCACCGAGCTGCTCGCCCGCGCCTCCGGCGGCGACGCCGCCGCGTGGAACGCCGTCGTCGACCGCTTCGCCTCGTTGCTCTGGGCCGTGGCACGTGGCCACCGGCTCGGGCAGGAGGACGCCGCCGACGTCGTGCAGAACACGTGGCTCAAGCTCCTCGACCACCTCGACGGCATCGCGCAGCCCGAGGCCCTGGCGGGCTGGCTCGCGACGACGGCTCGCTACGAGTGCCTCGCCGTCCTGCGCAAGAAGGGCCGCGAGCACCTGGTGCGCGACGACGACCTCGCGACGAACGTCGTCGACGAGCAGGTGCGGGCGCTCGACGCGAGCCTCCTCGACGACGAGCGCGACGCGCAGCTGTGGGCGTGCCTCGGCCGCCTCTCGGAGCGTTGCCAGGTCCTGCTGCGGGCACTCATGGCGAGCGACCGCCCGAACTACAAGGCGATCGCCGAGGCGCTCGGGATGTCGATCGGCTCGATCGGGCCGACGCGGATGCGCTGCCTCGACAAGCTCCGAGACCTCGTCGGCAGCGGCGACTACACCTTCGACCGAGGGGGGCGACCGTCGTGAGCTCGCCTGAGACCCACCCCGACCTCCACCCGGAGGACCTCGAGCTGCTCGATCGGCTGGCCCGCATCGCAGCCGCGGTCGATCCCGTCCCCGACGAGGTGCTCGAGCTCGGCAGGGCCGCCTTCGATCTCCACCGGGCCGACACGCTCCTCATGTCGCTCGTGACCGACGCCGGCGCCGCGGTGCGCGACAACGGTTCCGCAACGGCCTCGCACATCGTCGTCTTCGAGCTCGGCGAGATCTCGGTCGAGCTCGAGGTGGCCCGCCGGGGAGAGTTCGCGCGCGTGATCGGCGTCGTCATGGCCGGTGACCGGCCGTATGCCGCAGAGTGTCGGGTCTCGCTCGAGACCTCCGCGTCGTCCACGACCCAGGCGCTCGACGCGGGTCGCTTCGCCTTCGAGCGGGTGCCGGTCGGGCTGGCGCGCCTCGTGCTCGACCGAGGCGACGAGCAGCCCATGCGGACGCCCTGGTTCGACTGCCGCTGACGCGACCAGGCTCGTCCGGGCAGGGCTCAGCTTCCCCACACCGTGAACGACGCCGCCGTGGCGGCCAGCAGGGGGTGCTCGGCGGAGGCGACGCGGGCGGCCCGTAGTCCCTCGGCGAGCGAGCAGCCGGAGGCGACGGCTTCGTGCACGTCCTTCATGACCCGGGCGGTGGCGACGTCGTTGACCGGGTTGACGCTGGCCACGACCGAGCGCGTGCCGATCGCGAGCAGGCTGGACACGAGACCCAGCGCCTCGTCGGCCCCGATGGGGTGCACGCCGCCGGAGTCGCAGGCCGACAGGACCACCGATCGCGGTGGCCGTCTCAGCCGGTCGAGGTCGTGGACCATGAGCGGCCCGTCGGCCAGCATGAGCGAGGAGAAGAGCGGCGCGTCCGCACGGAAGTCGCCGTGGGCGGCGAGGTGGGCCAGGTGCGCCCCCTCGAGCACCTCGAGCGTGCGGTCGACGGTCGCCTCGTCGCCGCCGAGCACGGTGGCCTCGGCGTGGAGGCGTCGCAGCTCGGTGACCTCGCGCTGCTCGGTGCTGAGCCCGGGGCCGGTGACGAGCGCGACGTGGCCGTCGTCACCCGGGCCCTCATGACTACGGTCGGCACTACGGTCGCCACCACGGTCGGCGTGACCCCAGCTGGCATTGCTCGGGCGCGCCTCCCGCGACCGGGCCCAGAGGGCCAGGGACGGGGTGACGACGAAGGTCGAGTCGCGGAAGACGGGCATCAGCCCGAACGGAACCGTGAGCAGGCCGGCGGCCGGCGAGATGAGCACGGAGGGCCGGCTCCACGCCGGGTCGGGGTCACCGAGCAGGGCCTGCTGCAGCTGGCGACCAGTCAGCTCCACGTCGACCACCCGGCCGTGTGCCGCACGACGAAGGGCGAAGCGCGCGTACGACGCCTCTCGCTCGGCCGACGTGAGGTCGCCGAGGCGGCGCAGCCGAGCGCGCCCGTCGGCGACGGTGATCGTGTGCAGCACGCCGCGGACCACCACGATGTAGACGAGCGTCGTCTCGCCGAGCAGCTCACCCAAGCGGCCCAGGTCCGGGCCGGCGCTCTCCGCGCTCTCCGCACGCAGGTTGCGGTAGCGGTGTCGCACACTCGACTCGAGCCGAGACCGCTCGCGCACCAGGTGTGCCTCCTCACCCTGGATCGCGAGCCGTCGGGTGACGTCGCGCAGCGCGGACACCTGGGTGGCGAGCACCTCGTCGTCGGGTGGTCGCGCCGAGCCCGAGGTGAGCGAGGTCGCCCTCCACCGGTCCGCCCACCAGAGCACCGCGCGTGCATCATGTGCGCGTTCGGCGTCGTCGATCGCGATGGACACGAGCTCCAGCCCGTAGCCGGTCGCGAGCGCACGCAGCTCGAGGTCGCCGATGAGAGAGCGGTGCTCGTCCACGGCATCGAGACCGCGCCGGCAGGCGTGCCGCAGGGCGCGCCGGTCGCCCACCTGCTCGGCGAGCATGGCGCGGGCCAGCCAGGCGGCGGCCCTGGGGAGCGGGGCCCCGTCATGGCGGCGGGCCGCCGCCTCGTGCAGCGCCTTCGAGCGCATCCGGAGGTGGCCGGTGTCGCCCGCGAGCTGCGCCAGCAGCAGCAGCGCCTCGGGAACAGCCGGGTCGTCCAGTCGGCGAAGGGTGCGCACGAGGGCCCGCGTGCGTGTCAGCAGGTCGGGCAGGGAGGGGCGCGGAAGGGCGCTGACGCCCGCGGCGGACTCACGGGCGTGCTGCTCGGCGGCATACGCGGCCTCGATGGCGAGCAGGTTCGACCGCGCGGCCCAGCGATGGCGCCGGTGGGCGCGGAACGTCGCCTCCGCCGCGCGTGCCCGCTCCTCCGCCGACTCCCACTCCTCCTGGAGCATGGCAGCGCGCGACGAGGCGAGAAGCAGGTCGCCCCTCCACACCGGCGCCAGGTCGTCGCGGGCGAGCGCGGCGTCGATCATCGCCTCGGCCTCACTGGCCAGGCGGGCGGTCAGCAGGGCCTCGGCGTGGTCGACGAGCTGCTCGACCGGGTCGACGCCGGCGAGGCGGTAGCGCTCCTCGGCCTGCTCCATCAGGGTCAGGGCGACCACGACGTCGCCCTGTTGGAGGGCGACCAGGGCGCGGTTGCGGGCCGACATCGTCGCCTCGAGCACCGCGCCGATCTCGAGGTGGACGGCCTCCGCCGACGCGTAGTCGGCGCCCGATCCGGTCGAGTCGCCCATGGCCCGGCGGACGTCGCCGCGGGAACCGAGCGCCCTTCCCTCCCAGAGCTTGTCGCCGGCCCGGTGGCTGAGGTCTGCGGCAGCGGTCAGGTCGCGGACCGCGTCGTCGTAGCGCCCGAGCAGGCCGAAGGTGCAGCCGCGCAGGTGCAGCACCCGGTGCCGGGCGTCACCGGTGCTGAGGGCCAGGGCCCGCTCGAGCTGGGACAGGCCCGTCGAGGTTCTCCCGGCGAAGAGCAGGATCGTGCCGAAGGTGGCGCGCACCTCCGCCTCGCGGTCGGGGCCGGCCCGTCGCGCCGCGCGCACCGCAGACCGGGCGTGGTGGAGGGCGACGTCGGTGCGGCCCCGGTCGCGCTCGACGATGGCGATCGCATGGTGGGCAAGGGAGCGCTCGCGGTGGTCGGGCCGCCCGTCGAGGATCGCGAAAGCCGACGCGGCCGCCTCGTCGGGCTGCGATATTGCCAGAGGAAGGAGGTCGTCGGCGCGGCGACGGGGGGCCGGTGTATCACCGGCGACGCCCGCGTCGTCTGCACCTTGCTCGGCTTTCATGCCACACCCCTGTGTCCGCACCCCTGGGAGGTCTTCTCGTGAATACCCGCGATGATCGCAGCAACGGCAATGGCGGGAAGGGGGTTCCGGGCCAGCAGCGCCGCGACCGGTGGTACAAGCCGTGGAACGTGGGAGTCATGAAGGAGCGCTCCGACGTCCAGGTCGACAAGATCCTCGACGCGGTCGGTCGGGACCAGGTCGACGTGCACCGAGGCCCCGACGGCACCGTCGACTACATCTGGCGCCGCAGGTTTCTCACCGACGTGGACGACGTGCCCGCCGTCTACGACCACCTCAAGCGCACCCCTCCGCCGCAGAGCCAGCGCAAGAACACCAAGCTCGAGAGGCTCCACCGCTTCGACATGGACCTTGCTCCGGGACAGGACCTGGAAGAGGTGCTCGAAGGACTCGACCGGGCGGTGCGGCCGGGCGCGGTGACACCGGACTACCTGCTGCACGTCTGCACGACGTGGTGCGGCGCGACCGAGCCACGGACGACCACGGCCACCGAGCCGCTCGATCGCAACCAGGATCAGGGGGCGACAGGCGCGGACGTTCGCGTCTCCGTCGTCGACACGGGCCTGCTGGCGGATGTGGCGCGAAGCCATTCCTGGCTCAGTTCGCCCCCCCTGGCCCGCAGCGACGACGAACCGGCCAACATCGGCCATTATGCCGGCCACGGAACCTTCATCGCGGGCGTCGTACGCGCGTACGCCCCGGCAGCCGACATCAAGGTCGAGTCGGTCACGACCATGGGCGGCACGGTGTTCGAGAGCGACATGGTCGAACAGCTCATCGGCGCGCTGGACTTCGACCCACAGGTCATCAGCTTCTCCGGCGGCACCCGCACCCGCGCGAACCAACCGCTCAAGTCGTTCGAGATGTTCCACGACCAGTACCTGCAGCCGCGAGGCGACAGCACGGTCTTCGTCTGCGCGGCAGGCAACGACGGCGACGCGGGCAAGTTCTGGCCGGCCGCCTTCGACTGGGCCGTTGGAGTCGGTGCACTGGACGACGACCACGACACCCTCGCCGGCTACTCGAACCGCGGCGACTGGGTCGACGTCTACGCCCTTGGCACCGACGTCGTCAACGCGTACCCGAACGGCACGTACACCTACCAAGAACCACCCGACCACCGCATGCCCCCGGCGACGTTCACCAACGGCATGGCGATGTGGAGCGGCACGTCCTTCGCGACCCCGATGGTCGCCGGCCTCATCGCGGCGAGGATGTCGCGGAGTCCGGGCCGCACCGCCCGAGCCGTCGCCGACGAGATCCTGGCCTTTGCGGCGAACGACGCTGATGCGCAAGGGCGGCCGCGACTGCGCAACGCGGACGCCGCGACCAGCTGACCCCTGAGCGGCCTGAGGGGGTGGTTGCGACAGACAGCCACCCCCTCGGCTCACACCGGTTCAGGCGGGGACGGTGGTGAAGCGCAGGTAGGGCTTGACCTCCTCGACCGCGTCGTCGCCGAAGCGCTCGCGGGCGTCGGCGGTCGACAGGGTCGGGGCGACGATGACGCGCTGGCCGTCCTGCCAGTCGGCGGGCGTCGAGAACGGGCCGCTGTCGGTGACCTGCAGCGCGTCGACGGCGCGCAGGATCTCGTCGAAGTTGCGGCCGACGCTCTTCGGGTAGGTCAGGCTGAGGCGCACCGTGTGCTTCGGGTCGATGACGAACACCGAACGCACGCCGGAGGTGTCACCCTCGCCGGGGTGGATCATGTCGTAGAGCTCCGAGACCTGGCGCGAGTCGTCGGCGATGATCGGGTAGCCCACCGGGGCGCCGCCGACCTCCTCGATGTCGCTCTTCCAGGCGTCGTGCTGCTCGACGGGGTCGACGGACACGGCGAGCACCTTGACGCCGCGGGCCTCCCACTCGTCCTTGAGGGCGGCGACGCGGCCGAGCTCGGTCGTGCAGACGGGCGTGAAGTCGGCCGGGTGGCTGAAGAGCACCGCCCAGCTGCCGGCCTTCCAGTCGTGGAAGCTGATCGGGCCCTCGGTCGTCGTGGCGTCGAAGTCGGGGGCGGTCTCGCCCAGTCGCGGTGTTGCCATGGCTCGTCCTCTCACGGTCGGGCGCACGTCGCGCTCCGTCTGCGAGCCATTCTGGCCATAGAACCATGCATTGCGTTATGGGTGTCCAAATGTTGTGACGCGCATTCAGGGAACGTCCAGACTGGCGGCGAAGACTGCAGCCACCCTTGTCGCCGCCCCGAGGAGCCCTCCGTGAGCGCCCTGCTCGACTCCATCACCACCCAGGTGCTCCATGCTCCTGTCTGGCTCGTGCTCCTGGTCGTCGGAACCGTCGTCTTCGTCGAGGACGCGCTCTTCGTCGGCTTCGTCGTGCCCGGCGAGACCGTCGCCATCCTCGGTGGCGTCGCGGCCTCGCTCGGGCACGTGCCGCTGGCCGCGGTCCTCGTCGTCGTGGTGGTGGCTGCGATCGTCGGCGACAGCGTCGGTTTCGAGGTCGGGCGTCACCTCGGCGGCCGGGTCGTGCGGCTCCGGGCGTTCGACCGGCACCGGCACCGGATCGAGCGTGCGCAGGACTTCCTCGGCCGCCGTGGTGGGGCGGCAGTCTTCCTCGGGCGCTGGACGGCGTTCTTCCGGGCGGTCATGCCCGCGCTCGCGGGAATGTCGAAGATGCACTACCCGACCTTCCTGGCCTGGAACGCCGCCGGCGGCATCGCCTGGGGCAGCGTCGTCGTCACGGCCGGCTACCTCGCCGGCCAGTCCTACGCCCGGGTGGAGACCTGGCTCGGCCGCGGCGCGGCCGTGGTCGTCGCGCTCGTCGTCGTGGTCGTCCTCGTCGTCTGGCAGGTGCGCCGCCACCGCAGAGAGGACGAGTCGCCCGAGGCCTCCGAGCCGGCAGGCAGCACGTCGCGTATGCCGTCTGGCGGCTGAGGCGGCCACCGCCTGACGCATCCTGTCGGATGACCGATGGGTCACGATCCGGCGCCGTGACCGGATTGGGGCTCGATCGGCAGATTCCGCGTGTCATGCTCCACGGCGTGACCGCCGAACTGCCGCCGCCGAGCGGCCCGCCACAGCCGAACCCGGACGTCGACGCCCCGCCCGTCCGGGCCACCGACCCCACGGCCCCCACCACCGCGCCCGCGCCCGCCGCCGCGCCGCCTGCCATGTCTTCCGTCTGGTCCACCCCCGGACCGTCGGCCACACCGAGCACACCGAGCACCCCCAGCGCGTACACGTCGAGTCCGGCCTCCCCGTTGTTCCCACCCCCGCCGGGTCCCGGGGTCCCGGTCCCGGACGCCCCGGCCTACCAGCCGACGCCGATGCCGGGGACCAACGGGCTCGCGATCGCCGCGCTCTGCTGCGGCATCATCGGCATCTTCCCCATCGCGGCCGTCGTCGCCATCGTGCTGGGGGCCGTCGCCCTGAACCAGCTGAAGCAACGGATCCAGCGAGGACGTGGCATGGCCGTCGCCGGCATCGTGCTCGGGGTGCTCTGGCTGCTCGGCTGGGTCGCCCTCGTCGTCATCGGCGTGCTCACCGACGAGCCGACGCGCAACCCGGCAGGAGCGGTCACCCGGACGTCCGACGCGTACGTCGAAGACCTCAAGGCCGGCGACTGCTTCTCGGGCGCCGGGCGCACGGAGGTCGACAACGTCACGATCCGGCCCTGCGCCTCGCCCCACGAGAGCCAGGTCGTGACGATCATCGCGATGCCCGCAGGTCCGTATCCCGGTGAGGACAAGGTCGTCGCGGCCGCCGAGAAGGGCTGCACCGACAAGGCCGACCCGCTCATCACCGATCGGGCCTACGACGAGCTCCGGCCGTCCTTCATCTACCCGCAGGACGCGTTCTCCTGGCGCGGCAACCGCGAGATCATCTGCCTCGTCGACGCCCCGAAGGGCACGACGACCGGCTCCGCCTTGAAGTAGGCGTCGCCGCTCCGGCGCGCGGGGCGATCTCTCCGAAATGCCCCCATTGGTGGGCCATAGGTGGTTGGGTACGTTCTCGCACCCCACAGGGCGCATCCTCACCCACAGCCATGGAGGCACACCGGTATGTCGTTCGTCGACGCCATCAAGACCGTCCTGTCCAAGTACGCGACCTTCTCCGGTCGCGCCCGCCGCTCGGAGTACTGGCTCTGGTTCCTCGGTGCCTTCATCGCCGGCGTCGTCGTCAACATGGTCGACCGGGCGATGGGCACCGCGCCCGGGCAGGTCGGCATCCTCGCCATCGTCCTTGCCGTCGCGCTCTTCCTGCCGAACCTCGCGGTGGCCGTGCGCCGTCTGCACGACACGAGCCGCTCGGGCTGGTGGATCTTCATCGGCCTGATCCCGCTCGTCGGTGCGATCGTCCTGATCGTCCTGCTGGCCCAGGACAGCCACGGTGACAACGCGTACGGCCCGTCGCCCAAGGCCGTCGGCGCCGGCGAGGTTCCCGTCCTCAGCTGACGCCCACCCCAGGTACGCGTGAGGCCCCCTTCCGCCTGGAAGGGGGCCTCACGCATACGCCCTCATCCCGTTCGATGTTTTCGACGGTCGCAGGTGACCATGGAAAACATCGAACCGGGTGGGTGTCGGGAGAGGGTCAGCGCTCCTCGGTGCCCGCGATGAAGGCCTCGAGCTTGGCGCGACCGAGGTCGTCGGGGCGCTGCTCCGGCGGGGACTTCATGAGGTAGGACGAGGCGGACAGCAGGGCGCCGCCGATGCCACGGTCCTTGGCGATCTTCGCCGCACGGATGGCGTCGATGATGATGCCGGCCGAGTTGGGGGAGTCCCACACCTCGAGCTTGTACTCGAGGTTGAGCGGCACGTCGCCGAAGGCGCGACCCTCGAGGCGGACGTACGCCCACTTGCGGTCGTCGAGCCACGCGACGTAGTCGGACGGGCCGATGTGCACGTTCTTGCTGTCGACCAGGCCCGCGAGCGGGCCGGTGAGGTTGCTCGTGACGGCCTGCGTCTTGGAGACCTTCTTGGACTCCAGGCGCTCGCGCTCGAGCATGTTCTTGAAGTCCATGTTGCCGCCGACGTTGAGCTGGTACGTGCGGTCGAGCACGACGCCGCGGTCCTCGAAGAGCTTGGCCATGACACGGTGCGTGATCGTCGCGCCGACCTGGCTCTTGATGTCGTCGCCGATGATCGGCACGCCGGCAGCCTCGAACTTCGCGGCCCACTCGGGGTCGGACGCGATGAAGACGGGCAGCGCGTTGACGAAGGCGACGCCCGCGTCGATGGCGCACTGGGCGTAGAACTTGTCGGCCTGCTCGGAGCCCACCGGGAGGTAGGAGACGAGGACGTCGACCTTCGCGTCCGTGAGCGTCTTGACGACGTCGACCGGCTCGGCGGCCGACTCGTCGATCGTCAGCTTGTAGTACTTGCCGAGGCCGTCGAGCGTGTGGCCACGCTGGACCGTGACGCCCGTGGTGGGCACGTCGGCGATCTTGATCGTGTTGTTCTCGGAGGCGTTGATGGCCTCGGAAAGGTCCTTGCCGACCTTCTTGTCGTCGACGTCGAACGCGGCGACGAACTCGACGTCGCTGACGTGGTAGTCGCCGAACTTCACGTGCATGAGGCCGGGGACGCCGGTGGTGGCGTCAGCGTCCTTGTAGTACTCGACACCCTGCACGAGCGAGCTCGCGCAGTTGCCGACGCCGACGATGGCGACGCGTACGGATCCCATGGATCACTCCTTGTTGTTGGTGGTCTTGCTCTGGGTGGTGTTGTCGGTGCGGGTGATGTCGCTGGTGTCGTCGTATGCCGTGGGCCCGGGGTCGAGGGCGGCCCGGCGCTCGGCGACGATGAGCTCCTCGAGCCAGCGCACCTCGCGCTCGGCGCGCTCCTCGCCGTACTGCTGGAGGGCGAGGGTGTAGCTGTCCATGCGCTCGCGGTTGCGGGTGCTGACCTCTCGGACGTTGGCGAGGCGCTCCTCGAGCCGGGAGCGCCGGCCCTCGAGGATGCGCAGACGCACCTGCGCCTCGGTGCGGGAGAAGAACGCGAAGCGGACGTCGAAGTCGTCGTCGTCCCAGGCGTCCGGGCCGCTGGCGGCGACGAGGCCCTGGAAGTGCTCCTTGCCCTCGGGCGTCAGCTCGTAGGTGATGCGGGGGCGCTTCGAACTGCCGGTGCGGGTCGCATGCGGCTCCTCGGTCTCGTGGATCCAGCCGGCATCGACGAGGTGCTTGAGCGCCGGGTAGAGCGAGCCGTAGCTGAGCGCCCGGAAGATGCCGAGCGCGGTGGTGAGCCGCTTGCGCAGCTCGTAGCCGTGCAGGGGCCCGTCGTGGAGCAGGCCGAGCACGGCGAACTCGAGCAGCGTGGCGCGGCGGCTCTGAGGACGGTCATGCTTGGGCACGCATCAACAGTACACGCGGATATATCGCAGCGATACATCTGGGTGATCTATCGCGACCCCCTCCTACCCGCAACACACCGAGCAAGTCGTGACGTGCTCGGTGTGTTGCGCCTGGCCGGCGTCTGCGCCGGCGGTCAGGGCCGGGGGTCGGGGGTGAGGGTGTAGACGGCGATGAAGCCGACGCCGTGGTCGGGGCGCGCACCCTGGGCGACGAGGCGCAGGCTGCGGGCGGCGCCCGCCGGCACGGGGACGACACCGGAGGCGCCGTACCCGCGGCCCTGGGCGCCGTCGCGCAGACCTTCGAGCCGCAGCTCCGTGGTGCCGTCCGGCGCCGAGGTGCCGGTCAACCCGTCACCCGCCGAGCCCCAGTTCACGAGGACCGGGCCGGTGGTCGGCAGATCGAGCTGTGGCAGCCCCCCGGTGGCGAGGGGCCCGCTCGAGACGGCCGTCAGGCGGTAGCGGTAGCCCTGGTGCTCGACGGCCTCCGGTAGGGCGGCCCGCGTCGTGCCGGCCCCGTCGCGGATCGCGCGGCGGTCGCCCTGCTCGTAGACCGCGCCGACGATGCGCACGCCGGGAAGGTCCAGCTGCCTTCCGGTCTTGCCGTCGACGACCCTCATGACCACCTCTTCACGCCTGCCGAGCGTCAGCTCGGGCCAGCCCTGACCCGGCTCGCCGGGCTCCCAGCCGCCGACGGGCAGGTCGCGGTCGGTGGGGGCGGAGTCACGGCAGCCCGTGCCGAAGTAGCCCTCGGCGCCCTGGAGCATGATGCGCAGCTGGGCGCGCTGGAGCAGCGCCTGGTCGGCGCCCGGGAGGTAGCACTCACCCGTCAGGCTCACGTGCGTCGTGGTCGGGGTCCAGTCCGCCGTGATGAGCGATCCGCCCACCGACCCGATGACTCCGACGCCGAGGTGGTCGCCCGCGACGTTCGCCCGCAGGCGCAGGCCGTCCCTGGTGATGTCGCCGGGTGCGTCGGGGACGGTGCGCAGCGGCATACCGTCGGCGCCGAGCATCGGGGCCACGCTCGACGGCGTACCGGCGGGGACGGACGGGGCCGGCCGGCCGACGCTCGTCATGACGCCGACGGCGAGAGCTACGACGGCGAGGGCGGCCCCCGCGCCGGCCGTAGTGGCCCGGCGGCGCTTGGTCTGCATCACCCGGGCGGCGACGCCGGCGCGGAAGTCGGGGGCGGTGCCGAGATCGTCGGCGTGGGCGGTGAGCTCCTCGCGGAGGTCGGTGAGGTTCATCGGGCACGCTCCTCGTCGCGTTCGCCGTCGCGTTCGTCATCGCAGGCCGGGCGCAGGCTGGGGTCGATGCGGAGCTTGGCGAGCGCCCGGCTCGCCTGGCTCTTCACGGTGCCGACCGAGCACTGCATGATCTCGGCGGTCTCGGCCTCGGAGAGGTCCTCGTAGAAGCGGAGCACGACGACCGCACGCTGCCTCTTCGGCAGGCGCTCGAGGGCGCGCCACAGGTCGGTGCGTTCGTCGACGCGTACGTCGTCGGGGCGTCGGCTCCCGGCAGCGCACTCCGGCAGCTCGGCGGTCGCCTCCTCGCCGTTCCAGCGGCGCCGCCACCAGCTCGAGTACGTGTTGACCATGATCCGCCGGACGTACGCCTCCGGCTGGCCCTCGATGCGCCCCCAGGCGAACCACGCCTTCGACAGGGACGTCTGCACGAGGTCCTCGGCCAGGGCGCGGTCGTGGGTGAGCAGGTATGCCGTGCGCAGCAGTCGCGTGGACCGGCTGGCCACGAAGTCGTCGAAGGAGGCGTGGTTCACCGTGCCTCCCCCTGTCATCGGCACCGTCGTCGGCGGGTGGGCCGCGTGGCCCCTCCCTGCCCCGGTGGTGTGCGTCGTCGTCGTCACATCCTGTTGGACCGGGCGGCGCGGGTGAAAGGTTGCACGGCTGCCGGGTATGTCGCATTAAGCCCGTGACGGGGCTCGACCGGCGCCTGTGAGCGCCGTGTGAGGGTCGTGTGAGCCACACCCTCCGTTTTGGGCGCGAGGGCATGCGTCGGGTCATACTGGGAGGCGGCTCGGGAGGATCTCTCGGGCCTCATCACTGAACGGAGCAGGTTGTGACGCAGAGCAGGCGCGAGGTCCGCGCTGCCCAGCTGGCCACCGGTGGCGGCCGCGGAGGCCGTCGCGATGACGGAGGCCGCGACGGCGGCGCCGGGTCTTCCGAAGGCCACGACGGCGAGGGCCGCACCGGCTGGAAGAAGTGGGCGCTCGGCACCCTGAAGTGGGGCTCGATCACCGCCGGCGTGCTGCTCGTCCTCGGCACCATCGGTGTCGTCATCGCCTACAACCAGACCGTGATCCCGCAGCCGAACGACCTTGCCAACAAGCAGGTCTCGATCGTCTACTACTCCGACGGCAAGACCGAGCTCGACCGCATCGCCGTCCAGGACGGCAACCGCGAGTCGGTGAAGCTGAACCGCGTGCCCAAGTACGTCCAGGACGCCCACATCGCCGCCGAGGACCGCACGTTCTACCAGAACAACGGCATCTCGGTCGGCGGCATCCTGCGCGCCGTCAAGACCAGCGTCACGGGCGAGGCCCAGGTCGGTGGCTCCACGATCACCCAGCAGTACGTCAAGAACTACTTCCTGACCCAGGACCGCACCCTGAGCCGCAAGGCCAAGGAGATCCTCATCGCCGTCAAGATCGACGGCCAGCTCTCCAAGCAGGAGATCCTCGAGAAGTACCTCAACACCATCTACTACGGTCGCGGCGCCTACGGCATCCAGAGCGCGGCCAAGGCGTACTTCGGCAAGGACGTCGGCAAGCTGACCGTCTCCGAGGGGGCCGTGCTCGCCTCGGTCATCAACGCTCCCTCGCTCTACGACCCCGCCAACGGCGACCGCGCCAAGGCCAACCTCGAGAAGCGCTACGCGTACGTGCTGAACGGCATGGCCGAGGAGGGCTGGCTCAGCGCCGCCGACCGGGCCAAGCGCACCGAGCTGCCGAAGATCCTCCCCTACACGGGCGTCAAGTCCTCGTCCGGTCCCAACGGCTACATCACGGCCCAGGTCAAGCGCGAGCTGCTCACGACCGGCCTCACCGACCGCGAGATCGACAACGGCGGGCTGCGCATCGTCACGACCATCGACAAGAAGGCCCAGACGGCCGCGGTCGCGGCGATGAAGGACAACCTGCCGAAGCGGGTCACCGGCGGCCTCGTCGCGATCAAGCCCGGCGACGGCGCGGTCGTCGCGATGTACGGCGGCCCCGACTACGCGAAGGACCAGCTCAACACCTCGACGCAGGCGATCATGCAGGGCGGCTCCAACTTCAAGCCGTTCGGCGTCCTGGCTGCGGTGCGCGAGGGGATCTCGACGAAGACGAAGTTCGACGGCGACACACCGCAGACGATCGCCGGCACGAAGATCAACAACTTCGAGGACACGTCCTACGGCAAGGTCGACATGCGCCGGATGATCGGGCGCTCGATCAACACCGCGTTCGTCAACCTCAACGAGCAGATCACGCCGGCCAAGACGAAGCAGGCCGCGATCGACGCCGGCATCCCCGAGCGCACCCCGGGCCTCGGCACCGACCTCACCAACATCCTCGGCACGGCGTCACCCCACGTCATCGACATGGCCTCGGCCTACTCGACGATCGCGTCCCAGGGCATCCGCACCAAGCCCTACTTCGTCAAGAAGGTGACCTCGTCGGCCGGGGACTTCACCTACACCGCGAAGCCCGAGACCAAGCGGGCGTTCGACCAGGACGTCACGGCCGACGTCACCGACGCCATGACCTACACGGTCAAGCCGGGTGGCACCGCGACCAAGATCGGTCGCACGCTCGACCGCCCGGTCGCCGGCAAGACCGGCACCTCGGAGGAGAACCGGTCGAAGTGGTTCTCCGGCTTCATCCCGCAGCTGGCCGTGTCGGTGGGCATGTACAAGCCGACCCCGGACGGCAAGAGCAGCCAGACGCTCACTCCGCAGGAGTCGTCGCTCTTCGACGGCTCGACCATCCCGGCGAACATCTGGCTCGACTTCATGAAGGTCGTCACCGACAACATGGAGGTCCAGGAGTTCCCGCAGCGTGCCGGAGTCGGCGACGACAAGGTGCCGACCCCCACGCCGACCTTCACGCCGCCGCCGGTGACCACGACCCAGCAGCCGACCACCACGCAGGCGCCGACCACCACCACCAGCACGACAGCGCCGCCCACGACCACGCAGCAGCCGACGAAGACCAACGGCACCGGCAAGCCGACGCCGCCGCCGACGAAGACGCAGAAGCCGACGATCACCATCCCGTTGCCCGGCCAGAGCACGACCAATCCGGGTGCCGGTGGCGGAGGCGGCGGCGGCGGGTGAGGTCGACCGTGACCGGGGTGACCGGCTCGTGAACAAGGTGACCCGCGCATGACCGGGGGGATCCCGACCGGGCGCGCCGGCCAAGGGGTCGACGACCCCGTCGTGCGGGCTGCCTCCGAGGTCATCGGGGGCCCCCGCGGACGGTATGCCGCCGCGCGTGAGCTGCCCTGGCTGCTCACGGCCGCCGTGCTCTCCGCGCTGACGGCGGTCACGGCGGGGCTCGGCATCCTGCTGCGCGCGCCGTGCCTGCGCACCGGGTTCAGCGGCGACACCCAGTTCTGGAGCGCCTGCTACGCCGACCTGCCGACCGCCTACCGCGACGCGAACGTCAAGGCCGGCCTCGCCGCATACCTCCAGGGTGGCGACGGGGCACCAGTCACTGGTCAGCCTCCGGTCACCGGCCTCGTGCTCACGGCGCTCGCGAGCCTGGGGCCCGACGGGGGGTCGCTGCGTACGCGCGCCGCCTGGTACTTCGCGCTGTGGTCGGTGCTGCTGACCCTGCTGCTGCTGGCAGTCGTCTGGCTGGTCGCCTCCTCGGCCGCGCGTCCCTTCTCGGCCGCGCAGGTGGCCGTGTCGCCGGTGGCGGCGCTCGCCGTGTTCGTGTCGGCCGACCTGCTCGGTGTCGCCCTCGCCACCGCCGGCATGTGGGCGTGGTCGCGGCGCAATCCGACCCTCGCCGGCGTCCTGCTGGGCCTTGCCATCGGCGCCCGCTCCTACCCGGTGCTCATCGTCGTCGCGATCGTGCTGCTCGGGGTCCGCTCGGGCCGGCTGCGCGCGGCGGGCCGCACGGCCGGCTACGCGCTGCTGACGTTCGGTGCGCTGTTGTCGGCGACGTGGCTGCTCAACCGCGGCGCTGCCGCCTCGCCCTACCAGGACTGGGCCTCCGCGCCGGCCGGCTACGGCTCCCCGTGGCTGCTGCCCCAGCTCGCCGGCCACCCGCTGCCCGACGGCGCCGTGACCGCACTCGCCGTCCTCGGCTGGCTGGTGGCGCTGCTCGTCGGCGCGGTGCTGGCGCTCTCGTCGGCCCGGCGACCGACCCTGGCCGAGGTGTCGCTCGTGATGGTCGGCATCGTGCTCGTCACGGGCAAGTCGTTCACGGTGCAGAGCTCGCTGTGGCTGTTGCCGCTCGTCGCCTGGTGCGCCCTGAAGTGGCGCGACCACCTCGTCTGGGCCGGCGCCGAGGCCCTGAACTTCGTCGCCGTCTGGCTCACCATCGCAGCGACTTCGAAGCCCGACCGCGGTATGCCGCCGCAGTGGTACGCGTTCTTCTCGATGCTGCGCGTCGTCGCGGTGCTGTGGCTGGTGGCCGTCGTCTGGCTGCGCGCCCGTGAGCGGTGGGGTGGCTCTGTCGGCGGGTCGGACGCGGGGTCGGGCTCGGAGCACGACGACCTCGCGGGGCCGATGGCCGGCGCCGAGGACCGCCTCATCGTCCGCTTCTCCTGAGCGGTCGGGTGGGCGCCCGTGCTCGGCGGTTCGATTTCTTCGTATGCCGGGTGGCCCGGTACTCTGGCCAAGTTCGTCGTGTGCCCTGCAGCCTGTGGATGTGGCCGACCCGGTGTCGGTGACCTCTGCAAGGCTGGGACCCGGCTGGAAGACCAGGCGGGGCCAGGCCCACGGCGGGACGAATGCAACCCTCCTGTCACGAGAGAGACTCGTGACCGCCGAGACCAGAGGAGGTGGGTTAGAAGCATGCGTCAGTACGAACTCATGGTCATCCTCGACCCGGAGACCGAAGAGCGCACCGTCGACAAGACGATGGACAAGTTCCTCACCGTCGTGAAGAACGACGGCGGCAGCGTCGACAACGTCGACATCTGGGGCCGTCGCCGCCTCGCCTACGACATCAAGAAGAAGTCCGAAGGCATCTACGTCGTCGTCACGATGTCTGCTGAGCCGGCCACGGCCCAGGAGCTCGACCGCCAGCTGAACCTCAGCGAGTCGGTCATGCGCACCAAGCTGCTGCGCCCCGGCGCCTGATTCCAGCGACCTGTTACTGAACTGCTCGATCACCCAAAGAAGGACTGAACGGAGCCACGCATGGCAGGCGACACCGTCATCACGATCATCGGCAACCTGACCGCCGACCCCGAGCTGCGTTTCACGCCGTCCGGTGCTGCGGTCGCGAACTTCACCGTGGCCTCGACGCCGCGGCAGTTCGACCGCCAGAGCAATGAGTGGAAGGACGGCGAAACGCTGTTCATGCGCTGCTCGGTGTGGCGCGACGCGGCAGAGAACGTTGCCGAGTCGCTCCAGCGTGGCATGCGTGTGATCGTCTCCGGCCGTCTCAAGTCTCGTTCCTACGAGACCAAGGAGGGCGAGAAGCGCACCGTCGTGGAGATGGACGTCGACGAGATCGGCCCGTCCCTGCGCAGCGCGACCGCGAAGGTCAACAAGACCCAGCGCGGTGCCGGCGGTGCAGGCGGTGGCGGCTTCGGCGGCGGTCAGGGCGGCCAGGGTGGCGGCTGGAGCGGTGGCTCCGGCAGTGGCTCCGGCGGCGGCCAGGCCGAGGACCCGTGGGCGACCGGTGCCAGCGCCGGTGGCCAGGGCGGCGGCAACCAGGGTGGCTGGGGACAGTCCTCCGGTGGCGCCCAGCCCGCGGCTCAGCCCGCGGGCGGCCAGCAGGGCGGTGGCTGGGGCTCTGCTCCCAGCTACGACGAGCCCCCCTTCTGATCGAGCAGGTCAGCACCGTCGTCCGGTTGAGCGAACCGGACGACACACCCCAGTAGTTCACGAACCATCCCGGGGCACGAACCCCGGGCTCTCATCAAGAAGGAGAGCACCACGATGGCAAAGCCCGTTGTGCGCAAGCCCAAGAAGAAGGCCAACCCGCTGAAGGCGGCGAAGGTCGAGAACATCGACTACAAGGACACCGCGCTCCTGCGCAAGTTCATCTCCGACCGCGGCAAGATCCGCGCGCGTCGCGTGACCGGTGTGTCCGTCCAGGAGCAGCGTCTCATCGCCACGGCCGTCAAGAACGCCCGTGAGATGGCCCTGCTGCCCTACTCGAGCTCGGCTCGCTGAGCCCAGCCGCTCGAGAACCAGGAGAACATCATGAAGCTCATTCTCACGCACGAGGTCTCGGGTCTCGGCGAGGCCGGCGACATCGTCGAGGTCAAGGACGGCTACGGCCGCAACTTCCTGCTCCCGCGCGGTCTCGCGACCGCCTGGACCAAGGGTGGCCAGAAGCAGGTCGACGCCCTGACGAAGGGCCGTGAGGTCCGTTCGATCAAGGACCTCGACCAGGCCAAGGGTGTCAAGGGCCAGCTCGAGGCCACCTCGGTCAAGGTCCCGGCGAAGTCCGGCCAGTCGGGTCGTCTCTTCGGTGCCGTCAGCAACGGCGACATCGCCGCTGCGGTCAAGGCAGCCGGTGGCCCCGAGCTCGACAAGCGCAAGATCGAGGTGAAGCAGGCCATCAAGACGCTCGGCTCCTACGAGGCGACCGTCCGTCTGCACCCCGAGGTCGCGGCGACCCTCAAGTTCGAGGTCGTCCCCGCCTGAGCGCAGCTCGCCTGCACATCACACAGCACGGCCGAAGGGCCGGGAACCGCGTCGCGCGGGTCCCGGCCCTTCGCCGTGCGGCGTTCTCGTCAGCCGCGCCGGACGACCGCCACGGACGTGTCGAAGAGGTTCCACGGGGTGTTGCCCGCGGTGTCGGTCACCTCGACGTGACCGTGCACCCAAGCGCGACCCGGGCCCAGTGAGCCGGCCGGCGCCGTGACCCTCCAGTCGCGGGTCGTGCCGTCGCACGTGACGGCGACCGAGGCCGAGGTGGCGACACCGGAGCGGGTGACCAGCTCGACGCCGATCGTCCCGGGCCCGGAGGTCGACGCGGCATCGGGAACGGTGCAGGAGTAGGTGCCGCTCAGGGTCACCTGTCCGGCCGCGAGCCGGGCCTGACGGTCGACGGTGACGGTGCTGTCGTCGGGCGCACCCCCGGCCTGGGCCGGCGCGACCGCGAGGGCGGTCGCCGTGAGGGCGGCGGAGGCGGCGAGTGTGACAGCGGTGCAGGTGCGCGCGATGGACATGTGTGGATCCCCTTGTCTGGTGGGCTCGCTCGTCGAGCCACATGCCATCCAGAACTCATGGAGCACCCGGTCGGTTGTCACACCGCCGGAACATTTTTCTCCCCCCTCTCCAGTCGAGTGGGCACTTTGCCGGGAAGGCAGTGGAGCCCGCCGCGCCTCCCCTTCCAGTCCAGTGGGCAATTTGCTGACCTTCGCTCGTCCACACCCCCAGGACCGGAAGTGCGCTTGTCCCCAAGCTCGACTCTTGACCGCACATCGGGTCAGCCGGGTCGGCAAAGTCGGGGCACGGCTCGCGACAGGAGGACAGATGGACGAGGTCAGATTCACGCAATGGCTTGATCAGGAGGATCGCCGGGTGAGCGAGTTCATCAGGCGCTACGGCTGCTCCTTGGAGCACGTGATGCCGTGCGACGGAGACACCGTGCGCACCAGCTTCTGCTACACGATCGGCCTCTTCGGCCTGGGTCATCCGGAGCTGCTGGTCTTCGGCCTCGACCAGGCGAGCGCCGGCGGTCTGCTCAACCATCTCTACGCGATGATCTCGGGTGGGCGTGATCTCGTTCCGGGGGAGGAGCTGACGTTCGCCGGACACGACGAGAAGTATCTCGTCGAGGAGGTTCCGAATCCCGGGGACATCGTGTTCGGCGCGAATCGTCACTACCGCCGCCCGTCGGAGTTCTCGGTGCCGGTCCTGCAGCTGACCTGGTCGGTGAACGGCGCCTTTCCCTGGGAGCGCGGATACCCGTACGCCGAGGACCGGCAGCCTCGACCCGGCACCTTCGACGCGAGGGTGGAGGAGGATGGCGGGCCTTGTAGTTGCGGGCATTGAGCTGATGACGGGCTCGAACAACGGGCGCCCTTCGCGGCCGTTCCTGACGGCCCCCTTGCGTCGGGGCGGAATCTCGGGCTCGTTCCTCGACTCGCCAACCCTGTTTCGACCGACACGAGGCGTCCGTGCGATCGAGCCTCCTGTCGATCTCCTCGAGCGGGCCGCCGGGCTGCTTCCAGTGCTTCCCTTCGATGCCGCGTTCTCGCACGTGACCGCAGCAAAGCTGCTCGGCCTCCCCCTGTCGTATGCCGTGGAGGAGGATGACCGGCTGCACGTGACCATGACGCTCGACACGAGGCGCATGCGGCGCCCCGGTGTCGTGGCGCACCGCGCGTTGCATCCGCGGCGTCTCGTCGCGGTGGCGGGGCTTCCCGTCGTCGCGCCCGCCGACACCTGGGTCGACATGGGTGAGCTGGTTGGAAGGGGCAAGCCGGTCGGGTTGGACGATCTCATCGTGCTCGGTGACGCGGTGGCGACCCGCAGCAACACGATCCAGCCCATGCGCAGCGCCTTGGCGGCTCGTGTCCGCCCTCGAGGCAAGGCTGCGCTTCTGGAGGCGCTCATTGAGATCCGTTGGGGTGCAGCCTCACCGCGTGAGACCTTGACCCGGCTGATGCTGGTCCGCTGCGGGCTGCCAGAACCGCTCCTCGGACGAGCGGTCATCAGTCCAGGCGGCTTCTTTCTCGGTGTTGCCGATCTGCTCTGGGAGGAGCAGCGTGTTGTCGGCGAGTATCAGGGCGAGGCCTTTCATGACGGGAAGGTCGAACGCGAACGGGACGCGCGACGTCGGTCCGGCTTCGAGCGACGTGGCGCCTACCGCGTGGAAGAGGTGTGGAGGCGAGACCTGAGCACGACCCCCGATCGACGTGCATGCATCCTGAGGTTCGCGGATGCGCTCAGAGTTCCGTCGAGTGCGCTCGACCTCGGCAATGCGGAGCCGCGGTTCTTCTCGTCCCACGCGATGGACCTCGCCATCCAGCGCGACATGATGCGCCGTAGGTGAGGTGGAGGGGTCGCTTCCACGGCCGGCCGGCCGCAAAGTGCCCACTCGACGAGGGGGGAGGTGTCGAGGGCGTACGCGTCAGGTGGAGTCGCGCTCGACGAGCTTGGTGGTGAGCGTCGTGACCCGGGGCGGGGTCTCGCCGCCGAGCAGGCGCAGCAGCGTGTCGGCCATGACCACGCCCATCTCCTGCGCCGGCTGGGCCACCGTCGTCAGGCCGACCTTGCCGCGGGTGGCGTACGGGCTGTCGTCGAAGCCGACGATGGCGACGTCGCGGGGCACCGAGAGCCCCCGTTCCTCCAAGGCGACGAGGGCACCGCTCGCCATGAGGTCGCTCGCGACGAAGATCGCGTCGATGTCGGGGTGCTCGTCGACGAGGGCCAGGGCGGCCCGGATGCCGCCGGCCTCGGTGAAGTCGCCACGGCCGACGCGGTGGTCGGACAGTCCGGCCGCGGTCAGGGCGTCGTGCCAGCCGAGCTCGCGGTCGACGGATGCGGGCATGTCTTCCGGGCCGGTGATCGTGGCGATGTTGCGGCGGCCACGGGCGATGAGGTGCTCGACGCCGTGCCTCGCACCGGCCCGGTTGTCGACGTCGATGTAGTAGTCGCCGGGGTTCGCGACGTCGCCGAGCGGCCGGCCGCCGAAGACGACGGGGAGCGACCGGCCGAGCGAGGCGAGGAAGTGGTCGCCGGAGTGGTGCGACACGACGAGCGCACCGTCGACGTTGCCGCCGAGCAGGTAGCGCCGGGTCTTTTCCGACGGAGAGCTCGGGTGCGTCAGCTGCAGGTTGAGCACGTAGTCGCTGTCGTCGAGCCGGTCGCTGATGCCCTGGACCACGTCGGCGAAGTACGGGTCTCCGAAGAAGCGGTGCGCGTCCTCGGGCACGACCAGGGCCATCGACATCGTCGCGCGTGCCACGAGCGACCGGGCGGCGCGGTTCGGCACGTAGTTGAGCTCGGCGATGGCCTTCTCGACGACGGCGAGGACGTCGGGGCTCACCCGTGGCGAGCCGTTGATGACGCGCGAGACCGTGGCCCGCGACACGCCGGCCACCCGGGCGACCTCCTCGAGGGTGGGTCGTCCGACCGGCGCTGCCAGGGTGCCGTCGCTCATGCCTCGGAGCCTCCTGCGGGTGTGTCGCCCCTGTCGTCGGTGGCGACAGCGTCTCCGGCGGGGAGCAGCTGGCGCGTCGCGATGATGCGGGCGTAGTCGAGGGCGCTCGCCTTGGGCGTGCGCACCTGGGTGTCGTAGTCGACTCGGACGATACCGAAGCGCTTCGCGTAGCCCCAGGCCCACTCGAAGTTGTCGAGCAGCGACCAGTAGAAGTAGCCGCGCACGGGCACCCCGGCGTCGACCGCGTCGAGGATCGCGCCGAGGTGCGCCCGGACGTATGCCGTGCGGCCGCGGTCGTCGACGAAGCCCTCCCCGTCGGCGACGTCGTCGAAGGCGGCCCCGTTCTCGGTGACGTGCAGCGCGACTCCCGCCGGACCGGCATACTCCTGCTGCAGCCGCACGAGCAGGCGGGTGAGGCCCTCGGGCTGGATCTCCCAGTCCATCGCGGTGACGGGCAGGCCGCGCGGGTGGCGGTGGGCGGAGTCGGCGGCCGGGAAGGGCGAGCGGGTCTCGCGGCCCCCGTTGAGCGCGTCGTCGAGCGCCGACTCCGGCTGCTCGTGACCGATGGCCTCGCCGTTGTAGTAGTTGACGCCGAGGACGTCGATCGGCGTCGAGATGACCTCGAGGTCGCCATCCAGGATGTGGTCCTCGAGTCCCAGGTGGCGGACGTCCTCGAGGAGGTCGGCGGGGTACTCGCCGCGGAAGACCGGGTCGAGGAAGATCCGGTTCATCTGACCGTCGATGCGCCGGGCGGCGTCGACGTCGCGCGGGTCCGACGGGTCGAGCGGGTCGG
This sequence comes from Terrabacter sp. 2RAF25, assembly GCF_052115265.1. NCBI lineage: Bacteria > Bacillati > Actinomycetota > Actinomycetes > Micrococcales > Intrasporangiaceae > Terrabacter > Terrabacter sp. 2RAF25. The sequence goes on from NZ_JBFRGJ010000002.1 coordinate 840,998, forward strand.
CGACGGTGAAGTTGAGCGTCAGCCCGAGCTCGAGCGAGGCGTCGCGTGCCCGTAGCTCCTGGACGACGCGGCCGTGAGCGAGCAGCAGGTGGTGTGCTGCCGCCAGCCCGTCGGCCGGTGACGTGCGCCCCGGGGCGTGCATGCCGGCCGTGTAGCCGAGGAACGCCGAGCAGAACGGCTCGTTGAGGGTGGTCCACGTGCGCACCCGGTCACCGAGCCGGTCGTGGACGGCGAGCGAGTAGTCGACGAAGCGATCGACCGTTTCGCGCGACGTCCAGCCGCCGCGGTCCTCGAGGGCCTGCGGCAGGTCCCAGTGGTAGAGGGTGAGCCAGGGCGCGATGCCGGCCTCGAGGAGCGAGTCGACGAGGCGCTCGTAGAAGTCGAGGCCCTTGGCGTTGATGGGGCCGCCGTCGGGGCAGACCCGGCTCCACGACGTCGAGAAGCGGTACGACTGCATGCCGAGCGACTTCATGAGCTCGACGTCGGCGGCATACCTCGTGTGGTGCTCGCACGCGACGTCGCCGTTGTCGCCGCCGACGACGGCTCCCGGCGTGTGCGCGAAGGTGTCCCAGATCGAGTCGGTGCGGCCGTCGACGTGCCGGGCGCCCTCGATCTGGTAGGCCGCCGTCGCGACCCCGAGGACGAAGTCCTGCGGCACTGGGCGAGCCTGCGCGGCAAGGGTTCTCGCGGACGTGCGCAGCGAGGTGGTGGTGTTGGCGGTCATCCCTTGACTGCTCCTTGCATGATGCCGGAGACGAGCTGCTTCCCGGCGACGATGAACAGGACGATGAGGGGCAACGCCATGAGCACGACCCCGTTGAGCACGAGCGAGTAGTCGACGAAGTGCGCGGCCTGCAGCTGCTGCAGGGCAACGGGCAGGGTGGGGTTGCCCGGGTCGAGCACGATGAACGGCCAGAAGAAGTTGGTCCACGTCGCGATGAAGGTGAAGAGAGCGAGCATCGCGGCGCCGGGCCGGGCGGCCGGCAGCGCGACGGACCAGAAGGTGCGCAGCGTCGAGGCGCCGTCGACGCGAGCGGCCTCGATGAGCTCGTCGGGCAGCGCCTCCTGGAGGTACTGCGTCATCCAGAAGACGCCGAAGGCGCTCACCGCGCTGGGCAGGATGACGGCCCAGACGCTGCCGATCCACCCGAGCTTGCTCATGACGATGAAGAGCGGCACGATCCCGAGCTGGGTCGGCACCGCCATCGTCGTGATGACGAAGACGAGCAGGCCCGATCGGCCCCGGAAGCGCAGCTTCGCGAAGGCGAAACCGGCCAGCGCCGAGAAGAGGACGACGAGCAGCGACACCGTGCCGCTGACGAGCACGCTGTTGCCCAGGGCCTTCCAGAACGGCACGCTCGTGACGACGGTGGCCGCGTTCTGCAGGAAGTGGCCGCCCGGGACGAGCGAGTACGGGTCCTGCACGATGGCCGCCGCGTCCTTGCTGCCGATGACGAACGACCACCAGAGCGGGAACGCCGACGCGAGCAGCACGACGGTCAGGACCACGTATGCCGTCCGACCGGCCCGGGTGCGGCGGACCAGCCGGGTGCGGCGGGTTCCGGGCGGGCGGTGCGGGGTCGTGGCGGTCATCGCTGTCCCTTCGAGGCGATCCGGCGGGTGACGAGGAAGTTGACGAGGGCGAAGACGACGACGATGAGGAAGAGCATCCAGGCGACGGTGGCGGCGCGGCCGAAGTTCTTCTGGGTCCAGCCGAGCTGGTAGAGGTAGAGGGTCACCGTCTGCCACTGGCGGTCGGCTCCGCCGAGGCCGTACTGGTCGTACATCCGGGGCTCGTCGAAGATCTGCAGCCCACCGATGGTCGAGGTGATGACGACGAAGATGATCGTCGCCCGCAGCTGCGGGACGGTGATGGAGAAGAAGGTGCGCACCCGGCCGGCGCCGTCGATGAGGGCGGCCTCGTAGTAGTCCCGCGGGATCGCCTGCATCGCGGCGAGGAAGATGAGCGCGTTGTAGCCGGTCCACCGGAAGTTGACCATCGTCGCGATGGCGAGGTGGCTCGGCAGCACCTCCTTGTGCCACTGCACCGGGTCGACGCCGATGAGGCCGAGCAGGTGGTTGACGAGACCGAACTTGTCGCCGAAGAGGTCGCTGAAGACCAGCGCCACCGCCACCGGGGCGACGACGTAGGGCAGCAGCACGCCCATCCGCCAGAAGGTGCGGGCCCGCAAGCCGCTGTCGAGGGCGGCCGCGATGAGCAGTGCCGCGATGACCTGCGGCACGCTCGAGAGCAGGAAGATGCTGATCGTGTTCTTGAGGGCGTTCCAGAAGAACGGCTGCCCCAGCACGTCGGCGTAGTTCTTGAGGCCGACGAAGTCGCCTTGGCCGCCGATGAGGCTCCACCGGTGCAGCGAGACCCACGCGGTGTAGAGCAGTGGAAAGAGCCCGACGATAGCGAAGAGGATGAAGAACGGGCTGACGTACGCGTACGGCGAGGCCTTCTCGTCGAGCTTCGTCAGGCGGCGGCGCCACTGCGAGCGGGGCTTCACGGGCGAGCGCGGCGAGACCGTGCGGGCGTCGCGGGTCGCCGCGGAGGCCGGCGTGCGGTCAGTGGTCTGGAGGGGCATGGGTGGCTCCGATCGTCGGGTGGACGGCCCGGTGGGGAGGGGGCTGCGCCGGGCCGTCCACGGGCCGGCTGAGGTATCAGGTCAGCCGAGGGCCTTGACGTCGTTCACCCACTTGTCCCAGGACTCCTGCGGCGAGGTGCCCTGCTCGACGCGGGTGAGCGCCTGCTGCATCGCGTCGTTGATCGCGAAGTAGTGGGTGCCCTTGTACGGCGTGATCGTCACGGCCTTGGCGCGGTCGGCGAAGATCTGGCCGGTGGGTGCGTTGTTGAAGGAGGCGACCTTGAAGGCGAGCAGGTCCTGGCTCTCGAGGGCCTTCGTCTGGCTCGGGAAGGCGCCGACCTTCTTGAAGGCCTTGACCTGCTGCTCGGGGGCGGTCAGCCAGTTGGCCAGCTCCTGCGCCTCCTTGGGGTGGGCGCTCTGCTTGGGCACGGTGAGGTAGCTGCCGCCCCAGTTGCCGCCGCCACCGGGGAAGGTGTTGGCGACGTCCCAGCCCTTGACGCCCTTGGCGTTGCCCTCGATGACACCGACCATCCAGCCGGGGCAGAGCATCGTCGCGAAGCCGTCCTTCTGGTAGCTCGCGGTCCAGTCGTCGCCCCACTGCTGGAGCTTGGCCGACAGGCCGTCGGTGATGCCGGCCTGGATCACCTGGTCGTAGATCTTCTTGACGGCCGCGTTGTCGGTGGCCGTGATCGCGTCGTCGCTCGGGTTCTCGTAGGCGGCCTCGAGCTGGTTGACCATGCCCTGGTAGGTGGCGCCGATGCTGTCGAAGAAGGGGACCTTCGACTTGGCCTTGAACTGCTTGCCGGCGGCGAAGTAGCTCTCCCACGTGTTGCCGAAGAGCTTGGCGACGGACTCGCGGTCGCTCGGGAGGCCAGCGGCCTTGAAGAGGTCGCTGCGGTAGCAGATCGCCTCGGGGCCGGAGTCCGTGCCGTAGCCGATGAGGTGGCCCGCGGCGTCGGTGGCCGCCTTGGCCTTCCAGTCGAGCCAGCGTCCGTCGGTGTCGGCGCTCTTGAGGTCGGTGAACTTGTCGGAGAACTGGAGCATCTCCGGCAGCCAGTCGACCTCGACGGCCTCGACGTCGGCCATGCCGCTGCCGGCGGACAGGCGGGTGAAGAAGTTGTCGCGGGCCTCGTTCGAGGTCGCGGCCTTCTTGTGGGTGACCTTGATGTTCGGGTGGGTCTTCTCGAACTCGGGCAGGAGCTCCTCGTAGCCGAACTGGTTGAACGTCGCGAGGGTCAGCGTGACCTTCCCACCGCCGGCGGAGGTCGCCGTGCCGGCCTGGGTGGCGGTGCCGTCGCCGCCCGAGCTCGAGCTGCAGGCCGAGAGGGCGAGCAGCCCCAGGGTGATGCTGACGGTGGCGAGGGCCACGTGGCGCGAGCGCACGGTGGGCGTGCCGGTCCGCATGGAACGGGATGTCATGGAGAGCTCCTTCGGTCTCATCCCCGGATGGGTGTGGGAGCGCTCTCCGTGCGTGGAGGGGAAGTGTGAGAGCGCTCTCACGGGAGAGAATGGAGGGCGTGGGGTGTCGCCGTCAAGACCCGTGACCATTCCGTGACACCGCGTGACGGCTGCCCGGCGGCTAGCGTGGTGCGCTCAGGCACCGTCGCCGAGCGAGAGGCTCCCGATGACGAGCACGTCCACCTACGACCTCGTGGCGATCGGGCGCGTCGGCGTCGACCTCTACCCGTTGCAGCACGGCGTGCCTCTCGACGAGGTGCGCACCTTCGAGAAGTTCCTCGGCGGCAGCGCCGCCAACGTCAGCGTCGCGGTCGTGCGTCACGGGCGACGGGTTGCCCTGGTGAGCGCCGTGGCCGACGACGCCTTCGGTCGCTTCGTGCACCGCGAGCTGCTGCAGCTCGGCGTCGATGACGCCCACGTCCAGACCCTCAGCGGCGGACCGCCCACCCCGGTCACCTTCTGCGAGATCTTCCCGCCCGACAGCTTCCCCATCTGGTTCTACCGTTACCCCACCGCCCCTGACCTGCTCATCACCGCGGATTCCATTCCGCTGCAGGCGATTCGGCAAGCGCGGGTCCACTGGTCAACCGCGACCGGGCTCAGCCAGGAGCCGAGCCGGGCAGCGCACCATGCGGCCTGGGAGGAGCGTGGCCGGGCTCCGCTGACCGTTCTCGACCTCGACTACCGTGCCATGTTCTGGCCGGACCGCGACGAGGCCCGGCGGCGGGTCCGAGATGCCCTGGGCAAGGTCACCGTCGCCGTCGGCAATGCCGAGGAGTGCGAGGTCGCCACCGGCGAGTCCGACCCCGAGCGCGCGGCTGACCGGCTGCTCGAGGCCGGGGTCGAGCTCGCCGTCGTCAAGCTCGGTCCCCGCGGCGTGCTCGCCGTGACGCCGAGTGAGCGGGTGTCGGTCGGGCCGTTCCCGGTGCGGGTCGTCAACGGCCTGGGGGCCGGCGACGCGTTCGGTGGTGCGCTCGTGCACGGACTGCTGGAGGACTGGGACCTCGAGCGGGCGCTGCACTTCGCCAACGTGGCCGGTGCGCTAGTCGCGGGGCGGTTCGAGTGCTCCACCGCGATGCCGACGACGGCGGAGGTGCAGGAGCTGCTGTCCGACGTCGAGGTGGCCGACGGCGCCTTCTGACGCGCCCGCGCATTCGAATACGTCGAACCGGGGTGCCCCGGGAATGAGAAAACCCGCCTCTGCTGGTCTTGTCGCCGAACTCGGCCAGCAGAGGCGGGTGCCCTTTGACCCGGTGATCCGACAGGGGGAGGAGATCACCGAGTCGCACAGGAGCAACTCACGAGATCGACTATGAATGCCGCACCTTAAAGAAGGCTGGGAATGCGGTAGTAGTTGCCTCTGACTCAGCGACGGCGCCTCTCGGCCAAGGGGTTGGTGGTCACCTGGGGGCGCCGGGTCAGCGGGCGCCGGTGACCATCCAGGCGTCACCGCGGGCCCGCCACCCGAGCACCACAGCGCGGATGACCATGAACGCCGTGAAGGCCGCCCAGAGCACGACGACGTCACGGCTGGGGGAGCCGCTCGGCCCTGCGGTGCGCACGACGAGGATGAACGGCAGGTACGCGACGAAGGTGACGACCATGCCCCACGCGAGCCAGGCGCCGTCGCCGGCGCCGATCAGCACGCCGTCCAGCACGAAGACGTAGCCGGCGACCGCCTGCCCGAGGCCCACGACCACGAGAGCGGCCCCGAGGGCTCCCCGCACGGCAGGGTCGGTGGTGAAGAGCGGCGGGATGACCGAGTGGAGGGCGGCCAGCAGCAGGCCCAGACCGAGGCCTCCCCAGACGCCCCAGCGCACCATCGTGCCCATCGCGACGCGCACCCCCTCGCGGTCGCCGGCGCCCAGGGCGCGACCGGTGATCGCCTGCCCGGCGATCGCGAGGGCGTCGAGCGCGAACGCGAGGAACGACCACAGAGTCATGGCGACCTGGTGGGCGGCGAGCGGCACGTCACCGAGCGAGGCCGCTACCCACGTCGTGACCACCAGCGTCGCGCGCAGGGCCAGGGTGCGCACGAGCAGGGGTATGCCGGTGCGCGCGGCCGCGAGGACGCGCCCGGGGTGGGGGCGCAGCCGGGCCTGCCGCGCCCGCGACCTCGCGAGCAGCACGCCGACGAGGGCCAGGCCCATGCCGGTCTGCGCGATGACGGTGCCCCACGCGGAACCGGCTATGCCCCAGTGCAGTCCGTAGACGAAGAGGAGGTTGAGGGCGATGTTGGCCCCGAAGCCGACGACCGACGCCACGAGGGGCGTCGTGGTGTCCTGGAGGCCACGCAGTACGCCGGTGACCGCGAGGATCACGAGCATGGCCGGGATGCCGAAGGCGGAGATGCGCAGGTAGGTCGTCGCCTGCTCCAGCGCGGCAGGTGACGCCCCGAACACCGCACTGATCGGACGGGCCCCGGCGGCGACCACTGCGGCCGTGACGACTCCGAGGCCGATCGCGAGCCAGAGGCCGTCGATGCCGGCGCTGATCGCCGAGCTCTCGTCGCCGGCGCCGAGATGGCGGGCGACGACGCTCGTCGTGCCGTACGCGAGGAAGACGAAGATGCCGGCGGCCGTGACGAGGGCGGCGCTCGCGACCCCGAGCCCTGCGAGCTCGGCCGTGCCGAGGTGGCCGATGATGGCCGAGTCGGCGAGGAGGAAGAGCGGCTCGGCGATGAGGGCGAGGAACGCCGGAACCGCCAGCCGGACGATCTCGCGCCGGTGACCCGGGTGACCTGCGTCGGCGGTCGGCCCGCTCACGCCGGCGCCTCGAGGTGCTTGAGCGCCTCGCGTCGCGACAGGCCCGAGAGGTGCGGGTGCGCCGCGACGAAGGCGAGCACCCAGTCGGGGTCGTGCCGCGCGTGGTCTCGCAGGGCCCAGCCGATCGCCTTGCGGCTGAAGAACTCCCGGTCGTCGATGTTCGGCTCGATGACGTCGGCGAGCAGGGACTGGTCGAGCCGCGCACCCGCACCGACCTGGCAGATGATCGCCGCACGGCGCACCCACAGCGAGTCGGCTGCCGCCCACTCTCGCATCCTCAGGCCCTCGACCGACGGGGTGGCGAGAACGGTGTCGCGGACCAGGTGCGTCGCGATGTCGTCGACGACGTCCCACCAGGCACCGGACCGGATCAGGCTCTGCCACAACGGCATCGCGTCGCTGTCGACCCACGCTCGGTAGGGGCGGTGGCGCGCGAGGGCGATGGCGGCATACCACTGCTCGCGGTGCGTGGCGCCATCCCAGAGTGCCGTGACGGTGGCCACCCACTGGTCGCGCGACTCCATCGTGAAGACCGGGTCGCGCAGCAGGGGAGCGAGGGTGGCCTTGAGCTGCGGCGAGGTGAGACCGAAGTACGGCATCGCCGACTTCATGTAGCGCTGCTGGCCGGCCGCGCGGACCGGGTCAGCCTGCTGCTCGAGAGCGGCCCGCACCGCCGACACGAGGTCGGGGTGCGGACCGGTCTTCATGCGCCCACCGTAGTCCGCGCGTCGGACGGGACTTCAGCCGTCCAGAACCCTCAGGTCGAGGGCGGGGTCACCAGGAGCCAGCGCCCGGAGGGAGTGGTCAGCGCTTGGTTGCGCGGCCGAGGTAGCCGAAAGCCCACGGACGCATGAGCTTCGGCAGCGGGAGGTAGGCGCGGTCGACCTGCTCGATGACGAGTCCGGACTGCTCGACGAGTTCGTCGATGGGCCGGGTCAGGTGGCAGCCGTCGAAGACCCTCTTCTGGAGCGGCTCGAGACGTGTCTGCCAGCGTCGGATCCCCTCGTCGGGCGAGAGGCCGTGCTCGAGGAAATGCAACGCTCCGCCCGGGCGCAGCACGCGGCGCACCTCGGACAGGGCGGCCGCGGCATCAGGGATGGTGCACAGGGTCAGGGTCGAGAGCACGCTGTCGACGCTGGCGTCGGGCAGGTCGAGCCGCTGCCCGTCGAGGCCGCCGCGTTCGATGGGGATCGGGCTGCCCGCGCGGGCTTCGGCGCCGAGGCCCCAGCCGACGTCGGAGGGCTCGACCGCGATGACCCGGGTGACCTCGACCGGGTACAGGCCGATGTTGTTGCCGCTGCCGAACCCGAGCTCGAGGACCTCGCCCCGCAGACCGGCGCAGGCGCGGCCGCGTGCCTCACGGATCGCGGGGCTCTCGTTGCCGGCGACGAGTCGCGGTGTGACCTGTCTCGCCCAGAAGCCCATGCCGGCAGCGTAGGCGGGTCAGCCCGCCCGCAGGGTGATGACGGGGATGTCCGGAGGCGCGAGCACGCGGACGGGCGGGCCCCGGGCGCCGGACCCGCGGCCGGGCTCAGGCGGGGGTGCCGAAACGGATGGCGTTGCGCTCGCGAGCCTTCTGACGCTCGACGTCACGGTCCTTCGGAGGAGCGCTCGTGGTCAGGTGCTCGAGCAGGTGCTGGGTCGCGTGGGCGATCGCCTCGACCGCCTCGTCGAACGCGTGCTGGTTGGCCTGACTGGGCTTGGTGCTGCCGCTGACCTTGCGGACGTATTGCAGCGCGGCGGCGCGCACCTCGTCGGACGTCGCGGCGGGCTCGAAGTTGTGGAGCTGTCGGATGTTGCGGCACATGCGTACGACTCTAGGTCGCCCGTCCCACGGACAGACCCTGCGGGCGCGGGTCTGGCTGAACGGCATACGCCCTCGTCAAAGGCGTGGTAAAGGGTGGCCCACGCTTTGGTGACGCCGGCACGCATCGGCATTGTGGAAAACCCCACAGGCAGGGCGGGGTTGTTACCCACAGGCCGTGGACGACCGTTTGCGCAGGTCACACCGCACGAGGCGTTGTGACCCGGGCCACACGTGCACAGTTGTTCACACACGTTGTCCACACCTGTTGACGGCGTGTCGGCGACGTGGGTCCCCAGGTTGTCCACAGGCCGTCTTGTGCGCGGGTGGGCCCGGGCCTAGGTTTGCACGGTGCTCCTCGGGGAGGGCGGTCCGGCGGGTTTGGTAGGGCCCGCCGCCGGCCCTGTCGGCGCCGCGTTGTCTACTGGTGTGGACCGAGGTTGCACCGCTGTCATTCACTCACGCACCACCCGTGCATGACCTCATGCACCACTCACGCACCACTCACGCACCACTCAGGGGAACTCTCAGGGGAAGGGGAGCACGTGTCGCTCGACGAGCTGAGCACGAGCGCTTTCGCGTCGTCGTCGACCCGTGACGGCGGCCCGCCCGACGACCGCCTCCCCCCGCAGGACGTCGGCGCCGAGCAGTCCGTGCTCGGCGGCATGCTCCTGTCCAAGGACGCCATCGCCGACTGCGTCGAGCAGCTCAAGGGCACCGACTTCTACCGCCCCGCGCACGAGCTCATCTACGACGCCGTGCTCGACCTCTACGGCCGCGGCGAGCCCGCTGACGCGATCACCGTCAGCGACGAGCTGACCAAGCGCGGCGACCTCGGCCGCGTCGGTGGCCAGGCCTACCTGCACCAGCTCATCGCATCCGTCCCCACGGCCGCCAACGCCGGCTACTACGCCCAGATCGTCGCCGAGCGCGCGGTGCTGCGCCGCCTCGTCGAGGCCGGCACCCGCATCGTCCAGCTCGGCTACGCCCAGGGCGGCGGCGACGTCGAGGACATCGTCAACGCCGCACAGGCCGAGGTCTACGCCGTGGCCGACAAGCGCGGCGGCGAGGACTACCACGCCATCGGCGACATCATCGAGGCGACGGTCGACGAGATCGAGGTCGCCTCAGGCCGGTCCGGCGAGATGACCGGTGTGCCAACGGGATTCACCGACTTCGACGCCCTGACCAACGGTCTGCACCCGGGCCAGATGATCGTCATCGCCGCCAGGCCGGCAATGGGAAAGGCCTTGGCCCTCGACACCCCGCTGGCGACGCCCGCCGGCTGGACCACCATGGGAGAGATCGCGGTCGGCGACTTCGTCATCGGCTCGGACGGGCGCCCCACCCGGGTGGTCGCCGCGACAGAGGTGATGCTCGACCGGCCTTGCTATGAAGTCGAGTTCTCGGACGGCTCAGTGCTCGTCGCCGACGAGCAGCACCAGTGGCTGACGCGTTCGCGAGCCGAGCGCCGCGCCAACAGCTCGGGTTCGGTTCGCACGACGGCGGAACTGGCGATGTCGGTGCGGACCGAGACTGCCGAGGCGAGACTCAACCACTCTGTCGAAAACGCGGGTGCTCTCCAGCTCGACGAGCAGCTCCTCCCGGTCGCCCCTTATGTCCTGGGGGCGTGGCTCGGTGATGGCACCAGCGCCGGAGCCTCGATCACCACAGCTGATCCCGAGATGGTGATGCGCCTGGAGGCTGAGGGTCTCGTCGTACAGCCTCTCGCTGCTGCCATGCGTTACTCGCTCCATCTTCCTGAGGCGCCGGTCGCGGCACGGGAGTGCGTCGTGTGCGGCGAGCAGTTCGTGCCTCTCACCTCCCAGGTGAAGACCTGCGGCCGCTCATGTGGCGGCCGAGCCAAGGGTCTCGGCGGCGCCGATGCTCGTCCCACTTGTCCAGATTGCGGTGCGACGTCATCGGGCCTCCGTCGGTGCCAGTCCTGCCGCGAGGACCACGGCACTGTCACTGCCCTCCTGCGTGGCCTCGGGGTCCTTGGCGACAAGCACATCCCTTCGGCCTACCTGCGGGCGAGCGAGCCCCAGCGTCGCGACCTGCTCGCGGGTCTGCTCGACACCGATGGCACCGTGACCAACGGCGGATGCGTGCAGTTCACCGTGACGAACCGTGCTCTCGCCGAGGGAGTGCGTGAGCTCGTCGTCAGCCTCGGCTACCGCTGCAGCATCGCGACTCGCGCGGTCAAGGGTCGATCGGCTGAGTCCTCCACCGCATACAACGTGAACTTCACGTGCGATGACGACGTCTTCTGGCTGCCGCGCAAGGCGCTGCGGCACAAGGAGCTCCGGCGCAAGACCGTGACCCGACGGTCGGCCCGGTTCATCACGGCTGTGCGTCAGGTCGAGTCTGTCCCGGTGCGCTGCATCGAGGTGGCGGCCGACGATCACCTGTACCTGGCCGGCGACTCGATGATCCCGACCCACAACTCCACCATCGGGCTCGACATCGTGCGGTCGGCCGCGATCAAGCACAAGATGGCCGCGGTCGTCTTCTCGCTCGAGATGAGTCGCACCGAGATCACGATGCGACTGCTGTCGGCCGAGGCGGGCATCCAGCTCCAGCACATGCGCAAGGGCACCATGCGCGAGGAGGACTGGACCCGTCTTGCCTCGACGATGGGCCGCGTCTCCGACGCCCCGCTCTTCATCGACGACTCGCCCAACATGTCGCTCATGGAGATCCGTGCCAAGTGCCGCCGGCTCAAGCAGCGCGAGAACCTCAAGCTCGTCGTCATCGACTACCTCCAGCTGATGAGCTCGGGCAAGCGCGTCGAGTCCCGTCAGCAGGAGGTCTCCGAGTTCTCGCGTGCGCTCAAGCTGCTCGCCAAGGAGCTCGAGGTCCCGGTCATCGCGATCTCGCAGCTGAACCGTGGTCCGGAGCAGCGCACCGACAAGAAGCCCGCCATGAGCGACCTCAGAGAATCGGGCTCGATCGAGCAGGATGCGGACATGGTGATCCTGCTCCACCGCGAGGCGGCCTACGAGAAGGACTCACCTCGTGAGGGCGAGGCCGACCTCATCGTGGCCAAGCACCGAAACGGTCCCACCGACACGATCGTCGTCGCGTTCCAGGGCCACTTCAGCCGCTTCACCAACATGGCCAACAACTTCTGAGCCGCTGCACGGCCGCGGCGCCTGCTCACCAGTCGGCGGGTCGGATGTAGTCCGCTGCAGGTCGGCCGAGCCACTGCGTCACGCGCATCGTCAGGTCGAGATCCGCGAACCGGGCGGTGCGCAGGTTGGTCAGCCTGCTTGGCGTGCAGTCGATCTCGGCGGCAAGCTGGGCCCACGTCAGCCCTTCCTGGCGACGCCGCTCATTGAGATCAGCGTGGAGCTCGCTCAGGTCCCACCTCAGGCGACGCCCGGCACCTGCCCGCGGCAGCGTGGTGTCACCGACGTCGACGACCGGGCCGGTGAGGAAGTCCTCGGGTGCTTGGTCGAGCCATCGCAGCATGAACAACGCGTACTGGCACGACGTCTCACCCCGCCCGCCGAGCCGGGACACGGCGCCGCCGCACAGCGGGTGGTCCATCAGCTCGGCATTGAGCTCGGACGACTGGTCCCACAGCTCGTCCGCGAGCTCGTACCAGGACAGTTCACGATCGAGGCGTCCTGCGTCCACGACCCCGAAGAATCGTGGGAAGTTGAAGCGCGGCAGCGCGGCCATGAGCACCAGCGTAGGACTCACGAGCCGCGCACGGGGAGCTCCGCTTCCCTCTCCACCGGGTCGGTCGCTGTCCCCCAGGGGGCGCGCCGCTCGGGCGCGCCCCGTCGGAAAGGCGGTGAGTTCGACCGACCGCCTCAGGCCTCTGGAAGGGCGGCGAAGGCTGCCTTGGTGTCGCGGTACCAGCCCATCGACTTCTTGGGGTGCCGCCAGCGTGCCTTCATGGCATCACGGGCGTCCTGGTGAGAGGCGTCGCCGGCCTTCACGGCCTCCCTGAGGTGGCGGTCCTGGGACTTGATCACGGCGTCGGCGTCGGCGCCGGTGTGCTCGAGGTCGCAGGCGCCGCCCAGGGCTCGGCAGGTCATGGTCTTCATGTCAGCTCCTTCGTCGTCGTGCGCTTCTGGTCTGATGACGATCGTGGCCGAGAGAATGTGACACCGCCTGTCGGCGGCCCTACTCGGGTCGTGCCCTGAAGGTCCGCCGCACCGCCCACAGCCCCAACGCGATCAGCACGAGCGAGGGCACGAGAAGGGGGGAACGCCAGGGCTCGAAGGCGCCGTAGCCGCTGATCGCCACGGCGGCGCCGGCCAACAGCCCGGCACCGGTGAAGAACTCGAGCACACCGAGGACGACGTGCAGTGGGCCGCCCGGCGACCGGAAGCTGAAGAGGGCGGCACAGGCGAAGGCGAGGCCGACGGCCATGATCGCGAGCCCGGGTAGGAAAAGCGCCGTCTCGAGCTCGGCTCCGGGGGCCTGGCTCGCGACGACGAGGAAGCCGCCGAAGGCGAAGCCTGCGGCACCCACCACGAGGTGCCCGACACCGAGCACGACGTCGCGCGGGTGTGACGAGGTGCTGTCCATGTTCAAGAGAAGCACCATCCGGCCGGGGTGGGCGTGAGTAGGCATACTTCGCACCGTTGAAGAAGACATCGGCCGGGATCGGGAATGGCCGACGGGACGACTGTCGTTGACATCTTCGCGACGCATACCCATGGGGGGTATGCTGGGCGAATCCCGACGGAGGCACCAGCCATGAACGACACCTCGCGAACCGCACACGGGGCGCAGCACAGTCACCACGCAGGTGCGAGCAGCGACAGTCAGGGTGGGCACGACCACCACTCCGTCGGACTGGCGTCGATGGCAGCCAGCGCGACGCTCCACTGCCTCACCGGGTGTGCCATCGGCGAGATCCTCGGACTGATGATCGGAACCGCGATCGGGCTCGCCACCGGCGCGACGATCGTCCTGTCCGTGGCCCTGGCGTTCCTCTTCGGCTACACGCTCTCAAGCCTCCCGCTCCTGCGGACGGGGTTGACCTTCGGCGCGGCCCTGCGCCTCGTCCTCGCGGCCGACACCGTCTCCATCCTCACGATGGAGGTCGTCGACAACCTCGTCGTGGCGGTCATCCCCGGGGCGATGGATGCCGGCCTCGTCAACGCCGTCTTCTGGGTGAGCATGGCGATCTCGCTCGTCGCCGCCTTCGCCGCGGCCTACCCGGTCAACCGATACCTGCTGCGACGCGGCAAGGGCCACGCTCTCACCCACGACCACCACGGCTCGCCCGCACCGGTGACCGGGGCCCGTCGCTTCATCCCCGAGCTGTCGCCGGTCGCGCTGGCATCCGCGATCGCGTCGTTCATGCTCGGCGGGTTCGTCGTCTCGGTCGCCGACGGCTTGATCCGCTAGGCCCGACGCACCTCTTGCGGGTCACCGAGCCGGGCTCCCCCGAGCCGGAGGGTCAGCGCGCGGCGTCGACGATGCGCCGACGGACCTCGCGCAGCGCCGTCGCTACGGTGTCCGAGACCCGCTCGCCGTCGGTGAGCCAGTCGACCAGAGCGGTGTCGTCGCGCGTCAGACCTGACCGGGCGTCGGCCACGGCGGCGGCCATCAGCGCCCCGGCGCGGGGCACGGGCGAGGACTCGCCGAGCGCCTCGTCGGCCCAGGCGTCAGCAGCCTGCACCAGCTCGTCGTCGACGTGCGCTCGCCGGGCGGACGCCAGAGCGGCGGCAGCGGCCGGAAGTGCACCGACGGCCTCGGCGTCGGCCACGGACGCCACCTCGCGCACCAGCTCGTCGAGGTGGATCGCGAGCAGCCACGACGGCATGCCCCGGGCGGCGAGCACCCGCGCGAGCCACTGGACCTGTCGGACGGCGCCGGGTGCGTCGAGCCAGGCGAGGGACACGAGCCAGGCCGAGTCGGTGGTGGCGAAGCGTGACCCGCGAGCCCCGTAGCGCGCGCCGTAGTAGGGCATCGAGTCGATCGACCGCTGCGCGGCACGCACCGCCGCCCGGAGAAGCGTTGCGTCCGTGATGATCTCGTAGCCGCCGGCGTCGGCGTTGACGACGGCCGCGTCGGCGGGCAGGCCCTCCGCCCGCCGGACGAGGCCGGCGACGACGTGGTGCTCACCCTCCGCGACCAGCTCGCTGACGCGCTTCAGGTCGGCGCTGGGGGCGTCGGGTGCGGTGAGCTTTCCGTCGAGCGCGAGTCGGAGCACGTCCGCGTCCGTCGACCGGGTGGCCACGACGAGGCGCTCGACCCCGACGACGGCGGCGAGGACCGCAGGGTCCTCGAGCGGGCCGGTGAGGGTACGGTCCACGTGGTCGAGCAGCAGCTGCCGCGCCTCGTCGGTGGGTCCGGGACCAGTCATGGCAGACATTCTGGCGGTCCGTGCGTCGCCCGTCTCCCAGCGCCCCGACGGCGCGGCCCACGCTCAGGCCGGCTCGAGCCGCCGGATGTCCGTCCAGCCCGTCCAGCCGCGCTCCTCGAGCAGCTCGAGCAGGCGTGCCGCGCACGGGAAGGACTCGACGAAGGCGGCGTCGAGCAGTGCGATCAGCTCGGCGCTGACCGGGTGCACGTCCTCGAAGTCCTGCGCCTCGGCGGCAGCGGCCTCGATGAAGGCGCTGACCCGGTCGGCCAGCGCCGGCAGCCGCGGGTCGTCGGGTCCGCAGTCGACGAGGTCGCCGATGTCGAGGTAGAGCCGGCGCAGCCCCTCGTGCTCGAGCTGGAGCTGCTTGATCTCCATGAGGTCGGCGACCGCCTCGGGCATCTGCGCGGCGATGAGGATCCAGCTGTCGCGCTCGACCTCGATGAGCCGCTGCGGGAAGCCGAGCTCGCGCATCCGGTCGACGTAGGCGACGGCCTCGGGTGGCAGGGTCAGGCTCTCGCCGGCAGCGAGCTTCGCGATGCGGTCGCGGTGCCGCTGCCGCTCGCGGATCTCGGCCCGCAGGCGGCGGTCGATCTGCTCGACCGCCGCCGCGAACTCCTCGGCTCCCGCGTCGAGCAGCTCGCTCACCCGCGACAGCGGGACGCCCGCGTCGGCCAGCGTGCGGATGCGGACGAGCTGGACGACGGCGGCCGCGTCATAGCGCCGGTAGCCGGACTGGTCGCGTCCGGGCTCGGGCAGCAACCCCTTGGCGTGGTAGTGCCGCACGGCGCGCACCGTCACGCCGGCGTACGCGGCCAGCTGGCTGATCGTGAGCATGGGCCCATTGTCCTGACGCGCCGGTGAGATGGCGTATGCCGTGTGACCGGGCACGTCGTCAGGCGACCTTCGCGCGGTAGGTGCGCATCGCGAGGAGATAGGCGACGAGGAGGAGGCCCACGCACCAGGCGAGCGCGACCCACACGCCGCCGCCGACGGGCTGCCGGGCGAACAGGTCGCGGATCGTGTCGACGATCGCGGTGACCGGCTGGTGCTCGGCGAACCACCGCACCGGGCCGGGCATGCCGGCGGTCGGCACGAACGCCGAGCTGATGAACGGCAGGAAGATCAGCGGGTAGGAGAAGCCGCTCACCCCGTCGACGGACTTCGCGGTGAGCCCCGGGATCACGGCGAGCCAGGTCAGCGCGAGGGTGAAGAGCACCATGATCCCGAGCACGGCCAGCCAGGCGCCGATGCTCGCGCTCGAGCGGAAGCCCATGACGAGGGCGACGAGCACGACGAGGGCGACGGAGATGAGGTTGGCGACCAGCGAGGTCAGCACGTGACTCCAGAGCACCGAGGACCGGCTGATCGGCATCGACTGGAACCGCTCGAAGATGCCGCCGGACACGTCGGTGAAGAGCCGGAACGCCGTGTAGGCGATGCCCGAGGCGACCGTGATGAGAAGGATGCCCGGCAACAGGTAGTTGACGTAGGACTCGCTGCCCGCGTTGATCGCCCCGCCGAAGACGTAGACGAAGAGGAGCAGCATCGCGATCGGGGTGATCGCCGTGGTGATGATGGTGTCGGGGCTGCGCAGGATGTGGCGCAGTGAGCGCTTGAGCAGCACGGTCGTGTCGCTGAAGAAGTGGGTCGTCATCTCTGGTCCTCAGTTCGTGGCGGACGCGGACGTGGCGGGCGTCGACGTGGCGGGTGTGGAGGTGACCGGCTCGGCGGGATCGTGGCCGATGACCGCGAGGAAGATCTCCTCGAGCGTCGGCTGCTTCTCGACGTACTCGATCTCGGCGGGCGGCATCAGCGCCTTGAGCTCGGTGAGCGTGCCGTTCGCGATGATGCGGCCCTCGTGGAGGATCGCGATCCGGTCGGCGAGGTGCTCGGCCTCGTCGAGGTGCTGGGTGGTGAGCAGGACGGTCGTGCCGCGGCCGGCGAGGGCCCGGACCGTCCTCCACACCTCGAGTCGCGACTGCGGGTCGAGGCCGGTCGTCGGCTCGTCGAGGAACAGGACGGGCGGGTCGCCGATCAGGCTCATCGCGATGTCGAGTCGGCGCTTCATGCCGCCGGAGTAGGTGCCGGCCCGGCGGCCACCCGCCTCGGTAAGCCCGAACCGCGCGAGCAGCCCGTCCGCGACCCGTCCCGGCTCGGCGACCCGGCGCAACTGCGCGACGAGCACGAGGTTCTCGCGGCCGGTGAGGATCTCGTCGACGGCGGCGAACTGGCCTGTGAGACTGATGGACTCGCGTACCTTGGCCGGCTCGGAGCCGACGTCGTGACCGCTGACGCAGGCCGTGCCACCGTCGGCGGTGAGCAGGGTGGCGAGGATCTTGACGGCGGTCGTCTTGCCAGCGCCGTTGCTGCCCAGCAGGGCAAAGATCGACCCCGCGGGCACGGTCAGGTCAACCCCTCTGAGCACCGCGGTGTCGCCGTAGGACTTCGTCAGTCCGGCGATCTCGATGGCGTGTGTCGTTGTCATGAGACGAGCGTGCAACCCTGACGCAACGTCAAGGTCAAGCCTCTTCCCCGAGGGTTCTCGAGGCACCTCGGGAGTCAGCGACGAAGGGCTGCCGCCGGCGAACCCGGGGTCGGCGCGACCCGCGTGATCACGGCCTGCTGCGCGAACGTCCAGGCGTTCGTCAGCACCCAGTAGACGAGCAGGCCCGCGGGCACGAACGCGGCGCCGACGAGCACGCCGCTCGCCGACAGCCACGGCATGGCCCGCTGCACCGACACCATCGCACCGGGCTGCCCGGTGAGGTCGGTCGCCGGCAGCACGAGGAAGCGCTGGGTCGCGAAGGCCAGGCCCGCGGCGACCAGTGCCAGCGCGACGAGCACGAGTCCGCCCGGCAGGTTGGTGGCGAGCGTCGTGCCCACCCGACTGGTCAGGTGCAGGCCGACGACCGACGCCGCCCCGGCCGAGGCGACCAACCCGGCGTCCAGGGCCCCGACACCGTGCCCGGACGCGAGGTCCGACACGACGCGGTAGAGCGCGTAGACGAGCGGCAGCTGCAGCAGCATCGGTGCGAAGCTCCACGACGAGACGCCGTGTTCAGCGTGGATCTCCTTCTGCGCCAGACGCATACGTTGCAGGCTCTCGAGGTCACGCCGACCGGCATACGTCTGCTGAAGGGCTCGCAGCTGCAGTGTGGCGCGCGCCCGCGCGTGGGCAGAACGGACGCCGTGGACGACGAACGGCAGCAGGGCGACGCGCACGGCGACGACGAGAAGGGCGATGGCAAGCGGCCACGCGCCCGCGGAGCCCGGCGCCAGGCCGAGTGCTCCAGCGACCGTGTGGGTGGCCGCGAGCACCGAGGCGGCGGCGGAGACGACGGGGGACAGCAGGGTGGACAGCAGGTCAGGCATGGGACTCCTCGGGCCCGGCATGGTGGCCGGATGGCAGGTGCGACAGCGGGGCTGAGCCCGGGCCGCGCACGCGCGCCCGGGTCAGCGCCTGCCGGGCGCCCGAGGTCGTTGCGGACGGCTTGGAGCGTCCACGGAGCACCAGTACGCCGTCGGGGCGTCGACGTGCTCGCGCCGGCTGCCCGGCCGGGCCCGGACGGCGTGCACCCGCACGGGGACGTGGGCCGTGCGGCCCAGGGTCGCGACCAGCGCCGCGGCCGCAGCCGTGGCGACGAGGGCCTGGAGCGTGAAGCCGCCGAGGGCGGCGCTCGCAAGGACGAGCAGGAGCGTCGAGGCGGCGAGCACGGTGACGAGCGGGACGGCGGCGAACCGCTGGGGGAGACCTGTGGACCGGGTGCGGGAAGCCATGCCGTCACTCCTTCGCTCGTCGGGTGCTCTCGTGAACGCTCTCACCCAGCACAGCGAACGACGCTCCCGGTTGGTTCCCAGCCCGCACACCGGCCGCTCCCACTCGCCGGGCCTACGGTGCCCCATCGACACGCGTCCGCGGGGCGCCGTCCTTCAGGAGGTTGCCATGGCTGATCTCGGAGGTCCGGAGATCCTCGTCATCATCATCGCCGTCGCGCTGCTCTTCGGGTGGAAGCGCATGCCCGACATGGCCAGGAGCCTCGGTCGGTCGGTGCGCATCTTCAAGTCCGAGGTGGACCAGCTTCGTACGGGCGAGCTGCCCGAGGCGAGTGCCGCGCCGACCCCGATCCCCGAGCCGACGCGTACGCCGGAGGACTGATCGCCCCTCAGACCACGGTGTGGATCGGCTCCGTCGGGAGCCTGCGCACCTTGGCCCGGCGGCGACGACGCTGCGGGATCATCGAGCGCATCTCCTCGAGACGGCCGAAGCAGAGCAGCCGGTCCTCGGCCTCGAGCACGACCCGCCGCCGCGGGTTGGGGACGACGCTCGTGCCGCGGTGCAGGGTGAGCACCTGCAGGTCGCGCTCCTCGAGGCCCGACTCACCGATCGTCTTGCCGATGATGTCGGCGCCCGCGTGGACGACGAGCTCGGCGACGCCGTATCCCGTCGAGACGGTCAGGCGCTGGCGCACGTCGATCTCGGGGAAGGCCACCTGTCCGGCGATGTGGTCGACGATCGCGCCGGCGATGTCGAGGTTCGTGGCGCGCTCGATGCCCTCGAGGCCGGGGGAGGAGTTGACTTCCATGACGAGCGGTCCCTCGTTGCCCTCGAGCATGTCGACGCCCGCGACACGCAGCCCCATGATCTGGGCCGAGCGGACCGCGGCCTGCTCGTACTCCGGCGTCAGCTCGACCGGCTCCACGGTGCCGCCCCGGTGCACGTTGGAGCGGAACTCGTCGCCGTTGGCGCGGCGGCGCATCGCGGCGACGACGCGGTCGCCGACGACGAGGGCGCGGATGTCGCGGCCCTTGCTCTCGGTGACGAAGCTCTGGATGAGGACGTTCTGCTTCGTGCTGTGCAGCGTCTCGATGATCGCCTCGGCGATCTTGATCTCCGGGGCGAGGATGACCCCGATGCCCTGCGTCCCCTCGAGCAGCTTGATGACGACGGGCGCACCACCGACCCGCTCGATGGCCGGGATGACGTCGG
The DNA here is from genome assembly GCF_052115265.1 of Terrabacter sp. 2RAF25. Lineage (NCBI taxonomy): Bacteria > Bacillati > Actinomycetota > Actinomycetes > Micrococcales > Intrasporangiaceae > Terrabacter > Terrabacter sp. 2RAF25. Next base: position 860,934 of record NZ_JBFRGJ010000002.1, read on the forward strand.
CGCGGTTGCGCACGAACGTCGTCGCCGGCATACCGATGTTGTGGCGCGAGAGGATCTGCGTCGCGCGAAGCTTGTCGCGCGCGTTCGCGATGCCGTTCGCCGTGTTCGGTGTGTAGACGTCCATCTGCTCGAACTGGCGCACCACGGCCGTGCCGAAGTAGGTGATCGAGTTGCCGATGCGCGGCAGGATCGCGTCGTAGTCGGACAGCTGGCGCCCGCGGAACTGCAGGTCGGGCTCGGGTCCGGTGAGGTCGATGGCGAAGCGCAGCGTGTTGAGGACTCTCACCTCGTGGCCGCGGTCGAGCGCTGCGGTGCGCAGGCGCTGGGTCGAGTAGGCACGCGGCGCGCGCGAGAGGATCGCGAGTTTCATGCAGAGGTCCTGCCAAGATGGGCGGGTGTCTGGGCCGGCCTATTCAAGCACCCATGTCGGGTGGAGGGAGTGGGTCGGTATGCCCGGTGTCGGGCTGCCGTGGGTCAAGGCGAAGATCGACACCGGCGCCCGCACCTCGTCACTCCACGCCGAGGAGGTCGAGGAGTTCGAGCGCGACGGCCGACCCTGGGTGCGCTTCACCGTGCACCCCTGGCAGGACTCGTCGGTCGACCCCACCGTCGTCGAGTGCCCCGTCCACGACCGGCGCAAGGTGCGCTCCTCGAGCGGCCACGTGCAGCGACGCCTCGTGATCCGGGTCGACCTGCGTCTCGGTGGCCGCACGGTCCCCGCCGAGGTGACCCTGAGCAAGCGCGACCGGATGGGCTTCCGCATGCTCGTCGGTCGTGAGGCGCTGCGCCAGGGCTACGTCGTCGACCCCGACCGGTCGTACGCCGGGGGCAGGCCGCCCAAGGACGTCCGCCGCCGCAACCGCGGGCGCTGACCCGGCTCGGTCGCGGAGCGCACGACTGCCGCGGTGAGCAGGGCCGCCGCACACGCCGCGAAGGGAGCCCCGGGGCCGTATGCCGTGCCGAGCGTCGTGAGGATGCCCGGCGCGACCGTCGTGGCGAGCCCCCACGTGAGACCCAGCACGGCGAGGTAGGTGCCCCGGCTGCCCTCCGGGGCCAGCGTGCCGGCGCGGGCCATCATCGTCGAGATGACCAGCAGGCCGCCGACGTCGAAGACGGCGAGGCCGGCTGCGAGAACCAGCGGCTCGGTGGCCAGGGCGAGGAGACCGAGACCGAGTGCGGCGGTGACCTCGCCGCTGAGGATGACTCCTCGATCGCCGGCGCGACGTCGCAGGGCGCCGACGAGCCAGGCGCCCGGGACGCTGGCGGCAGCGCCCGCGGCGAGCACCCAACCGGTCACGGCCGGGGACAGGCCGCGCTGCTCGACGAGGAGCGGCACCCCGAAGACGACGACCATCGTGACCGTCGCGGCGACCGTGCCCAGGGCGACGACCCGGCGCAGCCGGCGGTCCGTCAGAGCCTCGACCCACCGCTGGCGCGAACTGGGCACTCGACCGGACGTGACGTGTCGGGAACTGCGCACTCGACCGGGTGGCACGTGTCGGGAACTGCGCACTCGAACGGGTGGCGCGTGTCGGGAACTGCGCACTCGACCGGATGAGGGTCCACCCCCAGCATCGAGTGCCCACTTTCCGACGGGCTCGCTCTGGTCGAGTGCCCAGTTTCCGACGAGGAGTGCGCAGGCCAGGCAGGTTGCTGCGTCGACGACGAAGAGCCAGCGCAGGCCCAGCCCCGCGACGGCGGCCGCGACGAGTCCGGCGAGTATGCCGGCCAGGGCGAGCGAGGCGTTCAGTGCCGAGTAGGCGAAGGCTCGGGCATCCTCTGGCACAAGGTCGCTCACGAGGGCCTGGGTCGGGGGTTCGACGATCTCGTAGGCCAGTCCGAGCAGCGCGGCACCGATGAGTGCCCACGCGTACGTCGGCGCCGCGGCGATCACGAGCTGGGCGGACGCGCAGCCGGTGAGGCCGATGAGCATCGTCGGCCGGTGTCCCCACGCGTCGGCGAGGTGGCCGCCGAGGAGGCGCGAGGGGATGGTCGCGACGCCGAAGCAGGTGAGCACGAGTGCGGTGCCTGCGGGCCCCGCCTCGAACTCGCGCAGCAGCAGGACGCCGAGGAAGGCCATCGAGAAGCCGCCGAGCCGGTTGACGCACCGCGCGAGGATGAGCACCCACAGCTGCGGTGGCAGACCCATGTCGTTCCTGACTGTCGAAGTAGGCTTTGGCAGTTACGACCCTAGGAAGGAAGAGGTGACTGGTCAAGTGCGTTTCGACAGTCACATTGAACGGCTGCTCGAGGTCTCCGTCGCCCTCGTCAACATCGTCACGCCCGGCGACGCTCGGGGAGCGGCCTACGAACCGCCGACGGGGAAGGCGCTCGTAGACGGCATCGCCGAGGCGACGTCGCAGCCCGGCAAGCCCTCGTGTCCCACCGAGTCCCAGGCGTTGTCGCTCGTCGACGTGGTGCCGTCCCTGCGGGCCGTCTTCGTCGCAGCGGAGCGCGACGACCTGGCTGCCGCGGCCGCTGTGGTCAACGAGCTGCTCGAGGCGACGGGAGCTCGGCCGCGCCTCGACGCCGACGAGTCGGGCCGCCACCAGCTGCACTTCCACGGGCCCGACGACGGCTACGTGAGGGGGTGGCAGGCCGGGCTCGCGTCAGGTCTCGCGGTCGCGCTCGGCAGCGACCTCGGCGGACGGCTCGGAGTGTGCGCCGCCCCGGTCTGCGATCGCGTCTACGTCGACGGGTCGAAGAACGGCACGCGTCGGTTCTGCTCGCCGCAGTGCCAGAGCCGGGTCAAGGCCGCCGCCCACCGCGCCCGCACCCGCTGACCCCGCCGTCAGGTGACGGAGCGTTCTCTCGATCAGAGGGGCAATCGAGAGAACGCTGCGTCGGTCACTGACCCGAACGCGAGCGTGACGGAGCGTTCTTTCGATCAGAATCCAATCGAAAGGACGCTGCGTCACCTGCTTTCAGGTCCTTGCGTCGTGGGCGGCGAGGAGGCGGGCCTCCGCGTCAGCGTCCATCGGGCCGCCGCCGCGGTTCGTCGGGCGTTCGGGCAGGCCTTCGCGCTGGAGCCAGGCCCACGTGTCCGCCACGGTCTCGGCCATCGGGCGCGGGCTGAGCCCGGCGGCCAACGCGGCCGACACGTCGCAGTCGTGCAGGCCGACGTACTCGCCGGTCGGTGGGACCCAGATCGGCAGCTCGGTCCACGGGGAGACCTCGGCGGCCGCGACGGTCTCGGGTGTCACCCAGACGAGGTCGGCGTCGCTGCCGGTCACCGCCTTCACCTCGTCGAGCAGCCGGCCCATCGTCGTGTGGCCCGTCGGGCTGACCGTGTTGAAGATGCCGACAGGTCGCGACCCGAGGGCCCAGTCGGCGATGTCGCGGCAGTCGACGTACTGGAGTGGACGCTCGTGCGGGCCGGGCACGGGGACGCGACCGCCGGCGGCGATCCGATTGAGCCAGAACGGCATCCGGCCGACGATCTCATAGGGGCCGAGGATCAGCCCCGCCCGCGCGATCGCGATGTCGCCCTCGAACTCGGCCTGGACCGCGAGCTCCCCGCCACGCTTGGCCGCGGCGTAGTCGGCACCGTCGGTCGAGGACGCGTCGCCGTCGACGACGGGTGCGCTCTCGTCGGCGCCGGGCTCGAGCGGCCACGTGTAGACCGAGCGCGACGAGATGTAGGTGTAGTGCGGCGCGCGGCCGCTGAGAAGCCGGGCCGAGGTCTGCACCGCGACGGGGGCCGCCGACCACGTGTCGACGACCGCGTCCCACTCGTCGTCGCCGAGCGCGGCTCGCATGGCGTCCGGTTGCAGGCGGTCGGCGTGCCGGGCCTCCGCGCCCGCGACCGGATGCCCGGTGAGGCCGCGGGTCAGGGTGGTCACCTCGTCGCCGCGGGCGATCCCGGCCTCGACGAACGCGCGACCGACGTGGTGGGTGCCTCCGAGCACGAGAAGTCTCATGCGCCGATCTTGGTGCGCGGGGCGTGGCAGGCCAAGCGCCTTCGCTCTCGACGTAAGCCCCGTCGGCGCACCACTGGGTCAGTGCCAGTCGGTGATGTGGGCGGTGTCGGCGCGGCCCTCGGTGAGGTCGGCGACGTGCTGGGCGAAGCGCGGGCACGCGACGATGTCGTGGGCGCGGCACCTCAGGGCGTGCTCGGTCATCTCGCGCGACCTCTCGATCGAGCGTGCTCGCTCGTCGAGGTCGCGCAGGTGCGCCTCGAGCACCTCGTGCCGCCCCTTCGCCTCGCCGTCGAGCAGCACCCCGATCTGGTCGAGGGTCATGCCGGCGGCCTTGTTGCGCACGATGACCGCCACTCGAACGAGGTCTCCGCGGTGGTAGCGACGGTAGCCCGACGCGTCGCGCGACGGGGCCAGCAGACCGAGTGACTCCCAGTGCCGCAGCACGTTGGTCGGCAGGTCGAAACGCGCCGCCAGCTCGCCGACGGTCCACACCTGGTCACGATCACTTGCCTTCATCCCAACATGAAGGTACACGCTCGATCCTGAACAACGACAACAACAGCTGGGAGACACCGTGCACACCGACATCGCCATCATCGGAGGCGGCCCCGCCGGCCTCCAGGCCGCCCTCTCGATCGGCCGCATCCACCGCGACGCGGTCCTCTTCGACGACGGCAGGTACCGCAACGCCACTGTCAGCCACATGCACAACGTCGTCGGCAACGACGGCACCCCGCCCGACGAGTTCCGCGCCCTCGCGCGAAAGCAGCTGGCGGCATACGACACCGTCAGTGTGCGGGAGGAGCGGGTCGAGTCGGTCGAGGAGGTCGACGGCACGTTCCACCTACGAGTCGCCGACGGCACCACCCTCACCGCGTATGCCGTCGTGCTCGCCACGGGCGTGCGTGACGCCCTCCCGGCGGTGCCCGGTCTCGAAGACCTCTGGGGTGACCTCGTCGCGCACTGCCCGTTCTGCCACGGCCACGAGCTCTCTGGCGGGCGCATCGGCATCGTGGGCGCCGCGATCGCCCCGCACATGAGCGCCATGCTGAGGCGAATCGCGTCGGAGCTCGTCGTGTTCTCCGACGGCGAGCCGCTGCCCGAGGACTGGGACGCCCGTCCCGAGGTGCGGACCGAGCGACTGGTGTCGGTCGAGCGCCACGACGGCGGAGTGCGCGTGACCCTGGAGAGGCCGGACGGCGAGCGGTCGCACGACCAGGTGTCAGGGCTCTTCGTGAAGCCGACCATGACCCAGTCGGCACCGTTCGCCGAACAGCTCGGCCTCGCGCTCAACCCGTCGGGCTGCATCCGCGTCGACGAGTTCGGCCGGACCAGCCGACCGGGCGTCTTCGCCGGTGGCGACCTCGCCCACCTGCCCGCCTACCCGATGCCGATGGCGTCGGTGACCATGGCAGCCGCCGCCGGACAGGTCGCGGCGTCCGGGGCGATCATGACGGTCCTCTCGCGTTGAGCCTCATGCGCCGGTGCGCCTGGTGCGCCGGATGAGCGACCCCGCGGGCGCGAGGGGGCCAGGGGTGCGGCATACGATGCCAAGACCCCGAGAACTCGAAGGAGTGGCAGATGCCCCGCGACCTCGCCCAAGACCTCGTCGAGCGCCTCACGAAGGCGTTCGAGGCCGACCCCACCGCCCGCATGCTGCAGAACGCCGTGACGACGACCTCGGTCGACGACATCGCGCTCGACCGTCGTGTCGTGACGAGCATCGACCACTCGGTGTCGAACCTGCTCGACGACTGGTCGGCCACCTCGCAGGAGAAGAGCGGCCGCTGCTGGCTCTTCGCTGGCACCAACCTGCTGCGGGCCGGTGCGCGACAGACGCTGAACGTCAAGGACTTCGAGTTCTCGCAGAACCACCTGCTCTTCTGGGACAAGTTCGAGAAGGCGAACCACTGGCTCGAGTCGATCATCGCGACCGCTGACCGCGATGTCGACGACCGCACGGTCGCCCACCTGCTGGCCACTCCGGCCGAGGACGGCGGGCAGTGGAACATGTTCGTCGCGCTCGTCGTCAAGCACGGCCTCGTGCCCAAGGTCGCGATGCCCGAGACGAAGAGCTCGAGCAACACGCGCCTGATGAACCGTGACCTCAGCACGATCCTGCGCCAGGCCGCGCGCGACCTGCGAGCCCAGGCCGCGGAAGGTGCGTCGGAGAACGACCTGCGCGAGACGAAGGAGCAGGTGCTCGGCACGGTGCACCGGCTGCTGTGCATCCACCTCGGCACGCCACCCGCGTCGTTCGTGTGGCAGTGGAAGGACACCGACGGCGGCTTCCACCGCGACGGCGAGATGACGCCGCTCGAGTTCGCGGAGAAGTACGTGACGGTGCCGCTCGAGGACTACGTGTGCCTCGTCAACGACCCGCGCACGACCAGCCCCTACGGCCGCACCTTCACGGTAGAGCACCTCGGCAACGTCGTCGGTGCGCCGCCGGTCACCTACCTCAACGTCGAGCCCGACCTCATGAAGTCGCTTGCGGCACGGGCGATCGTCGGTGGCGAGCCGGTCTGGTTCGGCTGCGACACCGGGCAGATGTCCAACGCCGACCTCGGCCTCTGGGATGCCGGCCTCTTCGACCGGGCCGCCGTCTACGGCACCGAGCCGAGCCTCGCCAAGGCCGACCGCCTGCTCCACCACGAGTCGCTCATGACCCACGCGATGCTCTTCACCGGCGTCGACCTCGTCGACGAGGCCCCGCGGCGCTGGCGCGTCGAGAACAGCTGGGGCACCGAGAAGGGCGACAAGGGCTTCATGACGATGAACGACGGCTGGTTCGCGGAGTACGTCTTCGAGGTCGCCGTGCGCCGCGACGCCCTTCCGGCCGAGCTGCAGAAGGCCCTATCCCAGGAGCCGATCGTGCTGCCCGCGTGGGACCCGATGGGCGCCCTCGCCGGCTGACGTCACGCGTGAACCCCACGACAGCCGGCCCGGCGACGGATGCCGACGTGCCGGCATACGTCGGTGCGCTCGGCCTCCCCGGTCTGGCAGACGTGCACGTGCACTTCCTGCCCGACCCGATGCAGCGCAAGGTCTGGGCCTACTTCGACGAGGCCGAGTCCCACTACGGGACGCCGTGGCCGATCACCTATCGCACCGACGAGGCGCAGCGCCTGGCGACGCTGCGCGAGCTCGGGTTGCGGGCGATCCCTTCCCTCGTCTACCCGCACAAGGCGGGCATGGCGGGGTGGCTCAACGACTGGTGCGCCGAGTTCGCCGCGCGCGTGCCCGACGCCGTGCACTGCGCGACGTTCTATCCCGAGCCGGGGGTCGGTGACCTCGTGGCGGCGGCGCTCGACCGCGGGGCGCGGCTGTTCAAGCTGCACGTGCAGGTCGGTGACTTCACCCCCGACGACGAGCGTCTGGACCCGGCGTGGGCCCGGCTCGAGGCGGCGAGGGCGCCGGTCGTCATCCACGCCGGTTCGGCGCCGATCCGAGGCACGCACACCGGCCCGGCGGCCGTGCGCGAGGTGCTGCGTCGCCACCCGGACCTCGTGCTCGTGGTCGCCCACCTCGGCATGCCCGAGTACCACGAGTTCGCCGACCTCGTGGACGAGTTCGCCGGTGTGCACCTCGACACGACGATGAGCGGCACCGACTTCACGAACCGCTTCGCGCCCTTCCCCGACGGCTACGTCGCGCGGCTCGCGACCCTGCGAGACCGGGTCGTGCTCGGGTCGGACTTCCCCAGCATCCCCTACCCGTACGCCCACCAGCTCGACGCCTTGGCCCGTCTGGGTCTCGGGGACGATTGGATGCGGGCGGTGCTGTGGCACAACGGCGCTCGCCTGATCGGTCTGTCCGACCGCTGAGCGGCCGGCGCCTGCGGAGCGCCCAGGTCAGGACAGGTGCTGTCGCAGGAAGGCCGCGGTGCGGCGGATCGAGGTGTCCCACTGCGGTGACGTCAGGGTGTGCCGACCACCCGGGTAGACGTAGAGCTGGACGCTCTTGCCCTGGGCCCTGAGCGCTGCCACCGACTCCTGCGACCAGGCGATCGGGCAGTCCTCGTCGGCCGTGCCGTGGTGGATCAGCAACGGCTCGGTGATGCGGCCGAAGTACGTGCGTGGGCTCGTCGCCGCCCACCTCGTCGGCTGGGCCTCCGGAGTGCCCAACCGTGCGATGACGGCGCGGGCGGCACCGGCCCGGGACGCGTCCCGGCGCACCCACTTGTTGAAGTTGTCGACCGTGTCGGAGCTCACCGGTGCGTAGGCCACGGCGGCGCGGAAGAGCCCCGGGCGTACGACGAGGGCGTTGTAGACGACGCCGCCACCCATCGAGCGGCCGATGAGCGCGACCCGCTTCGGGTCGACGAGCGAGGACTGCTTCAGCGCGAGACCCGCGTTGATCGCGTCGATCGTGTAGCCCGCGCGGAGCCTCGCGTCGTTGCTCGGGTCCTTGCTGGACTGGGCGTGGTTGCGGTAGTCGATGTGCAGGGTGACGTAGCCCTGCCGGGCGAGGTAGTCGCGCTCGCGGAGCATCGTCTCGCCGTTGGTGTAGACCGCGGGGTCGACGTAGCCGTGGGCCAGCACGACCGCGGGGAACGGCCCCTTGCCCCGCGGCACGTTGATGCGGCCGGAGATGGTCAGCCCGTTGCTCCGATAGCTCGTGAAGAACTGCCGGTACGCGCTCGTGCTGCCCCCCTCTGCGCCGAGCCTCAGGCCGCCGCCCTCGAACGTCGTCGCGATGAGCAACGCGATCGAGGCCGGGTCGGGTGCGGCCCGGGCGAGGGGAGCCGGGCCGGGTGACCGGGGGCGTGCGGGTCCGCTCGCCTCGGGTATCGACCGCGTGGGCTCGCCGGCCGGTGGGGTCGCGGGGACCGACGACGTGGCCGGCCCGCTGGATGCCGTGTCCGACGTGGTGGGCCTGGGCTCGGGCGAGCCACCACCCGTGTCAACGGTCGGCCCGCTGCTGCTGCAGGCTCCCGTCAGCAGGACGACGGTGAGGCCGGCGGTCAACCCGGCCCGGATCCTGGCGGTGGTGGATCGCACGGGGCGCACCCTCCGAGTCTCACCCCGGAGCCCGACGATTCCCAGCCCACTCCCAGTCTTCGTGCCCGATCCGAGACCTACCGCTCTCAAGACAGGGTGGCTGCGGCCTCGAACACCGTCCAGGCCTGGAGCTGCGGCGACAGCTCGAGCGGTGGCTCGGGAGCGCGGCCGCCGGCCCGGAGGGGGAAGACCGTGGGGTCGCGTCGGCCCGAGATCGGGAGGCCGCCCCGGCCGCGCCAGAGAGCGTCGGCGGTGTCGAGGACGAGGCGCCGGGCGACGTCTCGGGCGTCGTCGGGCAGACCCGAGCGGGGGACGGCGGCCAGGGCGAGGTAGCGCACCAGGATGCCGGTGAACAGGCCGCCGTCGCCCCCACCGTGGGTCCGCAGCACCCGGGCGCCGTCCTGGTCGTCGGTCAGGTGCGAGTCGACGGCGGCGACGAGTGCTGCCGCGCGGTCGAGGCTCTGCGCGTCCCCGAGCGTCACGAGCGCCCCGAGCGTCGTGCCCTGGTTGTAGGACCAGACGTCGGGGACGAGCACCTCCGCGCCGGACCGGAGGCGTATGCCGTCCTGCACGAGCCCGCTGTCGGCGGACCACAGGCGCGCGTAGAGCCAGTCGACGAGGCGCCGGGCCTCGTCGGTGTCGCCGAGACGCGCGAGGTGCAGGGCGGCCGGACCGGTCGCGGGGCTGTTCTTGAAGTCGCGGTCGCGGCTCCAGAAGAGGCCGCCGCCGAGGTCGTCCGTGTGCGCTGAGCGCAGCTGCTCGGTCAGGTGCCGGTCCGCCGAGCGGAGGCGACGTTGCCGCGACCGGCGGCCGATCTCGCCGTGCAGGGTCCCGAGCCGGCCCGAGGCGAGGGCGAGCCAGGCCATGTCGTCGTAGAAGTCGTTGACCCACCGGGCGCGGTTGCGCAGCCGGATCGTCGCGAGCAGCCGGTCTCCCTGCCGGGCACGGCGTTCCGCCCCGGCCGGGTCGCCTGTGCGCAGGCCGCGCAGGCCCGCGTCGACGATCGCGTCGAGGTAGTGCGCCTGCCACCAGTAGTGCCAGACCCCACCGAGGCCGCCGAACCGGGGACGACCGCCCACAGGGTGCGAGATCTGCGCGAGGTGGGTCCACGGCACACGGCCGAGACGGCCACCGAACAGTGCCTGCACCGAACGTTCCGCCTCTGCGGCTCGCTCGTCGAGGGGGCCGGGGGCGCTGGTCGGCGTGCTTGCGGCTGACACGCTCCGGACGTTATCGCGTGTCCCGGTCGTGACCCTGACTGTGCGAGGGTCGGACCGTGGAGACGACGGGTCCGGCGTTCACCGACGAGCTGTGGCGCAGCGTGACGCCGCAGGTCATCGGAGCGCTCGTTCGTCGCTACCGGGACTTCGAGCGCGCCGAGGAGGCCGCGCAGGAGGCGCTGCTCGCGGCGGCCGCGCAGTGGCCCGAGGAGGGGGTGCCGGACGACCCCAGGGCATGGCTCATCCGCGTCGGCTCGCGCCGGCTCATCGACGGGCTGCGCAGCGACGAGGCTCGGGTCCGGCGCGAGGTCGCCGACGCGAGCAGGACGCCGGATGACGAGAAGGTCAGCCCGCCGCCGGACGCCGACGGGGCGCCTGGGGTCGACGACACCCTGACGCTGCTGCTCCTCTGCTGCCACCAGGTGCTGACCCCGCCGGCACGGATCGCCTTGACCCTCCGAGCAGTCGGCGGTCTGACCACGGCGCAGATCGCCCACGCGTTCCTCGTCCCGGAGGCGACGATGGCGCAACGGATCAGTCGCGCCAAGGCGAGCATCCGCGAGGCCGGGTCGCAGTTCCGGATGCCGCCTGCCGCCGAGCTGCCCGCCCGTCTGAGCGAGGTGCTCCACGTGCTCTACCTCGTCTTCACCGAGGGGCACACGGCGAGCAGTGGTGACGCGCTCGCCCGGGTCGACCTGACCGCCGAGGCGATCCGCCTGACCCGGCAGGTGCACGCACTGCTTCCCGACGAGGGCGAGGTGACGGGTCTGCTCGCGCTCATGCTGCTCACCGAGGCGAGGCGGCCGGCCCGCACGTCGCCGACGCGTGAGCTCGTGCCGCTCGCCGAGCAGGACCGCTCGCTCTGGCTCGCGGCACAGGTGCGCGAAGGCGTCGAGCTGGTGACCGATGCGCTCACCCGGACACGGCTCGGCCCCTACCAGGTGCAGGCGGCCATCGCGGCGGTCCACGACGAGGCGACCACCGCGGCCGACACGGACTGGGCGCAGGTGCTCGCGCTGTACGACGTGCTCGAGCGGCTCGCGCCCGGTCCCGTCGTGACGCTCAACCGAGCGGTCGCACTCGCCATGGTCGAGGGCCCGGACGCCGGACTGGCGCTTCTCGCCGACCTCGACGGCGACAAGAGACTGGCCCGGCACCACCGGCTGCACGCCGTGCGCGCCCACCTGCTCGAGCTGCGTGACGACACCGACGCTGCTCGTGAGAGCTATCTGCTCGCAGCGCGGCTCACCACGAGCGTCCCCGAGCAGCACCACCTGCGTCGCAAGGCCGACTCCCTCTGATCCTCGCGCCCGCGTGACCTCCGCGGGGACGGGCTCGTTTCCCGACGAGACCGTCCCGGACGAAGGAGTCCCACGTGCCGCGCCCGCCCCGCCCCGTCGTCGTCCTCGCCACCGCCCTCGTCGCGGCGGCTGCCCTCCTTTCTGCCGGCCCGGCCGACGCCCTGACCCGGGCACCAGCTGCGGGCCCAGCCCAGAAGCAGGTCGTCCAGCTGGGCGACTCCTACTCGGCGGGCAACGGCACGGGCAGCTACGAGGAGCGCAGCTGCTACCGCTCCCCACGCAACTACGGCAGTCAGGTGGCGGCGTCGATCGGTGCGTCCTACGTCGACCGCGCGTGCAGCGGCGGCGTGATCGCCGACATCCTGAAGCCGCGTGACGTCGGTGACGCATCCGCGAAGTCCGCCACCTACTCCATCGACCCGGCGACCTATCCCGACCAGCGGGCCGAGTGGCTCCGCCGGGCACAGACCGAGCGGCTCTGCGGCGTGCCTGCGCAGCCGGACTTCTCCTACCGCTACACGTTCGTCGCGGGCGCGGGTGCCGGCAGCCTCTACACCGGCACCGTCTCGTGCCAGCTCGTCGTGCACCCCCAGATCGACGCGGTCACGCCGGCCACCGACCTCGTCTTCGTCACCATGGGCGGAAACGACCTCGGCTTCTCGACGATCGTGACGAACTGTCTCGTGCTGCGCGACCCGTCGAGCTGCCGCGACACGCTCGAGTCCGCGCGCGCCAACGCGCCAGCGATGGTGGAGCGCGCGAAGGACGCCCTCCGGGCCGTCGAGGCCCGCTCGGGTGGGCGCGCCGAGATCTACCTGCTCGGCTACCCGTACCTCGTCGACACCGAGAGCTACGCCATCCCGGAGGTCGCTCCGACCTACGACGCAGGCGCCGCGCTCAACGAGCTGCAGCGCTACGGCGACCAGCTGCAGGCCCGGGGCGTCGCCGAGCTCAACGCCGAGCCCGGAGCCGACCGCTACCACTTCGTCGGCACCGTCAAGCAGGCGTGGGGCGGTCACGCCCACGGTCTCGACCCGCACGTCGTCGCCGACAACTCGAACGCCTGGCTCGTCCCCGTGGGCACGCCGGGCCGCGACGTCGCCGAGTTCGTCCACCCGACCCAGCCGGGCTGGGACGCGACCGCGGGAGCCCTGCGTGCGGCCGTGGGCGGCTGAGCCACCCGCCCGTCAGGCCCAGATCGCAGCAGGTATGCCGTCCGAGAAGACCTCGGGCGGGTCGGGCAGCGGGTGCGCCAGCCCCTCCGCGTGACGCGCCGCCGTCCACGCCACCGCACAGGCGTCGAGCACGTCGTCGGCGGCATACCCCTGGCCCTCGAGCACCGATGGCCGTGGCAGACCCGCGTCGGCCAGGGCGCTGAGCCGTTGCGCGCGTCCCTCGTCGGTCTTCTTGCTGGCCTTGATCGGGGCGCCCGTCATCGTGGCGAACGACAGCTCGGGATGCACCTCCAGCACGGTGACCATCGGGCGCGTGCGCACCCACGCGTCGACCTCGACGATCTTGTCGCGCAACGCGAACGCCTGCGCCCCGACCCCCTGGCCGACGAGGCCGCGGTTGACGGCGTCCGCCTCGGTCCGCGTCTCGGCGAGGTAGGCGGCCCTCGTCAGGGTCGAGAAGATCGATGACGACTTGCCCGGCAGGGCGTTGCGGGCGAGCTGGTCCGCGCGTCGGATCGTCTTGTCTGGCAGGCCGATCGGGATGTCGATGCCCACGACGCGGATGCCCAGCGTCTCGCGCACCATCGCGACGAGCTCGGCGATGGTCGGGGCGACCACGACCCGCGGCCGGGGCGCGCCGGGCTCGAGCACCGCACCGACCCAGCCGGCCCTGCAGCCGTCCACCCCGAGCACCGGTGCCGCCACCTCGATCGGCGGCAGGTTCGGCGCGGGCACGCTGCTGGACGCAGCGAGGGCTGCATCCAGACGCGCGAGCGCTCGGGCCGCCTCGGCGTACGCCGCCGGCACCTCGCCCACGCCCGCCGGTGCCGACTCGCCTGCAGCCAACAGCTCACCGGCGAAGTCGCGCAGTCGGCGGCGCCAGGCCTCGATGTCCATGCCCCCACCCAACCAAACCGGCGAGCGCAGGACGCGTACCGCCGTGGCGAACACCCCACGTCACTGTTGCGCCCCACGCAACAGTGACGTGGGAACGACTCCTGGTCACCTGGCCAGGTGACCAGACGGATCGGCTACGTCAGTGCTGCGTCCCACGCAACAGTGACGCAGCCACCTCCGGGTTGGACGGCCCTTCGACACCGTCGCAACTCGGACGTAGCGTGAGGCAATGAGCCTCCCCGAGCCGGGTCGCCCGGCCACCCTCGGAGAGCTGCGGGCCACCGGCCACGTCCACCGCAGCGTCAAGAGCGAGATCCGCGAGAACCTGCTGGCCCGGCTGCGCGCCGGCGAGGACGCCTTCCCCGGGATGGTCGGCTTCGAGGACACCGTGCTGCCCGAGCTCGAGACCGCGCTCCTCGCCGGTCACGACCTCGTGCTGCTGGGCGAGCGCGGGCAGGGCAAGACCCGACTGATGCGCACGCTCGCCGGACTGCTCGACGAGTGGAGTCCGGTCGTCGAGGGCTGCGAGATCGGCGACGACCCTCACGAACCGTCGTGCGTGCGCTGCCGCCGCCTCGCCGCCGAGCTCGGCGACGACCTGCCCCTCACCTGGCGCCACCGCACCGAGCGCTACACCGAGAAGCTCGCGACCCCCGACACGAGCGTCGGCGACCTCGTCGGCGACGTCGACCCGGTCAAGGTCGCGCAAGGACGCACGCTCGGCGACCCGGAGACCGTGCACTACGGCCTGGTGCCCCGCAGCAACCGCGGCATCTTCGGCCTCAACGAGCTGCCCGACCTGGCCGAGCGCATCCAGGTCGCCCTCTTCAACGTGCTCGAGGAACGCGACATCCAGATCCGCGGCTACTCGCTCCGGCTGCCGCTCGACCTGCTCCTGGTCGCGACCGCCAACCCCGAGGACTACACCAACCGCGGCCGCATCATCACCCCCCTCAAGGACCGTTTCGGCGCCGAGATCCGCACCCACTACCCGTCCGAGGTCAGCGACGAGGTCGTGCTCATCGCGCAGGAGTCCGCGCTCGTCGCCGACGTGCCCGAGCACCTGCTGGAGGTGATCGCACGCTTCACCCGAGGCCTGCGCGAGTCGGCCGCCGTCGACCAGCGCTCCGGCGTCTCGGCGCGCTTCGCCATCGCGGGCGCCGAGGGAGTCGCGGGGTCGGCGCTCCGCCGCGCCGCCAGGGTCGGGGAGGCGTATGCCGTCGCGCGCGTGTGCGACGTCCCCACCGTCGTGCCCACCCTCCTCGGCAAGGTCGAGTTCGAGATGGGGGAGGAGGGTCGCGAGCGCGACATCCTGACGCACCTGCTGCGGCTCGCCGTCGCAGAGACCTACCGGTCCCGCCTCGCCGGCCTCGACCTCACCGGCTTCACCAACCTCTTCGCCGACGGCGCCGTCGTCGAGACGGGCGAGCTGGTTCCGGGCGCCGACCTGCTGGCCCAGGTCGGCCCGGTGTCCGGCCTGTCCAAGGTGCTCGACCGTCTGGGTCACGGCGACGACGCGACGCCCGGGCAGGTCGCGGCCGCCGTCGAGTTCGTGCTCGAGGGGCTGCACCTGACCCGCCGCATCGACAAGGACAGCGTGGCCGGGCGCACCGTCTACGGAGCCTGACCGGCGCGACGCCCGTCTGCTTCGGGTTGCTCGGGGGCAGCCGTCGGGTAGGTGCCTTCCATGGGTGACTACACCGCAACCACGACCGTGTCCCACGACGTCACCGACGCCTTCGACTACATCTCCGACCCCGAGCACCTGCCCGAGTACTTCCCGCGCATGACCGAGGCCCACGAGGTCGAGGCAGGCACGGTGCGCACGACGGCGATCGTCGACGCCGACCAGGACGGCACCGACGAGAAGGTCGTCTCCGACGCCTGGTTCAAGGTGGACGACTCCGACCACTCCATCAGCTGGGGGTCGCCCGGCGAGAGTGACTACCACGGCACGCTGCGCCTGCACGACGGCGGCGGCTCCGGCACACGCATCGAGCTGAGCCTGACCACCCCCCAGGACTTCGACGGCATGCAGCAGAGCCTCGACGAGTCCCTCGCCGCCATCGCGAGCCGCCTCGACGAGATCGCCGCCGAGAAGGGCTAGCAAGAAGGGCTAGCCAGATCGGCGGGTGGCGGACGTAGCGTGGGGTGGTGAGTCCTGACCAGCCCCGCGACCCGCTCGCCGGTGCCGGCGGCCCCAACGGCCACGGCCGGTTCCGCTACGCGCCCTGGACCGGCGGGCAGCCCGACCCCCTGGCGCCCCCGTTCGACGTGCGGGCGGCGCTCGACGAGGTGGGCCAGGACGTCCTCTCGGGCGGAAGCCTGCGCGAGTCGCTGCGCGACCTGCTGCGACGCGGCACCGACGGCCGGCGTGGCCTCGACGACCTCGCCGAACGCGTACGCCGGCTCCGCGAGGCGGCCCGTCGGCGTGGGGACCTCGGCGGCACGCTCGACCAGGTGCGCGGCCTGCTCGACCAGGCCCTGTCGCAGGAGCGCGACCAGCTCGCCTCCGAGACCGGCGACGACGCCCGGCTGGCCGAGATGGACCTCGCGACCATCCCGGACGACGTCGCCGGGGCGGTCCGCGCCCTCAGCGACTACCAGTGGCACTCCGACGAGGCCCGCGAGACCTACGCGCAGATCGCACAGATGCTGCAGCGCGAGGTCGTGGGCGGCCAGTTCGAGGGTCTGAAGCAGGCGCTCTCCGGCAACGACCCCGAGGCCATGCAGCGGGTCAAGGACATGCTCGCCGACCTCAACCAGCTGCTTGCCGCGCACGCTCGGGGTGAGGACACCGAGGACCTCTTCCGCGACTTCATGGACAAGCACGGTGACCTGTTCCCGGAGGGCCCCGAGAACGTCGACGAGCTGATCGACGCCCTTGCCCGTCGACAGGCAGCGGCCGAACGGCTCCTCGCGTCACTCAGCCGTGAGCAGCGCGAGCAGCTCGCCCAGCTCATGGCCGACGCCCTCGGCGACCCCGACCTCGCCTCGCAGATGGCGCAGCTCTCCGACAACCTCCGCGCCCTGCGGCCCGGGCTCGACCGCTCGTCACCCGTGCGTCGAGGCCAGCCCGGCGGCGAGCCGATGCCGTGGGGACAGGCCGTCGAGGCGGTCGCAGAGGTGGCGGACCTCGAGCAGCTCGACGAGCAGCTGGGCCAGGCCTACTTCGGCGCGACCCTCGACGACGTCGACGTCGAACGGCTGGAGCAGTACCTCGGTGCCGACGCGACGCGAGACTTCCAGGCGCTGCGTCAGCTCGAGCGCGAGCTGGAGCGCCAGGGGTTCGTCTCCCGGGGCGACGACGGGCTCCGGCTCACGCCCCGCGCCGTCCGGCGGCTCGGCGAGACGGCCCTGCGCCACGTCTTCGAGCACATCGACGCCGCGGGCCGGGGCGACCACGACGACCACTCCGCCGGCCAGGCCGACGAGCCCACCGGTCTCAGCCGCGAGTGGCGCTTCGGTGACGAGCTGCCTCTCGACACGGTGCGCACGGTCTCGAACGCGCTGCGGCGCAACGCAGCCCGACGGCATACGTCCTCGGGTGGCCCGGGGGGCGTCGACCTGCTCGTCGAGGACTTCGAGGTCATCGAGACCGAGCGGCGCGCGCAGGCCGCAGTGGCGCTGTGCGTCGACATGTCGTTCTCGATGCTGCACGAGGGGCGGTGGGGGCCGATGAAGCAGACGGCGCTCGCGCTCTCGCACCTCGTCGCCACGCGCTTCCGCCACGACGCCCTGCAGATCATCGGCTTCAACCTCGCCGCTCGGCGCCTCACGCCGGTGGAGCTCACCGAGGCCGAGCCCGAGTGGGTGCAGGGGACGAACCTCCAGCACGCGCTCATGCTCGCCTCGAGGCACCTGAGGCGGCACCCCGAGGCCGAGCCGGTCGTCCTCGTCGTCACCGACGGCGAGCCGACGGCGCACATCGCCTCCGACGGGATGCCCGAGTTCCACTGGCCCGCAACGCAGGAGACGATCCGGGCGACGATCAGCCAGGTCGACGAGCTGCGGCGCTCGGGGGCGACACTCAACGTCTTCATGCTCGGCGACGACCCCGGACTCGCCCGTTTCGTCGACGCGGTCGCGCGGCGGGCCGGCGGTCGCGTCTTCACGCCCGACGTGTCGCGTCTCGGCGAGTACGTCGTCGCCGACTACCTCAGGGCCAGGCGCGGCAGTCGCTGAGCAACCCCTGCGAGTCGACGTCCGCCGAAATCCGCTCGCCCACACTGCGCGTGCCTGTCATCGTGACCGCATGACGCGAGGGCGCGACGGCCTCCTGGGCCGCATCGAGAGCTACTACGACTGCGTGCCGCGCGCCGTCGCGTCCGCCGAGGAGGTCGGGCCGTTCACGCTCTTCGTCGCGGGCAAGGGCACGGGCTGGCAGTTCTACGCCCGCCCCCGGCTCGGCAGTCGCGCCGTCTTCACGCCCGAGGACGTATGCCGTGTGCTCGAGCGGCAGACGCAGCTCGACGTGCCGCGCGCCATCGAGTGGGTCGACGAGGTCACGCCGACCCTGCTGCCCGCGGTGCGCGGCGCCGGCCACGAGCCGCACCGCTACCCGCTGCTCGTCATGCCGACGGACGTCGTGGTCGAGGCGGACCCGCGCGCCCGTGCGCTCCGGCCCGCGGAGCCGCACCTGTCTCTCGCGCTCGGGTCGGTGTCGGCCGGCTTCGCCGGGCACGACGAGGTGCAGCCGACGGACCCCGGGCGACGGCCGGAGCTGATGGAGCGCGGCGACCTCGTCGTCGTGGCCTCGTTCGAGGGCACCCGACTCTGCGGGGCAGGCTCTGCGGCCCCCCGCGGCGACGTCGCCGAGCTGATGGGCATCGCCGTGCCCCCGGGCCACCGGCACCGCGGCCACGGAACGGCGATCACCCGTTCCCTCGTCGCAGCCAGCCGGGAGCAGGGCGTCGACCTGGTGTTCCTCTCGGCCGGGTCCGACTCGGCGGCCGAGATCTACCGGCGCATCGGCTTCGTCGACGTCGGGACTGCCTGCGTCCTCGAGCTCGACGACTGACCCGGGCCCTGTCCGGCGAATCGGACATTCCCGCAACGGCATTCGCTGCGCCACAATGGCCGGACGAGAAATCAGCTGGAGGGGGAGCGATGGGCGAGCAGAAGCCGGCGCCGACGACGGTGGACGAGTACGTCGCCGGATTCCCGGACGACGCCCGAGCCGTGCTCGAGCAGGTGTGCGCCACCCTGCGCGCGGCCCTGCCCGGCGCCGAGGAGAAGATCCGCTACGGCATGCCGGCGCTGATGTTCACGGACCGATACGGCCTCCACTTCGCGGGGTGGAAGAAGCACGTCGGGCTCTACCCGGTCGGCGAGCTGGAACCCACCCTCGAGACCGAGATCGCGCCCTACCGTGCGCAGAAGGACACCGTGCAGTTCTTCTACGCCAAGCCCGTGCCGTACGACCTCATCGGCCGGGTGGCCTCGGCACTCGCGGCCCGGCACACGGACTGAGGCGGCCCGCCGGCTCCAGGCCCGTCGCGCAGGTACGCCTGAGAAAGGAGTGGGTGCAGCGCTGTTCGCTTGGCACAGTGGGGTCATGCGCTATGTCGTGTGGGTCGACGCCTGGCAGCTGGAGTGCTGCGGCGAACCTTTCTCCACGGGCGACCGGGTGGCGTGGACCATGCGCCCGGCCGACCGCCCCAACTACGTCGAGCTGCTCGGACCGGACCTTGCCGCAGCCCTCACCCACCACGAGGAGCATCATGGGGCCGTGCCCGAGGATGCACCGCCCGTCCACGCGACGGTCCGCGGGATCACGGCCGTCCTCGGCCACCACGACGCCACCTCGGGCAAGCCGGTCACGACGCGTCTCGCCGAGCGGCACCGCGTCGCGGGCGAGGGCGGCGGCGACGGGCAGGACGTGGCCTGGGACGAGCGGGTGCACGGCTACGTCGTCGAGCTCGACGCGGACGGCTGACAACCACCGCCCGGGCCGGGTGTGACGGCGCCGCCCTCAAGCGGTCCGTGACCGCGTCACGTCGGCGACGGTGACCGGCGCCGGCGCGACGGCAGGATTCGGCACACGGCCTCGGCGGGCGACCCGGGCGAGGTCGCCGACGACCTGGGCCGCCTTGCGCCGCGACGGCATGAAGCGCAGGAAGAAGGTGACCCGGAGCGTCCACGCGAGCCACCCCGTGAACGGGATGCCGTAGAGCTCGGAGATCGAGCGGCCGAAGCCGAACGAGGCCGCCTGGCCGAGCCCGCGGTAGGCGAACGCCCGGGTGCTGCGCCCTCGCATCGACCGGGCGAGGTTGCGCCCGACGTGGTCGCCGCCCTTGATCGCCCAGAGCGCGTTGGCCGGGACCGGCTCGCCGCGGGTCGGGTGCGCCACGCAGGCGGCGTCGCCCGCCGCCCACACGTGGTCGTCGACCGACAGGTCCGGGCGGGTGACGAGCCGACCGCGCGGGTCGCGGTGCGCGTCGAGGCCGGGGACCTGCACCGGCCGCTGGCCGATCGTGGCGATGACCGTGTCCGCGGGCAGGCACGTGCCGTCGGAGAGGTACGCGTGGTCGGCGCTGACCGAGGTGAGGCGCACCCCGAGCCGGACGCGTACGCCCAGGCGCTTGAGCTCGTGAGCCGCCCGGTCCACCAGTCGGGGCTGAGAGTCGCACAGCTCGGGCAGCAGCTCGTCACCGGCGTGCACGAGCTCGACCCGGATGTGGGCGCCGCCGAGGTCGGCGACGGCCGCGGCCATCTCCACACCGGCCATGCCGCCACCGGCCACGACGACGGCGTGCCGACGCCGGCCGCGAAGAGACGCGGCCTCACGGACCCGGTCGGCGAGCACCTCGATGTCGCCGGGCGCGCGGAGGGTGAAGCCGTGCTCGGCGAGCCCCGGCACGGTGGAGGCGGGCTCACGACCGCCCGTGCCGACGACGAGGTCGTCGTAGTCGAGCACCCGGACGCCGGTCTCGCCGTCCTGCTCGTAGCGCACGACCCGCCGTTCGGCGTCGATGGCGACCGCGCGGCCCACGACGACGTGCGCGTGCGGCATCGCCTGGGCGAGCGGCGTTCGGGTGCGGTCGTAGGGGAGCAGACCGGCGAGCACCTCGCCGGTGAAGCCGTGGAAGCTGTGGGCGTCGTCGGCGCTGATCACGACGACCTGCACCGCACCGCTGCGGACCGAGCGTCCGGCGTGACGCATCAGGCCGGCATAAGCGTGGAGGGTGACGTAGCCGCCGCCCAGGAGCACGACGCGGTGCTGCGCCCGGTGCCCGGAGCGGAGCAGCGTCGTCATGACGCCATCCCCATCGCCGGTCGACCGATCGTGACCGGTCGGCCGAACGACGTCGGCTCCGCGGCCCGGAACCCCAGGTGCCCCAGGCCTTTCGCGAGCTCCCGGGTGCGGTCGACGAGCTCCAGCGTCGGGACCCCGATCGAGAAGTGCCCGCGGTGGCCCGAGAGGGCGAGCAACGCGGTCTCGGCAAAGCATGCGTACGCGCGACCGTCGGGCAGGCCGATGTTGCCGCCGACGAGGCGCAGGCTCGGGATGTCGACCACGCCACCGTCGACGACGAGCACGTCGGGGCGCTGCTCCACGAGCGTCGGCGAGGTGTTGCGGGGCTGGGTCGCGTCGAGCACGGCGGCGCCCAGCCGTAGGTGCTCGGGGCCGAGCAAGGCGTCGGCGGATGCGGTCAGCAGGATGACGAGGTCGGCGTCTGCGACGGAGTCCATCGACGTAGCGGCCGTGGTCGGCACCTGGCGACCGACCTCGGCGGCGAGAGCGTCGAGCCGCCCGGCCGAGCGGGCGACGAGGCTGAGTCGGGCCACGGCGCGGTCGCGGGCCAGCAGCCTCGTGACCGCGGCGCCGACGCTGCCGGTCGCACCGACGATGGCGACGTGCGGGTCGGCCGCGTGGCCGACGGCGTCGCGCAGCAGGCGGCGGGCCTGGTCGTCGACGATCGCGGCCGTGAAGGCGTTGCCGTTCGTGACCCCGATGTCGGTGCGAGTCCGGAGCGAGACCCCGCCCGCGGTCACCGTGGCGGTCAGGGCGCCGAGCCCCACGACGTCGCAGCCGAGGGCGCGGGCCTTGTCGACCGCACGGTGAACGCGGGCCCGGCCCTCGCCGGGCGAGGTGAGCAGGTGCCGTGCGCCGTAGGGCACGAGGACGACGTGGCCCACGCGTGCGCCGTCGATGTGGACGTCGGCCATGGAGACCGGCCGCAGCGGCAGACGACGGAGTGCGGCGTCGTAGACGGGGTCGGGCACGCGGCCCAGCGGCGACCAGACCCGGGCGAGGTCCTCGCCGAGGCGGGCCCGCGGGTGGACCGTGAACGCGAACGTGCTGGGACTGCCGGTGCGGCTGTCGGTCTGGCTGGTCATCGGTGCTCCCCGTGTGTCGTGCCGCCTGTGGTGCGACGTGTCGTGCGGCGAGGCCTGCCGGCGAAGGGCGGGCGCCGTTGCACGAGAGGAGGAGCGAGCGGCAGGGGTGATACCTCGGGAAGGTCACGCGGCGGCATACGTGGTCGGGATTGGGTAGGCGTGCCTAGGCTTCGGTCATGGCTGAGCTGCCGGAGCGTCTCAAGGGCACGTGGTCGATCGGGTCGAAGGACTCGTTCCTGTCGATCGGGTCGGTGGGCTCGGTGCTCTCGATCGGGAGCGTCGGGTCGGTGCTGTCGATCGGGAGCGTGGGGTCGTTCGCGTCGCTCCTGTCGCTGGGGTCGTCGATGAGCGCCTTCTCGCTGCTGTCGAACCAGTCGATGGCGTCGGTGCTCTCGCACCAGAGCAACGGCTCGGTGCTGTCGGCGCAGTCGCGTCGGGCCGTGCGGGGCTACCGCGTCAACGGGACCCTCGGGGTCAGGCGGTCACGGGGTCACGACCCGGCGGGACGGTAGACGAGCCACAGGGCGCCGCTCACCGTCGGCGTCGCGCTCACCAGAGTGAGCCGCTGCAGGTCGGTGCCGCGCTCGAAGAGGCGCCGGCCTTCGGGGTCGACGACGGGCGCGACCGCGAGGTGCATCTCGTCGACGAGGCCCTCGGCGAGCAGCGACTGGGCGAGCTCGATGCTGCCGTGCACGCCGACGTCACCACCCGACGTCGCCTTGAGGGCGCGGACGATGTCGGCGAGCGCGCCGCCCACGGCCTGGGCGTCGCCCCACTCGGAGGTGAGCGGTGAGGACGTGACGACGTACTTCTTGACGCCGTTGATGAAGTCGGCGAAGGGCTGCTCGTCGGAGGTCGGCCAGTAGCGCGACCACTCGTCGTACATGTGGCGACCGAGGAGCACGGCGTCCTGCTTGCCGATGAGCTCGGCCTCGAGGGCGATGAGGTCGTCGTCGAACGTCGGCGGCTGCGGCTTGTCGGGGTCGACGTCGGGCGGGAAGGCCCGGGTGGGGTCGTCGACGGCGCCGTCGAGGGAGGTGATCGTGTAGAGGACGATCCTGCGCATCGAGTGCTCCTTGGGTCAGGTCGGTCAGGGGGTGACGAGCTCGAGGCCGAGCCACTCTGCGAGAGAAGCGATCTCACGGTCGACGTCGCGGCGTACACGCTGGGTGAAGCGGACGTCCTCGTGCACCGCGTTGACGAGGAGGCGCCCGGCCTTGCGGTCGCCCTGGGCGTCGAGCTTTCCGACGAGCCGGTCGTGGTGGAGGATCGGCAGCGCGAAGTAGCCCCACCGCCGCTTCTCCTTGGGCTTGTACATCTCGAGGATGTACTCGTAGCCCCAGAGCTGCTCGGCGCGGACGCGGTTGTGGATGAGCTGGTCGAACGGCGACAGCAGCGCGGCGCGCCCGGTGAACGTGCTCGGGACGCCGAGGTATGCCGGGTGGACGCGCCACGCGCCCGGCACCCCCTCCACCTCGGCGGGCTCGCCCGCGGCGCCGACGTAGGCCTGCTCGCCCGGCAGCTCGGGCCCGGTGGCGCGGGCGATGCCGAGCGACTCGAGGCGGCGTTCGTTGCGCAGGCTCGTCGCCTCCTCGTGCGTCGGGAGCTCGAAGCCGTCGCCGTAGACGCGCTCGGCGAGGTCCCAGTAGCGCTGTCGCCCCTTGCGGCCCGAGACCGCGATCTGGCCCCGGCGGGCCATGGACTCGAGCATCTTCGTGACGTTGCGGTTGTTGGTCCAGCCGCTCGACGGCCACGGCACCGCGCTCGTGTCGGGGATGTCGCGGGACAGCAGCGGGCCCTCTGCGATGAGCCGGGCGAGGATGTCGCGGCGGAACTGCTCGTTGGCCTCGAGCCACTCGATGATCGCGGGGTGGAACTCACGACCCACCCACTCGGCGATGACCGTCGGCACGTCACGCGCGGGACGGACGTAGGCGACGGTCTCGTGGAGGGTGCGCTCGTGCTCGACGGCGCGGGTGAGGTGCTCGGGACGGTAGGTGTTGCCGAGCCGGCTCCACAGCACCAGATCGGCGCTCGGTGCGATGGCCGCGGTGGGGTCGATCTGCAGCATCGTCAGCCGCTCGACCGTCTCGACGAGATCGGTGGGCCGCGGCTCGTCGAGGTGTTGCGCGTGCACGGCGATGCGCCGCGCGTCGTCGAGGGTCAGCCGGTGCACCGCCATGGACCGAGACCCTAGTCAGCCGAGCCGACAGTGCGGCTGACCGCAGCGCTGACTCCGGGGCGTTCGTCGTCCCACGCGGCCGCCGAGATGCGCCATCCGGCCGCCGTTCGCACGAGCTGGATCGACTTCATGCCGCGGCCCTCGACCACGCTCCCGTCCTGCACCCAGGTCTTGGCATAGCTGCCGAACCAGTGGGCGATGTCGCCGAAGACGTCGATGCGGCCTTCGGTGGGCCACTCGGCGAACTCGCTGAGGGTGCCGTTGCCGAGCAGGGCCCGGCGCGGTTCGATGAACGCGTCGATGTCCATGACCGCCGGCGCGCGGCCGCCGGTGCTCGTCACCAGGGCCTGCGGCACGAAGAGGCCGCGGAGGGAGGCCATCCGCTCTGCCAGGTCAGGTCCGGTGGCGAAGGCGGCGAAGAACGTGTCGACCACCGACTGGATCTCCCCAAGGTCCGACTGGTGGTTCGGCTCGTGCGCGTCTTCGGTCACTCGCCGACCCTAACCAGCGCCCGCCGAGGGGTGGGCACTCCAACAGGGCCGGGCTCGGCTTCTCGGGCCCGGAAGATCCTCGCCGCCACTCGGATGGGTCACTCACCGGCTGAGGGTGCGACGGCGTACTCGTCGTCGGTGACCGGGGTCAGCCAGTGGACGACGTCGTGGTCGGCGTCGCCCTCGTTGATGGCGACGTGCACCATGAGCCGGTTGGGTGCGGCGCCGTGCCAGTGCTCCTCGTCGGCCTCGAAGAGCACACGGTCGCCGGGACGGATGACCTCGACGGGGCCGCCTCGGCGCTGACAGAGCCCGACCCCCTCGGTGACGAAGACCGTCTGGCCGAGGGGGTGGCGGTGCCAGTGGGTGCGGGCGCCCGGCATGAAGTGGACGAGGTTGGCCGTGACGCGCGACGGTTCGGGCGCGGCGGCGACCGCGTCGATGTAGACGTCTCCGGTGAACCAGTCGCTCGGGCCCTTCACGGTGTCGACCGAGCTGCGGGTGATCTGCATGGGATTCCTTCTAGCCGTTGGGGATCGGGGTGTCGGTGGTTGCCGTCGGTGCGGACGTGGAGGCCGCCCACGACGCGAGCAGCTGGAGTCGCTCGGCCGACGGCGAGCCGGGTTCGGCCGTGTAGACCATGAGGACGAGGCCGGGCTCGGCGGTGATCGCGAGCTCCTCGTAGGCGAGGGTCAGCTCACCGACGACGGGATGGTTGAACCGTTTGGTGCCGGTGCCGTGGGTGCGCACGTCGTGCGCGCTCCACAGGCGTCGGAACAGCTCACTCCGGGTCGACAGCTCGCCCACGAGGTCCTGGAGGCCGCGGTCGTGCGGGTCGCGGCCGGCCTCGGCGCGCATGATGCCGACGCACATCTCGGCGAAGAGGTCCCAGTCCGGGTAGAACTCGCGCGACGCGGGGTCGAGGAACTGGAACCGGGCCAGGTTGGGCATCCGCCCGCCCTCGCCGATGACGGGCGAGTAGAAGGCGCGGCCGAGGGTGTTGGTGGCGAGCAGGTTCTGGTGCGGGTCGCGCACGAACGCGACGCCACCGCCGATCGACTCGAGCGCCCACTGCAGGCTCGGGCGCGATGCCGGCTTGCCGGCGGCACGCCGGCGCGACCGGCCCGACGTCGGGATGCCGTCGGCAGCCCGCGCGAGGTCGAGCAGGTGCGCGCGCTCGGTGTCGTCGAGCTGCAGCGCTCGGGAGAGTGCGTCGAGGACGCCCGCGGACGCCCCGGCGATCTGCCCTCGCTCGAGGCGGGCGTAGTACTCGACGCTGAGGCCGGCGAGCGTCGCGACCTCGCTGCGGCGCAGGCCGGGAACGCGACGACCTCGGCCGGCCGGCATACCGACCTGCTCCGGGGTGATCCGGGCGCGGCGGGTCATCAGGAACTCGCGCACCTCCTGGCGGTTGTCCACGCCTTCGAGCGTATGCCGCGTGCAGCGGTGCGCCGAGCCACCAGAGGTGCCCTGTCAGTACGTCCCTCGACAGGGACTCCCGTGACGTCGCGCCGGCGGCTTGACTCGTGGGGCGGGCCTGTTCGGCCCTGGCGGGCAGCGCCCCGCGAGAAGCGAGTTGAAGGAGTTCACGCGATGCGTGGAGTTGTCATGTACGGACCCGGCGACGTGCGGGTGGAGGACCGCGAGGACCCTCAGATCATCGAGCCGACCGACGCGATCATCCGCCTGACGGCGGCGTGCATCTGCGGCAGCGACCTGTGGCCCTACCGCGGCGCCGAGCCGGTCGACCACCAGGTGATGGGTCACGAGTACGTCGGGGTCGTCGAGGAGGTCGGCCGCGATGTGCGCACCGTGAAGGTCGGCGACTTCGTCGTCGGGTCGTTCTGGGCCTCGGACAACACGTGCGAGATCTGCCGGGCCGGCTATCAGGCGTACTGCACCCACCGGGTGCTCATGGGCACCATCGGCACCCAGGCCGAGCTGGCGCGCATCCCATTGGCCGACGGCACGCTCGTCGCCACCCCCGGGCAGCCCGACGCCGACCTCATCCCCTCGCTCATGGCGGCCTCCGACGTGCTCGGCACCGGCTGGTTCGCCGCGGTGGCGGCCGAGGCGGGACCCGGCAAGACCGTGGCCGTCGTCGGTGACGGCGCCGTGGGCCTGCTCGGCATCCTCGCCGCCCGTGAGCTGGGCGCTGAGCGGATCATCGCGTTCAGCCGCCACGCCGACCGCCAGGCCCTCGCACGGGAGTTCGGCGCGACCGACATCGTCGAGGAGCGCGGCGACGCCGGGGTCGCGCGGGTCAAGCAGCTGACCGGCGGCCTCGGCGCGCACTCGGTCATCGAGGCCGTCGGCACGCAGGAGGCGATGATGCAGGCCATCCACTCGACGCGCGCCGGCGGCCACGTCGGCTTCGTCGGGGTCTCGCACGACGTGTCCATCCCCGGCGACGAGCTGTTCATGGCCGGCGTGCATGTGCACGGCGGTCCCGCCCCGGTGCGGGAGTACCTGCCGCACCTGGTGCAGCTCATCTGGGACCGCAGGATCGACCCGGGCCTGGTCTTCGACCTCACGCTCCCGCTCGAGGAGGCCGCCCAGGGCTACCAGGCCATGGACGAGCGCACCGCCACCAAGGTCCTGCTCACGCTCTGAGACCCGACACGAACTGAGTCACCTGACGAATCAACGCAGAGGAGCAGCGATGCAGCTTCAGCACTTCCTCGACCACGTGAACGCCGGACGCGTCATCGAGGGCGGGTCGGCGGAGCACCGGTTCATGCATGGCGCGGCGCAGGACGCGCTTCGCGTCGTGGCCGAGCTCAACGGGGCCTACCGGACGCCTGACGAGGTCCTGGCGCTCCTGGCGCGCCTCACCGGAAGGGAGGTCGCCGAGTCGGTCACCGTGTTCCCGCCGTTCTACTGCGAGTTCGGCAAGAACCTCGACCTCGGCGAGGGGGTCTTCGTCAACATGGGCTGCCGCTTCCAGGACACCGGCGGCATCAGCATCGGCGAGGGCACGCTCATCGGGCACGGGACCACGCTGACGACGCTCAACCACTCCGCCGACCCGGACCGGCGGGCCGACATGGTGCCGGCCCGAGTGACGATCGGAAGGAAGGTCTGGCTCGGCGCCGGGGTCACCGTCGTGCCGGGCGTGACCATCGGCGACGGGGCGATCGTCGGTGCCGGCGCGGTCGTCACGAAGGACGTACCGGCGAACGCTGTCGTCGCCGGTGTTCCCGCCAGGATCATCCGGATGACAGGGTTCGACGCCACACGCCCTGGCTGAGGTGAGACCGGGTGGGCCCCGACCGCGTACGCGTGTTCAGGCCTTTCGCGGGCGCCCGATCGACAGTGCCAGGCCGGCGAGCAACAGGGCGGCAGCCGCCACGGCGAACGCGGCGCTGAGGTCGACGTCCTGCTCGGTCACGGTGACGTGCTTGGGCAGGTCGGCGAGGACCTTGGTCAGTCCGTCGGCGTCGGTGGCTGCGAAGTACTCGCCGCCCGTCGTCTGGGCCACGCCCTTGAGGGCGCCCTCGTCGACGACGAGGAAGTTGCGGCCGCCGAAGCCGGGCCCACCGCCCCCGCCGAAGTCGCGGACGCGCGGCTGGGCGAAGCCGCCGTACTGGTCGCGAGTGCAGGCCATCTGCGTCGGGTTCGTCGTGCCGAAGCCGATCGGGTAGACGCGCACCCCGCGGGCCGCGGCCTGTGCGGCTGCTTCCGCCGGGGTGACGCCGCGGGTGTTCGCCCCGTCGGTGAGCAGCACGATGATCTCCGGCGCCACATCAGGCTTCCCACTGGTGCCGCCCGCCCCGCCCGACCCTGCGCTGGGCGTGGGCGCCGGCGTCGGTGTCGGGGCAATCGCCCCCGGGCCGTCTGTCGTCGGCTCGTCCACGGCGTCCGACGGTGCGACGTTCGGGTCGAGCTCGGCGATCGCGTCGATGGATCGGAGGATGGCGGCTCCGATGGTCGTGCCCCGCCCGGTGGTGACTGCGTCGAGCGCATCGAGCAGCTCGTCGCGGTTCTGCGTCGGAGCGACAGCGAGCTGCGCGAATCCGGAGAAGACGACGAAGCCGATCTTCGTCTCGTCGTCCTGGTTCTTGATGAACGACCGCACCGCGGCCTGCGCCGCCGCCAGCCGGTTGGGGTCGACGTCCGTCGCGCACATCGATCCGGAGACGTCGAGCGCCAGGATGATCGTCGAGCTGGACGCCGACACCTGCGCCTTGACCGTCGGGCGGGCGGCCGCCAGGCCGAGCAGAGCGAGAGCGGCCAGCACCATGGCGATGGGCACGTGCCGTCGCCACGAGTGCGACCCGACGCCCACCGACCGCAGCAGCGCGACGTTGGAGAATCGCACGGCCTGGCGCCGCCGGCGCCGCAGCTGCCAGACGTAGACGGCCGCCAGCAGCGGCACGAGGAGCAATGCCACCAGCAGCACCGGCAGTCCGAACGACACTCAGATCACCCGCCCTTGACGCAGCACCGAGACCGTTGCGCCCCCGAGCAGCAGCAGGGCAGCGAAGGCGGCGACCCACGACGTCACCTCGTGCGGGACGGTGCGCATCGTCCACTGCAGCTCGATGGCGTCGTAGACGGCGGCCAGCGACGCGGCGTCGGTCGCCCGGCGGTAGGTGCCGCCCGTCGTCTGCGCGATCTGCTGCAGCGACGTCTCGTCGAGCGCCGTCGCGACGCTGAACCCGTCGACCTGGATGACCGTGCCCTCCGGCGTCCCGAGCCCGATCGGCTCGACCTTCACGCCTGCCGCGGAGGCAAGCTCGGCAGCCTTGACGGGGTCGGCCGATGCGGTGTTCTCACCGTCGGTGAGCAGCACGATCGCCGTCCCTCCGTGGAAGCCGATGGCCGTCTCGTCGGTCGTGCCGGCCTCGGCGTCGCCCGGCGCCTTGACCGGCTTGCCGACGATCGCGCTCAGCCCGGTGAGCACGCCGTCCGCGAGCGACGTCTCGCCCGACGGCTTGAGCCGCGCGACGGCAGCCAGCACAGCGGTCCGGTCGTCCGTCGGCCGCTGCGTCACCAGCGCGGTGCCGCCGAAGGCGACGACGGCGATGCGCACCGACGACGGCTGCTTCTCCACGAACCCGCGCGCGGCGGCCTTGGCCGCCTCGAGCCGTGACGGCTTGACGTCCGTGGCGGCCATGCTGTTCGACACGTCGAAGGCGAGCACGACCGTGCCCTCGCGGTGCGGCTCGGCGAAAGAGGCCACCGGCCGGGTCAGCGACAGCACCAGCACGGTGAGCGCCCCGATGAGCAGGGCCGGCCCGACGTGCCGCCACCAGCCACGACGCGGCGCCGGCATGAAGAGACCCTGCTCTGCGAGGGCGACCCGCCGCTGCTCCTGCACCCGCAGCACCCGGCGGTAGCCGAGGACGAGCACCGGGACGACGAGCAGTCCCGCGAGCGCCCAGGGCCAGGTCAGTGTCACCGCCGTCTCCTCATCGCCGTCTCCTCATCGCCGTCTCCTTCGCCGCAGCTCGGAGATGCGCATGAGCGACCGCACGAGGTCGTCGTCGGTGCGGACGGTGTAGAGGTCGGCGCCGGCCTTGCGTGCGCGTGCCTCGAGCTCTGCCTGCCGTGCGTCCGCTGCCTCCGCCAGCCGTGCGCGGAACGCCGTGTCGCTCGTGTCGACGAAGATCTGCTCGCCCGTCTCGGCGTCCTCGACGTAGACGCCACCCGCGTCGGGCAGCTCGCTCTCGCGCGGGTCCACGACCTGGATCGCGACCACCTCGTGGCGCCGGGCGAGGCGCGCGAGCGGCTTGTCCCACCCGTCCGCGCTGATGAAGTCGGACACGACGAGCACCAGTCCGCGTCGCCGGGCGATGCCCGCCGCGGCCGTGAGCAACAGCGACAGGTCGGTCACCCGGCGCCCGGAGTCCTGCCCGGTCCCCGCCCTCGCCCGCCGCCTCGCGAACCACCCCGGAGCCGGAGCGGGGTCGTCTGCGACAGTGCGGGACTCGCGCCGGTCGAGCAGCAGCTTCGCGATGCGCAGCACCTGGATGCGCCCCGACGCCGGCGGCACCACGGCGTCGACGCCGGTGTCCATGACGATCGCCCCCACGCGGCTGCCACCGCGGGTCAGCACGTGCGCCAGCGTCGTCGCGACCTCGGCGAGGACGAGGTCCTTCTGGCGGGCGACGGGCCCGAAGCCCATCGACGCAGAGTGGTCGAGCAGCAGCCACGCCGTCAGCTCGCGGTCCTCGACGAACTCGCGGACGTACGGGGTGTCGAGGCGTGCCGTGACGTTCCACTCGATGTGCCGCAGGTCGTCGCCGGGCTCGTACTCACGCAGGTCGGTGAAGTCGAGCCCCGAGCCCCGGAAGATGCTGCGGTAGTCGCCCTGGAGTCTTCCGTCGAGCCGCCGCACCACCCTCCAC
Source organism: Terrabacter sp. 2RAF25 (assembly GCF_052115265.1). Taxonomy (NCBI): domain Bacteria; kingdom Bacillati; phylum Actinomycetota; class Actinomycetes; order Micrococcales; family Intrasporangiaceae; genus Terrabacter; species Terrabacter sp. 2RAF25. The sequence continues at coordinate 891,819 of NZ_JBFRGJ010000002.1, forward strand.
TCGAGGTGTCGGAGCAGCCGCTCGGCGCTCAGCGTGTCGGTCGCGCCCATGTCGTGTCACCAACCGCGGGGCCGGCCGTTCCCCCGGCAGGGATCCCACCGGACTCGGCCCCGAACGCGCCGGCCACCGATCCATGGGCCTGCTGGTCGCGCGCCTGCTGCTCGCGCAGCGGCGCCGTGGGCACCGGCACCGCATGGATGATCGGGGTGAGCAGGTCGTCGGGGGAGAGGTCCTCGGCCAGCGCCTCGTAGGACAGGACGATGCGGTGCCGCAGCACGTCGCGCGCGAGGTCGCTGACGTCACCCGGCAGCGCGTAGTCGCGCCCGCGCAGGAACGCGAGCGCCCGCGCCGCCAGCACGAGGTTGATCGACGCGCGCGGGCTCGCGCCGTAGGTGAGCAGCCGGGCCAGGTCGTCGCGGCCCACGCCCGCCGGCTCGCGGGTCGCGGTCGCCAGCCGGACGGCATACTCGATGACTGCCGGGTCGACGTAGACGGCGTCGGTCTCGCGCTGGAAGCCGCGCAGCATCTCCGGGTCGAGCACCTTGATGGTGTTGACGGCGGTCGAGATCTGGCGCTCGACGACGACGAACTCCTCAGCGGCAGAGGGGTATCCGATGAGCACCTTGAGCATGAAGCGGTCGACCTGGGCCTCGGGCAACGCGTACGTCCCCTCCGACTCGATCGGGTTCTGCGTCGCCATGACGAGGAATGGGTCGGGCGCGGGGAAGGTCTCGCGACCGATCGTGACCTGCCGCTCCTGCATGACCTCGAGCAGCGCGCTCTGCACCTTCGCCGGCGCGCGGTTGATCTCGTCGGCGAGCACGAGATTCGCGAAGACCGGCCCGAGCGAGACCTGGAACTCGCCCTCGCGCTGGTTGTAGATGCGCGTGCCGATGAGGTCGGCCGGCACGAGGTCGGGCGTGAACTGGATGCGCTGGAACTCGCCGCCGATCGCGTGCGCGAGCGTCTTGATCGCCATCGTCTTGGCCAGGCCGGGCACGCCCTCGACGAGCAGGTGTCCGCGGGCCAGCAGGGCGACCATCATCCGCTCGAGCAGCAGGTCCTGCCCGACGATGGTCCGCTTGACCTCGTAGAGCGCCTGTTCGAGCTCGTGCCGACCCTGCCGGCCACTCGATCTGCTGCCGGCCATGCCGTCCATGCCGTCCTCCTGCCGCTGCTGCTCCGGTGTCGTGGTGTCGTGTCGTGTCGAGCTCGGGTGTGCCGTATGCCGTTGTGTCGTATGCCGTGGCGCCTAGCGCGCGATGCCGCCGGCCCCGCCGCCTGCGGTCGCGATCGGCACGGCGAAGCCGATGCCGACGAAGAGCGTCTGGTCGGTGGGGTTGGCGAGGCCCGTGACGATGCCGACGACCTGGCCGGCCTTGTTGAGCAGCGGGCCTCCGGAGTTGCCCGGGTTGACCGCCGCGTCGAACTGGATGAGGTGCTCGAGCTTGCGGCTGCCCTCGACCCGGACCGTCCGGTCGAGCGCGGACACGACACCGGCCGAGAGGGAGTCGACCAGGCCCAGCGGGTGGCCGACGGCGAAGACCGGCGCACCCACGACGAGCCCCCCACCGAGGACGGCCGGCACGACCGTCTCGGGGAGCTTCGCGGGGGTGAGGGTCGCGATGTCGCTCTCGGGCTTGCGGGACGCGACCGTGGCCGGCGACGTGGTGCCGTCGGAGAAGGCGACGGTGATCGTGCTCGACCCCTCGACGACGTGCAGGGCGGTGAGCACGGTGCCGTCCGCGTTGACGACCACGCCGGCCCCGCTGCCCTGCGACTGGGCCCCGGCCGAGGTGCCTCGGGTGGTGATGACGACCAGCGACGGGGCGATCGCGGCGTGCGCGAGCGTCGCGTCGGCCGGAGCGGCCGCCTCGGCCTCGGCCTGCTTCGCGAGACCCTTCTGCACGGTGAGGTCGACGTCGTGCTGGGTGATCGGGGCGGGGCCGGGAGGTCGCGTGACGGCATACGCCGTCAGGGCTGCTGCGACGAGCAGGACGATGGCGAGCGCAGCCCACACCCAGCGTGGGACGGAGGCGAGCCGGCGGCGCATCCGCTGCCACGGCCCGTCGGGGGGCTCGGGTTGCGGGCTCGGCCCGGAGCCGACGAGGGGCGCTCCCGGTGGCGCGAGCAGGCGCGCGCGAAGAGGTGTCCCGGCGCCAGGGGCGGCGGTGTCGACTGCGGGGGGAGCGGTGACCCGGGCCACCTTCTCGACTGTACGTTTCGATCGGCTCGAGCGGCAGGGTCAGTTGATGGTTCACAGGTTCCGCCGAACCGGTGACTCACGGTCACCCCCACGGGTAGGAATGGCGTATGCCGTCCGCCGCGTCCCTGGTGCGTCAGCGACTCGCGGAGCAGCGGGAGGCGCTGACCCTGGCCGAGGAGGCTCTGCACGCCGGCGAGGCCGAGGGTCTGCACGACGTCCGCGTCGCGATCAGGCGCATCCGTTCGGCGTTCGCGACGTTCCACCCGGTGCTCGAACGCACGGTGACCGAACCGCTGCGCGACGAGCTGCGCTGGGTCGCGGGGCTGCTGGGGCAGGCGCGCGACGTCGAGGTCGTCATCGAGCACACCGAGCTGCTGCTCGCGGCCGCCGAGCCGGTCGGGCTCGACGACGCCGTCAGCGGGCTCCGGGCGCGCCTGCGACTCGATCTCGCCGCCGCGGGCGACGTCGTCGACGAGACGCTCGCCTCGACGAGGTATGCCGCCGTGCTCGCCCTGCTCGACGCGGCCGTCGACGACCCACCTTTCACGGCCAGGGCGGACAAGGGCGCGAAGAAGCTCGCCCGCACCCGCGTCGAGCACGACCTCGAGCGGGTCGTGGAGCGCATCGGCCGGGTCCGGGCCACGAGCGACCCCGCCGAGCAGGCGGCTCGTCTGCACGACGTGCGCAAGGCCGCCAAGCGGCTGCGCTACGCGGCCGAGGCGGCCGCTCCCGTGGCCGGCTCTCGCATCCGCGAGATCGAGGAGGTGGCCGAGGCCGCCCAGGACGTCATCGGCCTGCACCACGACGCGACCGTCACGCGGTCGACCTTGCGACACTTCGCGCTCGACGTCGACAGCGGCGAGGCGGCGGCGTTCCTCATCGGTCACCTCGATGCCGACGAGCAGCGCGCCCTGCGCGACCTGAGGTCTCGCGCGATGGACGCCCTGACCTCGCTGGAGAAGCTGGCGCGGGACCGCCGATGACCCGGATCTGCCCGGAACGCTGCCCGGAACGCTGCCCGGAACGCCGTGGCCGCCGCGTGAGTCCGACCGGCATGGACACCGACGTCACCTGCCCGATCTGCAGCACCCCCTCGATGACGCCCGGCGAGATCGTCGGCCGCTCACCGGGCGTGAAGTTCAAGGAGCACGGTGGTGGCCTGCTCGGCGACCTGACCGGGGTGCCCATCACGACCGGCGTCTTCAACCACAGCGCCCCCGCGCTCCGGTGCGGCTCGTGCGGCACCGTCGTGGTCCCGCCTGCTCGCGGCTGACGTCGGGTGCCGGGTGCTTCGGACCGGTTCCGATGTCTGGCCGGAAGCCTTCAGCCACCGGCGTTCGACGACTGCGGCACCTACCATCGGCGCCATGCCTGAGCTCCTCGTCCGTGACGCGACGCCTGTCGACGCCCCGGCCTGCGCCGCCGTCTACGCGCCCTACGTCACCGGCACCTCGATCACGTTCGAGACCGAGCCGCCCGGCGCCGAGGAGATGGGCCGACGCATCGAGAAGGCGCAGCGGTCACACGCGTTCCTCGTGCTCGAGGACGCGGGGGAGGTGGTCGGGTTCGCGTACGGCGGGCCGTTCAAGGAGCGCGCCGCCTACCGCTGGTCGTGCGAGGTGTCGGTCTACATCGCGGTGGACCGCCGCGGGCGAGGTGGTGGTCGGCGGCTGTACGAGGAGCTGCTGCGCCGGCTCGAGGCCCGCGGCTACCGGATGGCCGCGGCGGGGATGACGCAGCCCAACGAGCCGAGCGGCCGGCTGCACGCGGCGATGGGGTTCGAGACGGTCGGCACCTACCGCGACATCGGCTGGAAGTTCGGCGCGTGGCACGACGTCACGTGGGTGCAGCGCCGCCTCGGCGACCCGCTCCCGGACTCCGCGACAGACCCGCCCGAGCCCCACTGACCGTCGGAAAATGGGCACTCGACCTGACCCACCAGTCGAGGGCGCAGTTCCCTACGCATCCCCACGCACCGACCCGTCGGGAAGTGGGCACTCGACGAGGGCTTGCGGTCGAGCGCCCACTTTCCGACGTCACGTCTTCAGGGCAGGGAGGGGTAGTCCGTGTAGCCCTCGGCGCCGCCGCCGTAGAACGTGGCCGGGTTCGGCTCGTTGAGCGGGGCACCCTCGCGCCAGCGACGGGCGAGGTCCGGGTTGGCGAGGAACTCGCGGCCGACCGCGACGGCGTCGCCGAGGTCGCGCTCGAGGAGGTCCTCGACCTCGGCCAGCCCGGTCACCGACGCGAACCCGGTGTTGAGGACGACCGGGCCACCGAACCGCTTGCGCAGGTTGCGCACCAGGTCGGACTCCGGGTCGCCGAGGATGCTGAGGTAGGCGAGGCCGAGCGGCGCGATGCCCTCGACGAGCGTCTCGTAGGTCGCGGCCGTCTCGAGCTCGTCCTCCTCGAGCACGCCCTGGATGTTGTGGGCGGGCGAGATGCGGATGCCGACGCGGTCGGCGCCGATGGCCTCGGCGACGGCCGTCGTGATCTCGACGACGAGCCGTGCGCGGTTCTCGGGCGAACCGCCGTAGGCGTCGGAGCGCTGGTTGGTCGACGGTGCCAGGAACTGGTGCGGCAGGTAGCCGTTCGCGGCATGCACCTCGACGCCGTCGAGCCCGGCCGCGATCGCCTGCCGGGCCGCGTGGACGAACTCCGCCACGAGCGCGGGGATCTCGTCGGTCTCGAGGGCGCGCGGGACGGCATACGGCTGCTCGCCCGACGGCGTGACGACGGAGCCGGGTGCCGCGACGGCGCTCGGGGCGACGCTCTCGAGGCCACCCTTGTTGTCGGGGTGTGCGACGCGACCCGCGTGCATGAGCTGCACGACGACGTGGCCGCCGCCCTCGTGCACGGCGTCGGCGACGAGGCGCCAGCCGGCGACCTGCTCGTCGGAGTGGATGCCGGGGGTGTCGAGGTAGCCCTGCCCGACGGCACTGGGCTGGGTGCCCTCGGTGATCAGGAGACCGGCGCTCGCGCGCTGGCCGTAGTACTCGGCGTTGAGCTCGGTCGGCGCCTGGCCCGCGCCCGCGCGGTTGCGCGTCAGGGGGGCCATGACGAAGCGCTGGGGGAGGTCCCAGCGGCCGATGCGGATGGTCTCGAAGGCCGTGGACACAGGCCTGCTCCTCACTGTCGGTGAAGTGTCGGTGTAGCCGGCGGTGATGGTCCGCGGCTCCGCGCCCGTGTGGGTGGAGCCTTCAACTACCTAGGCGACAAGTCGGACAGGTGGGCGAGCATTCCCCCGAGGACGCCCGGTGTGACGCGTCAGGCACCGCCGGGGGCGTGGCTGGCGGGCATGGTTGGCGGGGATGGTTGGCGGGGGATGGTTGGCGGGTATGGCGAAGGGGAGGATGTCGCAGCATCCTCCCCTTCGGTACAAGCGCTCAGTCCGCGAGGGTCACGGCGCGTAGATGTACTTCATGCCCGGACCGTCGGTCAGGGTGCGGGTGTTGTAGTTGTACGCACCGGCCAGGGCGTTCATCTCGACGATGGTGACCTGGTTGCCGTTGACGGCCGTCACCCAGGCGACGTGGCCGACGCCCGAGGAGCCGTGCACGCCGGGCTGCATGACGAGGATCGAGCGCGTACGCGGGGTGCCGGTGACCGTGTAACCCGCGTTGGCGGCACCCGAGGCCCACGCCATCGCGTTGCCGGTCCAGCCGCCGGGGTAGTAGCCCTCGGACGCGTACCACTTGGCGAGCGCGCCCCAGGTGCACTGGCCCGCGGTGGCCCAGTTGTGGTCCGAGCGCATGCCGGAGGAGGCGCTCGGCACGGAGCCGTTGCTGACCGCCTTGGCCGTGGACGTGGTCGCCGTCAGCGTGCGACGCGTGAGGTCACGCGAGGCGCGCTCGGCGGCGGCCTTGCGCTCGGCAGCAGCCTTCTCGGCGGCGGCCTTGACGGCAGCGGCCTTGACGGCAGCAGCCTTGGTGGCGGCGCGCTCCGTCTTGACCTGGATGTCCTCGATGACGCGCGGCTTGGGGGCCGCGGCGGGCTGGCTGACAGCCTTCTGGGCGACCGGCGCGTAGCCGATCTTCGCCAGAGCGGTCGAGGCGGCGGGGACGGCGCCGGTGGTCGGGCCGACGGCGGCAGCGCCGGCGGTCGTGGCGGACAGGGGCTCGGCGCTCGCGGGGTTCGCGAAGGTGGCGACGAGGCCACCAGTGGCTGCGACGAAGGCCGCACCCTTCATGGCCGGCTGTGCCGTCTCACGCGCGAGGAGCTTGAGCTCGTTCAGGGGGTTGTGACGGCCTGGCGCACGGTGGCGGCCGCGGATGATCTCGTTGTTCACGCTTGTACCTCTCCGCGCCTACGAAGTTAGCTGTCGGGTTCGGGCGGAAAGGTGCCCGGTTCTCACCCGGCCCGCGACGAGTCGCGACCCGGGCGAATACTTCACCCCAAGGACGTCCGGAGTCGTGGCGCCGGACGCCCGGAGAAACGTGTGGTTCCTCCGCTCCCGTCACAAGGTTTGCTCTCGCTCGACAGGCGGTGACAGGACTAGGCGGTCCACCTCTCGAGCGCCCGACCAGGTGGCCGGACTCCCCGAAGAGTAGATGACTCGACGGGCAAAAGTCACGCTGAGGTAACGGAGACGTGCCAGAAACGTCGTTGACGGTCCGTTTTGAAGGGCTTTACCTGCGGCATACCTTTGGTCGCTTGTGATGCGAGTCACAAGACAGACGCTGACTCTGCCCTGACGTGGACGCGACGCGCAGGGTCACCCGTGGACGTCCCGGTGTGGCTGGTCGGCGAGCCGGAGGACGAGGTCGAGGGGCCCGTCGGGCCGCGTCAGGCGGCGCTCGCCAGGTGGCCGAACACGATGACGTTGTCGCGGTACTCGTTGCGGCTGTCAGTGGGTCCGCCGCAGGTGACGAGGCGGATCTCGGCACGTCGGAAGTCGCTCTTGTAGACGAGGTCGGTCGGGAACTGTGACTTCCGGTAGGCCGCGACGCGGTCGACGGTGAAGGTCAGGTGCGAGCCGTCCTGTCGTGCGACCTCGACGACGTCGCCGGCCTTGACCCTGCCGAGCTCGTGGAAGATGCCCGGCACGCCGGCCGGAGTGTCGACGTGCGCTGCGATGACCGAGGGACCGAGCTGGCCCGGTGTGGGCCCCGCGTCGTAGAGGCCGACCTCCTGGGCCGTGCCGGGCACAGAGATCGTGCCGTCGCGCTGGATGCGCAGGGGCACGAACGTCCGCGAGCCCACCCCGATCGACGGGATCTCGAGCGACGTCGGCTCCGACGCGTCGAGGAACCGCCCGAATGCGGCGCCCGGGTCGGACGTCGGCCGCGTGGGAGCAGTCGTCGCCGGTCCCTTGGCGGGGGTCCTTGAGGTCGACGTGGCGGTCGAGGGCGCGCCCGGGGTCGCTGGGGCCGGAGCCGCCGCGGGTGGCGCGGGTGGCGCGGGTGCCGGACTCCCGGACGGGCCGCGGATCCCGATGACGAGCGCGACGACACCGACGGCGAGCAGCACGGCCGTTGCGAGCAGGGCCGCCGCGACACCTGTGGTGACGCGGCGACCCTGCTGAGACGGCATCCGGCCCGACGGGCTCGGCTGGTTCGACCGGCCCGAGGTGCCCGGCTGATCCGTCATGGGACTTTCGCTCGCTCAGCCGCGCGACCGTGCAGCACGGCGGGCGGCGAAGGCACCGGAGCCGGCTGCGGCGAGGAGCGCACCGCCGCCGAGGAGGAGCATCGAGTCGTTGGTGCTGCTCTTGAGGCCGTTGGCGACCGTCCCGCCGCCGGTGTGCATGCCGCCGGCCGGTGCGGTGTGGAGGGCCCCGCAGAGCGCCGGGTCGGTGGCCTCGGTGGGCAGCTTCGGGTCGAGGTCGCTCTTCGCGTCACCCGAGTACTTGCCGTCGTGGTTGTGGTCGACGCCGTGGATGACGACGACCGACTGCCCCTTGGCGATGGCGTCGGCGACGCCGCTGGAGACCTTGATGCTGCCCCGCTCATAGCTGATCCTGCCGCCGGGCGCGGTGCTGAAGCGGTCGATGGCGAGGCCACTCTTCGGGCTCGTGTCGCCGGTCTTCGTGAGGGAGACGACGATGTCGCCGTATGCCGGCCCGCCCTCGGTCGTGTTGAGGTGGCCGTTGTGGTCGGTGTCGTCGGCCAGGGTCGGGCACTCGTGGCGGGCCGCGGCGGCGAAGTGGATGTGGGCGGCGTGGGGGTTGTCGGGCAGAAGGCCGCGTGCGGCCATGGTCACGGTGATCATGTCGCCCTTGACCTCGACCATGGCGGTGCCGCTGCCCTTGACCTCGCTGCCCGCGACGGGCTTGAGGTTGGCGCTGACCCAGCCGTCCGCGGCGAACGCGGGTCCGATCGTGAGGGCCATCGCCGCGGCGGCGGCGAGGCTGGCGCCGGCGATTCGTGTCGTCGTGCGAGTGGTGGTGCTGCGCATCTGTACTTCCTCCTTGACGAGGAGACAAAGCCGTCCAGCCTGCTCGTTCTCAGACGGGGTCGTCGTCGACCATCTCCGCGGTGGGGTTCGCCGCGCCGCCCCGGCTGGATTGGGGTTCCAGTGAATTCTCTGTGCCGTCACGCTCCGCGCGGACCCTCGGCGGGCTTGACTGGGAGGGAGCGGGCGCGACACCGCGTCCCACGGAGGAAGGACCCATCGTGCTCGAGAGCTCCAAGGCCTTCGGCGGCTTCTCCGTCGACGACATCCCGGCGGCCCGGGCGTTCTACGCCGACACGCTGGGCCTGACCGTGACCGAGGCGAATGGCATGCTCACGCTCCACCTCGCGGGCGACCGGCCGGTCATCGTCTACCCCAAGCCGAACCACACCCCGGCGAGCTTCACGATCCTCAACTTCCCCGTCGACGACGTCGAGGCGACCGTCGACGAGCTGACGTCGAGGGGCGTGACGTTCGAGAAGTACGAGGGCACGCCCACCGAGACCGACGAGAAGGGCGTGTTCCGCAAGGGCGGTCCGCTCATCGCGTGGTTCACCGATCCGGCGGGCAACGTCCTCTCGGTCATCGACTCGTCACCCGCCTGAGGCGTATGCCGCCTGCGACGTCGGCGTGGCCCTCAGCTCTCGGAGGCCTCGGCGATGGCTGCTCGGCGCTGGAGGCACAGCTCGGTGATCTCGGAGATCAGATGGAGGGGGACCGGCCGGTTGATCGGGAAGCGGACGGTGTCCTTGGCCCGGCGGTAGGGGCCGATGGCGTCCTCGAAGTCGCTGTCGCCCGTCGGCACGGGGTAGAGGCCGACGTGGTTCTTCCAGCCGGCGTAGTAGATGAGCGGTTTGCCATCGACCGTGAAGGTCGCCATGCCGTAGCTGATCTTCTCCGCCGCGTGGGGCGCCGCCGCGTGGATGGTGCGCCGCACACCGGCAAGCTGACTCCGCGTCTCCTCGGGATAGGACGCGATGTAGTCATCGACGGACGCAAATCTCGGGGCCAATCCAGGTCCTCACCTTGTTCCGGACCGGTCGCGGAGGGATGCCTCGACTGTATTGCGCGAAAGGGGTGACTGCAAAGTAAGCACGTGTTACGGGATGAAAACGTCAACAACCTACAGAACCGGGTCAAGTCGCCGTCTCAGACGTCGAGCCACCGCTCTCCGGCGAGCACCTTCTCGACCGCCTCGGCCCCGGGTCCTTGCGGTCGGCGTCCGAGCAGGGTCGCCGTCGTGAAGCCGGCGGCGAGGCCGTCGAAGACGTCGTGCCGGCGCAGCATGGCGTGACGACCGCCCTCGACGGTGACGTAGCCGACCCGCGCGGTGCGTGCGAGTTCTCGGGCGACGGCTGCCGAGCTGGTCGGACGCGCGACCCGGTCGTCGTCGCCGTGGACGAGCAGCACCTGCCGGCCGGTGAGGTCGAGGTGCCCCTCGTGCGGGTAGACCCACGGGTTGAGGGCGACCGCGCTGACCACCGGTCGCTCGGCCGCGGCGAGCAGGGCCGCCCGGCCGCCCAGCGAGTGGCCGACCAGGCACACGGGCAGGTCCTGACCGAAGCGGCTCGCGACCTCGCGCAGCGCCCAGCGCACGTCGTCGACCGGCGTGTGGTGCGCGTCCCAGCCGCGGGTCGAGTTCAGCAGGCGCAGCACCGCGAGCTCACCCTTGGCCGCCCGGGCGATGCGTGCCGCGATCGGCACCATGCGCAGGACCGACAGCTGGGTCGGGCTGACGCGCATGGGTTTCCGGCGCGCGGCACCCCCGTGGAGCACGAGCACGACACCGCGGGGTGCGCTGGGCGCGGCGGTGTCGATGAGGCGTGCGTGGGTCACGGTGACGGCATACCCGGTTGGGGTGGACGCGCGGCAAGAACTGCGGCGCGCTCGCCTGAACCGGGGTGGGGGTGTCGGGGGTGTGTGGGTGTGCGGGTCAGGGACGGAGGAGGACCTTGACGGCGCGGCGTTCGTCCATGGCGCGGTAGCCCTCGGCGACCTCCTCGAGCGGCAGCTCGAGGTCGAAGACCAGGCCCGGGTCGATGCGACCGTCGAGCACCCGCTGCATGAGGTCGGGGAGGTAGCGGCGCACCGGGGCGATGCCGCCGGCCAGGCCGATGTTGCGGACGAACATCCGGCGCAGCGGCAGCTCGACACCGTGTGGCACACCGACGAAGCCGACGGTCGCGCCGGCTCGGGCGACGTGGAACGCGGTGTCCATCGACTGGTGCGTTCCGACGCACTCGAGCACCGCGTCGGCGCCGATGCCACCGGTGAGGTCCATGACGGCGGCCACGGCCTCGTCACCCCGCTCGGCGATGACGTGGGTCGCACCGAAACGACGGGCGAGTGCCTGCCGCGGCTCGTGGCGCGACATCGCGACGATGCGCTCGGCACCGAGCTGCTGCGCGGCGATGACGCCGCAGAGGCCCACCGCGCCGTCACCGACGACCACGGCGGTCGAGCCGGCGCGCACGCCTGCCGCGACGGCTGCGTGCCAGCCGGTGGCCATGACGTCGGTGAGGGCGAGCAGCGACGGCACGAGCGCGTCGTCGGGCATGCCGTCGGTCTTGACGAGGCTGCCGTCGGCCTGGGTCACGCGGGTCAGCTCGGCCTGCCCGCTCGAGGTGCCGTCGGCGTTGGGGCAGGCCGACTGCACGCCGGCCAGGCAGTCGGGGCAGGTGTTGTCGCAGTGGCAGAACGGGATGACGACGAAGTCGCCGGGACGGAAGTCCTTGACCTCGGAGCCGACCTCCTCGACGACGCCGACGGCCTCGTGACCGATCGTCGAGCCTTCGCGGATCGGGTTCTCCCCGCGGTAGGGCCACAGGTCGGAGCCACAGATGCAGCCGGCCGTGACCCGCACGATCGCGTCGGTCGGCGCCTCGATGGTCGGGTCGGGGACCTCGGAGAGACGGATGTCGCCAGGGGCGTGGATCGTCGTAGCGCGCATGGTGGCCATCCTTCTCCTGCCGCCGCCTGCCTCCAAACCCCGTCGAGAACTGGGCACTCGACCGGGGGCACGGTCGAGTGCCCAGTTTCCGACGCAGTTCGGCGGCTCAGCAGCTCAGCCGCGGGAGCGGAGCCTGAGGTTCGGGAGCCCGGGTGCGGGGAGGGTGTGGTCCCACTCCTCCGGGAAGATCCCGTATGCCGTCGTGCCCGTCGTCTCGCGGGCGCGCTGCCACTCCTCCCGGAAGCCGACGACCTCGTCGTGGCTGCGGCCGATGAAGTTCCACCACATGACGATCTGCTCACCGAACGGTGCGCCGCCGAGCACGAGGAACCGCGCCGGCTCGTCGGGACCCGCATCGATCGTGACCGCCTCGGCGCCGACGGCCTGGAACGCGATCTCGCCGGGCTTGGCCGTGACGTCGCCGACGGTGAGCAGCCCCGTGTCGCAGAGCAGCCCGTGCTCGTGGGTGGGATCGAGCGCGATCGTGAGCGACTGCCCGGCCTCGAGCGTGACCTCGGCGCCGACCAGGTCCGAGAACATCGTGACCGGTGAGGTCTGGCCGAAGAGCGTGCCGAGGAAGACGAGCACCCGGGCGCCGTCCACCTCGGTGACCGGCGGCGCGTAGTGCTCGAAGCCCGGGGCGGTGGAGCGGTCGGCCTCGGGCAGGGCCACCCACAGCTGCGCGCCGTGCAGCACGGTCGTGTCGGGCGTGGAGTACTCGGAGTGGGCGATGCCCTTCCCGGCGGTCATGATGTTGAGCTCGCCGGGGCGGACGAAGGCGTGGGCGCCGGTGGTGTCGCGGTGCTCGACCTCGCCGGTGAAGAGCCACGAGACGGTCTGCAGGCCGGTGTGCGGGTGCCCGGGAACGGCCATGCCGCCGGTCTGGGACACGTCGTCGGGGCCGTAGTGGTCGACGAAGCACCACGCCCCGATGAGCGAGCGTTCGCGCTGGGGGAGGCTGCGGCGTACGGGCATCGCCCGCGGCCCGCCGAGCGGCACCTCGCGGAACGGCAGGACGACGGCCGCGTGGGGTGCGGAGGCTGCGTCGGCGTCCGCGGTGGCGTCGCCGCAGACGACCTCGGTGGGGTGGCGGTCCGGGTTGCTCACACGATCAGGCTAGGCCGCGCAGGGGCGGAGCGGCTCGCAGGAGCGGTTGCTACGTTGCGCAGCATGACCGAGGCGCCCGGAACCGACGCAGGCACCGACGCAGGTACCGACGCCGCCGCAGTGACCTCGGCCCGCGGCCGCTGGTCGGCGTGGCGCGTCGTGTGGTGGTTCGGCTTCGTCAGCCTCGCCGCCGACATGGTCTACGAGGGTGCCCGCTCGGTCTACGGACCGCTTCTCGCCTCCCTCGGCGCGAGCGCCGTCGTCGTCGGCCTCGTGACCGGCGCGGGCGAGGCGATGGCCCTCGTGCTCCGCCTCGTCTTCGGGCCGCTGGCCGACCGCACCGGTCGCTACTGGGGCCTGACGATCCTCGGCTACGGACTCACCGCCGTCTGCGTGCCACTCCTCGCGGTGACGCCGTTCGTGGGAGGTGCGGGGCTCGTGCTCGCCGCCGTCCTCATCCTCCTCGAGCGCTCCGGCAAGGCCGTGCGCAGCCCGTCGAAGTCGGCCCTGCTCGCACACGTCGCGTCGGCCGTGGGTCGGGGTCGCGGCTTCGGCGTGCACAAGGCCCTCGACCAGGTGGGCGCCTTCGCCGGTCCGCTGCTCGTAGCCGCCGTCATCGGCGCCTCCGGGGTGATCTGGCCGAGCATGGCGGTCCTCGCCGTACCGGGCGTCGCGGCGATGCTGTTGCTCGCCGTCATCCGCTCGCGGGTGCCCGACCCCGCCGTCTACGACGAGGAGCACGTTGGGGCAGCGTCGAAGTCCGCCACTGCGGAAGCGGCTTCGACACAACCCCACGCGACGGAAACCACTGCGGTGCAGCCGGATTCGTCCACCGGAGGTCTGCGCGGCTGGTTCGCCGATGCTGTAGGGGCCGGCCTGCCGCGCGAGTTCTTCGGCTACGCCCTCGCCGCCGGCCTCACCACGGGCGGTCTCGTCACCTTCGGGATCATTGGCTACCACCTCAGCGTGAAGGGCCTCGTCGCCGTCGCCGCGGTTCCCCTCGTGTATGCCGGAGCCATGGCCGTCGAGGCCCTCGCGGCGCTCGGCGTGGGTCTCGTCTACGACCGACGCGGTGGATCCGTGCTCCACCTCGTGCCGGTGCTCGTCGCGCTCGTGCCGGCGCTCGCCCTGACCGGGCGGCTCTGGGTCGCTCTCGTCGGGGTCGCGGTGTGGGGCCTCGCCACAGGCGTGCAGGATTCGACGGTGAAGGCGCTCGTCGCGGAGGTCGTGGCGGCACCGAGGAGGGCGACGGCATACGGCGTCTTCGCAGGGGTGCAGGGAGCCTTCGCGATCGTCGGCGGCCTCGTGGCCGGGTGGCTCTACGACCGGTCGCTCGCGGCCCTCATCGTCGTGGTGGCCGTCAGCCAGCTCGTCGCCCTGGTGCTCCTCATCCGCACCGTCCACTCCCTGCGCCACCAGCCCTGACACGCGCGAACGCGGCGTTCGGTCTCGAAAACCGTGTTCTAACACTGACTTCGAGACCGAACACCGCGTTCGGCGATGAAGCGGGTGGAGCTGGGTGGAGCTCGGTGTGTCAGCTCACGGCGTCGAGGGCGTCGACGATGCCCTCACCGAAGTAGCTGTTGTTCTCGACCGGACCGACGCAGACCGGGCCACCGGTCGCGGCGTTGCAGGCCTTGTCGTCGGCCTGGACCCGCAGCTTCTCGATCATCTGGGCCGGCGTCCACGTCGGGTGCACCGACTTCATGAGTGCGAGCACACCGGCGACGTGCGGCGACGCCATCGACGTGCCGCTCTTCGTGCCGTAGCCGTTGTCGCGCACGATGGTCGACAGGATCGTCGAGCCGGGGGCGGCGACGTCGATCTTGCCGAGGCCGCGGTTGCTGAAGCTCGACAGGCGGCTGGTCTGCGAGCCGAGCGGGTTGCTCTGCAGCGAGCTGACCGTCACGACGCCGTCGAGCTCGGCCGGGATGTCCTCACAGCCGCTGTTGAGGGTGCGAGCGACCTGGCCCGACGCCGGCTGGTCGTCGGGGCTCGTCGTGTCCTTGAACGACGACTTGTCGGAGAGGTCGCGAGCCGAGTTGCCTGCGGCCGCAGCGTGGACGACACCCTGCTTCGTCGACCAGGTGACGGCGCGGCGCACGGCCTCCTTGGCGGCGTACTGGTCGGGCTGGTCCTCGCAGTAGAACTCGAACGGGTCGACGTAGTAGCTGTTGTTCGTCACGTCCATGTGCTTGAGGCCGGCCTCGACGAACCCGCAGACGGCGTACTCCGGGTAGATGAAGCCGTCGTCGTTGACGACCTTGACGGACGCCAGGCGGACGTTCGGGGCGACGCCGACGATGCCGACGCCGTTGCGGGCGGCCGCGATCGTGCCGGCCACGTGGGTGCCGTGGTCGCTCGTGGTGGGCTCCCAGCCGGTCGTCGACGGGCGCCCGGCACCGGTGCAGTTGACCGAGTTGGCGACGTCGAGGTTCTTCATGAGGTCGGGGTGGTCGGCGTCGATCCCGCTGTCGAGCACCCCGACGAGGACGTTGCGCGAGCCGTCGGTGATCGCGTGGGCCTGGTCGGCCTTGATCATCCTGAGATCCCACTGCTCGACCTCGCGCGGGTCGCTCGGGCCGGCCGGCGTGGTCTCGGCCTCGACGTCGCCGTTCGCAGCCTTCTTCGCGCCCTTCTTGTAGTCGGAGGCGCCGTTCCAGTTCTTGCCGAGCTCGGCGGGCGTGCCCTCGGACACCGGCACCGTGCGCGTCGCGCCGACGGACTCGACGAACTTGCCGCCGGCCCTGGTGACGTCCTGGCGGAACGAGGCGCGGGTCGAGTGGGCGATGACGACGCCGATCTGGGGCCAGGACTGCACGACGACGCCGCCGGCACGGCGGACGGCGTTCTCGACGACGACGGTGTGCCCGGGGTTGGCCACGTCGACGTTGACGACATAGCTCATGAGCTGCCCGTCAGGGGTGTTGATGGTGACCGGGGTCGAGACGGGCTCGGCCTGGGTCGATGCCGAGGCCATGCTGCCGAAGGCGGCCGTCGACGCGAGGGCGAGGGACGCGACGGCGACCGCGCCTCGTCTGGTCAGTCTGGGGTGTCGCATGTGATGTGCTCCCGTGGGGTGAGGGAAGGGTGTAATGCGCCCATTTCGGGCACATGGCACCCATCCTGCGACCGAACGGCTGACTCCGCTCGTCGAGAGTCCGTCGGCTCGTCAGGCCACCTCGGGCAGGTTCTCGGCCGGGCGGGTCAGGGGCGCCAGGGCGATGAGCAGCACCAGCGCGCCCAGCGGTTCGAGCCCCCATGGGAGCGCCAGCAGCGTCGCAGCGACACCGGCGAGGGCGAGCGAGCTGCCCGGCATACGTCCCTCGAGCCACGTCGTGGCGAGCACGAGCGCCAGGGCGAGCGCGGTCAGCAGCTGGCCGCCGACGGCGAGGGCGGCCGGCACGGCCGCAGGCAGGAGGCCGGTGAGGCCGCCCACCCAGACGGCCCCGGTGGCGCCGGCGCCGAACGCAGCGAGCAGGGCCGTCGGAACCGCGACGGGGAGGTGCTGGGCGCGGGCACCCAGGCTGGTCGTGAGCCAGGCGAACGCAGCGGTGGCGAGCACGAGCAGGGCGCCGGCGGCGACGGCGAGTGGGCTCTGGCCGGCCGGGGCGCTAGGGCCGTCGGCGCCGAGTGCGTCGAGACCCGGGGTCCCGCCGAGGCCGTCGACCCACGCGGCGATGCCGTGCGCGAAGAGGAGCAGCGGTGCGACGAGCGCCAGGACGGCGACACGATCGACGGCCCCGGTGGCTGTGCTGCTCGTGGAGGTGCCAGCCGGACGGGGCGCGGTCACGGTTCCGGACAGCGGTGCCGTCCCCGTTCTCGTGAGGGTGCTCGTCGTCATGCTTCCAGCGTGGACGCGGCGGACCTGCGCGCCCATCGGGGTCGACCCCGAGCGGCCCCGGAGCCGTCCCTGAGTGCGGAGGGGTGGCTGATGCGTGGCTGGGTGCGGCCGGTTGCGTCGGAGGGTATGGACGATCCGCGCGGGATGGTGTCTTTGTCCATTTTGATGACTGTGCCCGCCTAGAGGTCGTACCGTGCCAAATGTGGGGGTCGAGGTCAGGTCGATCCGTCAGCGCTCAGAGGGTTCTGTTCGAAGGGGGTAGACATGGCAGTGCGCTTCAACGTTCCTCCGGGATGGCCTGCGCCGTCGGCGTCGTGGGCACCGACCGACGACTGGATGCCGGATCCGAGCTGGCCCGCACCACCCGCGGACTGGGAGTTCTGGACCGTCGACGACCGTCGCGCCGAGGCTCGGGCCAACCGCGCCGTGCGTGACGCCGCCGAGTCGCCGGCCGCTGACGCTTCCGTGACCGCCGGCCCTCCCCGATTCGGTATGCCGCCACGCACGACCGCTGCGACCTACGGCACCGACCGCGGCAGCTGGCTCTCCGGCCTGCGAGCGCGTGCAGTTGCCGAGTCGCCTTCCACGGCAGTTGATCCCGCCCCGGAGTCGAGCCCGCGCACGAGCGCGCAGACGGTCGTCGACTCCTCGTGGGAGATCGACGGCCTGCTGACCTCTGCGGGCAGGTAGGACGCCGAGGTGGACCTGTTGCTCAGGGTCGCGCCCGAGGTGCGACTCAGCTCCTCCGCGTCCGGACTGCGAGCGTCGCTCGACGGCGTCCCGGCCCCGCTCCCGAGCGGGCCCTCAGACGCGGCCCCGGTCGGGGAGCCCGTGTCGCTGGCACTGCTCGAGCAGCGCGTCCACGATGCCCACGCAGCCGAGGACGTCGTCGCCCTCGGCGCGGTCGAGGAGACCTTGGCCTCGCTCCACCTCGACAACCACCCGCTGCGTCGCCGGCCCGACCCGCCGGACTCGGCGCCGTTCTCGGCCAAGGACCGGGTCGCCCTCCAGCGCAAGGCGTTTCGTGCTGCCTTGCCGCAGGTCTCGTTCTTCAAGTTCGCTGACCGCACCAAGGCCAAGGCGGCGGCCGAGAGCGAGGCCCGGGACTTCGGGCAGGCGCTCGACGTCGCCCACGCCGTCGTGACGCAGCACCGGGTGGTCGCCGTCGAGGACCAGTGGCAGGAGCTGTCGGAGCACGACCCGGCCACCGTCATCGCCGAGCTCGACGCGCACTTCGCCGGCGCGGAGTGCGGCTGCACGTGCGTCGACGCGGGCTGGGACGCCGAGACCTCGCGCGGCTACGTCACCGTCGTGGGCCGATACCCGGGCCTCGACATCGTCGGCGAGCGCGGTCCGGGCGTCTCCTCGAGCGGCCGGCGGATGATGCGGCGACGCACCCGCGCCGAACGGAACGCCCTCTATCTCAGCGGGCTCGCCTCCTTCGCACTGGCGACGGTGCGTCGCGCGATCAGCGTCGCGGTCGCCGCCGACGACGTGCACGTCATCGTCGTGCGCCCGACCGAGGACGGGCTCGGGCTCGAGCCGATCTACGTCGGGAGCCTCAGCCGAGAGGCGGTCACGCTGCGGCCCTCGCTCGCGGACCCGGTGCCCCTGCTCCTGGGTTCCGCGGTCTGCCAGATGCAGTTCGACGGGTCTGCCCACGACCTCGTCGCGCTCGAGCCCGACCAGCACGTGGCGCAGATCGTCCGGGCGTGCGCCGAGGCCATGGCCGACGAACAGCTCGACACCCTCCTGCGTGACCCCGTCGACTGACGCGATCCGTCGGAAACTGCGCACTCGACCGAGAGGAGCAGTCGAGTGCTCACTTTCCGACGGGCAGCCCCTGACCAGTGCTCACTTTGTTACGCCTTGACCAGGCTGCGCAGGGCCAGGGCGGCGACGGGACGGTAGGCGAGGACGGCATACGCCGGGGCGTCGATGACCAGCTCGCTCGTGCAGCCACCGTCGGGCGCCGGTCTGACGGCGTGGTCGAGCGTCGCGTGCACCAGGCCGAACCGCACGTGCCAGCTCCACTCCATCGCGTCGGCGTCGACGGTGAGCACCTCGAACGGCAGACGCACCCCGAGCGGGCCGACGACGAGACCGGTGAGTCCGGGCGCGAGGCGACGCGTGGCCGCGATGACCTCCTGCACCTGCGGAGACCAGGTCGCCCACAGGTCGAGGTTGTCGTAGCGGCTCCAGGCGACGGCCGGAGCTGCGGTGCCGGTCTCGGTGACGGTCGTGCGCACGGCGGGCCTCCCTCTGCCTCAAGCACCGTGGCCGGGAGCCGGACCGTCGACGTTGACGGTCGGCGTGCCGGACCCGCAGCGCACGATGACGGCCCGCGAGGGCGTGTCGCAGGGGTTGCTCTCACGGTGCACCGCCCCGGCCGGCACGCGGAGGAAGTCGCCGGGCCCCGCCTCGACGACGTGCTCGCCGTTCGGGCCCGACTCGAGCCGCATGGTGCCCGACACGACGTAGAGCGTCGTGTCGTGGTCGCCGTGGTGGTGCCATCCGGAGACGGCGCCGGCCTCGGTGTCGACCGTGCCCGACCACATCGACTCGGTGTGCAGCGCGACGTGCCGGCTCATGCCCGGCGTCGGGTCGGCGGGTGCGAGCGCGTCGCCGCCGACGTGGCTGCAGGGTTGGGCCGGGTCGTGGATGTCGCTCATGCGTCCCATCAAACTCCGAGCCGGGGCGGCTGGTCACGTCTAGCCTTGACTTGTGGCCGGTTCGACTCGGAGGGGAGCCCGTCAGCGTCAGGGGCAGGTGGTCGTCGTCGGGGCGAGCATCGCGGGGCTGCTCACGGCTCGCGTGCTGTCCGACCACGTGGAGTCCGTCGTCGTGCTCGAGCGAGAGCGCCTGCCGGAGGCCCCCGTCCCGCGTGGGCGGGTGCCACAGGGGCGGCACATCCACCTGCTGCTCTCGGCCGGCCTCGACCGCTTGCGCGACTGGTTCCCCGGCATCGAGGACGAGCTGCTGGGTCATGGCGCCGTGCGCATCGACGGCGAGGGCGCCTGGGTGTTCCAGGGCGGCGCCTACCGGGCGCGCGGGGACTGGGAACGACCGGCGATCTCGCAGTCACGACCCCTCCTCGAGTCCGTCGTCCGCTCCCGGGTCGCGGCGCTGCCCGGCGTCACCATCGAGGACGGGGTGACCGTGGAGGGCGTGGTCCTGTCCGGCCGCCGAGTCACCGGGGTTCGCGTAGACGGCCGGGACCGGGCGGCCGACCTCGTCGTCGACTGCTCCGGACGCAGTTCGCGTATCGCACACGACCTGGCAGGGCAGCTCCTGCTCGACCCGCCCGTCAGCCACGTCGGCATCGACATCTCGTACGCCTCCTTCACCCTGGGACGGTCTCTGGGCGACCTCGAAGGCCATTTCGTCTTCTGCAGCGACAATCCGGGGTCGTTCCGGTTCGGTGCGGCGGTCCCGATCGAGGGTGAGCGCTGGCAGGTGACCGTCGGCGGCGTCCACGGCGACACGCCCGAGCCCACGGACGACGGCATCGCCGCCTTCGCCGCGACCCTCCCCACGCCGGCCGTCGCCCAGCTGATGGCCCGTTGCGAGCGGCTGTCGGAGATCTCCACGTACCGGTTCCCGTCGAGCCAGCGGAGGCACTACGAGAAGGTGGGCGACCTCCTCCCCGGCCTCGTCGTCCTCGGTGACGCGTCGAGCAGCTTCGACCCGATCTACGGCCAGGGCATGACGTCGTCAGCCCTGCAGGCGGCCGCTCTGGGAGACCTCGTGTCGCGCCTGGGTCTGAGCGCAGCGGACCTGCCGAAACGGTTCCAACGCAAGGCTGCCCGCATCATCGAGTCGCCGTGGCGTATCGCCGTCGGCGCTGACTTCGCGCATCCGGCGACCGTCGGCCCCAAGCCGCTGGGCACCGACCAGCTCAACGGGTACATCCAGCGCGTGATCCTGGCGGCGCACGCCTCCCTGCCGGTGGCGGTCGCCTTCAACGACGTGCTGCAGCTGGTCCGGCCGCCGGCCTCGCTCCTGCGCCCGGCCATGGTGGCCCGGGTCCTGCGCGCCGCAGGTCGGTCGCCTGTCAGGACGGGCGCGCAGGTGCGCCACCCACGGGTGGGACCGGCCACAGCCGACTGAGCCAGGTCGGAGAATCGACAGAGGGCCCGCTCGCCGTGCCAGGAGGCCGGGCCCTGACTGGACCGGGACTCGTCGGGGGCGCGTGTCTTTGGTTGGGTGGATGCATGAGGACCGACCACTTCATCCGATTCGAGCGCGTCGACACCGTCGAGGAGGCCGAGCGGGGGCTGCTGGCGCGGCTGCACGGAGAGCTGCTGCGCATCGACGCCGTGCGTCCCGACGTCGTGCGCCTCCAGGTGAGCCGCGGCGGGTCGTTCGACCCGAAGCCGACGTATGCCGTGTGCGTCGACCCGCTCGCTCCTGACCTCGATGGGCCGGTGACGTGGCGAGCCGAACAGGCCGAGGGCGCGCGGCGGCTCGTGACGGACGAGCTCGTCGTGACGCTGTGGCTCGACCCGTTCCGCGTCGACGTGCACCGCACGGACGGCTCGGTCGTCATCGAGTCGGCGCCCGACGCCGATGGCCGCTACTGGACCTACGCGACGCTCAACGACGCGTGGACGACGAGGCGCCGGATCGGGCGTGACGACGCGATCTACGGGCTCGGCGAGAAGGGCGGCCGGCACAACCGGCGGGGTCGCGACTTCACGATGTGGAACACCGACGTCCTCAACGAGCACGCGACGGCCGAGTTCCGGGCCGGGCTCGACGCCGACGACCCGCGCGCCGACATGACGAGTGCGGAGTTCGACCCGTACTACGTGACGGTCCCGTTCTTCCACCAGCGATCAGCCGAGACGGGCGCCGCGAGCGGCTCGTTCGTCGACAACGGCTACCGCGGCGAGTACGAGTTCAGCCGCGACGACGAGTACCGCATCACCTTCCACGGCGGCCAGTGGACCGAGTACGTCTTCGCCGGCCCGTCGATGGCCTCCATCCTCGAGCGGTACACCTGGCTGACCGGTCGTGCTTCACTGCCGCCGATCTGGGCCCTCGGCTACCACCACTGCCGCTGGCACGCGTACAAGCAGCAGGACATCGAGGTCATCGCGAAGCGCTACCGCGACGACGAGTTCCCCTGCGACGCGATCTGGCTCGACATCGACTACATGGACGGCTACCGGGTCTTCACGTGGGACGACGAGCGCTTCCCCGACCCTGCCGGCATGCTCAAGGGGCTGGCCAACCAGGGCTACCGGGCCATCACGATCGTCGACCCGGGCGTCAAGCACGACCCCGGCTACGAGGTCTACGACGACGGGCTCGAGAAGGACGTCTTCTGCCGCACCGAGGGCAGTGACACCTACATCGGCCAGGTCTGGCCGGGCAACACCGTCTTCCCCGACTTCGCGACGCCCGAGGCGCGCTCATGGTGGGGCGCCCTCAACGCGAGGCACGTCGAGTCGGGCCTCGCCGGCATCTGGAACGACATGAACGAGCCGGCAACCGGTGAGATCGCCCCGCAGGCAATGCTTTTCGACAAGGGTCGGGCCAAGCACGAGCGCTACCACAACCAGTACGCACTGCTCATGGCAATGGGCACCATCGAGGGCCTCCGCGCTGCCCAGCCCGACGCCCGGACCTTCATCCTGTCGAGGGCCGGTTTCGCGGGGATCCAGCGGTACGCCGCGAACTGGATGGGCGACAACCAGGCCCGCTGGGACCACCTGTGGGTCAGCATGCCGATGGCGTGCGGCTTCGGACTGTCGGGCCAGCCCTTCGTCGGCGCCGACATCGGTGGCTTCCAGGGCGACACGAACCCCGAGCTGTTCCTGCGCTGGATGCAGATGGGGGCGCTGACTCCCTTCTGCCGCAACCACTCCGAGACGAACAACGTCGACCAGTACCCGTGGTCGTTCGGCGAGGAGATCCACGGGCTGGTCCGCGACGTCGTGCGGCTGCGCTACCGGCTGATGCCCTACATCTACTCGGCGTTCGTGCGCGCCACCGAGACGGGCGAGCCGGTGCAGCGCCCCCTCGTGCTCGACTTCCAGGACGACCCCGAGGTCGTCGACATCGACGACCAGTACCTCTTCGGCCGCGACCTGCTCGTCGCGCCGGTCACCGAGGCGGGGATGACGTCACGCGAGGTCTACCTGCCTGTGGGTGGCTGGTACGACTGGCACACCGGCGAGCTTCACGAGGGTGGACAGCGCATCACCGTCGACACCCCGCGTGAGCGCATCCCGCTCTTCGCACGGGCGGGCGCCGCGATCCCGATGTGGGCAGAGGCTCCGGCGTCCACCGACGGCTACCGCCCCGAGGTCGTCGAGCTGCACGTCTTCGACCCGAGCACCGACGGGCGGTGGGAGTCGGTGCTCGTCGAGGACGACGGCCTCACCGTCACCGACGGCGAGGCCCAGCGGCTCACGACGACTGTGGTCGTCAGCCGGTCCGGAGATGACGTGCAGGTCGAGCACACCAGGGACGGCCCCGGGTATGCCGCCCACGCGCGAACGGCCTTCGACGTCGTGCGGCACTCGGCCTGACGGCATACGCCCTCGGGATCAGGCGCTCAGCTGGAGCGGGAGACCGTGGTGCCGCCGGCGACGAAGCAGGTGGCGATCGTCGGGCACTCGGGGGCGTAGGGGACCTCGTCGGGCGCGTAAGTGCCGTCGTCCGACCAGGTGCCGGAGTTCCAGACCATGGGCACCGTGTCGTTGCTGTAGGGATGTGTCGCCAGGCAGTGCGACGACGTGAGGCACGTGAGCGTGCCGAAGCGGTTGACGCTCGAGTCGATCAGGTGAACGGTCCAGGCGGAGCCGTTCCACTGCGCCCACGACCCGCTCTGGACGGCGAGGACGCACGACGACGCCGTGGCGCAGGACAGCATCCGGTCCTCGGCGGGGAGGCCCGAGGGTAGCCGCGCGGTCGTCGTGAAGGCCGTGCCGACGTACCGCCGGTAGGTGCCCTCGGACGACGCCAGCATGCAGGGGCCGCCGGGGGCACACGAGACCGAGGGGCCGTCGGCATACGGGTCCTTGAGGGCCGCCACCGGTGCCCACCAGCCAACGCCGTTGAACCGCGAGGCCCGGCCGTCGGCGTCGACGGCCAGGCACAGGGTCGGGCTGGCGCACGAGATGTCGGCCGCCGCGAGCGGCATGGTCTTCGCTGCGCCCCAGGCTCCCTCGGCCCACACGCGGTAGGCCTTGCTGGCCCTGTCCACGGCGATGCAGAAGCCGGGACCGGAGCACTCGACCGTGGCGCGCTGCGTGAAGAGCTTGCCCGAACGGGTCCAGGTCGCGCCGTTCCAGCTGACGAGCCAGCCGTTGCCGTCGAAGAGGAAGCACGAGGTGGTGCTCAGGCACCCCGGGCGCCCGACGCCTCCGGTCGTCTGCAGCGTCGTCGCGAGGACCCAGCGCGTGGTCGGCGTCCAGCGGTACAACCGGCCGCGGTTGTCGATCGCGAAGCAGGCGCCGCCCGTGCGTGGGCACGAGACGCCGGCCATGGTGCCAATGCCGGCGCTCAGCCTGGTGCGCTCGAGAAGGGCAGTGCTCGACCACCGCGCGACGTTGCCGTAGTTGAGGGCGACGCACAGGCTCGGGCTGCCGCACGACAGCTCGTTGGCCCAGTCGTCGGTGTTGTGCGGGCCCAGGGTCTGGAGGGCCCAGGTCGTCCCGGAGACGGTCACCCGGACGCGGTCGCCGAGACCGAGGCAGGTGGTCGACGAGCACGAGATGCGATAGGCGTTGCCCTGCTGGTAGCTGCCGAGGTATGCCGTGCTCCAGGTCGACGTCAGGGTGGCGCGCCAGCTGCTGTACGTGGAGTTGCCGGTTGCGACCGCGAAGCAGCGGCCGGCCGCCTGGCAGCCGACGTCCCACCACTCGACACCCCGCAGCGTGCCGATGCGCACGGGGGGCGTCCACGTCGTGCCGACGCGCGTCGTCGACCAGCCGTCACCGCGGATGGCGACGCAGTAGGTCGTCGTCGGGCAGTCGACGGCTCGCCATCCCGAGGACGGCGCACCCGCGGATCGCCAGGTGCCGCCGGAGAACTCGACGATCATGTTGCTGCGGATCGCGAGGCAGCGACCCGCGGACGGGCAGGTCAGCGAGGTGACGACCGACCCCGCGCGGTCCGGGTTGCTGCTCGCTCCGAACGCGCTCACCGGCGCCGACCACGTCGAGCCGGACATGACCTGGAACGTGCCGGTGTTGTTGACGACCATGCACCACGTCGTCGTGGCGCAGTCGACGGCGCCCGGCCAGCCGGCATACGGGCTGGCAGCGGTGGTGGTCCACGTGCGGTTCGGCGTGAACAGGACGTTCCGGCTGACCGGCCCTCGCCGGCCGGACGCGTCCTCGGCGACGGCGGTGTACGAGTACTGCAGGCCGGGAACGAGCCCGGTGTCGGGGGCGCTCGTGGCGGTGCCGGAGTAGACGGTCCGGGCGACGCCCGTCGGGTCGGTGCGCGTGACCGTGACGGCAGCCGCGGCAGGGTCGGTCGGAGGCGACCAGCTGATGGCGGCGCTCGTGGCGCCGGCCGCCTTCGCCGCCAGGCCGGACACGGACAGCGGATCGCCGGCGGTGGCGGACGGCGCCGGGACGATCGGCGTCGGCGCTGCGGGCGCAGACACCACGGACGGCGGTGCTGCCACGGCTCCACCGCCGGACGGGCCGAAGGCGAGCAACGGTGCAGCGGTCAGGGCGACGGCGAGAGCGCCCGTGACGAGTGACATGAAGCGGCGATGACGGTGCGGCGTGGCCACGACTCCCCTGTCGTATGCGGGCCGGCGCCGTGCCGGCCGCGGCGATCGTAGCGCTCGCGTCACCACCCCCGGGGGTATATGACGTGGGCGCTCTCTTGCGGGCGACGGTCGGTGGGAGAAGGGTGACACTCGTGGCAGACGACAGGGCGCGCGGCGAAGTAGCGGAAGCAGCCGAAGCGGACGAGACGGGCGGCGGTGGCGGCGAGAGCCTGACGACGGTGATCATCGCGCTCGTCGCGAACGCGCTCATCGCCGTGGCGAAGTCGCTCGTCGCCGTGATCACGGGGTCCGCGTCGATGGTCGCCGAGGCGGCGCACTCGTGGGCCGACGCCGGCAACGAGGTCTTCCTCATCCTCGCCGAGCGCAAGGCCGCCCAGCCCCGCGACGCGAGACACCCGTTCGGCTACGGGCGGGAGGCGTACGTCTGGTCGATGTTCGCGGCGTTCGGCCTCTTCGGCGCCGGCTCCGTCGTGTCGGTCTGGCACGGCATCTCGGTGCTCGGTCACGAGGAGCCGGAGACGTCGTACACCTGGGCGTATGCCGTGCTGGCGATCGCCTTCGTCTTGGAGAGCGTGTCGTTCGTCCAAGCGACGCGACAGACGAGGGCGGAGGCGAAGCGGCGTGGCCTGCGTCCGTTGAAGTTCATTGCGAACACGTCGAACCCGACGTTGCGGGCGGTTTTCGCCGAGGATGCTGCTGCGCTGGTCGGGCTGCTCATCGCGGGGCTGGGCATCTTCCTGCACCAGGTGACCGGCCAGGCCGTGTGGGACGCCGTCGGATCGATCCTCGTCGGGCTGCTGCTCGGGGTCGTCGCGATCTTCCTCATCCGGCGTAACCGCGACTTCCTCGTCGGCGAGTCGGTGAGTGCCGAGGTGTGGCGGCGTGCGCTGGACGAGCTGAACGACAGCCCCCAGGTCGAGCGGGTGACGTTCCTCCACCTCGAGTTCGTCGGGCCCGGCAAGGTCTTCCTGGTGGCCGCGGTCGACCTCGTCGGTGACGAGACGGAGGCGAAGGTCGCCGACCGGCTCACCGCGCTCGGACACGGCGTCGAGCAGCACCAGGTCGTCGAGCGCGCCGTGATCACGCTGTCGAGCCCCGACGCGGAGACCATCGACCCAGGCTCCGTGGGAGTCGCGGACGGTACCGGCACGGTCGGCGGGGCGAACGACCCGAGCGGCGCGAACGACCCCGGGGCGATGAGCCGCGGCGGCCGCAGCACCTGACGCGGCTGGTCAGCAGCGGGGGAGCAGGGGCCGTCGATCACGGTTGTGCACCCGCTGATCATCAGCGCGCATTTTCGCTCATTTGTGTGCAAGAGTTCGATCGTGCGCTACGCAAGGCACCGCGCCATTGCCGACGAGGTACGAGACGGAGCCGTCTCCGTGCAGGACCTCGTCATGCGACTCGGAGTCTCGTCGGCGACCATCCGCCGCGACCTCGCCGAGCTCGCCGACGCCGGCCTCGTGAGGCGCGTGCACGGGGGCGCGGCCCCGGCCCTACGGGTCGAGATCGACCAGCCCTACGAGAAGGCCGCCGACGACGCAGCAGCCGAGAAGCAGCGCATCGCCCGCCGGGCAGCTGAACTCGTGCGCGACGGCGACACCGTGCTGCTCGACATCGGCACGACCACCGGCGCACTGGCCCGCGAGCTGAGGGGCCGCAGCATCACCGTCATCACGCCGAGCCTCGCCGTGCTCGACGAGCTGCGCCACGACCCCGTCGTCGACGTGGTCATCCTCGGCGGAGCACTGCGGCGGGCCTACCACTCGCTCGTCGGACCGCTCACCGAGGACGCCCTGCGCCACGTCAGCGCCTCGCTCGTCTTCCTCGGCACGAGTGGCGTCGACTCCGAGGGCTGGATCCTCGACACGACGTCGGTCGAGGTGCCGACCAAGCGCCGGCTCGTCGAGAGCGGCGGTCGGGTGGTGCTCCTCGCCGACCACACGAAGTTCCCCGGCAAGGGCTCGATCCGCGTCTGCGACATGGAGTCGGTGTCGGTGCTCATCACCACCTCGCTCGCCGACCCGCACACGCTCGGCCGAGTCCGTGAGACCGGGACGGAGGTCCTGCTCGCCCCCTGACCTGCACCAGCAGCACGTCGCGCCGCACCGGAGACGGCGCCGCCCGTCATCACCCAGTACGCCTTCAGCACAGCCACCGGAGAAGGAGCCACACCATGGAAGTCCGTTCCGCCACCCCCGGCACGCCGCGGCGCGCACCCGCCCGCCCGCTCCGGCGCACCGTCGTCATCGGCCTCGCCGCCTGCGTCGTCATGGTGGGGGCCGCGTGCGACCGCAGCTCGGGCACGTCGGCCAACCCGACGCAGAACGCCGGCGCCAAGGACGTCACGCTCACCATCACGTCCAACGCCATCGCCGGCGGCAAGAACGCCGAGGAGGCCGACTGGTACGCCAAGTACGTCATCCCGACCTTCACCCAGCAGCAGAAGGCCAAGGGCGTCACGGTCAAGGTCACCTTCCAGCCGTCGGGTGTCGACGACGAGCAGTACAAGACAAAGGTCGCGCTCGACCTCAAGAGCAAGGCCGGCGCCGACGTCATGGCCCTCGACGGCATCTGGGTGGGCGAGTTCGCCCAGGCCGGCTACCTCAAGCCACTGGCCGACGTCGCCGGAGCGGGCGTGACGTCGTGGGAGGGGTGGTCGCAGATCCCCAAGGCCGTCCAGGCGAACGCGTCGTTCGAGGGCAAGGCGTACGGCATACCTGCTGGCGGCGACGGGCGCGTCCTCTACTTCAACAAGAAGCTCTTCGCTCAGGCCGGCCTGCCGGCCGACTGGCAGCCGAAGTCGTGGCAGGAGATCGTCGACGCGGGCGACAAGCTCAAGGCGATCCAGGGCATCGAGCCGGTCCAGATCAACGCCGGCACGGCGATGGGTGAGGCGACGACGATGCAGGGCGTGTTGCCGCTGCTCGTGGGCACCGGCTCCGAGATCTACGCCGACAACAAGTGGCAGGGCGACACCAAGGGCGTACGCGAGGTGCTGACCTTCTACAAGCAGCTCGTCGACCAGGGGCTGAGCAACAAGAACTACCAGCAGGCCGCCAAGGGCCGTGACCAGTCGTTCGCGGCGTTCGCGGCCGGCAAGGTCGGCATCCTGCTCGAGGGCGACTACTTCTGGCGGTCGGTCATCAACCCCGACCAGGGAGCCAACCCGATGGCGTCGCGCGACACCGACGTCGGCTGGGCGTTCATCCCGGCGCGCGAGCCCGGCGCGGGCGTGGGCGGCACCGACTACGTCTCGATGTCGGGTGGTGGCGGCTACTTCCTCAACCCGAACACGAAGTACCCCCAGCAGGCGTGGGAGCTGCTCCAGTTCCTCGGGTCGGCCGACGCGATCAACGCGCTGCTCGCTGGCTCCGCTCGCATCACGGCGCGCCAGGACGTCAACGACAAGGTGCTCGCCAAGGACCCACTGCTGACGTTCATCTCGCAGAAGGTGCTGCCGGTGACGCACTACCGGCCCGGTCTCGCCGTCTACCCGCAGGTCTCGCAGGCCCTGCAGCAGGCGACGGCCGACATCGTGTCGGGCAAGAGCGTCGACGAGGCGGCGAAGGCCTACTCGGCGGCGGTGGCCAAGGCCGTCGGAGGCGCAGACAAGGTGGCGACATCCTGATGGTCCCAGCGGTGGTCATCGGGCACCCGCCCCTTCAGGGGGAGGCGGGTGCCCGATGACCGCCACCGTGGACCGCAAGGACCGCAGGGACCGCAAGGACACCGAGGAACGCAAGGCTCGCAACCCGGCTCACGTCGACTCGAACGACGCCGCCGGCCTCGGGCGGGCCCGTGCGGCTGGCCTCGTCGCGCCGGCGCTCGTGCTCGTGCTGGCCTTCCTCGTCGTGCCGGCGGCGTGGACGGTCTACCTCGGTGTCACCGACTACCGCCTCACCGGCATCCAGGCGGCGAACCCCGAGTTCGTCGGCCTCGACAACTTCCGGGCCGCGATCGTCGACCCCGACTTCCGCAACTCGCTGTGGCTGACGCTGCTCTTCGTGCTCGGCTCGGCGATCATCGGTCAGACCGTCGCCGGCTTCGCGCTCGCCTGGACGCTGCGCACGGTTCCGAAGCTGGTGCGGTCGGCGGTAGAGACGCTGGTGCTGCTCGCGTGGATCCTGCCGAGCTCGATCGTCGCCTTCCTCTGGGTCGCCTACCTCTCCGGTGACGGCGGCACCCTCAACGCACTGCTCCACACGAACGGCACCGAGTGGCTGCTCGAGCACCCGATGGCCTCGATCATCGTCTTCAACACGTGGCGCGGCACCGCGTTCTCGATGCTGCTCTTCTCGGCGGCGCTCGGGGCCGTGCCGCCGTCGCAGCTCGAGTCGGCGCGTCTCGCCGGGGCCGGCCCGTTCGCCCAGCTGCGCGACGTCGTGCTGCCGCACATCCGCGGGCACGTGCTCACCAACACCCTGCTCATCAGCCTGTGGACGTTCAACGACTTCTCGCCCTACCTGCTGACGGCGGGCGGCCCCAACCACGCGAGCGAGACGCTGCCGGTCTTCATCTACAACAAGGCCCTCTACGGGGGGCAGCTCGGCTACGGCTCGGCCATCTCGTTCATCATGCTCGTGATCAACCTCGTCATCGCGCTCTTCTACGTGCGCCTGCTGCGGGAGCGGCGGTGAGGGCCCGATGAGAGCCCGGTCGGTCGTCGGCCGCCTCGCGCTCGTCGCGTTCCTCGCGGCGGTCGTGGCGTTCTGGGCGCTGCCGATGCTGTGGCTCGTCACGGCGCCGTTCGACGCGCGCCCGGGGCTCGACGTCAGCTGGCCCGACTGGACGCTCGCGAACTTCCAGAAGCTGTCGGAGAACCCGTACGCGTTCTCCTCCCTCAAGAACTCCGTCTACCTCGCGGCGGGCACGATGCTCGGCGTGACCGTCCTGGCGGCGCTGGCGGCATACTCCCTCTCGCGGGTGCGCATCCCCGGGCGCAACGGCATCCTCTACGGGCTGCTGCTGCTCAGCTCGATCGTCACTGGCACGGCGGCGATGGTGCCGATCTTCCAGCTGATGTTCCAGCTCAACCTCATCGACGACCGCTCCGGCGTGATCCTCGTGCTGACGGGCGGCCTTCTGCCAGCAGCGATCTTCATCCTCAAGGACTTCATGGACGCGACGCCGAAGTCTTACGAGGAGAGCGCGCGGGTCTTCGGCGCGAGCCCCACCCAGGTGCTGCGGCACGTCGTGCTGCCGATCGTGCGGCCGGGGCTCGCGACCATCGCCGTGTGGGCCCTGGTCAACGTGTGGAGCGACTTCCTCACGGCATACATCCTCTTGCGTGACCCGGCCAAGATCCCGGCGGGCGTCGTCATGTACACCTTCTACTCCGAGGGTGGCCAGGCGAATCTGCCTCTCATCTCGGCGTTCTCGCTCGTCTACGCGCTGCCGGTGGTGGCGCTCTACCTGTTCGTCAACCGACGCTACGGGTTCCGGTTCCACGGAGGCATCAAGAGCTGATGGCCAGCATTCGCATCGACGGGCTCACCAAGGTCTACCCGGGTGACGTCACCGCCATCGACGGTCTCGACGTGACGGTCGCGGACGGGTCGTTCTTCGCGCTGCTCGGGCCGTCGGGCTGCGGCAAGACGACGCTGCTGCGCACCATCGCGGGCCTCGAGGAGGCGTCGGGCGGCTCGATCGCCATCGGCGAGCGCGACGTCACGCGACTCGCTCCGGGCGAGCGGAACGTCGCGATGGTCTTCCAGGACTACGCGCTCTTCCCGCACATGACGGTGACCGACAACATCGCGTACCCCTTGCGTATCAAGAAGGTCGGGCGCAGCGAGCGTGTCGCGAAGGCAGCCGAGACCGGCGAGGGGCTGGGGCTGTCGGCGCTGATGGAGCGGCGGCCGGGGGAGCTGTCGGGCGGCCAGCAGCAGCGCGTGGCGCTCGCACGTGCGATGGCCTGCCAGCCTTCGGTGTTCCTGCTCGACGAGCCGCTCTCGAACCTCGACGCCCGACTTCGGCTCGAGGCGCGCACCTTCCTCAAGCGCCTGCAGCGCGACCTCGGGGTCACCACGGTGTTCGTCACGCACGACCAGAGCGAGGC
Source organism: Terrabacter sp. 2RAF25 (assembly GCF_052115265.1). NCBI lineage: Bacteria > Bacillati > Actinomycetota > Actinomycetes > Micrococcales > Intrasporangiaceae > Terrabacter > Terrabacter sp. 2RAF25. Next base: position 923,135 of record NZ_JBFRGJ010000002.1, read on the forward strand.
GCTCGCGATGGCCGACCAGATCGCTGTCATGGAGGCCGGGCGCATCCGCCAGCTGGGCACGCCGTCCGAGATCTTCCGGCGCCCGGCGAACACGTTCGTCGCGAACTTCATCGGGTCGACGCCGATGAACATGCTGCCGGGCAAGCTCGTCGGCGGTTCGTTGCAGGTCGGTTCTCTCGAGGGCGTGGATGCCGTCGGTGTCGGGTGGGCGGGTGCCGATGCCGCGGACGGTGAGGTCACGGTGGCCTTCCGGCCTGAGTACGCGCGGGTCGGCGGCGAGGGGCCGCTCGTCTTCGAGGGGGCGGTCGAGACGACCGAGAGCCTCGGCGCGAGCGTGCTCGTCACGGCGCGCACCGACGACGGGCAGCGGGTGCAGGTCGTCGTGCCCGAGGGGGAGGAGCCCGAGGTCGGGGCGGTCGTGGGGGTCGCCCCGGCCTCCAGCCGCGTGCTCGTCTACGACGCGGAGGGGGAGCTGCTCTCGCCGAGCAGTTCCGTGTCGTGACGTCCCCGACGTTGCTGCGGGTCGGTCGCACCTGGCTGCCCGAGGATCGCGCCGAGTCGCAGATCCGCTCCATCGCCTTCGACGTGCCCGGGTCAGGGGCAGGCGCGATCGAGGTCGAGATGACGTATGCCGCCGAGCCGGGTGCCGTGCTCGACCTCGGTCTCGAGGGGCCGCGTGGCTACGTCGGCTGGTCGGGTGGAGCACGTAGCCGGGTCGTCGTCTCCGAGGGGTGGGCGACACCGGGCTACGTGCCCCAGCCGGTCGAGCCGGGGATGTGGTCCGTGCTCATCGGGCTGCACCGGGTGCCTGCGTCGGGGGCGGCGATGGAGCTGACGGTGCGGGCGGCGGAGCCTTCTGTCGTCGAGGAGCACCGGCGGATCTCACCCGAGGAGCCTGCTCCCGCCAGTGCCTCGGCGCGGCCGCGTGCGGGGAGGGAGCGTGGGCTGCCGTCGGTGGACGGGATGCAGTGGCTCGCCGGCGACTTCCACTCGCACACGGTGCACTCCGACGGATCATTGCCCGTGGGCGGGCTTGCCGCACTCGCCGTCTCACGGGGTCTGGACTTCCTGGCCGTCACCGACCACAACACGATCAGCCACCACGCGCAGCTGCCCTCGGTTGGTGGTCGGCACGGGATCACGCTCGTGCCGGGGCAGGAGGTCACGCGCGACGTCGGGCACGCGAACGTCTTCGGCGACGTCGGGCTCGTCGACTTCCGGTCACCGCCCGAGACGTGGGCAGCGCAGGCCGAGAGTCGCGGCGGCCTGATGTCGATCAACCACCCGCTCGCCGGCGACTGCGCCTGGTTGCTGCCGGTCGACCGCCCACAGGTGGCCGAGGTGTGGCACTCGTCGTGGGCGCAGGTGCCGACCTGGGGAGCACCGCTCGCCTGGTGGTTGCAGACCTCCGCGACGACGCCGATCGGCGGCAGCGACTTCCACACGGAAGGCAGCGACGGTCTACCCGGGTCCCCGACGACCTGGGTGCTCGCCGAGGGCGACGACATTCTCGGCGCCGTGCGCGCCGGACGGACCGCGGTCAGTGCCGGCGTCGACGGCCCGCTGCTCCTCCGCGACGGCGACGGCGTCGTGGCCCTCGGAGCCGAGGGCCTGATCCTCACCGGCTTCGGTCAGCGCCGCTGCGTCCTCCGCGAAGACCGCGTGCGCGTGCGGGCCTGGGACGGCCCCTGCTGGCTCGAGGACGGCACCCGAGCCGTCCACGCACTCTCCCCCTGAGTCGAGCGCCCACTGGGGGAGCGCGTCGGGAACTGGGCACTCGACTGGGGGAGCGCGTCGGAGACTGGCACTCGACTGGGCGCGGAGGGCTGGTGCGGTGGTTCCTTGGTCAGCGGGGGAGGGGGACTCCGATGTCGATCCTCACCGTGGCGATCTGCCACGGGCGCAGGGGGAGTCGCAGGATGCCGTCGCTGACCCCGAGCTCATCGCCCGGCCTGCCCATGCCGTCGACGTGGGACGCCGATCGGATCGGGACGGCGGTCGTTCCGAGCAGGGCCTCGGTGGGGTCGTCGGACGAATTGAGCAGGCGCACCTCGACGGACGTGTCGTCGTCCTGGCGGCGCCGGAGAGAGACGAGCTGCACGCCGGGCCCGTCGACGGTCAGGCCCTCGACGGCGCGTGCGGCTGTCTCGGCGGGGGCGGTGCCGGCGGTGACGACGACCGGGTGCAGGAAGGCCTCGGCGGCCTGGACGAGGCCGGCGTCTGCCCACGAGCCGCGGTGCGGCATCACGGCGAGCGACATGGTGCACGGGCCGAGCACCTGCGCCTCGGGTGTCGGCAGCTGGGGTCCTGCGGGCTCGCTGCGATACGGGTGGACGTTGCGGCTCAGGTAGCCGATGGCACGCAGGAGCGTCACCGCGACCTCGGTGGAGCCCGCTGCCAGGCCGTCCACGACCTCGTACTCGACAGTGCGTCCGAGCAGGATGCCCGCACCACCGGCGTCGACGAACATCTCGGCCGGGAAGGTCGGCAGCGGGTACTCACCGACCGGTCCGGCCTCCGCGGTTCGGCCACGGCGAACCACGGCGAGCTGACCCTGGGCGTGCGAGTGCTGCGCCGGTTCGGCTGTGGGCACGTGGATCCGGAGGCGGTGGTCACGCGTGCGGTTCTGCCAGTCGAGGCGCAGCCGCACGAAGGGCTCACCGGTGCGCAGCTCGACGTGCATCGAGACGAGCGTCGACTCGGTCTCAGCTGAGCGCCCGGCCAGGTCGCTCGCAAGCGGCAGGTCATAGCGGCGGTCGACCCGGACGGCTCCGACCACCGGTCCGCTGCTGCCGACGGCTGTGACTGCGATGTCCGTGGGGGTGTCTACAAGCACGTCGCGGGCGGGCGGTGCGTAGTTGTAGGAGTCGCCTGGATCGCCGCCGTCGACGAGGCGGCCGACGCCGCTCAGCACGACGCCGCCGGCCGTGACCGTGAGCGTGCCGTCGTCGGCGACCTCGACCCGCACGAGGCCGTTGTCGAGGACCCGGTCACCGATCCGGATCGACGCACCTTGTGCCGCAGTTGTCTCGGCCGAACGGTCCTGCTCCGCCGGGGCGGCTGAGTCCTGGCCGGCTTCGAGCGCGACCACGCGCGCGGTGGTCCAGCCGAGCGGCGGAACGGGCACCGAGGCCGCGATGCGGCGGCGGGGCTGGTCCCGGGTGATGACGTGCCACTCGGTTCCGGGGCCGGCCGACTCCGCCGCCGCGCGGAGACGTGCCTCGGCCGCGATGGCGTCGAAGTCGGGGTCGCCGTGGTCGGCGAGGTGGAACGTGAGCACCTGTGCGGCGTCGTCGATCTCGATGTCACGCACCTGCAGGCCGAAGAGCTCTCTGTCGTGGACGCGGTGCATGAGCCGCGGCAGGTCCTCGGACGTCACCGTCTCGGTCGCGAGCTCGGCATCGGGTCGCGAGATCTCCTGCGCGTCGACCACCGTGCCGTCGGCAACTTCGAGCCCGAGCCGGGTCCAGTCCGCAGGCACCGGGACGGTGAGCTCGACGACGTCGTGGCGCTCCGAGGCGAGCGGGTTGGCGATGACGAGCGAACCAAGCGAACTGGCCGAAGCGGCCACCGCGAGTGCACGGTCGCGGACGGCCTGAGCGGCGTGCTCTCCTTCCTGCAGCCGGGCGAGCACCTGGACCGCGGTCTCGTCGACACCGCAGCCGGTGACCGAGTCGTGGCACGAGGAGTCGATGACCCGCCGCCAGGCCATCGACAGGTAGTGGCTGGGCAGGGAGGGCAGGTGGAGCGCGGCGAACGGCTCGGCATACCTGGTGAGCAGTCGCTCGGTGCGGGCCATCGCCTCCTTGAGCTGCCACCGGACGGACAGCACGCCCGGCAGGATGTTGGAGCGCGCGTGGCTGCGCAGCTCGCCGTCGAGCGTGCGCAGGTCGTCGCAGGGCGTACGCGGCTCGGCCAGGTACTCGGTCAGCGTGGCCACCTGGATGCGGGGGCCGTCTGCGTCGGCGTCGAGATCGGCCACCTCGGCCATGAGCGAGGGCAGGGGGGCGGCGTGGTCGGTGCCGTACATCGCGAGGAAGTCGCCGGCATACCAGTGCGTCTGCGTCCTGAGTCGGGCGGCGAGGCGCTCGCGGGCTGCTCCGCCGCCGAAGACGTCGGCGACGTTGCCGTAGCTGTTGGCGAGGAACTCGGTGCGGATGCCGGTGCCGTCAGGGGAGCGCCACCAGAACTCGTGTCGGTCGACCTCGGCCGGGACGCCACGGTAGACGACGGCCTGGTCGATGCCGGCGTGGCGCAGGATCTGGGGCATCTGGGCGCAGTGGCCGAACATGTCGGGGAGGTAGCCGATCGGCATGACGGGCCCGAGCCGTTCGGCGTCGGCCCAGCCCATCTCGAGGTTGCGGATCATCGTCTCGCCGGAGCAGAGGAACTCGTCCATGAGGACGCGCCACGGGCCGATCGCCAGCTGGCCGCTCGCGACGAGTTTGCGCACCGCATCGGTCTGCTCGGGTCGGACCTCGAGGTAGTCGTCGATGGCGGCCATCTGGCCGTCCATGGTGAAGCGGAAGCCGGGCTCGCGGGCGGCGCGGGCGACGACGTCGTCCATGAGGTCGACGAGGCGGAGGCGGAACCGCTGGAAGGGCTCGTACCACTCGCGGTCCCAGTGCGTGTGGGGGACGAGCCACACCGTCGAGGTCATGGCTCACGATCCTGTCAGCCGAGGCCGCCCGGTTGGGGCCAAGGGAGTGGGCATCGGTCGGGTTCTGTGGGATTCGGGGAGCGGGCGGGGGCGGGACCTTCGCCTCTGGAGGCGCCGGGGCAGGCCCGCGCACCCTCAGAGGATGAGGGGAGCGTGAGGCTGGTCGAGGAGGCGGCAGGTGTGGCGATGGTGGCGACGAGTCGTGCCGGGGGTCGTGGTGGCACTGGCCTTGGCCGCCTGCACGGCGCCGGACCAGACCGTCCCGGCCACTGCGAGCAGCCCCACGCGTGATGCGGGCGCGACGACCGCCGGGCGGTCGATGGCCGGTGCCCCGCTGGTGGCGTGCACCGTCAAGGGCCAGCGTCCGGTGCGGGCCGAGGCGACTGCCCTGTGCGGCACGCTGACCGTGCCCGAGGATCGGTCGAAGCCGGCCGGTCGGCAGCTCGGCCTCCGCGTGGCGGTCATCCCGGCGAGCGGCCCGCGTGCGGGGGCGGACCCCGTCTTCGTCGTGGCCGGCGGCCCGGGCGAGGCGAGCACGCAGTTCTTCGCGTGGTTCCCGTCTGTCTTCACCGAGCTGCACGCCTCGCGCGACATCGTGCTCGTCGACCAGCGCGGCACCGGCGCGTCGAAGGCCGTGCACCTGCCGCCGCTCCCTGCCGTCGCTGGCCTGGCTCCGGCAGCCGCGGAGGCGCGCCTCGCGACGTGGGCCCACGACGGGCTGAGGGCGATCGACGTCGACCCGCGGCAGCTCACCACGGCCGTCGCGGCCGAGGACCTGGACGCTGTCCGGGCAGCGCTCGGCTATTCGGCGATCAACCTCTACGGCACCTCGTACGGCGGGACGCTCGTGCAGTACTACCTGCGCCAACACCCCGAGCACGTACGCGTCGCCGTCCTCGACGGGGCTACCCCGGTCGACGTGCCGGTCTTCGAGCGGATGGCGAGGAGTAGCCAAGCAGCGCTCGCGCTGCTGCTGCGTCGATGCGCTGCCGACGGGTCGTGTCACGCCGCGTTCCCGCGGCTCGACGCGGAGTGGCGCGAGGTGCTCGCGCGGTTCCACACGCCGGTGCGGGTCGTCGACGGTGCCTCCGGGCAGTCCGCTGTCATCACCCAGGCCATGCTGGCCGAGGCGATCCACACGGCCCTGCTCACCGAGGCCGGTGCGGCGCAGGTGCCGCTCGCGATCCACCTGGTCCACGAGGGTCGCTACGTCGACGCCGCCGGTCTCATCGGCCTCAGCTCCTCCAGTGAGCCGACCCTCGTCATGGCCGACGAGATCCTCTGCTCCGAGGCGTGGGCGAGAGACGACCCGGCTGCGGTGGCGTGGCGCGGGGTCGGCAGCTATGCCCTGCCGCGGGAGGTCGCACAGGCACGGGAGCGGGCCGCGATGTGTCGACACCTCCCGCGGGGAAACGTGCCTGCGGGCGACGGTGCCGCGGTGCGGACGACGGTCCCCACCCTGTGGCTGGCCGGTGACGGGGACCCCCAGGACCCGCCGGCGAACCTCAGCGGCATCGCCGCGCAGCAGCCCCGGAGCACGTTCGTCGTCATGCCCGCCCAGCAGCACGTCGTCGGCCAGCTCGGCTGCCTGCCCTCTGTGGTCGCGACCTTCGTCGCGGCGGGCGGCGGCGACGGGTTGAACACCTCATGCGCGGCGGCCGGCTCGCCGGCACCGCCGTTCCGCCTTCGCTAGGAAGGCACGCACCGGGCAGCCCAACGTCCCCGCCGGTATGGGCGGGGTGTGGGGCGGGGTCATCTGGTGTGCCAGGTGACGCCGGTCGTGGTGACCGTGGCGGTGAGGTCGTGCTGGTGGACGTGAGTGTGGTGTCTCTCGCAGAGCAGCGCCCCGTTGGTGAGGTCGGTCGTGCCGCCGGCCTGCCAGGGCTGGACGTGGTGGGCGTCGCACCAGGTCGCGGGGACGGTGCAGTTCTCGAAGCTGCAGCCGCGGTCGCGGGCGATGAGGGCCAGGCGTTGGCTGCGCGTGAAGAGGCGGCGGCCGTGGCCGAGGTCGAGGGGGGCGCTGTCGCCACCGAGGACCATCGGGATGATCTCGGCGTCGCAGGCCATCCGGCGCACGACCCCCGGTGACAAGACGTCGCCGGTGAGCGTGGTGCCGGTGCCCTTGACGTCGTCGACGAGGGTGTCGTAGTCGATGAGGACGACGACCTTGGCCTTGTCGGTGGTGGGCACGCCCTCGGCGGAGGCGACTCCGCGCTGGACGATGGTCAGCAGCGCGTCCATGCGACGCCGCGCCGGGGTGCGCTCGTCGGGAGTGACGGTGCGGCCCTGCTCGTCCGTCTCGGGGCACGGGATGGACAGCGGGTCGATGGCGGCCTTGAGGATGGCGGCGCCCTCGGGGTCGAGGATGCCGCGCAGGCCGACCATGCCGGTGGCGGTGGGTGGGGTGAACCACAGGCCGCGGGCATCGCGGCGGCCACGGTCGAGCTTGTCCTCGTCGTGCGGTGGCCGGACCTGTTCGGTGTGGTGCCGGGCCAGCCGGGCCAGCTCTTCGGGTCGGAGCTGTGCCGCCTGGGTGGTCAGGTCGTCGAGAGCCGTGGTGAGGTCGTCGGAGTCGGCGACCGGACGCACCCGGGTGTCGAAGTCGATGATCTGGGCGGCGTGCCCGACGGTGACCTGCTGGGTGGCCACGAGCATCCGCAGCCGGGCCCAGCGCGCCTGGGCGAGGGCGGCGCCGACGGTGACGAACGCCTTGGCCTGCCCGGCGGTGAGGCTGGGGTCGTGGCTGCGGAGCCAGTCGGTGCGAGACAGACCAGCCGGTGGCTCGACCCCGCGCGTCACGAGCTCGGTGATGATGGTGACGAGGGTGACCTCCAGCGCACGCCGCTGACCGGCGACGCGCTCGGCGGCCGCAGTGAGCTCGGACTCGGCGTGCGCGCCCAGGCCAAGGCCCAGGCTGGCCTCGATGGCGATCGCCTCGTGGCTGCCGAGCCACGCCTCGGGCCCGCCCCCGGGGCCACGGCCGTTGATTCCGCCGTCGACTCCGCCGTCGACTCCGCCGTCGACTTCGCCGTCGAGGCTGCCGTCGACGCCGTCGACGCCGTCGAGGCTGCCGTCGACTCCGCCGTTCATGTCGCCCACTCCGCTGCCCATGCCGTCGGCGGTGCCGCTGCTCGTGCCCCGGTCGCGCGTAGACGGCGCGGTGGGCTGGGACGAGGCAGACGGCATACGCCCCGAAAGGCTCGCCCAGAACCCACCCTCGGCCACGCCGCCCGTGGCGCGCTGTCGCGCCTCGAGGTCGGCGAGCCGGCTCCGGAGGAGCTCGAGCATCGTGGGTTCGCTTGCCATGAAACGACTTTAGAGGCGACCACCGACAGTGCCCGGCTGCTCGGTCAGTCCGTACGCGAGAGCGCTGAGGCGCTCGCATCATGATGCATAGGAGTTGATGTTATGATGCGCATATGCGCACGACCGTGAACATCGACGACCGGCTTCTCGCTGAGGCCAAGCTCATCGCCGCGCGCCAGCACCGCACCATCGGCTCCGTTCTGGAGGACGCCTTGCGCCAGCTCATCGATGCCGATGCGGCTACGCCGGCTGTTCGAGCCGATTTCCAGCTGCACACGTTCGTGCCGAAGCGGCCGGGTCTGAGACCCGGCGTCGACCTCGAGGACAAGGAGCTCATGGCCGACCTGCTCGATGGTGATGCACACGATGCTCCTGCTTGACGTCAACATCTGCCTCTACGCCTACCGGCCAGCAGAGTCGGAGTCGGCCGCGCTCGTCAGTGAATGGCTCGCGCCCCGTCTCGTCGGACACGAACGCATCGGCGTGAGCGAGCCGGTCCTCGCCTCAGTGATCCGCATCGCCACCCACCCCAGGGTCTTCCGCACGCCCTCGACCCCCTCTGATGTTCTCGAGTTCGCCGAGTCGCTGGCCTCGGCGCCGGCGGCGGTGCGGGTGCGCCCGGGCCCGGAGCACTGGCCGATCGTCACGGAGCTCGTCAGGGAGCACCGGCTGAGGGGCAACGACGTGCCCGACGCAGTCCTCGCGGCCCACGCCCTCGAGCTCGGCGCGACGCTGGTGACCCTCGACCGTGGTTTCGCGCGGTTCACGCCCCTGCGCACGGTCAACCCCCTCGCCGACCCGGGATGAGTCCCACCCGACGGGCCAGACGATGACCTCAGACTGAGCCCGCAGCTGGAGTGACAGTGGCCAGAGGTGGCCCGATGCCGCGGAGCCGTCAGGTGAGGCTGCGGACCGACCCGCGTACCTGGAGCGGCATCTCGACGAGGTGCTCGCCCGGCGTGGGCGCGGGGTCGAGCAGCAGCTCGAGCCCGCGACGGCCCATCTCGAGGTACGGCAGCCGAGCCGTGGTGAGCCCGGGGCGCAGGTAGGCGGCGATCTGGTCGTCGTCGAAGGAGGCGACCGAGAGGTCGTCAGGGATGCGGAGTCCCTTCTCCTGCATGGCCTGCTGGGCGCCGAAGGCGACGCGGTCGTTGAGGCAGAGCACCGCCGTGACGGGCGCGCCGGACGCCAGCACTGCCTTGGCCGCGTCGTAGCCGTTCCAGGGCTCCCACTTCTCGATGTCTGCGACCGCCACGGGGGTCACGCCGGCCTCGTCGAGCGCACGGTGGATGCCGTCGAAGCGGCGGCCGATCGTCACCGAGACGCGCGGGTCGGTCCGCGCCACCGGCGCATTGCCGATGATCGCGATCCCGTCGCGGTGGCCGGCGTCGAGCAGGTGGCGCGTGACGGCATACCCGGCCTGCTCCTCGTCGGGGAGGACGGCGACGGGCACGTCCGGGTTGACGCAGTTGACGGTGACGGTGCGGATGCCGTCAGGCAGCGGCGGGAGGTCGATGAGGCGTGCCGACAGGGCTCCGAAGATGAGCCCGTCGACCTGGCGGTCGGCCATCGAGTCCAGCGCCTTGCGCAGCTGCTTGGGGTGGTTGAAGGTCTCGGCGATGAGGACGCCGCGGTCGCTCTCGTCGGCGGCGTCGAGCAGGCCGCGGATCATCGCGGAGGCGAAGCGGGTGACGGTGACGTCGTCGGAGATGAAACCGACGGTGCCGGTGGTGCCGAGCCGCAGCGAGCGTGCCTGCGGGTTGGGGCGGTAGTTGAGCTCGCGAGCGGCCTCGTGGATGCGTGCGACGGCGTCGGCGGACAGGCGCGAGCCGGGCCGGTTGTTGAGCACCAGGCTCACGGCCGTCTTCGACAGGCCGGCCCGCTCGGCGACGTCTGCGAGCGTCGTCCGCTTGTTCACTCCCACCCCTTCGTCGTCGCGTGGTCGCGACCTTGCGTATGCCGTGTGCACCCTCCCTGGGGCGCCCGGCGCAAGCGTACCCCACGGTAGAGATGGCCTGAGGGCATACCGGCTGGTGAAAAGGATTTAGCAACCTCTTGCGCGGCGCCCCGCCGGCCCGCTACCTTCTCGTGCTGAAAGGTTTTAGCAGTGGCGCTGACCTGACCATCACGGAGGAACCGATGAAGCTCACCCCCACCCCCAAGCGCATCGCCGTCGGCCTGCTCGCCGCGGCGCTGCCCCTGTCCATGGCCGCCTGCGCCAAGGGCGGCAGCTCGAGCTCCGGCGGCGCCGGTGGCGAACTGACCATGTGGACGCACAACGCCGGCAACAAGGCCGAGCTCGCGGCGATCCAGAAGATCGTCACCGACTACAACGCGAGCCAGGGCAAGTACAAGGTGAACGTCCAGGCCTTCCCGCAGGACTCCTACAACCAGTCCGTCGTCGCGGCAGCCGCCAGCAAGAAGCTCCCGTGCATCCTCGACATCGACGGGCCGAACGTGCCGAACTGGGCCTGGGCCGGCTACCTCGCGCCGCTCGACGGTCTCGAGGGGACGCTGTCGAAGTACCTCCCGACCGTGCTCGGCAAGTGGGACAACAAGACGTACTCCTACGGCTACTACGACGTCGCGCTCGTCATGGTCACGCGCAAGACGATCCTCGACAAGTACGGCATCCGGGTCCCGACCGTCGACCAGCCGTGGACCAAGGACGAGTTCACCGCGGCCCTGAAGAAGATCAAGGCCTCCGGCGCGTTCCAGAACCCGCTCGACATCGCGACGAGCTTCACCGGCGAGTGGTGGCCGTACGCGTACTCCCCGATGCTCCAGAGCTTCGGCGGCGACCTCGTCAACCGCGACGGCTACAAGACTGCTGAGGGATTGCTCAACGGCCCCAAGGCGCTCGAGTGGGCGAAGTGGTTCCGCGGCCTCGTCACCGATGGCCTCGTCCCTCTGAAGTCGGGCGCCGACCCGGCCAAGGACTTCATCAACGGCAAGTCCGCGATCCTCTACAACGGCACGTGGACCGCCGTCGACACCCGCAAGGCCTTCGGCAAGGACACCCTCTTCCTCCCGCCGCCGGACCTCGGCACCGGCCCGAAGATCGGTGGCGGCTCGTGGCAGTGGGGCATCTCGCAGAACTGCACCGACAAGGCCGGCGCGCTCGACTACATGAAGTTCGCGGCGCAGGACAAGTACGTCGCGAGCGTCGCCCGCGACACGAACAACATCCCGGCCACCGATGCCGCCGCCGCCCAGGTGAAGGGCTACGAGAAGGGCGGGGAGAACCAGCTCTTCCTCGACTACGCCAAGAAGTTCGCCGTGCTGCGTCCCGTCTCGCCCGGCTACCCCTTCATCGCGACGGAGTTCACCAAGACCGCGCAGGACATCCTCAACGGTGCGGACCCGAAGCAGGCGCTCGACCAGGCCGTGAAGGACATCGACGCCAACCAGAAGTCCAACGGCTACTTCCAGTGAGTGACTGACATGACGACCATCACTGCGGCCGAGAGTGGCTCGGCGACGACGACGCGAAGGGGCCGGCGGCGCAACGGTGCCGCCGGCACCCCGGGCAGCACCGGCACGTCCGGCAGGTCCATCAGCGGCTCACGCTCGTCGACCACGACGGCGCTGCTCATGCTGTTGCCGGCCGGGATCCTGCTCATCACGTTCCTGCTCATCCCGATCGGCCTGACCTTCGGGCTGGCCTTCACCAACGCGCGGCTCATCTCGCCGCGGCCGGCGGAGTTCATCGGCGTCGACAACTTCGTGCGCCTCTTCGCGGACGACACGTTCTGGGCGTCGCTGCGCAACACGATCATCTTCGCGGCGGTCATCGTGCCGGTGCAGTCGGCGTGTGCGCTCGGGCTGGCCCTGCTCGTCAACGTCAAGATGCGCGGGGTCAACTTCTTCCGCACCGTCTACTTCCTGCCGGTCGTGACGTCGATGGTCGTCGTGTCGATGCTGTGGCTCTTCATGTACCAGAAGAACGGCCTCATCAACCAGGTGCTGCTGAAGTTCGGCATCGACGGGCCCGACTGGCTCGGCGACCCGCACACGGCGCTGCTCGCGATCATCCTCATGTCGGCGTGGCAGGCGATGGGCTTCCACATGGTCATCTGGCTCTCGGGGCTGCAGACGATCCCCGGCGACCTCTACGAGGCGGCCGAGCTCGACGGCGCCGGCACGTGGGACAAGTTCCGCTACGTCACGTGGCCGGGGCTGCGGGCGACGCGGACCTTCATCCTCATCACCATCACGATCTCGGCGTTCGCCCTCTTCACCCAGGTCAACATCATGACCCAGGGCGGGCCGCTCGACTCGACGTCGACGGTCGTGCTCATGGCGGTGCGCACCGGCTTCCAGCAGCAGCAGACCGGCTACGCCTCGGCGATCTCGCTCGTCTTCTTCGTGCTCGTGCTCGCCGTCACCCTCGTCAACCGCTACTTCACCCGAGACAAGGACGCCCGATGACCACCGCAACCGCACCGGACTTCGGTCGTGGTCCCAGCTCGAGCCTCGGGTCGGACCACCTCGCGCACGTCGCCGACCCGACCACGACGCCACCGCGCCGCGGGGACTCGGGACGACACGGCATACGCAAGCCTCTCGGCGTGCTCGCCCGCATCGTGCTCTGCCTCGTCTTCGGGCTGCCGCTGGTCTTCATGTTCGTCAGCAGCTTCAAGCCGGACCTGCAGATCTTCGGCGACCTCGGCAGCTGGAAGGCGTTCCTGCCCGTCGGTGACATCTCGACGGACAACTACACGGGCGTCTTCGGGCGAGTTCCGTTCGCGCAGTTCATGATGAACTCCGTCATCATCACCGTCGTCACCGTGGTGCTCGGCATCGTCGTCAACTCGATGGCGGCGTTCGCCTTGGCGCGCATCGGGTTCCGCGGCGCGGGCGCCGTGCTAGGCATCATCCTCGCGACGCTCATCGTGCCGTTCGAGACGCTCGCCCTGCCGCTGCTGTGGTGGTCCAACAAGCTGCCCTTCCTCGGGCCGGACGGCTTCAGCGAGGGCTGGCTCGACACCTACCAGGTGCAGATCGTGCCGTTCATCGCCAACGCCTTCTCGATCTTCCTCTTCTACCAGTACTTCGACTCGATCCCGAAGGAGCTCGACGAGGCGGCCAAGGTCGACGGCGCGGGGTGGTTCCGCATCTACCGCAGCATCGTCATGCCGCTGTCGGGGCCGGCCGTCGCGACGGTCGCGATCCTCACCTTCCTGCCGATGTGGAACCAGTACCTCTGGCCCCTCATGTCGGTGCAGACCGAGGAGCTGCGACCGGTCATGGTCGGCATCGACTACTTCAAGCAGCTCAACACCTCGTGGGGGCAGATCATGGCGTACGCGTCGATGATCACCGCGCCCGTGCTGGTTTTGTTTGTGGCTTTCCAGCGATCGTTCATCAACTCCATCGCCTCATCCGGCGTGAAAGGCTGACTCGTGTTCAAGCTCCCCGAGGCGTGGGTGTGGGACTTCTGGACCGTCGACGACGGCGAGCAGTACCACCTGTTCTTCCTCTACGCGTCGCGTGCGCTGCGTGACCCGCACGCCCGGCACTACCGCGCGTCGGTCGGTCACGCGGTCTCGTCCGACCTCGTTCACTGGGAGCGTGTCGTCGACGCGCTCGTGCGCTCGGACGCGCCAGCCTTCGACGACCTGGCGACGTGGACCGGGTCGGTCGTCCGGCACCCGGACGGGCGGTGGTTCATGTTCTACACGGGGGCGTCGCTGAACGCCTCCGGGGCGAACGTGCAGTCGATCGGGTATGCCGTGTCGACCGACCTCATGACGTGGGACAAGGCGCCCGGGCCGGTGCTGGCGGCCGACCCGCGGTGGTACGAGAAGTACGCCGACGGGCACTGGCACGACGAGGCGTTCCGCGACCCGTGGGTGCTGCCCGACCCGGACGGCGACGGCTGGCACATGCTCATCACCGCGCGCGCCAACCACGGCGACACGGTCGACCGTGGGGTGGTCGGGCACGCGTGGTCGGCCGACCTGGAGACCTGGGAGCTGCGGGAGCCGCTGTCGTCACCGGGGGAGGGTTTCGGGCAGCTCGAGGTGCTGCAGCCCTTCGTCGTCGACGGCCGCGACGTGCTGCTCTTCAACTGCCTGGTCGGTGACATGCCGGAGGCGGCGCGGGCCGACGGGGTGACGGGCGGGGTGTGGATCGCGGACGCGAAGTCCCCGCTCGGGCCCTACGACATCGCCGGCGCCCAGGTCATCGACGACCCGTCGCTCTACGTCGGCAAGTTCGTCACCGAGCGCGAGACGGGGGACACGAAGCTGCTGGCCTTCGTGCACGACCGCGACGGCGCCTTCGTCGGAGAGATCACCGACCCGTATGCCGTCACCTGGGACGGCGACCGCCTGGCCCTCACGCCGACGTTGAGCACATTGGGATCGTCACGCGGCTGAGGTCCGGCGCGCTGTCGCCTCCCGTGGTTTGCGGGCCGCAATGACTAGGCTTCCCCTGTCATTGCGGCCCGACGGGCTTCCCACGGACATGCCCCCCACACCGCACGAGTCACTTCGTGCTGCCAGGGGACCTGTTCGTGCACCTACTCCGGACCTCCGTTCGAGGCTTCTCAGCCCTCGAGGCACACCTGGCGGATCGCATCGCCGAGCAGATGAGCATCCAGACGGGGCGCCGTCCGGCGGCGAGTGAATCGCGGTCGTGGGAGCGGAGCCTCCCGGCGCTGCAGGCCGACCTGGTGTCTGCCGGGCTCGACGACGTCGAGATGCTCATCGAGTACCAGCTGCCCCTGACGAGCAAGCGCGCAGACGTCGTCCTCGCCGGCAAGCACCCCAAGACCGGCCTGCCGTCGTATGTGGTTGTCGAGCTCAAGCAGTGGAGCTCAGCCGAGAGCTTCGAAGGCAGCGACAGGCTTGTGACGGTTGAGCAGTACGGCCGTCGCGCGGTGACGCACCCGGCGCTGCAGGTGGCCGACTACTGCGACTACCTCTCGTCGTTCACCGTCATGCTCGCTGAGCAGCCGCACTCTCTGGCCGGCGTTGCGTACCTGCACAACGCCACTGATCTGGGCGTCTCTGATCTCCTCGACCTGCCGCGGACCAAGCAGGGAGCGCTCTTCACTGGTCAGCGCCGTGGAGCCTTCGTCGACTATCTTCGCTCACTGCTCGCACCCGGCGAGAGTGGCGCCCAGGCCGCCGATGCGCTCCTACGCAGCAAGATCACGCCCAGCAAGCAGCTGCTGGCGGTGGCTGCCGAAGAGGTGCAGAACCGGGAGCAGTTCGTGCTCCTCGACGAGCAGCGGGATGCCTACGAGCACGTGATGCACGCAGTGGAGCGGGCTCGACGGTCGAACACCAAGACAGCAGTCGTCGTGAGTGGCGGCCCCGGGAGTGGCAAGTCCGTCATCGCTCTCTCGCTCATGGGCGAGCTGTCGCGGCAGGGCCGGTCGGTGATGCACGCCACCGGCTCACGGTCGTTCACCATGACGCTGCGCAAGGTGGCCGGCAAGCGCGCGCCGCGCGTGCAAAAGCTCTTCACGTACTTCAACTCGTTCATGACAGCCGAGCCCAACGACCTCGACTGCCTGATCCTCGACGAGGCGCATCGCATCCGTGAGACCTCCGTCAGTCGGTACACGCGCAAGGAGCTGCGAACGGCCGGTCGGCCCCAGATTCACGAGCTGCTCTCCGCCGCAAAGGTGCCTGTGTTCCTGCTGGACGAGCATCAGGTCGTCCGGCCGGGTGAGATGGGCACGGTCGAGGACATCGAGGTGCACGCCGAGGCCCTCGGGCTGAAGGTCGAGCAGATCAACCTCAACGACCAGTTCCGCTGTGGTGGCTCGGAGGTCTATGTCGACTGGGTGCTGCGGCTCCTTGGTCTCAAGCCGGGCGGGCCGGTCGAGTGGAAGGGTGACGACGGCTTCAGTGTGTCCGTGGCGGACACGCCGCAGGAGCTCGAGCACGTTCTCGCGACCCGGCAGGACGACGGCTATTCAGCTCGCATGGCCGCCGGTTACTGCTGGCCGTGGAGCGACCCACGCCCTGACGGATCACTGGTCAACGATGTCCAGATCGACGGGTGGTCCCGACCCTGGAACCTTCGCGGCGATCGCTCTGTCGGCGGCGCCCCACCGGCCGCGCTCTGGGCCAGCGACCCCGCCGGCTTCGGCCAGGTCGGCTGCGTTTATACGGCGCAGGGCTTCGAGTACGACCACGCTGGCGCCATCATCGGGCCCGACTTCGTCTGGCGTGACGGCGGCTGGCGCACGGTGCGCGAAGCCAATCGCGACCCCGACTTCCGCAACCGCACCAAGGTCAGCGACCTAGAGTTCGACCGCTTGGTGCGGAACGTCTATAAGGTCATGCTCACGCGAGGCATGCAGAGCGTGACGATCTACTCCACCGACCCAGAGACGCGTGACTTCCTTAGCCGGCTGATCCGCTGACCGCGTCAGATGCTGGCGAAGGACGCTCTGCCAAGGACCACTCGTTGCTCGTTGAGCTTTGGTACAAAAAGCTGGGCGCTTGCCGCTGAAGGACACACATTGGCCGTCTTAGTCAGTTCGCGATGGCTTTCTCGGGCTCCCATGCGCAGCCTCTGAGGCCCGCTTGCCCTCACCGCACTCCCCGCCGGAAGCTCGGCTGGCTACCGCGAGCGGGGAGGCCAGCGCAAGAGTCAGAAGCCGGGCTCCGTTCTGGGGGAACCAACGGTCGGGATGGGCGCGAGAGAGTTGGCGTCCAGGTCGATCCGTGGACAAGTTGCCTTGGGGCTAGCCGCGGTGGGCCACCGGCCGGCGTCGGGGGATTGCTGCCACAACGAGGTTGATGATCGATCCGCTGATGATGGCGCCAATGAGTGTGGAGAGGAGCGTGCTCGAGCCGCTCTGCTGGCCCGACTGCGTGATGTTGGAGAGAACGCTTAGGACAACGCACGCGAGGATGGTCCATCTCCACCTCGCCCGGTAGCGGTCCCCGTAGGAGCTCGTCGAGCGCGTCGACGGCACGTTCGCGTACGTCATGGGATGCCAGGCGTGATCGACGCCGAGTACATGTCCGTTGAGAACGTCGCCTACGTGGTGGTCCATAGGGCTGTTCCTACAGGAGCCAACGCATCGGCGTCTCGCAAATCGGGCATGCTCGGCTTGGCCCACCGTCCGGTCAGAAGGGCGGGGCAGACCAGGGTGTCGGCATGGGGCCCCAGACGCCGTGCTCCAAAGGGAGGCGCCGACTCCATAGCCGGGCAACGGATGATTTGGCGGATGGGTCGGCGGCGTCCGCTCTCATCGTCCATTTTGGGCAACTTATTCCGATTCGATGCCGCGTGCGGCGCAGCGACCTTAGGGTGCTCGGGGAGCGGGGTGGGACGTCGATAAAGGAGTACGCGCCAATGCTTAGGAAGCACGACAACGTGAAGCTCACGTTCCAGCCTGGGCTATTCACGGGAAAGGGGTGGCTAACCCTTCACGTCGGAGTGCGGGGCGTCTATCGCCTGAACAAGATCCACAAGAGCCAATGGGCTGGGGGCTGGCAGAGCCAGATGCTGTTCCCACTTCGCCTGGCGACGGTGAAGAACCGCACCTACTGGCAGTTCCAAGGCCAGTTCTACTCGGAGAACGAGGGCTTGGACGGGATGGCTGTGCATGCGCTTCTGGTGACACGCCAACAACGGCAGTCGCAGCGGATCGATCGGGCGCAGCAGATCGTGGCCATGGGTGGAGCGCCGCGCGATAGGGCCGTTCGCGAGGGGATCGCCGACGACGTAAAGCAGTTCATCTGGACGCGGGATGGAGGCGCCTGCCGACAGTGCGGCGCGGTAGTCGAGCTTCAGTTCGACCACGTCATTCCCTTGGCTATGGGGGGCGGAACTACGCCGGAGAACCTGCAGATCCTCTGCGGGCCGTGCAATCGCCGCAAGGGCGCGAGCATCACGGCACGTTGACCCGGGAGGTGAACACGGCTCTGCCAGCGAGATGTGGGTTGGCGCAAGGCATCTGTGCGCGGGATGCGGTGGGGCTTCGGCAAGGGACCAACGCGGGGAATAACTCGACCGGTGCACACCTTCGATGGGTGCCAATGCCATGCTGCGCGCTCATCGGCTCCCGCAGCTCGTTCGGACGGCACCCACGACTGCTCGCGGCGCTGTGACGCGACCTGATGGGGCCGAGCCTGTCCGCCATGGGAGGCTCGCGTCGTGAGGAATGAGTTCGGAGACCATCGGGCAGGGCTCGAGGACGGACCTGCACACGCCTTTCGCGACTGGCCCGGCACCCACTTCCCGGTAGGACCGTCCGGTGTCTATACCGTCTGGAGCGATGATGCGTTCCTCTATGTCGGTATGGCCTGGGCACACCGTGATGAGGAGAATCCTCGTGCCACAGGCGTCTTTGGGCGGCTAAAATCCCACGCCAGTGGCCGCCGCTCTGGGGATCAGTTCGCCATCTATGTCTGCGACAGATTCGTGATCCCAACCTTGACGTCGGTGGATATGAGCGCTCTTGCACGTGGTGAGCGACTACTTGACATGCGAACACGCCAGTACGTCGCCGACCACCTGACTTATCGCGTCGTGGTCACCCCGGATGGCCCTTCTGCGCGGACGCTGGAAACACTCGTTCGGAAGGAGGGGCTCCCTCGTGCCGGCCGGCCCCTCATCAATCCGTGATCGCACGGTTCTGACGACAGGTGCGCAGGGGGCGGAAGGGACGCGTGTCCGGGCCGTCGCCTCGGCCGGCGGGCGGCCTGGCAACTCGACAAACCCCGCCGCGTCCTTAGGTCGCACTTACGATCCCGCAGCCGGACTCGTCGATGCCTCATAGGTGCGCATCACGGTCCTCCTCATGGCCGACAGAGGAGCGGGGCTGACCTCGATGGCTCTACGCTGCAGCCGGGTGACGCCTCTGCGGTCGTTGCATTCGAGGGGTGCGCAGTGCCGCGGGTTCTGGCGCAACGCGGGGCGCAGTAGGCGGGTACCCACACTTCGATCGGCGCCATATGTCGCTGCGGGTTCACCGCGTCGCTAGCCTCCGCGGTCGGAGCGCCGAGGCCCGGACGCACCTGCGGCGCTGGCAGGTCGAAGTCGCGCAGGCGTCCCGTGATTGGGCCGAGCCAACAATGTCGGCCCGTATCGCTCCGCTACCGGAGTGCCAGTAGATCCGCGCCGGCGTGAGCAACTCGAACTCGTGACAGCCCCGATCGTAGGAGCAGTTGTTGCGCCCGACGAGGCATTCGTTGTTGATGGAGGCGCGTGACCAGTCGCGCCTCAAGCTGGGCGCAACGGGAAGTCGCGGATGCCCGTGGTCGTGTCGGGGGCCGCGCTGCCTCCACCACCTTCTAAGCTCGGCCGCGTGATTGGGTCGAAGTCGGTTGTTTCAGTGGTCGGGGCCGTGATCCTTTCTGAGGGAAAGGTCCTGTGTGCCCGTAGGGCCGAGCCTGGCAAGTTGGCCGGCTACTGGGAGTTTCCGGGCGGCAAGGTCGAGTCGGGGGAAAGCCCTCACGAGGCGCTGGTTCGAGAGATCGACGAGGAGTTGCGCTGTGAGGTCGCCGTAGGTGCAGAGATTGAGTCAACGCGCCACGAATACGACTTCGCCACGATCATTCTCACGACGTTCTACTGCGACCTGACCGCGGGACACCCGCACCTCACCGACCATGACGAAGTTCGTTGGTGTACCCCAGAAGAGATGGGCGACCTCGAGTGGGCGCCGGCCGACATCCCTGCTGTCAAGCGAGTGAGGCGTGACCTGACGTATGGCGACTGACTTCAACTGGCTGGGCGACCTCTCTCTCGACGTCCAGTTCGGCTACCTCGGCACGGAGCAGGTCGCGCCGCGCCGCCGTCACCCGCAGCTCGTGTACAACGACGCAGACAACACCGCGTTGCGCGTCATCAGAGAAGAGCTCGCCACGTGCGACAGTTTCCTCTTTTCCGTGGCGTTCGTATCGCCGCGCGCCATCGCCTTGCTGAAGACTGATCTGCTCGAGTTCGAAGGGCAGGGGCGCATCGTGACGTCCGACTATCTGGCCTTCAACTCGCCAGCGGCCTTTGCCGAGCTCCTCCGCCTGCAACGGCACGGGATCGACGTCCGGATCCATCGATCGCAGGCGTTCCACCCGAAAGGCTACGTTTTCGAGCACGACAACTCGGTAACGGCGATGCTGGGAAGCTCGAACCTCACCGAAACAGCGCTCGTGAAGAACCACGAGTGGAATCTCCGAGTTTCGGCCGCCCGTTCCAGTGACCTGGGCGTGCAGTTGCGGAGGCTCTGTGACCTGCAGATCAGCGAGTCCACTCCGTTAACGCAGGACTGGGTCGACGATTACTCGAGCAGGTACACGGCGCCGCCCCCTCGGCCTCGGCGGACACCGGACGCACTTGCGAGCGTCAGCGCCATCGACGTACCTGAACTTCCAGAGCCGGGCCGCGCGTTTGTCGACGGGCAACTCCTTGGTGACATGAGCGACGGGCCGGCGGAACAGGTTGCCGTGCTGCGCGTGCTGCCCAACCGGATGCAGCGGGAGGCTCTAGCGGCGATCGCCCAAGCACGTGCAGATGGCGCTCCGCGTGCAGTCGTTGTCTCGGCGACTGGCACCGGTAAGACCATTCTCTCGGCCCTAGACGTCAAGGCCGTTGACCCCAAGCGCATGCTCTTCGTTGTTCACCGAGAGCAGATCCTTGACCGGACGATGGAGGAGTACGCCCGCGTTCTCAACCGGCCCAGGAGCGACTTCGGCAAGCTCGCTGGTGGGTCGAAGCAGCTCGACCGCCCCTTCGTCTTTGCCACGATCCAGACCTTGTCGAGAGCCGGGACCCTCGAGTCGATCGATCCCAAGGCCTTCGATTACGTGCTCGTGGACGAGGTGCACCGGGCGGGAGCGTCCAGCTACCTCAAGGTCCTCGAGCACCTTCAGCCAAGGTTTCTCCTCGGCATGACCGCAACCCCCGAGCGCACCGATGGGTTCAACGTCTACGAGCTGTTCGACTACGTCGTCCCTTACGAGATCCGCCTGAACAAGGCCCTCGAAGAGGAGATGCTGGCGCCGTTTCACTACTTCGGCATCGCCGATATCTCCTTTGAGGACGGGACGAGCACCGACGAGTTCACCCTGCTCACCAAGTTGGCGTCACCCGAGCGCGTGCGGCACGTTCTCGCCGCGCTGGAGACCTACGGCCAGGCCGGCATCGCGCCGCGAGGCCTCATCTTCTGCAGTCGCAAGGAGGAGGCGCACCAGCTCTCGCAGGCCTTCAACGCGTCAAACCTGAATGGACGCCGGCTGAGAACCATCGCCCTCACGGGAGAGGACGGCATCGTGGCCCGTGAAGCAGCCGTGGAACGGCTTGAGCGAGGCGAGCTCGACTACATCCTCACGGTGGATGTGTTCAACGAGGGGGTCGATATCCCCAGTGTCAACCAGGTGATCATGCTTCGTCAGACGCAGTCCTCCATCGTGTTCGTGCAACAGCTCGGCCGTGGACTACGTAAGGCGCCGGGTAAGGAGTACCTGATTGTCATCGATTTCATCGGCAACTACGCAAACAACTACCTCATCCCGATCGCGCTCTTCGGCGACGAGTCGCTGAACAAGGAGTCGATCCGCCAAAAACTCATCGCCGCAGAAGAGATCGGCGTTGTGGCCGGACTCTCGAGCGTTCGCTTCGACAAGGTGGCCGAGGCACGCGTCCTGGCGTCCATCAGTCAAACCCGTCTCGATGCAATGCCTAAACTCCGTGCCGCACTCACGGCCATGCGTGATCGAGTCGGCCGCCTTCCTCACCTGTGGGACTTTTGGCGATTCCAGTCGACTGACCCGGTCGTCCTAGCCACGACGCGGGAGCATTACCCCGGGCTGCTTCAGGCGGCGCTCAAGGAGAGCGCCGATCTGACCCCGCGTCAGGGAAAGGCCCTCGAGCTGTTGTCCCACGAGGTTCTGCCGGCTAAGCGCACTGGCGAGGCGCGCCTCCTAGCGGCCCTACTGGCGCGAGAGTCGCTCACTCGTGACGATGCGCGAGAAGCTGTCGCCGTCGACGGCGAAATCGTGCCGCAGCGCTTCCTTGACAGCGTTATCGACACGTTCACCCTCGAGCAGCATGCAGAGGCTGATCAGAAGCGCTACCGGACCGGGATCGTCGAGCGGCATGCGGACGGTCGCATCGCTCTTACCTCTGAGTTCCGTTGGGACTACGCCTGCTCCGAGCTGTTCCGCTCCCACGTGGACGATGTCGCGCAGACCGGCGAGGCGATGGCCGCGGCGCTGTACGAACCCACTCGTTACTTCACGCCTGGGCGTCAGTACACGCGCAAAGAGGTATGCAGACTCCTGGGCTGGCCGCGGAAGTGGACGTCAACGATCTACGGCTATCGCGCCGACGTCGACTCGGGTGAATGCCCCATCTTCGTCACGCTTCACAAGGGCGACGAGATCACGTCGAGCACAGCGTACGAGGACGCACTCCTCGATCAGTCGACCATGCTTTGGTACACCCGGTCGCGTCGAACCCTGTCCAGCTCAGAAGTGGACCACATCGTGCAAGGCCGGGTGAAGCTGCACGTCTTCGTCAAGAAGGACGACGCTGAAGGATCGCAGTTCTACTACCTCGGAGATGCGAAGCCGCTCGACTTCGAGGAGACCACCATGCCCGATGACGCAGGCAAGGCACTGCCCGTCGTGCGTATGCGCCTGAAGTTCTCGCAACCCATCCAGGCTGGCCTCTTCGACTACTTCCATCCGGTCGTCACCGTCTGATGGCAAGCCCCGGCTGCCATCAGACGCGGGGCAAAACCCCCAACGAGGCCTGAACGAGTCGCTGTCATGTCGCGGAACGGCGCGCCGTACTGAAGATCTGCCGAACTAGAGCCGACCGGGCTCGGTGCAGGCGCTCGCGAATTGGGACTTGACCGTGGTCTCGCGGACGTACATCTGCTCGCCGACTCCTCGCATAAGGTCAACGACGCCGCGGGTCGCGAGTTCTCGACGGACACCGCTGCCGGCATCAGCGCCCGAAATCGGGCGGCATACCCAGTCTGGGTATGCCGCCCGCTGACGAGGACGGCTCCGACAGGTCAGCCCGCCACCGTCGAGTCGGCCACCGTGAGCGCCCACTCCTGACCGGCATCCGCACGCACGGTCAGGGAATCCCCGTGCTTCTCGGTGAGGAAGCGCATCCTGGAGACGTAGCCAGTGCACGGGATGGCCGTCCTCGACTCGGTTGCCGTCGAGACCACGGTGACCTCAGTGCCGCCGTGGCACACGAGGTATGCCGTGTAGCTGCCGTCGGTGGTCACGTCTGCGCCCCGCGAGCTGCCCTGCCCGGCCGCCTTGGTGATGACGGCCTCTCCTGGGGCCGCTGCCGGGGGAGCGACCGTGGCGGCCACCGGTGCGGGGGCCGGCGAAGACGCCATTCGGTCACCGGTCACACCGGCCGAGCACCCAGTCAGTGCCACGGCCGAGGCAGCCACGAGGACAGTGCAGATCGCGGAGCGCATCGACGTCACCTCAGCGCAGGCGCCAGGCGAGCACGGCCGGCGCGGTGATGGAGAAGGTGTAGTTCGGCAGCTGGTTCATGCCGTTCGCGCCGGTCCGCAGTACGGTGCCCTTGTAGAGGTAGCTGCCGCGGTCGCAGTATCGGGTCGTGTTGGGCGGGACCGAGACCGTGGTGGACGAGCCGATCGTCGTCGTCACCGAGTTGGTCACCGTCGCCGAGACCGACGCGTCGACCGAGGCCACGAGGAAGGCCTTGACCGAGGCGCTGACCGTCGCGGTAGCGCTCGCCGTGTAGCTGCTCGACGTCTCGACCTTGCAGGTGAGGCTCGCGGTGCTGCTCGTGGTGTTGATGACCATGTCGGTGTAGAGGGCCTTGAAGCCGGAGCCGGCCGTGCTCGTGACCTGGTAGCAGTACGTCAGGGTGCCGCTGGACTCGCACTTCGCGGTGGCGGCGTTGGCTGGTGCTGCGGCGCCGGCGCCGATCGCAGCGACCGAGACGGCGACGGCTGCGCCCTTGGTGAGGAGCTTCGAGATGGACATGGTGGATCTCCTTGCGGTGAGAGGGGTGGCCGAGATGGCCGGATGAGGTGGTGCTGGGTGGTTCTCAATCGCCGCCAGCAGCCCATCGGGGCAGGACGGCATGGCCTCGGGTGCGTGCTCGCGCCCGGGTGAGGCGGTTCGGGAGTGGGGTTCGGGGTGAGTGGGTTCGGGGCCGGAGGTCGGCGCCGGCGCGGTCAGACCACGGAGTCCACGCCGACGGCGAGGTCGCGGACCCACCACGGTGGGCTGGTCGACAGTGCATCGAAGGCGGCGAGCACCTCGGTCCGCCGTTCGCGGGCCTGGTGCTCGTCCCTCGCGGTGACGAAGACGGCCAGGTCGATTCGGTCGCGAGCGGCCTGCAACCGGCTGTGCTCGACGAACGGCAGACGCCCGATCTCGGCTGCGAGCTGCTCGCCGGCCGCGGCGGGAGTGCTGCTCGGTCCGGCTCGCGGTCCGGGTCGGAAGGTCACGGAGATCAGGTACATGTCAGTGGCGCCCCGGAGCGCCCCACTCGAAGCCGCCGGCGACGACGACGCCCGAGCCCTGCGCGGGGCCAGCGGTGCTGCTCGAGGGACTGGTAAGGGCCGCGCCCGCGCTGAACGATCCGCCGGCGGCGGGGGCGATGACGAGTGCTGCGGCGACGCCGAGCCCGACGCCGAGCCCGGCGATCGTCCCCGCGAGGGAGCGACCCCGCTGGGAGGTGCGGGCGGCGGCCGGAGCGAGAGCGGTGAAGAGCGACATGATGGTGGTTCCTTCCCCTGCGAAGATGCTTGTGTGTCAGGGCTTTCCGGCTCTCGAACCCTTCTTCCGAAGGGCCGCCCCGGCGGCTTCCTGGTGAAGAGAACGTTGCTCCCTCGCGCCCCCGACGGGAAGGGTTATGATCTGGCCGCAACGGGCCTGTCCGCTTGCGGACACGACCGGGCTGACGGGGCGCACAGGGACCCCGGACGGCACCGGCGCGGCCCAGGACAGGGGATGGGCATGGAGCTCGACGGCGACGCCGCCGCGGTCTACCGCGCGATGCTCGAGGACCACACGCGTACGGTCGCCGACCTCGCGACGGCCCTTTCCATGACGAGGCCACGGGTGCGCAAGGCGCTCGACGTCCTCGCCGACGCCGCCCTGCTGCGACCCGACGAGGCGGACCCGCTGCTGCTCGTGCCCTCGCACCCCCGCGTCGGCATGGCGCGGCTCGTCGCCGAGGCCGAGGCGGAGCTCGCCGCCCAGGCCAGGCGCGTCGCGGCCGTGCGCTCGCTCATGGAGACGATGGCCCTCGAGCACGACGCCCATCTGCACCGCGAGGCGATCGTCCACCACGACACGCTCGAGGGCGTGCGCGACCGGCTCGAGGAGCTCTCACTCGAGGCCCGCACCGAGTGCGTGTCGCTCAACCCGGGCCGAGCCCACCGGCCCGACGCGATGGCGGCGAGCAAGCCGCTCAACCAGCGTGCCCTCGAACGCGGCGTCGCGATCCGTGCCGTCTACCAGGAGAGCTTCCGGCACGACCCGGCCACGCTCGACTACGCGCGCTGGCTCACCCAGATCGGCGGCGAGGCGCGCACGATGCCCGAGGTGCCGATGCTCCTCGTCATCGTCGACCGTGAGGTCGCCCTCCTGCCCCGCGTCGTCGGCGATCCGTCGCAGGGCGCGGTCGAGGTGCGCACGCCGTCGGTGGTCGCTGCGCTCGTGGAGTACTTCGAGACGACCTGGCTGCTCGCGGCGCCCTTCGGCGAGGTGCGCAAGCGGGAGGAACCGCTGAGCAACGCGACGAGCAAGCAGCTACTCCAGATGCTCGCTGCCGGCGCGACCGACGAGTCGGCCGCTCGTCGGCTCGGCCTGTCGACGCGGACCGTTCGACGGCTCATGAGCGACTTCATGGCCTCGACCGGCGCTGCCAGCCGTTTCCAGGCCGGGGTGGAGGCCGTGCGCCGCGGGCTGCTCGGCTGAGCTCGCCCCACGTGGCGCCCGGCTCGTCACAGACACGCGGCAAGCGCTGACGCGTCACCACACGACGGGCCACGAGATGGACACCGTGGACAAAACACCTCCCAGTCGGCAGACCGCTCTTACCATTTCTTGACGGGCTCGTGACGCCCGTCGTCGAGGGGAGCACGGCATGGGGACGCAGCGATCGACGCCCCTGATGGGGGCCAGCGGGCCGCGCGAGGCCGACGTGCTGCGGCTGGCCATCGACATCGCGCGCCAGATCGCCGCCGGTGAGCCGTTCAAACAGGACCTCGTCCGCCGCATCGAGGTCGTGCTCGCGGCTGACGGTGGCTGCGGCCTGGCGTCCTTCAGCCCCGACCTGCAGCCCGGCGACGGGCCCGACGTCGTCGCCTCCGAGGGCTGCGTCGTGCTGCCCGGCCAGGCCGAACGGGCCGCCCAGTACGTCGGCACGCACCCGTCGTTCGCCGCCATGTTCCAGTTCGGTGCGACCCGCCCCATCCGCACGAGCGACCACGTGCGGATGGACGCGTTCTGGGAGACCGAGGAGTTCGACGCGATGCACGGCTGGATGCCGACCGCGCACTACCCCGCGTCGATCGCCCTGCACGTCGGCCCGACCGGGTTCGCCTTCCTCGGCCTGCACCGCGACCGCCGCGACTTCACCGAGGACGACCTCGACGCGCTCGCCCTCATCCAGAGCATCGTCGCCCCCGCACTGACGCTCAACGCCCGCCTCGAGGAGGCCACGAGCCGGCTCCGCGCGCTGGCCCTCGACGGGGCGGGAGCCATCGGCGGCGACCAGCTCACGGCACTGACGCGGCGTGAGGAGCAGGTGCTGGCCCTGGCGGCCGGCGGCCTGACCAGCGGCGCCATCGCGCATCGCCTCGGCCTCAGCGAACGCACCGTCCGCAAGCACCTCTCCTCCGTGTACGCGAAGACCGGCCTCCGCGGACGCGCCGCAGCCACCGCGTGGTGGGCGGCGCAGGGCCGTCGCCGCCTCGACTCGACGCCCCCGCGTGCACGCACGCGGGAGCCCCAGCGCTAGGTGTCGTTTCCGACACCTAGCGTCCCTTCGCGTCCCGTTTCATCCTTGATGAGCGGCGTTGCCGTCGACTCGCCCACGGGCGCGCTCGACGACAGCGCATGGAAGGGGGCCAGAAGTCGATCGCGCCGTGGCAGCAGCTCGATCTACTCCTGGGGGACTCAAAGGGGATTAGGTGGGTGCGCCCGGTGGGGCTACTGGGCGCACCCGTCCCCATCCGTCCCCATCCGTCGTCCCCTGCGTACGCTTTCGGCGTGAGCACGTGGCCCAGCCCTCCATCGCAGCCCGAGATCCCGCCGCCACCGGATGTGGCCTCGCTGCTCACGCTCCGGGTGGTGCTCGACGGCACCGAACCCGAGGTCTGGCGGCGCCTCATGATCCCCGGCGACCTGCTTCTCGACTGCGTGCACGACGTGCTGCAGCAGGTCATGGGCTGGACCGACTCGCACCTGCACCAGTTCAGCCTCGGGCCGCCCTACGTGAGCCCGAAGTTCCTCACCGCCTACGACATCGAGGAGGGCGACGAGGGCGCCGCAGAGACCGACGTTCGTCTCGACCAGGTGCTGCGCGAGCCGGGCGACGAGCTCACGTACGAGTACGACTTCGGCGATGGCTGGACGCACACCATCGTCCTCGAGCAGGTCGAACGACAGGCGCCTGACGCGGGAGGCGACGCGGAGGCGAAACCGGGCCGGACGGCATACGCCATCGCCTGCCTGGCGGGTGAGCGCGCCTGCCCGCCCGAGAACATCGGTGGCGTGCCCGGCTACGAGGAGGTCGCCGAGTGGGTGCGCGGCGGCGAGGATCCCGCACATGTGCCGAACGGCCTGACGAGCAGGGAGATGCGGGCGTGGCTGCCGACGGGCTGGCACCCCGACGAGTTCGACCTTGAAGACACCAACGCCGCCCTCGCCCGCCTCGCGCCGCGCGACACCGCGGCGGCGATGGGCCAGCTGCCCGCAGTTGTCGCCGACGTCATCAGCAGGCTGCGCGGTGCCGTACGCCTCGACCTCGACGAGTGGCTCAGCGCACCCACGTGGGGCGCGCCGGACCACTTCACGCCAGAAGAGGCTGCCGGCCTGACCGTCCCCTTCCGCGTCGTGCTCGACGCCGTGGGTGACGGGCTCACGTTGACACCGGCCGGCTACCTGCCGCCACGGGTCGTGGAGCATGTCCTCCACGGCGCAAGGCTGGCCGAGCACTGGCCCGGCCAGGGCAACCGTGAGGACCTGACCCCGCCCGTCCTCGACCTGCGCGAGCGCGTGCGCCGCTACGGGCTGCTGCGCAAGGCCAAGGGCAGGTTGCTCCCCACGTCTCTGGCCGCACGCCTGCGCGACGACCCCGTGCGTCTGCTAGACCACGTGCTGTCACGCCTTGCCGCGGACGGCCGGGAGTGGGAGCAGATCGCGGGCGGCCTTCTCCTCGTGTCGGTCGTCGGTGGGGAGCCTCTCGAGCTGCGACCACGGGCCACGGCCACGGCCGAGACGTACGACCGGGTCACACACCTGCTGTCGGTCGCCGGGTTCCGTCCGACCGACGGCGGATTCCTCGCCAGAGGGCAGGTCGAACGCGGTGGCGAGCTTCACCTGGGTGCTGTCGCGACCCTCCTGTCGTGCGTCGACTCGTCGTCGGAGGGGGACGCCGCAGACCTGACGCGACGTGTTGCCCTGGCCGTGCTGCATCGCATGCGGTGACCCGACGGGTCACTCGCAGTTCGGGCACACGCCCGAGAGTGGCATCTCCATGAAGCATGTTGGGCAGACCGCTCCGCGTCGTTCCTCGGCGGCGGCCCGGGTCGTTGCGCGACTCGCCGTGGCGGGAGTGCGGGGACTGCGCTCCCGCACCTCACGCGTACGCGTGTGCACCGTCGGGTGCGCATCGGCGGGCACGTCGGCTCCCCAGTGCCGGTAGCACTCCAGGCGTGCGGCGGCCGCGTGCGTCTCCCGCTCGACCGGGTCCTCGATCGGCGGCTGGCCGGTGAGACGGAGCGCCGCGTCGTAGCCCGAACCGACGCGCCCGTCCTGCTTGTGCACGACCAGCGACGTCAGCGGCGGCTCACCCCGGACGTGGTTGACCTTGGCCAGGTCGGCCAGCAGGCCCCCGATCCAGTTGCGCATCTCGGCCCTGGTCCGCATCGAGGAGCGAGCTTGGACCTCCTCTGCCAGCTCCGAGTAGGTGATCACGGCGTCGTACCGACCTGCCGTCTCCACCAGCACCTCGTACGCGTGCTTGGCCCAGTACGGGTGCGCCACCTTCGGCGTCACATAGGCGTCGCTCTCAGACACGGCAGCCCGTCCCCTTCCCTCGCGGTCACCGACAGGAACAGTCTCCACCTTCTGGCGGCAGCCCTCGTCGGGGGCCGAGCGGCCATCGGTTGGAAACCTGCTCCTCTCAGCGCAGCAGTGACTCAGCGAAGCAGCCCTCCTCCTGCGTTTCCGGAGTGACGCCACGGCTGCCTGGACGGATCGGGGGCGCGAGACGGCATACGGTCGGAGGACATCGACAGGGAAGAAGGTGCGCCATGCCGCAGTACAAGGTCGTCGAGCTTCGCGAGGGCATGATCGGCGGGAAGATGTCGGGCGACAAGCTCGAGAAGGTGCTCAACGAGTACGGCTCGAAGGGCTGGTCGCTCAAGGCGATCACGTCGGTCGACGTGAAGGGCCGCATCGGGCCGGGTGGCGTCAGCGGCGTGCTCGTGACCTTCGAGAAGGCCGACTGACCCAGCGCCTGTTGCTGGCGGCGCTCGCAGCCGCGACGTCCTACGCCGGGACGTCGGTGGTGCGTTCCGGCGCGTCGCCGATCCGGGCGACCAGCTCGTCGACCGTCACGACGTCGGCGAAGAACGTGCCGACCGTGGCGAGCGTGGCCCGCTGCACCTCGTCCACCGTCAGGCCGGGGACGCCGCCCGTCGCGTGGCGTCGCTGACGAAGAAGACCCGGATGTCGCGGACCATGGCCTCCCGCGCGGTCGTCTCGCAGCAGACGTTCGTCTCGATGCCGGTGATGATGATCGTGTCGGCGCCGAGCGTTGGTCCTCAGTGGGTTGCGGTCTCGTTGGTGATGACGTGCATGACGGCGTTGATGAGGGCCAGGTGGGTGAAGGCCTGGGGGAAGTTGCCGAGGTGCCGGCCGGTGTGGGTGTCGATCTCCTCGGCGTACAGCTCGAGCGGCCCGGCGAGCGAGAGCAGCTTCGCGCACAGCTCGTGCGCGCGCTTCGTCTCGCCGATCTCCGACAGCGCCGACACGAGCCAGAACGAGCAGATCGTGAAGGTGCCCTCCTCGCCCGAGAAGCCGTCGTCGGTCTCGTCGACGCGGTAGCGCAGCACGAGCCCGTCGACGGTCAGCTCGTCGGCGATGGCGAGCACGGTCGCTCGGATCACCGGGTCGTCCGCGGGCAGGAACCGCACGAGGGGCGCCAGCAGCAGCGACGCGTCGAGCGCGTCCGTGCCGTAGTACTGCGTCAGCACCCCGCGCGAGTCGACGCCGTGCTCGAGGATGTCGGCCTTGATCTCGTCGGCGGCCAGCTGCCACTCCGAGGCCTGCGAGTCCTGTCCGATCATCGAGGCCAGCTTCGCGCCGCGGTCGACGGCGACCCAGCACATGATCTTCGACGACGTGAAGTGCTGCAGCTCGCCGCGCACCTCCCAGATGCCGGCGTCGGGCTCGCGCCAGTGCTTCAGCGCCGCCTCGACCTGCTTGCCCAGGATCGGCCAGATGCGCCCGTCCAGGTGGTCGGCGACCTTCGAGTGGAGGTAGACCGAGTCGAGCAGCGCGCCCCACACGTCGTGCTGCACCTGCGAGTGCGCGGCGTTGCCGATGCGAACCGGGCGCGAGCCGGCATACCCGGGCAGGTGATCCAGCGTCGACTCGGGGAGCTCACGCTCTCCGCCGATGCCGTACATGATCTGCAGGTCCTCGTCGCGCTCGGCCATGTCGGCGATGAAGGAGAAGAAGTCCACGGCCTCCCAGTCGAACCCGAGCGAGTAGAGACCCCACAGGGCGAACGTCCCGTCACGGATCCACGTGAACCGGTAGTCGTAGTTCCGTTCTCCACCAATGGTTTCGGGCAACGACGTCGTCGACGCGGCAGCGATCGCCCCGGTCGGCGCGTAGGTCAGCCCCTTGAGCGTCAGCGCGCTTCGCTGGAGGTAGCTGCGCCACGGGTGGTCGGGGAAGCGCCCCCGCGCGAGCCAGTGCTGCCAGTGGTGCGCCGTCCACTCGAGCCGGTCGTGCGCCTCCTCCGACGTCAACGGCGGCTCGATCGCACCCCACGACAGGGCCACGAACCGCTCGTCGCCCTCCTTGAGCAGCGTTCGCGCAGAAGCCTGCCCGCCCTCGAAGCCGACCCGCAGGTCGGTCGTCAGGGTGAGACGGATGTCAGAGCCGTCCGCCTGCGAGATGCACTGGTGGTACTCATGATTGGTGTATTCCCACTTCACCGGCTTGCGCCCGTAGTCGAGCACCGGCTCGCAGTCCATCACCGTCTGCACCTCGCCCGACACGCACCGGATCGTGCGCAGCAGGGTGTGCTGCGCGTCGTAGTCCATCGGCGTGCGCTGGTGCTTCTTGGAAATGCCGTCGTCGTGGTGCCATGGCCCGAGCAGCAGCACGTCGCGCACGATGATCCACCCCGTCGGCGTGCCCCAGCTCGTCTCGAGCACCATCGTGCCCGGCAGGTAGCGCCGCGCCGTCGGCACGTTCACGTCCGACGGCCCGAGCCGGAAGCGACCCGCGTGCCGACCCAGCAGGCAGCCGAAGACGCTGGGAGAGTCCAAGCGCGGCAGGCACATCCAGTCGACGTCGCCGCCCGGGGTGACCAGCGCCGTCACCTCGCCGTCGGACAGGAACCCGTAGTCCGCGATCGGCACCGCCTTCGCGTGGGTGACGGGAGCAGCTGTTGCCGAGTACCCATGACCGTCCATGCCCCCACACTGCTCGCGAGAAGGCCGTCAGGCAACAGGCTTCACCCGAGGCCAGAAGCCCCGCAGCTTCAGGGGTGTCTGCACCACCGAGCCGTCGGCCTTCGCGTAGGCGAGGTAGCAGATGGAACGCGACACGCACTCCAGGAAGGCGATCGTGCCGTCGGCCGTCCATGACGGGTGAATGGCGAGTTTCGGTTTCGGCAGCCGGGTGACCTGGTGGAGGCCGCTGCCATCAGGTCGCACCGTCCAGACGTCTCGGTCCACATCCTCCGTGCTCACGGCGTCAGGGTCGTTGGTGGCGAAGAGGATCGTGTCCGACTTCCAGCTCCAGTCCGGGTAGGTGCCGGGGAGCGTGGGCGCCAGCACGCGCGGGGTCTGTGTCGGCGGCCGGCCCAGGTCGACGATGGCCACGGTCGGCGTCGCGACGGGGTCGCTCGACCCGGCTGGCGTCTTGAGGGAGACGTGGAGAACCTGCAGCACGAGTCTCGTGCCGTCGGGCGACCAGCGGGGGAAGGCGTAGTCGACGAGCGGGTCCTTGGTCTCCAGCACCACGCGCCGCTTCCCCGACGCGAGGGTGACGACCTCGACCGCGGTGCGCACGGCCACCTTCCGCGCCGCGTCGAAGTCGGTGACGACGTAGGCCAGCTGGTCTCCCTTGGGCGACCACGCCCCCAGACCCGCCCGCTGGCACGGCGCCGCGCACGACACGACCTGCCGCGCCCCGCTGCCGTCGCTGTTGGCCACCCACACCGACGCCTGCACCGGTTGGACCGTGTGGTTGAGGCGCGTGAAGGAGATGCGACCACCGTCCGGGGCCCAGTCGCCGATGACGACCTCGTCGTGCGTGCCCTCGGCGTCGATCGAGGGCACCGCGATGCGGCCTTCGGTCCCATCGGCGTGGACGAGCCGGAGGTGCCCGTCGGCGTTGATCAGGACGGAGGCCGTCGGCGGCACGAGCGCCGGCCCTGCCGGCACCGTCGAGGGCTCGCTGGGCGTTGCCGACGCCGGGCTGCTCGGCGTCACCGACGACGCCACCCCGCTGCTGGTGCCGCTGCCGGGGCTGCCGGGACTGCTCGGACTGGCGGTCCCGCCGGCACTGCCGGGGGAGCTGCTGCACGCAGCCAGCAACGTCGCCACCAGGGCGAGCGTCGAGATGAGTGAGGTCGGACGTGATGACCGTCGTGCCGATCTGTCTCGCATGACAACCCCCTGTGCGACGGGCCCGCTGGCACCAGTGTCCTCCTGGTCCATCCCACGTACGCGGCCTTTGAGAGCTTCGCGTCCGGACGGGCCGGCACCGTCGTATCCACGCGCACGTCCGCAAGGTGGCCGCAAGAATTTCGCAAGGTCACAGGAATACGGTCGTAGTGACCCGAAAAGCGCCCTTCACTGGACGTATTCGTCAGGGGTTGACGAAGGACTTTGACGGTTGGCCCGTTGTGGTACGTGAACCGTCGCGGGGCCCGGAGCTCGCAGACGCGAGACGGGCCCCTTCGTCGCGCCAGAAGCCCTTTCAGGCGACGGCGATGTCGACGAGCAGCTCGGAGGCGAGCTTCTCGAGGTCGGCGCGAAGCGCCCCCGTGTCGGACTTCGCGGGCACCCGCACCACGACGTGCGCCTCGAAGAGCAGCCCGCCGGCCATCGGGGCCTCGCGCGTGCCCGTCGTCATCGTCTCGATCGACAGCTCGTGCCGGCTCAGCACCGACGACACCTCCCGGACGATGCCCGGGCTGTCGTTGCCGAGCAGGTCGAGGGTGAGGCGCTGCGACGCCGAGTCGGGGGAGGAGTCGGGGGAGGTGTCGTCGGGCACGGCGTCGACCTCGGCACCCGGATGGGTGGTCACCTCTAGCAGGCCGTCGAGCTCGTTGAGCGCAGCGGTCAGCTCGTCGACGCGCTCGGCCGGCACGCCGACCACGACGATGCCGGCGAACTTGCCGGCGAGCTCGGCGAGCTGGCTGTCCTCCCAGTTGCCGTCGTGCGCGGTGACGACGTCCGCGAGCGCGTTGACGAGGCCGGCGCGGTCGTCGCCGATGACGGTGAGCACGAGTCTGGGCACACCCGCAGCCTACTGACGCGCACGCGCCCCGTCCGTGAGGCGTGGGAAAGTGGGCACTCGACGGGAGCGGTCCACCTCCTGGCGTCGAGTGCTCACTTCCTGACGTCGGAAAGTGGGCACTCGACGGGGCGGGACGGGGCAGGGGCGGGGCAGGGGCGGGGGCGGGGCAGGCGCGCGCCGATGGGGTGATCCGGCATACCGGAGGGGGCTGTCGACGCACCCCCTCGGGAGTAGCGTCAGTGGGATGCGGGGTGACCCGGCGGCCGCGCGGTTCGCGGCGATGCGGTCCGGCTACGAGAGCCACTACCTGCGCGCGGTGGCACCCGGTGGCGGCCTCGGCTTCTGGCTGCGGCACACCGTGCACCTCGAGCCCGGCGAGCCGCCCCTCGCGTCGACGTGGTTCACCCTCTTCGACGCCGGCGCGCCTGGTCCGACCACCGCCAAGGCCACCGTCGAGGGAGCCCCGACCTGCGACCCGCACTGGGTCGGGGTCGCCGACGCGACCCTCGGACCGACCCGTGCCGTCGGCTCGATGGTGCCGCCGCCCGGCCAGGTGCACGTGCACGTGCCCGTCTCGTGGGACCTCACCTTCCTCGGCGAGCGCGCGCTCGAGCACCTGCCGTTCCCGTGGATGTATGCCGTCCCCCTCCCCAGGACGAAGCCCGTCAGTCTCCACCCCTGTGCCCGGTTCACCGGCGCCGTCACCGTCGACGGACGCGTCATCGACGTCGACGGCTGGAAGGGCATGGTCGGCCACAACTGGGGCACCGAGCACGCCGAGCGGTGGATCTGGCTGCACGGCCTCGGATTCGACGGCGAGCCCAGCGGCACCTGGATCGACGTCGTGCTCGGACGCCTCCGCGTCGGTGAGCGCACGCTGCCGTGGGTCGCGAACGGAGCGCTCTCGGTGCGCGGCGACCGCCGACGCCTCGGCGGCATGTCGCACGCCCGCACCACGAGCGTCGAGGAGCGCCGCGACGGAGCCCACCTGCACCTGCCGGGCCGCGGTGGCCTCGCCATCGACGTCGAGGTCACCGCTCCGCCGGAGCGGTCCGTCGCCTGGCTCTACGCCGAGCCGGGCGCGCACGCCGCAGCCCCGGCGACACCTCCAGCAGGAACCGATGCCCCGGGCGCGGCGCTCCCGAAGGTGCACACGACCCACCACGACCACGCCGTCCTCAACTGCTCCATCGCGGACCTCGAGGTGACGGTGACCCTGCCCCGAGGGCAACGGCGCGTGCTGACGGCAGCCGGCCAGGCGGCATACGAGATCGGGATGCGCGAGCGACCTACCGAGGTGCCGCTGCAGCCCTACCCCGACGGGCCGCACCCGGGGCCGGACGCCGACCTCGACCCGTAGCGCGGACGCGACGCCGACGCGGACGTCCACTCAGACGCCGATGCAGACCTGACACCGGGCCGGGTGCGTCCGCTTCTTGAACGCCGCCCGGCCCGGTCAAAGGTGGCCGCTCAGACGGCGGCCTTCTCCCCTACCGGGTCGCCGGACCCGTCGGGGTGATCAGGGGAGTCGGGCGAGTCGGGCGAGTCAGGCGAGTCAGGCGAGTCAGGGGAGCCGGGTGAGTCGCTGGGCCGGCGCTCGGCCAGCCCGGCCATGCCCCACCGCACCGCCGCCGTGCCGAGGTGGCCGAGCGGCCGCGCCACGAGCGTCGAGACGACGCCGGGCACAGGGATGCCCAGCATGTCGCGTGCCCACCCGGGCAGCAGGGACACGCCGCCCGACGCGATAGTCGCGTAGCCGGGCCGGGCGTAGAGGGGCAGCGGCGGGTTGAGCAGCAGGAAGCGCGCGGCCTCCCGGGCGGCGGGGGTCGCCTCGAGCTCGGGGCGGTACGCGTCGAGCACCTCACGCAGTCCGGCGACCGTGGTGGGTGGGTCGACGACGCCGAGCCGCGCGGCCGGGATGCCGGCCTGGGCGACGTAGACGTCGGCCTCGTCAGGGGTCAGGGGAGTGGCCGCGAACGCCTGGAACCCTCGCAGGAACGAGTCGATCTCGGCCGCGTGCACCCACATCAGCAGGTGCGGGTCGTCGGCGCGGTAGGGGCGGCCGTCGGGCGCCTTGCCGCGCACCCGCGTGTGGATCGAGCGCACCGCGGCGACGGCCTCCTCGGCGTGCTCGATCGTGCCGAACGTCGTGGTGGCGAGGTAGTGGCTCGTGCGCTGGAGCCTTCCCCACGGGTCGCTCTTGTAGCCGCTGTGGCCGGCGACCCCGGCCATCGCGAGCGGGTGCAGCGACTGCAGCAGCAGCGACGTGACGCCGGCCGGGAACATCGACGCGTCCGCGTGCACCCGCCACACCGGGTCAGCCGGCGTGAACCAGCGCTCGCCCGGGGCACCCCAGATGCGCTGCGCGCGGGCCGGCGCATCGTCGCCGGCGACCTTGCTGCGCAGCATCCTTCCCAGCTGGCGCTGAACCAGCCGGGCACCTGCTGCCGAGCTCATGCCTGTCACCGTATGCGCAGGTCAGCGCTCCGGAGAAACCGCGTGTCCAACCTTTGGCGTCTCGTGTCCAACGTTGGGTGCCTCCGGCGCTGCCGTCAGTCGAGCGTGATCCGGATGCCGGCACGGGGCCCGCGTGGGCGGATGCGGTCGGTGACCGCCGCGATGGCGTCGCCGAGCCGCGCCATGACGTACTTGCGGCCCATCGCGCGCTTGACCGCGGCGACGCCCTCCGCGGTGCGGTCGACGACGGCGGTGCCCGCATACGTCGGCGCCCCCTCGGGCACCCGGCCACGCATGTCGCACGGCCGCAGCTCGACCCGGGAGGTGTGCGCCAGCCGCTTGAGCTTGCCCGCCGGGTCGACCGTGATGACGACGAGCTCGGCGCCGTCCCTCGCGATCCACACCGGCGTCGACACCGGGGTGCCCGTGCGGCGGAAGGTCGTCAGCTGCACGTAGCGGTTGGCGTTGACGACGTCGAGGTCGCCGGGGAGGGGCGTGGAGCTCACGACGCCAGCGTATGCCGTCTGCTGATCCACAATGAGGCATGGCGCTCGCGCTCTGCCTCCTGCTCGACCGGCGCTCCGACGCGCTCGTGCGCGAACTGTGGAAGCGCTTGGAGGAGAACGGGATCCCGACGCTGCTCATCCACACCCACGGGCGGCACGTGCCCCACCTGTCGTATGCCGTCCTGCTCGACGGCGACGGCGACGGCCATGTCGGCGGCGGCGTCGGTGGCCACGTCGGCGTCGACGTCGCCGCGGTCCGCGACGCCGCCCTCGCCCTGCCGGACTCGGGTCCGGTGGACGTCTCGGTGCAGGGCACCGTCGTCTTCCCACGAGGCCGGGTGGCGCTGGCCGGCTCGGCGGGGGCGGCGCTTGCCGCGCGGCAGGCACGGGCCGTCGAGGCGCTGCGGGCCACCGGTGCGACGATCCACCGGCACTACGAGCCCGGCCACTGGATGCCGCACGTCTCGGCATCGACCGGCGTGCAGATGGCGGACCTCGGCCCTGTCGTCACGGCGGTCTCCGACCGGCTGCCCCTGACCCTCCGCTGCACCCGTGCGGCGCTCATCGAGACGACGGACGGCACCACGTGGCCGCTGGAGGGCGTGCCCTGAGCTCGCTCCCATCGGTCATGGTGACTAGTCACCAATGGTCCATTCGTACCAAATGTCCATCTTTCGCAAACGATGCCTGCAGCGGCGTGTCAACCTGTCCGAGTTGCCGAGGAACGGGACACTTTTCCCAGCGGCACAAGAACTTCGGCGGTTGGCCCGTTGTGGTACGTGAACCGTCACCTGATGGCCCGGTCTCGCAATGCGAGCCGGGCTCCATCATTTTTCAGCCCTTGACGCCGCCCTCGTTGGCGCCGCGGATGAAGTAGCGCTGCAGCGCGAAGAAGAGCAGCGCGACCGGGATCGTCGTGAGCAGAGCCGTGCCGAGCTTCAGCGGGTACTGCGTGCTCGCGCCCTGCCCGCCACTGATCAGGCCAGCGAGACCGGTGACGAGGGTCTGGTGCTCCGGCGTCCCCTTGGTCACGACGAGGAAGTGCGAGAACTCGTTCCACGACCCCTGGAACGACAGGATCGTCAGGGTGATGACGGCGGGCCTGGCCATCGGCAGCACGACCGACCAGAACGTCCGGAACACGCCGGCCCCGTCCATGCGCGCGGCCTCCTCGATCGAGATCGGCAGCGAGTCGAAGAACTGCTTCATGATGAAGACACCGGCGGCGTCGACGACCAGGGGCAGGATCATCGCCGTGTAGGTGTCGTAGATGCCGAGGTAGTTCACCATGAGGAACTTCGGGATGAGCAGGGCCACTCCCGGCACGGCCATGACGGCCACCACGGCGCCGAAGACGGCACTGCGACCGCGGAACTGCAGGCGCGAGAGGGCGTAGCCGGCGAGCGAGTCGAGGAACACGCGAGCGACCGTGACGACGAGGGCGATGAGCACCGAGTTGCGCGTCCACGTCGTGATCGGCACGCCGGCGTCCTCGGTCTGACCGAAGATCCGCGCCCACACCGCGGTCGTGGCCGGGTCGGGGATGAGCGAGAGCGGGTTGTTCGCCGCGTCTGGGTCGGTCTTGAACGACGTCGCGATCTGGACGAAGAACGGGTAGATGAACACCAGCGCGAAGGCGATCAGTGCGGCATACAGCAGGATCGTCTTGACGGGGTTGGAGCGCTTCTCGTTCATCTGCGGCCTCCGATGCCGAAGAGGGGCTTGCGTTCGTCCTTGTCGGTGAGCACGTAGCGCTGGATGCGTGTCAGCACGATGATGATGACGAACACAACGAACGCCATGGCGGCGCCCGAGCCGTAGCGGAAGTTGCCGAAGCTCTGCTGGTACGACAGGAAGGCGGGCGTGAGCGTCGTGCCGTCGGGCGCGCCCTTGCCCATGACGTAGATCTGGTCGAAGACCTGCCAGGTGCCGATCAGCCCGAGGGTGATGACGAGGAAGAGCGCCGGTCGGATCATCGGGATCGTCACGAGCCGCAGCTTCTGCCACTTCGATACGCCGTCGAGGGCGGCGGCCTCGTCGACCTCGACCGGGAGGTCCTGCAGCGCGGCGATGAACATCAGCATGAAGGTGCCCGAGGTCGTCCACACGACGAGGAAGATGATGACGAACAGTGCCACCGACGGCCCCGAGAGCCAGTCCCAGAGGCTGCGGCCGAGGATCTCGCCCTGGGCCCAGCCGGGGTTGTCGACGCCGACGGCGTTGAACAGCAGGTGCAGCACGCCCCTGCTGTCGGTGAACCAGTTCGGGCCGTCCACACCGAACAGGTCGAGGAGCGAGTTGACCGCCCCGGAGTTGGAGAAGAGGAAGAGGAAGACCGTGGCGATGGCGATGGAGCTCGTCACCGACGGGAAGTAGAAGGCGGTGCGGAAGAAGCTCTTGCCCTTGAGCATCTTGTTGTTGACGAGCAGCGCCAGCGCAAGTGCGAGCACCGTCTGGAGCGGCACGACGAGCAGCACGTAGTAGAAGGTGTTGCCGAGCGACTGCATGAAGTTGTCGCGGGTCAGCCCGTCGCGGGCGAAGAGGTCGGTGTAGTTCTTGGCCCCGACGAGCTCGGTGCCCTGGCCGATCGAGAAGGGGTTGGTGTTCCCCTGCCAGTTCGTGAAGCTGACCCAGAGGGCCATGAAGATCGGGATGACGAGGAAGAGCCCGAGGATGACGATCATCGGGATGACGAACAGCCACCCGGCGATGCCTTCCCTGCCCCGTATGCCGCCGCCGGTTGCCTTGCGGGTGAGCGCCATCGCGCTGCTCCTAACGCAGGAAGGACTGGGGGTGCGGGCGGCATCCGGGGGCGTGGTGGGTGCCGCGGATGCCGCCCGCGATGAGGGCCGGGCCCTCGGTGGGTGCTCAGCCGCCGAGAGCGGCGGTGCCGTTCTTCTGCAGCTCCGCGAGCCAGGCGTTCGGGTCCCCGCCCTTGCCGAGCGTCGCCAGCTGGGAGTTGAACTTCGTCATGACCTCGTCGAAGCCCGCGAGGTTGACCGGGCCCTGGGCGTAGTCACCGCCGGCGACGAAGGCCGCCGAGTCGGGGTACTTCGCGGCGAAGGCCTTGGCGCCCTCCTCGGTCGACGGCATGACGCCGAAGGCGTCGGCGAACTTCATCTGCTGGTCGGTCGTGATGAGCGACTTCACGAGGTCGATCGACTGTGCCTGGTTCTTCGACTTGGCGGCGATGCCCCAGCAGTTGCTGAAGAGCAGCGTGCCCTTGCCGGCCGGGCCGGCCGGCAGCTCGACGACCTTGTACTTGAGGTTCGGGAAGTCCTTCTTGGCCCCGCTGATCCAGTTGCCCTCGATGGTCATCGCGGCGACACCCTTGCCGATGGCCTCGCCGCCCCATCCGGTGGCCGGAGTGGTGTCCTTGGCGAACTTGAGGATGCCCTCCTTCATCATCTTCTGGACCTCTGCGAGGCCGGCCTTGGCCGGCGCGCTGTCCGCCGTGATCGTCTTGCCGTCATCGGAGACGATCCACCCGCCCGCCTGCTTGATGAAGGCACCGCTCCGGTTGATGTCGTCGCTGATGACGATCCCGGTGACCTTGCCCGAGGTCAGCTTCTTGGCCACGGCCTCGAGGCTCGCCCAGTCCTTCGGGATGTCGGCGTCGGTGAGCCCCGCCTTGGTCCACATGTCGGTGTTGATCTCGAGCGCGAGCGTCGAGTAGTCCTTCGGCGCGCAGTAGAACTTGCCGTCGTACGTGAACGTCTTGACGAGGGACGGCAGGAAGCCGGCGTCCTTGACCTGGTCGCCGTAGGCCAGCAGGTTGCCCGCCTTGGCGAACGTCCCGAGCTTCGACGCGTCGGTGTAGAAGAGGTCGGGCGGCGTCGTCGAGGCGAAGGCCTGCCCCAGCTGCTGACCGAGGTCGGAGGCCGCGATCACCTCGACGGTGTTGCCGGTCTTCTTGGCCCAGGCGCCGACGGCGGCCTTGACGGCGTTGGTCTCGGCGTCGCCGGAGCTGCCGATCATGACCGTCAGCTTGACTGGCCCGGCCGACGTGTTCTGCGCCGGGGCGTTGGAGTTGCCACTGAACCCGCCTCCTCCGCACGCGCTCAGGACGAGCGCGCCGGTGGCGGCGAGAGCGAGCGCGGCGACACCGCGCGGCATACGTGCTCTCATGTCACTTCTCTTTCCGGTTCGTGCGGTCGCCCGCGGGGGTCGAGCTGGACCTGATGACCAGCTCGGGGCTGAGGAGGAGTCCGTGGGCCGCGGGCGCGTGCGGCACCGCGCCGATCCCCAACAGGTGGAGGACGTGGTCTGCCACCTCGTCGAGGGGTTGGTGGAGGCTGGTGAGGCCGAGCGCCTCGGCGAGGTCGGTGTCGTCGAAGCCGACGAGTCCGAAGTCGGGGCCGCAGCGCAGGCCCCGCTCGGTGAGAACCTGCCACGCACCGAGGGCCAGGGTGTCGGACGCACAGACGATCGCCCCACCACGGCCGAGGGCGTCGATGAGCGACGCCGCTGCTGCCGTCGCCGACTGGAGCACCTGCTGCGTGCCGGCGGACCACTCCGGGTGGGCCAGGCCCAGAGCCTCGGTGGCCCGGGCCCAGCCCGAGCGACGGTCGTCGCCGACGGGAGAGCCCTCGGGCCACCCGAGGAAGCCGATGCGCTCGTAGCCCTGGTGGGCGAGGTGACGGACGGCGGCGTCCACCCCGGCTGCGCCGTCGACGTCGACCCAGGACGTCACACTGGGGTCGTCCCAGACCCGGCCGAAGGCGGCATACGGCACGTGGTTGGCGTCGAGCCACGCAGGTCGGGGGTCGTCGTGTCGGGTGTCGGTGAGCACGAAGCCGTCGGCGATCCGGCGGGCGACGAGGTCCTCGTAGGAGGAGACCGGGCGCGCGGGGTCGGGGGCGGTGAAGGGAACGATGTGCGACCCGTGCCGTCGGGACGCCGTGGTGAGCGAGATGAGGAAGGTGTCGAGGATCGCGCCGAGCCGGCCGAAGCCGTGCGAGTTGATCTCGAGGCCCCACGCGCCGGCGCGCTCCTGCTTGAGCTGCTGGGCGGCCCGGCTCGGGCGGAAGCCGAGGCGCGCGATCTCGCGCTCGACCCTCTCGAGGGTCCCGGGGGCGACACGGTCGGGGGAGTTCACGACGTTGCTCACGGTCTGGCGCGAGACCGACGCAGCCCGCGCGACATCGTTGATCGTCGCCCGCGGTCGCATAGGCCTGGAGGTCACCCTTGACGCCTGCCTGTCTAAGTGGAACGGTCAAATATCCCTTTGAACGTTCCAACTGCCTTTTCCGGATACTCTTGCCTCGCTCCATGACATGTCAAGAGGTGCGACGATGCCGTGCCCGGATGGCGACCGACTCGTGACCTTCGGTAGGAGCAGCAGATGAGCGCTGAGAGTGTTGAGAGCACCGCGGGCGGCGCGCAGAGCGCTGTGAGCGCCGAGAACAGCGAGAGACGGGACGGCGTCGGCACGCCCACCCACCATCGCCAGCCGTGGCTGCACGCCCTCTCCATCTGCGTCGACGGCAACGGCACCGCGCTGAGTGCCGGTGACGGCTCGATGTCGGGCTCGGGTGCCGACGGCTTCTTCGTCGACGACCAGAGGGTCGTCTCCCGCTTCTCGGTCGCGCTGGGACCGTCGGACCTCGTCGACGTCGCGCACGCGAGCCGCGGGGCCGGCAGCGAGTTCTTCCTCTCAGCCCGCGGCCTCGGCGACCCCGGCCCCGACCCGACGGTCGAGGTGCACCGCAGCCGACACGTCGCTGGAGGCAGCCTCACCGAACGGATCGCCGTGGTGTCGCGAGCTGCCACGCCGGTCAGCGCCGACCTCGTGGTGACGATCGCCGGCGACGGGGCCGACATCGGTGCGGTCAAGGCAGGGCTCCCCGCGGGGACGCCCCTGGCCGCGAGCCTCGCGAGCCTCGCGAGCCTCGCGACCGGAGCACCCGACCACGCGTCGGTCGCGACCTGGAGCACCGAGCGGCTCGCCACCCGCGTGAGCTTCGGGCCCACCCCGGCGTCCGTCGACACGACGGCCGACGGTGTCGTCGCAGTCTTCCCCGTCGCGCTCGGCTCGGGCGGCCGGCTCGACGTGGAGGTCGTCGTCACGACCGAGCGACTGGTGGGCTCGAGGTTCGACGCCGATGCCGGGTCCGCGGCGGTCGACTGGGCCGAGTCCGTGGCCGTGGCTGCCGCCGACCCGCGGCTGGGGCGGCTCGTCGACGCCTCGCTCGCCGACCTGCAGAGCCTGCTCCTGACCGACCCGGAGAGTGCCACCGACATCTTCGCCGCCGCCGGAACCCCTTGGTACCTCACGCTGTTCGGCCGTGACTCCATCTGGGCGGCGCGCATGACCCTGCCCCTGGGCACGACGCTCGCGGGCGGCACGCTCCGCGCACTGGCGCGTCGGCAGGGCAAGGCGTACGACGTCGCGACAGCCGAGGCCCCGGGCAAGATCGCCCACGAGCTGCGCCGCACCGAGCACGCCGACCCGGCCGCCGGGTTCTCGTTGCCCCCGGTCTACTACGGCACCGTCGACGCGACGGCCCTCTGGATCTGCCTGCTCCACGACGCCTGGCGCTGGGGGATGCCCGAGGACGAGGTGCGGGCGCTCCTGCCGAACCTGCGGGCCGCTGCGCGATGGCTAGCCGGTGACGCCGCCCCGGACGGCGACGGTCTCCTCAAGTACGTCGACGAGAGCGGCCACGGTCTCGTCAACCAGGGGTGGAAGGACTCCGGGGACTCGATGCGCTTCCGCGACGGGTCGATCGCGTCGGCACCGATCGCGCTCGTCGAGGCGCAGGCGTACGCCGTCGAGGCCGCCAACGATGCAGCCGTCCTGCTGCGCGCGCTGGGCACCGACGAGGGTGACGCGGCGCTCGCGGAATCGTTGGAGGCGTGGTCGGCGACCCTCGCGGGCGCGATCCGCGACCGCTTCTGGGTCGGCCACGGCGACGAGCGCTACCTCGCCATGGCCATCGACGGCACGGGCCGCGCGGTCGACGGCGTCGGATCGAACATGGGCCACGTGCTGGGCACCGGCGCCCTGACACCGGACGAGGCCCGGCTCGTCACCGACACCCTCACCGGCCCGACGATGCTGCGCCGCTTCGGGGTGGCGACGATGGCCACAGACAACGGCGGTTTCAACCCCATCGGCTACCACACCGGCTCGGTCTGGGTGCACGACACCGCGATCTGCGCCCTCGGGCTGGCTCGGGAGCGGCACTCGGCCGAGGGGGCGACGGTCGTCAGCCGCCTGCTCGACCTCGGCGAGGCCTTCGACTACCGGTTGCCGGAGCTCTTCTCCGACGCCGGCGCCCTCGACCGACCGGCCCCCTACCCGGCGTCGTGCCGGCCGCAGGCGTGGGCGGCAGCGTCCGCGGTCGCGATGGTGACCGTCGCGCTGGGGCTCTCGGCCGACGTGCCGTCGCACACCGTCACCGTGCGTCCGCCGGCGTCGCTGCCCTTCGGCGCCATGACGGTCACGGGGATCCGGGTGGGGTCGGCACGGCTCACCGTGAGCGTCGATGCCGCAGGAGGCGTCGAGGTCGAGGGGCTGCCCGACGGGTTCACGCTGACCACCTGACTGTCACCGCCCGGGTCCGGTGAACCCGCCCGACTGCGCCTGCGTGAGGGCGTAACGTCGAAGGAGAGGGTGAGCCGATGGCCCAGGGGGTGGTCATGAGCACGCAGACGTCGCGACCCGCGCGGAGCCACGGGCTGCTCGGCGTGTCCGTGGGGATGCTCGCGGGTTGGTCGGCGCTGACGTTCCGGACGGCATACCTGCACTGGGGGGCGGCCACCCACGAGACCACCGAGCGCCTGCCCGGTGACGAGCTGATCCCGTCGGCCGGCCTCGTCTCCACGCGAGCCGTCACGATCGAGGCGCCCCCCGAACGGGT
Source organism: Terrabacter sp. 2RAF25 (assembly GCF_052115265.1). Taxonomy (NCBI): domain Bacteria; kingdom Bacillati; phylum Actinomycetota; class Actinomycetes; order Micrococcales; family Intrasporangiaceae; genus Terrabacter; species Terrabacter sp. 2RAF25. The sequence goes on from NZ_JBFRGJ010000002.1 coordinate 967,854, forward strand.
CTGGCCCTGGGTCGCGCAGCTCGGCCAGGGGCGCGGCGGCTTCTACAGCTACGACGCGCTGGAGAACCTCGCCGGTTGTGACATCCGGAGCGCCGAGACCATCGAGCCCGCGTGGCAGCACCCGCAGGTCGGCGACGAGTTCCGGCTCCACCCGCAGGTGGTCCTCCACGTCGCGAGCGTCGACCCGGGCCGGTCGCTGGTCGTCGAGGGCCGGGCGCGTCCGGGCGAGCCGGCGCCGCCCTACGACTTCACGTGGTCGTTCGTGGTGCAGCGCCACCCGCACCTGGCAACTCGGCTTCTCGTCCGCGAGCGCTACGGCTACACCCACCGGTGGTCGCCCCTGCTCGTCGAGCCTCTCGCCGCCGTCAGCGCGCTGATGAGCCAGAAGATGCTTCGCGGCATACGTGATCGCGCGGAGCGCAAACCCGCCGGCGCCGCGCCGGGGCCGACGTCACGCGTCGGCTGACTCCGTGAGCAGCTCAGGGGCGGCGACCTTGCGACCGCGGGCGAAGTAGGCCAGCGGACCCACGAAGTTCACCGCGATGATCGCGGCCCACATCGCCTTGCTGCCCTCGACCTCCTCCGCCGGCCGGCGTGCCAGGTCGGCCCACGCCGTCGCCGCGAGCGACAGCTGCACGCACCCCGCGACGATGGCCGCCGTCCTCTGGCCGCTCGTCAGCTCCGACCACTCCTTCTTCCTGGCCATGGCCCCTCCTCGGGTCACTCCGACAACCGGGGGGGCGCCCCTCGCCCCTCTTCCGGAGTAGCACGCCCGCACCACCTGCCGCAGTCGATGTGACCGACGAGACGGGTGGGGTGCCGCCCGGCTCGGGCAAGACCACTGTCAGTGGTCGAAGATATGTTCGACTCATGGCAGCAGACCTGTCGACGCTCGAGCTCCTCCGGGGCCGGCTCGCCGACCTGGAGGCGCGACAGCGCGCCGCAGGTGGCGCGTCCCAGGCTGGTTTCTGGGAGCAGTTCTCGGGGCGTATGCCGTCGCAGCCGTCGCAACCGTCGCAGCCGTCGCAGCCGTCGCAGCCGTCGGTCGGGTCTGCGCGGGGCCGGGTCAGGGCGGGGCTGGCGCCTGAGGCGCGGCCGGCCTCGAAGCCGGGTGGAGCCTGGGCCGGGCTGTCGATGGAGCAGCTCGAGTCGGTCGACCTGCTCGAGATGCGGTGGCTCGACACCGCCGGCTACGAGCAGATGGTCAACGACCCCGTCTGGATCGAGTCCGTCGAAGAGCACATCGAGGCCCGCACGCAGGCCGGCGCGGCGGCGAGGAACGACGCCGCGGCGGACGTGATCGCGATCGAGGCGAGCCTCGGCGTCGGGCTGCGGTCGCACGGTGAGGGTGACCTGCTCGCGGCGACGGAACGGGCCGCTCAGCAGCGGCGCGGGTTGGAGGTCTCGCTGGTGACGCTGGTGTCCGAGCTGGTCTCGCGTGGCGTGCAGGCGCCTGGTGGGCTCTCGCACACCGACTGGCTGCGGGCGCACGACCCGAGCCTGACCGCGGGCCAGGCGAAGGCGTTCGTCACCGTCGGCGCCGCGTTGGCGCAGGCGCGGTGGGCCAGGTTGCCGATGCTGGTCGCGACCCAGCAGGTCACCGTGGCCAATGTGGCCCAGGTCATCGACTTCGACACCCGCACCGGCCCGGTCGCCGACCCCGACGAGCTCACCAGCGCCCTGGCCGACCTGACCGGGCAGGCGGCGCGGCTGCGGCCGGAGGAGCTGGCCCGGCTCGCCCGGCACCACACCGAGCAGGTCCGGCCACCGCACGATCAGGACCGCCTCGACCGGGGCCGCCGCGCGGCACGCGGCCTGTGGTTCACCGCGCCGACCGCGACCGGCATGGTCGGGCTGCGCGGGATGCTCGACCCGGAGGGCGCGGCGGTCCTCAAGGCCGCGATCGACCCGCTGTCGGCCCCGCGCCCGGACAAGGACGAGACGGGCCATATCGTCGCCACCGTCGCCACCGGCGAGCGCACCGCGGCCCGGCGCCGGATGGACGCGCTGCTCGCGATCGTGCAGCGAGGGGTCGCGGCCGCACCGGGTGTCGCGGTCACCGACAAGGCCAAGGTGATCGTCCTCATCGACTACGACACCCTCACCGCCGATGTCGACCGGATCGCGTCCGTGAACGGCGCCGGAACGACCCTGACCGGCGAGGTGCTCTCGCCGTCGGTGGTGCGCCGGATGGCGTGCGAGGCCGAGATCATCCCGATGGTGCTCGGCCGTGACGGCGCACCCCTCGATGTGGGCCGCGGGCAGCGGCTGTTCACCTACAGCCAGCGCCTGGCCCTGATCGCCCGCGACCAGGGCTGCAGCTTCACCGGCTGCACCGTGCCCGCGACCTGGTGCGAGGCCCACCACGTGCTGCCCTGGCACCGCGGCGGCAGGACCGACCTGACCAACGGGGCACTGCTGTGCCCGAAGCACCACACCCACGTCCACGAGCACGACCTGACCGCGACCGTCACCGCGACCGGCGTCACCTGGCACACCAGATGACCCCGCCCCGCACCCCGCCCCAAGCCGGCGGGGCCAGCGCCATGCCCGCCAGCGGGATGTCCGGGTGCCGGCTGCCGTCATCGCCGCGGACGGGCCTCAGTGCAGAATCGCCCCGAAGGCATCGAGCAGGATCTGGATGTCCGCCTCGGTCACGACGAGCGGGGGAGCGATGCGCACCGTCGACCCGTGGGTGTCCTTGACGAGCACGCCGTGCTCGAGGAGACGGTGAGAGGCCTCGCGTCCGGTCATCAGGGCGGGGTCGAGGTCGACGCCGGCCCAGAGGCCGCGGCAGCGCACCGCGTCCACACCGCGCCCGACGAGAGAGCGCAGCCCCGCCTCGAGCTGCACGCCGAGCCGGCGCGCCTGCTGCTGGTACTCGCCCGTCGAGAGCAGACCGACGACGGCCTGGCCGACCGCCGTTGCCAGCGGGTTGCCACCGAACGTCGACCCGTGGCTGCCCGGGGTGAAGACGCCGAGCACGTCACGGTCGGCGACGACGGCCGACACCGGCACGATGCCGCCACCGAGCGCCTTGCCGAGCACGTAGACGTCGGGCACGACGTCCTCGAAACCGCACGCGAACGTCGTGCCGGTGCGGCCGAGCCCTGACTGGATCTCGTCGGCGATCATCAGGACGTTCCGGCTGCGGGTCAGCTCGCGAACGCCGCGCAGCCAGCCTTCCGGCGGGATGATCACACCGGCCTCGCCCTGCACGGGCTCGAGCAGCACCGCCACGGTCTCGTCGGTGATCGCCGCCTCGAGCGCCTCGAGGTGGCCGAAGGGCACGATGTCGAACCCGGGCGTGTAGGGCCCGTAGTGGTCGTGCGCGACGGGGTCGTCGGAAAAGCTGATGATCGTCGTCGTGCGGCCGTGGAAGTTGCCGGCCATGACGACGATGCGGGCCCGCCCGTCCGGCACGCCCTTGACCTCGTAGCCCCACCGCCGCGCCGTCTTGATGGCTGTCTCGACGGCCTCGGCGCCGGTGTTCATCGGCAGCACGAGCTCCTTGCCCGCCAGCATCGCCAGGTCGCGGCAGAACGGCCCGAGCCGGTCGCTGTGGAAGGCGCGGCTGGTCAGCGTGAGGCGGTCGAGCTGGGCGCGGGCCGCTCCCACGAGGGCCGGGTGCAAGTGCCCGAAGTTGAGGGCGGAGTAACCGGCGAGAGCATCGAGGTAGCGGCGCCCTTCCACGTCGGTCACCCAGGCACCCTCGGCGCTCTCGATGACGACGGGCAGGGGGCTGTAGTTGCTCGCCACCCAGTCCTCGGCGAGGGTGACGTGCTCGTGGGTGGGGGTGCCGGGGATGGGGAGGCGGTTCGGGCCGGTCTGCTCGCGGGCCCCGGGTCGTGCGGCCGTGTCGCTCACCCCCCGATCGTCGCACCGTCGCCGTTGGACGGCAGCACATTCCGGCGTGACCCCGCTCTCGGCCGTGTGCCGTGTCGTCGGCCCGGTGGGACACTGGCGATGGCGGGTCCCGCAGCCAGGACTACCCGCGATGGGGTGTGTCGGTCACGTCGGTGACCCAGCCGCGGAGATGGCCATGCGCAGCAGCACCGATCCCAGCACGGATCCCAGCACCGACCCCAGCACCGACCCCAGGACAGATCCCAGCAGCATCGCTCCCACCGGTGCCGACACCTTCGACGGGCATCGCACCCGCGTCGTCATCCTCGGCGCGGCCGGACGCGACTTCCACGACTTCAACGTCGTCTTCCGCGACGACCCGACCCACGAGGTCGTCGCCTTCACGGCGACCCAGATCCCCGACATCGAAGGCCGGCGCTACCCGTCAGAGCTCGCGGGTCCCCTTTACCCAGAAGGCATTCCGATCGTCGCCGAGTCCGAGCTGGCCGACATCATCGAACGCGACCACGTCGACGTCGTCGTCTTCGCCTACTCCGACGTGCGCCACGAGCAGGTCATGCACCTCGCATCGCAGGTCATCGCGGCCGGCGCCGACTTCAGGCTGCACGGCGCCGCCCACACGATGCTGCCCAGCTCGCGCCCCGTCGTCGCCGTGACTGCCGTGCGCACCGGAGTCGGCAAGAGCCAGACGACCCGCTACCTCTCGCGCCTGCTGCGCGACCTCGGCCTGCGCGTCGTTGCCGTGCGCCACCCGATGCCCTACGGCGACCTCGCCGCCCAGGCCGTCCAGCGCTTCGCCACCCACGCCGACCTCGACCTGCACGACTGCACGATCGAGGAGCGCGAGGAGTACGAGCCGCACCTCGACAACGGCGTCATCGTCTACGCCGGCGTCGACTACGAGCGCATCCTCCGCGAGGCCGAGCAGGAGGCCGACGTCATCCTCTGGGACGGCGGCAACAACGACCTGCCGTTCTACGTGCCCGACCTGCACCTCGTGCTCGCCGACCCGCTGCGCCCGGGTGACGAGGCCACCTACCACCCCGGCGAGACGAACGTGCGGATGGCCGACGTGGTGGTCATCGCGAAGTGCGACTCGGCGAGGCCCAGCGACATCGAAGCGGTCGAGGCATCAGTGCAGATGCTCAACCCAGGAGCGACGGTGCTGCGCGCGGACAGCCCTGTCACGGTTGACGATCCTGCGGCACTGCGAGGCCGACGCGTCATCGCCGTCGAGGACGGCCCGACCCTCACGCACGGTTCGATGACCTACGGGGCCGGGGTCGTCGGCGCCCGGGCCGCCGGTGCCACGGAGATCGTCGATCCGAGCCCGTACGCCGTCGGGTCGATCGCCGCGACCTACGCGAAGTACCCGAACGCGCGGGGTGTGCTGCCCGCCATGGGCTACGGAGCCGCCCAGATCGGCGACCTCGAGGCGACGATCCGGGCTGCCGTCGACGCAGGGGTGTGCGAGGCCGTCGTCGCCGGCACGCCCATCGACCTGACCCGCGTGCTGTCGGCGCCGGTCCCCGTCGTGCGCGCTCGCTACGAGCTGCGTGAGGTCGTGCCGGGCGGCCTGGCCGCGGCCGTGCGCGCCGCCCTGCCTGCGGAGCTGCTCGAACGGCATACGGGAGCGGAAGACGCGGCCGCTGCGAGCCCCACGGGCTCCGCCCCCACCCCCACCTCCAACCCGACCTCCACGCCCACGTCCACGCCCACCTCGTCGGCGCCCTCCGTGCCGGCCGGGAGCGCGTCATGAGTGCCGCAACCGAGCACCAGCCGTCCGACTCGCGCGACCACCGGGCGGGCCACCTGTCCGAGCCTCGCGAAGCGCCGCCCCCCGGTCGTGCCGGTCGTGCCTCCAGCACGACCGGCAGCTACTTCGGCGGCGCCGTCGTCAACGTGGTCCTGCTTGTGCTCGTCAACCGCTGGCCCGGCTGGGAGGTGGTGCCGTTCCTCACCGACCGGATGCCGCTCGTGCTGGGCCTGGTCAACGCCTCGCTCGTCGTCGGCATCGTCGTCAACCTCGTGCTCACCGTGTGGCACCCGCCGCGGCTCAAGGCCCTCGGCGACCTCGCCATCGGCGCCGTCGGCACCGCTGCCATGGTGCGGATCTGGCAGGTCTTCCCGTTCGACCTGCAGGGAAGCGCCTGGGAGACGGTCGTTCGCGTGCTGCTCGTGGTCGGTCTCGTCGGCACCGGCATGTCGATCCTGGTCGCGTTGGTCCGACTCGTCCGGGGTGGGCGAAATAGGACGTGAGTCCAACCACGAAAATCCCATGATTGCAAGCAAACTCATCAGAACGGCGTAGCGTCGAAGGACCGGGGAAGTCCAGGACGCCGACACAGCCGTCCGCGTCGCCCCGGCGCAGGACGACACGGCCTTTTCGCCGAGACAGGTCGCTGGAGCATGTCCGGAACCAGCAGCCCCCCACCCGTGCGCGCTTCGCACCCCACCCGCCCCCACCTGGTGGCCCTCGTGATCGGCTGCCTCCTTCTCCTTCCCGGTCTCGGCCTGCTCCTCGGGGGCGCGGGCCTCGGCATCACGTATGCCGTGGGCCGGGACACCGCCGGCTACCTGTCCGGCTCGCTGCCGAGCCTGCGCAGCCCGACCGCGGCGATCACCGCCGAGGACGTCGCCGTGCAGACCGGCCCAGACGTGCCGAACTGGGTGTTCGACCGGCTCGACGTCGAGGTGCGCCTGACGGCGACACCCGCGACGGCGGGCCGGGCCGTCTTCATCGGCATCGGTGACTCCCGCCGCGTCGCCACCTACCTCTCCGGGGTGGCCCACGACGAGATCGTCGACATCACCGACCCGTTCTCGCGCGGCGAGCGAGCCGCGGTGCTGCGCACCAGCCCCGGTGGCTCGACCGTGGCCCCGCCGTCGGGCCAGACCTTCTGGGCCGCCACGGCCGACGGCACCGGGACGCAGGCGCTGACCTGGCGCGTCACCGACGGTCACTGGGCCATCGTGGTCATGAACGCCGACGGCAGCCCCGGCGTCGACGTCGCGGCCAGCATGGGGGTGCGCGCCGGCTTCCTCATCCCGCTCGCCCTCGTCATGATCGGTGTCGGCCTCGTCCTGACCGGTCTCGCCGTCGCCCTCATCATCCGCGGAACCGGAGCATCGCGTGGCGACAGCTACCCGAGCGACGGCAGTGGCTACCCGACGTACGCGACCTACCCGGCGCAGTCCGCGTACGCGACACCCGGCGCACCTGTTGCACCCGGGGCACCCGGGAACGGAGCGCCCCCGCCCTCACCGGGGTCGACGGCATACGTCGTCGGTGACGGCAGCTCGCCCGCACCGCACACGTGGGGCGCGACCTCCCGCGCCGTGAGCCCGGTCCGGCTCGACGCGAGACTGGACGAGCCCCTGTCCCGGTGGCTGTGGCTGCTCAAGTGGCTGCTCGTCATCCCGCACCTCTTCGTGCTGGCGTTCCTCTGGTGCGCGTTCTGGGTCGTGTCGGTCATCGCGTTCTTCGCGATCCTCGTGACGGGGCAGTACCCGCGGGGCCTGTTCGACTTCAACGTCGGGGTGCTTCGGTGGTCCTGGCGCGTGTCGTACTACGCCAACGGCGCCTTTGCCACCGACCGCTACCCGCCGTTCAGCCTGGGTCTCGAGCCCGACTACCCGGCGACGCTCGACATCGCCTACCCGGAGCGGCTCTCGCGCGGGCTGGTGCTCGTCAAGTGGTGGCTGCTCGCGATCCCGCACTACATCATCGTGGGGCTGATCGTCGGTGGCGGCTGGGCGTGGAACCGGGCCCGTGACGGTGGGGCGCACCTCGAGTCGTTCGGGTGGGGCCTGCTCAGCCTGCTCGTGCTCGTGGCGGGGCTGTCGCTCCTCTTCGCCGACCGCTACCCGCGGGCGCTGTTCGACCTCGTCATCGGTCTCAACCGCTGGGTCTACCGCGTCGCCGCGTATGCCGCCCTGATGACCGATGTGTACCCGCCGTTCCAGCTCGACGAGGGTGGCGCCGAGACCCCATTGCCTCCGCCCCCGCCGCCTCCGCCGCCGTCGGTCGGGGCCGAGCGGGCCGAGCCGCCACCCCAGTTCACGATCTGACCCGTCGAGTGCTCAGTTTCCGACGGGGCGGTCCTACTGCCTGCGCGGGCGGGAGAGGGCCAAGCCCAGCCCGGCGACCGCCACGATCGGGCCGATCACGGCCCAGATGACGTGGCCCGACATGCCGCTGCCGCCGACGTAGCCGAGTCCCTGCAGGGTCCACAGCGCACCCATCGCCAGAAGCACCACGCCGATGATGACGCGCACCGGCCTGGTCATGAGCGTGCGGTGACGAGGTGGGCGTCGAGCCACTCGAGCAGCTCGGCCTCCACCTCGTCGCGGTTGGTCTCGTTGAGGATCTCGTGCCGCGCCTCCGGCCAGAGCTTCACGGTCACGTCCTGCACACCGAGCCGACGCAGCTGGTCGGCCACCGTGCGCACGCCCTTGCCGTTCGCGCCGACGGGGTCCTTGTCGCCGGAGACAATGTGGACGGGCAGGCTCTTGGGGATGCGCGACGCAGACCTGTCGCCGTTGACGGTCTCGAGACCGCGCAGCAGGTCGGCGAATCCGCCTGCGCTGAAGACGAACCCGCAGTCGGGGTCGTTGACGTACTTGTCCACCTCGTCAGGATCCCTTGACAGCCAGTCGAACTGGGTGCGGACCGGCTTGAACGCCGAGTTGTACTGCCCGAACGTCAGGGTGTTCATGAGGCCACTCGTGTGGGCGTGGCCGCGCAGTCGGGCCTGGGTGGCCGCGAGGAAGACGCCCACCTTGCCCAGGGCGCCCGCGCCGCCGGCGGTGCCCGACAGCACGAGGCCGGCGAGCTCGGAACCGTACTGGGCGGCATACCCGCGGGAGATGAACGAGCCCATGCTGTGGCCGAGGAGGAAGACAGGCAGCCCCGGCTGCTCCTCGCGCGCCTTGTCGGTGACGGCGTGCAGGTCGTCCACGACGGTCTGCCAGCCGTCCTTCTCGTTGAAGAAGCCCCGCTTGCCGGACGACTCGCCCGACGTCTGCCCGTGGCCGCGGTGGTCGGAGCCGTAGACGGCATACCCGTGGTCGGTGAGGCGCTGCGCGAAGCGGGCGTAGCGGCTCGAGTGCTCGGCGAGCCCGTGCGCGATCTGCACGACCGCCTTGGCCGGGCCGTCGGGGAGCCACCGGTTGACGAAGACCTCGGTGCCGTCGGGGGTCGTCAGCGTGAACGTGCTGCTCTGCATGAGCCGAACTGTATGCCGCAGGGCCGGGCTGCGTCCGTGACCGGCCGCCGGTCGGGCTGCCCGGTTCGGGCACGTGTGTCCGTTTGCGGAGCGATTCCCACAAAAACGGGTGCCCGAATCTCTTTACATCGAACCGAGCCGGTGGTTTCCTAGAGCAACGGCCCCGAGGTGGGGCGCGAACGACCAGCCAAGAACGACCGGCCAGCAACGACCAGCCAGGAACGACAGGACGAGGGAGTCCGGGTGTACGCAGCGGAGCGGCAGCAGCGCATCATCGCCGAGGCACGTCGTGCCGGCCGCGTCGAGGTCACCGCTCTCGCCGACTCCCTGGGCGTCGCCGCCGAGACCGTCCGCCGTGACCTCACCGCCCTCGAGCGCCGCGGGTCGCTGCGCCGGGTCCACGGCGGGGCGATCCCTGTCGAGCGCCTCGAGGTCGAGCCGTCGCTCGCCACCCGCTCCGGCCGCCTCGCCGACGTCAAGCGCCGCATCGCGGCCCGCGCCCTCGACGAGCTGCCCAGCGGCGGCAGCATCATCCTCGACGCCGGGTCCACCTCCCTCGCCGTCGCCGAGATGCTCCCGCCCGACATCGACCTCACGGTGCTCACCAACAGCCTCGCCGCCGCGAGCGTCCTGTCGACGCACCCCGGCATCAACCTCTACCTCCTCGGCGGCCGGGTGCGCGGCACCACCGGCGCGGCCGTCGGCGACTGGGCCATCAGCCCGCTCGCCGATGTCACCGTCGACCTCGCCCTCGTCGGCACCAACGGCATCTCCGTCGCCCGCGGACTCACGACGCCCGACCAGTCCGAGTCCCTCGTCAAGCGCGCCATGGTGCGTGCCGCACGCCGCTGCATCGTCCTCACCGACTCGAGCAAGGCCGGTGACGACCACCTGCACCGGTTCGCCCAGCTGTCCGAGATCGACCTCGTCATCACCGACACCGACCTCGACGACGACGTCGCCGCCGAGATCCGTGCGGCCGGACCGGAAGTGGTGACCGCATGATCGTCACGCTCACGCCCAACCCCAGCATCGACCGCGCCGTCTTCATCGACGCGCTCCACCGCGGCGAGGTACACCGCAGCAGCGGTGGCCGCATCGACCCGGGAGGCAAGGGCGTCAACGTCTCCCGCGCGCTCGCCGCCCAGGGTGCCGACACCACCGCCGTGCTCCCGATCGGCGGACCCGAGGGGCACCTCCTCGAGGACCTCCTCGACACCGCCGGTGTCGCCCACGCCTCCGTGCCCGTGACTGGCACCGTCCGCATGAACATCAGCGTCCTCGAGCCCGACGGCACGACGACGAAGCTCAACGAGCCCGGCCCCGACCTGTCGCCGGCCGAGGTCGAGGCGCTCGTCGAGACCACCCTCGAGCGCAGCGCGGGCGCCGCCTGGGTCGTCGCCTGCGGCAGCCTCCCGCCCGGCGCTCCCGCCGACCTGTATGCCGTCCTCGTCGCCCGGGTGCGCGGGCGCGGGGGCCGCATCGCCATCGACTCGTCCGGCGCCCCGTTCGCGGCGGCGGTCGCGGCCAAGCCGCACCTCATCAAGCCGAACCACGAGGAGCTCGCCGAGCTCGTCGACCACGACCTGCCCACCCTGGGCCACGTGCGTGACGCCGCCCGCGAGCTCGTGGCCGGCGGCATCGAGGTCGTCGCCGTCAGCCTCGGCGGCGACGGCGCCCTGCTGGTGACCGACGGAGCCTCGGCGCACGCCCGGGCCACGATCACCGCCCCCCTGTCCACCGTGGGCGCCGGCGACTGCATGCTCGCCGGCCTGCTCCACGGCCTGTCCACCGGGCTTGCCCCGGCGGACGCCCTGATGACCGGGGTGAGGTGGGGCGCCGCGGCGGTCACCCTCCCCGGGAGCCGCGTGCCGACCCCGGAAGACCTCGACGGCATACGCGCGGAGCTGACCCACGAGCCCGACCTCGACCGTGTCCTGGGTGTCCTCACCTGACGCGGCCAGCCAGCGGAAACACAGACGCCGAACACCGATCGTCCCGATCCTCCGAAAGGAACCCCCATGTCCCTCATCACCGAAGAGCAGGTCGTCCTCGACCTCACAGGTGCCGATCGCCACGAGGCGACGCGGAGGCTCGCCGAGCGCCTCGTCGCGTCCGGCCGGTGCACCGACCTCGACACCTTCCTCGACGACGTGCGCAAGCGCGAGGAGACCATGGCCACCGGCCTGCCCGGCGGCATCGGCATCCCGCACGCCCGCAGCACGGCGATCACCGAGCCGTCGCTCGTCTTCGGCCGCGCGACGGGTGAAGGGGGTGGCATCGACTGGGGCGCCAAGGACGGCCCGGCCACGCTCGTCTTCCTGATCGCGGCCCCCGAGGGCGGCGGCGACGCGCACATGCAGATGCTGCCCAAGCTCGCCCGTGCGTTGATGAAGAAGGACTTCAAGGCCGCCCTCGCCGCGGCCACCAGCGAGGCCGAGGTCGTGCGCATCGTCAGCGCCGAGGTCGAGCTCGACCAGCCGGCCGGTGCAGCCACCCCGACTGCAGCTGCAGCGTCTGCCGGCGCCAGTGGCCGCACCGGTGCGGCCGCCTCCGGTTCCGTCGCCACGGCCGAGGCGCCCGGTGGCCGCACGCTCAACCTCGTCGGCGTCACCTCGTGCCCGACCGGTATCGCCCACACCTACATGGCGGCCGAGGGCCTCGAGAACGCAGCGAAGGCCGCCGGCCACACGATGCTCGTCGAGACCCAGGGCTCGGCGGGGTCCAAGCCGCTGAGCGCGGCCCAGATCGCCGCGGCCGACGCCGTGATCTTCGCCCATGACCTGCCCGTCAAGGACGCCGGCCGCTTCGCCGGCAAGCCGCTCGTCGACGTCGGGGTCAAGAAGGGCATCTCCGACGGCCCGGCGCTCGTGCTCCAGGCCGAGCGGCTCGTCGCCGAGTGGGACGCCGACCCGAGCAAGCGCGAGGCGGCTGCCGCCGCGGCTGCCTCAGCCGGCTCGTCGGGTGGCCTCGTCTCGAAGGTCGAGGAGGGCGCCAGCACCGCCACCAAGGTGCGCCAGTGGCTGATGACCGGTGTCTCCTACATGATCCCGTTCGTCGCAGCGGGCGGCATCCTCATCGCCCTGTCGTTCATGCTCGCCCAGATCGCGCTCGGCCAGGACGGTGCCATCCAGATCGTGAAGTACGGCCTCACCGCCGAGGGGCAGTTCAACATCGCCCAGAACTTCAACCCGTTCAGCCTCACGTCGTGGGCCGCGCTGCTCTTCGTGATCGGCGGCGCTTCGTTCGGCTTCCTCGTGCCGATCCTGTCCGGCTTCATCGCCTTCGCCATCGCCGACCGCCCGGGCCTGGTGCCCGGCATCGTCGGCGGCGCCGTGGCCTCCACCATGGGTGCGGGCTTCCTCGGCGGCCTCGTCACGGGCCTGCTCGGCGGCTTCGTCGCCCGCTGGGTGTCGGGCTGGAACGTCGCCAAGGGCGTACGCGGTGTCATGCCGGTCGTCGTCATCCCGCTGCTCAGCTCGCTCATCACGATCGGCCTGTTCATCACGGTGCTCGGCCGCCCGATCAAGGGCATCACCGACGGCCTCAACAGCTGGCTGACGGGCATGACGGGCGCCAGCTCGATCATCCTCGGCATCATCCTCGGCGCGATGATGGGCTTCGACCTCGGTGGCCCGGTCAACAAGGTCGCGTACGCGTTCGCCACCACGGGTCTGGCAGCCGCGGGTGCGTCCACCGACGCCCCACAGCTGAAGATCATGGCCGCCGTCATGGCTGCCGGCATGGTCGCCCCGCTCTCCATGGCGCTCGCCACCACGATCCGCCCGCACCTCTTCTCCGAGCCGGAGCGTGAGAACGGCAAGGCGGCCTGGCTGCTCGGCTTCTCGTTCATCTCGGAAGGCGCGATCCCGTTCGCCGCGGCCGACCCGGTGCGCATCATCGCCAGCTCGGTCGTCGGCTCGGCCGTCACCGGAGCGCTCGCGATGCTCTTCGGCACGACGCTGCGGGCCCCGCACGGAGGCATCTGGGTGCTGCCCCTCATCGGCAACTTCCTGCTCTTCCTCGTCGCCCTCGCGGCCGGTGTGCTCGTCATGACCGGCATCGTCGTCACCCTGAAGTCGCGGGAGACGAACCTCGCCGAGATCGACGCGACCGCTACGGTCTGAACAGGACGTGACCCAGGTCACTGGCTGACCTGGGTCACGGCTGCTCGACCGCTCGACCGCTCGACCACTCGACCACTCGACCGCCCCGCACGACTCCTGTCACCCAGCCTGTCATCAATGAAGGAGCACGCCACATGGCAACCCGTACCGTCACCATCGCCTCCTCGGTGGGCCTGCACGCCCGTCCGGCCGCGCTCTTCGTCGAGGCCGCGAGCGCCTCCGGCCTCGACGTCGAGATCGCCAAGCCGGGGGAGGACCCCGTCGACGCGACGAGCATCCTCGGCGTCATGGCCCTGGGGGCCAAGCACGGCGAGGAGGTCGTCCTGACGGCCGAGGGCGACGGCGCCGACGAGACGCTCGACTCGCTCGTCGAGCTGCTCTCACGCGACCTCGACGCCGAGTAGGACGGAGTAGCCGTCATGGCCGACTCGGACACCACCAGCGAGACCAGGCAGGGCATCGGCGTCAGCCCGGGCACGGCATACGGGCCGGTGGTGCAGGTCGCGCCACCGGTCCGGCCGCCGGCGCACGAGCCGGCCGTCGACGACCAGGAGGCAGCGCTCGCCGACGTGAAGGCGGCGTTCGAGTCGGTCGCGGTCTCGCTCGAGGAACGGGCCACCCGGGTCGACGACACAGCCCAGCAGATCCTCAAGGCGACGGCCCTCATCGCCCGCGACAAGGGCCTCGTGAAGGCTGCGACGAAGGAGCTCGCCGCCGGCCACGGCCGGGCGAGCTCCATCGCCAACGCCATCGAGACGTATGCCGCCCAGTTCGAGGCGCTCGGCGGCTACTTCGCCGAGCGGGTGGCCGACCTGCGCGACGTCGGATCCCGTGCAGTGGCAGCGGTGCTCGGCGTCCCGGCGCCCGGCGTTCCCGCCTTCTCCGAGCCGAGCGTCATCGTCGCGGAGGACCTCGCGCCGGCCGAGACGGCGACGCTCGACCGGTCGCTCGTCGTCGGCATCATCACCGAGGCCGGCGGTCGCACCAGCCACACCGCGATCCTCGCCGCCCAGATGGGCATCCCCGCCGTCGTGCAGGTGCCCCACGCGACCTCGATCGCGCCCGGCACCCCCGTTGCGCTCGACGGCGACTCGGGCGAGGTCAGCATCGCTCCCGACATGGAGCTCGTGACCGCCCAGCGTGAGCGCGCCGCTCGACGCAAGGAGGCGCTGTCGCAGCTCTCCGGCCCGGGGCGCACCTCCGACGGCGCGCCGGTCGCCCTGCTCGCGAACATCGGCGGCGTCGACGACGCCGTCGAGGCCGGGGCGCAGGACCTCGAGGGTGTCGGCCTCTTCCGCACCGAGTTCGTCTACCTGTCGGCCACCAAGGCGCCGACCGTCGAGGAGCAGACCGAGATCTATCGCGGCGTCTTCGCGCCGTTCGAGGGTCGCCGCGTCGTCGTGCGCACCCTCGACGCCGGAGCCGACAAACCGCTGAAGTTCGCCGACCTCGGGCCCGAGGAGAACCCGGCCCTGGGCCGCCGCGGCTTGCGCCTGTCGGCCGAGCGCCCCGACCTGCTCGACGCCCAGCTCGAGGCGCTCGCCGTCGCCGCCCGCGAGACCGGCGCCGACGTACGCGTCATGGCGCCGATGGTCGCCACAGCCGAGGAGGCGGCGTGGTTCGCCCGCCGCGTGCGCGAGAACGGACTGCCCAAGGCGGGCGTCATGATCGAGGTGCCCGGCGCGGCGCTGCGCGCCAAGGACGTGCTCGGCGAGGTCGACTTCGGGTCGCTCGGCACCAACGACCTGGCGCAGTACACGATGGCTGCCGACCGCATGCAGGGCGCGCTCTCCGACCTGCTCGACCCGTGGCAGCCGGCCGTGCTCGACGTCGTCGGCGCGGCCTGTGAAGGTGCCGCGAAGGTCGACCGCCCGATCGGGGTCTGCGGCGAGTCCGCGGGCGATCCTCTGTTGGCCCTCGTGCTCGTCGGTCTCGGCGTGACCTCGCTGTCGATGGCGCCGAGCAAGGTGCCGGTCGTGCGCCTCGCCCTGTCGCTGCACTCCGTCGCAGAGTGCCAGGCGCTCGCCGCGACCGCCCGCGACTCGCGCACCGCTGTCGACGCCCTGCACGCCGTGCGTGAGGGCGCCAGGGGCGAGCTCACCGACCTGCTCTGACGCCGTCGTGATCTGACGTTGGGGCGTGACTGGCGCCACTGCTTTCGATCCCTTGCGCCGCAACGCCGTTCACTAGGATGAGAGTGGAAGCCGGTCCCGGCGTCCACCCGGCAAAGGAGCTCGCCATGAGCACGCCCAGCCTCTTCATGAACCGCGTCCGCCTCGAGGACGGCTACCACGAGGACGACCTCCCGTTCATCGAGCGCACCCTGACCCAGCTGTTCCACCAGCTGGGTCGCTTCGACCCGGCGATGGTCCACATCGGGCTACGGGTCAAGGGCCGCGGCCAGCCCGGCATGCGCACCTCGATCGAGGTCCACGTCAGTGGGCTGCCCACGGTCATCGGCATCTCCGATCTCCTTGACACCAAGGCGGCGCTCCAGGACGCCGAGGGCAAGGTGGTCTCCCAGCTGCGCGAGGCCGCCGACCGCCACCACGACCGTCACCCTCGGTCGGCGCGCCACTGATCTCCACGCCTCCGAGGCGGCCCGGCGCGGCTCCGGCGGCGCCCGGCGCGGCTCCGGCGGCGCCCGACCCTCGCCCGCGGGCAGGTCCACACCGTGACACGTAGGTTGGTCCGGCTGTCCGACATGTCGGACCTTTCCGGCAGCAAGTTAAAGACCTCGCCAAGGTTTGGTCGATGCCTCGGCGGCGGCCGCACGCGCCGCCGCACACTCGTTGCGTCCGGAGCCGTCCGCTCCCATCGGTAGGGACCGCAACGTCCAAGCCGCCATTCGGCACCGGACTCAGGGGGATGTGCCGCCGGGACGCCACGCTCCGGCGGCACACCCCCCGTCACCGGCCGGCACGCCGCCGCCCCACGAGCGGCGTCCGGCCGGCACCCCGCCTCAGGCCTGACGGTCGAAGGGGTCGCGGGTCGCCTGGACCAGCACCACCGCGCAAGCCAGGGCGATGAGTGACCAGGCAGCCACCGATGCTGCCCAGCCTTCGCCGACCCGCGTCGGGAACAGCACGACCCAGCGGTCGAGTGGACCTGCGAGCGAGAGGACGAGGACCGCCGTGGTCACCCCAGCGGCTGCCAGGTCGCCGGGCTCGTGCAGCCGCCGTCTCAGCAGTGCGGCCAGAGCCAGGGCGACGAGACCACTACCCGCCAGCTGGACCGCCACTGCGGGCCGGTCCGGGCCGTCGCTCGCCAGGGCCACGGCGCCGAGTCCCGAAACCCCCAGAGTGAGCGCGACTGCAGCGCAGGCGCTGCGGGTCATGGTGCGGGTACGGAGGCTCGTCGGCGTGGCAGCCACCGCCTCGGCCGCGGCTTCGTCGAGCACGTGCGCCGCGGAAGCGGCAAGGGCGACGAGGCCGACGCGCGTGGCCAGGTCCGCGATGGGCGCGGCCGCCCAGACGGTTGCAGCGAGCAGCAGCGCGAGGCCGGTCGCGGCGAGACCAGCGACGGGTCGCCAGGGCACCGCGGCGAGGAGGCCGATCGCCGGCGTTGACGGCGTCATGGCACCAGCACGGTGCTGTGACCGTCGGGGAACGTTCGTACGACCTGGCCGTTGCCACCGGAGGCCGCGAGCCCGTACGCCAGCGCCGACACCGCGAGGGTGACCGCGCCGAGCTGGAGCAGTCGGCGTCGAGCTCGTCCGACAGAACCCTTGAGCAGGGCGACGAGTGCCGCGAGCGCGCACAACGTGAGCAGCCAGACGAGGTACCACCAGGGTGAGCCGGTGCCGGTGTCACTGGCGTAGGTGTCCGGCGCGGCGCCGGTGAACTGGTTCACCGGCGTGAACATGCGTACCCAGCGGAACCACGTCGGCGGCGTGCCCTCGGGGCTGAAGACAGCCATGATCCCCAAGGTCCAGACAGCCACCGCGAGCAGCAGGGCGACGGACGAGCCGCGGAAGTGCCACCAGCGGCCGGCGGCCACGCCGAGGAGCGTACCTCCCGCGGCCGCAACGACCGTGTGGCCGATGACGACAGCCCAGACGTCCCCGTGCGAGAGCGTCCCGTACATCCACTCGGGAGTCGACCAGAGCCAGCGCTGCGCCGCCCCGAAGCCGACGAGCCAGGCGGAGGCCATCACGGCGGGAACGAGCGCCGTCGCGCACAGCGCCGAGGTCCTGGCGGTCGAGCTCGTGGGTACCGTCTCCACCAGCTCGTCCGTGCGTTCGAAGGAGCGGGCGAGCAGGTGAGCCGCGACCATGGCCGGCAGGCCGACCGTCAGGGCGGTCACTGGCATGCCCAGTGTGTCGAGGTGCCCGCTGTCCTTCGCGTCACCCACGGTGGTCACCGTGGTGACCGCACCGAAGACGACCCCGGCGAGCAGCACCGGGTGACGGGCCAGGCGCATCATCTCGAGGCGGGCCAGCTCGCGCGCCGCGGGTCGCGCCGTCCGTGGTGAGACCGACAGGCGGCTCGCGGTCCGGGTCGTGCTGGTCATGACGCCACCTCCGTAGACGCGCCGGCGCTACGGTCGCGGGTGCCGCGCAGGAGCAGGTACGCGTCCTCGAGGCTGGGCTCGACGAGCTCCGCACCGGGCGGCACGTGCTCACCGACGTTGCGGTGCCGCCCGGACGCCATGCGCCACGACGCCAGCGATGTCGGGTCGGGCGCGGGCGCCAGCCAGACCTTTCCGGCTGCCAGGGCGACGAGGTCGGGCACGGAGCCGTCGAAGTGGACCCGCCCGGCATCGAGGACGACGACTCGACTGCAGAGCGCGGCCACATCCTCGGTCTGGTGCGTGGAGATGACCATCGTGGAGCTGGCGGCGATGTCGGCGAGCACGCCGCGCAGCGACGCGCGTTGTTCGGGGTCGAGTCCGGTCGTCGGTTCGTCGAGCACGAGGAGGTCGGGCGAGCCGAGGAGGGCCTGGGCCAGCGCCACGCGTCGGCGTTGCCCGCCGGAGAGCCGGCTGATCCGTTTGGTCGCGACGTCACCGAGCCCCACGAGGTCGAGGGCCCGCCGGACCTCGGTCGTTCGCGCGTCGCGCTGTGTCCATTCCTTGAGCACTGCCATGTAGTTGACGAAGGCGAAGGCCGAGAAGCCGCGCGGGAAGCCGAGCTCCTGTGGCTGGTAGCCGAGTCGGCGGCGGATCTCCGTGCGGGCCCGCGGGTCTGTCGGGTCGTGCCCGAGCAGCTGCACGTCCCCGTCGTCCGGGCGGAGCACGGTGGCCATGACTCGGAGCATCGTGGTCTTGCCGGCGCCATTGGGGCCGAGAAGACCGGTGATGCCGGGGTCGAGGCCGAGGTCGACGCCGTCAAGGGCAGCCACCCCGCGATACCGCTTGGTGACGCCGGTCAGTCTCACGGTCGAGTTCATGACGAGATCCTTCCGATGGTGCCGAGTCGCCGGGCCCGAGCGACGAGGACGACGGGCCCGACGAGCATCAGGACGGCGTAGAGGAGCAGGAAGTGGGGAGCGAGCACGGCCGAGACCGTGGCGAACCGGGCCGCCGTGCTCGTGGCGAGCACCCAGGCAGCGCTCACCGCAAGGGCCGGGCGCCAGGGGCCGAACCACGGCGACAGCCCGAGGACCGTCGCCGTGAACCCGAGGGCCGGCAGCAGCCACGACCATGCGACGTGGCGGGGAAAGAGCAACTGTCCGACGACGACAACCGGGAGGGCCGCGAGCAGCACGGCCGCTGTGCGCAGGAGGATGAGGCGTACGAGGGGGTACGGGGCGGCGCTCTCCTGCTCCAGGACGGCACCCGCATCGGGGCCGAAGGCGACGGCCACGCCCACGACCGGGACGAGCGGGGCGAGCAGGAGGAACACCCCCGAGCTGCCGGTGTGGGCCGAGACCGTGCCGCCGACGGCGAAGGACACCGCCAGGGCGACCGCGCACAGCCACGGACCGCGCAGGGCGGGGGCCGCCGAGACGAGCATCGCCTCGGCGGGCGGGAGTCCAATGCGTGAGAGGAGCCTCTCGAGCAACGAGACGTGTGGCATCTCGACCCGGTCGAGCACCGAGCTCCACACGTCGTCCAGGTCGGGAACCTCGTCGCTCGGCACGTGGCTGACGCTGACGGCAACCGTCCGCTGGCACTGCGAGCAGTGTTGGACGTGCTGCTCGACCGAGAGGGAGACGATCCCGTCGGCCTCGCCGAGCACCCAGGCCCGCAGGTCGGCGGGGAGCGCGTGCGTGCTCATGACTGTTCTCCTTCCACGAGGCTCTGCCGCAGCCGGGCCTTGGCCCGGTGCACCCGCGTCTTGACGGTGTTCTGGGGGATCCCGAGCAGCCGGCCGGCTTCCCGTGTCGTCAGGCCGTCGAGGACGGTGGCCTGCAGCACCGCTCTCAGCTCGGGCGACAGCTGTGCCAGGGCCCGGCCCAGCTCGCCGTACTCCACCCCCGAGAGCAGCTCGTCCTCGAGCGCCGGCGCCGGCACGGCAGACGCGGCGGGGTCGCGCAGGAGCACGACGTCGCGACGTGCCCTCAGACGGCTGACGAGCCGTCGGACCGCGATGCCCCAGATCCAGGCGCCGACCTCCCCGTTCCCGCGGTAGCGCTGCGCGCCCTGCCACACGGCGACGAACGTGTCCTGGAGCACGTCAGAGGTGACTTCACGGTCGTTGCACCGTCGCATGAGCCGAACCGAGAGCCACGGGGCGTGTCGGGCGTAGAGCTCGCGCAGGGCGCCGACGTCGCCACCAGCCAGGGCCTCGAGGAGGGCCTGGTCGTTCGGGACGACAGACTGTGCCACATCTCTACTGTCGACCTGAGGGGGCCGATCGGTTCTCGGATCGGGAGGGGCTCTGCTCGTGCGGCTCTCGGGTCAGGCCCCGGCGGAGAGGACGTCGGCGAGGTCGTAGCTGACCGGCTCATCGAGCTGGTCGAACGTGCACGACTCGGGCGTGCGGTCCTCGCGCCAGCGCACGAACTGCGCTGTGTGCCGAAAGCGCGTGCCCTCCATGTGGTCGTAGCGCACCTCGACGACCCGCTCGGGCCGCAGTGGCACGAACGAGAGGTCTTTCTGGCTGTTCCAGCGGGAGTACTCGGACGAGCGGGGAGTGCGTACGCCGCCACTCTCCTCCGCGGGAGCGGCCCAGTTCCAAGGGTGCTCGTCCCACTCTGCGATGAGGGGCTGCAGCTCCTCGAAGAGCTCCTTGCGCCGCGCCATCGGGAACGCGCCGATCACGCCGATCGACGCGAGCTGGCCGTCGGCGTCGTAGAGGCCGAGCAGGAGGGAGCCGATCGCGTCGGGTCCACTCTTGTGCACCCGATAGCCGGCGACGACGCAGTCGGCCGTGCGCTCGTGCTTGAGCTTGAACATCAGCCGCTTGTCGGGCTCGTAGAGCACGTCGACCGGCTTGGCGATGACGCCGTCGAGCCCCGCCCCTTCGAACTGGGTGAACCAGCCCTTCGCCTCGTCCTGGTCACGGGTCGCGGCCGTGAGGTGGATCGGGGCCCCGGCCTTGGCAAGAGCCTTCTCGAGCGCGGCCCGGCGCTCGGAGAACGGCTTGTCCAGGTAGGAGACGCCGTCGAGCGAGAGCAGGTCGAAGGCCACGAACGACGCGGGCGTCTCGGCCGCGAGCTTCTTGACCCGCGAGGCGGCCGGGTGGATGCGCTGCTGGAGCAGGTCGAAGTCGAGGCGGTCGCCGGACTCCGGTGACACGAGGATGATCTCGCCGTCGATGACGGCCCTGTCGGGAAAGTTCGCGAGCACGGCCTCGACGACGTCGGGGAAGTAGCGGGTCATCGGCTTCTCGTTGCGCGACCCGATCTCGACGAGGTCGCCGGAGCGGAAGATGATCGAGCGGAAGCCGTCCCACTTCGGCTCGTAGAGCACCTCGGCCTTGACCGCGGAGAAGTCCTTGACCGGCTTGGCGAGCATCGGCGGGACGGGCGGCACGACCGGTCCCCACACGTCACGCATCTCCGCGTCGCGCTCGGCCTTGGGCGCCATGTACTCGGCGTCGGGCTTGTCCTGACGACGCTTGCTCGGCTGCACCCGGGGCGGCTCGCCGGGCATCTTCGGGTAGTCCGGCGGGAAGTTGAGCTCGCCGAGGCCGCGCTCATGGACGTCCTTGTCCCACAGTGCGATTGCCGCGCCCACGTCGCCGATCGTGTCCTCGATGCCCTCCCACGCGTCACCGCGCTCGGCCACGAGTCCCGGAACCGTGCGGACGGTGAGCGACTTCGGGTCGATGTCGCGCAGCTCGTCCCACGTCACCGGCGTCGACACGGGCGCGCCCGGCAGGGGGCGCGGCGAGTAGGCGGAGGCGATGGTGCGGTCGCGGCAGGCCTGGTTGAAGTCGACGAAGATGCGTTCGCCCCGCTCCTCCTTCCACCACGACGTCGTGACGAGGTCGGGCAGCCGTCGCTCGAGCTCGCGCGCGATGCCGATGACGCCGTGACGCACGTCGAGGAACTCGTGCGTCGGGACCACGCGGGCGTAGACGTGCACGCCGCGGTTGCCCGACGTCTTCGCCCAGGCGGTGAGGCCGATCTCGGCCATCACCTCCCTCAGGGCGTATGCCGCCTCGACCGCATCCGTGAACCCGCGGCCCGGCTGCGGGTCGAGGTCGATGCGCAGCTCGTCGGGGTTGTTCACGTCCGCCGTGCGGACCGGCCACGGGTGGAAGGTGATGGTGTTCATCTGCGCCGCCCACACGGCGCTCGCGATCTCGTCGATGACGAGCTGCGGGTGCTTGCGACCCGACGGATAGGTGCACATCACGGTGCGCACCCAGTCGGGCAGACCCTTGGGCGGGTTCTTCGAGAAGAACTCCTCGCCCTCGATGCCCTCCGGAAAGCGCTGCAGCGTCACCGGCCGGTCGCCGAGCGCCCGTAGCATCGGGTCGGCCACGGCGACGAGGTACTGCGCCATGTCGAGCTTCGTGACCGGCTTGCCGTCGGCCATCCCCTCTGCCGGCCACAGCACCCGGTCGGGGCTCGAGACGCGCACCTCCCGCACCTCCCGCACCCCCGACGGGTCGGCAGGACTCGGCGCTTCGACGACGGCGGGCTTGGCGCTCACTCGCCGATCGTAGCCACGCGCACCGACGGCAGGGTCCGCGCGGCTCTGCATTTGGTTCACCAGGTGATCCAGTCGGTCGTGTACGGCGAGAGCGTGCGATCGGGTACGACCCACCCATGACCCAGGCCCCCACCCTGCACAACCTCGGCGGCGAACGCTTCGTGCTGCTGACGACATATCGCCGCTCCGGCGAGCCGGTCGCCACGCCGGTCTGGGTACTGCCCGACGCCGGTGGTGCCATCGTCAGCACGCCCGAGGGCGCGGGCAAGCTCAAGCGCATCCGGAACAACCCGAACGTCACCCTTCAGCCGTGCGACCGCCGCGGCAACGTCGACCCCGGGTCGCCGGTCGTCGAGGGCACGAGCGAGATCATCCGTGACAGCGCCGCGTCCGAGGCCGTCAACCGCAGGCTGCTGCGCAAGTACGGCGCGGAGTTCCGCATCTTCATGGCCATCGAGTGGGTGCTGCGGCGCGGCAACAGCAACCGCGTCGTGCTGCGCATCACGCCGACCACCTGACCGACGACCACCTGACCGGCGCCCACCTGACCGACGCCCACCCCGACGCAGCCCTCAGCTGCGCGCGACGAGTGCCACGACGTTGGCGAGCGCGATGAGCACCGCTGCCACGAACGGCAGCCGACCGCGCGCCAGCACCGCGACGCCGGCCAGCACGCCGCACACGCACAGCAGCAGCCAGCCGGCCGCGTCCATCCCCGGGCCGTATGCCGCCACGACCGTCCCAGCCAGCAGCACCACGGGTGCGAGCCACCTCACGACCCGCGCACCCACCAGGTGGGGGAGGGCCCGGACGCCGGTCACCTCGTCGTCGGCAAGATCGGGCAGCGCGTTGAGCAGGTGTGCACCCACCCCGAGCAGCGCGCCCGTCGCGACCACCCATGCGGCCGGGAGGGCGGGCGTCGGCCGGGCGAGCGTGACGACAGCAGGGAGCGCACCGAAGGCGAGTGCATACGGGAGCGGGGAGAGCACGGTCCGCTTGAACCACAGGTTGTAGGCCCAGCCCGAGGCCACCCCGAGCAGCAGGTGCACGAGGCCCGACGCGAGGCCGCAGGCGAGGGAGAGTGCGATGCAGGCCACGAGGGCGATCCCGCACGCGACGCGCACGACCCGCTCAGAGACCAGGCCCGTTGCCACGGGCTTGTCGACTCGGCCGACGGCGCGGTCGCGGCGGGCGTCGACGAGGTCGTTGGACCAGCCGATGGAGAGCTGTCCGGTGAGCACCGCCGCCGTCACGAGGGCCGCTCGTCCGGGCGGGTGCCCCGCCGACCAGGCGAGCAGCGCGGTCAGCACGGTCACCGCGAGCGTCGGGCCCGGGTGGCACGCGAGCGCCAGCCCTCGCACAACCCGGGTGGTGGCCACGGGGTGAGCCTAGGCGCGTCGGGTAGGTGACCCAGTGGTGACCACTCCGCGCAGCAGAACCCCGCACTGTCCAACCTGCCGTGGCGCCGGGAACGGCGCGGCCTAGGCTGGCGACGTGAGCCACCTTGCGGCTGTCCGAGGCGTCCTGCCCGACCACACCTACACGCAGGCCGAGATCACCGCGGCCTTCGCCGACGTGCTCGGGTCGACCGGCAGCGACCGTGCCGTCCTCGAGCGGTTCCACGCCAACGCCGGCGTCAGCCAGCGACACCTCGCGCTGCCGCTCGAGCGCTACTGGCAGCTCGCCGACTTCGGCCAGGCCAACGACGAGTTCATCCGGGTCGGCACCGAGCTCGGCTCGCACGCCGTCAGCAAGGCGCTCGCCGCGGCCGGCCTCACGCCGCGCGACGTCGACCTCATCGTCTCGACCACGATCACCGGCCTCGCCGTCCCGTCCATCGAGGCCCGGGTCGCCGGCGAGATCGGCCTGCGCGACGACGTGAAGCGCATCCCGCTCGTGGGGCTCGGCTGCGTGGCGGGGGCCGCCGGCGTCGCGCGGGTCCACGACCACCTCGTCGGGCATCCCGACGACGTCGCCGTGCTGCTCTCCGTCGAGCTGTGCAGCCTCACCGTGCAGCGCGACGACACGTCGACGGCCAACCTCGTCGCGAGCGGCCTCTTCGGCGACGGGGCCGCCGCCGTCGTCATGGTCGGCGCCAACCGCGCGCCCGACCTCGCCGCCGACCAGCCGCACGTCGTCGCCACCCGCAGCCGGCTCTACCCCGACACCGAGCGTGCGATGGGCTGGGACGTCGGCGCGACCGGGCTGCGCATCGTCCTCGGTGCCGAGGTGCCCGA
This sequence comes from Terrabacter sp. 2RAF25, assembly GCF_052115265.1. Taxonomy (NCBI): domain Bacteria; kingdom Bacillati; phylum Actinomycetota; class Actinomycetes; order Micrococcales; family Intrasporangiaceae; genus Terrabacter; species Terrabacter sp. 2RAF25. The sequence continues at coordinate 992,361 of NZ_JBFRGJ010000002.1, forward strand.
CCTCGTGCGCGAGAACGTGCGCGACGACGTCGACCGATTCCTCGCCGACCAGGGCCTCACGCGCGCCGACATCGGCTGGTGGGTCGCCCACCCGGGCGGCCCCAAGGTGCTCGAGGCAATGCAGGAGGCCCTCGAGGTCGAGCGCGAGGCGCTCGGAGTGACGTGGCGCTCCCTCGACCGCATCGGCAACCTCAGCTCCGCGTCCGTGCTCCACGTCCTTGCCGACACCCTCGCCGACCACACGCCCGAGCCCGGGTCGTGGGGCGTGCTCATGGCGATGGGACCGGGCTTCTGCCTCGAGCTCGTGCTCCTCCGAGCGGCCGGCTGAAGGACCGCGATGACGTCCCAGTGGCTCTTCACGGGCCTCGTGCTCCTGGTCGGGCTCGAGCGCCTCGCCGAACTCGTCGTGTCGAAACGCCATGCGGCGTGGGCCTTCTCGCGCGGCGGTGTCGAGCGCGGCCAGTCGCACTACCCGCTCATGGTGGTGCTGCACACCGGCCTGCTGGTCGGCGCGGTCGCGGAGGTGTGGGGCGCGGACCGCTCCTTCGTTCCGGCGCTCGGCTGGGTCATGCTCGCCCTCGTCGTCGCCAGCCAGGCGCTGCGCTGGTGGTGCATCACGACGCTCGGCCACCAGTGGAACACCCGCGTCATCGTCGTGCCCGGCCTGGCGCTCGTGCGTCGCGGGCCCTACCGGTTGCTGCCCCACCCCAACTACGTCGCGGTGGTCGTCGAGGGCCTCGCCCTGCCACTCGTGCACACGGCGTGGGTCACCGCGCTCGTCTTCACCGTCGCCAACGCAGTGCTGCTGACGGTCCGTATCCGCGTCGAGAACGATGCACTGCGCGAGACCGCTTCTCCTGCAAGAGCGTCCGCATGACGGGCGCACGGTCGTCTCACCCGGAGGCCGACCGGCACGTCGACGTCGTCGTCATCGGCGGCGGGCCCGTCGGCCTCGCCGCTGCTGCGTATGCTGCCCGAGCCGGTCTGACCCCGGTCGTGCTCGAGCCCCGGGTCGGCACCATCGACAAGGCGTGCGGCGAGGGCCTCATGCCCGGCGGCCTGCAGGCGCTGGCAGACCTCGGCGTGGATCCGCCCGGACACGATCTCCGCGGCATCCGCTACCTCGCCCGTGGCCGCGTCGCCGAAGCAGACTTCAGTGGCGGTCTCGGCCGGGGGGTGCGCCGCACCGTGCTGCACGACGCGCTTCGCGGCGCCGTCGACGTGGCGGGCGTCGAGGTGCTCCCGCTCGCGGCGTGCGGTCTGACCCAGGACGAGCACGCCGTCCTGGTGCGCACCGAGGACTCCGGCGGCCCCACGCCCACCATCTTGGCGACGTGGGTCATCGCGGCGGACGGGCTTCACTCGCCGACCCGTCGCTCCCTTGGCCTCGACCGCGACCGGCGCACCCGCGAGGCTCGCGCCGGCGAGGCTGGTGGCAAGGGTCGCACCGACGCCGGCGACCGGAGCGCCGGGAGCCCTGGGGTGGACGACGGCCGGCGCCGACCGGGGCGCTACGGACTGCGCCAGCACTACGGCATACGTCCGTGGGACGACCACGTCGAGGTCCACTGGAGCCGGCACGCGGAGGCCTACGTGACGCCCGTCGCCGACGACCTCGTCGGCGTCGCGGTGCTGAGCAGGCAGCGGGGGCCCTTGGACGACAGCCTCGCCGACTTCCCGCAGCTGCGCGAGCGCCTCGGCGACGCCCCGGTCATGACGTCCGTCCGTGGCGCCGGCCCGCTGCGGCAGCGGACGAGCCGCCGGGTCTCGGGTCGCGTGCTGCTGGCCGGTGACGCGAGCGGCTACGTCGACGCCCTCACCGGCGAGGGGATCTCGCTCGGCCTGGCCCACGCCCGCGCGGCCGTCTCGGCGATCGCCGCCGAAGACCCCGACGCGTACGAACGCGCGTGGCGGGCCGCGACCCGACGCTACGCGCTGCTCACCCACACTCTCGTGCAGGTGACCCGCCCGTCCTGGGGCCGGCGGCTGCTCGTGCCGGCCGCTGCTGCCTTGCCGCCGGTCTTCCGTGGCGCCGTCAACGAGCTCGCGAGGCCGGGCCGGTGACCGCAGACGCCTCCCGCCGCGGGCCGTTCGAGGAGCTCGTGGTGCTCGTGTCGCCCGACGGCGAGGCCATCGGGACCGCGCCGAAGTCGAGCGTCCACCACGCCGAAACACCCCTGCACCTCGCCTTCTCGGCCTACCTCTTCGACGACGCGGGCTCTCTGCTCGTGACGCGGCGCGCGCTCGACAAGGCGACCTTCCCCGGCGTGTGGACCAACTCGGCGTGCGGTCACCCCGCGCCCGGCGAGGCACTGAACGACGCCGTGTGCCGTCGCGTCGCCGATGAGCTCGGACTGGCCGTGGCGGACCTCCGCCTCGTGCTGCCGCGCTTCTCCTACCGCGCCCAGCAGGACGGCATCGTCGAGCACGAGCTGTGCCCGGTCCTCGTCGGCCGTGTCGCCGGAACCGGACCCGCCCCGCGCCCCGACGCCTCCGAGGTGGAGGCGACCACCTGGGTGCCCTGGACGGTGTTCGCGGGTGACGTGCTGTCCGGCGCCCGCTCGGTGTCGACGTGGTGCCGGGAACAGGTGGCCGAGCTCGACTCCCTCGGCCCCGACCCGGCGCACTGGCCGGAGGCCGACCCGGCGGACCTCCCGGCGGCACTCCCACGCTGAACCCCGCCGAGGGCGTACGAAAGTGAGCACTCGACGGCAGGCTCTGGTCGAGTGCTCACGTCCCGACGTGGATCTGGTCGAGTGTGCAGTTCCCGACGGGGTCAGAGCAGCTCGGAGGCCGTGGAGTCGATGTCGGCCTGGCGGCATCCGGCGGCGCGGGCCTCGCGCGTGGCCCCACGCGCGGCCACGAAGGCGTCGGGCAGCAGCGCCGCGATGACGGCCGACACGGCTCGGGCCTCCTGGCACGCCGGGTGGAGCAGCAGCTCCTCGGGAGGGTGGTCGATCGGGTCACCGCCGAGCTGCGCGGCGCACGCGGCGTCGAGCCGTCGTTCGAGGGTCCACAGCTGCACGAGCTCGTCGATCTCGGGATAGCGCTCGAGGCCGCCGAGGGCCACCTCGAGAGCGAGCGCGTCTCGCAGGCCCGAGATCGAGCACGCGAGGCGAGCCACGCCGAACGCGTACCGACGGGCGTCCCCGGGGGTCGCGTCGGAGATACGGCTTTCGAGCGTGCGGGCATGGGAGCCGTCGTCGGGTGCGCTCACCGTGCCTCCTCGCTCGCGACCGGCGCTTGCAGGGCGCCGCTTCAGGGCGCCTTTCGAGCCATACCCGATCGGGGCCCGGCAGCAGCGGCGGAAGGGTGCCGTCTCAGGCGACGGGAAGCCGTTCGCGCAGGAAGTCCTCGGTGCGGGCCCACGCCAGCGTCGACGCGCCGGCGTCGTGCCAGGGCATGTCGTCGTTGTCGAACGCGTGGTCGGCGCCGGCATACGTCTCGACGACCGTGTCGGGCTGCTGGGTCAGCGACGCCTCGATGCGCCGCACCGTGTCGGTGTCGACGAACGAGTCGGACAGGCCGAAGTGGTGCAGGCTCGGCGCGGTCACGGTCATGACGTCGTGCAGTCCCGGGAGGGCGGAGCCGTAGTAGCTGACGAGCGCGTCGAGCGGCGCCGAGCCCTCGGACTCCAGGTGGGCCGCGACGTTGAAGCCGAGGCCGCCGCCGAAGCAGAACCCCACGGCGCCGACGCCGCCGGTGACCTCGTCGCGGTTGCGCAGCCACTCGACGGTCGCGGTGGCGTCCGTGACGGCCGCCGGCCAGTCCAAGCGCTGCACGAGGCCCATGCCCTGCTGGAGCACGTCGTCGCCCACGACCGGTGACGTGACGCCGAGGCGCCAGAAGATCTCGGGCGCGACGACGACGTAGCCGAGTTCGGCCAGCTGCGCCGCACGGCGCTGGATGTAGTCGCTGACGCCGAAGATCTCCTGGAGCACGACGATGCCTGGCCCTTGACCGGTCGGCGGCAACCACAGGTGGGCGGGCATGTCGCCCGCGTCGGTCGGGATGGTCACGGCATCGTCCATGCGGCCAAGTATGTATGCCGCCTGGGGCCGTCTCAGCGGACCGCGCGGATCTGCTCGAGTCGCGCCTCGTACAGGTGCACTCGCTCGGTGAGGGCGTCGTGCTCGCGCTGGTGCTGGCGGAGCACGGCGACGAGACCCGTGACCGAAAGTGCCAGGCCTGCACCTGCGCCCCAGAGGGCCGACGAACCGGTGAGCCCCGGCCCGGTGCCGTGCCCCGTCGCGAGCAGTCCGACGAGACCGGCGAGCAGCAGCGCGGCGGCCGCACCGAGACCGGCCAGGCGGCGTGACGCGGCGCGGTCGGACGCCGTCAGGGCGTCACGGGCGATCGCGAGCTCCTCGCGGGCGACCGACCGGTCGAGGAACGTCGCGGCGGGGAAGCGGTGGACGCGTCGCCCCTCGCCCAGCCCGAAACGACGGCGGTGGTCGGCGGGCGCGTCGACGAGGCGCGTCAGGTGGATGGCGCCCGGGAACGGCCGGGCGGGAACGGCGGGCAGTGCAGTCATGGCGGGCTCCTCGTTCAGGGTCAACGGTTCTTGGACGTTCGGGTAGCGGCCGTCTGCAGCAGGGCGTGACGTGCGGGATGGGCGAGATGCCCACCCGGTGGCAGCCGCCGCCGGGTGGGCACCTCGCGCCGGTCAGTCGTCCGAGCCGGAGCCGAGACGGGCGCCGAGGGCGTAGGCCGCGACGACGAGGGCGGACGCAGCCAGCACGATGTCCTTGAGGACGTACTGGCCCATGAGCGTCGGGCCGTGCGGGAACAGCTCGGCCGTGAAGAGCGCGAGCGGCGACATGATGCCGATCAGCGCGCTGCCCAGGATGACGACGCCGACGCGGAGGAACTTGCCGGTGACGAGCGTCAGGCCGATGACGGTCTCGGTGACGGCCGTGAGCAGGACCGCGTTGTGACCCGACACGAGGCCGAACGTCAGCCGGTCGATCGTGGCCGACGCGATGGCCTCGGCGGGGCTGAGGCCGGGGAAGAACTTCAGCACCCCGAAGCCGAGGAAGATCAGGCCGAGGCTGATCCGCAGGGCGTGGAGACTGTAGGCGACGAGGAACGCCTGGAGTCGGTCGACCGCGGCCGTGGCCTTGGCCGTCAGGATGGTGCGGCCGCCGGCGAGGCGGGAGCTGAGCGGTGCACGGGCTCCGGAACGTCCGGGGCCATCGACGACGAGCTGCGACATGGTGGTCTCTCCTTGGAAGTCGTTGTTCGGACGTCAGAAGGAGGAGGGGGGTGCTGCGATACCCCTCGCGCCGAGGTTGAGTGCAACTACCTAGACGAAACAGCCACCTTCACGGGCAAATCGGGCGCGTGCTAGCCGTTTCATCAATTCGCTTGACAACAAACGGTATTCGTTGTCACTGCGTCAGCCACAGTGCCCTCCGCCTGTACTTTTCTGCAGGGTGCGTCTGGGGCACAGGTCATGGTCGTCGCCGGCCCGCCCGCCCTACCGTGGACCCGTGACCACGAACCCCTCCCGGACCGAGCGCAGGCTCGCTCCCCGCCAGACGGCATACGTCGTGCTCGGTGGACTCGTCGCGACGCTCGCGTCGCCGCTGCTGTGGACGCTGGCCGGTCTCGCGACCGGGCTGCTCGTCGTGGTGGTCGGGGTCGCCTTCGGGGGTCTGCTCCTGGCGGCGTCAGAAGGGCTGAGCCGCTGGCACCGAGCGCGGGCCGAGGCCCTGCTCGGCGTCGTCGTCGACCCGCCCGTCGCGCCGGCCGAGCCCGACTGGCGGGGCTGGATCGCGAGGCTCGGTCGCGCGACCACGTGGCGTCAGCTGGCCTACAACGGCGTCGTCGCGCCTGTCGTGCTCGGACTCTCCGCGGCTCTCGTCGCGTTCTGCTGGGGCGGCGGTCTCGTGCTCGCCTCGTCGCCGCTGTGGGCGCGGATCGGGCCTGACGTGGCGGCACAGCCCGGTGGCGTGCTGCAGGGCGTGGGCCGGATCTGGTTCGCGACGGCCTTCGGTGTCGGCTGCGTCGTGCTGGCCCCGCGCGTCGCGCGGTGGGCAGCCGCGCTCGACGTCGCCATCATGCGGCCCATGCTCGGCGAGACGCGGGGCGAGCAGCTGAGCCCACGCGTCACCGCTCTCGAGCAGACCCGCGCGGGCGTCATCGACGCCGCGGACGCCGAGCGTCGCCGCATCGAGCGCGACCTCCACGACGGTGCGCAGCAGCGGCTCACCTCGCTCGCCCTCAACCTGGGCATGGCCCGCTCGACCCTCGCACCCGACGCGCCGCCGGAGACCCGCCGCGCGATCGAGGACGCGCACGACGAGGCGAAGCAGGCGCTCGCCGAGCTGCGCGGTTTCGTGCGCGGACTGCACCCGGCCGTCCTCGACGAGCGCGGCCTCGACGCGGCCCTGTCGGGCATCGTCGCCAGGTCGCCCGTGCCGACGAGTCTGCACGTGCTGCTCGCCGTGCGTCCGTCCCGCACGCTCGAAGCCATCGCGTACTTCGTCGTCTCCGAGGCGCTGACCAACGTGGCCAGGCACTCGGGAGCCACCTCGGCCGCAGTCCGCGTCACCTCCGACCGGCAGCGACTCGTCGTAGAGGTGAGCGACAACGGCCACGGCGGCGCGACCGTTGGTGCCGGCACGGGACTGACCGGTCTGACCCACCGCGTCGCCGCCGTAGACGGCACGCTCACCGTCACCAGCCCCGAAGGGGGACCCACCATGCTCAGGGCGGAGCTGCCGTGCGCGTCGTGATCGCCGAGGACTCGATCCTGTTGCGAGACGGGCTGACCCGCCTGCTCGCCGCCAACGGCATCGAGGTCGTCGAGGCAGTCGGAGACGCGGAAGAGGCTCTCGTCGCCGTCGAACGGCACCGTCCTGACCTCGCCCTCCTCGACGTGCGGATGCCGCCGACCCACACCGACGAAGGGCTGCGCGCCGCCCTCGTCATCCGCGCCCAGTGGCCGGACGTGGCGCTGCTCATTCTCAGCCAGTACGTCGAGGAGCGTTATGCCGCAGACCTGCTCGCGAGCACGACGTCTGCCGTCGGCTACCTCCTCAAGGACCGTGTCGCCGACGTCGACGACTTCGTCGAGTCACTGCGTCGCATCGCCGACGGCGGCACCGCCCTCGACCCCGAGGTCGTCGCCCAGCTGCTGCTGAGACGCGACAAGAGCCCGCTCCACCGGCTCACCGACCGGGAGCGCGAGACCCTCTCGCTCATGGCCGAGGGTCGCTCGAACACCGGCATCGCGCGGGCTCTGCACGTGAGCGAGAGCGCGATCGCCAAGCACGTCAACGCCATCTTCACCAAGCTCGACATGCCGACGACGGCCGGTGACCACCGCCGCGTCCTCGCCGTCCTGCACTACCTCTCGGAATAGGACCACCATGAGCGACCAGAAGCCCACCCACGGCGCCCAGCCGACCGGGGCGCGACCCACGGCCCCGGCCGGGACCCCTGTTCCGGACGACCGCATCCACGGCGACGCCTTCGGCGATCCTTGGCTCCGGCCGACGTTGGGGGCCGGCACGCAGCAGGCCGAGGCCGCTCCCACCGTCAGGGAGACCGAGCCCGCACCGCACGCCCCCGCACGCCCGCCGGCCCCGGTCAGGGCCCCCTGGCTCGTGGCCGGCCTCGGCGCGACGCTCCTGCTCGCGAGCGTCTTCGGGGCGCTGTCGTGGGACTCCCTCACCGGCGGGCTGTGGCGCGACGGCACCCAGCAGGCGGCATACGCGATGCCTGCCGGGGGCCTCACCATCCTCGGCGGCGCCGACGACGTCACGGTCGTCAGCGGCGGCACCGCCGGGCGCATCCAGGTCACGAGGCACCTCACCTGGGGCCCGGGGTCGTCGCAGCCGACCGTGTCGGAGCGCCTCAACGGCTCGACGCTCGAGCTCGGGTCCGACTGCGGCGGCATCTTCGGCTGGTGCGGCGTCGACTACGTCGTCACCGTTCCGGACGCCTCCGACGTCACGGTCGAGAACGGTTCGGGTGACGTCTCCGTCACCGGTTCGTTCGGCAGCGCGGTCCTCAAGACGGGCTCCGGCGACATCGACACGACGGGCCTGCGGGCCCGGGAGGTCACCGCGTATGCCGGCAGTGGAGACATCGCTCTCGAGCTGGGGGCGGTGGCGCCCTCCGTCGACGTGCAGACCGGGTCGGGCGACGTCTCGGTCCAGGTCCCCCAGGACGCCAGGTACGCGCTGAGCCTCGACGCCGGCTCGGGCAGCGAGGACGTCAATGTCGCGACCGACCCGGCGAGCTCGTCGTCGATGCAGGTCAGGACCGGATCGGGCGACATCTCGGTGGACTACCGCTGAGCGACCCGGGCTGAGGGCCGGCTGCCCGACTGCCTGGGGCCGCGGATCCTCGGGGGCTGGAGACGCCGAAGCCGCGTGTCACCGAGGGGGGTGCGGTGACACGCGGCTCCTGGGGTTCGCCGGCTCAGGTGGGGTTGCCGGCTGGGGAGTCGCCCTCGTTGGGGTCGTCGAAGGCACTGTGCTTGTCGTCGGGCACGGACGGGGCCGGGGTGGGGGTGGTGGCCGTCGTCGTGTCGTGGTGCTCGACGAGCTTGTCGATGCCCTTGTCGACCGAGGCGCGAACCTTGGTCACGGTGTCGGCGTGCTTGCCGCCGGTCTTCTCGTCGATCTTCATCGAGGCCTTGTCGAGCGCCCCGTCGACCTTGTCTCGGTTCTCCTGGGCGTAGCCGGCCGCGGCCGACACGGCGGCCTTGGCCATCTGGACCACGGCGTCGCCGAAGTCCTTCGCCTTCTCCTGCAGGTGGACCTCGTCCGCCTTGTGCTTCAGCTGCTCACCGAACGACATCGGTGTCTCCTCATCTCGCACTGGCCCGACGGTGCGCCGGGCTCACTGCCTCCACAGTCATACCCGTGGGGCCTTCCACGCAACCGGGGTCGACCCGGATTCCGACCCCGACCCACCCTGAGTGGAGGCGCCGGTCCAGGTGTCGTTCGGGGCGGTCGGGCGGCGATCACGGCTCTGCGTCCAGTGTGTCCGGAAAGCCCGTTCGCGTCGCTGTCTGCTTCGTCACGTCGGGTCACCCGTCCGGCGGGACGGCTGTGCCGCGGGTCCCCTCGGCGGACACTGGGAGGGCAGGCAGTGTGCCTGTCCCACAAGTGAACTGGAGTGATCATCATGAACCGGCTCGACGGACGAGTGGCGCTCGTGACCGGTGCCGCGAGCGGCATCGGCAAGGCGACGGCGCAGCGGCTGGCAGAGGAGGGCGCGGCGGTGCTGCTGACCGACGTCAACGAGACGCTGGGTGCGACGACGACCGAGGAGCTGCGGGCCACGGGAGCCCGGGTCGACTTCCTCCGGCACGACGTGACGAGCGAGGAGGACTGGGCGGCCGCCGTCGCCAAGGCCGTCGACGAGTTCGGCTCGCTCGACATCCTCGTCAACAACGCCGGGCTCGGTGACCTGCTGCCGATCGAGGAGACGAGCCTCGCCGACTGGGAGCGCACCATCTCGATCGACCAGACAGGGGTCTTCCTCGGCATGAAGACCGCCGCCCCGCACCTCAAGGCCTCAGGCCACGGCGCCGTCGTCAACATCAGCTCGATCTTCGGCACGAGCGGCGGGTTCGGCACGTCGCCGGCCTACCACGCGGCCAAGGGCGCGGTCCGCACCCTGACGAAGAACGTGGCCCTCCACTGGGCGCCCGAAGGCGTGCGCGTCAACTCGATCCACCCCGGCTTCATCGACACACCCATCCTGGATCCGACGAGGGGCACGCCGTACGAGCAGGTCATGATCGACCTCACGCCGATGGGCCGGCTCGGGCGTCCCTCCGAGATCGCGGCTGGCGTGGCGTACCTCGTCAGCGACGACGCCGCGTTCGTCACCGGCCTCGAGCTCTACATCGACGGCGGATACATCGCCCGGTGACGTCGGTAACTGCGCACTCGAGTGTCGGAAAGTGCGCACTCGAGTTGAGACCGCCGTGTCGGAAACTGCGCACTCGAGTGGTGGTGTGGCTCGCGTGGTGGTGTGAGTCGAGTGCGCAGTTCCCGACGCGTGACGGGCGCCGACGTCTATCGTCCGCGGGCGGTCGACCACACCCAGTCGAGCACCGACCGGTGCCTCGACCACGACGGGTCGCCCGCCGACGGTGCCTGCGGGTCGCCGTCCAGGGCCGCCCCGTCGGGGTCGCCGTCGCCGGCCCGTTCCGTCGCCAGTGACCTCCGGATCGCCTCGGCAACGCCGAGACGGCCCCCGTCGGCGCCGCCCGGCTCACCGAGCACGTCGGCGGCGTCGAGCTCGCCCACCATGTCGTGGCCGAGGCTCGGGATGAGCGACTGCACGGTGCCGCTCGGCACGTCGACGAGCGAGCCGGCGACGCGCGCGACGGTCTCGACCGGCGCCAGCCACACGGGCAGCTGCACGCGCAGCAGGCGGGCCTCGGCGGCATACGTGCGCAGGAGCGAGACGTAGCTGAGCCGGTCGGGCCCGACGACGTCGAGGTGGCCGGTGACGTCGGGTCGCTCGAGCGCCTCGGCCAGGAACCACACGGCGTCGGCCACGGCGACCGGTTGGATGACCGAGCCGGCCATCCACGCGGGCACCGTCTGCACGACGCCGAGGCGGTGCGACATCTGGCGCATCACCTCGAAGCTCGTCGAGCCGGCCCCGATGACCATCGACGCGCGCAGCGTCAGCACCGGGCAGTCGGCGGTCGCCAGCACCTCCTCGACCTCGAGCCGCGACAGCAGGTGGTCGGACAGCTCGTCGTCGGGCAGGTCGGGCACGATGCCCGAGAAGTAGACGAGGCGTGTGGCGCCGACGACGCCGACGGCATACGCGACGTTGTCGGCGGCCTTGCGGTCGCGCTCCATGAAGTCGTCGTCGTCCAGGCCGTGCACGAGGTAGCAGACGGTGTCTACACCGTCGAGAGCCGCGATGACGGCGTCCTCGTCCTGCACGTCGACGCGCCGCCACTCCACGTCGCCGCTCCACGGGTATGCCGTGTCGGCGCTGCGGTGCCGCGTCGCCACGACGTCGTGGCCGCGTCTGAGCAGCTCGGGCACGAGCCGCGAGCCGACGTAGCCGCTCGCGCCGACGACGGCGACCTTCATCGACGCTTGCGGCGGAACGAGCCGAGGAGGTCGCCGGCCGAGCGGACGAGGTCGAGCGCGCCGATGTCGTCCTCGTCCTCGTCGGCCGGAAGCCGGTCGGTGACCGCCATGCACGTGAGGAACCGCTCGATGAGCGGGTCGGAGGCGCGCTGGACGAGGCCGGTGCCGAAGTCCATCGGGAAGCCGAGGAAGACGAGGTCGGTGGCGAGCCGCGCGTGCGTGCGGTCGTCCCCGAGCGGCTCGAGGGTGAGCGTGATGTCGATGGTGGCCTTGCCGAGTCCGTGGCGCTCGTGCCCGGACGCGACCAGCCGGGCGTGCCGGGAGTGCTCGTCGTGCTCGGTCATCGAGCCGGTGCCGTCGAAGTACATCGACAACGGGCCGAGCTTGGCGCGGATCTCGCCGACGAAGTCGTCGCCGTCGACCTTCGTCACCTTGGCGCCGGGGAAGCAGCGGCCGATGCGCTTGAGGTCCATGAAGTGGGCCCACACGGCGTCGATCGGGGCGTCGAGGTCCTGCGCGTGGGCCAGCCTCACGGGGTGCCGTCCGAGGCCGCGGGTGCGGTGGGTGCCGGGCCGTCCAGGGCTCCGGGCACGAGCTCCCAGTGCAGGCCGTCGCCCCAGCTGCCGTCGGCGAGCCGGTCGACGGCGTGCTCGCGCCCGAACTCGACGAAGCCCACCGAACGGAGCACGGCGTTGCTGGCCTCGTTGTCGGCGGCGGTCTCGGCGACGAGGCGGCGCACACCCAGCCCGCCCTCGGCGGTCGAGGCGAGCGCGTGGCCGGCGGCCAGGTGCGCAGCCTCCTTCGCGGCGCCGCGCCCGCGAGCGCTCGGGAAGAACTGGTAGCCCAGCTCGGCGGTGTCGGTGATGGGGCCGCCGCGGCTGAAGACGGTGACGCTGCCCAGGGCGCGGTCGGTCTCGAGGTCCGCGACGCACCAGTCGATGCCCGTGCCCTCGGCCATCCGCTCCTGCCGGTTGTGCACCCACGTCGCGAAGGTGTCGGGACGCAGGATCGAGCGAGCGGGCATCCAGTGGCTGGGGTCGTCGCGCGGCTCGATGGCGTCGACGTCGTCGAGGCGCCACGGGCGAAGTCGTACGCGTTCGCCCTCGATCGTTGCCGCGGCCAGCCACGCGGTGCCAGCCGATCGGGGGTCGCCCGGGGTGATGCTGGCGGTCCAGGTGTCGAGCGCTGTCGTGCCGCCCATCGGGTCGGGGTGGCTCTCGGGGATCGTGCCGTGGAAGGTGAAGCCGGCGGCCCACGCGACGCGGCGCGAGCCCCAGTTGCCGACGACGGCGCGCCAGTGCAGCCGGGTCACCGGCACGCCCCAGACGGGGGTCGAGAACGCGTGCTCCACGACGAGTCGCACGGCGCGCGACATGATGCCGTGGCCCCGGGCAGCCGGGTGCAGGCCGAAGCCGACCTCGCCCACCGACGCAGCGGCACCCGGACGCAGGTCGATGCTGCCGCCGAAGCGCACTCGACCCAGGCTGTCTGTCCACTCGATCGCCCAGTGCCGTGCCGCGGTGGGGTCGGTCCAGTCCTCGAGGTTGCGATTGACGTACCAGACGGCGTCGTCGCGGGAGTAGGGCCGCGGGACGGTGGTCCAGCGCACGCTCTCGGGGTCGCTGCTCTGCTCGACGATCGCGTCGGCGTCGTCGAGGGAGTGCGGGCGCAGGGTCACGACGCCGTCGGTGAGGACGGGCACCAGCGCGCCGCCGGACGGATCGGGCGGGTCGGTCGGGCTGGACGGGTCGGACGGGTCGGACGGGCTGGGCGAGGTGGGCTGGGTCGCGGCGGTCACGGCGTCAGCCTGCCAGCCGGCATACGCCCTCGTCATCGGCATTGTCCTGCCCCTCACAGCGGCTCGTCGGGCCGTCCCCGGACGTGAAAGGCCGGGAGCCAGCATGCTGGCTCCCGGCCCAAAAGGCGCGCTTCCCCTCCACAGGCTGCGTACCGAGGCTTACCGTACCCAATGGAACGAGATATCCCTCACCCGTTGCGGGATGTCCCGACCAGCGCAACGTTGCAGGGGTTCAAGGGGTCGGAGCGGGGGCTCCGGGATGCGCGAGGGGGTCGTGGTGGGACGGCATACAGGGGCGACGTGGGCCCGCACGGTGCTGAGGGCTCGGCTGGCTCGGCCGGCTCGGATCGAGGTCCCCGACGGCGATGCCCGCTGCGACGGCCCTGCCCCACGCGACGGCTCTGCCGCCGGTGGGACGGGAGTCCCCCCCAGATCGCGACTCCCGTCCCGGAGCATCCGGCTCGAGGGCCACCTTACGAAGGGCTCGTGGCGCAGGTGGGCGACGTTGCGTGGAAAACTGCCCGACGCAACGGTCGGGGCTCTGGTCGTGGCTCAGGTCTGGGCGTTGGTCGCTCCGGCCCCGGGTAAGTGGGCAACGTGCTGACCGACGAGATCCGGTGGGTGCTGCGCAACGCCCGGCTGCACGCGAACGACCCCGCGCTGCGCAGCGCGGCCGGGTTCGCGCAGGGCGCCGGGCGTGCCACCCCGGTGCACCGGGCGCAGGTGGGCCGATGGGAGGGCGGCGGCGTCGACGTGACCCGTGCCCTCGTGCGTCGCTACGAGTCGGTGCTCGAGCTGCCCGAGGGTCAGCTGCTCTCGGCGATCGACCTCTTCGCCCGTTCGCACGACCCGATCCGGCCGGCGGCGGCCCTCCCGCCACGCGGCGACCCCGATGTCGGAGGCACCCTCGAGCTGCTCGAGCGCGCGCTCGGTGACGACCGCATGACCGGCCTCGACTGGGACCGGCTCTCCGACCACCTCGGCCGTATGCCGCACGCGATGGTCCGCTCGGCCGACTGGGAGGCGCTCTTCCGCCGTCTCCTCGAGGAGGTCGGTCTCTGCCTCTACCTCGAGTACGCCCAGCGCACCGAGGCGCTCGCGCGCCTGGCGGGGCATCCGCGCAGCGGTGGGGTGGTGGCTCGCCTTGCGGCAGAGGCGGTCGCGCGGCCCGACGCGCAGTTCTACAACGACACCCTCATCCTGCTGCAGTACACGCGAGACCCGCAGGCTCTGTCGGTCATGCTCGACCAGCTGCGCGACCCGACGAGCTCGAGCGCGCTGCGGGGCTGCCTCAGCGTGATGACCACCCTGGTGCGTGGCACGCGGCTCGACGTGGACCTGCGCCGCGAGGCGGTGCGCCTCGCGGTGCAGCACCTGCGCGACCCCGATCACTCCTACCTCGTCCACCGGGGCGCCGCGAACCTCGTGCGCGCCCTGGGCCCGGCGAGCCAGCGCCTCGCGAACGTGCTCACCGCCGAGGACCGTCGGGCGGCGGCGTCGATCATCCGCGACGGTCGTGCCATGTCGGCGCAGGCGGTGCGCGAGGCGCAGAAGCGCATCCGGGCCGTGCTCGAGGCGGGGGAGGGCCGCGCCGCCGCCGGCGAGCCGGTGCTCGCCGGCCTGCTGCAGACCGCGCTCGGCCAGACGAACGAGGAGGATCGCGACAACGCCCTCGCCATCCTCATGCTGTCACCGCAGAGCCGCATCATCGGGCGGGTGCACGCGGCCGCGTTCAGCGCTGCGGTGGACCGGGGTGACCTCGTGGCGGCGCACGAGTCGGTGAGCGTGCTGACGTGGGTCGGCCAGCCCGAGGACCTCGACATGTTCGAGCGGGTGGCGCTGTCGCCGACCACGCCCTGCTCGGTGGCGATGCAGGCGGCATACGTCGTGGGCAACACCGTCGAGCCGGCCACCCGTAGGCGCGACGAGCGCGAGACGTCGTTCGCGCGGCGCGCCGCGGAGGTGATCGCCACGGGCAGCGCCCAGGTCGGCTCCGACGACACCGAGCTGCTCCGGGGCCTGGTCTACGTGCTCGGGATGCGGGGTCGGCACGACCTGCTCACGGCGCTGCAGGACGCCCTGCCCGTGCCGGGGGACGACCCGCTGACGATGGCCGAGATCGCCCGCGGGGTGCTCGGCTGGTGGCTCGCCGTTCCCGACCACCTGCGCCCCCTCGCCGCCGATGGGCTGCTCGTCGGTGACCCGGCCTCGGGTCGCTAGGTTGGGGTCGTGCAGACGGACGAGGTGCTGAGCCTCCTGAAGGACGTGGCCGACGAGGTCATCAACCCCCGGTTCCGGGCGCTCGCCGCGGGCGAGGTCCACGAGAAGCGCCCCGGCGACCTCGTCACCGACGCCGACCGCGAGGCCGAGGTGCTCATCAACGCCGCCCTGACCGCGGCCTACCCCGATGCGACCATCCTCGGCGAGGAGACGTTCGCCGGCGACCAAGACCTGATCCACCGGTATGCCGCCGCCGAGCACGCCTTCACCGTCGACCCCGTCGACGGCACGAAGAACTTCGTCCACGGCTCGAAGGACCACGCGGTCATGGTCAGCGAGACGGTGCGCGGTGAGGCCGTGCGGGCCTGGATCTGGCAGCCGCAGCACGAGCTCGCGTTCGTCGCCGAGCGCGGTGCCGGAACCTGGCGGCACGACGCCGACGGGTCGCGGCGCCTCACGGTGCCGACGCCCCCCGAGGGTGGCCTGCGTGGGCGCACGTCCCGTCGCAAGTGGATCGGCAGGGCGCTGGACGGCCTCGAGCCGATGACGCTGACGTGGGTGTCGTGCGGCATCGACTACCCCAAGCTCGTCGAGGGCGAGGCCGACTACATCGTCTATGCGAAGGCGTCGCCCTGGGACCACGTGCCCGGATCGCTGCTGCTCTCCGAGGCCGGCGGGATGCTGGGCACCACTGCAGGACAGGCGTACTCGCCTCGCGACCTCACGCCCCCGGGACTCGTGGCCGCCGGGAGCCCTACGGCCTTCGAGGACGTATGCCGTGCGCTCGCGTCGAGCGACCACCTCCACTGAGCCGGCGGTGACGTCTCCCGCAGCGTCGAGCGGCTCCGTGGGTGCGAGCGGCTCGGCTGCCACGCGGAGTTCGAACGGGTCGATGGGGTCGATGGGGTCGACGGGATCGACGGCCCACGTCGTGCTGGCCGGCGTCGTCTGCGGACTGGTCGGCTTCACGAGCTCGTTCGCGGTCGTGCTGACCGGTCTGCAGGCAGTGGGTGCGAGCGCCGAGCAGGCGGCCTCGGGACTGCTGGTCCTCTGCGTGACGATGGGCCTCGGCTGCGTGCTCTTCTCGTGGCGGCTGCGCATGCCGATCACGATGGCGTGGTCGACGCCGGGCGCAGCTCTGCTTGCGGCAGCCACGGTGCCAGCGGGCGGGTTCCCCACTGCGGTCGGCGCTTTCGTCGTGTGCGGCGTGCTCATCGCCATGTGCGGCCTGGTGCGGCCGCTCGAGCGTCTCGTCGAGGCGATCCCGACCGGGCTGGCGAGCGCGATGCTCGCCGGGGTGCTGCTGACCCTCTGCGTCGCGCCGTTGCGCGCGGTCGTCGCCTCGCCCGCTGCGATCGCACCCGTCATGGTCACGTGGCTGGTGCTCGTGGCGTTCGCCCGGCGCTGGGCGGTCATCGGGGCCCTCGTCGCAGCGATCGTGGTCATGGGCGTCCAGGGAGTGTTCGGCCGGCTCGACCTGACGACAGCGGTCCCCGCAGTCGTCCCGGTCGCACCGACGTTCGACGCCACGGCTCTCGTCGCCATCGCACTGCCCCTCTTCGTCGTGACGATGACGAGCCAGAACATCCCGGGCATGGCGGTCCTCGCGTCGTTCGGCTTCCGGCCCGGCATGCGCGCGCCGCTGCTCTACACCGGTGGCGCGACAGCGGTCGGCGCCGTCGGCGGAGCGCACGCCATCAACCTCGCCGCGATCTCGGCCGCGCTGGCTGCCGGACCCGAGGCACACCCGGACAGGAGCCGACGCTGGGTCGCCGGTGTCGCGTGCGGGTTCACCTACCTTGCGTTCGGTCCGTTGGCCGGACTCGTCACGGCCGCAGCACGATCCGCACCCGAGGGCCTCATAGAGACCATCGCGGGACTCGCGCTGCTCGGCACCTTCGCGGCATCAGCCGCCGCGGCGCTTGCCGACGCCCCTACGCGCGAGGCCGGCGCGGTGACGCTCGTCGTCGCGGCGTCCGGAGTGACCGTCGCCGGGGTCGGCGCCGCCTTCTGGGGCCTGGTCGCCGGCATCGTCGTCCTGGCCGCCCTCCGCGTCGAGCGCAGGCGCCGCCACTTCCGAACCTGACCCTCGCCCCACCTCCACGTCGAGTGCTCAGTTCCCGACGCACCGCCCCCGTCGAGTGCGCAGTTCCCGACGCACGGAACCCGGTCGAGTGCTCACTTGCGTGAACCCAAGTGTCGGAAAGTGAGCACTCGATGTGGCGGGTCGGCAGGACTGGGTGACGTGCGAAGACAGTCGGTGTGGGGTCACTCCTCCGCGGCTTCGGCCGACGACTTCTTCGAGCGGGCGGCCCGTGCGCGGCCGGTGGTCGCGGCCTTCTTCGCCTCGCGGGCAGCCTTCTTGGCGGTGGCCGACGCCTTCGACGACTTCGCGCCACTGACGTACGCCTTCGGGTCCTTGTCCTTCGGCGTGATGCCGTCGGACCAGCGCAGCGCCTCGTGGCGGACGAACTGCACCGCGATCTCGTGCCGCAGCTCGAGCGTCGCCTGCTGCCGGAAGTCGGCGAGGTCCTGTCGCTCCTCCTCGCCCATGTGGTCGCTGTTGTGCACGTTCGCGTCGACGACCGCTCGCCACCACGCATCGGAGCCGGTGCGGCAGCGCCCGACCTTCCGCACGGCCTGGCGGATCTCGTTGTGGTCCTTGACGGCGTCCTCCACCTCCTCGTCGACGGACTCGGCGTCGGCGCCTCCCGTGCCGAGCCGGAGCAGCTCGGGGTAGAAGTACTTCTCCTCGGCCTCGGCGTGCACCTCGAGCAGGATCTCGAGTCGCTTCCAGACGGCCGCCAGGCCCTCGTGGTCGTCGCGAGGCCACTCCTCGAGCATCGCGAACATGCGACGCTGCTCGTCGTGCTGGCGGAGGATGACGTCGGTGATGTCCACGGGGTGGCCTCTCTGTCGTCCGGGGCATGCCGGATCCACTCTGCTGCTGCGCTCACTTCATACCCGCTGGGCGTGATCGGACTGCCCGTTTCGCGTATCACCGCCGGCGGTCGGTGCCACCGTTTGTCGGGAGAGTTCACCGACAGGTCACCGGAACGGACGGATGGTGGGTCGCATGACGAGCAACGACCTCGTGGTGGTGCTGCCGGGCATCACGGGCAGCACCCTCGGAGTCAGGGGAGACGACGGCTCGCCCGCGAGTGCGAACCTCATCTGGGCGCCGAGCGCCGGGGCAGTGTGGAAGCTGCTGACCGGTGGCACCTCGATCCTCGGGAAGGTGCTGCCCGAAGGCATCGGCGACGCGCACCCCGGTGACGGCGTCGAGCCGGTCGCCCTCATGCCCGACGTGCACGTGCTGCCGGGCATCTGGACGCCGATCCGTGGATACGACGTTCTCGTCAAAGCGCTTGAGGCGCAAGGTTACTCACGCGACGGTGCCGGCCGGGCGCCCTCCCTCATCGCCTACGCGTACGACTGGCGTCTGTCGAACCGCTACAACGGGGTGCGGTTGAAGTCGGTCGTCGAGCCTGCCCTCGAGAGGCTGCGCGCGCAGGGCGGGGCGTACGCCGACGCGAAGGTCGTCTTCATCTGCCATTCCATGGGTGGTCTGGTCGCCCGCTGGTACATCGAGAAGTGCGGGGGTGCGGAGGTCACGCGCAAGCTGATCACCCTGGGCACGCCGTGGCGAGGCGCGACCGACGCCCTGGAACAGCTCGTCAACGGCGTGAAGAAGGGGATCGGACCGCTTTCGCTCGACCTGACGGCGTTCTCACGGAGCATGCCGTCGCTCTTCCAGCTGCTGCCGGAGTACGCGTGCATCGCCGACGGGGACGGGTGGGCGAAGACGACGGAGGTCTCCGTGCCGAACGTCAGCACCGCGATGGTCGCCGACGCGATGGCCTTCCACACCGACCTGCAGGTGGCCGAGACGGCGCGGGCCGCCAGCCGCACGATGACGCACATGGTCGTGGGGGTGCGGCAGCCCAGCCAGACGACGGTGACGTTGCGCGACGGCAACGCGTTCACGTCGCAGACGTTCGGCAGCGAGAACGACTACGGGGACGGCACCGTGTCGCTCACCGGCGCGGTCGGTCTGGGGGAGTCGCTCGACACCAACCTCGCCGTGCGGGTGCCCGAGCAGCACACCAACCTCCAGTGCAACCAGTTCGTCCTCGACCAGATCCAGGAGATCCTCACGGCGCAGCCGGTGCGGAGGCGCGACGAGCTCAGGGACACGTCGGTGCGGGCGACCGTGCCCGACCTCATCACGACAGGGCAGGCGCTGAAGGTCGGCTTCGACCTCGAGTCGGAGGTGGGTGGTGACGAGCCACCACGCAAGGCGGTGGCCGTCTCGGTGCGCAGCGCCAAGGGAAAGGTGCTGGGCAGGGTCGAGCCGACCGTGCGCAAGGGCCACGGCATCGCGACGTTCACAGATCTGCCGGCCGGCACGCACACGGTCGTGGTCGAGGGTGCCGAGGAGGGCTCGACGGTGCGACCCGTCACGTCCACCACCCTCGTCTGGCCTCAGCCGCCGCGCTGAGAGGGTGTGGACGAGCGGGGCGGTCTGTCGGCGGTCGAACATATGATCTGCATATCTGCTTAGGTGAAGTCCGGTATGCCGGTTTCTGATGGCTTGAGCAGATCCTTGAGCGGGTGGGGGTCAGTGTCGACGGCCTGCTCGAGCAGCCGATAGAAGAGCAGGCCGCGTGACTTGGCGTTGCGGCGGTTGAACCGGAACGTGTACTCGTCGAGGTAGTACGGCAGGTGCTGCTCCTCGACGCGGAAGTGCAGGGTGCCGATGAGCCAGCGCTTGAGCAGCGAGGCGACCAGGTGCACGCCCGGCAGGACGCTGGCCTTGTCCGGGGCGGAGTAGCCCAGGGTGAACTCGTGAGTGTAGCCGAGGTCGGCGAGCCGGCGCAGGGTGCGCGCGCCGTCGGTGCGGATGGTGGAGCCGGGCTCGATCACGGTGGTGGCGAAGTCGACCAGCTGGGCGGTGGCGGGCCGGTCGGCGACGGCGAGCCGGACCCGGCCCAGGCGCCGGGTTTCGTTGTGTTCTATGGCGATCATGACCGCGACCTTGTCGCTGGAGTTGCCGAACTTGCCGGCGCTGACACCGCCGATCATGGTCTCGTCGAGTTCCACGATCCCGGACAGCTTGTCCCGCTCGGGACGGACCATCGCGCGGCGCAGCTTGTGCATCCACGCCCACGCGGTCTCATAGGAGCCGAACCCGAGCACCCGTTGCAGCCCGAGCGCCGACATGCCGTTCTTCTGCGAGGTCAGGAACCAGATCGCGGCGAACCAGGTCGACAGCGGCGTCCGGGTCCGGTCGAAGATCGTCCCGGCCGTCACCGACGTGCGCCGGCTACATGACCGACACATCCACAACCCGGCCCCGGTGCGCCAGAACTCCCGCGCCTCGCACCTCGGGCACACGAACCCGTCCGGCCACCGCAACGCCGCTAGGTACTCCAGGCACGACTGGTTGTCCGGGAACCACTCGAGCAGCTGCTGGTACGTCGCCGGATAATCCACGCCCCGAACCGGATTCGCGGTCATCCACAGATGCTACTTCACCCAAGCAGATATGCAGAACATATGATCGAACCATGACGACGGTGGCCGTGCTCGAGCGACGCGCAGGAGATGCTGCGGCCTGCGGCGTCGCCACTGGGGCGGTGGGTGTTCCTGGTCCGGCATCCGACTCGGTGCCGCCGGCGGCGGCGGACGTCCTGGAGCTGGCGGCCCTGCGTGACCTGCCCGGGCTCGCGGCCCGGCTCTCGGCGATGGCCGCCGAGCTGCGCCTCATCGCGCGCAACACGCCGGTCTGGACGATGCCCGAGGCCGGCCTGGGTGACGCGATCGAGCAGGCGCAGGCGGTCCGCGAGATGGCCCACAGCCTGTCCGCGGTGCTGGCTGCGGAGGTGAGCTCGCGAGGGCTTCCGGAGGCGGCGGGTCTGTCCCGCAACGACTGGATTGCGGGGCACGCGCCGGGCCTGGCGGACGGGGCGTCGGCCGCGCTGACCGCGGTCGGTGCGGCAATGAACGACCCGCGATGGACAGGTCTGGTCGGTCGCGTTCGAGACGGTTCGGTGTCGGTCGACCAGGCAGCCGTCATCGTGCGGTTCCGTGGCGACGTCATCACTTTCGCCGACCCGGTCCAGGTCGAGCAGGTCGTCGACGCCATGGTCGAGGCCGCTCCCCAGCTCGGAGTGCGAGAGCTGCGTCGCCTGGCTGCCCATGGTCGGGCGAGCCTGCGTCCGCCGGAGCAGGTCGATGACGAGGCGCAGCGCCTGCGCGCGGCCCGGTCGCTCACCAAGGTCGGTCGGTGCGCCGGGATGACGGAGTACCTCTGGCGTCTCGACCCAGAGGGGTCCGCGATCCTCGACGCAGCGGTCGACGCGCTTGCCCGGCCACGGCCTGATCTCGACTGGACCGGATGGCCCTCGCGGCCGCCCGGCTCCGAGAATGGTGCCGGTGCCCGGGCCGGTGCGGGTGCCGGTCCCGGTCCCGGTGCCGGTGCTGGTGCTCGTTCCGATGCGGATGTCGGTGCGGGGGCCGATGCTGACGCGCGGCGGTCGGTCGACCCGAGATCTCCCGCAACCCGTCGTGCAGACGCTGCGCTCGAGCTGATCCAGCGAGCGGTCGCGGCGCCGCAGGGCGTGACACGGACGCCGCGCACGAAGCTGGTGGTGACGATGTCGCTCGACGCGCTACTCGACCGACTCCGCGGTGCCGGGTTGGCCGACAACGACGAGGTGCTGTCGGCGTCGACGGTGCGGCGGGTCGCGTGCGAGGCGGAGATCCTCCCCACGGTTCTTGGCGGGCCGTCCCAGGTCCTCGACATCGGCCGCACCGACCGCTACTTCACTCCTGCACAGCGACTGGCGCTGGCACAGCGTGATCACGGGTGCAGCTATCCAGGTTGCACCGTGCCGCCTCAGTGGTGCGAGGCCCATCACGTCGTGCACTGGCTGCACGGCGGCGCGACCGACCTGTGCAACGGGGCGCTGTTGTGCGGGCGCCACCACACGATCGTCCACCAGCTCGGGCTGACCGCGACGGTCCTGCCCGACCAGGCCATCTGGCACGTCCCCGAAGAGCATCGACGATGCTGACCCGTCTTCGACGGAAGGGCGGGGCGAAGGGGACCGGAGCGAGGCGTGGACGCCTCCTCGACGGCGAGCCCTCGACGCAGGTATGCCAGTCCCGCCGCGGGTTGCCACCCTGGGAACAGGTCTGCCAGCCCGGCCGCGGGTTGCCGCCCGTGGGACAGGTCTGCCAGCCCGGCCGCGGGTTGCCACTCGTGGGACAGGTCTGCCAGCGCGGCCGCGGGTTGCCACTCGTGGGACAGGTCTGCCAGCGCGGCCGCGGGTCGCCGCCCGTGGGACAGGTCTGCCAGCCCAGCGCGGGGTCTGCCTCCAAGGGGGCGAAGCCACTGTCACTGCGCGCTGGTTCAGTGGAGGGCATGACCACTTCTGACAACACCGCCTCGAAGATCGGTTGGGACTGCGTGGCCCTCGACTGCGCCGACGCGGCCGGCGTCGCCCAGTTCTACGCCGACCTGCTCGGCGGCCGAGTTGAGGCCGACCCCGACGGCGACTGGTTCAACGTGCTCTGGGACGGTCCGCGCATCGCCACCCAGCTCGCCCCCAACCACGAGTCACCCGACTGGCCGCGCGGGCACCAGCAGGCGCACCTCGACTTCGTCGTCATCGACATCGCCGCCGCCCACGAGCGGGTGCTCGAGCTCGGTGGGGTGGCGCTCGACCCCGTGGAGCCGCCTCGGCCCAAGCCCGACCGCGGCTTCCGCGTCTACGCCGACCCTGCAGGGCACCCGTTCTGCCTGTGCCGTCCGACCCAGGGCGCCTGGGACTGACCCCTCCACTCAGGCACCGGGAAGCACGATCCCGAAGTGACGGGCGAGCGCGGCCAGCACCGCGGCCTCGTCTTCCAGCTCGATCTCGTCGCGGCGGCCGTGCGTGCTCGTGATGAGCCGGTTGCTGCTGAGCGTGACCCGTCCCGTGGGGGTGAGTATCGACGCGAGGCGCGCGCGGGTGAAGTGGCTGTCGGGCGAGCTCTGCTGCCACTCGTTCCGCTCGGCGAAGTCATCGAGCGGATGTGGCGTCGTCGTGAAGACGAACCGGCCGCGCCAGTCCTCGCCGTCCCGGCGCTCGCGCGAGACCCAGAGCTCACCGCGCCGCGCCAGACCGACGGACAGGCCGCGTTCGCGCCGCTCGAAGCCATCGACCAAGGGGAGTGGCTCGACGAAGCCCTCGCCGAATCCGACGTCGGCCAGCATCGTCTCGGAGCGGTCAGGTGAGGGGAGGTCAGGTGAGGAGAGGTCAGGTGAGGAGAGGTCAGGCGAGGGGAGGTTCGGTGACGAGAGGTCGGGTGAGGAGACCACGAGGGCCAGATGGTCGTACTCGTCGGTGAGGCCGCCGTCGGCCCTCGCCACGCGCGCCGAGACGAGGTCGACGGCATACCCCAGCCGGCGAAGCAGCAGGGCGAAGATCCCGTTGAGCTCGTAGCAGTAGCCGCCACGGCGCTGGTCGACGATCTTGGTCACGAGCGAGGTTCGGTCGAGGCGGATCGGGCGCCCGAGCCCGATGTCGAGGTTCTCGAACGGAACCGTCAGCAGGTGGGCCCGGTGCAACGACGCCAGCGCGGCAAGGGTCGGAGCCTCAGGTGCCGGCACGCCGAGGCGGCGTAGGTATGCCGCGGCCTCCTCGGCGGTGAGGGCTTCCGTTGTCATGGGTGCGGTCACCTCCACATGCTGCGACCTCGAGCCCCCTTGAGGTCAAGGGCCGGCGTCGGCGGTGATGGCAGGGGCAGGGAGCGGCAGGGTCACCCCGACCATCGTCACTCCGCGCCCGTCCCACTCGTAGCCCGTGCGGTCGAGCAGCTCGGCGGCCGCGCCGCGCAGGGTGTCGGCGTCCAGGGTCGGCACCTCGAGCGGCCCGCGCTCGAGCACCTGCGTGCCGTCGTCGTAGCGGACGAGAACCTCGAGGCGACCGGGCCGGCGAGGCGGGTCGTCGAGGCCGGCCACCCGTGCGACCGCGCGACCGACGCACTCGTCGAGCACCGCGACGACCTTCGAACGCGTACGCGTGGACGGCAGCGACCGGCTGGCGCTCACCGATCGTCGCGGGCCCGGCAGCCGGATCGTCGCGTCGTCGGTGCCGCGGGCGATCGCCACGAGGCGGCGCGCCATGGCGGTGGTGACGATCCCCTTGAGGTCGTCCTCCGAGAGCCCGTGCAGGTCTGAGACGACGAAGAGCCCTGCGGCGTGGAGCTTCTCGTAGGTCGTCGGCCCCACGCCCCACAGGTCGTCGAGCCGCAGCCGCGGGCGCACCCGGGCCTCGAGCTCGGCGTCGACGACGACCACGCCGTCAGGCTTGGCGCGCCTGCTCGCGAGTTTGGCCATGAGCTTCGTGCGGCCCGCGCCCACCGACACAGGGAGGCCGACCTCGGCTCGTGCGGCGGCTCGCAACGCGTGGGCCATGCCGCTCACGTCACCACGGTCGCGGCCGGTGACGTCGAGGAAGGCCTCCTCCATTGATCCGGGCTCGACGAGTGGCGTGAACCGGCGGAAGAGGTCGAAGAGCAGGGCCGAGGCCTCCTCATAGGCCTCGGAACGGTAGTCGGTGACGAGCACGTCGGGCCAGCGTCGCCGGACCTGGCGCAGCGGCATACCGGCGTGGATGCCGAGCGCGCGTGCCTCGTAGGACGGGCACGCGACGACCTCGTGCGCGACGACCATCGGTCGGCCGCGCAGCCGCGGGTCGTCGCGCTGCTCGACGGACGCGAAGAACGCATCGGCGTCGGCGTGGAGGATCACCCCTCCACTCTCGCGGCTGCCGCCGACAGTGCAGACGTGCATCTGGACGGCGAGAAGCCTTGGGGCTCGCCGGCCGTTCGCGCGAGGATGTCGGCATGGCCGATGACCGCGTGCTTCACTTCGAGGACCACTTCGACGGCCGACCTCGACCTCGCGACGTGGGTGCCGCACTACCTGCCTGCCTGGAGCTCGCGCGCCGAGACCAGGGCCGCCTACGACGTGCGCGACTCGTGCCTGCACCTGCGGGTCCCCGTCGACCACCCGGTCTGGTGCGAGGGTGACCACCTGCCGCCGATCCGCGTCTCGGGCATCCAGTCCGGCAGCTGGTCGGGCCCGGTCGGCAGCACCCTGGGCCAGCAGCCGTTCCGCGACGGCCAGACCGTCCGGGAGGAGCAGCCCGAGCACCGGGGCTGGCTGCCCGACGGCGGCTGGGTCGAGCTGCGTGCCCGAGCCGTCGTCTCGCCCCGCTCGATGGTCGCGCTGTGGATGGTCGGCTTCGAAAGGACGCCCGAGGAGTCGGCGGAGATCTGCGTGACCGAGATGTTCGGCGACGCGGTCGAGCCGGGCGTCTCGACCGCCGTCGGCATGGGCCTGCACCCGTTCCGCGACCCGGCGGTGAGCGAGGACTTCGAGGCCCCGCGCCTGCCGAACGACCTCGCCGACTGGCACACGTATGCCGTCCGGTGGGACCGCGACCGCGCAGACTTCCACGTCGACGGCACTCTCGTGCGGTCATGCCCGCGACCGCCCGGCTACCCGCTGCAGCTCATGCTCGCGACCTTCGACTTCCCCGAGAAGTCACTGGGTGACGACGCCGACCTCGTGCCGGAGCTCGTCGTCGACTGGGTGCGCGGCTACGCGTAGTCCTCGGGGGCGGGGGGGTTCGCCCTCCGGTCGGCCCTCAGTAACCGGCGTGGTCGAGGGCTTCGGTCGTCAGCTGGCGGCCGAGCTCGATCATCTCGGCGGCGCGGTGGAAGTCGAGAGTGCTCACGGCGTTGGATGGCACGGTGACGAGCACGTCGGGCGGGTTGCTCGCCATCCGGTAGCGGGAGATGAGCGCGCTCATGGTGTCGAAGGACATGTTGAGCAGGTCGACGAGCCCGACGTCGGCCTGGCCGAGCACGAACGCCTCGCTGGGGGTCTGCGGCACGACGAGCGTCGCGTCGGCGAGGGTGGCCCTGTCGGACGGACCCCCTGCGCCGTCGGCCGGGCCCACGGCGCCGTCCGAGTCCCGAGCGTGCCCGCCGAGCCGGCTCGTGATCCCCCGGAACCGCTCCGACTCGAGCACCTCCGCCGCGCTGCGCCGCAGACGGCTCGTCCACTCCTCGCGCGGCGCCGGCGCGGACGACTCCTTGACGGGCGCTGCCCCGGCGACCGACCGCATGCCCGACAGCGACACCGCGATGGTCACGTCCACCGAGGCCGCTGCGGTCGGCTCGATGGGGATCGGGTTGATGAGGCCACCGTCGACGAGCACCCGTCCGTTGATCACAGCCGGGGTGATGACGCCCGGGATGGCGATCGAGGCCCGGATCGCGTGCTCGACCGGTCCGCGCTGGAACCACACCTCGCGCCGCGCGTTGATGTCGGTCGCGACCGCCGTGTAGGGGATCGGCAGCTTCTCGATGGTCGCCCCGTCGAGGATCTCGCCGACCTTGGCGATGATGCGCTCGGCCCGGATCGCCCCTCCGCCGGACGTGAGGGTCAGGTCGAGCAGCCGCCACACCTCGCGCTGGGTGAGGCTTCGCGCCCACTCGGTGTACGCCTCGAGCTTGCCCGCCGCCGCCACGCCTCCCACGAGCGCGCCCATCGACGTGCCCGCGATCGAGACGACGTCGAAACCGCGCTCGCCCAGAACCTCCAGGGCGCCGATGTGGGCGTAGCCGCGGGCGCCGCCCGACCCGAGGACGACTGCTGCACGCATACGGTCTGCCACGACACCGACCCTACGGCGGGCCCTCGTCCGTCATCCACGCAGTCGTCCAGGCCAGCCGTCCGCGCCAGTCGTCCACCAGTCGCTCGAGCTCAGTCGCGCAGGTAGTAGATCTCCAGCGACTCGAGCCAGGCCTCGTCGCCGAGCATGTCGATGGCGGTGACGAGTCCGTCGGTGACGGTGAACCGGAAGGCCACCTTCGGCTTGCCGCGCAGCGCCCATACCAGACCGATGCCGCCGTCGAAGGCCGCGAGCCGCGCGGACTGGGCCCCGCCGTTGAACCGACCCGCCACGGCCTCGGGCCCGATGAGCCGGTCGGGCGAGCCCATCGCGGCGGAGGCGGCATCGGACGTGAGCACGACGTCGGGGTCGAGCAGCTCGAGCAGGGTGGCGAGGTCGCCGCCGCGGGCAGCGTGCAGGAAGGCGCTGACGACGGCGCGCTGCCGCTGGCCCTCGGCACCGCCGCCCGCGCCGGCGTTCTCGGCCTCCGCCTCGGCATCGGCGGCGCGCACCCGGCGACGGGCCCGGCTCGCGAGCTGGCGGGTGGCGGCGGGGGAGCGGTCGATGATGTCGGCGATCTGCTCGAACGGCATACCGAAGAGGTCGTGCAGCACGAAGGCGAGACGCTCGGCGGGACCGAGCGTGTCGAGCACGACGAGCAGCGCGACGCCGACGCTGTCGGCGAGCTCGGCCTCGTACGCCGGGTCGGGGGTGCGCGCGTTGGGGTGAGCGGCTCGTTCGCTCTCGGTCAGCTCGACGAGGCCTGCATCCCAGCTGTCCTCGCGGCGGGAGGCGCGCGACCGCAGCATGTCGAGGCTGATCCGGCCGACGACGGTGGTGAGCCAGCCGCCGAGGTTCGCGACATCGCTCGTGTCGCTGCGGCGCAGGCGCAGCCAGGCCTCCTGCACGGCGTCGTCGGCGTCGGCCGACGACCCGAGCACCCGCTGGGCCACGGCGCGCAGCCGCGGCCGGTGCTGCTCGAAGTCGCGGGCCAGCCACTGCTCTCGCGTGAGGTTCTCGTCGTCCATCCCTGTCACATCCTCGTCTCGTGGTCCGTCATAGCACTGACGAGCCGGAGTCACCCGATGTGACACCACGCTTGTGCAACCCAGGAAAACAGGAGCAAGGAGAGACCCATGTCCGCCGTGAACACCCTCATCTACCCCGTTGCCGACCTCGACGCCGCCAAGCGGGTCTTCACCGCCCTCCTCGGGGTCGAGCCGCACACCGACCAGCCCTACTACGTCGGCTACAACGTCGACGGCCAGGAGCTCGCCCTCGACCCCAACGGCCACCGCAAGGGCATCAAGGGCGCCACGCCGTTCTGGTCGGTCGACGACCTCGAGGCGAGGATCACCGCCCTCGTCGATGCCGGAGCGACGGTGACGCAGCAGCCCACCGATGTCGGCGGTGGCCGCCGAACGGCCTCGCTGGCCGACGCCGACGGCAACATGATCGGCCTCATGCAGGACTGATTCGTCCACTTTCCGGGCGTCCGGTTCCCGCGCGTGTCGCGGCGAGCCGGGCGCTCTGATGTTCTGAAACAGCCTGTGCCACAAGCAAATTCACGCCGCTTGCGTATGCCGCCCGGCTCTCTTCCGATCCCGCGCCCGGTGTCGATGCGGTTCGTGGGCCTTGCGCCGGCCCGCGGACCTGTGCAGTATGGAAAGGCAGATGTAAGCGCTTACAGGGCGCGAACGGCTCAACGATGAGATGCGAGAGGTGGGACCAGTGGCAACGGCACGCAAGCAGAACCCGGACGCGACCTCCACGCCCGCCGTCTCCGGCCACTCCGCCCCATCCGCCCCATCAGCGCCCAGCGCGGCGCACCACCCGGGAGCCACGATCTACTCGGTCGCCGAGCGGGCCGGGGTGTCCATCGCCACCGTCTCGCGCGTGCTCCAAGGGGCGGGCACCGTGTCGGCCAAGACGACGCAGAAGGTGCTCGACGCCGTCGACGAGCTCGACTACGTGCCGCTCGGCGCCGCCCGCAGTCTCGCCGTCCGGCACCACGAGGCGCACGGCCTCGTACTACCCGAGCTCACGGGTCCCTACTACTCCGAGCTGCTCATGGGTTTCGAGTCCCGCGCCGCCGAGCTCGGCCAGAGCGTCACGCTCCTGCTCACCGACGGCAAGGCCGACATCGCCCGCGCGGTGCGCCAGCTGGCGACCCACGTCGACGCCATCGCGGTGCTCGGTTCGGCCGCCATGCCGCCGGCCGTCGCCAAGGCCCTGCACGGCAAGAAGCCCGTCGTCATCATCGCCGGCTCGCCCCAGGAGGGCATCGAGAGCGTTGGCGCCGAGAACGCCCACAGCGCCCAGAAGCTCACCGAGCACGTGCTCGGCCACGGCCGCCGCAGCCTCGTCTTCGTCGGTGACCCCGACGGCGCCCCTGACATCCACGACCGCCACGCCGGCTTCGTCGCAGCCCTCCGGGCCGCAGGCCTCGAGCCCGCCGAGCCCGTACGCGTCCCCTTCCGCGAGGGTGAGGGCGAGGCCGTCGCCGAGCGCATCCTCTCCGGCGACATCACCGCCGACGCGCTCGTGTGCGCCAACGACGAGCTCGCCCTGTCGATCATGAGCCACCTGCAGGACGCCGGCCGCGACGTGCCCGGCGACATCGCGGTGGTCGGCTGGGACGACGTCATGACGTCCCGCTACGTGCGCCCGGGTATGACCACCGTGCGCCAACCCGTCCGCGAGCTCGGGGAGCTCGCGGCCGAACGTCTTCACCAACGGGTCCACGGGGCCGAGCTGCTCGCCGCGCCGCGCGTCCTCCCGACCCAGGTGATCATCCGAGGCTCCTGCGGCTGTGCGGCCCAGCCTCGTGCGACCCCACCCACCCGCGCGACCTGACGGCATACGCCCACCGCCCGGCCCACCGGGCGCACCCCGCCCTCCACCCACCCCCGAACACCCCTCGTACCACGACCTCCACCCCCCTGAAACCCCCGCTCGTCTCGAAGAGCACACAAGGAAGTGAGACACCGATGAGACGCACCACAGCCATCACGGTCGCGTGCATGACGGCCGCCGCCCTCACCGTGACCGCCTGCGGTCGCGACGGCGCGAACGGCGGCTCCGGCGCTGCGCAGACAGGTGCCGCCGTCAGCTCCGGCAAGGCCACCGGCGAGATCACCGTCTGGGCCATGGGCGCCGAGGGTGACAACCTCCCGAAGCTCACCAAGGACTTCGAGACGGCCAACCCCGGCGTCAAGGTCAAGGTGACGGCGATCCCCTGGAGCGCCGCCCACGACAAGTTCACGGCCGCGATCGCCGCCGGCAAGACGCCGGACGTCGCGATGGTCGGCACCACGTGGATGGGTGAGTTCGCCGCGAGCGACGCGCTCGACCCCACGCCGGCGCAGATCGACAAGTCCTCCTTCTTCGAGGGCGCCCAGAAGACCACCGAGGTGAACGGCACCTCCTACGGCATCCCCTGGTACGTCGAGACCCGCGTGCTCTTCTACCGCACCGACCTCGCCAAGAAGGCCGGCTTCGACGCCGCCCCCACCGACTGGCAGGGCCTCAAGGACATGGCCAAGGCCATGCAGACCAAGGCCGGCGCCAAGTGGGGCATCGGACTGCAGGCCGGCGGCGAGGGGTCCTGGCAGACCCTCATGCCGTTCGCCTGGTCCGACGGCGCCGACCTGACCAAGGACGGCGGCAAGGCGTACAACTTCGACAGCCCGCAGATCCTCAAGGCGGCGCAGTACTACCAGTCGTTCTTCACCGACGGCATCTCCGACAAGGCCGCCCCGGCGACCCCCACGACCGAGCCGGACTTCGCCAAGGGCACGGTCCCGATGTTCATCTCCGGTCCGTGGATGATGTCGTCGGTAGAGAAGGTCGGTGGCCCCGGCTTCAAGGACAAGTACAACGTGGCCCCGATCCCGGCCGGCTCGGCAGGTTCCTCGTCGTTCGTCGGCGGCTCGAACTTCGTCGTCTTCAAGAACACGAAGAACCGCGACACGTCCTGGAAGTTCGTCAACTGGCTCGCCGACCCCAAGGTCCAGTCGAAGTGGTACACCCTCTCGACCGACCTCCCGTCGGTCAAGAGCGCCTGGCAGGACCCGGCCCTCGCGTCCGACAAGAAGCTCGCCGTCTTCGGCAAGCAGCTCGAGACCGCCAAGGCCCCGCCGTCGTTCGCGACGTGGGAGCAGGCCGTCAAGGCGCTCGACACCGAGATGGAGAAGGTCACCAAGAGCGGTGAGGACCCGGCGACCGGCCTGAAGTCCGCGCAGCAGCAGGCCGACTCCATCGGCACGGGCATGTGATCGCATGACCGCCCAGACCGGCACGACCGGGTCCCCCACCGGACCCGTGACGCCAGCTCCGGCCGCAGCCCCGGGGCGACCTGACGACAGGTCGCCCCGGGGGGTGGGCGACGGAGGCTCCCGGCGCCGGGGAACGGCCCGGGGCCGGGAGGGCCGGGCGGCGTGGATCCTCGCGATCCCCTTCTGCCTGCTCTTCCTCGCCTTCACGGCGTGGCCGGTGGCCCAGTCGCTCTTCATGAGCATCACCGACACGAAGGCGCGCGACCTGCGAAAGCCCTTCTCGGTCAACATCATCGGACTCGACAACTTCACCAAGGCGCTGTCCGACCCGATCTTCCGCAAAGCCGCCGCCAACACCGCGTACTTCGTGCTCGTCGGTGTGCCCCTGACGCTCGTCCTCGCCCTCACTGCTGCCCTCGCGCTCGACAAGGGGATCACGCGGTTCCGCGCGATCTTCCGGCTCGGCTTCTACATGCCGGTCATCACCTCGATCGTCGCGGTCGCCGTCGTCTGGCGCTTCCTCCTGCAGGAGCCGGGCGGCCTCATCAACACCGTCCTCGGCTGGGTCGGCATCAGCGGTCCCAACTGGCTCGGCGACCCGAACTGGTCGATGCCCGCGCTCATCATGATGGCCGCGTGGCGCAACTTCGGAACCGCGATGATCATCTTCCTCGCCGGCCTGCAGGCCGTGCCTGCCGAGCTGCACGAGGCTGCCGCCATCGACGGCGCCAACGCCTGGCAGCGCTTCCGACACGTCACCCTGCCGCTGCTGCGCCCGACCCTGCTCTTCGTCATGGTCACCACCTCGATCGGCTACCTGCAGGTCTTCGAGGAGCCCTTCGTGATGACCAAGGGCGGCCCGCTCAACAGCACCATGACGGTGTCCTACTACACGTACCAGCAGTTCGGCTTCGGCAACTACGGCCTGGCGTCGGCCATGAGCTACCTCATCTTCGTCGTCATCGCCATCGTCACCGCGCTGCAGTTCCGGCTGCTCCGAGAGAGGACCTGACCATGTCCGTCGACACCGCACCACGTCCTGTCGGCAAGCCCGGTCAGCCCGGTCAGCCCGGTCCGGCTCGCTCCGGGGGCCGCGCGGGCAAGCCCCGCTCCGGCATGGTCGGCTCGAGCCAGGGCGGGCGCTGGTGGCTCTACCTGGTCCTGACCGTCGCCCTGCTCGCCGTCGTCGCACCGTTCGTCTGGATGGTGCTCGGCAGCTTCAAGGGCGAGGGTGAGCTCCGGCAGGTGCCCCCGACCTGGCTGCCCGAGAGCGCCTCGCTCGACAACTACACGCAGCTGTTCGACAAGCTGAACTTCGGGCAGTTCTTCACCAACTCGATCGTCGTCGCGGTCGTCGTGACCGCCGGCAACCTCGTCTTCTGCTCGATGCTCGGTTATGCGCTGGCGATGCTCGACTTCAAGGGCAAGAAGTTCATCTTCACGGCCGTCATGACCACGCTCATGATCCCCGGCGTCGTCACGTTCGTGCCCCTCTTCGTGCTCGTCGCGAACGCCGGGCTCATCGACTCGCTGCCCGGCCTCTTCCTGCCGTTCCTGGTCAGCCCCTTCGGCGTGTTCCTCATGCGCCAGTTCATCCTCGGGCTGCCCAAGGACCTGCTCGATGCCGGCCGCGTCGACGGTGCGGGTGAGCTGAAGATCTTCTGGAAGATCATCCTGCCGCTCTGCGGACCGGCCCTGGCGACGCTCGGCATCCTGACCTTCCTCGGCAGCTGGAACAACTTCCTGTGGCCGCTCGTCGTGGCTCAGTCCGAGGAGCGCTACACCCTCCCCGTGGCCCTCGCGCTCTACTCCACCGGCCAGAACAGCACGAACTACGGCCTGCTCCTCGCCGGAGCGACGGTCGTCATCGTCCCGATCCTCGTGGTCTTCCTCATCTTCCAGAAGCGCTTCATCGAGGGCATCGCCACGACCGGTCTCAAGTGACCCCAGTGAACGGAGCACACGCCATGCAGCACACCTCCAAGCAGACTCCCGCACCGAGCCGCCGCTCGTTGCTCGTGGGCGGGGCGGCCTCGGTCGCCGCCTTCGCCCTCGCCCCCAGCCCCACTGCACGGGCGGCGACGGCTCCCGCCTTCGTCCGCAGCGCCCCTACGCTCGTCCTCGACAAGGGCCGCGTGCACACGTGGGCCGCCGACACGTGGCGCAGCCTCGTCGCCATGACCGACCCGAAGACCGGCCTGCCCGCCGACAACATCCCCGAGTCGCTCGCCGCCGGTGACCGCTCCGGCTACACGTCGCCGACGAACATCGGTGGCTACCTGTGGTCGACCGTCGTCGCTCGCGAGCTCGGCCTGATCACCCGCGGCGAGGCGTCGGCCCGGCTGATCCGCACGCTCAAGACGGTCGAGCGGATGGAGCACCACACGCCCAGCGGCATGTACTTCAACTGGTACGACGAGGCCACGGCGCAGACGCTGCGCACCTGGCCCGACTCCGGCGACAAGGTCGTCCCGTTCTGCTCGAGCGTCGACAACGGCTGGCTCGGCGCCGCACTCCTCGTCGTGCAGCACTCCGACCCGGCGGCGCGGCCCTGGGCGAAGCGCATCTTCGACCGCATGCGCTGGGACGCGTTCTACAACGACAACAGCGACCCGGCCCACCAGGTGCGCAGCGGTGGCCTCATCCACGGCGGCTTCTACCCCTACGAGGACGGCCGGCCCGGGGGCACCTACCAGGGCACCCACATCGGGGGCGCCCCCGTCTGGCTGACCACCCACCACTACGACACCACCGTGTCGGAGACGCGCATCACCAGCTACCTCGGCATCATCACGGGCCGGATCCCGCCCAAGCAGTACTTCGCGATGTGGCGCACCTTCCCGGCCACGTGCGACTGGTCGTGGCACGAGATGCAGCCGGTCGGCGACAACCGCAGGTACTACGGCATCGACGTCTACGAGGGCGCCTACACCTACCGCGGCATGCACGTCGTGCCCGGCTGGGGCGGCTCGATGTTCGAGGAGCTCATGCCCGACGTCTTCGTCGACGAGGCCGCCTGGGCGCCGAAGTCGTGGGGTCGCAACCACGTCCTCCACGTCCGCGCCCAGCGCGAGCACGGCCTCATCGAGGCCGGATACGGCTACTGGGGCTTCAGCCCGTCGAGCAACCCCGCCGGCGGCTACCGCGAGTACGGCGTCGACGCGCTCGGTCTGAACCCGACCGGCTACATGTCCGACCAGGAGAGCACGAACTACGACCCCGGCTTCGGCACCTGTCGTGCGGCGACGAACCCGAACCCGACGTACGGCGACGGCGTCGTCACACCGCACGCGTCGTTCCTCGCCATGCAGCACGAGCCGGGTGAGGCCTTCGCCAACCTCGCCGGCATCCAGGCCGACTTCGACTCGTACGGCCGGGGTGGCTTCTTCGACGCCATCGCCGTGAAGTCCGGCACGGTGGCCCGTCGCTACCTCTCGCTCGACCAGGCGATGATCATGGGCGCCGCCGGGAACGTGTTGGGCGACAACGTGATCCGCCGCGCCTTCTCGACGCCGGCGGTCCGGAACGCGCTGCAGCCGGTCATCGGCATCGAGGAGTTCGGCGCGAGCCCGGTCGCCTGACCCGGCCGACCCAGGACGACAGACCCACCGACGAAAGGCGGCACCCGTGCGCCCCGAGCTACGCACCACGGACGACGGGGTCCAGTACCGCGACCTCAACGGCAACGGCCGGATGGACCCCTACGAGGACCCGCGGCTCGACGTCGAGTCGCGGGTCGAGGACCTGCTCGGTCGGCTCTCCCTCGAGGAGAAGGTCGGCCTGATGTTCCAGACGGTCATCGAGGCCGGCGCCGACGGCTCCGTGCTCGAGCAGCCCGGAAACATCAGCAAGTCGCCGACGAGCACCGTCGTGCTCGAGAAGCACCTGAGCCACTTCAACGTGCACGCGCTCGACGACCCTCGGATGGCGGCCCGGTGGAGCAACGCGCTGCAGGCGCTGGCCGAGCGCACGCCACACGGCATACCCGTGACGGTGTCGACCGACCCGCGGCACGCGTTCATCGAGAACGTCGGCGTGTCCTTCTCGGCGGGGGCGTTCTCGCAGTGGCCCGAGCCGCTCGGGCTCGCGGCGCTGCGCGACGCCGAGGCCGTACGCCGGTTCGCCGACATCGCGCGCCAGGAGTATGCCGCCGTGGGCATCCGCGCGGCGCTGCACCCGACGCTCGACCTCGCGACCGAGCCCCGCTGGGCCCGGCAGGCAGGCACGTTCGGCCAGGACCCCGACCTCGTGACCGAGCTCGGTGTCGCCTACCTCGAGGGTTTCCAAGGGGACTCGCTCGGGCCGGGCAGTGTCGCGTGCACGAGCAAGCACTTCCCCGGTGGCGGACCGCAGAAGGACGGCGAGGACGCCCACTTCCCCTACGGCCGCGAGCAGGTCTATCCCGGTGGGCGGTTCGACGAGCACCTCAAGCCGTTCCCGCCGATCATCGCGGCCGGCACGGCTGGGATCATGCCCTACTACGGCATGCCGATCGACCTCGAGGTCGACGGGGAGCCCATCGAGCCGATCGGCTTCGGCTACAACAAGCAGGTCGTGACCGGCCTGCTGCGCGAGAAGCTCGGCTACGACGGAGTCGTCGTCACCGACTGGGAGCTCGTCAACGACAACCATGTCGGGGACCAGGTGCTACCGGCCCGCGCGTGGGGCGTCGAGCACCTCGACCCGCACGGTCGCATGGAGCTGATCCTCGAGGCCGGCGCCGACCAGTTCGGTGGCGAGGAGTGCGTCGAGACCCTGCTCGACCTCGTGTCGCAGGGCAGGGTCACCGAGGCCCGTGTCGACGAGTCCGCGCGGCGCATCCTCGCCGTCAAGTTCCGGCTCGGCCTGTTCGACGACCCGTACGTCGACGAGGAGGCGGCAGCCAGAACCGTTGGGCGACAGGACTTCCGTGACGAGGGCTACGCCGCGCAGGCTCGCTCGGTGACCGTGCTGCACAACGATGGCGGCCGGCTGCCGCTCGAGCAGGGACTGCGCATCTACGCGGAGCGGGTGTCACCCGAGTCGGTCGTCAAGCACGGCAAGCTCGTCGAGCGGCCCGAGGACGCCGACGTCGCCGTGGTGCGCCTGACAGCGCCGTTCGACCCGCGCTCCGACCTCTTCCTCGAGTCGTGGTTCCACCAGGGCTCGCTCGACTTCCCGCCCGGGCTCGTCGCGCGGCTCGAGCGCATCGCGGCGGTGTGCCCGCTCGTCGTCGACGTCGTGCTCGACCGGCCGGCGGTCGTGACGCCGTTGCTGCGCGTCGCGTCGGCAGTCGTCGGAAGCTTCGGCAGCTGCGACGACGCCCTCCTCGACGCCGTCACCGGCACGATCCCCCCGGTCGGACGGCTGCCCTTCGACCTGCCCCGGTCGATGGACCAGGTGCGGGCCCACGGCGAGGACGTGCCCGGCTACGACGACCCATTGCTCCCGTTTGGGTACGGACTGACCATCTGAGACGGCTTTCCGCGACGGCGCTCCAAGACCAGGGAGGACCCAAGGCAGGCACTCACGTCCCCCCAGGGTGTGACCCCCTCGCACCCGAGTGCCCGGCGAGCCCCGGCCGCAACCCACCGCGGCCGGGGCCTCGTCGTGCCTGCCCTGCGTCGCGGCCGTGCCCGAGTGCCTCAGCCGGTGTAGCCCTCGACGGTGCGCTCGGAGCGCACCTCGGCGGTGTCGGGGTCGTCGCCGAACTCGCGCTTGGCGCGGCGCTGGCGCAGCAGGTCCCAGCACTGGTCGAGCTCGACCTCGAGACTGCGCAGCCGGGCGTGCTCGTCGTCGACGCTGATCGAGCCGGTCTGCAGCGCGGACCGCAGCTCGTGCTCCTCGTCGATGAGCGACTTGATGTGGTGCTGGATGGAGACGTCGTCAGCCATGTCGCCACCTTCGCACGCAGCCGGGCCTGAGTCGAGGGTGCAGCGGGCAACGTCGACGGTCCGGTCGGAGGTGCGTTCGATGGTGCGTTTGATGGTCCGTTCGATGGTGCGTTCGCTGGTGCCGTCGAGGGCTAGCGTGAGGGCGGTGACCACCTACGCCCTCGTCCCCGGCGCCGGCGGCGCCGCCTGGTACTGGCACCGCGTCGTGCCGCTGCTCGAGCAGGCCGGCCACGAGGCCGTGGCCGTGGACCTGCCCGGCGACGACGCCGACGAGGGGCTGCCCGAGTATGCCGCCCGCGTCGTCGCGGCGGTCGCCGGCCGTGCCGACGTGGTGCTCGTCGGGCAGTCGATGGGCGGCTTCACCGTGCCGCTCGTGGCGGCGCAACGCCCCGTCGCGGCGATCGTGCTGCTCAATGCGATGGTGCCGTTGCCCGGGGAGACCGCGGGCGAGTGGTGGGACGCCGTTGGCTCGGAGGCAGCGCGCGTCGAAGCGGCGCGCGAGGGCGGCTATCCCGAGGAGATCGACCTCGACGCGTACTTCCTCCACGACGTCGACCCGGCCGTCGCGGCGTCGGGTGAGGCGCACCAACGACCGGAGGTCGACCGGGCGTTCGAGACCCCCTGCGACTTCGAGAGCTGGCCGGACGTGCCCGTCCACGCCGTGGCGGGGGAGGACGACCGCTTCTTCCCGGTGGCCCTCCAGCGACGCGTCGCCCGGGAGCGGCTCGGCGTCGACCTCGACCTCGTGCCGGGCGGGCACCTGGCCGCGCTGTCGCGCCCGCGGGAGCTCACGGCATACCTCCTCGGGGTGGCGCGATGAGTGGCGCCGAGGGCAGCAGTGAGTTCGACCGCGAGTACTGGGAGCGGCACTGGGAGGAAGGGCCGCCGGGGGAGGCGGCCGCTCCGGCGAACCCGCACCTCGTCCGCGAGGCCGGCGCGCTGAGCCCGGGGACGGCGCTCGACGCAGGCTGCGGCGAGGGCGGCGAGGCGCGCTGGCTGGCCGCGCACGGCTGGGAAGTCACAGCCGTCGACATCTCTGCTGAGGCGCTGGTGCGGGCGGTCGCCCACGAGCGGGCCGGCGGCGGCGACGCCCGGGTCGAGTGGGTCGGTGCCGACCTCACGACGTGGAAGCCTGGCCGGCAGTTCCACCTCGTGACGACGAGCTACGCCCACCCGACGATCCCGCAGCTCGACCTCTACGACCGGATCGCCGCGTGGGTCGCGCCCGGCGGCTCCCTGCTCGTCGTGGGCCACCTGCACCAGTCCGGCAGCCACGGCGGCGGCGCCGGGAACGACGAGGGACATGGGCACGGGCACGGGCCTGGGCACGGGCCTGGGCACGGGCACGGTCACGTGCGGGCAGACGACGAGCAGCCGCCGGAGCACGCGACCGTGACGCTGGCCGACATCACGGCGCGGCTCGACCCGGCCGAGTGGGAGGTGCAGACGGCCTCGGAGCACACCCGCACGTCGGGCCGCGGGACCCCCCTGCACGACGTCGTGGTCCGCGCCCGCCGCCGCGCGTAGGAGCGGCTAGGCCTTGCGGGGCGTCTCGAGGGAGGACGCGGCGGGTCTGCGCCGCCGACGGCGCGGCACCCCGAGGGTCGTCTCGCGTGCCTCGAGCGTCCAGGCCACGGGGATCTCCTCGGCGGCGCCGGCGTAGCCGTTAATGCGTTGCGAGAGCCTTTCGAGCGCTGCCCGGGCGAGGCCGGTGAGGTCGGGCGAGATCGTCGTGACGGTGGGGTTGGAGTAGCGCGTCTCGGCGATGTCGTCGAAGCCGACGACGGCGACGTCGTCGGGCACCCGCACCCCCGCCTCGACGCACGCCCGGATGGCTCCGATCGCCATGAGGTCGTTGAAGCAGAAGACTGCGTCGGGCGGCTCGGGCAGCTCGAGCAGGTGCGTCATCGCGGCGTGCCCGTCGGCGCGCTCGAAGTGCGGTACGTCGACCACGAGGTGCTTGTCGTAGGTGATGCTCGCCGCCCGCAGCGCCTGCTTGTAGCCGCGCAGGCGCTCGGAGGCCGTGCCCTTCATCGTCTCGCGTCCGATCGCTGCGATGCGTCGGCGGCCTTGTGCGACAAGGTGTTCGGTGGCCGCGCGGGATGCCGCGACCGAGTCGACCGCGACGTGGTCGAAGCCCGTCGGCACGGGACGCTCGCCGAGGAGCACCATCGGCAGGCTGTCGGCCCTACGGCTGATCTCGTCGGCCGAGAGGGCCAGCGGCGAGAAGATGACACCGTCGATGACGTGCGAGCGCATGCCCTCGAGCACGACCCGCTCGGCGTCGGCGTCGCCGCCGGTCACGTCGAGCAGGACGATGAAGCCGAGGGCGGCGGCCTCCTCGGTGATGCGCGCAGCGAGCTCGGCGAAGTAGGGGGAGTCCATCGCGGGCACCGCCAGGGCGAGGAAGCCCGCCCGGCCGTGCTTGAGGCTGCGCGCCGACAGGTTGGGGCGGTAGTGCAGCTCGGCCATGGCGGCCTCGACCCGTTCGCGGGTGCTCGCCTTGACGTGGGGGTGGTGGTTGAGCACGTTGGAGGCCGTCTTCACGCTGACGCCGGCACGTTCGGCCACGTCGCGAAGCCGTGCAGCCACCCCGGCCTCCCTCCGTGCGCGCGCCGGGTGAAGCCCCGACCGAGGAACAGGTTAGCGCCCGCGACCGCTCGTCCGGATCAACTCGGACCATCTGTGGACAGATTTCGGTAACCGTTGTAATTTTCAGGCCACACGAAAGTGGGTAACCGTTGAAAGAACGACCCCACGCCGACGGTCGAGGAGGACCGATGGGACGAGCGACAGTGCGGCTGGACCCCGCCTTCACGGTGGGTCCGGTGCGCCCGAGGACCTTCGGGTCCTTCGTCGAGCACATGGGCCGGTGCGTCTACACCGGCATCTACGAGCCCGGTCACCCCGACGCCGACGAGCTGGGCTTCCGCACCGACGTGGCCGCCCTCGTGCGCGAGCTCGGCGTGACCACGGTGCGCTACCCGGGCGGCAACTTCGTCTCCAACTACCGGTGGGAGGACGGCGTCGGCCCCAAGGCCGACCGGCCCACCCAGCTCGACCTCGCCTGGCGCTCGGTCGAGACCAACCAGGTCGGCACCGACGACTTCGTCGACTGGGCCCGCGGTGTCGGCGTCGAGCCGATGATGGCCGTCAACCTCGGCACCCGCGGCGTGCAGGAGGCCATCGACCTGCTGCTCTACTGCAACGGCGAGACCGGCACGAGCTGGCCCGACCGCCGCGCCAAGAACGGGCACGTCGAGCCGCACGACGTACGGGTCTGGTGCCTCGGCAACGAGATGGACGGCCCCTGGCAGATGGGTCACAAGACCGCCGAGGAGTACGCCCGGGTCGCCGAGGAGGCCGCCCGCGCCATGCTCCGCGTCGACGACACGCTCGAGCTCGTCGCGTGCGGTTCGTCCAACCGCGGTATGCCGACCTTTGGCACGTGGGAGCGCGTCGTCCTCGAGCGGTGCTTCGACCTCGTCGACCACATCTCGGCCCACGCCTACTACGAGCCGGTCGACGGCGACGTCGACTCGTTTCTCGCGAGCGGCGAGGACATGCACCGCTTCATCGAGTCCGTCGTCGCGACGGCCGACCACGTCGCTGCCGTCAAGGGCTCCGACAAGCGGATCATGGTCTCCTTCGACGAGTGGAACGTGTGGTTCCAGGACCGCTTCCACGGTGAGAGCTCGCTCGCCATCCGCGAGGCCCCCGAGCTCATCGAGGACGTCTACGACGTCACCGACGCCGTGGTCGTCGGCAGCCTGCTCATCACGCTGCTGCAGCACACCGACCGGGTGTCCATGGCGTGCCAGGCGCAGCTCGTCAACGTCATCGCGCCCATCGCCACCCGCCCCGGTGGTGCCTCGTGGAAGCAGACGATCTTCCACCCCTTTGCGCTCACGGCGCGGTATGCCCGTGGCACCGTGCTGCGCCCAGCCATCGCCTGCGACACGGTGGAGACCAAGGCCTTCGGGCCCGTCGACCAGCTCGTCGTCACCGCGACCCACGACCCTGAAACCGGCGACCTCGCCGTCTTCGTGGTCAACCGAAGCCGCACCGAGACGGCCGAGCTCGCGCTCGACGTCGCGGCGGCCGTGGGGGGCGCCCCCACGGCATACGCCCTCGTCGAGCACCTCCAGGTGCACGACGACGACACCTCGGCCACCAACACCGAGGAACACCCCGACCGAGTGACCCCGTGCGCGGGGGACGCGGCGGTCGACGGCACCGACGGCACCGCCCTCACGGCAACCCTGCCGCCCACCTCCTGGCACTGCATCCGACTCACCGAAGGGACCGTTCAATGACGAACTTCACCTCGCCCCGACCCCAGCCGCCGATCTCCACGCTCTCGCAGCTCTCCCCGCTGTCCCGACGGACCATCCTGTCGGGAGCCCTCGGCCTCGCCGGCATCGCCGGCCTGAGCGCGTGCGGCTCCGGCTCGGGCGCCGTCCCAGGGCAGGCCCCGGCCGTGTCGGCAGGTGGCGGAGCCACCGGCTACTCCGGTCCCAAGGTCGCGCTGCAGTTCTGGAACGGCTTCACCGGTGGTGACGGGCCCTTCATGAAGCGCCTCGTCGACCAGTTCAACTCCGAGCACCCCAACATCGCGGTCAGCATGAACACGATGCAGTGGGCGGACTACTACGCCAAGCTGCCGGCCGCGGTCACCGCCGGCAAGGGTCCCGACATCGGCATCATGCACGTCGACTCGGTCGCCACGAACGCCGCCCGCAACGTCATCCAGCCGCTTGACGACGTGGCGACCGCCCTCAAGCTCGACGAGAAGGACTTCGCGCCGGTGCCGTGGAAGGCCGGTGTCTACAACGGCAAGCGCTACTCCATCCCGCTCGACGTGCACCCGCTCGGCTTCTTCTACAACAAGGACGTCATGGAGAAGGGCGGCCTCGACCCCGAGAAGCCGCCGATGACGAACGACGAGTACATGGCCGCCCTGGAGTCCATGAAGGGCAAGGGCATCCAGGGGCACTGGGCGACCCCCTTCCCGTTCACCGGCAGCATGTCGGTCCAGTCGCTGATCTGGCAGTTCGGCGGCAACCTCTTCTCCGAGGACGCCAAGCAGGTGCTGTGGGCCGACGACGCCGGCGTCAAGGCGCTGACGTGGTTCCAGGACCTCGTGACCAAGGGCTACTCCGCGGCCAAGATCGCCCAGGACGCCGACATCGTCGCCCTCCAGAACGGCAAGACCGCCTTCAACTGGAACGGCATCTGGACGATCAACACCCTCAAGGAGAAGACCGACCTCAAGTGGGGCGTCGCGCCGCTGCCCAACATCGGCGGCACGAAGGCGGCGTGGGCGGGCTCGCACCAGTTCGTCCTGCCGACCATGCGCACCCCCGACCAGAACAAGCAGACGGCCGCGCGCGTCTTCCTCAACTGGATCAGCACGAAGAGCATCGAGTGGGCCAAGGGCGGCCAGGTGCCCGCCCGCAACTCGGTGCGCGAGTCGCCGGAGTTCAAGGCCCTCAAGGACCAGGCCACGCTGGCGACGCAGATCAACGACCTGCACTTCCCGCCGGCCGTCGCGGGCCTCGGCGACGCCATGCCTGAGTTCGAGAAGGCCCTGAACGCGGCCGTGCTCGGCGGACAGGACCCCAAGACGGTGCTGTCCGACGCCGCCGGTCGCGCCACCAAGATCCTCGAGGCCAACGCCAAGAAGTACGGCGGCTGACACCATGGCTGTGACGACGGCACAGCCGACCCGACCCTCTGCGGGAGCGCCGCCCACGCCGGGTGCGCGGCGCTCTCGCGGAGCACGATCCGGCATCCACGGCTCGCGCTGGACTCCCTACCTCTTCCTCGCCCCGTTCCTGATCCTCTTCATCACCTTCGTGGCGGTGCCCGGGGTGCTCGGCATCTGGATCTCCCTGCACGACTGGGACTTCCTGCTGCCCAACAAGCCCTTCGTGGGCGGCCAGAACTACGCAGACCTGCTCGACAGCGGCTCGCCGCAGTTCGAGCCGTTCTGGAACGGCATGAAGGCGACCGCCATCTTCGTGGTCATCAGCGTGCCGTTCCTGGTGACGCTGCCCCTGCTGCTCGCCATCCTGCTGAACCGCCGGTTCCCGGGGCGCACCTTCTTCCGGGCCGTGTTCTTCGCGCCGTTCGTCCTCGGGGTCGCCGTCGTCGGCCTGATGTGGCGCTACCTGCTCGACCCGTCCTTCGGCATGGTCAACGGCCTGCTCGGGTCCCTGGGTCTGCCGGACAACACCGCGTGGACGACCGCGCAGCCGTGGGCGTGGATCTCCCTGGCCGCCGTCACGATCTGGTGGACCGTCGGCTTCAACGCCGTCATCTACCTCGCCGGCCTCGGCGACATCCCGGCCGAGCACTACGAGGCGGCAGACCTCGACGGGGCCACCGCGTGGCAGAAGCTGCGCTACATCACGATCCCCGGCCTGCGACCGGTGCTGATCTTCATCGTGGTGACGACCGTCCTGTCGAGCGCCAACATGTTCGGTCAGAGCTACCTCATCACCAAGGGTGGCCCGGGCGACTCGACGCGCACGGCGATCATGGAGATCACCGACCTGGGCCTCTCGCAGTACCGCATGGGCCAGGCGTCGGCGATGAGCTACGTGCTCGCGCTCTTCCTCGCCCTCATCTCACTGCTCAACTTCTGGCTGCTGAGGGAGAAGAAGTCGTGAAGCGTCGCAACGGTCCCCTCTTCTGGCTGGGCATGGGCGTGCTCAGCCTCGTCTTCATCGGCCCGCTCCTGCTCGTGCTGCTCACTGCGTTCAAGTCGCAGAGCGAGTCGCGCACCGTGCCACCGACCTACTTCCCGTCCCAGCCGAGCCTGCGCGCTTTCGACGTGCTCTTCTTCCAGGACGCCGCGAGCCCGGTGCTGCGGTGGTTCCTCAACTCGATGATGGCGGCGACGATGCACGCCGCGCTCGTCCTCGTCGTCTGCTCCCTCGCCGGCTATGCCTTGGCCCGCATGGAGTTCCGGTTCAAGAAGGCGATCTTCACCGTCATCATCCTCACCCTCTTCGTGCCCGGCTTCATCTTCCTCATGCCGAACTTCCTGCTGCTCGACAAGCTCGGCTGGCTCGACCAGATCTGGGCCCTGGTCGTTCCCGGGGCAGCGGGCGCCTTCGGTGTCTTCTTCATGCGGCAGTTCTTCATGGGACTGCCGAAGGAGCTCGAGGAGAGTGCGACCCTCGACGGTGCCGGCCCGTTCCGCACCTGGTGGTCGATCGTGCTGCCCAACGCCAGACCAGCGCTGGTCACGCTCGGAGTGCTCAGCTTCCTCGCGAACTGGAACGACTTCATCTGGCCGATCTATGTGCTCTTCTCACCCGAGCGCCTCACGCTGCCAGCGGGACTCAGCCGTCTCCAGGGCGCCTACACGATCGACTACCCCGTCGTCATGGCCGGCGCGATGCTGGCCGCTATCCCCGTCCTCGCGCTCTACGTCTTCGTGCAGCGCTACGTCATCGAGGGCGTCGCCAGCAGCGGCGTCAAGGGCTGAGGAGTCCGTCATGCGTCCACCCGCCTCCCCAAGGTCACGCGCGCTGACGCGCGGAACCGCCTGTGTCGCAGCGGTGCTCGCCGCCGTTGGCTTGACCACAGCAGCTCCGGCCTTCGGGTCGCGTATGCCGTCTTCCTCAGCCCCAAAGGCCGCCGGCGTTGCCTCGCGGCCCGCCGACACGGCATACGCCAATGCCGTCTCCGACTCGTTCTCCGACACCTTCGCCGACCCGTCGGTCATCCGGGGGCGCGACGGCTGGTGGTACGCCTACGCCACCTCCGACCCGCTCAAGGCCGGGGATGCTCCGGGTGCCATGCACATGGCACGAACGAGGGACTGGTCGAGCTGGGAGTACCTCGGCACGGTGTTCACGGCCGCCAACCGGCCCG
The DNA here is from genome assembly GCF_052115265.1 of Terrabacter sp. 2RAF25. Lineage (NCBI taxonomy): Bacteria > Bacillati > Actinomycetota > Actinomycetes > Micrococcales > Intrasporangiaceae > Terrabacter > Terrabacter sp. 2RAF25. The sequence continues at coordinate 1,037,235 of NZ_JBFRGJ010000002.1, forward strand.
CGTGGGCCACCCCGACCGCCGGCCTGTGGGCGCCGGACATCCGTTACGTCGCAGGGCGTTACGTCCTCTATTACACGGTCACCGACACGACGCTCAATCCCGGTGACGACTCGGCGATCGGCGCCGCGACGGCACCGTCACCGTCGGGCCCCTGGACCCCCGCCCCCGCGCCTGCCGTCCCACCCCGGCCGGCGTCTGGTGGCGGGTTCCTCTGGACCTTCGACCCGGCGGGCTTCACCGACGTCGACGGCCAGCGCTACCTCTACTACGGCAGCTACTTCGGCGGGCTCTGGGCGACGAAGATGGCGGCGGACGGGCTCACCCCGGTGGGCGCGGCGACGCAGGTCGCGATCGACAACCGCTACGAGGGCTCCTACGTCGTGCGCCACGGCGACTTCTACTACCTCATGGGCTCGGCGGCGAACTGCTGCGCCGGCCCCACGACGGGCTACTCCGTCTTCGCCGGCCGGTCTCGCTCACCGCTCGGCCCGTTCGTCGACGCCGAGGGCACACCGCTGCTGACCTCGCGTGTCGGCGGCACGACGGTGCTGACGCAGAACGGCAACCGCTTCGTCGGCGCCGGCCACCACGCGGTGGTCACGGACGCCGAGGGTCGGGAGTTCCTCGCCTACCACGCCATCGACCGCACCAACCCGTGGCTGACGACGACCTTCGGGATCAACCGCCGGCCGATGCTGCTCGACCGTCTGGACTGGGTCGACGGCTGGCCGCGCACCCGTGCCGGTGCCGGCCCGTCCGACACGCCGCAGCCGGCGCCCACCCTCGCGTCAGGCCTCGGCATCACGCCCACCGACCCGTCGGCGAGCGGCTTCAGGGGCCTGGCCTCCGGGCCGGCCGACCCCGTCACCGGTGCCACGGCGCTCGTGCACGGCACCGCCTCGACGACCGCCTCCGCCCCCTCCGGCCCCCTCCACGTCCGTCTCGACCACCGCGGCACCGAGCCGCTGCGCGTGCTGGTCGGCCGCGACCCCTCGATCAAGGTCACGCTCGACCCCAAGGGCTCGCGCCTGACCGCCCAAGTCGACCGCGACGGCACGGTCCGCTCGTCCACGACGACACTGCCGCCGCTGCCCGTCGCAGCATGGCGCACCCTGACCGTCGAGGCCACGGCCGATGGACTGACCGCCGAGGTCACCGAGAGCGACCTAGCCGACGTCGTGGCGCGTGCGACGGTGACCGGCGACGCCAGGCCCGCCGCAGCCCCGGTGCGCCTCAGCAGCAGCAAGGCCCTCGTCGACAACGTCGTGGTCAACCCGGCCGCAGCCGACGCGCCTGCACTCGCTCCGGTGCCGCAGGCCGGCGCCCTGCTCCAGTCCGAGGAGTTCGACGACCCCAGCCTCTCCGGCTTCACCTGGGTGCGACGCAACCCGTCCGTCACCGTCTCCGAGGGCAGCCTGCGCTGGCCCGTCGAGGGCACCGACCTCGTCGGCGGCGGCAACACCGCGAGCGTCCTGCTCCACGACACCCCGGGTGACGGCGACTGGATCGCCGAGGCCAAGACGACCCTCGACCTCGGCGTCGAGACGGTCCGCAACTACCAGCAGGTGGGCCTCGTCGCCTACGAGAACGACGACGACTTCGCCCGGCTCTCGAAGGTCGCGATCTGGAACACGCGCCAGACCGAGTTCGGCCGTGAGACGGCTGCCGACCCGAAGAGCCCGACCGGGCCGACGAGCTACGGCGGAGCCGTCATCGGCACGGCCGCGCCGACGGTGTGGCTGCGCCTCGCCCACCACCGCAACGCCGCCGGCGAGCACCTCTATCGCGCCGGAACGAGCCGTGACGGCGTGCACTGGACGTGGGGTGCGACGTGGACCTTCCGCGCCGGCACCGACCCGCGCATCGGCCTCGTCGCCCACGGTGGCGCCAGTCCGGCCGCCACGGCCGAGATCGACCACCTGCGGTTCTACGCCTCCACCTGGCCGGCCGACCCGGCGGCAGGATGAGCCGCACCCGCACTGCCCCGACTGCCCTCACTGCCCTGGCCCTCGGCCTTGCAGCCGTGCTCGTCGCCGGCTGCGGGGGCGGGCCCCAGACCCCCTCCGGAGGCACCGTGACCACCCCTGCCACCCCCGCCACGCAGGCCGCTCCGGCCCCGACGAACCCCGTCTGGCCGAGCAACTTCCCCGACCCGCAGATCCTGCCCGACGGCGACGCTTGGGTCGCGATCGGCACGAACGGCAACGGGATGAACGTCCAGACCCTCCTGAGCGACGACCTCGCGACGTGGACGCAGGGCAGCGACGCCCTGCCACAGGTTGCGTCGTGGAGCACTCCCGGCAAGGTGTGGGCTCCGGAGGCCCACCGCTTCGGCACGAAGTGGGTCATGTACTACACCACGATGGCGCCCGACCCGGCCATCCAGTGCATCGGCCTCGCGGTCGCGGACGACCCCAAGGGCCCCTACCGCGACACGAGCAGCAAGCCCCTGGTCTGCGAGCGGGACCAGGGTGGCTCGATCGACGCCTCGCCGTTCGTCGCGCAGGACGGCACGGCATACCTCTACTGGAAGAACGACGGCAACGCCGTCGGTGTCGACACGTGGATCTCGGTGCAGCGGCTGTCACCCGACGGCCTTCGCCTCGAAGGTGACCCGAAACGCCTGCTGCGACAGACCCTTCCGTGGGAGGGCAACCTCGTCGAGGCGCCCTTCGTCTGGGAGCGTGACGGAGTCTTCCACCTCTTCTACTCGGCCAACGACTACGGCAGCGACAAGTACGCCGTCGGTCACGCGACGGCGACGTCGCCGACCGGGCCGTTCACCAAGGACCCCGCACCGGTGCTGACCAGCACCGACGTCGCCGCCGGCCCTGGCCACTGTGCCCTCGCCGAGAAGGACGGGCGGGTGCTGATGGTCTATCACGCCTGGGACCCGGCCGCGATCGGCTCCGACGTGCCCGGGCGCACGATGTGGCTCAGTGAGGTCACCTTCGACGGGCGCAAGGTCAGTGTGACGCCACCCAGCTCGAAACTGCCTGCGTCGCTCTGACCGGTTTGGGGTGTTGCGGGTGTATCAACCCCGGCGCTCGTGTCTCTGAGTGTCAGGGGATGGGTGCGGGGCCGGGGGGAAAGGCCCCGCACCAACCCGAATCGCTTGGGCGGCTGGCCCGTTGAGGTACGTTAACCGCCACTCAGGGCCCGGAGTCGCAGACCTGATCAGTCGCGAGCCGGGCCCTCAAGCGTGCCCGCGCGACAGCGTCAGGTGCGGGCAGCTGCCACCACCTTCCCCATGCTGGTGCGCACCTCGACGGACTTGATCTCGTAGGTGGGCACCGACGTCGCACCGGTGAGCTTCGTGTAGCCCGAGCCGCCCGCGCGCCACGAGGCGGCGGCGTACTCCTTGCCGTAGTTGTCGACGACCCACAGCGTGAGCGGGCTGTTGGCGGGCAGCCCCGAGCACTCGAGGTCGAGCTGGGTGCCCCAGCCGCGGGTCACGAGGGCGACGTCGACCGAGGCGGCGCTGCCCGGCGCGGAGGCAGTGACGTGGGTCGTCGGCGGTTCCGGCGTGCTGGCCTGCAGCATCGACGGGCCCAGCCAGGCGCCGCCGGCGAAGAGGGCGACCGCGGCCGCCGCGCCCAGCACCGAGGCGAGCGTGCGGCGCCGACGGCGGCGCTTGCCGACCTCGGTGAGCAGGGTGGACACCCGCTCGTCGTCGGGCTCCTTCATGAGCGGGATCGGAGCTCCGGGTGGGGTCTTGACGAGATGCAGTCCACCTTCGGGACCCGCGAGGTCGAGCAGCCGCGGCAGGCCGGAGACCTGACCGAGCTCCGCCTGGCACTGGGTGCAGCTGCGCAGGTGCTCGCTGTAGGCGCGGTGGTCGTCGTCGGACAGGCCACCGAGCACGTACGCGCCGAGCAGCACGTGCAGGTCGTCCGATCCGGTGGTCATCTCGTCACTCCCATCTCGTCGAGGATGACGCGCAGGTTGCGCACGGCGTAGTAGGCCCGGGACTTGACCGTGCCCTCCGGCACGCCGAGCCGGACGGACGCCTCGGCGACGGACAGCCGTTGGTAGTAGAGGCACCGTACGACGTCGCGGTGGTTGTCCTGCAACCGGCCGAGGGCCTCCTCGACGAGCACCTGGTCGAGCGCCTGGTCGAGGGCCGAGTCGCGCTCGGCGATCTCGGTCAGGGTGGCCTCCTGCGGGCGACGTCCCGCGGCGCGGTGCTGGTCGACGATGAGGTGCCGGGCGGTGGTGATGAGGTAGGCGCGCAGGTTGTCGGCCTCGGGTGCCTGCTTCCACACCCGGAGGATGACCTCCTGCACGATGTCCTCGACACGGTTCGCGTCGCTCGTCGCCCGCCAGACGACGCGGCGAAGCATCGGGCCGTGCTCGCGGTAGATCTCCGCCACCGCGTCCTCGTCGAGCGGCACGTCACCCCACCTCCTCTCGCAGCGCTCACGGGGTCCTGTGGCCTGCCTCATCCAAGGACGTCCGGACACCGTGAACCGTTCACGTGGCCTCCATGTGAACCGTCTCACGAGAACTGACGTTTCTGCGTTCGGACGTCACGACCGGCGTCCCCCTCGAGGAGGTAGACATGATGCGAGCCCGATCCTTCAGCACCGCGGCCCTCGCCGGCACGGTCCTTCTTCTCTCGGCGGCCTGCGGCTCGTCGACTCCCACACCGAGCCCCGCGGCATCGTCGTCCGCTGCGGGGTCGTCGTCCTCGTCCGCCGCGTCGACGAGCGCACCGCCCGCCGTGGTCCACGCCGACGTGACGGAGCTCAAGACCGCCAGCTCGGCGCTGGGCACGATCGTCACCGACAGCGCGGGGATGACCCTCTACATGTTCGACAAGGACACCAAGGGCGGCGCGAAGAGCTCCTGCGAGGGCCAGTGCCTCGTCGCCTGGCCCAAGGCCATGATGGGTGCCTCGGCGCCCACCCTCACCGGCGTCACGGGCAAGGTCGCCTCGATCGACACCGCCGACGGCAAGAAGCAGCTCACCCTCGACGGGTGGCCCCTCTACTACTGGTTCAAGGACACCAAGGCCGGCGACGTCAGCGGCCAGGCCGTCAAGGGCGTGTGGTGGGTGCTCGACCCGAAGGGCACGCCGATCAAGACCAAGCCCTGAAGCCCTGAGGCCCTGAAGCACTGAGGCACTGAAGCCCTGACAGACCCTGACATCCACAGACGCGCCTACCGTTGGCGCATGAGCGCGGACCTGCCGGACTCCCTGCCTGACTTCCTGCCGGACTCCCTGCCGGACTCCCTGCCGGATTCCCTGCCGGACTCCCTCCCGAACCCGGCGCAGCACCCGGTCACGGGTGGGCTCTTCCGCTCACCCGTGCCGCCGGGCACCGGCTGGCCCGGTGACCCGGCGACGCGGGACACGCCTGTCGCGGCCACCGCGGCACAGGTGGTGCGCCTCGCGAGGCAGGCGGACGGCATACGCGAGCTCGACGCGCGCATCAGCGTGTGCCGCGCCTGCCCGCGTCTGGTGGACTGGCGAGAGTCCGTCGCCGTCAGCGGCCGCCGGGCCTCGTTCGCCGACCAGCCCTACTGGGGGCGCCCGGGCCCGTCGTTCGGCGACCCCGACGCCGAGGTGCTCGTCGTCGGGCTGGCGCCGGCGGCGAACGGCACCAACCGGACCGGGCGCATGTTCACCGGCGACCGCTCTGGCGACTGGCTGTATGCCGCCCTGCACCGCGCCGGCTACGCGAGCCAGCCGACGTCGGTGTCGTCGGGAGACGGGCTCACGCTGACCGGCCTGCGCATCGTCGCGACGGTGCGGTGCGCGCCACCGGCGAACAAGCCGACGACCGAGGAGAAGGCGACCTGCGCGCCCTGGCTCGACCGCGACCTCGAGCTGTCGGAGCCGAGGCTGCGTTCGATGCTGGCGCTGGGATCCATCGCGTGGGACGCCGCGCTCGGCGCCGCACGCCGGCGCGGCTGGGCGGTGCCGGTGCCCAAGCCCCGCTTCGGTCACGGGGCGCAGGTGGTGCTCGTCGTCGGGGCCGGGCGGCCCGTGCGGCTCGTCGGCAGCTACCACGTGAGCCAGCAGAACACCTTCACCGGAAAGCTCACCGAGGCGATGCTCGACGAGGTGATCGCCCGGCTCTGAGGCGTGTGGTCCGGCGTGGCAGGATCGCCCGTCATGCCCCAGACCCAGCCCGACGCGTACCGGTCGGTGGTCGGTGAGGCCGACGCCGAGCTCGACCAGCGACTCTCCGACGAGCTCGACGTCGTCAACGCCGCCGCGACCGTCGTCGGCATGACGTGGGTGCGGGAGGACACCCGCGGCCACGGGCTGGGGGAGCGGCTGCTCGCCGAGTTCGAGGCCGAGGCGCGGGCGCGCGGCTGCACCCACGTCTTCGTCACGTCGTTCACCTTCCAGGCGCCGGGCTTCTACGAGAAGCAGGGCTACCGCGAGATCTTCCGGTGGGAGGGCGTGCCCACACCGGATGCCTCCGACGTGCACTTGCGCAAGGAGCTGTGAAACGCGCTGAGTACGCGTGCCGTTGCCGGTCGGTGGTGTCGCGACCGAGGGTGGCCCCATGAGCCGGCACCCCTTCCGCCCGTATGCCGTCGCGCTGGGTGTGCTGTGGGGCCTGCCCCTGCTGCTGGTGGTCGGGCTGCACTTCTCCCTCCCGACGACCAACCCCGGCGGTCAGTGCAGCGGCATCGGCTTCGGCTGCACGCCGCCGCCGGCTGACGCCGTGGTGCTTCTCGCGATGTTCGCCGCGCCGGTGCTGTTGCTCGCCGGTCTCGTCGTGTGCATCGTGATCGCCGTCGTCCGGGCTCGCCGGCGCTCTCGGCCCTAGTGGTCGGCGGTCGGGTCGACGATGATGCCCGGATGTCAACGACCCCGTTTCCCGAGCCCGCGAGCACGGCCGACCTCCGCGGCCTGCTGCTCGACTACCTCGACTACTACCGCTCCGTGGTCGTCGCCAAGGTCACGGCCCTCGACGCGGACGACCTGCAGGCCAGCGTCGTGCCGTCGGGCTGGACCGCGGCCGGCTTGCTGAACCACCTGGCGGACGTCGAGCGTCGGTGGATGGTCTGGGGCTTCGAGGCCCGCCCCCTGCCCGACCCGTGGCGCGACGCGGCCGGCCCCGATCCCGATGCGGGCTGGGTGTCTCCCGGGCTCGGCGTGCCCGAGCTGGCGTCCCGCCTGCGGCGTGCGGGAGCCGAGACCCGCAGGGTCGCCGAAGCGCACGCGTTGACCGACCACGCCGCCGTCGGCGGCCGCTTCACCGATCCGGGGTCCGCGCCCCAGCTGCAGTGGGTGCTGCTCCACCTCCTCCAGGAGTACGCCCGGCACGCCGGCCACCTCGACCTGTGGCGCGAGCTGCGCGACGGGACCACGGGTGAGACCCCCGACGACGCCGGCGCCGAGGCTCAGGCGCCCGACGGGCTCAGAGGAGGTCGAGGAGGTCGCTCGGCGCGATACCGAGGACGGCCAGCATCGCCACCGTCGCGGTGACGCCGGCGGCGAGCACCACGGGAACGGCTGCCACGGCCGGCGTCAGGGTCGGCTCACCGCGGCGCCTCCAGAGCTGCGACAGCGCCACGGAGCCCCCGATGTTCACGGCGACCGCCACGGCCAGGGCGGCGCCATAGCGGTCGGCGTCCGGTGCGTCGACCGGGCCGAGGTCGAGCGTGTGGCTCACGCCGTAGCCGATGGCCTGGAGGAGCACGAGTCCCCAGGCGAGCAGAGCGAGCGCCGCGGTCGTCAGGATCGAGTAGGCGACGCACCACCACGGGAGGGACAGCGCGGCCTCCGGCGCGGGGTGGCTCGCGGGCGACGTCATGGGGACAGGATGCGGCCGGGCTGGACGCTCGCGCCTGCGCACGCGTACTCGGGTGTGCCGCCTCGGTTAGCGTGGGTGCATGGCCGGCCAGCCGTACTGGGAGAGCGCCGTGGAGAAGCAGATCCGCGAGGCGCAGGAGCGTGGCGACTTCGACAACCTGCCGGGCGCCGGCAAGCCGCTCGACCTCAGCGACTCGGACGACCCGGACTGGTGGGTCAAGCGGTTCGCCCAGCGCGAGAAGCTCGACCTCGGCGGCGCGCTGCCCGGGGCCCTCGCCTTGCGCAAGGAGGCCGCCGGCTATCCCGAGTCGCTCGTCGACGTGCGCACCGAGGCGCAGGTGCGCGAGATCGTCGAGGACTACAACAAGCGCGTCCTGGCCGACCGGCTGCGGCCTGCGGTCGGCAACCTGCCGCCGCTGCTGGCGAAGACGCTCGACGTCGACGAGATGGTCGAGCGCTGGCGTCCGCTCCGGGAGGAGCGTGAGGCGGAGCAGCGGCGCGCCCGCGCCGACCGTGAGGCGGCACACGCAGCCACCCCCCAGACCCGTCCCTCGTGGTGGGCGCGCCTGTTCCATCGAGGCTGAGAACTGAGCACTCGACTGAGCCTGTGAGTCGAGTGCCCACTTTCCGACGGAGATGCGTGTCGGGAACTGAGCACTCGACTGGATCTCTGGGTCGAGTGCCCACTTGGCGATGGGCTTTCCTGAACGAAGTCTGTGAAGGTCATGCCAGTTGCATGGGAATGGGAGACCGGCTCTGCCCCAAACCCCCACGGGCTGGGTCGCCGCACTACGGTCGAGCGGCCCACCCCGCACCCGAATCACCCAGAGGTGACCCATGAGGCGTCCCACCCCCCGCATCGCGGGCCTCGCCCTCGCAGCAGGCGGCTCGATCGTCGGCTCGCTCGTCGTCGGCAGCGCTGCCCCGGCCCTGGCCCACGGAGACTCCGGCGGCCGTCACGACCAGACCCTGACCCCGCGCACCGAGTTCGTCATGGCGCCCGACGGCTCGAGCGGCGCCACCGAGGGGGGTGCCGGCATCCCCAACATCGACTCGGTCAAGAAGACGATCGCCGCCTACTACGGCGACCCCGGCACCGGTCTCGCCAACCGCACGGCCTCGCCCTACATCTCCGAGATGCAGCGGCTCACCGGGCGCATCCGCGCGGGCCTGCACGCGAAGTACGAGGCCGCCGTCGCGCACGGCAAGAAGCCGGCTCTCGTCTTCGACGCCGACGACACGACGCTGTGGACCTACGACATGGAGGTCGGCGACATGAAGTTCGTCTTCGACCCCACCCGCCAGGACTACTGGGTGCAGAACAAGCTCTTCCCGGCCACGCCATCGATGGTCTCCCTCGTCAACGACGCGCAGGCGATGGGCTTCACGGTCTTCGGTCTGACCGGCCGAGGCGCCGCCCAGAAGGATGCGACGATCGGCAACCTCAAGGACGTCGGCTACAACGCCTTCACCCCCGACACGTACTTCACCAAGTGGGCCGGCTCGACGCCGCCCGCCTACATCACGTGCGCCACGGCCAAGTGCACGACGGTCGAGTACAAGGCCGGCACCCGCAAGCACATCGAGCAGGACCTCGGCTACGACATCGTGCTCAACGTCGGCGACCAGTGGAGCGACCTGCAGGGCGGGTTCGCCGACGCCGCTGTCAAGCTGCCGAACCCAACCTACTACCTGCCCTCGCCCGACCTGCCGGGCCTGCGCGAGCCCCGCCTCGCTCCGCGGACCCACTTCACGATGAAGCCCGACGGCTCGAGCGGCCTCACCGTGAGCGGGGAGGGCATCCCCAACATCGACTCGGTGAAGAAGACGATCGCCACCTACTACGGCGACCCGGGCACCGGCATCGCCGACAAGACGAGCTCGCCCTACATCTCGGAGCTCGCCGCGCTCGAGCGGCGCAACACCCAGCGCCTCGCGAGCGAGTGCCGCCAGGGCGTCCGCAAGGGCACGAAGCCGGCCGTCGTCTTCGACGCCGACGACACGACCCTGTGGACCTACGACATGGAGGTCGCGGACATGAAGTTCGTCTTCAACCCGACCCGTCAGGACTTCTGGGTGCAGAACAAGCTCTTCCCGGCGACCCCCGGAATGCCTTCTCTCGTCAAGGCGGTCGCCGACTCCGGCTGCACCGTCATCGGCCTGACGGGTCGCAACACCGGCCAGAGGGCCGCGACGATCGCGAACCTGCACGAGCAGGGCTACCCGCAGTTCACGAACGACCTCTACTTCACCAAGTGGAAGAGCTCCGAGACCCCGCCGGCCTACATGCAGGGCCACTGCAAGGCCTACCCGTCGTGCACGACGATCGAGTACAAGTCGACGACCCGCGCGCACATCGAGCGGGACCTCGGCTACGACGTCGTCGCCAACCTCGGCGACCAGTTCAGCGACCTCATCGGCGGCAGTGCCGACCGCGCGGTCAAGCTGCCGAACCCGACCTACTACCTGCCCTGAGCCGACTCACCACGACTCACCCAAGGCGCCTGACGGCATACGCCCCGTATGCCGTCAGGCGCTTTCGGCGCTCTCGGCCCCCGTCGGCTCGTGGCCGACGAAGCGGACGAGGTCCGCGACGGAGTCCACGACCCGGGTGGGCCGGTAGGGGAAGTGCTCGATCTGCTCACGTGACGTCGAGCCGGTGAGCACGAGGACGCTGCGCAGCCCGGCCTCGAGGCCCGAGATGATGTCGGTGTCCATGCGGTCGCCGACCATGATCGTCGTCTCGGAGTGCGCGTCGAGCCGGTTGAGGGCGCTGCGCATCATGAGCGGGTTCGGCTTGCCGATGTAGTAGGGCTGTCGGCCGGTCGCGGTGCTGATCAGGGCGGCGACAGACCCCGTGGCCGGGAGCTTCCCGGCCGGGCTCGGCCCGCTCGGGTCGGGGTTGGTCGCGATGAAGCGGGCCCCGTTGTCGATGAGGCGGATGGCGCGGGTGATCGACTCGAACGAGTAGGTGCGCGTCTCGCCGAGGACGACGTAGTCGGGGTTGCGGTCGGTCATGACGTAGCCGACGTCGTGCATCGCCGTCACGAGGCCGGCCTCGCCGACGACGTGTGCGGTGCCGCCCGGTCGCTGGTCGGCGAGGAACTGCGCGGTCGCGAGGGCGGAGGTCCAGATCGCCTCCTCCGGGACGTCGATCCCGCTCGTCAGCAGGCGCGCCCGCAGGTCACGTGGCGTGAAGATGGAGTTGTTGGTGAGCACGAGGAAGCGCTTGCCGGAGGCCTTGAGCGCCTCGACGAAGTCGGAGGCGCCGGGGATCGCGTCCTCCTCGTGGACGAGGACGCCGTCCATGTCGGTGAGCCAGGTCTCGACGGGCCGGTGATCAGTCATGTCCACCATTGTGGTGGCGGAGCCGGGTCCGGCGCGCGTCCCGTATGGACCGACGAGCGAAGCGAGCGCAGCGAGCCAGCCGAGGAGGGAAGGCGGGACGCAACGGAGCGCCGGACCTGCGAGCGCAGCGAGCCGAGAACTCAGCTCGCGGACTGGGCGATCGCGAGGTCGACGCGGTCGGCCGTGAGGGCGTGCTGGATGACCATCGTGGCGGCCCCGATGACGCCGGCCTGGACACCGGTGGTGGCGGCGACGATCTGCAGGACCCCGGTCGCGAGCGGGAGGGAGCGGCCGTAGACGACTTCGCGCACCCCGGCGATGAGGCTCTCGCCGGCCTGGACGAGCGAGCCGCCGATGACGATGACCTGCGGGTTGAGCAGGCTGACGCACGTCGCGAGCACCTCGCCGATGGTGCGCCCGGCCTGACGTACGGCGAGAGCCGCCGGGATGTTGCCCGCGCGCACGAGGTCGACGATGTCGCGGTTCGACTCGGCGACGATGTCGATCTCCTTGAGGGCCTTGGAGATTGCGGGTCCGCTTGCCACCGCCTCGAGGCAGCCGACGTTGCCGCAGGAGCAGAGCACGTCGGGCGCGTGCGGGGCGGCGACGTGGCCGAGGTCGCCGGCGGCGCCGACGGCCCCACGGTGCAGCCGACCACCGCTGATGATGCCGGCGCCGATGCCGGTCGCGACCTTGACGAAGAGCAGGTGCTCGACGTGCGGGTGCGCCATCGCGTGCTCACCGAGGGCCATGATGTTGACGTCGTTGTCGACGAGGACGGGCACGTCGAAGTCCCGTCGCACGTGGGCCGGCACGTCGTAGCCGTCCCAGCCGGGCATGATCGGCGGTCGCATCGGGCGGCCGCTCGAGTGCTCGACCGGGCCCGGGACGCCGATGCCGATGCCGATGAGCTCGCGGGGCTGCCGGCCGGCCTCCTCCAGCAGGCGGTGGGCGGTCGCGACGAGCCAGTCGAGCACGACGGCCGGGCCGTCGGTGATGTCGAGCGACTCGCCGATCTCGCAGATCGGCCTGCCGCTGAGGTCGGTGAGGGCGATCCGGCCGTGGGTCGCGCCGATGTCCGCGCCCACGACGACCCGGGCCTCGGGGTTGAAGGCGAAGCGCACCGGAGGCCGCCCACCGGTGCTGGCGGCCTCGCCGATCGGGGCGAGCAGTCCGGTCGCGAGGAGGGCGTCGACGCGCGCGCCGACGGTCGACCGGGCGAGTCCGGTGAGCTTGGCGAGCTCGGCGCGGGTGCGCGGCGTCTCGTCGCGGAGCAGCTGCAGCAGCTCGCCCGCACCGCTGACGGCGCCGGTCACGGCATACGTCGACGACGCTGGCTCGGAACGCATCCACGAAGTCAAGCACAAGCAACTTACGTATGCCACCTTCTCGACTTTGCGTGTCCACAACCAAATCTTTTGCTTGACGGACCGACAAAAGTGGGTCACGGTGTGACGCATGGAATCTCGACGGCGAGATGGAGCCGACGCACCGCTGCTGCGAATGACCCACGTGGTCAAGCGTTTTCCCGGGGTCGTGGCGCTCGGGGGTGTCGACCTCGACGTCCTGCCCGGCGAGGTGCACTGCCTGCTCGGCCAGAACGGCGCCGGCAAGAGCACCCTCATCAAGGTGCTCGCCGGGGTGCACCAGTCCGACGAGGGTACGCTCGAGTGGCTCGGCGAGGAGGTCTCCCTGCACCACCCGCAGGCGGCCATGGATCTCGGCGTCGCGACGATGTACCAGGAGCTCGACCTCGTCGAGGGACTCACCGTCGCCGAGAACATCTTCCTCGGCCACGAGCCCACCCGGTTCGGCTTCTCGGAGCGCACCGCCGCCCGTCGCGAGGCCGCCGCCCTGCTCGCCCGCCTGGGCCACCCGGAGATCTCGCCGTCCGTCGAGGTCGGCACCCTCTCGGCCGCCGCCTGCCAGATCGTCAGCATGGCCCGCGCCCTCTCGCGCGACGCGCGGCTCATCGTCATGGACGAGCCGTCGGCCGTGCTCGACGCCGGCGAGGTCGACCAGCTCTTCCGCGTCATCGCCGAGGTCACCGCCCAAGGCGTCGCCGTCGTCTACATCTCGCACCGGCTCGAGGAGATCCGCCAGATCGGCGACCGCGTCACGGTGCTCAAGGACGGGCGCACCGTCGCCACCGGCCTCGATGCCAAGACGACGCCGACGCAGGAGCTGATCCGGCTCATGACCGGCCGTTCCATCGAGTACGTCTTCCCGCCCAAGCCCGAGTTCGACGTCGACGCCGAGCCGGTGCTCCGTGTCGAGGGACTCACGCGCGCAGGGGAGTTCGCGGCCGTGTCTTTCGACGTGCGACCGGGTGAGGTCGTCGGGCTCGCCGGGCTCGTCGGATCGGGGCGCTCCGAGATCGTCGAGACCATCTTCGGTGCACGCAAGGCCACCGGAGGGACCGTGCGCGTCGACGGAAAGGCCGTGCGGACGGGTTCGGTGGCCGCCGCGGTCGCGGCCGGCATCGGGCTGTGCCCCGAGGAGCGCAAGAGCCAGGCACTCGTGCTCGGCGCCTCCCTCGCCTCCAACATCACCCTGGCCACGCTGCCGCGCTTCTCCCGGGGTGGCCTGCTCGACGGGTCGGCCGAGGTCGCCGAGGCCGAGAAGCTGCTCGAGTCACTCGACGTGCGCCCGCGAGGCGTGCACCGCGAGTCGCGCACGCTCTCGGGAGGCAACCAGCAGAAGGTCGTCCTCGCCCGCTGGCTGCTCCGTGGCTGTCGCGTGCTGCTCCTCGACGAGCCCACGCGAGGCGTGGACGTGGGGGCCCGATCCGAGATCTACGGCCTCATCCGCCGCCTCACCGACGAGGGCGTCGCCGTCGTCGTCGTCTCCAGCGAGATCCCCGAGGTGCTCGGGCTCGCCAACCGGGTGCTCGTCCTCGCCGACCGCACCGTCCGTCACGAGGGTCCGGCCGACGAGCTCGACGAGCACGCCGTCCTCGACATCATCCTGAAGGGAGACGCGGCATGAGCGCCGACGTCACGAAGACCGACCAGGCCGCCGCGGAGCCGGTCGAGCCAGTGGGGTCGCGATCAGCAGCCGCGGCGAGCGGGCCACCCGTCGGCGGAGTCGCGGCCGCGCACCGGAGCGGCGGTCTGGCCGCCTTCCTCAGCGGGCCGGCAGGCCGCAGCGCCGGTCTCGTCCTCGCCCTGCTGCTCCTCGTCGTCGTCGGCATCATCACCGCCGGCGACCGCTTCGCCAGCCCCGACAATGCCCTGACGATCCTGCGTTTCGGAGCCACGATCGGCGTCGTCAGCGTCGGCATGACCTTCGTCATCTCCGGCGGCGGCATCGACCTGTCCGTCGGCGCGATCGTCGCGCTCTCCTCCGTCTGGGCCACGACCGTCGCCACCCAGACCATGGCCGAGAACTACCACTGGATCGTCATGGTCATCGCGGCGGTCGCCGTCGGCGCCGCGTGTGGTCTCGTCAACGGGGTGCTCGTGGCGTACGGCCGCATAGCGCCGTTCATCGTCACCCTCGCGATGCTCGCCGCGGCGCGCGGGCTCGCCGAGCTGATCGCCAAGAGGCGCACCCAGATCGTCAGGGACCGCGGCTTCATCGATTTCTTCGGCGGCAGCGTGCTCGGCGTCCCCGTCCTCGTCATCGTCTTCGCGGTCGTCGCCGTGGCCGGCTGGGTCCTGCTCAACCGCACGACCTTCGGCCGGCGCACCCTGGCCGTCGGCGGCAACCCGGAGGCCGCGAGGCTCGCCGGCATCCGCGTCCAGCGCCAGACGATGTACCTCTACGTCCTCGTCGGCGTCGCTTGCGGCATCGCGGCGGTCATGCTCATGGCCCGCACGACGACCGGCACCTCGACCCACGGCCAGCTCTACGAGCTCGACGCGATCGCTGCCGTCGTCATCGGCGGCACCCTGCTCTCCGGCGGCCGCGGCACGGTCGTCGGCACGGTCCTCGGCGTCCTCATCTTCACGACGCTGAGCAACGTCTTCACGCTCAACAACCTCGACACGTCCACCCAGGCCGTCGCGAAGGGGGCGATCATCGTCGCCGCCGTGCTGCTCCAGCAGCGGGTCTCGCGCACGAGGTCGACGTAGCACCGAACGCACCACCACCAGCACCACGGCACCACCCGCACAGCAGCACTCGCACAGCAGCACTCACCAGCAGCACTCACCAGCACCGCCCCACTTCGCTCATCTAGGAGTCAGCGTGTCCGCATCCCTGTCCCGTTCGACCAAGCGCGTCGCCGTCCTGGCGATCACCCTCAGCACGGCCCTCGTCGCCGCGGGGTGCACCAGCAACGACCCGGTCACCACTCCCGCCGCCTCCACGCAGCAGGCCGGAGGCGCGGCCGCGAGCGACAACGACGCGCCGGGGAAGAAGGTCACCATCGGCTTCTCGGGGCCCGCGGCCGATCACGGCTGGCTCGCCGCCATCAACAGCTCGGCGCTGGCCGAGGCGAAGAAGCACACCGACGTCGAGCTCAAGGCCGCCGAGGGCACCAACGACGCGAGCCTGCAGATCAGCCAGATCGAGACGTTCATCAACGACAAGGTCGACGCGATCGTGCTGCTGCCCACCGACGGCGCCGCCCTCACCGAGGTGGCGACGAAGGCCATGAACGCAGGCATCCCCGTCATCAACGTCGACCGCGAGTTCTCCAGCCCCTTCGCCGCCCGCGCGACGATCCTCGGCGACAACTACGGCATGGGCGTCTCGGCCGGCACCTACGCGTGCAAGGTCGTCAAGGACAAGAGTCTCAGCAACCCGGTCATCGCCGAGATCGCCGGCATCGACTCGCTCCCGCTCACCCAGGATCGCAGCAAGGGCTTCGCCGACGCGCTCAAGGCGTGCGGCCAGACCGTCGACAACCGCGTCGCGGCCGAGTTCACCGTCGAGTCGGGCAACCGCCAGGCCGCGAACCTGATGCAGGCCGCGCCGAAGATCGACATCCTGTGGAACCACGACGACGACCAGGGTGTCGGCGTCATGGCCGCCCTCGACCAGGCGAACCGCCACGAGATGGCGTTCATCGGTGGGGCCGGCTCGGCCAACGCGATGCGCTGGATCAAGGAAGGGAAGATGGAGGCGACCGTCCTCTACCCGCCGACGCAGGCGGCTGACGGCATCAAGCTCGCGCGCCTCATCGCGCAGGGCAAGGGCATCGGCGACCTCGTCCAGGTCGAGGTGCCGCGCCGCATCGTGCTCAACGCCCCGGTCGTGACCAAGACCAACGTCGACCAGTACCTCCCGCTCGGCTTCGAGTCCTGACCGGCCGGCGCCCGCGCTGCCACACGCCACGGCCACACGCCACGGCCACAGGCCCAGCGCGGGCGCCTGCCAGGGCGGCCAGCCGCCCCAGCCGCACCCACCACGTTCAGATGCGAGGACGTCAATGAGCACACCCAGCACGCCCACCCTCGGGGTCGGGATGATCGGCTACGCCTTCATGGGCCGCGCCCACTCCCAGGCCTGGCGCAACGTACGCAGCTACTTCGACGCGCCGGCCACCCCACGGCTCGTCGCTGTCGCGGGACGCAACGAGGCCGCGGCCCGCGACACCGCGGACCGCTTCGGCTGGGCCGGGGTGGAGACCGACTGGCGCCGCCTGCTCGAGCGCGACGACATCGACATCATCGACATCTGCACGCCCGGTGATACCCACGCCGAGATCGCCGTCGCCGCGCTCGAGGCCGGCAAGCACGTGCTCTGCGAGAAGCCGCTCGCCAACTCAGTCGACGAGGCCGAGGCCATGGTCCGGGCCGCCGAGGCGGCCCGCGAGCGGGGGATCCGTTCGATGGTCGGCTTCACCTACCGCCGGGTCCCGGCCATCGCGTACGCGCGCCAGCTCGTCGCGGAGGGACGGCTCGGCCGCATCCTCCACGTCCGTGGCGCCTACCTGCAGGACTGGCTCGTCGACGCCCAGTCGCCGCTCACCTGGCGGCTGCAGAAGGAGCGCGCCGGCTCGGGTGCCCTCGGCGACGTCGGCGCCCACATCGTCGACCTCGCCCAGTTCGTCACGGGCGAGACGTTGACCGGCGTCTCCGCGCTCACCGAGACCTTCGTGCGCGAGCGGCCGGTGGCCGACCCCGCGACGACCGGCACCGGGGGCATCACCGCGACGGCGGCCTCGAACGGCGCTGCGACGACGGGTCCCGTCACCGTGGACGACGCCGCGGTGCTCGTCTCACGTCTCAGTGGCGGCGCCCTCGCGACCTTCGAGGCGACCCGCTTCGCCAACGGCCGCAAGAACGCGATCCGCTTGGAGGTCAACGGAACCGAGGGCTCGATCGCCTTCGACTTCGAGGACATGAACGTCCTGCACGTCTTCGACGGCCACACGTCCGGCCGCGACGCCGGCTTCACCCGGGTGCTCGTCACCGAGGCGAGCCACCCCTACGTGGCGGCCTGGTGGCCCCCCGGCCACGTGCTCGGCTACGAGCACGGCTTCACCCACCAGGCGGTCGACCTGCTGACCGCCATCGCCGAGGGCGCCGACCCTCGTCCTTCCTTCTCCGACGGGCTCCAGGTGCAGCGGATCCTGTCGGCCGTCGAGGCGAGCGCGGAGCGGTCGGGGTCCTGGACCCCGGTCGACGGGGCCCGCGTCTCGGCCCCGGCACCGTCCTGAGCGGGTAGAGGAATCCACCCACTCCGGCTGTCAGACAAGGAGATTCAGTCTCACCCGCTCGATCCGTCTCTGTCACCCCTGAAGGAGCACGCTCACATGCACGACAACGACGTCAACCCGCTCAAGCTCGTCACCAAGCTCGGTCTCAACCGTCGCCAGTTCTTCGCGGCCACGACCGGCATGGCGGCCGCCGTCGCCATGACGGGCGCAGCCGCCGCCCAGGCCGCACCCGGCGCCAACGGCGTCCTCATCCCGGCACCACGCCGCGGCATCATCCTCTACACCGTGCGCGACGCCGTCAGCCGCAACCCGCTGACCTCGCCGTACGCCTCCGGATTCAAGGAGGTCCTGACCGAGCTCTCCTCGATCGGCTACCGCCAGATCGAGTTCGCCGGCCTCACCCAGAACGCCAACGCGGAGGGCGGCGCGAACCTCAACAACGTCGCGGGCGCCACCCTGCTCCGCTCGTGGCTCGACGACCTCGGCCTGCAGGCCGAGGGCAACCACGGCTCCGTCCCGTCGACCATCACGGACGCCAACATCGCGGCGTTCGACACGGCCTGCGAGATCGCCAACATCCTCGGCATGGGCCACATCGGCACGGGCAGCGACCCGACGAGCAGCGCCTACGTCGCCGACTGGGAGGCCGCCGCAGCACGGTGGGACTTCTACGGCGAGCGGGCCTCGCGCCACGGGCTCAAGCTCTACACGCACAACCACGACATCGCCTACAGCTTCCTGCTCGACAGCGGGCCGCTCGACGCGACCGGGCGGCCGACCCGGTCGTCCGGCGTGCGCCGTCTCGAGCACTTCCTCGCCAACACCGACCCGAAGCACGTCTACCTCGAGATGGACATCTACTGGGCCCACGTCGCGCAGTACAAGCACACGACCTACACCGCCCCGGACGGCTCGGTCGTGACCTCCATCTTCGACCCCGCAGCGGTCGTCGCCGCCCGGACGAAGCGCTTCCCGCTCTTCCACGCCAAGGACGGCAAGATCGACACGACGCAGGCCAACGGCTACGTCATGGCCCCCTTCGGCCAGGGCGACATCGACTACTCGACGTTCCTGCGCCGCGTCGGCGCCAAGGGCTCGCACAACCCGATGTGGGAGATGGACACCGCACCGGGCAACGCGACCACCGCTCCGAACCAGTCGATGGAGCTCTCGAAGGTCAGCTACGACGGGATGGCCGCGCTGCGCGGCTGACCCGCCACCCCCGGAACGCACGTCGACCGCCACACGCCGGCGGACGGCATACCCGGAAGAACACCGGGCCCCGGGGAGCGCAGATGCCGTTGCAGCGGCGCGATCCCCGGGTCCCGGCTTCGCCCGTCTCTGTCAAGAAGGACGTACCGATGAATGCTACTTCCCCATCCAGGGTGAGGAGGCTGGTTGCCACAACTGCGGCAACCGTCCTCGCCTGCACGGCGCTCGGCGCCGTGGGTTGCTCGAGGTGCACGCACCGGACGGCATGGAATACCTCGACCCGTGGGCATCGCAGGCCTTCGCCGTCGCCGACCACCAGGTCGCGCACGTCTACGTGCGAGACGCCGACCGGCTCGACGAGGTGCGCGCGCTCCTCACCGCCACACCCGGCGTCGACCAGGTGCTCGACCGGGGAAGCCATCGACGGCTGCCCGCCGACCCCATTGACGGGCCGGTCGTCATCGCCTCCGACAGCGCCCTGCGCCGTGAGACGGTGACGGCAGCGGACGTCCACGACCTCGTGCTCGAGGCCGCTGGAGCCGTTGTCGGCACCAGCACCACGGCCCGCTGGACCAGCACCGCAGCAGCACACCCAGCAAGCACCTCACAGCAGCAACTCACTTCCGCAGCAAGGAGATCCACGATGGCTCGACCGATCACGCTCTTCACCGGACAGTGGGCCGACCTGCCCTTCGAGGAGGTGTGCCGCCTCGCCGGCGAGTGGGGCTACGACGGCCTCGAGATCGCCTGCTGGGGCGACCACTTCGAGGTCGACCGCGCCCTCACGGAGGACGGCTACATCGAGGGCCGCCGCGAGATCCTCGAGCGGCACGGCCTCGAGGTGTGGGCCATCTCCAACCACCTCGTCGGCCAGGCCGTGTGCGACGACCCGATCGACCAGCGCCACCAGGACATCCTGCCCGCGTCGGTGTGGGGCGACGGCGACCCCGAGGGCGTGCGCAAGCGCGCGGCCGAGCGGATGGCCGACACCGCCCGCGCCGCCGCGAAGCTCGGCGTCGACACCGTCATCGGGTTCACCGGCTCGGCCGTCTGGAAGTACGTCGCGATGTTCCCGCCCGTGGGCGACGACGTCATCCAGGCCGGGTACGCCGACTTCGCAGACCGCTGGAACCCGATCCTCGACGTCTTCGACGAGGTCGGCGTGAAGTTCGCGCACGAGGTGCACCCCAGCGAGATCGCGTACGACTACTGGAGCACCGTCGCCACTCTCGAGGCGATCGGCCACCGCGAGGCCTTCGGGCTCAACTGGGACCCGAGCCACATGGTGTGGCAGGACCTCGACCCGGCCGCGTTCATCTGGGACTTCAAGGACCGGATCTACCACGTCGACTGCAAGGACACCCGCAAGCGGATCGGCAACGGCCGCAACGGTCGTCTCGGCTCGCACCTGCCGTGGGGCGACCCGCGCCGCGGCTGGGACTTCGTGTCGACCGGCCACGGTGACGTGCCGTGGGAGGACTGCTTCCGCACCCTCAACGCGATCGGCTACGACGGTCCGATCTCCATCGAGTGGGAGGACGCCGGCATGGACCGTCTCGTCGGCGCCCCGGGCGCCCTCGACTTCGTCCGCGCGCTGAACTTCGACAAGCCAGAGGCTGCCTTCGACGCGGCTTTCAGCAGCAGCAAGGACTGACCCCAGCCGAGCCTCAACGCTCCGTCGGGTGGGCGCTTTGCCGTCGTTCGTGGAGCCCGAACGGCCCCGCTCCCTCGGCAAAGTGCCCAACCGACACAGGGGGCGTCTACCGTCGGGGCATGGCACTCGTCCAGATCGCCCAGCGGGCCGAGGACCTCGGCCGCGCCTCCGCCTTCTACGCCGTCCTGCTCGGCGCCGAGCCCCTGGCCACCTACGACCCGCCGGGGCTCGTCTTCTTCGACGTCGGCGGCGTCCGCCTCCTGCTCGACGTCGGCGCGCCGAGCGCCCTCGTCTACCTCGGCGTCGACGACATCGACGCGACGGTCGAGCGGCTGCGCGGCGCCGGGGTCGAGGTGCGCAGCGAGCCGCACGTCATCTTCGCCCACGACGACGACACGCTCGGCCCCGCCGGCACCGACGAGTGGATGGCCTTCGTCGTCGACTCCGAGGGCAACCTCGTCGGCCTCGTCGAGCAGCGCCCGCGCACCTGAGCGGACGCTTTTTTCAGCCGTCCGGTCGATCTGCCCCGGTGGCGTTCGTGTAGACGGTGGAGGTGCACGAAGGGTGCCGCCTCCAGGAGCCACCACGACCGGCCGGCGCGACACCGGCAGGAGGAGACGACGATGAAGACCTACCTGATCAGCCTGTTCTCGCCCGACGGCCCGCCGCCCGAGGACCTCGACCTCAGCCGCGTCATGGCCGACCTCGAGGTCGTCAACGACGACATCCGAGCGGCCGGCGGCTGGGTGTTCGCCGGTGGCCTCGGCGACCAGGCGAGCGCCACGACGATCCGCAAGAGCGACCCGGTCGCCGACGCCGTGCTCACCGACGGCCCCTTCGCCGAGGCCAAGGAGCACCTCGGCGGCTTCACGATCGTGCGGTCCGACGACTACGACGCGGTGCTCCGGTGGGCCGAGCGGATCGCAGGCGCCACGGGGCTGCCCGTCGAGGTGCGTCCCTTCGTCGACCAGGACGACGCCGGCCAGAAGCCGACCGACCGCTGACGTGATGGCCGATCGGGGCGAGCAGGGCGACCAGCGTGACCAGGGCGCCGTCACGGGTGCGGACATCGCGCGCGTCTTCCGTGCGGAGCACGGGCGCGCGGTGTCCGTGCTCATCCGCACGCTCGGCGACATCGACCTGGCCGAGGACGCGG
Source organism: Terrabacter sp. 2RAF25 (assembly GCF_052115265.1). Taxonomy (NCBI): domain Bacteria; kingdom Bacillati; phylum Actinomycetota; class Actinomycetes; order Micrococcales; family Intrasporangiaceae; genus Terrabacter; species Terrabacter sp. 2RAF25. The sequence goes on from NZ_JBFRGJ010000002.1 coordinate 1,058,992, forward strand.
TGCAGGACGCGTTCGCCGTGGCGGTCGAGCGATGGCCCCGAGACGGTATGCCGCCCAGTCCCGCCGGCTGGATCATCACGACCGCGCGCAACCGGGCGGTCGACCGCCTGCGGCGCGAGTCGACGCGCGAGGCGCGGCACGAGGAGGCCCTCGTCGTGCATGCTGCGCCCGAACCCCGTGAGGAGGGGCCCGTGAAGGACGAACGCCTGCGGCTCGTCTTCACCTGCTGCCACCCGGCGCTGTCGCCCGAGGCGCGCGTGGCCCTGACGCTCCGCCTCCTCGGTGGTCTCTCGACTCCCGAGATCGCCCACGCCTTCCTCGTGCCCGAGGCGACGATGGCGCAGCGGGTCGTGCGCGCCAAGAAGAAGATCCGCGACACCGGCATCCCCTACCGGGTGCCGCGTGACGCGGACCTGCCTGGCCGACTCGTGGGCGTGCTCGCGGTCATCTACCTCGTCTTCAACGAGGGGCACACGGCGACGTCCGGCGACGACCTCGGGCGTCCCGACCTGTCGGCCGAGGCGATCCGGCTCGGCCGCGTGCTCGTCGAGCTGATGCCCGACGAGCCGGAGGCGATGGGCCTGCTCGCCCTGATGCTGCTCACCGAGGCCCGCCGTCCGGCGCGCACCGACGCCGCCGGCGACCTCGTGCTGCTCGCCGACCAGGACCGCTCTCTATGGGACGCGGCCATGCTCGAGGAGGGCCGCGACCTCGTGCGCCGGTGCCTGCGGCGGAACGCGCCCGGGCCCTACCAGCTGCAGGCCGCCGTCAACGCCGTGCACAGCGACGCCGCCAACGCGACCGACACGGACTGGGCGCAGGTCGTCCGGCTCTACGACCACCTGCTGCGCCTCGCACCCACCGACGTCGTGCGCCTCAACCGTGTCGTCGCCGTCGCCGAGGTGGACGGCCCGGAGACGGCCCTCGCGGACGTCGACCGTCTTCCTCTGGACGGCTACACGCCCTTCCACGTCGTGCGGGCCGAGCTGCTCGGCCGGCTGGGTCGTTGGCACGACGCCGCGGTCGAGTGGACGCGGGCCGCCGAGCTCAGCGTCAACGCGCCGGAGGCCAGGCACCTGCGCTCGCGGGCCTCCGCGGCGAAGGAGCACGCCCTCGGCGTCAGGTGATCGGGGCGCCCGCCGTCGCCGGCACGGGTTACCGTGCGGTCATGACGACGTTGCCGGACACGGCACCCCTCGGTCTCGCCGCTCCCTGGGGTGGCCGCAGCCACACGCTCGACCTCGACGGGCCCGTCCACTGGGTCGACTTCGGTGGTCCGGACGGCGAGGCCGCGGGCGGGCCGCCCGTCGTCCTCGTGCACGGTCTCGGCGGCTCCCACCTCAACTGGGTGGGCATCGCGCCGACGCTGGCACGCGCCCGACGTGTCGTGGCGCTCGACCTGCCCGGGTTCGGGCTGAGCCCGGCCGAGGGCCGAGCCACGACGGTCCAGCACAACGCGGCCGTGCTCAGCCGGTTCGCCCACGAGGTGCTCGGGCGCCCGGTCGTGCTCGTCGGCAACTCGATGGGCGGCATGGTCTCGCTGCTGCTCGCCGAGCGACGCCCCGCGCAGGTGGCCGGCCTCGCCCTCGTCGACCCGTCGCTGCCGACGCCGGGCCTGCGCCCCGACCCGCAGGTGGCCCTCACCTTCGGGCTGTACGCCGTGCCGCACGTCGGCGAACGCTTCGTCAGGCGCATCAACACCCGTTACACCGACCGCGAGCGGGTGCTCGGCACCGTCAACCTCTGCTTCGCCGACCCGACCCGGGCCGACCCCGACGTCGTCGACGCCGGGGTGCGCCTGGTCACCTGGCGCCGCGAGCACGGCATCTCCGAGTCGGAGTTCCTCGGGGCGGCGCGCTCGATCCTCGCGATGCTGCGCCGTCCCCGGCGCTACGACGCCCTCATCGCCGGCGTGCCGCAGCCCGTGCTCCTCGTGCACGGCACCCGCGACCGGCTCGTGCCGGTCGGGGCCGCCCAGCGCACCGCGCGGCTGAACCCGGCGTGGCAGACGGCATACCTCGAGGGGATCGGGCACACGCCACAGCTCGAGGCGCCCGAGGAGGTCCTCGGTCACCTCGAGCCGTGGCTCGCCTCGCTCTAGCGGGCTGTTGCGAGGCGCGTCACGAGACGCCGTGCGAGACGCGCGCTGCGAGCTCGGCGCCCCAGCGTTCGGCCCGCTCGACCTCGCCCGAGACGACGGGTCCGGGCGTGCCCTCCACCCAGAACGTCTCACCCTGTTCCGCCCGCTCGAAGCCCTTGTGCCGCAAGGCCTTCGCTGCGGCGCGCGCCGCCGAGCCGGGCAGCATCCGCACGTGCACGCGGGTGTCGAAGGTGACGACGGGAAGGTTCGTCCGCGGCGTCAGGGACTCGATCCACTCGCGCACACCGGCGCGCGACGGCGTCCCGCCCTTGGTCGTGGCGTCCTGCCTCGTCTGCGGTCGGGTCATGCCGAAGGCGTGGGTGGGGCCTCCCACGAGGAGCAGGTCGACGTCGTCGTCGATGGTGGCGGGCGCGTCGTCGACGTGCACGAGCCTCACGCCGTCGTCGCCTGGATGTCTGCCCCGCCGCAACCCAGCGGCGATGGCGGCCGCGATCTCCCGGGTGTTGCCGAACATGGACTCGTGGACGATGAGGACGTTCATCATGCACACCCCTTCCGCCATCCACGCTACGCCGGGGCGCAGGTGGTGTCCGGGGATCGTGACGAACGAGACGCGCCGCGCGACAATGGGATTCGCGGTCGCCGCCAGGTGGCCGATCAGCTGGAGGGAGACGTCGTGGACGCCAAGGCATGGGACGAGCGGTACGCCGCGCACGACCTCGTGTGGTCGGTCGAGCCGAACCGTTTCGTCGCCGAGATCGTCGGGCCGCTGACGCCCGGTCATGGCCTCGACCTGGCGGCGGGGGAGGGGCGCAACGCGATCTGGATGGTGGAGCAGGGGTGGTCCGTGGTGGCGCTCGACTACTCGTCCGTGGCCGTCGACCGGATGCGATCGCTGGCCGCCGACCGGCTCGGCGCCGATGTCGGCCGCCTGACCCCGATGGTGGGCGACGCGACGCTCCCGGCGCCGGGCGACCCCGGCTCCTACGACCTCGGCCTGCTCAGCTACCTCCAGCTGCCCGCCGACGAGTGGCGCGGGGCCCTGCGTGGCGCGGTCACCGCCGTGCGTCCCGGCGGACGGGTGGTCGTCGTGGGTCATGCGGGGCGCAACCTCGCCGAGGGCTGGGGCGGGCCGAGCGACCGCGCTGTGCTCTACGACCCCGACGAGGTGCTCGACGCCGCGGAGGGGTTGCCGGTCACCGTGGAGCAGTCGGGCATCCGCGAGCGCCCCGTGGAGACCGAGGAGGGCGAGCGGGTCGCGCTCGACACCGTCGTCGTGCTCCGTCGGGAGGCGTAGGCAGAGCTCATCCGTCGACCGGCGTTACGCGTGCGCCGGCCCGGTCCTGGTGGTCGTGCGGACCGGGGTCCCGGCAGGATGGGCGACATGGCCCTCGCCCTCTCGCACACGACCATCAACGCCCTCGACGCCTACGCCCAGTCGGTCTGGTGGGCCGACCTGCTCGGCTACCACGAGGACCCCGACGACCCGAATGAGCCGGGCCATCACGAGTGCATGATCTTCTCGCCCGACGGCTCGCACCGACTGCTCCTCATCGAGGTCGACGACTCCAAGGTGGTGCGCAACCGCGTGCACCTCGACCTGCGCCCCACCGACCGTCCGCGCGACGAGGAGGTCGAGCGCGTGCTCGGGCTCGGCGCCACCATCGACCAGGACTGCCGCACCGACGACGGTCGTGGCTGGGTCGTCATGGCGGACCCCGAGGGCAATGAGTTCTGCATCCTGCGCAGCGACGGCGAGCGTCGGGCGGCCGGGGACATCCCGTGACGGTGACGCGCTCCATCGTCCTGTTCGTGCTGGCCGCGCTCGCCGAGATCGGCGGCGCCTGGCTCATCTGGCAGGGCGTGCGCGAGCACAGGGGCTGGCTGTGGGCCGGCGCCGGCGTCGTGGCGCTCGGCGTCTACGGCTTCGTCGCCACGCTCCAGCCCGACGCCAACTTCGGGCGCATCCTCGCGGCGTACGGCGGGGTGTTCATCGTCGGCTCGCTCGCCTGGGGCATGGTCGCCGACGGCTTCCGGCCCGACCGCTGGGACGTCGCCGGGGCCCTGGTGTGCCTCGTCGGCGTCGCGGTCATCATGTACGCGCCGCGCTCGGGCTGACGGGGTCATGCGCCCCCGAGAACGTGGCGGACGGCATACGGCCCCCGGTATGATCGGGAGCGTCGCCGAGGGCCATTAGGAGTATGCCGTGGAGCTCGACCTCGACGAGATGCAGTCCGTCATCCGCCGCCTCAACCGCGCCCGCGGGCAGATCGGCGGCATCGTCCGGATGCTCGAGGAGGGACGCGACTGCGCCGACGTCGTCACGCAGCTGGCGGCCGTCTCCAGAGCTCTCGACCGCGCAGGTTTCGCGGTCATCGCGTCCGGCCTTCGCGAGTGCCTGGCCGACCCCGAAGGCGCGCAGATGGACGTCGCGAAGATGGAGAAGCTCTTCCTCTCCCTCGCCTGACCTCGACGGCCCGCGGAGCGCCTCCAGGTCTGGACGAACCGGGCACCCGGGGGCACCATGGTGGACACGGAGGTGGCGACATGAACCTGCAGCGGAACGCCCCGAGCCCGCCCCTCGTCGAGGAGGCCGGTCCGGACGCCCATGTCCCTGCGACCGCCGAGGAGCTGTCGCACCTGATGGCGTCGGCCGACCTCGCACGACACCTCGAGCGCGTGCGCCAGCACCGTTCCGAGCTGCGCGAGTCGGTGGCTGCCGTCGACCTCGCCCTCGAGGCCCCGATCGCCCGCGGCGGGATGTTCCGCGAGCGCGTGCGAGCCGCGCTGGCCGAGCTGGCGCACGACTTCGACGACCACGTCGCCCTCACCGAGAGCCCGGGCGGCATCTATGACAGGGCCCGGCACAACGCCCCGCGGCTCGCCGGCCGCGTCAACCGGCTGCTCGCCGAGCACCAAGACCTCCGCGACGCGATCCACGGCTACCTCGCCGTGCTCGAGCACGGCGGCACGGTGGCCGACCTGCCGGTCTTCCGCGAGGAGCTCACCGTGCTGATGGGCCGCCTCGTGCGCCACCGGCAGAAGGGCGGCGACCTCGTTTACGAGGCCTACGACGTCGACCTCGGCGGCCAGGGCTAGGTGCGCTGACCAGCCCGGCTGGCCTGACCAGCCTGACCAGCCCGACCTGCGTCGCTCGGCTCGACGCGGGGTCGCAGCGGGAATCCCGAGACGCCCTCCGCGCTCGTGCGTGACGCGAGCACCTGGTGCAGCTGGATCCCGTTGCGCTCGAAGCCGAGTCGCGATCCGGCGAGGTAGAGGCCCCAGACGCGCGCCGTGCCGAGACCGGCCAGCTCGACGCAGTCGTCCCAGTGCTTGGCGAGGTTCGCGTTCCACGCGGCGCAGGTGCGGGCGTAGTGCTCGCGGAGGTTCTCGTGGTGGCGCACCTCGAAGCCCTCGTCCTCCATGACGCGCACGATGTGGCCGCTGCCGGTGAGCTCGCCGTCGGGGAAGACGTAGCGGTTGATGAAGCCCCGCGACGGGAGCCCGTCGTGCTTGTTGTCGGGCCGCGTGATGCAGTGGTTGAGCAGCCGCCCCTCGTCGCGCAGCCGCTCGCGCAGGAACCGGAAGTATGCGGGGTAGTTGCCGACGCCGATGTGCTCGGTGAGGCCGATCGAACTGATGGCGTCGAAGCCGCGTTCGGTGACGTCGCGGTAGTCGCCGTGCCGTACCTCCGCCCGGTCACCGATGCCGTCGGCCTCGATCGCGGCCTGCGCCCAGCCGGCCTGCTGCTTGGACAGGGTGACGCCGAGAGCGGTGACGCCGTAGTGCTTCACGGCGTGACGCACCATGCCTCCCCACCCACAGCCGACGTCGAGCAGGCGCATGCCGGGCTCCAGCCCGAGCTTCTGCGCGACGAGGTCGTACTTGTACTCCTGGGCCTCCTCGAGCGAGGCGTTCTCGGTCGGGAAGCAGGCGCACGTGTAGGTCATCGACGGGCCGAGCACCCGCTCGTAGAACGCGTTCGACACGTCGTAGTGGTGGCTGATGGCGGCCGCGTCGCGGCGCTTGGCGTGCCGCAGACCCTGCGCCATGCGGTGCAGCTGGCTCGGCGTCTCCTCGCGCGGCAGCCGCGGAGCGCGGGGCCGGTGGTGGGCGACGAACCGGGCCAGCTCGGCTGCCTCGCGCACGCTCTGGCGTCGCGGCGTGAGGTTGTCGCTGACGAGCCGCAGCACGTCGTAGGGGTCGGCCTCGTCGATGCCCTCGATCTCGAGGTCACCGAGCAGGTACGCGCGAGCCAGGCCGAGCTCGGAGCCGCCCGTGAGGAAGTGGTTGAGCCCGTCGGGGTTCGTCATCCGCATGACGAGCCCGCCGGGGCTGCCGCCGCTCGAGCCGTCCCAGGCGACGAGGCGCACGGGGGCGTCGGAGCCGAACACGAGATCGAAGGCCTGTCCAACGGTCAGGGTCATCGAGACTGCACCGCCTTCTCGTAGAGCGTGGGGAGTCGTCCACGCGGGTCGTACTTCTTCTTCACGGGGGCGTACGCGTTGCCGCCGTAGAGCCGCCCGAAGGTGGCCTCGTCGTAGTACGCGTCGGAGTAGAGGGACTTGTGGCCGCCGAGCCGGGTCACCTCGGCCTCGATGTGCCGGTTGACGTCGCCCTCGGCGGCGTCGGGCTCGATCGCCACCGACGACCAGAAGCCGACGTTGACGTAGCGTTCGTCGCGCGCCATCGGGTAGAGCGGCCAGGGGGTCCCGGTGCCGCGCTGGCGCAGCTGGATCGGGCACAGCCACACCGGATCGATGGGGACCTCGCGCAGGAACCAGTCGACGAACTCGGCCGTGCGGTCGAGCGGGATCTCGACGTCCTGCACGACGCGCTCGCGCTCGGGCTGGCCGCGCAGCCGGTCGACGCGCGCCATGACGCCGTGCCGGTTCTCGAAGGCGACGATCTTCCAGTAGACGTCGCTGCGGAGCAGGTGACGGGGCCACAGCCGCCGGATCGTCGGGTTCTGGGCGCCGAACGCGCGGCTGCACCAGAACCAGTCGGTGTCCCAACGCCAGAGGTAGTCGTGAGCCGTGAGCACGTCGGTGCGCCGCTGCTGGATCGAGCGGTAGAAGACGTGCTCCCCGGTGTAGTCGCTCGGCCGCGCCTGGCCCTCGACGTGGTCGGTCCAGCGCCCGAACGTCAGATAGGCCTCGGTCGGTCCGAAGACGACGCCGTCGACGAAGTCGACGCGGTCGCCGTCCCACGTGTGCGACGCCATGACGGCATCGACCGCGTCGACGAGCTCGCCGACCGAGCCGAAGCGCTCGTGACGCAGGGCGACGTAGGGCCTCGCCGGCTCGAGCTCGATCACGAGGTCGAGGGCGTAGCCGAGCGAGCCGTAGGAGTTGGGGAAGGTGCGGAAGAGGTCGGCGTGCTCCCCGTCGGGGGTCGCGGTGACGACCTTGCCCGCACCAGTGAGCACACGCATCTCCAGCACCGACTCGTGGGGGAGACCGTTGCGGAACGACGCCGCCTCGATGCCGAGCCCGGTGACGGCACCGCCGATCGTGATGGTGCGCAGCTGGGGCACGACGAGCGGCACGTAGCCGTGCGGCAGCAGCTCGTCGACCAGCTGCTCGTACGTCGTCACGCCGCCGACGCGGGCAGTCGCCGGCCCGCCGTCGACGCCGGGACGCACGTCCACGACCCCGCTGAGCGCGGACAGGTCGAGGCCCGGCGCTCCGGTGTCGCTGCGCACCCGGAAGAGGTTGGAGGTGCGCTTCGCCAGGCGCACCGGCCGGTCGGGCGGGAGGGCGGCATACGCCCGCTGGACGTCGGCGATCGCGCGTTCGTGGTCGCGGGCCCGCGTCGACGGGTCCTCACCGATCGTCGTGACCTGAGGGGCTGCCACGGTCCAAGTCAAACAGACACGGCTGGCCGATGGTGGGGATTACTCGGTGGCAAGCAGGGTCGCGCCGAGGCCGACCATCATGACGCCGCCGGTGGCGCCGAGCTTGTCGAGCCGGGCCGGCTCACGGGCGAACCACTCCCGCGCGCGGGCCGCGAGCAGCGCCCACACGCTGTCGCTGCACACGGCGAGGACGCCGAAGACCGCGCCGAGCACGGCCATCTGCACGGCGACGTGCCCGGCGGCGGCGTTCGTGAACTGCGGCAGGAAGGCGACGAAGAAGAGGATCGTCTTGGGGTTGGTGAGCCCCACGACCATGCCGATGCGCAGGGCGTGCCCCCGCTTGCCCGAGACCTGCTTCTCGAGGGCCTCGCGAGCCTCGTGGCGGTTGCGGATCGCCTGCACGCCGAGCCAGATGACGTATGCCGCACCGGCCACCTTGACGACGGTGTAGGCCGTGACGCTCGCGGCCACGACGGCGCCGAGCCCCACCGCGACGAGCACCGCCTGGGTCGTGACGCCGATGGCGTTGCCGACCACCGAGAGCAGCGCCTCGCGCCGGCCGACCGTGAGGGCACGACCGATGGTGAAGAGCAGGCTGGGGCCCGGAACCTGGATGAAGAGGATCGACGCGATGAGGAACGCGACCCACTGACTCGACGTCGGCACCCGCCCAGTGTGCGCCCGCCCGGGCGTAAAGGGCAGGCGTTTTCCAGCCGTCGGACACTAGCGTCGGTCGTCATGACGACGCCCTCGAACATCCAGCGCACCGACCCACCGCTCGCCGCCGACGAGGCGACCACCCTCGTCGCGTTCCTCGACTACCACCGCGACACGCTCCGGATGAAGGCCGAGGGACTGACGGCGGAGCAGCTGGACCAGCGCCTCGCGCCCTCGACGCTCACCCTCGGGGCCCTGCTCAAGCACGTCGCGCTCAACGAGGCGAGCTGGTTCGGCGAGGTGCTGCTCGGACGGCCGATGCCCGAGCCGTGGGCGGGCGCCGACTGGGACGCCGACCGCGACTGGGAGATGACGTCGGCCGCGACGGACAGCCCCGAGGAGCTGCGCCGGATCATGGACGAGTCGGTCGAGCAGGCCCGCCGCGACATCGACGCGGCGCTCGCCGAGGGTGGGCTCGACTTCCGCTCGGCGAAGCTGGACCGCAAGGAGAACCAGCAGTTCACCCTGCGCTGGATCCTGCTGCACATGATCGAGGAGTACGCCCGCCACAACGGCCACGCGGACTTCCTGCGCGAGAACGTCGACGGCGTCACGGGGGAGTGAGGCCGGCCCGCCGGAGGCAGAACCGCCGGAGCGGCTCGACGGCGACGACCTCGGCGAGGTCGCGGTAGCGCGCGGCAGCGTGCTCCCGCCGCCCGGTGCGCCACTCGAGGTCCGCGAGGGCGAGGGAGGCGTCCCGGCTCGCGTATGCCGGAGCGCCCGTCTCGAGGGACGTGAGCTCCCGCTCCACCTCGGCCAGGGCATCCGGGATCTGGGTGGGCTGCCCAGTGGAGGTCGTGGGGGTCGTGGGGGTCGTGGAGGTCGTGGCGGCGAGCAGGGCCTGGGCCGTGGCGACGAGCCGCGCGACCCGGACCGAGGGCGAGGGCCAACGCTGCTCCAGGGCGCCGTAGAGCCGGACGATGCGCGTCCAGTCGGTGAGCTCGAACGTCCGCGCGCTCGAGTGCAGCCCGGCGATGGCCGCCTCGATGGCGAACCGCCCCTCGCCAGCGGCCGCGAACGTCGCGTCGTCCAGGCCCGCCGCCAGCAGCCCGACGTCCCAACGGCGTCGGTCGACCTCGTCGAGCGCGAGACCGGTGCCGTCGGCCGCAACGCGCGCCGGGCGTCGGGCCAGCCCGAGCCGGATGACGGCACGGAGGCCGTGCACCTCGGTGTCGTCGGGGTAGGCCGCGACGAGGGCGTCCGCGATCGAGAGCGCCTGGCGTCCGGTGTCGGCGAGGGCGTCCGCCGGGTCGAGCACCGTGCGATGTGCGACCGTGAACATGGCTGACACGCAGGCGATCACGACGGGCAGGCGGCGTTCGCGTTCGGCGGCCTCGGGCACGTGGAACGCGCCACGGGCCTCCGACAGGGCGCGCTTGGCCCGGGTGAGGCGGGCGGCTGCGGCGGTCTCCTGGATCCCGAGGTGACCGGCGATCTCCGGCACGGTGAGGCCGCAGACCACACGGAGGGCGAGCACCATCCGCGAGGCCGGCGAGATGGCTTCGTCGCAGGCGACGAAGAGGAGGGCGAGGCGGTCGTCGAGCCCCTCGCGAACGTGGACGGACAGGTCATCGGCATCCATGGCGGTGCGGTCGGTGCCGGGGTTCGAGACGGGATCGGCCTCAGGGCGGGCGAGCTCGGGCGCGAGCCGGCGCTCCACCGCGCGGCGACGGGCGTCGTCGAGCCAGGCGCGCTTCGCGACCGAGGTGCACCAGGCGGCGTACGACTCGATGCCGGCCCCGCCGGCGCGGTCGTGCGCGGCGGCGCGGGCGACGGCCTCGGCGGCGTACTCCTCGGCATCGTCGAGGCTCCCGGTGAAGGAGGCGAGGGCGCGCACGATGCGCGGCCACGCCTCCTCGAACTCACCCGTCCCGAGAGGCACTCACATCCCCGTCGGGAAGACCTTGCGCCACTCGATGCGGCCACCGGTGGGCACCAGGGCCGCGATGCGGCGAGCGGTGTCCTCGTCATCGGTCTCGACGAGGTAGAAGCCGGTGATGACCTCGGAGGTGTCGGTGAACGGCCCGTCCGTGTAGACGGCGTCCTCGACCTTGCGGTCACCGGCGCCCGGGGTGACGGTGCCGCCGTGGCGGGTGTTCTGGAGCGCGCTGCCGCCGACGAGGCGGGCGCCGAGCTCGACGACGGCCTTCTGGAATGCCTCGTGCTCGGGGAAGCTCGCGTTCATCTCGTCCGTCATCGACGCGTTCGGGTCCTTGCCCGCGGGTCCACCATCAGCGGGCGGGGCACCGTTCAGCCATGCGTCGGAGTCCCAGTCGCCCTCGTGGATCAGGTATGCGTACGTCTCGGCCATGGCCGGCTCCTTCTCTGCTCAGGTGCGCGGAGTGCGATGTGCTCTGCGCTGCGGCGACCCTCGCCACATCATCCTGACGAACTCGGCCCGCGGGAATCGACACGGCGTGGGATCCGGTTTCTCAGCTGCCGGCGAGCTTCTCGAGGCGGCCCTCCAGGGAAGCGCGTCGGTGCGCGTTGCCCTCGAGGTCGAGGTAGCGCCGGCCGAAGGTCGCGAGCAGGGCGTCGTCGAGCCGACGCACCGCGCCGGGTGGGTACTTGTAGCCCATCCGGCTGATGAGGTCGGTGCCGTCGACGTGCGAGATCACGTCGGCCAGGTGGTCGACCGAGGTGATGTCGAGCTCGAGCAGCAGGCCCGACACCCACGCGTAGTGGTCGGTGCGCGACCAGCCGGCGTCGGCGTACTTCGTCGCGAGGAACTTCGCGAGGTCCTGCGAGCTGATGCGGGGGTCCTGGACGGCGGCGTCGGGCGGGGTGGCGGGCAGCGCCATCTGGAGGCGGTCGCGGATGGCCGAGAACTCGCGGTCGGCGAGCTCGATGAGACCGGCTGCCAGCGTGAAGCGACGGTCGAGGTCGTGGGCGTGCTCCTCGGGCACCGTGCCCTTGTAGCGGATGTCGTGCTCGAACTCGGCCCAGGCGTGCTGGAGCACCGTGCGGATCTGCACGGACGCGCTGCGGCGGCGCAGGCCCTCGTAGGCGGCGGGGATCGTGCGGCTCGCGTCGACCGCGACGAGCAGGTGCCGGCTGGCATAGCCGAAGCGACCCGAGCGCGCGGTCTCGAGGCCCATGTCGCGGTCGTCGAGGACGGCCAGCTCCTCGGCGAGCAGCTCGGCCACGGCGGCGACGTCGTCGTGCACGTAGGTGATGACCCGAACGCCGACCTGGTCGGTGATGTCGGTGAGGGGGTCGGGGTAGAGCAGCTGACCGTCGCGGCGGCGCTCGGCCTTCGACGCGAACGAGGCCACGCTCTTGGTGCGGCCGCTCACGGTCAGGTAGTTGATGCCAGCCTCGTCGAGCAGTGCCCGCACCATCTCGACGAAGAGGGCGGTGGCGGCCTCGACGTCCGGACGGACCGCGGCGTACGCCCCCGCCACGTCGTCGCCGGACTTCGGTGCCACCTCGCTGTCGGACATGCGGCCATCCTGCCGTGCCGGCAGCTCCGGCGGTGACCTGTGCTCGCGGTGCCACCACAGGTCTCTGCCGTGGGACCGCGGGGAAAGGCGTGGACTCGGCGGCCGCCGTGGTGCGAGCGTGGCGGCATGCACCTCGAGACGGCCCGCCTGCGCATCCGCCCCTGGACCCATGACGAGGCCGACCGGTTGCTCGACATCCAGAGCCGCATCGAGGTCGTGAAGTGGCTCGGCGACGGCGAGCCGGTGCTCATGAAGGACCTCGACGAGGCGCACGAGCGCATCGACCGGTACCAGCAGCGAAGCGAAGCCCCACCGCTCGGCTTCTGGGCGGTCGAGGTTCGCGAGACGGGGGTCGTCGCCGGCTCGGTCATCCTGTTGACGCTGCCGAACGCCGACGACGGCGAGGTCGAGGTCGGCTGGCACCTGCACCCCGACTCGTGGGGCCACGGCTACGCCACCGAAGCCGCATCGGCCGTGATCTCGCACGGCTTCGACGCCGGCCTTCCCGAGATCTACGCGATCACCCACACCACCAACGCGCCGAGCCAGGCCGTGTGCGGCCGCCTCGGGCTCGACGACCTGGGCGTCATGGAGAAGTGGTACGAGGGCGGGTCACGGGTCTACCGCACCACTCCCGACCGGTGGGCACAGCGCGGCTGAGGCACCGCTTGGGCAGCCTGCTCAGCCGCCGACGTGCACCTGCGGGCGCCGGGCCGCGTCCGGTTCGGCGCGGCGGATGATCTCGTGCGTGAGCGGCGGGATGTCGCCCTCGCCGGCCAGCAGGAAGCGCAGCACGTTCTGGCCGGGCGCCTTCTCGCTCCACTCGAAGTAGACGTGCGGCGGCTTGCTCACGCGGTCGCGCACGTCGAGCAGCACGGCAGCGAGCACGTTCGGCACCGACGGCCCCGTGGCCCGGAGGATGTAGTGGCCACCGACGACGGCCGAGCTGACGTGCACGGTCGTGGCGAAGTCGCTCGCGTCGCTGATCTCCACCTCGAGGAAGATCGCACCCTGGCGGGCGTTGAGGTGGTTGTGCATCCGGACATCGAGCGACTTCGCGCGGTACTCCTCGCGGTCGCCGGCATTGATCTTGTTGGCGATGAACCGCAGTGGCTGCGGGCCGAGCGCCGCGTCGTCGAGGATCGCCTTCGCCCCGTCGTCGTAGACGACGCGCTGCACCCGCAGCTCGGTCGAGCGCACGATGCGCGACCAGACGCTGATGACCACGATGAGCGCGATGAAGACGAGGGCGATGACGAGGCCCTCGGGGCGCTGCTCGATGGTGATCGTGATCGTGTAGACGAAGATCGCGCTCACGACGGCGAAGAACCCGGCGGCACCGCGGTGGCCCCGGCGCAGCTCGGTGAGGAAGACCGCGATCGCCGCCGACGTCATCAGCGCGAGCACGCCGGTCGCGTACGCCCCCGCCTGCTCGTCGACGTTGGCTCGGAAGGCCAGCGTCACCACTGCGGCGATGAACGACAGCACGAGCACGAGGGGCCGGGTCGACCGGGCCCAGTCGGGTGCCATGCCGTAGCGAGGGAGGTATCGCGGCACGATGTTGAGCAGCCCTGCCATGGCCGAGGCGCCCGCGAACCAGAGGATGCCGATCGTCGACGCGTCGTAGACGGTGCCGAAGCCCTCACCGAGCAGCTCGTGCGCGAGGTAGGCCAGGGCCCGTCCGTTCGCCTGCCCGCCGGGCTCGAACTGCGCGTGCGGGATGAGCAGCGTCGTGACGAGCGACGACCCGATGAGGAGCACGCTCATGATGAGGGCGGCCGTCGTCAGCAGCTTGCGGGCGTTGCGGATGCGCCCCACGGGCTGCTCGGCCGTGTCGCCGGCATCGCCTCTCACGAGGGGCATGACGACGACGCCGGTCTCGAAGCCGGAGAGGCCGAGGGCGAGAGCCGGGAACACGAGCAGGGCGGCGCCGATGATGCCGAACGGGGCGGAGTGCGCTGCGGTCATCGCGTCGATCCAGTCGCCGAAGGCCGTCGGGTGCGCGCCGATCTCGATGATGCCCCGGACCAGCACGACCGCGCTGAGGCCGAGGTAGGCGACGACGAGCACGACGGCGAGGCCGATTGCCTCCTTGAAGCCTTTGAGGAAGATGGCCGCGAGCAGCACGAGCAGGGCCAGCGTCACGCCGACCTGGTGCCCGGTGAGGGCAGGCTTGAGGTACGGGTTCTGGATGACGTGCGCGCTCGCGTCGGCAGCGGACAGGGTGATCGTGATGATGAAGCCGGTCGCCACGAAGCCCAGCAGGCACAGCACGAGGATCTTGCTCGGCCAGTACGCGAGGAGGCGCTCGAGCATCGAGAGGCTGCCGTCGCCGTGCGGGCTCTCCGCGGCGACGCGGCGATACATCGGCAGGGCGCCGAAGAGCGTGATCAGCACGAGCACGAGCGTCGCGACCGGTGACAGGGCGCCGGCGGCGAGTGCGGCGATGCCCGGCTGGTAGCCGAGCGTCGAGAAGTAGTCGACGCCGGTCAGGCACATGACCCGCCACCAGGGCTGGACGTGGTGCTGCTGCTGAGCCTCGGACTCCCGCTCGTAGTAGCCGCCGGGGTCGGCCTCCTCGGCGTCCAGGAACCACCGCATCAGGGGCGTGCGCTCAGCGCGCTGCGTCGTCACGGCGCCGAAGTCTAGGGGGCAGTGCTGGGAACCCCCGGGCGGCCGAAGCGCTGGTAGGCGAGCGAGAGGGCGACGAGGCCGAGCGCCCAGAGCGCGTGCGCCCCGTTGACGAGCAGGAGGGCGACGACGGAGGCGAACGCGATGAGCGCCGTCCACCAGCCGGCGGTGCCGCGCGGGAGCAGGCGCAGTGCGGCACCGGTGCCGAGGACGTAGACCAACGTGAAGCAGCCGGTGGCCAGCAGCATGAGGGGTGTCAGCCCGAGGTCGAGGGCGACCGACGCAGCCACCGACAGCATCGACAGGACCGTGATCACCATGATGCTGCGCCGGGGCACCTCGCCGGCACCGTCGCCTTTCGCCAGCCACCCCGGCAGGGCCCCGTCACGGGCGAGCGCTGCGCCGAGACGCGAGCCACCCGCGAAGTACGCGTTCATGGCGCCGACCGTCAGCAGCACTGCGACGACGGCGGTGACCACGCGTGCCTGTTCGCCGAGCGCGATCGCCATGAGGTCCGACAGGGGCGCCTGGCTGCGGCCGGTCGCGGGGCCGAGCACGAGCACGCTCGTCGTCGCGAGGCCGAGGTAGAGCACGCCGACCACGACGACGGCGATCGTCGTCGCCCTGGGCACGTCGCGTGCGGGGTCGCGGTAG
The DNA here is from genome assembly GCF_052115265.1 of Terrabacter sp. 2RAF25. Lineage (NCBI taxonomy): Bacteria > Bacillati > Actinomycetota > Actinomycetes > Micrococcales > Intrasporangiaceae > Terrabacter > Terrabacter sp. 2RAF25. Next base: position 1,074,395 of record NZ_JBFRGJ010000002.1, read on the forward strand.
TCGCCGGCGAGGGACGCGACCGCCTCCCAGCCGGCGAAGCCCCAGACGAGGACGGCGGCCGCGGTGCCGACCGCGCCCCAGCCGTTCGGGGCGAAGGGGGTCAGGGACTCAGCGCTGCCGTGGGGAAGGGCGAAGGCCATCGTGGCGGTCATGAGCAGGGCGAGCGCGGTCGCGAGGCCCAGCTGCACGCGGCCGGAGAAGCGGAGACCGCCGAGGTTCATCAGGGCCGTGCCGACGATGAGGGCGCAGCCGACCGCGACGGTGGTGACGCGGCCTCCACCGACCACGTCGGCCACGTAGCCGCCGGCCATCATCGAGGCCGGAGGCGCACCGACCGGCACGGCGAAGTAGAAGCACCAGCCCACTGCCCCGGCCGCGCGCTCACCGAACGCCCGTCGCACGTAGGTGGACACGCCGCCACCGTCCGGGTGGCGGGCGCCCAGGGCCGCGAACGTGCTGGCCAGCGGGATCGACAGCAGCACCAGGGCCGCCCACGCGACGAGTGACGCCGGGCCTGCGACCTCGGCTGCGAGGGCGGGGAGCGTGATGACGCCCGTGCCGAGGACGGCGCCCACCGACAGGGCGGCGCCCTGGGCGACGGTCAGGCCGGCGGCGCTCGCGGGGCGCCGGGTCCGGGTCGAGGTCCGGCTCGAGGATCGGACGGATGCGGTCATGCGTCAAGACTCCCGCGCGAGTGGACCAGTCTGAAGGTCCACTTCTTGCCCAGTGGTTTGGGCCACTCTAGGCTGGCCGCGTGGACTTCCACGTCAGCCTCACCGGCGCCGGCGACCTCACCGCCCAGATCTACGCGCAGCTGCGCGAGGCGGTGCTCGACGGCCGGCTCGCCGGCGGCGACCGGGTGCCGGCCACCCGTGAGCTCGCAGCCAGCCTTCGCGTGTCGCGGGGCACGGTCACCTCCGCGTACGACCGCCTCCTCGCCGAGGAGCTGCTGGAGAGCCGGCGCGGCGCCGGGACCTTCGTCGCGGCCGGCTGCGTGCCACCCGCTGGGTCGTCGGGCGGGTCGGGCCGACGGCGTACGCGTCCGGGTGCCGTCACCCCGACTGTCCTGTGGCGCTCGCCGTCCGTCCCGTCACTCGTGCCGGGTGAGGCGACCCACGACTTCTCCGTGGGCGTGCCCGACGGCACCCTCTTTCCCCTCGCGACCTGGCGCCGCATCGTCAGCGGCACGCTGCGACGCGGACGGCTCGCGCCCGACACGTACGACGAGCGCGGCGCCAGCCGCCTCGAGGCCGAGATCGCGCGCTATGCCGGAGTGTCGCGTTCCGTGGCCGCGTCCGCCGACGACGTGGTGGCGACCGCAGGGGCCCAGCAGGCCCTCGACCTCGTCGCCCGCGTGCTCCTCGAGCCGGGAGACGTGGTTGCGGTGGAGGACCCCGGCTACACGGCCGCCGCGCGCCTCTTCGCGACCCACCGCGCCACCGTTCGTGGGGTGTCCGTCGACGGCGAGGGCATCGTCGTCGACGCGCTGCCCACGGCTGCGCGACTCGTCTACGTCACCCCGTCGCACCAGCACCCGACCGGCGTGGCCATGTCGCGCGCGCGGCGGATCGCCCTGCTGGAGTGGGCGGTCCGGCGCGACGCGGTGGTCGTCGAGGACGACTACGACAGCGAGTTCCGGTTCGCCGACCGCCCCCTGGAACCCCTCCAGAGCCTCGACCGCGACGGACGGGTGGTCTATGTCGGGTCGTTCTCGAAGTCACTGCTGCCCGGACTCCGCGTGGGCTACGCCGTCGCACCCGCGTCTCTCACCGCGGCGCTGCGCGAGGCGAAGCGGGTGACGATGTGGGACGGCGACGCCGTGACGCAGCGGGCTCTCGCCGACTTCCTCGCGGAGGGCCACCACGCCGCACACGTGAAGCGGGCCACGAAGGTCTACCGGGCGCGACGCGAGGAGCTGCTGCACGGCCTCGCCGGCCTCGACGACTGGCTCGAGGTCGTGCCGTCCGCGGCAGGGCTGCACGTCTGCACCTTCCTGCGCGACGGCCGCCTCGACGATGTCGCGATCGCCGACGAGGCTCTCGCTGCAGGCGTCTTCGTCGAGCCCCTCTCGCCGAGACACCTGGAGCAACCGCCCCGCCACGGGCTCGCGTTCGGCGTCGGCGGCATACGCGAGGAGCAGGTCGCTCCCGCGCTCGCCTTGCTGGGGGACGTGCTCAGGGTGTCTCGGCCGCGGCCGCGCGCCGGCGGATGATCGCGAACTGCGACGCCAGCGGGATGATGCCCAGGATGAGCACCATCGGCACGGCGAAGCCCAGGCGCAGGTTGTCGGAGCCCACCGCGCCGGTGAGCACGGCGCCGAGCAGCGCGCCGACGTAGTTGAACTGGTTGAAGCGCGCCACGACCTGGTCGGTGCGGTCGATGCGCTCGCCGGCCGTGTCGTCCTCGCCACCGGCGATCGCGCCGGCTGCCGAGAAGCTGAGCGGTGCGATCGTCGCGACGGCGCCACCCAGGATCGTGAAGCCGACGACGGCCACGAGCCAGGTCGGCGCGAAGACGATGACGGCCAGCGCGACCGCGGCCACGACACCGCTGCCGCGCAGCAGCCACACGGCGCCGTGCCGGTCGACGAGCCCGTCGCCGACCGCGCGGGCCAGCAGGGTCGCGACGAGGTAGGGCAGCGTCGCGAGCACGGTGAGGCCGCTCGGGGCGTCGAGAGCGCCCTTGAGGTAGACCGGGCCCCACGTCGTCGCCGCCGTGTCGACCATGTAGAAGAGCACCATCGCGAGGCCGAGCAGCGCGATGCGTCGCCACGGCACGTCGACCGCCGCATCCGACTGGGCGAGCTGGTCGCGGCGGACGAACGGTGCCGCGAGCGCGACGAGCGGGAAGACGAGCAGGGGCAGCAGACCCGGACCGAGGTCGACCTTCACCGTCACGAGCGTGACGACCGTGCCGAGGATGCCGCCCGCGGTCCAGAACGCGTGGAACGACGGCAGGATCGGGCGCCGGTAGAGGTGCTCGACCGTGACTGCCTGCATGTTCGAGGAGGCGTCGACGAGACCGAGTGCGAGCCCGTAGACCGCGAGGCCGCCGACGAACACCCAGAACGACGGCGCGAGCAGCAGCACCACGAAGCCTGCGGCCGCGGCGACGAGCCCCACCCGCACGACGACCGCGCTCGACGAGCGCCCCGCCACGACCTCGGCCACGACGGACCCGACGCCGGCGAGCAGCACGACCATGAGCAGCAGGCCGCTCACGGCGAGCTCGTCGAGGTCCCACTTCTCCTGGATCTGCGGCAGTCGCGTCGTCAGCGAGATGAAGAGCAGGCCCTGCACGAAGAAGGCGGTGCCGGCGGCGAGGCGCGCGCGGAGCAGGGGGGAGGACTCGGTCCGGAGGGTCACGGATGGTCACCTTGTCGGTCGGAGCACACGGCGTCAAGAGGTGGTACGCGGCTCAGCAGCACGCGTCGCCGCGCCAGTTCGAGCGCCCCTCGCGCACGGCGACGCCGGCGATGACGAGGGCGGCGATCGCGTCGAGCCACCACCAGCCCAGCAGGGCGTTGGCGAGCAGGCCGGCGAGGAGCACGGCCGAGAGGTAGGTGCAGAGCAGCGTCTGGGTGCCGTCGGCGACGACGGCGCCCGACCCGAGCTCGCGCCCGGTGCGACGTTGCCAGTGCGAGAGGAGCGGCATGACCGCGAGGGAGAGGCAGGCCAGGACGATGCCGGCGACGGAGGTGTCGGGCTGGTCGCGGTTCACGAGGGCCCGCACCGACTCGAAGGCCACGTAGGCCGCGAGCGCGAAGAACGAGACGGCGATGAGGCGGCGAGCCAGGTGCTCACGCTCCTCGGGGACGGGGCGGCCGAACTGCCAGAGGATCACGAGGCCGCTCATCACCTCGCCCGTCGAGTCGAGCCCGAACCCGACGAGCGCGGTCGAGTCGGCCACGCGGCCCGACGCGATGGCGACGACGGCCTCGACGACGTTGTAGGCGACCGACGCCCCGGCGAGCAGACGGGCGCGGCGCACGAGAGCGGCTCGCCGCGAGGGCGGCAGCAGCGAGAAGACCGGCAGCGACGGGGTGCTCACCAGTCGGCTCCCTGGCACTGGGTGCGGTCGGTGGTCTCGATCTGCAGGGTCGCGTGCGCGACGTGGAAGCGCTCGCGCAGCATCCGGCTCGCGGCCTCGAGGACATCCGGGCCGGCCTCCGGCCGCGACGTGACGAGGTGTGCGGTGGCGACGTCCATCCCGGAGGTCAGGGTCCAGACGTGGAGATCGTGCACCTCCGTGACTCCGGGCACCTCGCCGAGTGCCCGCAGCACTTCCGTGGGCTCCATGCCGGACGGGGCGTGCTGCCCCAGCACGGCGACGACCTCGCGCGCGAGCCCGACCGCGCGCACGGCGACGAAGACGGCGATGGCGAGGGCGACGGCGGTGTCCCACCAGGCGCTCCCGGTGGCCCCGACCAGGACCGCGGCGACGATGACGCCGACCGAGCCGACCGTGTCGGCGACGACCTCGAGGTAGGCGCCCTTGACGTTGAGGCTCTCTGCGGCGCCGCCGCGCAGCAGCAGCAGGGAGATGACGTTGACGACCAGGCCGAGGGAGCCGACGACGAGCATCGTGCCCGACGCGACGGACGCGGGCGACCCGATGCGGCCCAGGGCCTCGACGACGATGTAGACGGCGACGCCGAGCATGAGCAGCACGGCCAGGCCCGACGCGAAGACCTCGGCGCGGTAGGAGCCGAAGGTGCGCCGCCCGGTCGTGTCGGCCCGCGTCGCGATGCGGGTGGCGACGAGGGCAGCGCCCAGCGTCACGACGTCGGCCGCCATGTGGCCGGCGTCGGAGAGCAGGGCCAGCGACCCGGAGACGAGACCGGTCACGAGCTCGACGACGAAGAAGGCGCCGACGAGGCCGAACGCGACGGCGAGCCGCCACCGGTGCCGGCCACCGGCATGCGCGCCGTGACCGCCGTGACCCCCGTGACCCCCGTGGTTGTGGCTCACGACCGGGGGTCCCCGTCGTGGAGGGCGTGCTCACGCGTGACGTCGAGCAGCAGGCGGACGTGGGCGTCGCTGAGGCGGTAGTAGATGTTGCGGCCCTCTCGGCGCCCGGTGACGACGCCCGACGCGCGCAGCAGCCGCAGGGCCTGCGAGACCGTCGTCTCCGCCGTGCCGGTGGCCGCTGCCAGGTCGCACACGCACAGCTCGCCCGCCTCGAGGAGGGCGTAGAGCATCCGGGCCCGCGTGGGGTCGCCGAGCAGCTTGAAGACGCTGGTCACTCGGGCCAGCTCGTCGGCTCCGGGGGCGTTGTCGGTGGCCAGAGCCACCTTCTCGGGGTGCACGCACGGGGTGGCGCAGGCGTCGAGGCCGGTGACGGTGCTCATGGTCCCCACTTCATCTGATCGGATGTTCAGATGTCACTGTCGTGTCGTTCCCGCCGTCCTGTCAAACGTGCCACGCCGGCGGCAGACTGACGCGCATGCTCCGACTGACCGCGACCATCCCGAGCGAGCTCACCGAGCCGGTGACCCAGCTGCTCGCCGACTCCTCGGCGGTGAGCACGCTGTCGGTCCTGAGAGGAGCGGCGCTGCGCCCCGTCGGAGACGTCGTGCAGGCTGACGTCTCCCGCGAGGGCGCCAACGCCATCGTCGAGAGCCTGCGAGACCTCGGCGTCCACGAGGGGGGCACCCTGCAGCTCGAGCCGGTGAGCACCTGGGTCTCGAGGGCGGGCTTCGAGGCCGACGAGGAGACGCCCGGCAGCAGCGCCGACGCCGTCGTGTGGGCGGAGGTCGCCCAGCGCTCCTACGAGGAGAGCGAGCTGAACTGGACCTTCCTCTCCTTCATGTCGCTCGCGACCCTCATCGCCGGAATCGCCATCGTGCTCGACACCCAGATCCTCGTCATCGGCGCGATGGTGCTCGGGCCGGAGTTCGGGGCCATCGCGGCGCTCGGCGTCGCGCTGGTGCGTCGGCGCCCCCTGTTGCTGGCCGTCGCTGCGAGGGCGCTGGCCGTCGGCTTCGCCGTCGCGATCGCGGTCACCTGCCTGGCGGCACTCGTCGGCAGGGCGCTGGGCTGGGTCACCCTCCAGGACATCACCGGCGACCGGCCCGCGACGGCGTTCATCTACTCGCCGGACAAGTGGTCGTTCGTCGTCGCCGTGCTCGCCGCGGCTGCCGGCGTGCTGTCGCTGACGTCGGCGAGGGTCACCGGCCTCAGCGGGGTCTTCATCTCGGTGACGACCATCCCGGCCGCCGGCAACGTCGCCCTCGGCCTTGCCTTCGGCGCCTGGGGCGAGGTGCGGGGCAGCGGGCTGCAGCTCGTCGTCAACATCATCGGGATGGCGCTCGCGGGCTGGCTCACCCTCGCCCTGCAGCGCGCGATCTGGTCGCGGGTGCCCGCGCCCCGGTCTCACTCGCGCCTGAGCCGACACGTCCATGCCGAGCCGCCGCCGCCTCGGCTGTGACGATCACGGAGTCGGTGTCGGAGTCGGTGTCGTGGGTCGCGGCACGGGTGGCGGCAGGGTGAACGTCGTCGAGAGTGCCCCGTTCACGAGGGAGAGCAGCACACCGGTCTCCTGTCGGACGACGGCATACCGGCTCGTCGCCACGGGTGATCCTGCCGCAGCCTCGTCCGCGCCCGCTTGAGCGAAGAGCCCCAGCGACAGCAGCCGTCCGTAGTAGCTGGGGGCGTCGAGCCCCGGGGGTGGGCCGTTGGCGCCGAGCCTCGCCAGGTGCTGCGTCATGGCGTCGAGCTCCACCGCGGCGGCGTTGCCCGACAACGGAATTCGGTCGAGCACGCGGACGTCGTTGACGAGGTTGGCATAGTCAGCGAGCGCCGTGGTGCGGTTGAAGACGGTGCTCGTCGTCAGGCTCGGCCGGGGCAGCGCCGTCACGGTGACCGTCGGCGTGACGACGACGGTGGCCGTCGTCGTCTGCACGAGCGTCGCGGTCGCCGTGACTGTGCGCGTGTCGATCTCGGTGACCGTGACGGTCTCGGTCGGCACCGGTGTTCCCGTCACGCCAGAACCGGCCACCTGGCTGAGCTCGACGGCCGGCGTGCCCGCGGTGCAGGCGGCCAGGACGACGGTCAGTCCCAGGGCGACGGCAGCCGGCAGCGCGACGGCAGCTGCGGCCTTGGCTCGGCGCACGGTGGACTCCGGTGCTCGACGGGACGGTTGGTGACTGTGGGTCGATTGTGGGCTCTCGGCCGTCCCCGCGCGAGCGAATGCGCCAATCGCCCAGTCAGGTACGCGCCGCCGCGAGCTGCGGACGGGTGACGAAGAGCGCGCCGTCGACGACCGCGCCGCGCAGGTCGGCGTCGCGCAGGTCCGCGCCGAGCAGGTCGGCCCATCGCAGGTCGGCTCCCCGGAGGTCGGCGGCGATGAGCAGGGCGCCGCGCAGGTCCGCCGCGCGGAGGTCGAGCCCCTGCAGGTCGGCGCCCACCAGGTCGGCACCGGCCCGGATCCGACGCGCCTGCCGAGACTGCCCGCGTATGCCGGCACGCCGCCGATGTCGTTCGCGCGCGGTCGCGCTCACGAGCCGGAGCAGGTCGCCGACCCGCGAGCGCAGCGCGACGAGGTCGAGCGCGAGGAGCGTGTCGGGGTCTGCCGCCGTGGCGGCTCCCACCTCGTCGACGAGGTCGGCCAGCCCGGCGGCCGTGGCCGGATCGGGCTCCAGATCCGCAGCCTCGAGGAGGTGGGCGAGCATCTCGTGCAGCTGTCGCATGACGGGCAGGACGGCATACATCGTCGGGGCGGTGGCGGGCGCCTCGCGCCACGAGATCCCACCGAAGGTCACCTGCGAGACCTGCTGACCCGCGCCGAAGCAGTCGAAGGTCACGCAGCCACGCCAGCCACCCTCGAGGAGCCGGTCGTGGATGCCGCACCGGTGGTCGGCGAGCAGGTTGCGGCACGGGTCGCCACCCGCCTTGTCGACGGGGAAGTCGGCCGAGCGGGCGAACGGCAGGGCGACGCAGCAGAGGCCGAAGCACTGCGAGCACTCCGCCTCGAGACGCGGCAGGGCGGGAGCGGCCATGTCAGAGAAGGGAGCTGGGGTCGTCCGGGACGTCGGCCGCATACGACTGGAGCAGCTGCAGCGGCACGACCTCGAGCGCGCGCTCGTGCGTGGCGGCCATGACGACCGGCGCTCCCGCGCCGTCCTGGTGCGCCTGCAACCACCGGACCGCGACGATGCACCACGTGTCGCCGGGTGTCAGGCCCGGGAAGCGCCACTCGGGGCGCGGGGTGACGAGGTCGTTGCCGACGCTGCGCTGGTGCGCGAGGAACTCGGGGGTGACGACGACGCAGATCGTGTGGCTGCCGCGGTCCTCGGGGCCGGTGGTGCAGTAGCCGGTGCGGTAGAAGCCGGTCACGGGGTCGGTGCCACACGGCTCGAGCTCACCGCCGAGCACGTTCCGCTCACGCGCTGCCATGGGCCAAACCTAGTCGCCGGGACGGGGGCTCTCGCTCGCTACGCTGAACCCATGCTGGGGACGAAGGAGTACGAGCCCGACTACCTCGACGCCTGCCGCTCGCGGGTCGAGTCGCAGGTGGCGATGTTCCGCGAAGTGGCGCAAGCGGCCCGCGACCACGGCGACGCCGACGTCTCGGCGCTCGAGGGAGCCCTCGAGTCGCTCGAGTACGAGTACTTCAACAACATGGTCATCGTCCTCGAGGGCTACTTCATCCACCGGCTCAGCTCGTCCGAGGGTCAGGCCGGCAAGGCCCTGCACGAGGTGCGGGTGCTCGCCCGGTCACTGGTCGAGAACGGCGGGACGGTGATGGCCGAACCCGAGCTGACGCTCGACCCCGACCGCACGGTGCTCGGCCTGCGCGCGGGCGACCCCATCACCTTGACGCTGCACCAGTTCCGCCGCGTCTCCGACGCCTTCTTCCGCGAGATCCAGGGCAAGCCGTCGGGTGACCGGTGACGGGATCTGCCCGAACGCGCCTCGAGTGGCTGAGGACCGACCCCCGGGTGAGCCTCAGCGCCATGGACCCCGAGAACTGGATCACGCACGTCAGCCTCCAGGGGCGCATCGTCGAGCTCTACGACGACCGCGACCTCGTCGACATCGACCGCATCGCGACGCACTACACGGGTCAGCAGTACCGGGTCCGTGACCGGGCCCGCGTCACGGCCCTCGTCGACGTCGAGCGGTGGCACGGCTGGGGACGCATCCGGGGGGCCACGTGACCGGTCAGCCCGACCCCGGACTGCGGCGCGACGCTCTCGGCGTCCCGCACCTGCGGGCCGGCGACGTCATGGAGCTGGCGCGCCTCCAGGGCCGGGTCACCGCGCTCGACCGCGGCTGGCAGGTCGAGCACCACCGGTGGCGCATGGAGGGTCGCACGGCAGAGTACGTCGGCGCCGACGGCGTCCCCTGGGACCGCTTCGCCCGCCAGGTCCGGCTCGAGGACACCGTGCGGCGCTGCTTCGACCGGCTCGACGCCGAGACGCAGGCCTGGCTGACGGCATACGTCGGCGGGGTGGACGACGCCCTCGCCGAAGGGCTCACGGGCACGCCCGAGGTCGAGGCGCTCGGGCTCGAGGCGTATGCCGCCGCGCCGCGCCCGTGGGCCCCGTGGACGCCGCTCGGCATCTTCTGGGGCATCCACCTGCTCTTCGGCACCTTCCCCGCCAAGCTCTTCAACGGCCACGTCGCCGACCGGCTCGGTGAGGACGTGCTGCCCCTGCTCCACGCCGAGGGCATCGACCGCTCGGGCAGCAACGCGTGGGTCATCGGTGGTGCGCAGACCGCCTCGGGGCTGCCGCTGGTCGCCGGCGACCCGCACCGCACCATCGAGCTGCCCGGGTGTTACCAGCAGGTGGGGCTCGCCTGCCCCGAGTTCGACGTCGTCGGCTTCACCTTCCCGGGCGTGCCCGGCGTGCAGCACTTCGCGCACACCGGGTCGGTGGCGTGGGGCATCACCAATGCGATGGCGGACTATCAGGACCTCACGCTCGAGCGGCTGCGGCACGAGGGTGCCGAGGTCGATGGCGGGCCCCGGCTCGCGGCCCGCGGCATCGACGGCTGGGAGCCGGTCGAGCACACGACCGAGACGGTGCGGGTGCGGGGTGAGGGCGAGCTGCACGTGCCCGTCGTCGTCACCGCACGGGGCCCGGTCGTCACCGGCCTCGAGGCCGAGCTCGAGCGGGCCATGGCCGCGAACGGGGAAGGCAGCGGGGGCGGCGAGGGTGCGGACGCAGCGCCCGCCCCCGGCCCGCCGCCGTACAGCCTGCGCACCCCGACGCAGGTCGAGGCCGACCTCGGCTTCGGGGCGCTGCTGCCGCTGCTGCGCGCCCGCACCGTCGACGACGTCGAGCAGGCCCTCTCGCACTGGGTCGAGCCGGTCAACTCGGCGCTCGTCGCCGACGTGAGCGGCCGCATGCGCCACCTCGTCGTCGGGCGGGTTCCGGACCGTCACGAGGCCGGTCTGGTGGTGCCGCTGCCCGCGTGGGACCCGAGGCACACGTGGCACGGCTATCGCCGCGGGCCCGCCGCCGACGTGCCCGACGTCATGGTGAGTGCCAACGACCGGGCGAGCGGGGGAGGGCTCGGCGTGGAGTACGCGACGCCCTTCCGGGCCGAGCGCATCCGCTCGCTCATCGGTGCGCGCGTGGGACTCACGGTCGACGACTGCGCGACGATCCACGTCGACACCCGCAACGGCCAGGCCGACCTCATGCGCGAGCTCGTCGAGGCCGCAGATGTTCATGGGCGCGCGGCCGACGTGCGCGACGTGCTGCTCGCCTGGGACGGCCACAGCGACCCCGACAGCCACGGGGCCGCCGTCTTCGCGCGGTGGCGTACGGCCCTCGTCCGCTGGTTCTCCGACCATCCGAGCCTGGCTCCGATGCTCGAGCCGAGCGGCCACTCGAGCATCTTCGCGGCCTGGACCGGGATGGTCGGCCAGATCGGTGCGGGCTGGCACTCGATGGCGCGGCTCGGGCCCGAGCGCGGCATCGACGTCGCCGAAGGCGTCCGCGCCGCCCTCGAGAGCGTGGCCGGGCAGTACGACCCGAGCGCCGTCTGGGGCGACCGGCACTGGCTCGACCCGCTCCACGCGCTCGACGTCAGCGACCGGGCGCCGTCGGTGCGGCGCGACCCCGTCGGGGGCGACAAGGGCTGCGTGCTGGCGGCAGCGAGCGCACCCGGGGTGACCGACCGCTGCTACGGCGGCCCGGTGGCGCGCTACGTCTGGGACCTCGCCGACCGCGACGCGAGTCGCTGGGTGGTGCCGTTCGGGGCGAGCGGCGACGCCCGCGTCGGCCACTTCGCCGACCAGACGGCGGCCTGGCTGGTCGGCGAGCTGCACCCGGTGGACGCAGGTCAGGAGGTCGCGAGGTAGCTCTCGGCGTCGAGAGGCCACTTTGCCTGCCTTTTACCATTTGCGGTACAAAACGTGACTCTGCACCGTACTGTTCTGCTATGAGAGGTCCCGCTCATCGAGCGGGCCGCGCGCTGACGCAGGAGAAGTGAGTCCGGTGACCACGCACACGACGCCCACGCACGGCACTCCGCCGCGCCCGGCATGGTCCGCGTCGGCCGATGTCGACCGCTGGCTGCCCGACCCCTCCTGGCCCGTCCCGCCGCGCGGCTGGCAGCTCTGGGCCGCCGCCGGCGCGCCCTCCCGGAGCCCCCGCGCCGAGCGTCCCGGCAGCGATGGTCACGACGGGGGCCACGGGGGCGACCAAGGTGGCGACAAGGGTGGCGTCAAGGCTGACGACAAGGCTGACGACAAGGCTGACGACAAGGCTGACGACCGGGGTGGTGAACGGGCAGGACGTGACGTGGAGCCCGCTTTCCCCCACACTGTTCCCGTGACGTCCGAAATGTCCGCTTTCGCCGTGCTCGAGGAGCCCTCGTTCACGCTGCCGGCCAGGCCTGGTCTGCTGGCCCCCGAGCCGGTCGACCTGCTCGCCGACCCCGAGCCCCGCCGGCTGCCCGAGGGGACGGTGTCGGGTTTCGCGGTCATCGGTGCGCTCGTCGCCTTCAGCTGCCTCGTGGGCGGCCTCACCGCCGGCCTCGTCGTCATCGGCGTCTCGACCCTGCTCGCGGCCACCGCCGCGATCGTCCGTGGCGACGTGTCGCTCTCACCCGTCGGTGGCCAGCGGGGTGCAGCAGTGCTGCTCGGTGCCGCCGTCACCGCCCTCATCGTCGGTTCCGTCACCACGCACGAGCGTCGTCCCGCACCCGAGGTCGCGGGTGGCGTGCCCGTTCCCGTCAGCTCACCGTTCGCGGTCAGCACCCGGACCGCGTATGCCGCCGTGCCCCCGCCCGGCGACCCCGCCGGGTCCGCCGGATCCGCCGGGTCCGCTGGATCGGCCGCCGCTTCGCACGGCTCGTCCAACCCGTCGGCGAGTGGCACGGCCGGCGCCCGTCCGGTCACCTCCCACGTCGCGGCTCCGGCCGTGACGCCTGCTGCGGTGCCCACACCGTCTCCGGCTTCTTCGTCGCCGGCAGCGCCGTCGGTCACCGCCCCGGGCCTGACCCTCTCTCTCGATGCGCTCAGTCCGAAGGTCGACCAGGTCGACCAGGTCGATGTGCAGGTCGGTCACCAGGCCGACGACCAGGGCTCCGGCACGAACGCCGGCAAGGGCTCCGGCACGAACGCCGGCAAGGGCTCCGGCACGAACGCCGGCAAGGGCTCCGGCAAGGGCTCCGACAAGAACGCCGGCAAGGGGACCGGCGCTGACGCCAGCAAGGCTGCCGAGAAGGCGGCGAAGAAGGCCGCCGAGAAGGCTGCGAAGGCGCGCGAGAAGGCAGCCAAGGCCGCCCTCGCCAAGGCGGCCAAGGCTGCCGCGGCCGAGGCCAGGCAGGCTCGGGCCGCGGTCCAGGGTGCGACGAAGGGCGCCGTCTCGGACAGCACGTCGGTCCGCGGACTCAGCTCGACGTCGACCTCGCGCAACGCCCTCGGCGTCGTGAAGAAGGCCGGGAAGACTGCCGGGGCCACGATCGTCGGCGTCCAGACGAAGTCAGCGGCAAAGGCAGGCGCGAAGGTCGCTCAGAAGGACGCGAAGCTCGCGACGAAGTCCGCGAAGCAGGCTGTGAAGCAGGGCGCGAAGAACGCTGCGGGGAAGGCATCGACGAAGGCCGCCAACAAGGCCGCCAACAAGGCCGCCAAGAAGGCCGCCACGTCGTCGCGCGCGTCGGCGACGTCCGGACGCTGACGACTCGTTGCCGGCCTCGGCGGCCCTCGGCGGCAAACCCAGAGGCCCCGAGCAGCAGGCCTCTGCCTCAACGGCGCTCGCGTGTGCCACAGTGACCTCGTGGCGCACTCAATGACCCGGGGCACGATCATCTGGTTCGTCGGTTCCGCGATCGTGGGCGCGGCCGCCGGCGGGCTGCACCTGCTCCGTTCCGAGCTCGGTGGCGCCCACACCGGTGTGCCCCTCGCCGTCGGGGCGTTCGGGCTGACCGCGCTGGCGGCGGCGATGCTCTTCCACGGAGTGATGCTGGCCGCTCGTGAGCAGGACGCCGCGGCCGGCCCGGTCGCGTCCGACGACGCGTGGGCTGCAGATTCGTTGCCCGGTCAGGGCGACCGCCCGGGATCCAGATCCGCCGGAGTCCCCGAGAACGCCGAGGAACCTGACGGGTCCGAGGCGCCCGAGCCTCCGGCCGTCTACACCTTCCGGGCCGGCAAGCCGGTCGCCGATCGCTCGGCCCGACCTGCCAAGCGCGACCGCCCTTCGCGCGGTTGACCGGCTGACCTGTCGGTCCGCGTGGGCACAATGGCGACATGAGCGCCGACCCGGCCCACTGGGTGCTGCACGTCGACCTCGACCAGTTCATCGCAGCGGTCGAGGTGCTCCGACGTCCCGACCTCGTCGGCAGGCCCGTCATCGTCGGCGGGCGCGGCGACCCCACCGAGCGGGCCGTCGTGTCCACCGCCAGCTACGAGGCCCGCCAGTTCGGCGTCGGCTCCGGTATGCCGCTTCGCCTGGCGGCGCGCAAGGTGCCCGACGCCGTCATCCTCCCGGTCGACGCGCCCGCCTACACCGAGGCGTCCGAGCGGGTGATGGAGACGCTGCGCGGGCTCGGCGTCGTCGTCGAGGTGCTCGGCTGGGACGAGGCGTTTCTCGGGGTGCAGACCGACGACCCCGAGGCCTTCGCGCAACGGGTCCGCGATGCCGTGCTCGACGTCACCGCCCTGCACAGCTCGGTCGGCATCGGCGACAACAAGGTGCGGGCCAAGATCGCGACGGGCTTCGGCAAGCCACGCGGTGTCTTCCGGCTGACGCGCGACAATTGGTTCGAGGTCATGGGAGACCGGCCGACGATCGCGCTGTGGGGCGTCGGCTCCAAGGTCTCGAAGCGTCTCGCCTCGCACGAGATCGAGACCGTGCGGCAGCTCGCCGAGGCCGACGAGGCCGTGCTCGTCGGCGAGTTCGGGCCGCGGATGGGTGTCTGGTATTCCCAGCTGGGTCGGGGCATGGGGTCGGCCGTCGTCGACGACACCCCGTGGGTCGCGCGCGGGCACAGCCGCGAGACCACCTACCAGCGCAACCTGACGACACCCGACGAGGTGCGCGACGCCGTGCGCGAGCTCGCCGCCCAGGCCTTCGACGACACCGTGAAGGAGGGCCGGCCCGTCTTCCGGGTCACCCTCAAGGTGCGCTACGCGCCGTTCTTCACCCAGACGAGAGCCCGCAAGCTCAAGGCCCCGACGTCCGATCGCGCCGACGTCGTCGAGGCGGCCGTGGCGTTGGCGGCGATGCTCGACCCCGAACGCGAGGTGCGCCTGCTCGGCGTCCGCGCCGAGATGGTCATGCCCGACGAGGGCGACCCGGTCGAGCGCACCCCGGTCCGCGGGCGCCTCTGAGCCGCGGGCGCCTCGGGGCAGCGCGTCAGGACCCGTGCAGGAAGTCGACGAGCGCCGCGAGCTCGGGCACCTCACCGGCGCTGCCGAGGGACTCCTCCAGCACGGCGTCGTGGGTCGGGCGGGCCTGGGCGTGCAGGCGGCGACCCGCTGCCGTGAGCTCGGTGTAGATGCCGCGCCGGTCGTCGGCGCAGAGCACCCGCGTCAGCAGCCCGCGGTCCTCGAGCCGGTTGACGAGACGCGTCGTCGCCGACGAGGAGAGGGCGGCAGCACGGGCCAGCTGTGACATGCGCATGTGCCACCCGTCCTGCCGCGACAGGGCGTCGAGCACCGTGAACTCGACGACCGAGAGCTCGTGCCGGCGGACGAGCTCACGCTCGAGCGCGGCCTCGATGTGGCCGTGCAGGGCGGCGAGGGTGCGCCACCCCGTGGCGCGCACCTCGACGGCGGTGTCTGCGATTCCCATGCGCCGATCATATCGCGCGTTTGCAATATGCCGCGCATGCAACTAACGTCTCGCCGGTCAAGTAGTTGCACACGCGGCATACCGGCGAAACCAGCGAGGCTTGCCCCGGCGCCCGCATCCTCCTCGGAAGGACCAGGAACACATGCCACTCGGTCTCATCGCCCTCGCTCTCGGGGCGTTCGGCATCGGCCTGACGGAGTTCGTCATCGCGGGTCTCCTCACCTCGGTCGCCACCGACCTCGACGTCAGCATCCCCGCGGCCGGCTATCTCGTCAGCGGCTACGCCCTCGCGGTCGTCGTAGGGGCGCTGTCCCTGCCGCCCCTGCTCGCACGCTGGCGCCCGAAGCGGGCGCTGCTGCTGCTCATGACCCTCTTCGTCATCGGCAACAGCCTGTCGGCCGTCGCGCCCGGGTATGCCGCACTGCTCGCCGGACGTGTCGTCGCAGCCTTCGCACACGGTGCGTTCTTCGGCATCGGCGCCGTGCTCGCCGCCTCCCTCGTGGCCGCCCACCGCAAGGCGGGCGCCATCTCCATCATGTTCGGCGGCCTCACCCTCGCCAACGTCCTGGGCGTGCCGCTCGGCACCTTCGTCGGCCAGCAGTGGGGCTGGCGCGCCACCTTCGCGCTCATCGCTGCCGTCGGTGTCGTCGCCGCCGGTGGCATCGCGGCCCTCGTCCCGAACACCGGCGCGGATGCTGCGGCCGACGGCCACGCCGCTACGCAAGGTCTGCGGGCCGAGCTCGCGGCGTTCCGAAACGGCCAGGTGTGGCTCTCGCTCGGCATGACGGTGCTCGTCTTCGGCGGCATGTTCGGCGCGTTCATGTACGTCGAGCCGCTGCTCACCCGCGTCACCGGTTTCGATGAGACCGCCGTGCCGTGGCTGCTCGTCCTCTTCGGGGTCGGGCTCTTCGTCGGCAACCTGCTCGGCGGCCGCTGGGCCGACCGCGCCCTGTCGCGCACCCTCGTGCTCCTCACCGTGGCGCTCGGCGTCTCGCTCGTGGGCTTCGCGCTGCTTGCGCAGAGCCCGCTGGGTGCGGCCGCCATGCTGATGGCGATGGGCTTCTTCGGGTTCGCGACGGTGCCCGGCCTGCAGATGCGGGTGCTCGCCCACGCGGCCGGCGCCCCGACCATGGCCTCGTCGGCCAACATCGCCGCGTTCAACCTCGGCAACTTCCTCGGCGTCTGGGTCTCGGGCCTGGCCATCGCCGGAGGGCTCGGCTGGACCTCGCCGCTCTGGGTCGGTGCCGGCTTCGCCGGCCTCGGGCTGCTCGTGATCGTCGTGGCCTCCGCGGCCGAGCGGCACGCGGGTCGCAGGCGCGCCGTCGGCGTCGCGGTCACGGACGACGTGCTCGCCGTGACCGGCTAGGCCGAGGCCGGGTCGACAGGGAGCGTGAGGGCCCGGCGTGCGACCGCCGGGCCCTGCTTCGCCAGCTGGGGCCCCCGTCTGTCAGACCGACGCGGGGGACGAGGTGTGCTGCGGGTCCGATGCCTGCGCCTCGGACGACTCGATGGTGCGGCGTGCGTCGTTGCCGTCGCCCCGGGAGCCGGCGTGCGAGACGGTGATGCGCCGTGGCTTGGCCTCCTCGGCGACCGGGATCGTCAGGGAGAGGACGCCGTCGCGGTAGTCGGCCTGGATGCGGTCGAGGGCGAGGCCGCGGCCGAGCGAGAGCTGCCGGGCGAAGGTGCCGGTGGGTCGTTCGCGCGAGAGCCACTGGGCGCCCTCCGCCTCGGGCGGCTGGCGTTCGGCGCGGACGGTCAGCGTGCGGTCCTCGACGTCGATGTCGATGCTCGACGGGTCGACCCCGGGCAGGTCGATGTGGGCGATGAAGCTCTCGCCGGACCGGTAGAGGTCCATCGGCATGATCGATCCGGATGTGGACGCCCCGCGCAGGCCCTCGCCCAGGAGGCGGTCGAACGTGCGGTCGATGGAGCGGAACGGGTCGAAGGTGGTGGTGCTCATGGCTACTCCTCGGAGAACGGGGCCGATCCGATCGGCCTCCCGGAACCTTTCTTGAGTGGAAACCGCTCAACTTCGTGCTTGTTCTCCTGTTGTAGACGATCCCGGCGGGGGTCGTCAAGAGCAGCGCCGGGGCTCAGAGCGCGGCCGCCACCGATCGCCCTGCGGTGCGCCCGCTGAAGAGGCAACCGCCGAGGAAGGTGCCCTCGAGCGAGTTGTAGCCGTGCATGCCGCCGCCGCCGAAGCCCGCCACCTCACCGGCCGCGTAGATGCCGGGCAGCGGTTCGCCGCCGGGCCGGAGGACGCGGCCGGCCAGGTCGGTCTCCAGGCCGCCGAGCGTCTTGCGCGTGAGGATGTTGAGGCGCACCGCCACCAGTGGACCGGCCTTGGGGTCGAGCAGCCGGTGAGGGCTCGCCACGCGGATCAGCTTGTCGCCGCGGTAGTTGCGCGCGCCGCGCACCGCGGTGATCTGGGCGTCCTTGGTGAAGTCGTTGTCGATCTCGTTGTCTCGGGCGACGATCGTGCGGCGCAGCGACTCGAGGTCGATGAGGTCGTCACCCGTGAGGGCGTTCATCCCCCGCACGAGCTCCTCGAGGGTGCGGGCGACGACGAAGTCCTCGCCCTTGCGCATGAACGCGTCGACCGGTGCCGGAGCCCCGCTGCGCGCCCGCCCCAGGACCTGCCGGACGTCCTTGCCGGTGAGGTCGGGGTTCTGCTCCGAGCCGGAGAGGGCGAACTCCTTCTCGATGATCTTCTGGGTGAGCACGAACCACGAGTAGTCGTAGCCGGTGCGCAGGATGTGCCCCAGCGTGCCGAGCGTGTCGAAGCCGGGGAAGAAGGGGGCCGGGAAGCGCCGGCCGCGCGCGTCGAGCCACAGCGAGGACGGCCCGGGCAGGATGCGGATGCCGTGGTTGTGCCAGACGGGGTCCCAGTTGCGCAGACCCTCGGTGTAGTGCCACATCCGGTCGGGGTTGATGACGTTGCCGCCGGCCTGCTGGGTGATGCCGAGCATGCGCCCGTCGACGTGTGCCGGCACGCCGGCGACCATCCGCGCAGGGGGTGTGCCGAGCCGCTCCGGCCAGGCTCGGCGGACGAGGTCGTGATCGCCGCCGATGCCGCCGCTCGTGACGACCACGGCCTGGGCGGTGATCTCGAAGTCACCCACTTCCTCGCGGCTGCTCGGCCGGCCACGGTCGGCGCCGTCGGGCGCGAGGAGGCTCCCGCGTACGCCGGTGACCGTCCCGCCGGACACGACCAGGTCGTCGACGCGGTGCCGGAACGCCAGCGTCACCAGACCGCCGGCGACAGCGGCGCGGACGCGCCGTTCGAACGGCGCGACGATGCCGGGCCCGGTGCCCCACGTGATGTGGAAGCGCGGGACGGAGTTGCCGTGCCCGTCGGCGCGGCCGTCGCCGCGCTCGGCCCAGCCGACGACGGGGAAGAGCCGGTGGCCCTGCTCATGGAGCCACGAACGCTTCTCGCCTGCGGCGAAGTGGAGGTACGCCTCGGCCCACTTGCGCGGCCAGAAGTCCTCGTCGCGGTCGAACTGTGCGGAGCCCATCCAGTCCTGGGTCGCGAGCTCGAGGCTGTCCCGGATGCCCATCCGGCGCTGCTCGGGGCTGTCGACGAGGAAGAGGCCGCCGAAACTCCAGAACGCCTGGCCGCCCAGCGACTGCTCGCCCTCCTGGTCGACGAGCACGACGCGTTTGCCACGCTCGGCGAGCTCGGCGGTGGCGACGAGGCCGGCGAGGCCGGCTCCCACGACGACGACGTCGGCATCCATGGGTCCGATCATGTCATCCGGCTCGAGCGCGATGCCGTCGGCGGCGCCTGCGTACGATTCGAGGGTGCTGGCTCAGCGTCCGGTGAGGTGGTCCCGCCTGTTGCACGGCGCTGCCCCGGTCGCGGTCGTGGTCGTCGCCGCGGCCGTCGCGGGTGGTCTGCACGGCGGCTTCACCGACCTCTTCGTCTACCAGGAGGCCGGCCGGGCGATCCTCGACGGGCTCCCGGCTTCGGCGCCGCGCGACCCCGTGACCGGGCTGACGTTCACCTACCCGCCGTTCGCCGCCCTCGTCATGGTGCCGCTGGCCCTGCTCCCCGCGTGGCTCGCCGCAGCGGTCTGGACGGGGGCGTCGACGGCTGCGCTCGCGGCGGTGGTGGTGATGGTTCGTCGTGCGACGGGCCGGCCCACCCCGGGCTGGCTGGCCGCCGTCGTCACGGCCGGCGCCCTCGCCCTCGAGCCGGTGTGGCAGAACCTCGCCTTCGGGCAGGTCAACGTCATCGTCATGGCGGCGGTGCTGTTCGACCTGCTCCGACCCGAACGGCGCTGGTCCGGGGTGCTCGTCGGCCTGGTCGCCGGGCTGAAGCTGACCCCTCTCGTGTTCGTGCTGCTGCTCCTGCTGGTAGGTCGTCGCGCGTCCGGTCGACGGGCCCTGGTCGCCTTCGTCGCCACGGTCGCGCTCGGTCTTCTCGCCGCACCCCGGTGGGCCGCGTCGTACTGGACCGACGGTCTCCTCGACGCCGGCCGCATCGGGCCGCCGGCGCTGGCCCACAACCAGTCCGTCTACGGTGCGCTGACCCGGCTGCTGGACGGCCGCCCGCCGACCCTGGTGTGGCTCGCGGTCGCGGTGCCGCTCGGCGCGGCGATCCTGCTCGTCGCGCGACGCTGGTGGCTCCGCGGTGACCACGTGCTCGCCACGTGCGTGGCGGCGCTGGCGGCACTGGTCGTGTCGCCGATCTCGTGGTCGCACCACTGGGTGTGGGCCGTGCCTGTCGCCCTCTGCCTGTGGGAGCGGAGCCGATGGGCGGCCGCAGCGTGGACCGCGGTCTTCGTGGCCCGCCCGATCCTGTGGCCCCCGTGGGGCCAGCGCCGTGAGTACGCGTGGAGCCCGGTCGAGCACCTCATCGGCAACGCGTACCTGCTCGCTGCCCTCGCCGTGGTCCTCTGGGCGGCGCTCGCCCTCACCTCCCGAGTCGGGCACCCGGGACGTCGTGAGAGGGTCGGCCGGGCGTCGCACCAAGGGGTCGGCTACTGACCCGTGCGGCCGTCGATGCACTCCCTGAGGAGGTCTGCGTGGCCGCAGTGACGGGCGTACTCCTCGACCATGTGCACCAGCACCTCGCGCAGCTGGATCGGGTTCGCCGGGTCGAGGCTCACGAGGTCGAGCGACTCCGCCTCCTCGACGAACGCCTCGGCGTTGGCGACCTCCTCGCGCCAGCGGGCCCACGCTTCCGCCACGACGTCGTCGTCACCCACCGCTCCGGTGAAGTCGGCGTCGCGGTCATCGACCGTGCGGTAGAGGAAGGGCACGTCCTCCCCGGCCATGACGCGACGGAACCAGCTCTGCTCGACCTGCGCGAGGTGGCGGACCAGGCCGAGCAGTGACAGCGTCGAGGGCGGCACCGACCGCATCGCGAGCTGCTCGGCCGTGAGCCCGGCGCACTTCATCTCGAGCGTCAGCCGGTAGGTGCGCAGGTAGTCGAGCAGGGTGGCGCGCTCGTCGCCGAGCACGGCGTCCTGCGATCGGGGGTCGTCCTCGGGGTCGACCCACATGTCGGGGTACTTCTGTCCGGCCATGCCGCCATCGTCGTGCAGCGGGCGACGACGCGCCACGCGATATCGGCCGGGCGGCATACGCTCTCGGCGAATCTGCCGGCGGCAGAGGAAGATTCCGTATGCCGCATCGCTTGACGGACGCTGGTCGACATGACCGACACACTCACGCCAGCGCTGCTGGACGACCAGCTGTCGATGCAGCTGCTCCACCAGCGGATCATCGTCCTCGGGGCGGAGGTCGACGACCCGATCGCCAACCGGATCACCGCCCAGCTGCTCCTGCTCTCGGCCCGCGACCCGCGCGCCGACATCAGCCTCTACGTGAACAGCCCCGGCGGCTCGGTCACGGCAGGTCTCGCCATCTACGACACGATGCGGGTGATCCCCAACGACGTGTCCACTCTCGCAGTGGGATTCGCAGCCTCGATGGGTCAGTTCCTCCTCGGTGCCGGCACGCCGGGCAAGAGGTTCGCGCTGCCCAATGCGCGGATCATGATGCACCAGCCGTCTGCCGGCATCCAGGGCACCGCCGCTGACGTCGAGGTGCAGGCCAACAACCTCAGGGCGGTCAAGCAGCGGGTCAACGAGCTGCAGGCGGAGCACACGGGACAGACGGTGGAGCAGATCACGCGCGACAGCGAGCGCGACCGGTGGTTCAGTGCCGAGGAGGCCGAGGCGTACGGCATCGTCGACCATGTCGTCACCTCGCTGACGGACGTCCGCCCGGTCGGTGTAGAGCGGAAGGTGGGCCTGAGATGACCGCCGGCTACACGATCCCCTACGTCATCGAGCGCACCCCGGCCGGCGAGCGCAGCTTCGACATCTACAGCCGACTGCTGCAGGAGCGGATCATCTTCGTGGGCACGGAGCTCGATGACGGCGTGGCCAACGTCGTCATGGCCCAGCTGCTCCACCTGGCCGACGTGGCGGCGGACCGCGAGGTCTCGCTCTACGTCAACAGCCCGGGGGGCTCCTTCACGGCCCTGATGGCGATCTACGACACGATGCAGTTCGTGCCGACACCCGTCGCGACCTACTGCCTCGGCCAGGCGGCGTCGGCCGCGGCCGTGCTGCTGGCTGCCGGCGAGCCGGGCCGGCGCTTCGCCCTGCGGCACTCGCGGGTGCTGCTGCACCAGCCGTCGGGGGGCGGCCAGGGAACGGTGAGCGACCTGTCCCTGCAGGCCGACGAGCTGCTGCGCGTGCGGTCGCAGGTCGAGGAGGTGCTGAGTCGGCACACCGGCCGGAGCATCGAGCAGCTGCGCTTGGACACCGACCGCGACAAGGTGCTGACCGCCGACCAGGCCGTCGAGTTCGGACTCGTCGACCACGTGATCGAGCGAGCCTCGGAGGCCGAGCTCGACACGGTGGTCACGAGGGGGTGAGCGCGGCTGGGGGAACGAAGAGCTGGTGGGCCTCGGCGACCGCCCGCCACTCACCCCGGCGCATGTGGATCTGGACGGCCGCGTGCCAGTGGTGCTCGGCCTCGGCACGACGTCCGAGACGCAGCAGCGCAAGGCCGAGCCGCTTGCGGATGCTCGCCTCCCACTGGCCCGTGTCGCTGTCGTCGACGAGGGCCAGACCGTCACTGAGGATCGTGAGCCCGAGCCCGGGATCGCCGGCCACGACGTGCCAGTAGCCGAGCTCGTCGAGGGCCTCCGTCTCGCCCGCCCGGTCGCCGATCTCGTGGAAGATCGCGACGCTCTGCTCGAGGTGGACCCTCGCCCTGGCGAGCTCGCCGGTGTCGCGGAGCATGACGCCGAGGTTGACTGCAGCCATCGCGATCCCGCGCGTCACCCCGATGCGGGTGTAGATCTCGAGCGACCGGCCCTCGTGGTCGATGGCGGCGTCGAAGTCCCCGACGCGGGCGAGGAGCAGCCCGAGGTCACGGTGGGCGGCCGCGACGGCGCGGTCGTCACCGACCGACTCGCTGAGGAGACGGGCCTGTTCCCGCAGCGCGATCGCGTCGGGGATGCGATCCAGTCGGCCCAGGATGATCGCCTCGGTGCCGAGGGCCGAGGCGCGTGACCGCTCGTCGCGCGCCAGCTCGAACAGCGCCGTCGCCGCACGCGCCTCCTCGAGTGCGGCCAGGTGCTCGCCCCGGCCGCTGAGCGCGAGCGCGAGGTCTTCGCGAAGGTGCCCCGACACCGCGGGGTCGGCGCCAGTGCCGTCTGCCGACTCGAGCGCGAGGACCAGCATCTCGGGCCATCCCGACGTGTCGACCCTGCCGACGAAGAAGGTGATGAGCCCGAGCACAAGCCAGGGCAGATGGCGACGTGCAGGGTGTCCCGTGCAGGAGAGCATCCCGGCCAGTGCCGTGCACTGGTCGGCGTCAGCGACGAGCAGGTCGAGACAGTCCGCCGTCTCGACGAGCGACCCCGACGCACGTGTGAGCGAGTCCGCATCGACGCCGGGCGGCGTGGGGCGGCAGTGGTGACGGGTGCGCCAACCGACGGCGACGTAGAAGAGCGTGAGCCGCTCGATGGCGCTGACCTGCTCGGCCCTGTCGAGCTGGGCTGCGGCACGATCTCGCGCCACGGCGTGGACGAGGTCGTGCACCCGGTAGCGGCCGGGGGCGACGGCCTCGACGAGGCTGACGTCGACCAGTCGCTCCAGGGCCGCCGCAGCTGAGGGTTCCGGAAGGTCGACGAGAGCCGACACCGTGGCCACCGACAGGCCAGCGGCCGGAAGCAGACCGCACCAGAGGTGCACGCGGGCGGCGAGGTGGTCCACCGGGTCGTCACTCGACTCGAGGTGCTCGACCGACAGGGCGATGTTGGAGCGCACCGCCAGGTCGCCGACGGACAGCTCGCTCAAACATGTGCGCGCCTCGGTGAGCCGCGATGCGAGGAAGCCCAGGGGCCACGTCGGCCGGGCCTGGAGCCGGGAGGCGACGATGCGCAGCGCCAGTGGGAGGCCGCCGCAGGCTTGGGTCAGCTCCTCTGCCGAGCGAGGGTCGCCATCGAGGCGATCGGCTCCGACGAGTGCTCCGAGCAGCCGACGGGAGTCCTCCTGTGGCAGCACGTCGAGGGGCACGTGGTGCACGTCGACGCGCCCCGACACCGCACGCCGGCTGGTGATGAGCACGGCGCAGCCCGGCTCAGCCGGGATCAGGGGCTCGATCTGGGCAGCGTCGGCGGCGTTGTCGAGCACGATGAGAACCCTCGACCCGGAGACGATCGAGCGGAACGTCGCGGCCGCGTGGTCGAGGTCGTCAGGAACGTCGCCGGCGTCGCCGCCGAGCGAGCCGATGAGGAACGTGAGGGCCCGCAGCGCCGTGAGCGGGGCCCTCGCGTCGTGACCCCGCAGGTCGAGGTAGAGCTGGCCGTCGGGGTAGTGGTCGACGAGCGCCGACGCCGCGTGGACCGCGAGCGTCGTCTTGCCGAGCCCGCCCATCCCGACGATCGCGACGACGGCCGGGGCGTCGCGCTCCCCGGGCTGCGACAGAAGGCCGGTGACGGTGCGCAGCTCGGCCTCACGGCCCGTGAACGCGTGGGTGCGCGAGGGGAGCTGACGAGGGGCCCCGTCGCGCCTCGAGGCGGGCACGACCCGGGCCCTCGAAGCGGCGCCCGCGAGGGCCGAACGCTCCTCGGGCCCGAGCCTGAGCCCGTCGGCGAGCAGGGCGACCGTGTCGGCTCGGGGCTGCTTGCGGTGGCCCCGCTCAAGGGCGCTGATGCCCTCGACGCTGAGGCCCGAGCGCTCGGCGAGCGTCTCCTGCGTGAGACCGGCGTCACGTCGCATCCGACGCAGAGCCGTCCCGAAATCTCCGTCCATACCGTCCCCTGATCGGTGGGGCCGCAGATGCGACCGTGCGAAGACGGGCCTTGGGAGTCCCGCCCTCGAATCGTGGGGGAGGGGCAGCCACCCCGCAACTCGGGACGGTGGACGACGCAGGGGATCGGGCCGACGCGACGGTCGGGCCCGGTCCCCTGTGGGAGGTCGGGTGTCAGCCGCGCCAGCCGTCGGGCCGGGTCCCCGTCACCACGTTGTAGGTGCCCGAGCACTTGCCGTCGTCGCTCCAGATGCGCACCGTGTCGACGTCGTTGGCCCAGGTGTTGGTCCCGGACAGCGTGTAGTCGCCGAGGTTCACCGCGGTGTTGCGCGGGATGCAGATGTAGCGGTCGGGCGACGACCCCGTGTCGATGAGCCACACGGAGTCGTCGTTGCGCGTGTTGACGACGGAGTCGGCGCGGTTCTGTCCTGAGGTGGGCAGGTTCTGGTACACGGTGTCGACCCCGCCCCAGAACACCGTGCCCGACTGGTAGCTGCCGTCCTTGAGGCAGACCTTCGGGTAGGTGCAGCCGTACATCGACGAGGCCTGGGCCGGGGGGGCCACGGCGATCGCGACGCTGGCACCTGCGGCCAGACTGACGAGCCCGGCGACGAGCTTCTTGTTCATGTGTTCCTCCTGGTTCGGGGCGGTCGGCGGCTGCCGAGCCGTTGACGACGAGAGTGGTCGGCCCGGACATCGCGCCCCACGGACACGGCTCGATGTGCGGCCGGACATCCGGCGTCCGGGTCGACCCGGACACCGCGATGTCCGGGTCGCCGTGCGTGGCCCGCGGGGGAGCCCGGTCACGAGCCTGAGGGGGACCGGCCCCCCGGCACGGGGAGTTCTCCCCATTCACTCGGCGCGCGGACTCCGACCCCCTCGGACAGTCTCGAACCACAGGTACGCAGCACCTCACGAAAGGGAACTCGTATGCGCAGGAACAAGCTCACCCACGCCTTCGCGGCCATGGCACTCGCCCTCGGCGGCCTCGGGGTCGCGACGGCGACCATGACCGCGTCGGCCCCGACCGCCCACGCCGACGAGTGCTACTCGTGGCCGCGGACCCTCAGCTCGGGCGCCTCTGGCAGTGACGTCACGCAGCTGCAGATCCGTGTCGCCGGCTGGGTTCCGCGCGGCCAGGTCATGGGGATCGACGGTTCCTTCGGGGCGCAGACGAAGACGGCCGTCACGAACTTCCAGAAGGCGTACGGCCTCGCAGCCGACGGGGTCGCCGGCCCCGCGACCTTCTCGAAGATCTACGCCCTCCAGGACCCCGACTGCAGCCCCGTCCACTTCACCTACGCCGAGGCGAGCAACAACTGCGGCAAGGGCTTCACCGGGACAGCGGCCCAGAAGGAGAACATGAAGCGGGCGCTGTGGCGCGCCGAGGCGCTGCGCCACCAGCTCGGCGACCATCCGCTGAAGGTCACGTCCGGCTTCCGCGACCCCGCGTGCAACGCGTCGGTCGGCGGGGCGAGCAACAGCGTGCACCTCGACGGGGGCGCACTCGACCTCGTCCCCGGCGACAGCGCGACGTCGATCTGCAGCATCGCCAAGCAGGCCCGGTACGCCGGCTTCGGCGGCATCTTCGGCCCGGGCTACCCGGCACACGACGACCACGCCCACGTCGACATCCGATCCAGCATCGCCTGGGATGCCGACGCCTGCGCCGGCTGGTGAACCGTGTGTCGTGAGTGTGACGGCATGTCCGTCAGCCCCGGCCCGGCCGTGGCCAACGACGTCCCGCGCGTGAACCGGAGGTCCCTTCTCGTCGGCGCCCTCGGCGCCCTCGGCGTCGGCGCCGTCGGGGCCCTCGGGGTCGCGAAGGCCGGCGCGGCCAACGCAGCGGTCACCGGCGTCGCGCGGCCCACCATCGCGTCCTGCGGCACGTGGGGTGCCCAGCCGGCGACGGGCACGGTGAGCATGACCGGCCCGCCGCAGAAGATCCTCGTCCACCACACTGCGTCGGCCAACACCACCGACTACTCGCAGGCGGCGGCATACGCCCTGGCCCGGAACATCCAGCAGTGGCACTTCGCCCGCGGCTGGATCGACTCGGGCCAGCAGTTCACGGTCAGCCGCGGCGGCTACACGATGGAGGGGCGCCACCGGTCCATCGAGGGCCTCGGCTCCGGGTCGAGCACCGTGTTCCCGCTCGGGGCCCACTGCACGGGCCAGAACTCGACGTCGATCGGCATCGAGAACGAGGGCACGTACACGACGGCGCTGCCCACGTCGGCCCAGTGGACGGCGCTGGTCGACCTGTGCGCGTACCTCTGCCAGGCGTACGCCCTCGGCCCGGAGGACATCTACGGTCACCGTGACTTCCTCGACACCGAGTGTCCGGGAAACGCCCTGTACGCCAGGCTTCCCCAGTTGCGGAGCGATGTGGCGGCGAGGCTCGGCACGAGCAACCCACCACCGGCGCCCACCCGGTCGTGGCCGACGCTCCAGCAGGGCAGCAGCGGGTTCCGCGTCTCGACTGCGCAGTACCTGCTGCGCCACTCGGGCCGCTCGCTGACCGTCGACGGCTCGTTCGGCCCCGGCACCAAGACAGCCGTGGTCTCGTTCCAGCAGGCCAAGGGGCTCGGCGCCGACGGCGTCATCGGCCGCGCCACCTGGGAGGCGCCCCTCGCGGCAACGTGCTCCCAGGGGCAGGCCTCCGACGCCGTCCGTGGTGTGCAGACCTGCCTCAACAGCAAGGGGTATGCCGTCACGGTCGACGGCGTCTTCGGCTCGGGCACCGCCTCGGCCGTGAAGTCCTTCCAGACCGCCCACTCGCTCGACGCCGACGCCGTCGTCGGCCCCAACACGTGGGCCAAGCTGCTCGCGTAGGAACGGAGAACCCATGAAGACCAACAGGATTCGTCGTGGAGTCGCGGGCCTGATCGCCGGCGCTGCGGTCGCGGTGCTCGCGGTCGTTGCGGCGCCGTCGGCGTCAGCGGCGTCGAACGACGAGATCGCCTTCGACTACTTCGTCGGCAAGGGCCTGACGGAGAGGCAGTCTGCGGGCATCGTCGGCAACCTCATCCAGGAGTCGGGCAGCCCGGTCAACCCGTACGCCAACCAGCCCAGCGGACCCGGCATGGGCATCGCCCAGTGGAGCGAGGGCGGCCGGTGGGACACCGACTCGCGCGACAACATGGTCTGGTACGCCGGGCTGTCGGGGCGCAGCCGCTACGCCCTGGCGGCGCAGCTCGACTTCACGTGGTACGAGCTGTCGACCCTCTCCGGCTACGGCCTCGCCGAGCTGCGCGGGGCCACCTCGGTCAGCAGCGCGACGACCGTGTTCATGCAGAAGTTCGAGCGCTGCGGCACGTGCGCGACGACTCAGCGCGTGGCGTACGCCAACGACGTCCTCGCGAAGTACGGCACCGGTGGCACCGGCGGGGGCTCCACGGAGACAGCGCTGCCCGTCCTGAGGAACGGCAGTTCGGGTGCAGCGGTGCGCACGCTGCAGTACATGCTGCGCGCCTCGGGGCGGACGGTCACTGCCGACGGGGCCTTCGGCTCGGGCACCGAGTCCGCGGTGCGCAGCTACCAGTCGGCCCACGGCCTCACCGTCGACGGTGTCGTCGGCAACAACACGTGGTACTCGATCCTGCCGGTCCTGCGCCAGGGCAGCAGCGGCGAGGCCGTCACGGGGCTCCAGCGCGAGCTCGTCGACGCCGGCTACTCGCTGACGGTGGACGGCTCGTTCGGGCCGGCGACCAACACGGCGGTGCGGTCCTACCAGTCGAAGGTGGGCCTCGTCGTCGACGGTGTGGTCGGCAACAACACGTGGGGCAGCCTCGTCGACTGAGCCCTTCAGTCGACGGCAGGAGCAGCTCGTCACCGGTGTGACGAGCTGCTCTGTCGACTGCGGACCGGGGTGCCGGTCAGGCGGCCAACGACACCGAGCCGCTCGTGTCGAGGAGGGTGCCCGACGGGGCGACCTCGTGGCCGGTCGGCTCGGCGAGGCTCGAGCCGACGCGCGAGGTGAGGTCGAGCACACGGCCGCCGGTGGCGCCGTCGGCGGCGAGGTCGCGCAGGTCGCGGTGCGCGGCGCCGACCAGGCTCGCGATGCTCGAGTCGAGCGAGATGCAGATCGCCTCCAGCACCTCGGACGACGGTTCCTTGAGGCCGCGCTCGACCTCGGAGAGGTAGGCGACCGAGATGCCGGCGCGGGCGGCGACCTCGGCGAGGGTGCGGCCCTGACGGGTGCGCAGGCCGCGGAGCAGGCGGCCGTAGACCTCGCGCAGCAGGGGCGTGCGCGTGACGCTCGCGCTGACCTGCTGCGGGCGGGGGGCGATCTGGGTCATGGCCGTCTCCGATCTCAGTGCGTCCGTCCAGCGTCGCACGGCCAGAGGCTCTCTCGACCGGGTGCGGAGCACGACCCCGTACGCCGTGGGCGAAACGTGGGTGCGCGCGCGTCCCCCACGCATGTTGACGGCGTTCACATGAATCGGTGACGCTGTCGGTGTCGCCTCCTAGGCTCGGATGCGCATCGATGCACCCGCAGCTCACATCTGCACACACCCCTTGGGGAGCCCTCACATGACCATCACCTCCGACGTGCGCGCGTCGCACGAGCGGTTCACCGGACCAGCCATCGAGGCCGAACGCCTCGTCAAACGCTTCGACGACATGGTCGCCGTCGACGACGTCTCGTTCTCCGTGCCTCGCGGTTCGGTGCTCGGACTGCTCGGCCCCAACGGCGCCGGCAAGACGACCACCGTCCGCATGATGACCACCCTCACGACCCCGACGAGCGGCACCGCCCGTGTCGCCGGCTTCGACGTCACCCGCGACCCCGAGGCCGTCCGCCGCAGCATGGGCCTCACCGGCCAGGCCGCCACCGTCGACGAGTTTCTCACCGGCCGCGAGAACATCCGACTGATGGGATCGCTCTACGGCCTCGGCAAGGCCGAGATCCGCTCGGCCGCAGACGACCTCCTCGAGCGGTTCTCGCTCTCCGACGCCGGCGACAAGGTCGTCAAGGACTACTCCGGCGGCATGCGCCGCAGACTCGACCTCGCGGTCAGCCTCATCGCCGCCCCTCGGGTGCTCTTCCTCGACGAGCCCACGACGGGGCTCGACCCGCGCAGCCGCGTCGAGCTCTGGGAGGTTCTGCGCGGCCTCGTCCGCGAGGGCACGACGCTGCTGCTCACGACGCAGTACCTCGAAGAGGCCGACCAGCTGGCCGACCGCATCGTCGTCATCGACCACGGCCGCATCATCGCCGAGGGCACGCCGCTCGAGCTCAAGGACCAGTCCGGCCAGGCCGCCCTCGTCGTGACGGTCTCGCACGCCCACCAGCTCGAGGCGGCGAGGGGCCTGCTCGCCTCCCACGTCCGAGAGGTGCACGTCGACGAGGGGGCTCGCCAGCTCACGGCCCCCGCCGACGGGCTCGCCGACGTGACGCGGATCGCGAGCATCTTCGACGGGTCCGAGATCGTGCTCGACGACCTCGGCCTCAAGCGGCCCAGCCTCGACGACGTCTTCCTGCACCTCACCGGCCGCAAGGCCGAAGAGGTCGACGAGTCCGCGGAGGAGACCGACGCCGAGCGGGTCCCACACACCACGAAGGGAGGCCGGTCATGAGCGACACGACCGTGCGCGAGGAGGTGGCCACGCAGCCGGCACGGCTGACCATCGAGCCACCTGGCATGTGGAAGCAGGTGCGCACGCACGTCTGGCGCAACGTCAAGCACATCCGGCGGATGCCGGAGATGCTCGCCGACGTCACCTTCCAGCCGATCATGTTCGTCGTGCTGTTCGCCTACGTCTTCGGCGGCTCGATCAACGCCGGGGTGAACTACCGCGAGTGGCTGCTGCCCGGCATCATGGCGCAGACGATGGCGTTCTCCTGCTTCATCGTGGCCATCGGCCTGACGAACGACCTCAACAAGGGCATCATCGACCGGTTCAGGTCGCTGCCGATCTCGCGCGCCTCGGTGCTCGTCGGTCGCAGCATCTCGAGCCTCATCCACTCGAGCATCGGCACGGTCGTCATGGCCGTGACCGGCCTGCTCATCGGCTGGCGCATCCACACCGGCTTCGCCAAGGGCCTGCTCGGCTTCGCGCTGCTGCTGCTCTTCGGCTTCGCGATGATGTGGATCGGCATCCTCGCCGGCTCGCGTCTCAAGACCGCCGAGGCGGTGCAGGGCGTGATGTTCACGGCGATCTTCCCCCTGACCTTCCTCGCCGACACGTTCGCACCGGCCGCCAACATGAACCCCGCCTGGCTGCGCACCATCGCCGAGTGGAACCCGATCAGCTCGCTCGTGCGAGCCATGCGCGAGCTGTGGGGCAACACGGTGCCGCTGCCGCCCGACTCCGCACTGCCGCTGCATCACCCCGTGCTCGCGACGGTGCTCTGGTCGGTCCTGCTGACGGCCGTCCTGGCGCCGCTGTCGATCCGCGCGTTCAACCACCGCACGTCCGAGTAGGGCCTCGTCCTCGAGTCCTGGTCAGGCCGGCGGCATGCACCGCACGACGGTGACGTCGCCGTCGAGCGTCACCTGCCCCGCGCCGTGGGGCAGGAGCAACACGTCGCCCCGTCCCACCTCGATGGGGCGGGGCGCGGCCGTCCCGTCGACGGGGCCGGCCGCCGTGG
The DNA here is from genome assembly GCF_052115265.1 of Terrabacter sp. 2RAF25. Taxonomy (NCBI): domain Bacteria; kingdom Bacillati; phylum Actinomycetota; class Actinomycetes; order Micrococcales; family Intrasporangiaceae; genus Terrabacter; species Terrabacter sp. 2RAF25. The sequence continues at coordinate 1,105,528 of NZ_JBFRGJ010000002.1, forward strand.
CGAGCGTGCCCGAGCCGGCGACCACGACGACGACGGCGAAGGCGGCCGCGCCGACCACGGGCGACCCCGGTGTCGCCCGCAGCACCTCGGCCCGGAAGAACTCGGTCGCCGGTGCGGGCAGTGCGTGTCCGACCCCGGCGACGTCGGTCCAGCGCCGCCGCAGGGAGCCCAGCTGCTCGACCGTGAGCGGGCCACGGTCGACGCTGTCGAGCGCTCGCGGCACGGTGAGCCCGAGGAACGCGTGCGCCTCCTCGAGCCCGAAGCGACGGTGCTCGAGCATGACCGACAGGTCGGTCGGTTCCTGCAGCTCGAGCACGAAGACGCCCTCTCCGATGGCATGTGGCTGGCCACCGGGCACGAGCACGGTGTCGCCGGCCTGCACCTCGATGCGGTTGAGGGCCTCGAGCAGCCGCTCGTCCTGCGCCTCGACGAGAGCCGCGAGCTCGTCGGCCGGCAGCTCCTCCCGGAAGCCCAGCCACACGCTCGCTCCGGGTTCGGCGTCGAGAACGATCCACGCCTCGGTCTTGCCGTGCTCGCAGTCGAGGTGGGCGGCGGCGAAGGCCCGGTCGGGGTGAGAGTGCACGGGCAGGCGCTCCCCGGCGTCGAGCAGCTTGGTCAGCAGGCCCGGCTCCACGCCGTGCGCGGCCACGTGGTCGGGTCCGAGCCAGTGGTCGGGGTCGGCGGCCAGCGCCTCGGGCAGGGACGTTCCGTCGGCGAACACCGTGACCCCGTCGCCACCCTCGGCGAAGAGCCGGGTCGTCGACGCCAGCCAGTCCTCGGGCCGTTGGCCGTCGAAGTCCGCAGGGGTGTCGAGCCCGCGGAACGCGAGGATCCGCTCGCCGCCGCGGTAGAAGCGTCGCGGGGTGTTGAGCGGGAGGCGGGTCGGCGCTGACACGGTCGTGGTGCTCCTCGGTGGGTGGGTGGTGGTCATCGCGAGGCGGTCCCTCGTCGCAGACCCGAGCCCCGCACGACGAGGCGCGTGGGCATGACGACCGTCTGGGCCGGGGACTCGTCGCCGAGCAGCCGGGCGAACAGCTGCTGGGCGGCCTTCTGGCCCATGGCCGCCGGGTCCTGGTGCACGACGGTGACGGGTGGGTCGACGAGGTCGGCGAGCTCGAAGTCGTCGTAGCCGACGAGCGAGAGCGGCAGCCGCAGGTCACGGAGCGCGAGCAGCAGCGCGATGGTGATCCGGTTGTTGCCGGTGATGACCGCCGTCGTCGGGTCGGAGGTCTGGCTCCAGCGGGTCAGGGTCTCGCGCACCGAGGCGGGCGAGTGGGGACCCATCGACACCCGTGGGCTGCCGGCCAGCCCGAGCGACTGGTGCGTCGCGACGAAGGCCTCGCGGCGCTGTCTCGCCGTCCAGAACGCGGGGTCGTCACCGAAGAGGGCGATGCTCCGGTGGCCGTGCGCCACGAGGTGCTCGACGGCACTCCGGATGCCGCCGTGGTTGTCGCTGAGCACCGTGTCGCGCGGTGTGCCGCGCACCGGCCGGTCCATGTAGACGATGGGGGTCTGGCTCGCCTCGACCGCGGCGTCCGACGACGCGCTCTCGTCGGCCGGCACCACGACGATGCCGTCGACCCGACGGTTGATGAGGGCCTCGATGACGGCCCGCTCGCGGGTCGGTGAGCCCTCGGCCGAGGCGGTGATCAGCTGGTGCTGACGGATGCGGGCCTCGCGCTCGACCGCGGCCCCGATCTGCGAGTAGAAGGGGTTGGCGAGGTCCTCGACGACGAGCGCGATGGTGAAGGTGCGGCCCTGGCGCATCATCCGCGCGCCGTCGTGCCGGCGGAAGCCGAGTCGCTCGATGACGGCACGAACCCGCTCTGCGGTGTCCGGTCGCACGCCCGGCTCGTGGTTGACCACACGCGAGACGGTCTTGACCGAGACGTGGGCCTCGGCTGCGACGTCGGCCATCGTCGGGCGGATGGCTGTCCGGTGGTCAGACAACGCTGTCATGGCTGCCATCCGACCAGCGCCCACCGGAAAAGGCAACGCAGGATGCTCGTCCGACGCCGCGTACTGACTGTTCTGTCCGATTCGATGTCCTGACCGGACAAGAACCCTTCGCCCTGTTGACGCCCTTTGTCGTGGGCGACGAGTCTCGCCGGGTCGGAGCCGGCCCGTAGACCACCGGACCCGGCCTCCCCAATGTCAGCTGCTCACAGCACGGCTCAACGACGAGCACGGAGGAACCCATGTCCCACAGATCCGGGATCCGCAGAGGCGTCATCGCCCTGGCAGTCCTGGCCACCTCGACCGCGGGAGTGGTCGCAGGTCCGTCCTCGGCCGGCGCGGTCGAGGCGTCCACCGCACCATCCGTCACCGCACCATCCGTCACCGCGCCCGCGGCAGATGCCCCTGCCGGCGACTTCTCGACGTCGTTCGAGTCGGGCCAGCCCCAGCCCGAGCTCTCGACCGTCGAGGCCGGTGCCGAAGGCCCGCGGCAGCGCAACGTCTCGGGCACCGCGAGCGCCGACGGCAGCCTGCTCGGCTCGGTCACCGGAGTCACCGCGAGCGCCGAGAACGGCCCGGGCGAGGTGGCGGCGAACCTCGCCGACGCCAACCCCGACTCGAAGTGGCTCGCCTTCGCCTCGAGCGCCTGGGTGCGCTACCAGCTCAGCACGCCGGCCAAGGCGGTGCGCTACTCGCTCACGTCGGCGAACGACTCGCCGGAGCGCGACCCCAAGGACTTCACGTTCCAGGGGTCGACCGACGGCACCACGTGGACCGACCTCGACCGCCAGACCGGCATCGACTTCTCGGGTCGCTTCGCGACGCGTACGTTCCAGGTGACGTCACCGGGAACGTACGCGTACTACCGCCTCGACGTGACCGCGGTGCACTCGGGTGGCACCGTCCAGCTCGCCGACTGGGACCTCTCCGACGGGTCCACGGGCTCTGGCCCGGCGTCCCCGATGAAGACGGTCGTCGGCTCGGGCCCGATCTCGGGCTTCAACATCAAGCCGCTCGTCGGGTGGACGGGCGTCAAGGCGCTGCGCTACTCGGGCGGCCACACGACCGACGGCCGCGGGTACGCCTGGAACCGGCTCTTCGACGTCGACCTGCCGGTCACCACGAAGACCCGGCTGAGCTACAAGATCTTCCCCGACATGATCGCCGGTGACCTCGAGTACCCCTCGACGTATGCGTCGCTCGACCTCAGGTTCACCGACGGCACCTACCTGTCCGACCTCGGCGGCGACGACCAGCACGGCGTCTCGGCGAGCCCGAGCGGGCAGGGCAAGGGCAAGATCCTCTACGCCAACCAGTGGAACGCGGTCTCGCTCGACGTCGGCAAGGTCGCCGCCGGCAAGACCATCGACCGCGTGCTCGTCGGCTACGACAACACGGGCGGCGCGACCAAGGACACCAGGTTCGGCGGCTGGATCGACGACATCGCGGTCCAGGGCGACCCGGCTGTCATCGACGGGGCCGACCTGACCAACTACGTCGACGTGCGACGCGGCACCAACGCGTCCGGCGGCTTCTCGCGCGGCAACAACCTGCCGATCAGCGCGGTGCCCAACGGCTTCACGTTCTTCACGCCGGTGACCGACGCGAACTCGCAGTCGTGGGAGTACAACTACCAGTCGCAGAACAACGCAGCGAACCTCCCTGTGCTGCAAGGGCTTGCGATCTCGCACGAGCCCAGCCCGTGGATGGGTGACCGCAACCAGATGTCGGTCATGCCGTCGATCGCGACGGGCACCCCGACCGGCAGCGTGTCGGGTCGCGGCCTCGCCTTCGACCACGCGACGGAGGTGGCACACCCCGACTACTACAGGGCGGTCCTCGCGGGCGGGCTCACGGCCGAGACGGCGCCCGCCGACCACGGCGGTGTCTACCGTTTCACCTTCCCGGCCTCGGCCAGCAAGGGCAGCCTCGTCGTCGACACCAGTGACGACAGCGGTGCCTTCACGGTCGATGCAGCCACCGGCACGATGACCGGCTGGGTCGACAACGGCAGCGGCCTGTCCGCCGGACGCAGCCGCATGTTCGTCTACGGCACGTTCGACCGCCCGGCCTCGGCCGTGGGCACCGCGCCGAACGGTCACACCGGAACCCGCTACGCCAGCTTCGACACGACCAGCAACAAGCAGGTCGTGCTCAAGCTGTCGACGTCGTTCATCTCGCTCGACCAGGCGAAGAGGAACCACGCGTCCGAGCTTGCCGACCGCGACTTCGACGCCGTGCGGGCCGCAGCCAAGCAGGCCTGGAACGCGCGGCTCGGCGTCGTCGGCGTCAAGGGTGCCAACGACTCCGACCGCACCACGCTCTACTCCAACCTCTACCGGCTGAACCTCTACCCGAACAGCCAGTTCGAGAACACCGGCACCGTCGCCGCCCCGCGCTACCAGTACGCGAGCCCCGTTGCGGCCAAGGTGGGTTCGGCCACGACCACGACGACCAACGCCGCGATCAAGGACGGCAAGATCTACGTCAACAACGGCTTCTGGGACACCTACCGGACCGTGTGGCCGGCCTACAGCCTCCTCTACCCCGAGGTGGCGGCCCAGATCGCCGACGGCTTCGTCCAGCAGTACCGCGACGGCGGCTGGGTCGCCCGGTGGAGCTCACCGGGCTACGCCGACCTCATGACGGGCACGAGCTCCGACGTGGCGTTCGCCGACGCGTACGTCAAGGGCGTCAAGCTGCCCGACCCACTGGGTGCGTACGACGCCGCCGTCAAGAACGCGACGGTGCTGCCCACCTCGAGTGCCGTGGGGCGCAAGGGCCTCGACACCTCGACCTTCCTCGGCTACACGAGCACCAACACCGGTGAGAGCGTGTCGTGGGGACTCGAGGGGCTGGTCAACGACTTCGGCATCGGCACCATGGCGGCCGCGCTCGCCAAGGACCCGGCGACCCCGGCGAACCGTCGCGCGCAGCTCACGGAGGAGTCGAAGTACTTCCTCGAGCGGTCGACCCACTACGGCAACCTCTTCAACCCGAAGGTCGGCTTCTTCCAGGGCCGTGCGGCTGACGGCAGCTACCCGACCGACTTCGACCCGGAGGCCTGGGGCGGCGACTACACCGAGACGAACGCCTGGAACTTCGCCTTCCACGCGCCCTTCGACGGCAACGGACTCGCCAACCTCTACGGCGGCCGGGACGCGCTCGCGAAGAAGCTCGACACGTTCTTCTCGACGCCCGAGACGGCGACGAAGCCCGGCGGCTACGGCGGCGTCATCCACGAGATGCTCGAGGCCCGCGACGTCCGCATGGGCCAGCTCGGCCAGAGCAACCAGGTCTCGCACCACATCGCGTACATGTACGACTGGACCGGCCAGCAGTACAAGACGGCCGAGAAGGTCCGCGAGATCATGCGTCGCCTCTACGTCGGTGGCGAGATCGGCCAGGGCTACCCGGGTGACGAGGACAACGGCGAGATGTCGGCGTGGTACGTCCTCTCCTCGCTCGGCATCTACCCGCTCCAGGTCGGCTCGCCCAACTGGGCCATCGGTTCGCCGAAGTTCGAGCAGGTCACGGTCAAGCGCACCCAGGGCGACCTCGTCGTCAACGCGCCGGGCAACTCGGAGAAGAACATCTACGTCCAGGGCGTGACGGTCAACGGCCAGAAGCACAAGAGCGTCTCGATCAACCAGAGCGAGATCGCCGGGCCGACGACGGTCGACTTCGCCATGGGCAGTGCGCCGTCCGACTTCGGCGCTCGTGCCCAGGACGCCCCGCCGTCGCTGACGCAGGGCACCGAGGCGCCGAAGCCGCTCAAGGACGCGACCGGCCCCGGCCGCGGCACCGCGACGGCGACCGACCTCGCGTCGGGCCAGGACGCCAAGGCGCTCTTCGACAACACGTCGCGCACGTCGACGACGTTCACGTCGGCCACGCCGACCGTCGGCTTCACCCTGTCGGGCACCGGCCAGCGGGCGACCTGGTACACCCTCACCTCGGGACCGAACGCCGGCGACCCGTCGGCGTGGCGCCTCGAGGGCAGCAAGGACGGCGGCGCCACCTGGCAGACGCTCGACACGCGTACGGGGCAGGTCTTCCCGTGGCGGACGCAGACACGTCCGTTCGAGATCGCGCACACGGGCACGTTCACGACCTACCGTCTCGTCGTCACGGCGACGGTCGGCGGTGCGGCCGCGAACCTGTCCGAGGTCGAGCTGCTCACCGACGGCTCCAAGGCGCAGAACACCGGCATCAAGGTGTCCGCCGCCGAGCCGTTCGAGACGTCCGAGGACACGGCCTGGACCGGCACCGTCGCGACCTTCTCGGGTGGCGTCGGCCAGGGGCAGGACCCGTCGGCCACGGCCAAGGCGACGATCGAGTGGGGTGACGGCACGAGCTCCGAGGGCACCATCGCGGCCGCCGACCTGGGCTCGTACACGATCCGCGGCACGCACACGTGGGCGAAGCCGGGGCCGTACCAGCCCAAGGTGACCGTCACGACGGCCAACGACGGCGGCTCCGTGCTCGGTGCCGCGACCGTGCACCAGGCCTCCGTGCCGGCGTATGCCGCCGGGTTCGACTCCGTGTGCTTCGGCAACGTGGGCGACTCCGTCCCGTGCGACGGCGACCGTGCGGGCCTGTCCCGTGAGGCGCTCGCTGCGGCGGGCGGCGTCCCGGGCAAGCTGCTCACCGTCCCGGGCACCGAGCTGAAGTTCTCCATGCCGGGCATCCCGGTGGGCCAGGAGGACAACGCGACGGGCGCCCGGCAGACCCTTCCGGTGACGCTGGCCCCGGGCGCGACGCAGCTTTCGCTCATCGGCACGGCGACGCAGAAGAACCAGGACACGACCGCCACCGTCCGTTTCACCGATGGCTCGACGACGAGCTACCTGGTGCAGTACGGCGACTGGTGCGGGTCGCCCCAGTTCGGCAACGTCGTGGCGCTCGAGATGGCCTACCGCCTCAACGGCACCGGCACCGACAGCTGCCGCGCCAAGCTCTTCGCGACGGCGCCGCTCACCGTGCCGGCCGGGAAGACGGTGCAGTCGGTCACCCTGCCGACCCAGACGGGCGACCCGAAGTCGGCCGGCCGGATCCACGTGTTCGCGGTGGCCGACAACGGCTCGGCGCTCGGTGTGACAGCCGGCGACGATGCCTCGGCGAAGGCGGGCCAGGCCGCCGCCGTCACGCTCGGCACGGCCAAGGGCGGTGTGCCCTCCGCGGGTGGCTACACCGCCCGGGTCCAGTGGGGCGATGGCTCGGTCACCGAGGACGCGACGGTGACGGTCGGTGCCGACGGCACGGCCACCGTGAAGGGCGGACACACCTGGGCCGCTGCGGGCACCTACCCGGTGCGGGTCCTCGTGTCCGACTCGAGGTCCGACGTGCTCAGCACGCTGACGGTCACGGTCGGCTAGACCGGAGACACCACAGCAGAGCGGCGCGGGGAACACGCCCCCCGCGCCGCTCTGCTGCGTGCAGCGTGCCTCGGCTCACCCGAGGTTGTGGTCGAACTCCATGTGGTGGGTCCCGTCGGCGTCGATCGTGAGCCGCACCGTGCCCTCGATGCCGGTGAGCTCGTCGGTGCCGCTGCCCGGGACGATGAGGCCGTACTCGTTGGCCCGGTCCGGACCCGACGTCGAGGCGGCGTGCACGAAGTTGAAGGCGCCCCGGCGTCCGGCCACCGTGCCCTCGAACGACTCCATCGCGACGTACGTGCCGACGCCCGTCTGCTGGTCGAAGGCCGAGGTGAACTGGGTGACGCTGCGGCCCGCCACGTCACCGGCATACGTCTTGCGCATGCGGAGGTGCCCCGTCGGCAGGGCGGTGGTGACGTCGGGTGTGTAGTCGGTGACGTCGAAGTCGGACGTCGTGAAGGTCGAGGTGCTGAGCATGCGGTCGACGCTACCGAGCCGAATCGCTCTGGGATAGAACGTTCCCGACGTCGCGCGCGTCTTCCAGCACCATGGCGATGGTGCGCCTGGCCATCGCCGAGAAGTCGGGGTTGGAGTGCTCGTAGTAGGGCACGATGAGCGCCGCCTGGGTCAGCGCGTAACCGCGCGCCCGCTCCCACGTCGCGTCGTCGACCCCGAGCGCCTCCCGGTATGCCGTCCGGCCGGCCCGTGTGAACATCGTCCAGGCGGCGATGGCGTCGGCTGCAGGGTCGCCCACGCCGAGGCTCCCGAAGTCGAGGACGGCAGCGAGGTGGCCGCCGTTCACGAGGACGTTCGGCGGCAGGAGGTCGCCGTGCAGCCAGACCCGTCGCGACTCGAGGGGATCGAAGGCGGGCGCCTGCCTCGCCCGGTCCCAGGCGGCGAGGGCCGCATCGGCGTCGACGAGGTGACGGGAGCGCTCGAGTGCGTCACGTGTCGCGGCATCGAGCTCCGCCAGCGGCCGCCGGCCGCCCGCCGGCGCCTGGACCGGGACGGCGACCTCGCGCAGCGCCGAGACGAACCCGGCGAGACGACGGGCCGCGGTCACCTCGTCCACGGCGCCCACGGCATACGGCGAGCCCGGCACCCACCGGAAGATCGCCCACGGGTGGGGGAAGGCATCAGTCGGTCGACCCACGGCTACGGGCTCCGGCACGGTGAGGGGGAGCGCCGGTGCCAGCCGTGGCAGCCACTCGAGCTCCTTGACGAGGTCGTCGGCCCACGCGGCCACGCGGGGGAGCCGGGCGTAGAGGTCGTCGCCGAGGCGGATGATCGCGTTGACCGTGCCGGTGGACGCGAAGCGACGCACGGGCAGGTGGGCGAGGTGCGGCAGCTGCCCGGCGACCAGGCGACGGACAAGGTGCTCGTCGACGACCAGCTCGTCCTCGTGCATCCGGGCGGGCGGCATCCCGGCGGTCAGAGGGCGCGCATGCGGTTGTTGCGGGGGTTGTGCTCCACCTCGGCGAGCCCGAGCTCCTCGAGCAGCGGCGGGAGGTACATGCCGACCCGGCCGCGGTAGCCCTTGCGCAGGCCGTACCAGCCGCCGACCGGGTTGGACTCGGACCGCCCCCACGCCTCGACGGTGCCCTCCTTGGCGGGCTTCTGCTCGTCGGCCGCGCCCAAGGGCACCCAGTCGCCCTGCTCGCGGAGCCACGCGTGCATGTCGTCGACGACGCGGGCGTCGTAGATCAGGCGGGTCGAGCCCACCCGGCAGACGAGCTGGGGCGGGTCGGCCTCCTCGTCGCGGTACATCGAGTACGCCGACGTGCCGGGCGGGGTGCTGAGGCCCCAGGGGTCGTCCTTCGTGCCGCCGCCGCTCATGGCTCCTTTGTACTCCCGCGACAGGCGCCCGCGTCAGGACCGCGTCAAGAACCCATCAGGATCCCGGCCGGCACGCAGCGCCCTCCGAGGGTGCGGGGGTGTCATGGAGATGTGGACGACGACTGGCTGACGACCCATCGAACCCTCACCCGGTGGCTGGCGGTGCTGGTCCCGGTGGCGGTCGGAGCGCTGCTCGGGCTGCTGCGCGCCGGCATGGAGACGAGCACGGCAGCCATGGTGCTCGTCCTCACTGTCGTCGCATCCGCGGCGACCGGTGACCGGGTGGCCGGCATGGTCGCCGCCCTTGCCGCCGCCACGTCGTTCGACTTCTTCCTCACCGAGCCCTACCACTCGCTGTCGATCGTCCACCGCGACGACCTGGAGCTGGCCGGCGCCCTCGTCGTCGTCGGTCTCGCCGTCACGGAGATCGCGCTGTGGGGCCGCCGCCAGCAGCAGGAGGCGCAGCGCCGGGAGGGCTACCTCGGCGGACTGGCGCAGCTGCTCGACCTGCCGCACGGGACGAGCAGCTCCGCCCGGGCGGGCCAGATCGCCGGTGCCGTGACGACCGTCCTCGGCGCCGACAGGTGCGAGTGGGTGCCCGGTCTGCCCGGGTCCGACGACGCGGTCGTCGAGGCCGGGGGCGTGGTCACACGGGCCGGCCGACAGGTTCCCGTCGAGCGGACCGGTCTGCCGACGGACGCCTTCACGGCCGTGCCGGTGCGCCGGCGGGGCGAGGTGGTCGGGCACTTCCGGGTCGTGACGTCCACGCACGTGGTGCGGCCCACCGTCGAGCAGCGCCGCGTCGCAGCCCTGCTCGCCGACCGGATGGTCGAGGAGGCCGTGACGCAGACTGCGAGCCAAGCGGGCCACACCCCTGAAAGCACGAAAGCCGCGGCCCGCCACCGAGGAGGGGATGGCGGGACGCGGCACGCGACACAGGAGAACGCGCGGACCGGCGTCATTGACGGACCGCGCGCAACCCTTGAAGAACCTAGGTGCCGGAACAGGTCCGTGGGGTAAAGACTGTGTCAGGAAATGCTGGGATCGGGCTGAAAGGCCGGGCAGCCGCGGAGTCCCGCGGAGTCCCGTGGAGTCCCGTGGAGTCCCGCGGAATCAGTCGGCGTGGGACCGCAGCCAGGCGATGTCCGCCGCCTGGCCCTCGAGGCCACCCGGCGTCTCGCACACCACCGGCGCCCTGGCCGCCCGGATCACCCCGGCGAGCGCCTCTGCGGCGATGTGTCCCGAACCGAAGTTGGTGTGCCGGTCGGCGCCGGAGTCGAACTCGTCGCGCGAGTCGTTGGCGTGGACGAGGTCGATGCGGCCGGTGATGGCACGCACCTCGTCGACGACGGTGCCGAGGTCGTTGCCGCCGGCGTGGGCGTGGCAGGTGTCGAGGCAGAAACCGACCTGGTCGCTGCCGGACGCCGAGCCGATGGCGTCCCACAGCCGGGCGATCGCCTCGAGGCGGCGGGCCATCGCGTTGTCGCCGCCGGCGGTGTTCTCGATGAGCAGCGGCACGGGCAGGTCGAGCCCGTCGATGCACTTGCGCCAGTTGTCGAAGCCCTTGGCGGCGTCCTCGTCGACGCCGAGGTGACCGCCGTGCACGATGACGCCCTTGGCGCCGATCTCACCGGCGGCCGTCAGGTGCTGCTGTAGCAGCTTGCGGCCGGGGATGCGGATGCGGTTGTTGAGGCTCGCGACGTTGATCGGGTAGGGCGCGTGCACGTAGAGGTCGATGCCCGCGGCCTCGGCGTCGACCTTGAGCGCGGCCGCGCCACCGGCGTACCGGATGACGGGGCCCTTGTAGCTCTGCGGGTCGCCGAGGAAGAGCTGCGAGAGCGAGGCCCCACGCGCCTTCGCCTCGGCGATCGGGTCCTCCTGGTCGACGTGCGCACCGATGTGTAGAGCCATGCCCCGAGCGTATGCCGTGGGCCCGACAGGAGATCTCGCGACCTTTCCGCCCGGCGGTGTCGAAGGAGGCGGAGCCCGCTCGACGTAGGGACATGACGACGACAACCGAGACCCAGACGGCCCAGCCGCCCACCATCGGCGCCACCTCCGCCCCCGCCAGCACGCCGTCGCGCCGCCAGTGGCTCGCCCTCGGTGTCCTCGCGCTGACCGCGCTGCTGCTGTCGCTCGATGTCAGCGTGCTCTACCTCGCGCTTCCCGAGCTGTCGGCAGACCTCGGCGCGAGCACGACCCAGCAGCTGTGGATGCTCGACATCTACAGCTTCGTGCTGGCCGGCTTCCTCGTGACGATGGGCGCTGTGGGCGACCGCATCGGTCGCAAGCGCCTCCTGCTCGGCGGCGCCGTCGCGTTCGGTGTCGCGAGCGCGGCAGCGGCCTATGCCACCAGCCCCGGCCAGCTGATCTTCTGGCGGGCCGTGCTCGGGATCGCCGGTGCCACCCTGACGCCCTCGACGATGGGCCTGATCCGCACGATCTTCAGCGACGAGAAGCAGATGATGACCGCGATCGGCGTCTGGTACTCGTGCTTCATGGGCGGCATGGCCGTCGGCCCCCTCGTCGGCGGCGTGCTGCTCGCCCACTTCTGGTGGGGCTCGGCGTTCCTGCTCGGCGTGCCGTTCATGGTGCTGCTCGTCGTCGTGGGCCGCCGGGTGCTGCCCGAGTCCGAGCGTCACGCCGGCACCAGGGTCGACGTCGCCAGCTCGGTGCTCTCGCTCGCCACGACCCTGCCGGTGATCTACGGCTTCAAGGAGATCGCCCGCGGCGGCAACACGACCGTCGCGCTGAGCACGGGCAGCGTGGGGCTCGCGATGGCGATCGTCTTCGTCCGCCGTCAGCGTCGCATCGCCAACCCGCTCGTCGACCTGGCCCTCTTCCGCAGCCGTGCGTTCTCGACGGCCCTCGCGATCATGCTCGTCGGTGGCGTCGTGATGGCCGGTGTCTCCTTCCTCGGCTCGCAGTGGCTGCAGCTCGTCGCGGGTCTCTCGCCCCTCGGTGCCGGCCTGTGGATGCTCCCGGCCAACATCGCGCTGCTGCTCGGCTCGTCGACCTCCGCCCGGATCGCGGCTCGCCTCGGCACCGCCCGCAGCATGGCTTTCGGCCTGCTCGTCTGCGCAGCCGGTCTCACGCTCTACACGCAGGTCGGTGCGGCCTCCGGTCTCGGGCTGCTCGTCTTCGGGATGTGCCTGACGTCGTTCGGGATCATGGTCCCCTCCACGTTGACGATGGGCGTCATGATGCAGTCCGCGCCGCCCGAGCGGGCCGGCTCGGTCGCTTCGATGTCCGAGACCTCGGCCGAGTTCGGCATCGCCGTCGGCGTCGCGGGCCTCGGCTCCCTCGCGACGTTCGTCTACCGCGGTCAGCTCGGGCCGTATGCCGCAGGGCACGTCTCCGACACCACGACGGCTGCGCTCGACTCCCTCGCCGGCGCCGTGCAGGCCGCGTCGACCCTGCCGGCCGCGGCCGCCCGTGAGCTCGTCGCCGCAGCCGAGGCCGCGTTCTCGACGAGTCTCGACGTCGTCGCCGGTGTCGGTGCAGCGATGTTCGTCGTGTGCGCCGTGGCCGCCCTGCGGGTGTTGCGCAACCGCTGACCGGGAGGGCCGTCCGGAATCTGGAGTCCTTGCATAAGCAACCCTTATGCAGTCAATAATGTCTGCATGAGTTCTTCCCGCTTCCCCGCCGTGGTCGACGACGTCACCGTCCGGCTGATCGCGGCTGTCGTCCTCGTCGTCGGCGTCATTGCCCTGGCCACCTCGCAGTGGTGGCTCTATGCCGTCCTCGCCGTCGACTTCTCCCTGCGGGCAGCGCTCGGGCCCCAGGCCAGTCCGGTCGCCCGGCTCGTGCAGCGGTGGATCCGACCTGCCGTGGCCGCCCCGAAGCGCCCGACGGCCGGTCCGCCCAAGCGGTTCGCGGCGACCATCGGTGCTGTCATGACGGTCGCCGCGACCGTGCTCTGGATCGTCGGCCTGGCATCCGGTTCGTCCGTCGCGGCCGCCTGGGTCATCGGCATCGGCGCCGTGATGGTCGTCTTCCCGGCGCTCGAGTCGATCTTCGGCATCTGCGTCGGCTGCCTCGTGTTCTCCGGCCTCATGCGCATCGGGCTCGTGCCCGAGGAGGTCTGCCTCGAGTGCGCCGACATCACGAAGCGACGCGAGCGTCTCCTCGCCGAGCGGGCAGCGGCGGCCTGAACCGGCTCAGCCGGCAGCAGCGCGCAGCTTCCCGAGAAGCGGGCCCGCCGCCTCATCCAGGAAGCGCTCCTGCGCGTCCCCACCGATCTGGACGAGTGCGACGTCGGTGAAGCCTGCCTCCCACCACGCGCGTACGGCCTCGACGATCGTGTCCAGGTCGGGGCCGCAGGGGATCGACGACGCCACGTCGTCCGGTCGCACGAACTGCGTGGCGCCCGCGAAGCCCTTGGGTGTCGGTAGGTCGGCGTTGACCGACCAGCCGCCGCCGAACCAGCGGAACTGGTCGTGGGCACGCTTGACCGCCGTGGCCTCGTCGGGGTCCCAGCAGATCGGGATCTGACCGATGGCGCGCGCGTCAGCACCCACCCGGGGGGCGCCGTCGGTGCGGTTCCACTCCGAGACGAGGTCGGCCGAGGGCTCGACGGCGATCATGTGGTCGGCGAGCGGGGCGAGGCGCTCGATCGAGGCGTCGCCGCTCACGGCCACGGCGATCGGCACGGTGAGATCGGGCAGGTCCCAGATGCGGGCGGAGTCGACGTCGAAGTACTCGCCGTGGTGGGTCACGAGGTCGCCGGAGTGCAGCCGGCGGATGACCTCGATGGCCTCGCGCAGCATCTCCTGCCGGGTCTCGACACCAGGCCAGCCCTCGCCGACGACGTGCTCGTTGAGGCTCTCGCCGCTGCCCAGCCCCAGGGTGAACCGGCCGTCGGCGAGCAGCTGGAGGGTCGCGGCCTTCTGCGCCACGACGGCGGGGTGGTAGCGCATCGTCGGGCAGGTCACGTAGGTGATGAGCTCGACCCGCTCGGTGGCCTGGGCGACTGCTCCGAGCACGGCCCACGCGTACGGGGCGTGGCCCTGCTCGGTGAGCCACGGTGAGAAGTGGTCGCTGCTCACCGCGAAGTCGAAGCCGGCCTGCTCGGCGCCGACGGCCCAGCGGACGAGGTCCTTGGGGCCGCTCTGCTCGGTCATCAGGGTGTATCCGAAGTTCGTCACCTTGGCGACGTACCCGGTCGACCGGGTCTGTCACGTCCAACCTTTGTCCACAGTTGTGGACGGGCTGTGGATGTCAGTCGGCCGGGTGGCGCGCGAGGAACGTGCGGATCGCCTCGCGCGGGCGGTCGCGCAGCTCGGGGCCGTGGGTGAACGCCGCGACGTCGTAGTCGAGGTCGCCGAGCAGGTGCGCGGTGCGCTGGGTCATGCGGAAGTCGGTGCAGAACGACTTGACCGGCCACCGCAGGCCGCGGACGTTGAAGATCGCGTCGCCGGTGATGAGCAGCCTCGAGTCCTCGTGCAGCAGCGAGACGTGGCCGGGCGAGTGGCCGGGGGTGTGCACGACGCGCAGCCCGCCGGCGATCGGGAGCACCTCGCCGTCGGTCATCTCGTGCTCCACGGGCACCGGCTCGAAGTCGCGCCCGGCGCGCGAGAATCGGTCGACGAGGCGGCCGAGCAGGAAGCTGCGGTCGCGAGGGGGTGAGGACCCCTCGTTCGCGTATGCCGCGTCGTCGTGGTGCAGCGTGAAGGCGCGGCCCGTCTCGCGGGCCACGTGTGCCGCACCACCCGCGTGGTCGGGGTGCGCGTGCGTCAGCAGCAACCGCGTGACGTCGGAGGGCGCCGAACCGATCACCGCCAGCGCTGCCATCACCTTCGGCCCCGAGCTCTTGACGCCCATGTCGACGAGGGTCACCTGGCCGTCGTCGTCGCGCAGGATGAAGCCGTTGACGAAGTCGCGCACGAGAGGGATGCGCCAGACGTTCGGTGCGAGCTGGACGACGAGAGCCCTGGCCATGGGCCGACGATAGCCGCGCAGCGGGCCATCGGCAGGTGAGAGAACCCGGGGGTCTTCGGGTAGGGGCGGAAGGAGGCGGCGGACGTCGCCGGCACCCCGACCCACCGCCCGCGAGGCGGCACCAGGAGGACGACGTGAGCAAGCGAGTGGCATTCCTCGTCGCGAGCGAGGGCATCGAGCAGGTCGAGCTGACCGACCCGTGGAAGGCCGTGACCGACGCCGGGCACGAGGCCGTCCTCGTCAGCGCCGAGGCAGGCGAGGTCCAGATGTTCAACCACCTCGACAAGGGCGACACGAAGCCGGTCGACGTGACGGTCGCGGACGCGAAGGCCGACGACTTCGACGCGCTGGTGCTGCCCGGCGGCGTCGCCAACCCCGACAACCTGCGTACGCAGCCTGACGCCGTCGCGTTCGCGCGCGACTTCGTGGCGTCGGGCAAGCCGGTGGCGGCGATCTGCCACGCACCGTGGACGCTCGTCGAGGCGGACGTGCTCAAGGGGCGGCGGCTCACGTCGTGGCCGAGCCTGCAGACCGACATCCGCAACGCCGGTGGCGACTGGGTCGACGAGTCGCTCGTCGTCGACGGCAACCTCATCACCAGCCGCAAGCCCGACGACCTGCCCGACTTCTGCGGCGCCGTCGTGGAGGCGCTCGAGCACGGGGCGGCGGCCAGGTCGGCCTGACGGCCGGCACCCGCTCCGCTCAGCCGAAACCGTTGCGCGCCAGCGGGTGCAGCAGCTCTCGCTCCTCGTACGCCAGGTGTGACAGGAGCGTGTCGGTGAGCAGGTCGAGGGCGCGCTCGATCTCGTCGAGCGCGCCCTCGCCCGCCTGGCCGTAGCCGTCGGTGCCGACCAGACCGACGAGCGCCTCGTCGACCTGCTCGAGCACGTCGGCGATGACGTGGTGCTCCTGCTCGAGCCGGTCGATGACCGGCCCCAGGTCCGGCTCGGCGCGGCGCAGGTGGACGAAGATGCTGCGGTCCTCGAGGGTGTGGTGTCCGGTGACGAGCCGGCAGTAGGTCTCGCAGTAGGCCCCGAGCGTCCAGTTGTTCTGGCGCATGGCCATCGTGTTGAGGACCGACCGTGCAGCACCCGTCGACAGCGAGCCGCGACGCACCTGCCCGACGATGTCGCGCAGCTGCGCGAGCTCGCCACGCAGGTGGTCGTGCACGTCGACGAGGTGCTGCGGCACCGCCTGCTCGGCCGACGAGTACGCCGCGTCGTCGGGCTTCGCGGTCACCGGCCGGTCGTCCTCGCGCCAGGGCCGCTCGGCGCTGAGACGAGCGCCGTCGTCGGGGGTGGCGCGCACCGTGAGCGGGCTGCGGGAGTCGGCGGCACGCGTACCCGAGGTGACCGTTGCGGACGGTGCCGTGGGCGCCGACCTCGGCGCGGATCCGTCGGCGCGGTGGGCACGCTCGGTGCCGACGAGCTCACGCACCGCGGGTGCGACCTCACCAGCGAAGCGGCGAAGCACGTCGGGGTCGTCGGTGCCGAGGACGTAGGTGCTCATGCCGGCCGTGAGGCTCAGCCCGGCGAGCTGCTCGGCCCAGTCGCGGGCCGTGCCGCGCAGGAACCCGCTGCCCGCGCCGAACTGGCCGAAGACGTTGTACATCCGGCGGATCGCCTGCGGGCCTCGTCCGGCGCTCTCGGCGGCCACGTCGATGGCGTTGTTGAGCGCAGGGAGGGCGTCGGGCTCGGCATAGCCCTGGCTCGGCAGCCAGCCGTCGGCGAGCCGCCCGGTGACGCGGAGCATCCGCGGCTTGTAGGCGCCGAGCCAGATCTCGACCGGGTGCACCGGGAACGGCCCGGCGTGCATCCCCTTGACCGAGTAGTGCTCACCCTCGAGGGTGACCGAGCGAGCACCGGGTTGTGCGGGGTCCTGGCCCCAGGTGGCGCGGATGATGTGGATCGCCTCGACGAGCGCGTCCACGGCCTGCTTCGGACTCCGGCGCTCGCCTCCCGCGGCGACGATGGCGTCCCAGAAGGCACCGGTGCCGAGGCCGAGCTCGGCCCGACCGCCGCTGATGACGTCTAGCGTGGCCACCGCCTTGGCGAGGCCGACCGGCGGGCGCAGCGGCAGGTTGGCGACGTTCGCCGCGACGCGCACCGACGTCGTGCGCGCAGCGACCGCCGTGAGCAGGGTCGAGGTGTCGAGGTGCTTCGCGTTGTACGGGTGGTCCTGCACCGTGAAGAGGTCGAGGCCCAGGACGTCGGCGAGCTGCGCCAGCTCGAGCGTCTCGTGGACGCGTGAGGCGTCCGGGCTCGCGAACACCCCGAACTGCAGCTCGTGCCCGTAGTCCATGCCGTCAGCGTGGCATACGCTCCCGTCCATGACCGGGGACGACGCTGCCGTCGAGGCGCTGCGCGCCCTCATTCGCATCCCCACGGTGTCCGACTGGGACGCCGAGAAGGAGGACCGCTCCGCCTTCGACACGCTGCTCACCGAGCTGCGTCAGCGCTTCCCCCGGCTGCACGACGTGTGCGAGGTGTCGCGGATCTGTGGCGATGCCCTTCTCGTGCGGTGGCCGGGGCGCACTCGCGAGGCTCCGGTCGTGCTCATGGCGCACCTCGACGTCGTGCCTGTGGACGACCCGTCGGTGTGGTCACACCCGCCCTTCTCCGGCGAGCTCGTCGACGGGTTCATCTGGGGCCGTGGGGCGCTCGACTGCAAGGGCTCGCTCGTCGCGACGTGTGCTGCCGTCGAGGGGCTCATCGACGACGGAGTCGTGCCGGGACGTGACGTCTGGCTGTCGTTCGGCTGCAACGAGGAGGTGTCCGGGCGCGCCGCCAAGGACGCCGTGGCGCTCCTCCGCGAGAGGGGCGTCGAGCCGTGGTTCGTCATCGACGAGGGCGGTGCGATCGTCCGGGGGGCGCTCCCCGGCGTCGACGCGCCGATGGCGGTCATCGGCGTGTCCGAGAAGGGCACGGTCGACGTCGAGCTGGTCGCCCGCGGCGACGGCGGGCACGCCTCCGCGCCGCGCCGGATGGGCGCGACCGCGCGACTGGCTCGTGCCATCCTGCGCCTCGAGCGAAAGCCGTTCCCGAGCCACCTCCCCGACGCCACCGTCGAGATGCTCGTGCGCGCGGGCGCCCATGCCCGTATGCCGTATGCCGCCGTGTTCGGCAACGCGCGGCTGCTGCGTCCGCTGCTCTGCCGGGTGCTGCCCCGCCTCGGGCACGAGACGGCGGCACTGACGCGGACGACCGTCGCCGTGACGCAGCTGACCGGCTCGCCGGGGGCGAACGTCATCGCCGCGACCGCTCGGGCCCACGTCAACATGCGCGTCATGGTGGGGGAGACGGTCGACGGGGCGATCGAACGGGTTCGCCGCACCGTCAAGGACCCTCAGGTCGAGGTGAGCCTCGTCAGCGGCGACGAACCCAGCCCCGTGTCGCCGGCGGACGACACGGCATACGCCCTCCTGGAGTCGACCCTGACGGACGTCTTCCCGGGCACGGTCGCGGTGCCCTACGTGATGCTCGCGGCGACGGACTCGCGGCACTTCCACCGTGTCTGGCCGCGCGTCTACCGGTTCACGCCGTTCCGGATGACGGCTGGGCAGCGGGCCTCGATCCACGGCGTGGACGAACGCATCGGCGTGGCCGACCTCATCGACGGCATCGCGTGGTACCGCCGCCTCATCGAGCAGCTCTGACTCCCGAAATCCCTGCGCGAGAGAAGGATCCGTATGTCCGACAGCACGGTCGTCTCCGACGCGGCCCGGGCGATGGCCCGCAGCCCGATCACGAAGGTCGTCGGTTTCCTCATCTGCGTCGAGCTCGCGAGCGGCGTGCTCCAGGGCTACTACACGCCGATCTTCACCGACATCGCCCGGCACCTGTCGATCAAGGACGCCGACGTCAACTGGTTCGAGGCGGCGCAGCTCATCGTGTCGGCCCTCGTCGTGCCGCTCCTCGCGCGCCTCGGTGACCTCATCGGCCACCGCAAGGTGCTGCTCCTGTCGACGGTCGTCACCGCGGTGGCCTCGTGGGGCGTCGCGTTCGCGCCGAACTTCGGTACGTTCCTCGTCGCTTGGGCGATCCAGGGCTTCTACGTGGTGTGGCTGCCGATGGAGGTGGCGATCATCCACCGCCGCACCGGCGGGGCGGAGAGTCGCGTCCGTGGCGCCGCCGGACTGCTCGTCGCGGGGCTCGAGCTGGGCGTCATCGCCGGCGCCCTGACGAGTGGTGCGCTGGCCGAGTCGCTCGGCATGACAGGGCTGCTCGCGCTGCCCGCCATCGTCGTCACGCTGGCCTTCGTCGCGATCTGGTTCGGCGTCGAGGACGCTCCCGCGCTGGGTGAGGGCCGCGTCCACTGGCGCGCCTTCGCGCTGCTGACCGTGGCCCTGGGGTTCGTCATGGCGGGCCTGGTCATGGTGCGAATCCAGGGTCCCGGGAACGTGTGGCCATGGGTTGTCATGCTGCTCGGGGCCGTCACCTTCGTGCCGTACGCGCGCATGGAGCTCCGGTGCGCGTGGCCGCTCGTCGACCTCCGCATCCTGTCGACCCCCGGCCAGTGGCCGGTCCAGGCGACGGCCTTCCTCTTCGGCGTCTCGGTGCTCGGCGCCCAGATCCCGTTGTCGACGTTCGCACGCACCGACCCCGCGGTGACCGGCTACGGGCTCGGGGCAAGCGCCGGCCGGGTGTCGATCATCATCGGCGGCTACGTCCTGTCCCTCGCAGTCGGCGCGCTGCTGCTGCACGTGCTGGCTCGTCGCGTCGGCACCCGCATCGCCATGGTCGTGGCAGCGGTGCTCGTGGGCGTGGGCTACCTGCTGTTCCTGCCGTTCCACGACACCCTCACCCAGACCATGACCAACATGGTGGTCGCCGGGCTCGGGTCGGGAGCGCTCGTGGCCGGCCTGCCGACCGCTGCCGCGGCCCAGGCGCCACCGACCCACACGGGCCTGACGACGGGCATGACGAACACGACGAAGATGATCGGCGGCGCCTTCGCCTCCAGCGTCTTCGCCATCGCGCTGGCCTCGACGGGGTCCGTCGACGCGGAGGCGACGGCGCACGCGTCGCTCTCGGGCTACATGACCGTGTGGGCGATCTGCGGCGTCACCGCGCTGGTGGCTGCCGTCTTCCTCGCTGTCGTGCACGCGTCCATGAGCAGGGTCGACGTCGGTCCCTGACAAGTGTCGCCCCCCGGTGGTGTGATGGGGCCATGCAGATGCCGAAGCACAGCGACGAGGCCAAGGCCCACTTCCGGTCCCTCGTCCACGAGGCGCCCGGCGTCGAGGTCAAGCCGATGTTCGGTAGCCTCGGCGCCTTCGTCAACGGCAACATGTTCGCGGGGCTCTTCCGCGAGAACGTCGGCGTCAAGCTCGACCCGACCGGGCTCGAGGAGCTGCGTGCGCTGCCCGGCAGCGGGCCGTTCGGTCCGGCCGAACGGCCGATGGGCGGCTACCTTTCGCTGCCCGCCGACCTCGACGACGATGCCCGCGCCGCGTGGGTCGACCGCGCCCGCGACCACGTGGCGACGCTGCCGCCCAAGGTCAAGAAGCCGAAGAAGTAGGGCTCGTGCCATCCACTGAGGATCGTGCGCGCGACGAGCTGCGCGAGCTCATCGGCGTCGACGACTCCGTCGAGCTGCGGCCCATGTTCGGCGCGCTCGCAGCGCTCGTCGACGGCCACGTGTTCGCGGTGGCGATGGGTGAGCAGATCGGCGTCAAGCTCGGTCGTGATGCCTTGGCAGAGCTCGGCGCCATGCCTGGCTCGGAGACGCTGATGATGGGCAGTCGCCAGATGAAGGCCTACCGAAGCCTCCCCTCGCGTATGCCGTCGGCCGAGCGGCTCGCCTGGCTGCTCCGGGCACGTGACCACGTCTCCAGCCAGCACCGCTGAGGACTCGGCCGGCGAAAACCATTGGCGCGCAGTCGCGTCGACGGGCGATCCTTGGGATGCACAGGGTGGGCAAGCAGCCGAGGTGGCGTGCCACACGAGGTCCTGCGCGTCGGACCCACCCACGGATGCAGCGCTCTGTCAAAGCGCCCACTCCAGGTAACGGTGCCCGGCACCAGGGGTTCGAATCCCCGGGGCGTCGTCGGCCGTCTCCCGTCGTGCGTCGCCTTGCGGATCTGTGCCGTGTCGCTCGCGTCACGGGGGCCGGTCCCCGCAGCGCACGTCCGACGGCCGGCGGCGTCCACCAGTCCACCAGACCACCCACGTTCCGAGACGAGCTGACCCGCGAAGGAGGTCGCCCCGATGTCCCTGATGCACTTCACGATCCAGCCGCGCCACTGTGCGCTGCGCTACCGCCAGGGAGTTCTCGAGCAGGTGCTCCCGGCCGGGCGGCACCGTCGCGTGCGCGCGCAGCGGCTCGTCGTCCTCGACCTGCGGGAGCGCCTCATCCAGGTTGCCCCGCAGGAGGTGCTGGCGTCCGACGGGGTGTCGGTGCGGGTCTCCGCCGTCGTGCGCTGGGCGGTCGGCGACCCCGTCGCGTTCGCCGAGGTCGCCGAGGACCCTGCTGCCACGGTGTATCTGGCGGCGCAGGTCGCGCTCCGTGACGCGCTCGCGACTCTGACCGCGGACGACGTCGTGGGTCGGGGCGCCGCACTGCCGACAGCGCGGATCAGCGCTGCGACCGCCGAGGTCGCCCGCCGCGTCGGCGTCGAGGTGGCCGAGGTCGTCGTCAAGGACGTCATCGTGCCGGTCGAGCTGCGTGTTGCTGCCGCAGAGCTGGCGACCGCACGACGTCGCGGGGAGGCCCAGCTCGAGGCCGCCCGCGCTGAGACCGCGGCGCTGCGTTCGCTCGCGAATGGAGCCAAGCTGCTCGACGCGCACCCGGCCCTGGCCCGGCTGCGGCTCGTCCAGTCGGCCCCGCCGGGCACCCGCATCGTGCTCGGTGTCCCCGACGTGGCTGCGCTGGTCGTCGACGACTGAAGGCGCCGCGCCGGTGCCTGCGTCCGCCGCTCCTTGTGCCGTCCCGCCCCGCCTCCGTGCGGGTATGCGTGCACAGGCGCGTGCGCTCCCGACCGGTTCGTGCGGTCGGGAGCGCATCCGCGCGCGGGAGCTCAGGGCAACAGGGCTCAGAACGGCGGGAGGTCGGCGTCTCTGGCTGGGTCAGGGGCGTTGGATCGCGATGGATCAGGTTGTGCCGGCACGGGATCCGCCGGCGGCCCGTTGGCGGGTGGCGGGTCGAGGCCTTCGCGCCAGTTCTGGGGGTAGGTCGTGTATGTCCGGCCGGTGAGGGTGGTCCACTCGAGCCCGTCGCCGGCGACTTGGGTGCTGGTCCAGGTGCCGTCGGTCTTGACGTTGTGGTGGAGCCGGTGCTTGGCGAAGAGATTCCTCGCGGACGTCTCGCCCTGCGGCCACGGGGTCTCGTGGTCGAGGTCGCAGCGGGTGGCGGGGACCTGGCAGTCGGGGCCGCGGCAGGTGCCGTCGACGGCCTGGACGTGCTCGACCATGGTCTTCGTCGGCCGGTAGGCCTTGCCGGGTCTGGTGATCGCGGCCCCGGTGGCGAAGTCGACGGGCAGGGTCTGCCAGACCGAGCCCGGGCGGGTCATGAGCTCGCGGGCGTGGGCGGCGGTGACCCAGCCGTGCCCGGGCAGCTCGCACGCCGCGTCGGAAGCACCGGTGGCGACCTCGAACGGCACGACCAGCCACACCCGTGCCGCGGCATCACCCGAGAACGGCGCCGGCGGAGCGACCGGCTCGTTCTCGATCTCCGGCACGACGGACTTCATCGTCACAGGCTCGTTCTCGATCTCCGCCACGACGGACTTCGTCGTCACCGGTGCGCCGGCATATGCGGGGCTGGCGTTGCTCGTGATCAGGGCGTCGCGGAGCAGGGCGTGGGTGGCCAGATCGCAGCGCAGCTGGTCAAGGGTGCGCGGGTCCCCGCCGCCTCGTGCGGCGCGAGCCTGCGTGTCGAGCCGGTCCAGGATCGCCGCGACCGTGCCCGCGTCGGCCGTGAGGGTCAGGCAGCCCATCCCGTCACCGACCATCCGCCCGAACACGCCACGCCGGGCCTTCGCGTGCGCCCGCCGTTCCTCGGCACCCCGCGCGTCGACCGAGGCGACCGCCCGCGTCAGCCGCGCCGTGAACGTCCGCTGCCCCACCGGGCGCCCGTCCCGCGACGGCGCCAGCACCGCCTCCTCCACAGCCGCGACATCCGCATCCGAGAGCCGCACCGTCTCGGACGCGACCTGCACCGCCCGGTACAACGACGTGCCCCCGGCCCGCAACGCGGCCAGGACACGCCGGTGCCGCCGCGGGGCCGTCGCCAACGCCAGCCGCCGCGACACCTCACCGACCCCGACCCCGGTCGCCAGCGCGATCTCCTCCGCGACGACCCGCTCCGGCGAGACCAACGCCGCCATCCGCACGGCACTGCCACCCCGGGGCAGCGCCTCGACCTGCAGGGCCTGGATCGAGTGCAACGCCCCGTACGCAGCCAGCAGGTCGGCCTCGACCCGCGCCTTGGCCCCCTCGAGCGCCTCGATCTCGCCCATGACCCGCTCGCTCGCCCGCAGCAGACTCTCGGTCTTCGCGACAGAGCGAGACCGCTCGTCCTGCTCACACCGGTGAGCGGTGCCAGCCGGGGCGTACTCCACCTCACCCGCGAAGCGACCCAGCCGCTCCGAGAGGACCGGCCTCAGCGGCGCACCCAACGCCTCCGGGCCGCGCGCCCAGGTCACGTCGATCACCCGCGGCGAACCGCCACCGCGCAGGCCGAAGGAGGCTCGTGACGACGCGACGTACGGCATACGACCCCTCCTCTCGGCAGTGCTTGAACTCCTTCCAGTAGAACAGGTGTTCGACTCGATCGCAAGGGGTCAGTCGAATATGTGGAAAGCGAATTCGGCTGCGCCACAGCCCATCTCGCAAGAACTCGTCGACGCGTCCCAGCCTTCGGGTCGCCGGCGGTCAGGTGCTCGACCTAGGGTCTGGCCCATGGCCAGGAACAGGCTGACGGTGACCGGCACCCCGGTGGGTGACGTCGAGCTCGTCGTCGTGACGCCCGTCGGAACCCGCCGCCACCAGCCCCTACCCCTGCTCGTCGCGCACGACGGACCGGAGTACTCCCGCCGCGCCCATCTCGTCTCCGACCTGCGCAGGGCCACCGGGGCCGGCCGCATCCCGCCCACCCGCGTCGCCCTGCTCGAGCCCGGGGCGCGCAACGAGCGCTACGCCGCCAACCCCGACTGGGCCGACGCGCTCGCCCGGCACGTGCTGCCGACCATCGAGACGGCATACGCCCTCGCAGGCAGGCCCACCCTCATGGGGGCGAGCCTCGGGGCGCTCGCGTCGCTGCAGACCGAGTGGCGCCACCCGGGCACGTTCGGCGCCCTGTTCCTCCAGTCGGGGTCCTTCTTCCGCAAGCGCGTCGACGACGAGGAGGACTTCGAGTTCTGGGACCGTGTCACGGCGTTCGTCGCGGGCGTGCGCCGGGCCCGCAGGCGCCGCACCGACGCGCGCATCGTCATGACGTGCAACCTCGACGAGGGCAACCTGACCAACAACCGTCAGATGGCCCAGACGCTCGCCGCGACCGGCCACGACGTCGTGCTGCACGAGCTCCCGGGGCGCCACGACTGGCGTGACTGGGAGTCGGCCTTCGACCCCTTCCTGTTGACACTGCTGCAAGGATCGGGGCACCTGAACCGTCGAGCAGGAGAGGCACATGCCGCAGACGCGTAACCACCTGATCGGACTGCTGCTGGGAGCCGAGGAGGACTGGCCGACCGCCTTCGAGGAGCTGATGAAGCTGGTCGGCCCGATCACGACCGACGACGGCGTGACGCACGAGCTGACGAGTGAACGGCTCACCATCGAGCCCTTCGACCTGCGCCAGCCCGTCCGTACCGAGCTCGTCATCGACCGCCTCGCCTACTGGTACTACCACCCGCGTGAGTGGCTCAAGAAGGCCGCGCTGATGAACGACACCTACCTGCTCAACAGCCCCTTCACGTTCCAGTCGATGGAGAAGCACAGCGCCTACGTGGCCCTGATGCGGCTGGGGCTCAAGGTCCCTGAGACCTGGCTCGTCCCGTACAAGAACCCCGTGGACAACGTGCGATGGGCCTACACCAGCGCGAAGTACAACCGGCCATTCGACCTCAAGCGGATCGCCGACAACCTCGGCTACCCGATGTACATGAAGCCCTTCGACGGTGGCGGGTGGCGCGGGGTCTCGCGCATCAATGACGAGAAGGACCTCGTCAAGGCCTACGACGAGTCCGGCGAGATGCTCATGCACCTCCAGTCGACCATCGAGTACGACCACTTCGCCCGGGCCCTGTCGATCGGTCCCGAGACGATGGTCATGGACTTCCGCCCCGAGCAGCCGATGCACAACAGGTATGCCGTGAGCTACGACTTCCTGCAGCCCTCCGCCGGGCGCCAGGCAGCCGCGATAAGCCGCATCGTCAACGCGATGTTCGGCTGGGAGTTCAACTCGTGCGAGATGCTCGTCAAGGGCGACGACGTCTACCCCATCGACTACGCCAACGCGTGCCCCGACGTCGCGGTCACCTCCCTGCACTACTACTTCCCGTGGGCCATCAAGGCGCTGGTGCGCTGGTCGGCCTACTGCGTGATCACGGGTCGACGCGGCCCGATGGACCTCGAGATGCGCCGCTACTTCGACGTCGCCGACCGCGACGACCTGAGCGACGAGCAGAAGCTCGACGGCTACATCGCCATCGCCGACGAGTACTTCGAGACCGACAAGTACTGGGCCTGGTGCGAGCGATACGTGCCGCACCTCGACGCAGCGGTGCTCGAGTGGGTCCAGTCCGACGCGTTCGAGAACCTGCTCCGAGCCACGGTCGTGACGACCTACCCGGCGCACGAGCGTGACAAGTTCATGGCCCACTTCGGCGGCCTGCTCGGCCTCTGGGTCAAGGACGAGAAGGCCCGGCTCGGGGTCTCCTGAGGCGGGTCGGCGGCCCGGCCGCTACTGCCAGAACGCGTCGTTGAGGGCGGTGTCCTCGAAGTACTGACGCGCCTCGACCACCTGCCCGCCGCGCAGCGTGAACACGATCACCGACTGCTGGTCGAGCGTGTTCGCGTCGCGCGACGCCCGGTTGTGGCTCATCGCGAGGGTGTGCTGGTCACCGCCGACCACGTCCTCGAGGTCGACCTTCAGGCTGCCTCCCGACCGGGTCATCAGCTCGCCGAAGAAGGTGAGTATGCCGTCGCGTCCCTCTTTCGCTCCCGAGAGGGGGCCGGTGCCCGGCACGTGCCACACCGCGTCCTCGGTGAACAGGTCGTTGAGTGTCGCCATGTCCCCGGCGCTGAAAGCCGCGAAACCCCGTCGCACGACCTCGATGTCCTCTGTTGCGCCCATGTCCAGCTCCTCTCGCCACCCCCCGGTACTACGTGAACCAAGCAACGCTATTCCTGCGCTGCGAGGGTGTCCACGAGCCGGGTCGACTGGTGCCGGAATGTCCTAGCCGAGCGCCCCGCCGAGGCCCACGACGAGGTTGATCGTCGAGGCGATGACGATGGTGCCGTAGAGGTAGGCGAGCATCGTGTGACCCAGTACGACGCGCCGGATGTCGGAGCTCTTCAGGTCGGTGTCGGAGACCTGGTAGGCCATGCCGAGGTTGAACGAGAAGTACGCGAAGTCCGAGAACGTCGGGTCGTCGTCCTGGTTGAAGTCGATCGGCAGGCGCGGGCTCGCGTAGTAGACCCGGGCGTAGCGCAGCACGTACACGGTGTGCACGCAGAGCCAGCCCACCGCGACGGCGCCGACACCCACGAGGGCGTCGACGAGCGCCTCGCTGCCGCGCTCACGCCCACCGACGAGCAGGATGCCGACACCGGCGAGGCTCGCCAGGCCGACGAGGATGACGACGACGTCGTACCAGGCCGCATCGCCGTCACGGCCCTGGACCTTCTCGCGGGTCGCGGGGGCATCGTGCCCGAGGATGTGGAGCAGCAGCGGGAGGGCGAAGGTGAGGCCGCCGACGACGAAGCCGGCGAGGCCGTGCACGAGGAAGGCGCGGCCGGGCCCGGCCGCGGCCGCGATGGGGGCGAGGACGCCGGCGAGCACGCCGACGATGGCCGCGATGGCGAGGCGGCGCCGGATGGTGGGCACGCTCCGGAGGCTACCGCCGCGACCGCGTCCGCGGCTGGACCCCTGCTGAAGGATGGCTGGTGGTCCGCTGGGTGCAGGGTGCGGGTATGTCATCGGTCGGTCGAGCTGCTGCCCGTCCACCCCTCATGCCCCGAGTCCCTAGGATCCGCACATGTCAGACGCTCCCGGCGCTCGCCGCACCCTCACCGTCGTCTACAACCCGGTGAAGGTCGAGGACGTCGAGTCGGCCAAGGAGCTGGTGGCCAAGGCCGCCGCGCGCCACGGGTGGGAGGACCCGTCGTGGATCGAGACGACGGCCGAGGAGACGGGCGAGATGCAGGGACGTGAGGCGGTGCGGTCCGGTGCCCAGGTCGTCGCCTCGCTCGGCGGCGACGGGACGGTGCGTGCCGTCGCGACGGCCCTCGTCGGCACGGACGTGGCACTCGGCCTCCTGCCCGGTGGCACGGGCAACCTGCTGGCCCGCAACCTCGGCCTGCCCATCGACTCCCTCGAGCACGCCGTCGACGTGATGATGGGCGGCAGCGACCGCCGCATCGACGTCGGCCTGGTCCGCAGCGGCGACAGCCTCTCGGCGATCGGGGCCGGGTCGCGCACCAGCGCAGGGCCACGGTCCGATGAGCCTCGCCATGACGACGAGGACGTCTTCCTCGTGATGACCGGTCTCGGCTTCGACGGAGAGGTCATGGCCGACACCAACGAGAAGGTCAAGGCCGTGGTCGGTTGGGCCGCCTACGTCGGCTCGGCAGCCAAGAAGCTGTTCGGCCGGGGGTTCGGCGTCGAGGTCGCCTCGACGGGCGCCTCAGGCGTCACCGGTCACGAGGGCGACCACGACCGCGAGCACGACGAGCCCAGCGGGGCCGTCAGGCGCCACGCCCGCACGGTCGTCGTCGGCAACTGCGGCACCCTCCAGGGCGGCATCGAGCTCATGCCCGATGCCAAGGTCGACGACGGCGTGCTCGACGCGGTCGTCATCGCGCCGAAGGGTGCCATCGGCTGGGTCTCGGTCGCCGCCGACGTCGTGAGCCGCCACCACGCGGGGCACGCCCGCCTCGACCGGCTCCGGGGGCGCGAGTTCACCATCGTCGCAAGCAATCCCGTCGAGACCGAGATCGACGGCGACCCGATCGGCGCCCGACAGGCACTCGCCGTGCGGGTACTGCCCGAATCGCTGGTGGTGCGCGTTGGTTGACCGCCACGGACTCGTTGCCCGACCCGCGGGACGCGGACGCAGGCTGCTCAAGGCCGTCGGGTTCGGGCTCGCCTTCGCCGTGCCCGTGACGGCGCTGGCGTTCGTGGTGCGGGAGAAGTTCCTGCCCGTCATCCAGCTCGACGAGCGCCTCATCGTGGCCGCCACCGACATCACCCGCGACAACCCCTGGTTCCGCACCGCGCTGCTCGTCTGGCAGGAGGCGACCCAGCCGAGGTGGGTCTACATCGTCGCCTCCGGCGTGTGCCTCCTCCTGTGGCGCCGGCACCGCGAGCTGGCCACGCGGTGCCTGTGGGCCTTCATCACGATGATGGTGGCCTGGAACCTCCAGCTCGTGCTCAAGGAGGTGGTCCAGCGCGCCCGTCCCGTGGTCAGCGACCCCGTCTCGCACGCCCCCGGCTACAGCTTCCCGTCCGGACACGTCGCCAACGCGGCCGCCATCGCCGCGGTGCTGACGATCCTGTTGTGGCCGGTGCTGTCGGCGAACGCCCGCCGATGGCTCGTTGCCGGCCTCACGGCATACGTCGTCATCACCGCACTCGACCGGGTCTTCCTCGGCGTGCACTACCCCTCAGACGTCCTGGCCGGTGTGCTCTTCGGCATCGGCCTGGGCACGGCGTCCTACGTCGGATACCTCGGGTGGAACCCCCAGAGCCCGGACGCTGCCCCTCCTCCCGAGGGCAGGTCCGGTCCCGAGCAAGCGAAAGGCAACTCGTGAACAACACCTTCGTCCACCGCTACGAGATCGACTCGTCCCGGCCGACCGCCGGGTCGGCCCTGCGCGATTTCGCGCTGCGGGTGTTCGCCCCGGCGCTCGTCCTCTTCGCGCTCATCACCGGCTTCGGCTTCCTCATCACGGGCCCGTTCGGCGGGATGCCGTGGGAGGAGGACATCAGCCGCTCCGTCGCCAGTGGCCGCACCGAGCTGTGGAACTCCATCACCATGGTGTGGTCGCACATCGGCAACACCGAGATCATCATCGGGGTCTGCGTCATCGCCGTGGCCGTGATCTGGTGGCGCACCAAGCAGTGGTGGTACGCCGTCGTCCCGGCCATCGCGATCGCGATGCAGGCCAGCGTGTTCGTGGCCGCCACGACGATCGCCGACCGGCCGCGCCCGAAGGTCGCGCACCTCGACCCCGCGCCGCCCACGTCGAGCTATCCCAGCGGTCACGTCGGGGCGTCCACGGCGCTCTACCTGACCTTCGCGCTCATGGCCCAGCGCATCGAGCGGGCGTGGCTGCGCCGTCTCGTCACCGTCGTGTGCGCCGTCATCCCGTTCCTCGTGGCGTACGCCCGCCTCTACCGCGGCATGCACCACCTCGTCGACATCCTCGTGGGGGCGATCAACGGCACCGTCTGCGCGCTCCTCGCGTGGCACTACCTGCGCCGCCGCACCGACAGCGGCCGGGTGGGCGCGAAGGCACGCGAGGCGGTCTCGCGCTGACCAAAGCGTCGCCCCTGTCGTCACCCGACGCGTATGCCGTCCAGGCAGGCCGATGGCCGGGAACCTTCGTGGTTCCCGGCCATCGGCGTCCCGTCCCTCAGGCCGGTGAGCCGGGGAGCACCTGCCACGGGCGCGTGAGCCACCCGAAGGCGAGGATGATCCCGCGGCGCGGAGTCGTCGCCGAGTCGACGACGGGTCGCTGTGCGCGTCGCGTCCGGCGACCGAGGTCGGCGGTGCGCTGACGGGCGACGGCCTCGTTCAGGTATGTCGTGTTCATGGTGCCCTCCTGCACTCGTGATGCGTATGGACACAGAGCAGGTGGGGGCCGTCCTGATGCACGACGGACGACAACAGCCCGAAACCGGCCCGGATGGGGCCGGTTTCGGGCTGTTTGTCGGTGCCCTGCTGAGGCTCAGACCCGGGCGTGTCGGGCCCGGCCGAAGCTGTAGACGCCGAACGCGATGAGGCCGAGGGCCACGAGAGCGAGCAGCACCGGGCCGCCGGGCGCGCCGAGCAGGTTGCGCAGGGCGCCGTCGAGACCGCGGGCCTCGCTCGGCTTGTGCCGCACAGCGGCGAGGATGAACAGGCCGCCCACGATCGCCAGCGCGATGCCCTTGGCGATGTAGCCGAAGCGACCGGCCTTGACGATCCACGGGCTCGGGTGCGTCTCGAGGTCCTCGAGGAACTTCTTCTTCCAGCCCTTGACGACGTGGTAGACGCCGACACCGATGATGGCCAAACCGACCGCGCCGACGAGCCACGTGCCGGCGGGCTGCTTCATCAGGGACGCCGTGAAGTCGGCAGACTGGCTCTTGCTCGACGTTCCGCTGCCGGTCGCGAACTTGAAGGCGCTCCACGCCAGGACGAGGTAGACGACAGCCTTGGCTGCCGCCTTGAGGCGGTCGCTCGTCTCGAAGCCGCCTGAGATCGCCTCGGTGACCTGCCAGATCGCCAGGCCGAGCCAGGCGATGACGGCGACCCAGAGGACGAAGACGCCGAAGCCGTTCTGTGCCATCGAGCCCAGCGCACCGGACTGGTCTGCGCTGGAGCCCTTGGACCCGAAGGCGAGCCTCAGCGCGATCGCGCCGATGACGATGTGGAGCACGCCGTTGACGGCGTAGCCGATCCGTGCGGCCGTCTCGAGCGCCGGGTGGTCACCCGCGCGCCGTGAGGCGGCCTTGACGTCTGTGGAGTCCATGCACGTGTCCTGTCGGTCGAGGGGTCCCCGTGAGCATTGGAGAACATACCCACGTGGGACCCTTCACCGGCACGTTCGGTCCGACGCGGTTCACGCGGGCCGCAGGTGACGACGCCGCCGGTGCCACCGTGAGCGGGGCCCGGACTCTGGAACGGCAGTTGCAGACGGCGCCGTCGGTGCCGCTGTCGGGTCGGCCCACGGGTCGGGGCGGCGCAGCCGGGCCTGCTCGGCGCGGCGGCGCAGGTCGGCCTCGCGCTCGACGAGGAGGGCGCTGATGATGTGTGGAGAAAGCATGGGTCCGAGTCCTTCGAGGTCGGGTGTGCGACCTGTCCAGCGTCGTTCTGAGGCGGGCTCGACCACATCGGGACAACGGCGTAACCCCGGACGGTCGAGGTGCTGCCGTGCGCCTGAGGTAGCCCTAGGGGTGCTGACCGGCCGCGCCGTCGCCGGCCGGCAGCCCGAGCACCCGCAGGATCTCGGGCCACGCGAGACGGCCCAGCTCGCGGTCCGCGTCGTCGGTGCCGCCGCGGGCCATGCGCTGGCCGCCGGCGACCACCTGCTCGCCGGGCAGGACGACCCGGTGGCCTGCGCGGGGGTGCGTGACGACGGTGGTCGGCAGGGCGTACGCCGTCCGGCGCGCCTCGACGGCCCGCGCGGACTCGACGGCCGGCCAGACCTGGTCGTCCCCTCCGGCGACGAGCAGCACGTCACCGAAGAACCGCTCGACGGGGATCGTCGCGGCAGGCACGCGGTCGGCGGCCGTGAGCAGGCTCCGGGCGTAGACGGACGCGAACGCCGGTGGGTCGCCGACCGGCTGCGCGTCGTCGTCGTAGGGAACGAACGGCACGGGGCTCCCTCCCCGGCTCCAGGACGAGTGCTGTGGTCGCAGCTCTCCGTCGGGCCCGGGCCCGACGTTGGCCCAGGCCACGTGGCTGGGCGCCAGCGCGACGACGGCGTCGACGCGCGGGTCGTCGGCGGCATACAGCAGGAACCCCTCGGCGGTCTTCGACGAGCCGAGCAGGACCACCCGGTCGCACTCGGCGGCGAGCCCCTCCACCGAGGCGCCGAAGGCCTCGAGGGGGTACTCCCAGATGGCCGCGGGCTGGCCCGCGCCGCCGAACCAGCCGTGCGTCAGGGCGGCCGAGACCCCGGCGGACGCGATCAGGCGCGCCCGGTCGGTCTCGACCCGGCCACTCGAACCGGAGAGCACGAGCACTCCCGTCCCGTTGCCACCGTGCGCGGGGGTGACGATCACGCCGTCGTGGTCGACGGGCCGGGTTCGCAGATCCACCACCCCAACCTACCGATGGTGGCAGCATTGGCCCATGCCCGACTACTCGCACACCGAGACCGTGAATGCCTCTCCCGCAGCGGTCTTCGCCATCCTCGACGACGTCACCCGGGCGCCCGAGTGGCTCAAGCGGTGCACGCAGCTCGACAACCTCTCCGGAGGGCCGACTGCGGTGGGCACGCGCCTCAAGTACCACTACAAGGACGGCAGCCGCACCGGCGTCATGGACGGCTCGGTCGTCGCGCGCGAGCAGGACCGCAAGCTGACCAACCGCTTCACCGACAAGATGATGGACGTCACCGTCGACTTCGACGTGGCTCCCGGTGCGACACCCGACCAGACCACGCTCACGCACACCATCACCATCGACACCAAGGGTTTCGGCAAGGTGTTCACGCCGATGATCAAGCGCCAGCTGCCGGGCCAGACGACGGGCGCGATGGCCGAGCTCAAGCGGCTGGCCGAGTCCGGCGCCTGACCCCGGACGACGGCAGGCGGCTCAGCCGCCGAGTCGCTCGAAGCCGGTGACCGTGAGCACGGCGGCGCCCGCCTCGTCGCTCGCTGCCAGGTCGACGACGGCCGTGATACCCCAGTCCTTGTCGTCGTCCGGGTCGACGACGACCTGGCGCAGCCGCCACTCGCCGGGCACCTTCTCGACCTGCAGCAGCGCCGGGGAGCGGGCGCCCTGGTCGGTGGCGATCGCGTCGTGGTCGTCGTAGTAGGCGCCGAGGGCGTCGTTCCACGCCTGCGCGTCCATCGCCACCTTCTGCGGCGGGTCGGTGAGCTCGGCGATGCGCGCCTCCAGCTCGCCGAGCGCCTCCCACTCGTCGCGGGCGGCGAGCTCGACACGGTGGAACATCGCGTTGCGGATCATCACCGTGAACGCGCGCTCGTTCGCTGTCACGGGCCGCGCGGGCGGCGCGACGTCGGCCGTCGCGAGCACCGCCTCGGCGGGGTTGACGAGGTCCTCCCACTCGTCGAGCAGGCTCGAGTCGGTCTGGCGCACCAGCTCGCCGAGCCACTCGATGACGTCCTCGAGCTCCTCGTTGCGGTGGCTCTCGGGCACCGTGCGACGCAACGCCCGGTACGCGTCGGTCAGATAGCGCAGGACGAGCCCCTCGGAGCGGGAGAGGCCGTAGTACGAGACGAACTCGTTGAACGTCATGCCGCGCTCGTACATCTCGCGCACGACGGCCTTGGGGGAGAGGGCGTCGGGTGAGATCCACGGGTGGGTGTGCCGGTATGCCGCCAGGGTGACCTCGAGCAGGTCGGCGAGCGGCTTGGGCCAGGAGACCTCCTCGAGCCGCTCCATCCGCTCCTCGTACTCGACGCCGTCGAGCTTCATCGCCGCGACCGCCTCGCCGCGTGCCTTGAACTCCTGGGCCCACAGCACCTGGCGCGGGTCCTCGAGGATCGCCTCGATGACGGACACGAGGTCGCGGGCGTAGGTGTCGGACTCGGGGTCGAGGGTGTCCATCACGGCGAGGGCGAAGGGTGCGAGCGGCTGGTTGAGGGCGAAGTCGCGCTGGAGGTCGATCGTCAGGGCGTGGCGCCGGCCGGACGACTCGGCGGTGGCGAGCCGCTCGACGACGCCTGACGTGAGCAGCTCCTTGGCGAGCACCAGCGCGTGCCGCTGCAGCCGGCGCTGGTCCTTGACCTCGTGGTGGTTGTCGGAGAACAACCGGACGGCATGGGCCACCGGGTTGCCTTCTCGGGCGAGGAGGTTGACGAGCATCGAGTGAGAGACGCGAAGGCGCGGCTGCAACGGCTCGGGCTCGGCGGCGATGAGCCGCTCGAAGGTCTCCTCGGACCAGCTGACGAAGCCGTCGGGCGCCTTCTTGCGCTGGACCTTGCGCTGCTTCCTGGGGTCGTCGCCTGCCTTCTCGACGGCGCGCAGGTTGTCGATGACGTGCTCGGGCGCCTGCGCAACGACCCAGCCGCGGGCGTCGAAGCCGGCGCGGCCCGCCCGGCCGACGATCTGGTGGAACTCACGCGCCTTGAGGGTGCGCTGCTTCGTGCCGTCGAACTTCGTCAGGCCGGTGAGCAGGACGGTGCGGATGGGCACGTTGATGCCGACGCCGAGGGTGTCGGTGCCGCAGATGACCTTGAGCAGCCCGTCCTGGGCGAGCTGCTCGACGAGGCGGCGGTACTTGGGCAGCATCCCGGCGTGGTGGACGCCGATGCCGTGGCGCACGAGCCGCGAGAGGGTGCGGCCGAAGCCGGACCCGAACCGGAAGGCGCCGATGCGCTGGGCAATGGCCTCGCGCTCCTCGCGCGTCGTGATCTTGACGGCCATCAGGCTCTGCGCCCGCTCGAGCGCGGCCGCCTGGGTGAAGTGCACGACGTAGACGGGGGCGCGGTCCTTCTCGAGCAGCTCCTCGATGGTCTCGTGGAGGGGCGTGACGGCATACGAGAACTCGAGGGGGACGGGCCGCTCGGTGCCGGTGATGACGCCCGTCGAGCGCCCGGTGCGCCGGGTCAGGTCGTCGCGGAACATCGTGACGTCGCCGAGCGTCGCCGACATGAGGACGAACTGCGCCTGCGGCAGCTCGAGGATCGGCACCTGCCAGGCCCAGCCCCGATCGGGCTCGGAGTAGAAGTGGAACTCGTCCATCACGACAAGCCCGATGTCGGCCGAGCTGCCTTCTCGTAGAGCGAGATTGGCGAGGATCTCGGCGGTGCAGCAGATGATCGGCGCGTCGGCGTTCACCGACGCGTCGCCGGTGATCATGCCGACGTTGTCGGCGCCGAACTGCTCGCAGAGCGCGAAGAACTTCTCCGACACGAGCGCCTTGATCGGCGCCGTGTAGAACGACACGCGGTCCTCGGCGAGGGCGGTGAAGTGGGCGGCGGTCGCCACGAGCGACTTCCCCGAACCGGTGGGCGTCGAGAGGATGAGGTTGCTGCCGCTCAGCACCTCGAGGAACGCCTCCTCCTGGTGCCTGTAGAGCGTGAGCCCCCGCTCGGTGGTCCAGGCGGTGAAGATCTCGTAGAGCCCGTCGGGGTCGGGGTCCCGTGGGATGCGCTCGCTGAGGTTCTTCGTCACCACGCGAGTATGCCGTCGCTGCCGCGAGTCGGCCGAATCACCCGTCTGCGCGCTGCCGCGCGCGGTCGGGGGTGAGGAGCAGCACCGCGGCCCCGATGAGCGCGCCGAGGACCGTCTCGAACAGCCGGTCGCGCAGCAGTGGCCCGACCGGTGCCGCGTGCGCGAGCTGGCCCATCATCAGCGCGAGCGGCGTGATGAAGAGCAGGGCGACGGCGTAGTTGCGCCCGACGACGAGCTCGGTCAGCACCTGGAGCACGACGATGACGAGCACCGCCCACGCGCCTCGCGGCGACCACAGCAGGATCGGTGCGGCGACGGCGACCCCGAGGGCGGTGCCGACCACGCGGTGCAGGCCACGCGTGAGCCGCGAGGCGAGGTCGGGACCGGACAGCACGACGACCGCGGCGACCATCGCCCAGTAGGGGTGCTCCCAGCCGAGCGCCGTCGCGATCGCACCGGAGACGCCGAGGGCGACGACGTGACGCAGCAGGTGCGTGCGCGCACCCGGCACCTCCAGGGCCTCGCTGAAGGTCGGCGCCGGGAGGTCCGGCCGCTGCCACTCGCCCCGCCGGCGGAGGACGCCGACGTGCGACACGGCCAGCGAGAAGAGGGCGCTCGCGCTCGAGACGGCCGCGGCCACGAGCACGGTCGTCGGGGTGGTCGGCACCATCGCGCACACCGTGAAGGCGAACACGAGGAACAGCGGTCCGGGCGGGTGCCAGCGGTAGGCGTCGGACGTGAGCGACCCCGCCGCCGCGAGCAGGGCGCCCAGCGGAACGACGAGCCAGCGCGAGTCGGGCGCGAGGGAGACGAGGGCCCCGAGGGTGACGGCGATGGTCAGGGCGACGCCGGCCACGACCTGCATGCCGGCACGCTGCGGTCTGGCGTCGTTGCGGCCGTAGAGCGACGTGAAGGCACCGAAGGCGGCATACGGCGTCCACTCGACGCGCCCGAGCAGCACGAGCACGAGCAGCGGCACCAGCACCGACAGCCCGGCGCGCAGCGCGACCCGGTGGGCGCCACCGTGTGGCCCCCAGCGCAGCAGCCCGGCCGCCACCCCTCGCGTTCCCATCGGCCCCGATTCTAGGTGGAGCGCCTATCCGCCTTTTCGCGCGTCCGCATGCCTAGGGTGGGTTACGACCGCGTGCCTTGTGGGAAAGAAGAGGTACGAGAGGTCGTGACACTCGGCCGGCGTGCCGGCACGCCGCGAAAGGTGGGCGCCATGGAGGCGAAGAAGACGTTCCTGTCGTGGCCCGTGGTCCGGCAGGTCCGATCCGGTGACTTCCTCGGCCGCGGGCCCGCCGTCACGTCGGAGCGCACCCGCGGCCTGCAGCCGCGCACCTCGACCGCCGACCGCGTCGTGCAGAGCATCTGCCCCTACTGCGCCGTCGGGTGCGGCCAGAAGGTCTACGTCAAGGATGAGAAGGTCGTGCAGATCGAGGGCGACCCCGACTCGCCCGTGTCGCGGGGACGCTTGTGCCCCAAGGGCTCCGCTAGCGAGCAGCTCGTCAACAACCCGAGCCGTGTGCGCCACGTCCTCTACCGGCGCCCCGGCGGCACCGACTGGGAGCCGATGCCGCGGGCGACGGCCGTCGAGATGATCGCCCAGCGCTTCGTCGCGAGCCGTCGGGCCGGCTGGCAGGACCACGACGAGAAGGGCCGTCCGCTGCGACGGACCATGGGCATCGCCTCGCTCGGCGGCGCGACGCTCGACAACGAGGAGAACTACCTCATCAAGAAGCTGTTCACCGCAGCGGGCGCGATCCAGATCGAGAACCAGGCGCGTATTTGACACTCCTCCACGGTCCCCAGTCTGGGGTCCTCGTTCGGGCGCGGCGGCGCGACACAGTACGTGCAGGACCTCTCCAACGCTGACTGCATCGTCATCCAGGGTTCCAACATGGCCGAGTGCCACCCGGTGGCGTACCAGTGGGTGACGGAGGCACGCCTGAAGGGCGCCAAGGTGATCCACGTCGACCCGCGCTTCACGCGTACGTCGGCGACCTCCGACAAGCACATCCCGATCCGGGCCGGCAGCGACGTCGTGCTGCTCGGCGCGCTGATCAACCACATCCTCAGCAACGAGCTGTACTTCAAGGAGTACGTCGTCGCCTACACCAACGCCGCGACGCTCGTCAGCGAGAAGTTCCAGGACACGGAGGACCTCGACG
The DNA here is from genome assembly GCF_052115265.1 of Terrabacter sp. 2RAF25. NCBI lineage: Bacteria > Bacillati > Actinomycetota > Actinomycetes > Micrococcales > Intrasporangiaceae > Terrabacter > Terrabacter sp. 2RAF25. Next base: position 1,143,048 of record NZ_JBFRGJ010000002.1, read on the forward strand.
GCCTCTTCTCCGGCTACGACGACGAGAAGGGGAGCTACGCACCCGACACCTGGGCGTACGCGACCGACCAGGACGGTGAGGCGGACGCATCGCCCGGCACCATCGGTGGTCCCGCCGCGGGCCACGAGGGCGGCGGCGACGGTGCGCACGAGCACGGCCAGAGCACGTCCGAGCGGTCGGCCGGAGACGAGCACGGGTCCGGCGGGCCCGCGCTCGAGCACGCCCGTGTGCTGCGCGACGAGTCGCTGCAGGACCCCCGGTGCGTCTTCCAGATCCTCAAGCGGCACTACTCGCGCTACACGCCCGAGATGGTCGCCGACACGTGTGGCGTCAGCGTCGAGGACTTCGCGTACCTCGCGAAGTCGGTCACCGAGAACAGCGGCCGCGACCGCACGACGGCATTCGTGTACGCCGTCGGCTGGACGCAGCACACGCTCGGCGCGCAGTTCATCCGCACCTCAGCGATCGTGCAGCTGCTGCTCGGCAACATGGGCCGCCCCGGCGGCGGCATCATGGCGCTGCGCGGGCACGCGAGCATCCAGGGCTCCACCGACATCCCGACGCTCTACAACATCCTCCCCGGCTACCTCGCGATGCCGGTGGCCGGGCTGCACGACACGTGGGACGACTACGTCAGTGCGATCGGGAGCAAGCAGCAGAAGGGGTTCTGGGCCAACGCCGACACGTATGCCGTCAGCCTGCTCAAGGCCTGGTGGGGCAAGGCGGCGACGGCCGAGAACGACTGGTGCTTCGACTACCTGCCCCGGCTCTCCGGTGCCCACGGCACCTACCAGACCACGATGGCCATGCTCGACGACGAGGTGGAGGGCTACTTCCTCCTCGGCCAGAATCCGGCCGTCGGGTCGGCGCACGGGCGCATGCAGCGCCAGGCGATGTCGCACCTCAAGTGGCTCGTCGTGCGCGACTTCGCGATGATCGAGTCGGCGACGTTCTGGAAGGACGGCCCCGAGATCGCCACCGGCGAGATGCGGGCCGAGGACATCCGGACCGAGGTCTTCTTCCTGCCGGCCGCGGCGCACACCGAGAAGTCCGGCTCCTTCACGCAGACCCAGCGGATGCTCCAGTGGCACCACAAGGCGGTCGCGCCGCCCGGTGAGGCGCAGAGCGAGCTGGAGTTCTTCTACGAGCTGGGCAAGCGCGTACGCGAGATCCTCGCCGGGTCCACCGACTCCCGCGACCGGCCGCTGCTCGACCTCACGTGGGACTACCCGCTCGACGCCGACGGCGAGATCGACGCCGAGGCCGTGCTCGCCGAGGTCAACGGTCGACACCTGACGGGCGACAAGGCCGGACAGCCCCTGTCGTCGTACACCGAGATGAAGGCGGACGGCTCGACCGACGGCGGCTGCTGGATCTACACCGGCGTCTACGCCGACGGCACGAACCAGGCGGCCAACCGCCGGCCCGGGCAGGAGCAGGACCTCACCGCCCTCGACTGGGGTTGGGCGTGGCCCGCCAACCGCCGCATCCTCTACAACCGCGCCTCGGCCGACCCCGAGGGCAACCCCTGGAGCGAGCGCAAGAAGTACGTGTGGTGGGACGCCGACGCCGGAAAGTGGACGGGCCACGACGTGCCCGACTTCCCGCCGACGAAGGCGCCGACCTTCCGGCCCGAGGCCGGAACGGGTGGGCCCGACGGCCTCGCCGGCGACGACCCGTTCATCATGCAGGCCGACGGCAAGGGTTGGCTCTTCACGCCGAAGGGCATGCTCGACGGGCCGCTGCCGACGCACTACGAGCCGCAGGAGTCCCCGGTCCAGAACCCGCTCTACGCGCAGCAGTCGAACCCGGCACGCAAGGTGTTCCCCCGCAAGGACAACCTGTGGAGCCCGTCTGGCGACGCCCCCGGCGCCGACGTCTACCCGTACGTCTTCACGACCTACCGGTTGACCGAGCACCACACGGCGGGCGGGATGAGCCGTTTCCTGCCCTACCTCTCCGAGCTCCAGCCCGAGTTCTTCTGCGAGGTGTCGCCCGAGCTGGCGCAGGAGCGGGGCCTGGAGCCCGGCGGCTGGGCCACGATCGTCTCGGCCCGCGCGGCCGTCGAGGCTCGTGTGCTCGTCACCGAGCGCATGACGCCCCTCGTCATCCGGGGCCGCACCGTCCACCAGGTCGGCCTGCCCTACCACTGGGGTGTCGGCAGCGCTGCGGTCGTCAGCGGTGACGCCGCCAACGACCTGCTCGGCGTGGCTCTCGACCCCAACGTGCAGATCCAGGAGAGCAAGGCCGGCTCGTGCGACATCGTGCCGGGTCGTCGCCCGACCGGCGAGGCACTGCTGCGATTCGTCGGGGAGTACCAGTCGAGGGCCGGTTCGACCGTCATGACGGGCAACGAGCTGCGCACCGGGCACCCCGAGTCCGTTCCCGAGACCAAGAAGGAGGGCTGAGGCATGGCCTTCTGGCGCAACCAGCTGTCCGGACCGACCGACCCCGCGTCGGACGCGGCGTGGGACCGCCACGAGCGACGCAAGGGGTTCTTCACCGACACCTCGATCTGCATCGGCTGCAAGGCGTGCGAGGTGGCCTGCAAGGAGTGGAACGGCATCCCGGAGGACGGCCTCGACCTGCTGAACCAGTCCTACGACAACACCGGTGCCCTCGGCGCCAGCACGTGGCGCCATGTCGCGTTCGTCGAGCAGAACAGCGAGCGCATCACGCAGGCAAGGGAGTCGGGGCGCCGGCTCGTCCAGCTCGGCATGCCGATGGTGCGCGACGCGTCGAGCACCACTGCCACGCTCGAGGCGCCAGGTGACGTGCGGCCGGGCGCGGCCGCCGGGCCCGGGCCGACCGATACCGCGGTGCCCGACATGCGGTGGCTGATGGCCTCCGACGTGTGCAAGCACTGCACCCACGCCGCGTGCCTCGACGTGTGCCCCACGGGCTCGCTCTTCCGCACCGAGTTCGGCACGGTCGTGGTGCAGGACGACGTGTGCAACGGCTGCGGCTACTGCGTGGCGGCCTGCCCGTTCGGTGTCATCGAGCGACGCCGCGGCGACGAGGGCCACGAGGGCGGTCGCCAGTCGCACGGCATCAGCATCAACTCGGGTGGAGCCGACCCGGCCCACAACGGAGAGGTGAAGAACGTCGGCATCGCCCAGAAGTGCACGCTGTGCTACGACCGCATCGGCGAGGGCGAGACGCCCGCGTGCGCCAAGGCCTGCCCGACGACGTCGATCAAGTTCGGCGACCTCGCCGACATGCGGGCCACCGCTCAGGCCCGCGTCGCCGAGCTGCACGAGCTCGGCTACACCGAGGCGCGCCTCTACGGCGCCGACGAGAACGACGGTGTCGGTGGCACCGGCTCGGTGTTCCTGCTGCTCGACGAGCCCGAGGTCTACGGCCTGCCGCCCGACCCGCGGGTCACGACGGCCGACCTGCCCGACATGTTCCGCAAGGCGGGGCTGGCCGGCATCGCCATGCTCGGCATGGCCGCGGCCGCCTTCGTCGGGAGGAAGCGATGACGACCAACCCGTTCGACGCCGACCGCCCGCCGGAGAGAGAGCGCCGGCGCGACGACGCCAGCCACGGCAACGCCCGCGACTCCGGCTCGAAGGCTGGCCAGAACGGTGGACGCCGCAGGCGAGACGAGTCGCTCATGGTGCCCGACGTGCAGTTCGACAGCTACTACGGCCGCCACATCGTCAAGCCGGCGCCGTGGGAGAAGGAGGTTGCGGCGTACCTCTTCCTCGGGGGCGTCGCGGGCGGCTCCGCCCTGCTCGCCGCCGGTGGCAAGGTGCTCGGCTACCCGGCGCTGCGCCGGGCCGGACGCATGGGCGCGGTGGGAGCCGCGGCTCTCGGTGGGGCCGCGCTCGCCAAGGACCTCGGAAAGCCGAGCCGCGCCCTCAACATGATGCGCACCGTCAAGCTCACCTCGCCCATGTCGGTCGGCTCCTGGATCCTCACGGCGTTCGGCGGCTTCTCCGGGCTCGCGCTCGCGTCGGAGCTCGGTCAGTCATTTCTCGAAAGTCGTTCCGGCACAACTCGGCCCGGCACCGCACTGGCCCGGGTGGGCCGCCTGCTCGAGCTCGCCGACGGGCCCGCCACCGCGGGATCCGCCTTCTTCGCGCCGCCGCTCGCCGCGTACACGGCGGTGCTGCTGGCCGACACCGCCACGCCCACCTGGCACGAGTCCTACCGCGAGCTGCCCTTCGTCTTCGTCAGCTCCGCGAATGCGGCTGCCTCCGGCCTCGCGATGCTCACCGTTCCGGCGTCGCAGAACGGCCCGGCGCGCAGGCTGGCCGCCGTCAGCGCCCTCGTCGAGACCGTCGCCTTCGAGCGGATGCAGGAAAAGCTCGGCCCGACCCTGTCGGAGCCACTGCGCACCGGCAAGGCTGCGCGCCTGCTCAGGGCGAGCAAGGTCCTGACCATCGCCGGTGCGGTCGGGGCCGTCACCGTGGGGCGTACGCGTGTGGGCGCCGCGCTCAGCGGCTTGGCCCTCATGGCGGGGTCGGCCTGCACGCGCTTCGGCGTGTTCGAGGCGGGTATGACCTCTGCGATCGATCCCAAGTACACCGTCGAGCCCCAGCGCGAACGCCTCGAGGCGCGTCGGGCCGAAGGCATCGTGAACGACTCCATCACCACGGCGCGCTGACGCGCAGCCCTCGGCGGCGCAACGACGCGCCGCCGGACAACCGGAAGGGGAAGTGCTGTGAGCAGGACCGACACAGGGCTGGGAACAGGGCCGGACACCACCGGCCGGGGCGCGAACCGCTGGGTGATCCTCGTGTGCGCCGTGCTCGTCCAGCTGTCCATCGGCTCCGTGTACGCCTGGAGCGTCTTCGCCAAGGCGCTGCAGAGCGACGCGGCGTTCGGGTGGTCCAAGTCCAAGGCCGCCGTGCCGTTCAGCGTCGTCATCGGCATGATCTTCGTCGGCAGCTATGTCGGCGGTCGTCTCCAGGACGCCCGTGGCCCCCGCGTCGTGGCCATGACCGGAGGCGTCATCTACGCCGTCGGCGTCATCCTCGCGTCGTTCGCCCAGTCACCCGACGCCTTCTGGCTGCTCGTCCTGGGCTATGGCGTCATCGGCGGATTCGGTCTCGGCATGGTCTACATCGTGCCGATCGCCATGCTGCAGAAGTGGTTCCCCGACAAGCCCGGCCTCATCACCGGGCTGGCCGTCGCCGGGTTCGGCTTCGGCGCCGTCGTCACGGCCCCAGTGGGCCAGGCCCTCATCGACCAGTCGCCGAGCGTGCCCACCAAGGCGTTCCTGTGGCTCGGCATCGGCTACCTCGTGATCCTTCTCGTCTGCACCTCGGTGTTCCGCAACCCGGCGGTCCGCGCCGACGCCGGTGCGGGCACCAAGGCCGCTGCCGCGGCACCGGGCACCTCGATGCGTGACTTCACGCCGAGCGAGGCCATGCACACCAAGCAGTGGTACCTGCTCACCGCGATCCTCACGATGAGCGTCACGGCGGGCATCTCGCTCATCGCCGTCGCCGCGGGCACGGCCAGCGACGTCGCGGGCTACTCCGCCACGAGCGCGGCTGCCCTCGTCGGCGTGCTCGGTCTCTTCAACGGTGCCGGCCGCATCTTCTGGGGCTGGCTCTCTGACCTGGTCGGCAAGATGCCGGCCTTCCTCGGGATCCTCGGCATCCAGGGCATCTGCCTCCTGCTCATCCCGCACGCGTCCGGTGCGGCCCTCTTCGCCGTGCTCGCCGCGCTCATCTACCTCTGCTACGGCGGGGCCTTCGGAACCATGCCGTCGACGGCAGGCAGCTTCTTCGGCGTGAAGAACGTCGGCGCGATCTACGGCCTCATGCTCATCGGCTGGAGCATCGGCGGCGTCGTCGGCCCACTGCTCATCGCGTCGCTCATCGGCAGCGACAAGGCCTACAACCTCGGCTTCACGGTCATCGGCGTCATCACGCTCGTCGCGCTGGTGCTGCCGCTCATCACCAAGAAGCCACGCCGCGACGGGGCTGCCGCGGACGGCAGCGACGTCGGTGACGCGCGTGGCAGGAAGGCCGCCCGGGACACGGCGCGCCACTAGACGGCATACGCCATCAGCGCACGGTGAGCACGTGGTCCGCCCGGGGCACGAGCTCACCGACCACCGTTCCGCCCGGCACCTCGCCCGCGACGAGCAGGCCGCCGCTCGTCTGGGCGTCGGCGAGCAGGACGAGCTCGTCGTCGCCGACGGACGCGTCGAGGTGCGGGCGCACCCAGTCGAGGTTGCGGCGGCTGCCGCCGGGCACGAAGCCCGCGGCGAGCGACTCGCGAGCCCCCTCTAGATAGGGGACGGCGGCGGCGTCGACGACCGCCGACACCCCCGAGGCGCGGGCCATCTTGTAGAGGTGCCCGAGCAGCCCGAACCCCGTGACGTCGGTGGCGGCCCTGATGCCGGCGGCGACCGCCGCGGCGCTCGCGACGTCGTTGAGCGACACCATGGACTCGATGGCGTGGGCGAAGACCTCGCCGGTCACCTTGTGGCGGTTGTTGAGCACGCCGACCCCGAGTGGCTTGGTGAGGCTGAGGGGTAGGCCCGCGGTGGCGGCATCGTTGCGCAGCAGACGGTTCGGGTCGGCGATGCCCGTCACGGCCATGCCGTACTTCGGCTCGGGGTCGTCGATGCTGTGGCCACCCGCGACAGGGCAGCCGGCCAGGCGTCCGACGTCGAGTCCGCCGCGCAGCACCTCCGCGGCCAGGTCGGGCGGCAGCACGTCGCGGGGCCAGCCGAGCAGGTTGACGGCGAGCACGGGTCGGCCGCCCATGGCGTAGATGTCGGACAGCGCGTTCGCCGCGGCGATGCGCCCGAAGTCGTAGGGGTCGTCGACGACGGGGGTGAAGAAGTCGGCCGTCAGGAGGACGGCCATGCCACCCTCGATGCGGACGGCGGCCGCGTCGTCACCGCTGTCGAGGCCCACGAGCAGGTCGGGGTGGCTGACGCCTGCCAGGTCTCGCACCATCTCCTCGAGCTCACCAGGCGGGATCTTGCAGGCGCACCCGCCGCCGTGGGCGAACTGGGTCAGCCTCACCGTTCTCACGTGCTCCACACCTGCGCTCATACCCACACCGTAGGTCGGCGCAGCATCGACGGGGTGCGCTGGGTACGGTGACCGTGGAGGTGTCTGGGCACCTGGTGGTCCCCACGGTCTTCAAAACCGGTGAGACCGAGCATCTCGGTCTGGCGGGTTCGATTCCCGTCCACCTCCGCCACACACTTCTCATGGAGGCGGCGTGACGCAGACCGACCCGCGGCGGCGCATCCCGCGCACCGACGCGCTGCTCGCCGACCCGGCGCTCGCGACGGCTGTCGCCCGGCACGGCGTCGAGGTGGTCAAGGCGGCCGTACGCGTGGCGCAGCAGCGGGCGCGCACCGGCGAGATCGAGCCGGGCCAGGTCGCCGAGGCCGCGCGCGTGGCTCTGCCGTCGCGCACGACGTCGCTGCGGCCCCTGCTCAACGCGACCGGGGTGGTCGTGCACACCAACGTCGGGCGGGCGCCGCTGTCGGCCGCCGCCCTCGAGGCGGTCGTCGCCGCGGCTGGCTACGTCGACGTGGAGTTCGACGTGGCCACCGGGGCCCGGGCCCGGCGTGGGCGAGGGACTCTCGCGGCACTGCGCGACGCCGTGCCGGCAGCCGGGGGCGCCCTCGTCGTCAACAACGGTGCCGCCGCCCTCGTGCTCGCCACGACGGCGCTCGCGGCCGGTCGCGAGGTGCTCGTGAGCCGCGGCGAGATGGTCGAGATCGGCGACGGCTTCAGGCTGCCCGACCTCATCGCCTCGACCGGCGCGCGGCTGCGCGAGGTCGGCACGACGAACCGCACGACCGTCGACGACTATGCCGCCGCGCTGGGTCCTGACACCGGGTGCGTGCTCAAGGTGCACCCCAGCAACTTCCGGGTCGAGGGCTTCACGAGCGCTGCCCCGGTCGAGCAGCTCGCTCGGCTCACCACACGTGACGGTTCACCGGTTCCCCTCGTCGTCGACATCGGCAGCGGGCTGCTGCGCCACGACCCGCTGCTGCCCGACGAGCCCGACGCCGCCTCGACCCTCGCGGCCGGTGCCACGGTCGTCACGGCCAGCGGCGACAAGCTGCTCGGTGGTCCACAAGCCGGTCTCGTCCTCGGAGAGGCGGCCACCGTCGAACGCCTGCGGCGCCACCCGCTGGCCCGGGCCCTGCGCGTCGACAAGCTCACCCTAGCCGCCCTCGAGGCCACCCTGCGCGGACCGGTGCCACCCGTCACCGCCTACCTCCATGCCGTCGCCGACGAGCTCCGCGCCCGCACCGAACGGCTCGCCGCGGCCGTCGGTGGCGAGGTCGTGCCCGTCGAGGGACGCGTCGGCGGTGGGGGAGCCCCCGGGGTGCCGCTGCCTGGGTGGGCCCTCGCCCTCCCGGAGGAGTGTGCGGAGCGCCTGCGGACCGGCGACCCGGGGGTCGTCGCACGCGTCGAGCGCGGACGCTGCCTCGTCGACCTGCGTTGTGTCCCAGTGGAGTCCGATGCCGAGCTCGAACGGGCCGTGCGGTCCGCCCTGCCCCCCGGAGACTGACGTGCGGGTCATCGCCACGGGTGGTCACGTCGACCACGGCAAGTCCACTCTCGTGCGGGCACTCACCGGCATCGAGCCCGACCGCTGGGCCGAGGAGCGCCGGCGCGGCCTCACCATCGACCTCGGGTATGCCTGGACGACGTTGCCCTCGGGTGAGCAGGTCGCGTTCGTCGACGTCCCCGGCCACGAGCGCTTCATCGGCAACATGCTGGCCGGGCTGGGGCCGGCCCCCGCAGTCCTGCTCGTCGTGGCCGCCGACGAGGGCTGGCGGGCCCAGACCACCGAGCACCTCGCCGCCATCGACGCGCTCGGCCTCACCCACGGCCTGGTCGTGGTGACCCGGAGCGACCTCGCCGACCCGGCGCCGTCGCTCGCGAATGCCGTTGCGCGCGTGGGGCGTTCGTCGCTCAGCGGGTGCCGGGCGGTTGCGGTCTCGGCGCGCACGGGTGAGGGCATCGACGAGCTGCGGGTGGCGCTCGACGCGCTCGTGGCCGGCCTGCCCGCGCCCGTCGTGGACGCTCGCACCCGACTCTGGGTCGACCGGTCGTTCACGATCCGAGGCGCGGGGACCGTCGTCACGGGAACCCTCGGCGAGGGCACGATCCGCGCAGGTGACGAGCTCGTCCTGCACGACGCGACGGGCCGCCGGCGGCACGTGACCGTGCGCGGCCTGCAGTCGCTCGAGCAGGCGCACGACGCCGTCGCCGCGGTCGCGCGGGTCGCGGTCAACCTGCGGGGGGTCCCCGCCGATGAGGTCCACCGCGGCGACCTGCTGCTCACGCCGGACGCGTGGCCGACGACGGACCAGCTCGACGTCCGGCTCGGCAGCGAGACGACCGAGCGGCTGCCGCTCCACCTCATGCTCCACGTCGGCACTCACGCGGTCGAGGCGCGCGTGCGACCCCTGGGCGCGGCCGCGGTCCGCCTCACCGTGCCGCAGCCGCTGCCCCTCGTCGCCGGTGACCGTGTCATGCTCCGCGACCCGGGCTCGCGCCGCATCGAGGGCGCGGTCGTCGTCGACGCCGACCCGCCGCCGCTGACGCGACGTGGGGCAGCAGTCGCACGCGCCGAGGTGGTGACGCGGCAGGACGGTCGCCCGAGCCTCGAGCAGGAGGTCGGGCGGCGTGGAGCCATGACCGTCGATGCCGCGCTCGCGCTCGGGGCGATCGTCCCGGAGGGCGAGCGCCCCGGCCCGACGGTCGTCCGGCACGGGCAGTGGCTCGTCGCCGACGCCGCCTGGCAGCAGTGGGCTGGAAGGCTGCGGGATGCCTTGCAGCAGAAGGCTTCCCGACAGCCCCTCGAACCGACCTTGACGCTCGAGGCAGCGCGGGCGGCGGCCGAGGTGCCCGACCGGTCGCTCATGGCCGACCTCACGGCATACGTCGGCCTCGAGGTGCGTGAGGGGCGAGTCGGCGCGCCGGGCCACCGGGACGCGTTGCCCGAGCAGGTCGAGGCAGGGCTGCGGGCCCTCGAGGCCCGCCTCGCCGACCAGCCGTTCGCCGCGCCCGAGCAGCGCGAGCTGCAGGCACACGGCCTCGGGCCCCGCGAGGTGGCGGCGGCCGTGCGCGCCGGGAGGCTCTTGCGCCTCGACGACGACGTCGTGCTGCTGCCGACCGGCCCGGCTCGGGCGATGCGGGTGCTCGCGGGGCTGCAGCAGCCGTTCACGACGAGCGAGGCGCGGGTTGCCCTCGAGTCGACCCGGCGCACGGTCATCCCGCTGCTCGAGCACCTCGACGGGCGTGGCTGGACGCGCCGCATCGACGGCTCGCACCGCGAGGTGCGACGCTGAACACATGGACCCCCGACCCCCGCTCCCGCCGTTCACCGAGGAGACCGCGCGCCAGAAGGTGCAGGCCGCCGAGGACGCGTGGAACACCCGTGACCCCGAGCGCGTCGCCGGCGCCTACACCGAGGACACCGTCTGGCGGAACCGCGACGAGCACCTCGAGGGCCGGGCAGCCGTCGTCGAGTTCCTGCGCCGCAAGTGGGACCGTGAGCAGCACTACCGGCTGCGCAAGAACCTCTGGGCGTTCGAGGGCAACCGCATCGCGGTGCGCTTCCAGTACGAGTCGCAGGACGCCGACGGGCAGTGGTGGCGCTCCTACGGCAACGAGCAGTGGGAGTTCGACGACCTCGGCTACATGCGCCGTCGCGAGGCGAGCATCAACGACGTACGCGTCGAGGAGTCGGAGCTGCGGGTGACGCCGGGCGAGGGCGAGCTGCCGGCGTACTGACGGGGTAGCAGCCGCCCGTCAGGCGGGCTCGACCCGCAGGCTCTGCTCCATGTCGCGCTCGATGTCGCGAGTCGTCAGGGCGAGCGCACTCACGATGTCGACGAGGCGTTCCTCGCGGAAGCGCACGGTCGGCATCGACACGGTGACGGCCGCGTCGGTGCGGTCGCCGACGCGGATGCCGCGACCGATGGCGGTGACACCGGTCTCGGTGCGGTCCTTGTTGATGGCGAAGCCGCGCCGTCGCACGCTCGCGAGGTCCTTCAGCACGCTGGTGACGTCGGGTCGCTGGGCCTCCCGTCCCTCCCAGCGGTCCTCGGTGAAGAGCACCGAGAGCTCCTCGGGGGGCAGGTCGGCGAGCATGACCTTGCCGCCCGAGGCCAGGTGGGCGGGGAACACCATGCCCTCGCGGTCGCCGACCCGCAGGGACTGCCGGCACTCGACCGAGGCCACGAACCGGGCGTGGTCGCCGGCGAGCACCATGAGGTTGGCCGACTCCTCGACCCGGTCGACGAGCACCTGGAGGTGCGGGAGGGCGACCGCCCGCAGCAGCGCGGTGTGGCTGCGCGAGTCGGCCTCGAGCGAGATGACCGGGCCGGCGTGGTAGCGGCGGTCGGACCCCTGCCGGGCGAAGTCGCGGTAGACGAGCATCGAGAGCAGCCGGTGCGCCGTGGAGCGGGCCACGCCGAGCCGGTCGGCGACGTCGGAGACGGTCTGCGGACCCTCGACCTGCAGGATCACGGCGAGCTGCAGGGCGTGGTCGACGCTGCGGAGCGCGTACTGCGGCTTCGTCTTCAGGCCCGTGTCAATGCCCAGGTTCATGTCGGTGATCCTCGCTCGGCTCCATCATGTGGGACTCCATAATTCTGCCATGCAGAATAGTCTCGTTCTGCCATGTCGAACCATCCCACCATGGTCGGCATGGCAACGACGCCCACACCCCAGACCCCGGCCCAGACCCCGGCCCGCGCCCAGCGCCTCTCGCGCCGCCCCGCCTGGCTGGTCACGCTCCTCTGCTGGCTCATCGTCGTCTTCGACGGCTACGACCTCATCGTCTACGGCACGACCATCCCGTCCCTGCTCAAGGAGCGCGGCTGGGGCCTGACCCCCGCGTCGGCCGGTTTCATCGGCAGCCTCGCCTTCGCCGGCATGCTCGCCGGCGCGCTCGGCGCGGGCTACCTCGCCGACCGGCTCGGACGCCGCCGCACCATCCTCTGGTGCACGCTGTGGTTCTCGGTCTTCACGGCCCTGTGCGCCGTCGCGCCGGGCCCCGAGGCGTTCGGCGCGTTCCGCTTCGTCGCCGGCCTCGGCCTCGGTGGCCTCGTGCCGTCCGCCAACGCCCTCACCGCCGAGTTCGTCTCGCGCCGGCGCCGCTCGGCCGTCTCGACGATCATGATGTCCGGCGTACCGATCGGTGGTTCGGCCGCCGCGCTCGTCGGCCTGTGGCTGCTGCCCCAGCACGGCTGGCGGTCGATGTATGCCGTGGCCGTCCTCGCGGTCGTCGTCCTCCTGCCGCTCTGCGCGGCCTTCCTGCCGGAGTCGCCGACGTGGCTGCGCACGCGGGGCCGGGTCGAGGAGGCAACTGCGGTCGAGGCTCGCCACGGCCTGGTCCACGACGCGTCGGAGACGGCGGCCTCGGGCGCGCACCACCGTCCCGGCTTCCGCTCGATCCTCACCGGCGAGTGGCGGCGCCCCACCGTGCTCTTCGCCCTCGCCACGGTCGCCACCCTCTTCGCGTGGTACGGCCTGGGCACCTGGCTGCCGAAGCTGATGGCCTCCGACGCACGCTTCGACATGGGCCAGCCCCTGCACTTCCTGCTGGCCCTCAACCTCGGCGCCGTGCTCGGCTCGGTCGTCACGGCGTGGGCCGGCATGCGGTTCGGCCCGCTCAGGAGCGCGATCTGGGCCGCCGCGGCCGCGGCCGTGGGCCTCGCCTTCCTGCTCACCTACCCGAGCGACCTGCTGCCCGTCTACGGCGCCCTGATCCTCGCCGGCGTCGGCACTCACGGCACCCAGTGCCTCATCATCGCCGCCGTGGCCAACCACTACCCGTCGGCGCTGCGCGGGACGTCGCTCGGCTTCGCCCTCGGCGTCGGCCGCATCGGCGCCGTCCTCGCACCGCAGGTCGGTGGCTGGCTGCTCGCCGCGAACCTCGGCGTCGGCAGCAACTTCCTCGCCTTCGCGGTCGCGGCCGGTGTGGCTGCCGCGCTGCTGCTCGTGACGCTCGTCGCCACCCGCCCCGTCGTCCGTCCCGACTCCGCGGCCGTGCCGGCCGAGCTCGTCCACTGAAAGGAACCGTCATGTCCCTCACGACCGACCCCGCCGCCGCAGGCGTCTCCCCGGTGAGCCTCGCCGCTGTCGATGCGCCCGACCAGCCGACCGTGACGCCCGAGCTCGAGGACCTCTACCGCGGCTTCGAGAAGGAGCTGCTCGTGCCGCTCTGGACCGAGATCGGCGACCTCATGCCGCCGCACCCGCGCTCCAAGGCCCAGCCGCACCGCTGGGAGTGGGCCACGCTGCTCGAGCTGGCCGGCCGGGCCGGTGACCTCGTGCCCGTGGGCCGTGGAGGGGAGCGTCGCGCGATCGCCCTGGCGAACCCGTCGCTCGGTGGCAAGCCGTACGCGACGCCGACGCTCTGGGCCGCGATCCAGTACCTCATGCCGGGCGAGGACGCCCCCGAGCACCGCCACACCCAGAACGCGTTCCGCTTCGTGGTCGAGGGCGAGGGCGTGTGGACCGTCGTCGGGCGCGACCCCGTGCCGATGCGCCGCGGTGACTTCCTGCCCCAGGCCGGCTGGAACCTGCACGCCCACCACAATGCGGCGGACCGGCCGATGGCCTGGATCGACGGTCTCGACATCCCGTTCCAGTACGAGGTCGAGGCGCAGTTCTTCGAGTTCGGGCGCGACCACATCTCCGACGAGGAGCGCACCACGCCCGAGCGCTCTCGCTCGCAGCGCCTGTGGGGCCACCCGGGCATCGCGCCGGTGTCGCAGCTCGGCTCGACACCCGGGTCCCCGCTGCTCTGCTACCGCTGGGAGGACACCGACCGTGCCCTCACCGACCAGCTCGAGCTCGAGAAGGAGGGCTACGGCGGCACCGTCGAGCACGGCCACGCCGCCATTCGCTTCACCAACCCGACGAACGCCGGCGACGTGCTGCCGACGATCCGCACCGAGTTCCACCGCGTCGCGTCCGGCACCGAGACCGCGCCAGTCCGGCAGACCGGCTCGTCGGTCTACCAGGTGTTCGACGGCGCCGGCACGGTCACCGTCGGCGACGTCAGCTGGTCAGTGACAAGGGGCGACCTCTTCGTCGTGCCGTCGTGGCAGCCGCTCTCCATCCGCTCCGAGGCCTCCGCGTCCGACTCCGACTCCGGCGCCCTCGACCTCTTCCGTTTCAGCGACGCGCCGATCTTCGAGCGCCTCAACCTCGCCCGCACCCAGATCGAAGGAACCAACTGATGAAGCTCGCAACCGTCCGCACCGCTGACGGCTCCACCCAGGCCGTACGCGTCGAGGGCTCGCACCTCGTCCCGCTCGGCGTCGCCGACGTCGGCACCCTTCTCGCGCAGCCGAACTGGCGTGAAGCGGCTGGCGCCGACTCGGCACCCACCCTGGAAGCCGGGCAGACGGCATACGCCCCCGTCGTTCCACGACCCGGCAAGATCTTCTGCGTCGGCCTCAACTACCGCAACCACATCCTCGAGATGGGACGCGACCTGCCGGAGTACCCGACGATCTTCAGCAAGTACGCCGACACGCTCGTCGGCGCCGAGGACGACATCCTGCGCCCCGACGAGACCGACCAGTTCGACTGGGAGGCAGAGCTCGCCGTCGTCATCGGGTCGACCGTGCGGCGCGCGACGACCGCCGAGGCCGAGGCCGCCATCGCCGGCTTCGCGGTGCTCAACGACATCACCGCGCGCGACTGGCAGTTCCGCACGAAGGAGTGGCTGCAGGGCAAGAACTGGGAGTCCACGACACCGCTCGGGCCGTGGCTCGTCACGCCCGACGAGCTGCCCGGCGGCGTGCGCCCGACGCTCGCGATCCGTGCCGAGGTCGACGGCGAGGTCGTGCAGGAGGACACCACCGGTGACCTGCTCTTCGACCCGGTCGCCCTCGTCGAGTACCTCTCGACGATGATCACGCTGCGCCCCGGCGACGTCATCGCCACCGGCACTCCCGGCGGAGTCGGCCACGCACGCAAGCCCGCTCGCTACCTCCAGGCCGGCCAGAAGGTCGTCACCGAGATCGAGGGCCTCGGCCGCTGCGAGAACGTCGTCGTCGCGGACGGGCGCGGCTGATGTCCTCCACGCTGCTCTGGTCACGCGACCTCGTCACCGCTGGGACGGTCCTGTTCCAGCGGGCGCTCGACAGCCTCGACGACGCCGCGCTCACGGAGCCGACCGCGCTCGAGGGCTGGACCCGGGCGCACGTCGTCGCGCACGTCGCGGCCAACGCCGAGGCGCTGGTCAACCTCGCGACGTGGGCGCGCACGGGCGTCGAGACCCCGATGTACGCGTCGCCGGAGCAGCGTGGGTCGGACATCGAGAAGGGGGCCGTCAAGCCTGCTGCCGAGCTGCGGGAGTGGTTCTGCGACAGTGCAGCCGGGCTGGACAAGGCCCTCGGCGCCCTCGACGGCGAGTGCTGGACCCGGCTCGTGCGCACCGCGCAGGGCCGCACCGTCCCGGCCACCGAGGTGCCGTGGATGCGCACCCGCGAGGTCATGGTCCACGCCGTCGACCTCGACGGCGGCGTCGGATTCGACGACCTCCCGACCGACTTCCTCATCGAGGTGCTTCACGACGCAGCCGCCAAGCGCTCGCGCGGGGCGGACGGTCCGGCGGTGGTCCTCGTGTCCACCGACCCGACCGACACCGTCGACGGCACGCCCCGCAGCACGGCCTGGCCGGTCGTCGGCGTGGGCGAGGCGGTCCAGGTGCGTGGGCCGCTCGCGCAGCTGGCCGCCTACATCACCGGTCGCGACCACACCGGCCTCACGACCGACGGCGGGACCCTTCCCGGCCTGCCCCGCTGGCTCTGACGCCGAAACCCCTGCACCCCCTGACGACGAAGGAGTCAAGATGACCACCCACCCCAACACCACCCAGCCCGATGCGATCGTCGTCGGAGGCGGCATCGGCGGACTCGCCAACGCGCTCGCCCTGACCCGCAAGGGACTTCGCGTGCGGGTGCTCGAGCGGGCCGCCGAGTTCGGTGAGGTCGGCGCCGGGCTGCAGATCGCGCCGAACTGCACCCGGATCCTCGACCAGTGGGGCCTGCTCGACGAGGTCGTCGCACTCGGCGTCGTGCCGAAGAACCTCGTCATGCGCGACGCGGTCGACGGCTCGGAGCTCACCCGGCTCGACCTCGGCGACGCACGGGAGCGCTACGGCTTCCCCTACGTCGTCATCCACCGCAGCGACCTGCACGGCACCCTGCTCCGCGCCTGCGAGCGTGCCGGGGTCGACCTCGTGACGAACGTGGCGGTCACGGCATACGAGCAGGGGGCGGATGCCGCGACCGTCGTGCACGAGGGCGGACGCGAGACGGCGCGCGTCGTCATCGCCGCCGACGGGCTGCACTCCGTCGCAAGGAAGCTCGTCTCGGACGACCAGCCCGTGTCGTCGGCCTACGTCGCCTACCGTGGCGCCGTGCCGATGGGCCAGGTCGAGCAGCTCGACATCGCCCTCGACGACGTCGTCGTATACGTCGGGCCGAAGTGCCACTTCGTGCAGTACCCCCTCCGTGGTGGCGAGATGTTCAACCAGGTCGCGGTCTTCGAGTCGCCCAAGGCTCTGGCGGGAGAAGAGGACTGGGGCACCCCCGACGAGCTCGACGCCGCGTTCGACCAGACGTGCGAGAACGTGCGGGCAGGCCTGCCGCTCATGTGGCGCGACAAGTGGTGGCGGATGTACGACCGCGACCCGATCGACCAGTGGGTCATCGGACGCATCGCCCTCACGGGAGACAGCGCGCACCCGCCCCTGCAGTACCTCGCGCAGGGCGCCGTCATGGCCATCGAGGACGCGTGGGTGCTCTCGGAGCACGTGGGCGCGCAGGTCACGGCCGGCGCCGACGGCGCCTCTCTCGACTGGGACACCGCGCTGGCGGCGTACCAGGCCGTGCGCCCCGAGCACTGCCGCCGCGTCCTGACGACGGCACGTGCCTGGGGGAAGCTGTGGCACCTCACCGACGACGACCGCCTGTGGCGCAACGAGGTCATGCGCGAGCGCGACGTGCACGACTACGCCTTCGTCGACTGGCTCTACGGCTCGACCGCGTTGCGTCCCGAGGACGAGCCGGCCATGTTCGAACCGCTGGGGCCCCCCGCGGTCGTCGCGGTCTGACGCCGGCGGTCAGGGGTCTCGGTCGTCGGGCTGGACGGCTCGGAGGACGGCCGCAGCCTCGCCGCGGTTGCGCACGCCGAGCTTGGCGATGAGGTTGCCGACGTGCAGAGCGGCCGTCTTCTCGGTGATGAACAGGCGATCGGCGATCGCGCGGTTGGTGGCCCCGGCCGCGACGAGCTCCAGGACCTCCCGCTCGCGCGGGGTGAGCCGAGCCAGGGGCCGTGGCAGCTCCTCGTCGAGGGGGAGTGGCACCCGGAAGCGCCGTGCGCTCGTGGCGGCCTGCTCCTCGAGCCACCGTGACCCCATGGCGTGGGCCTGGTGCCAGACGGTGGAGAGCAGCTCCTTGCCGGCGTCGCGCTCACCGTTCGCCAGCTGCGCCCTGGCTAGCTCTAGGTTGGGGCGCAGGGCGGTGTAGCGGCCGAAGGGGGTCGCCAGCTCGGACGCCCGCCGCCACTCGGGGATGCCGGTCCCGCCACCCCACTGCGCCGCGAAGGCGATGCCGCAGGCCAGCTGCACGCCGAACCAGTTGTCGGACCACTCCGGCGAGACTCGTTCCGTCGCGAGGTCGAGAGAGCGGCGTGCCCCGAGCTCCAGGTCTGGCGGCGGCTCCTGGCGCGCGACGGCGGCCGCGGCGAGCGCCTCGAACGCATAGCGCGCCGCGACGGCGTGCTCGAGTGGCGAGTCACGGTCGAGGACCTCCGCGACCATCGCTTCGGCCGTTCCGAGTGCCCGTGTGACATCAGGCAGTCCTTCGCAGATCTCGATGAGGCGCGGTGAGTGGACGACGCCCACCGGGTTGAATCCGCCGGCGATCGCCTCCTCCTCGACCGCGAGCGCTCCACGGGCGTCTCCGTGGACCCGGAGGAAGGTCGACCGCCACCATCGGAGCCGGTACTCCACCCTGGCAGGGACGCAGTACGTCTCGAACATCTCCTCGGCCTCGGTGAACCGCCCCTCGCGGACGAGGATCTCCATCTCCTGCTCGGCCCCGAACGCCACGAACCGTGCGAGCCCGGCCCGCGCGGCGCCCTCGCGCGCCCGGCGAGCGACCGCGAGGGCCTCCTCCACCGCACCGTGGAAGCCGAGCATGGCAGCGAGCTCGCCGGAGGCTTCGAGGAACTTTCCCAGCTCCTCGGCACGCTCTGCCTGGTGCACGGCCTGCCGCTGCACCTCGATGGACTCGCTGCACCGTCCGATGTTCCAGAGCGGCTCGGCGAGCTCCCACAGGGCCTCCACGAGGAGGTCGTCGTCTCCGACGGAGCGGCTCACCTCCACGGCGCGCGTCCCCTGGCGAAGGGCCTCCTCGAAATGGCCGATGCGGCAGGCGTGGAACGTCGCGGCACTGAGCGCCGCCGCCAGCTCCCGACTCGGCTCCGCCCCCGCCAGCTCCATGGCCTTCGCGAGCGCCTCCCGGCGGGGCATCAGTCCCGGCACCTCGACCCAGCTGTCGCCGACGGCCGTGAGCACCCGACACGCGGCCAGCGGGTCGCCCTCAGGCTCGAGGAGGTCCACCGCCTGGCGCAGCAGGTCGTGCACGCGGTCGAGGTCGCCCTCGTTGGCGAGCACCAGGGCGGCGAGGCGAGGCAGGTCGGCCTTGGCGAGACCGGTGCGCTGCTGGGCGTCCGGCACCCGGTCCCAGAGGTCGCGCGCACGCTCGAAGTGGTCTGCGGCCCCGGCCGAACCGAACTGCCGGCCCGCGTGACCTGCCCACACCGACGCCTCGAGGGCGAGCGGCCAGTCCAGCGCCCCAGCCGCGTGCAGGGCCAGGGAGGAGCCGTACGCCCACCGCTCCTCGGTCGAGCCGGGGCCGACCCGGGAGAGCAGCGCGCCGGCATATCGCGCGTGCATGCCGACACGCTCCGCCGGGAGCATGTCGTCGAGGACGGCGTCGCGGATCAGCGCGTGGCGGAACGCGAAACGATCGCCGTGGCGTACGACGACGTTGGCGTCCAGGAGCTCGCGCAGTGCGGTGGTGAAGCCCGGCACGTCGAGGTCGGACGCAGCGCGCAGGGTCTCGAGGTCGATCCGGGTGCCGTCCACGGCCGCGAGGCGGGCGAGCCCCGCCGTCGCGGGCGAGAGCAGCTCCACGTGGCGGAGCAGGAGGCCACTCAGCAGCCGGGGGACTCCCGGCTCGTCCGCGGCGAGCAGCTCCTCGACGTGCAGCGGGTTGCCCCCCGAGCGTTCGACGAGCGACCGGAGCTCGTGCGGCTCGAGGGCCCGTCCTGCGAGTCGGACCGCGAGCTCACCGACGTCGGTGGCATCGAGTCCCTCGAGGTCTACCCGCACGGTCCGGGCGCTGCGGGAGAGCTCCACCAGTGCGGTGCGAAGTGGATGCCCCCCGGTGACGTCGTCGGCGCGGAAGGTCAGGACGAGCAGGACCGGAGCCCGGCAGGTGCGCAGCGCTGCGAGCGCGAAGTCCCGCACCGTCGCGTCGGCCCAGTGCAGGTCCTCGAGGACGAGGACGAACGGCCCGCCCTGCCCCACGGCCTCCGTCGCGTCGAGCACGGACTCGAGCGAGGGCGCGATCGAGCGCGTCCCGGACCTGAGCCAGGCCGTGCGCGGGTCCGGGTCCTGCCCAGCGCCGACCCGCTCGTCGAGAACGCCCCGGAGCCCCTCGACCACTGGAGCCCAGGGGGTGCTGGTGGCGAGGTCGAGGCAGTGCCCGACGCCGCAGGGCATCGACAGCTTCCGCGAGCGCTCGGCCACGGCCGCGACCAGCGTGCTCTTGCCGATGCCGGCGTCCCCGCCCAGCAACAGAGCGCGGGCGTGCGCGTCGGGCGGCGACGACTCGGACGTCAGGGCGAGCAGCAGCTCGTCGACGAGACCGAGCTGCCTGTCCCGTCCGACCGGTGGTCCCTTCTCGAACGCCCTGCCCACCCGCGACTCCGTGGTCGACCCGGGGTGGCCCCCGGCCTCCGTCAAGCCTAAGGTCGCGGCGCCGTGTCGGTGCGGGATGGCAGGCTGACCCGTGATGACCGATGTGCTCGACCGCTTCTCTCCGGCCACCGCCGAGTGGTTCCGGAGCAGCTTCAACGCGCCCACGACCGCCCAGGAGGGCGCGTGGGACGCCATCAGCTCGGGCCACCACTGCGTCGTCGTCGCACCCACCGGGTCGGGCAAGACGCTCTCGGCCTTCCTGTGGGCCATCGACCGGATGGCCAGCGAGCCGGTGCCCGAGGAGCGCCTCGAGCGATGCCGCGTGCTCTACGTCTCGCCGATGAAGGCCCTGGCCGTGGACGTCGAGCGCAACCTGCGCGCGCCCCTCGTCGGCATCGGGCACGCGGCCACCAGGCTCGAGCTGCCGCCGCCCGACATCAGCGTCAGCGTGCGCTCGGGAGACACGCCCGCCAACGAGCGGCGGGCCTTCGCCCGCACGCCCACCGACATCCTCATCACCACGCCCGAGTCGCTCTTCCTCATGCTCACCTCGTCGGTGCGCGAGGCGCTCAAGGGCATTGAGACCGTCATCGTCGACGAGGTCCACGCCGTGGCCGGCACCAAGCGCGGCGCCCACCTCGCCCTCAGCCTCGAGCGCCTCGACGCGATCCTGCCCAAGCCGGCCCAGCGCGTCGGGCTTTCGGCCACCGTGCGCCCGGTCGAGGAGGTCGCCCGCTACCTCGCCGGCGGTCGACCGGTCGAGATCGTGCAGCCCGAGTCGACCAAGCAGTGGGACCTCGACGTCGTCGTGCCGGTGCCCGACATGGGTGAGCTGTCGGGTTCGGCCGCCGAGATCTCGCCGGGCGTCCCCGACCTCTCCGGGCCGGCCGCGGGCAACGCGCCGCAGGCGAGCATCTGGCCGCACGTCGAGGAGCGCATCGTCGACCTCATCGCCGAGCACCGCTCGACCATCGTCTTCGCCAACTCGCGGCGCCTCGCCGAGCGGCTGACCTCCCGTCTCAACGAGATCTGGGAGGAGCGGCTCGCCGAGCAGGAGGGCCTCCCGTCGCCGAGCCTCGCCGCCCTCTCGACGCAGCCGCCGGCCCAGGTGATGGCCCAGTCCGGCGCCTCGCGCGGTGCGCCCGCCGTGCTCGCACGCGCACACCACGGCTCCGTGAGCAAGGAGCACCGCGCCACCATCGAGGAGGACCTCAAGGCCGGTCGGCTGCCCGCGGTCGTCGCCACGAGCAGCCTCGAGCTCGGCATCGACATGGGCGCCGTCGACCTCGTCATCCAGGTCGAGAGCCCGCCGTCGGTCGCGAGCGGCCTGCAGCGCGTCGGCCGCGCCGGCCACCAGGTCGGGGCGGTCAGCCAGGGCGTCATGTTCCCGAAGTTCCGCGGCGACCTCGTGCAGACCGCCGTCGTCGTCGAGCGCATGCGTGCCGGCGCCATCGAGTCGCTGCGCATCCCCGCCAACCCCGTCGACGTGCTCGCCCAGCAGGTCGTCGCCATGTGTGCCCTCGACGACTGGACGGTGGCCGACGTCGAGGCCCTCGTGCGCCGGGCCGCGAGCTTCGCGTCGCTGCCGCGTTCGGTCCTCGAGGCCACCCTCGACATGCTCGCCGGTCGCTACCCGTCCGACGAGTTCGCCGAGCTGCGCCCGCGCATCGTCTGGGACCGCGTCACCGACACGCTCACCGGCCGCCGCGGCGCCCAGCGCCTCGCCGTGACGAGCGGCGGCACCATCCCCGACCGAGGGTTGTATGCCGTCTTCCTCGCTTCCGGCGAAGGCCCGGGCCGGCGGGTCGGTGAGCTCGACGAGGAGATGGTCTACGAGTCCCGCGTCGGCGACGTCTTCACCCTCGGCACGTCGACGTGGCGCATCGAGGACATCACCCACGACCGCGTCCTCGTCACGCCTGCCCCCGGTCAGGCCGGCCGCCTGCCGTTCTGGAAGGGCGACCAGCAGGGCCGGCCCGCCGAGCTGGGCCGGGCTCTCGGCGGCTTCGTGCGCGAGATCGTCGGCCTGACGCCCGAGCGCGCCAGGGCGCGCGTCACGGCAGCCGGCCTCGACGAGTGGGCCGCCGACAACCTCATCGGCTACCTCACCGAGCAGAAGGAGGCGACGCGGCACGTCCCCGACGACCGCACCATCGTCGTCGAGCGCTTCCGCGACGAGATCGGCGACTGGCGGGTCGCGGTGCTCTCGCCCTTCGGCGGCCAGGTGCATGCGCCGTGGGCGCTCTGCGTCGCGGCCCGCATGCGCGAGCGGTTCGGCATCGACGTCCAGGCCATGCACGGCGACGACGGCATCGTCTTCCGGCTGCCCGACCTCGAGTTCGACGACGGCGCCGCAGTGGGGCAGCAGCTCGTCGAGATCGTCACCCTCGAGCCCGAGGAGGTCAGCGAGCTCGTCACCCACGAGATCGGCGGATCCGCCCTGTTCGCAGCGCGGTTCAGGGAGTGCGCGGCCCGGGCTCTGCTGCTGCCGCGGCGCCGCCCCGACCGTCGCCAGCCGCTCTGGCAGCAGCGCCAGCGGGCGGCCCAGCTGCTCGAGGTGGCCAGCCAGTACCCCTCGTTCCCGATCGTCCTCGAGGCGGTGCGCGAGTGCGTCCAGGACGTCTTCGACGTGCCGGGCCTCGTCGAGCTCATGTCCGACATCCGTTCGCGCAGCGTCAAGGTGGTCGACGTCGAGTCCAGCCAGCCGAGCCCGTTCGCGAAGTCTCTCGTCTTCGGCTACGTCGCCCAGTACCTCTACGAGGGCGACTCACCCCTCGCCGAGCGTCGTGCCGCAGCGCTCGCGCTCGACCCGTCGCTCCTGTCCGAGCTGCTCGGCCAGGGTGAGGCGCTCGCGCTGCGCGACCTGCTCGACCCCGAGGCCGTCGCCCGCACCGAGGCGGAGCTCCAGCGGCTCACCCCCGAGCGTGGGGCCCGCGACGCCGAGGACGTCGCCGACCTGCTCCGCGTGCTGGGTCCGCTGTCCGTGCGCGACGTCGTCGCCCGGGCTGCCGAGGGCTTCGAGCCGGTGGCCGTCGAAGCCGCTCTCACCGAGCTCGAGGCGGCCCGTCGGGTCATCGCCGTTCGCGTCGGCGGCGACGACCGCTGGGCCGCGATCGAGGACGCCGCCCGGTTGCGCGACGCCCTCGGCACAGCGCTTCCCGTCGGCGTGCCGCAGGCCTTCCTCGAGTCGGTGCCCGACCCGCTCGCCGACCTCGTCGCACGTTTTGCCCGCACGCACGGGCCGTTCGCCGTCCAGACCGTCGCGGCGTGGTGGGGCCTGGGCCCGGCCGTCGTCCACGACGCGCTGCGCCGCCTCGTCTCCGCGGGCCGCGTCGTGGAGGGCGAGCTGCTGCCCACCGAGAACGGCGGCGGGCACGGGCCCGAGTTCTGCGACGCCGAGGTGCTGCGGCTGCTCCGACGCCGGTCGCTGGCGGCGCTGCGTCACGAGGTCGAGCCGGTCGCGCAAAGCGACCTCGCGCGGTTCCTGCCGCAGTGGCAGGGCGTCGGCGGGGGTCTGCGCGGGCGCGAGGGACTGCTCCGCGCGGTCGAGCAGCTCACCGGCGCCGAGGTGCCCGCGAGCGCGCTCGAGTCGCTCGTCCTTCCCGCCCGGGTTGCCGGCTACACACCGGCGCTGCTCGACGAGGTGATGAGCTCGGGCGAGGTCGTCTGGCGCGGCCACGGGTCGCTGCCCGGCGATGACGGCTGGGTCAGCCTGCACCTCGCCGACGCCGCCCACCTCACGCTCACGCCGCCCGAGGTCACCGAGCTCACCGACGACGAGCAGGCGGTGCTCGACGCGCTCGAGGGTGGTGGCGCGTACTTCTTCCGGGCCCTGTCGACCCGAGTCGCCCTCGGCGACGCCGAGCTGAACGAGGCCCTGTGGTCGCTGCTGTGGTCGGGCCGCATCACCAACGACACGATCGCGCCGTTGCGCGCGCTGCTCGCCGGTGGCCGCACCGCGCACAAGCGCACGACCTCCGGCCCGCGCTCCACGAGGTATGCCGGCCGCCGCGGTTCGCTCGGGCGGTTCGGTTCGCTGCGTGGCCCGCTCGCCGGCACCAGCTCCGCCCGGGTCGAGGCGGCCGAGGACGCCGCGACCTCGAAGGCGCTGGCCGCCGGGCGCGCTGTGGGGTCGGGCCCGTCGACGGGCGTCGGGCGCTGGACGGCACTGCCTCCGGCCGAGACCGACCCGACGGTGCGCGCGGTGACCAACGCCGAGCTGCTCCTCGACCGCTACGGCGTGCTGACCCGCGGGTCGGTCGCCACCGAGGACGTGCCCGGCGGCTTCGCGGCCGTCTACCGCGTGCTCGCCGCGGCCGAGGAGGCCGGCAAGGTGCGCCGCGGCTACTTCGTCGAGGGACTCGGGGCCTCGCAGTTCGCCTCGACCGGCGCCGTCGACCGGCTCCGGTCCATGTCACGCCTGCCCGGCGCCGACAGCGCCGGTGACGGTGGGCAGCGGGTCGACCCGTCGGAGGGTGACGAGTGGCTGACGCCCTCGCCACCGGCACGGCGCCGCGACCGCCCTGAGCGGAACGGGCCGCCTGCCCTCGTGCTGGCCGCGAGCGACCCCGCCAACCCCTACGGCGCAGCGATCGGCTGGCCAGAGCGCGGAGTCACCGACGCCACCGACGACTCCGGCCCCGACAGCGCCACCGCCGACGACTCGGGCAAGGGCTCCCGGCGCAAGGGCCACCAGCCCGGCCGCAAGGCTGGGGCCTTGGTCGTGCTCGTCGACGGCGAGCTCGTGCTCTACGTCGAGCGGGGCGGCAAGACCATGCTCTGCTGGTCCGACGACCCTGACCGCCTCCAGGCCGCCGCCGACGCGCTCGCCCTCGCCGTGCGCGAAGGAGCCCTGGGCCGGCTCACCGTCGAGAAGGCTGATGGCGCATCGGTGCTCGGCTCGGGCCACCCTCTGGTGCAAGCCCTTTCGAATGCCGGCTTCCACATGACCCCACGCGGCCTGCGCCTGCGCCGGTGACGCGGCCGGCTAGCACTTCTCCCAGTAGCCGGGTGAGCTCTGCTCGAGCGTGGCCGTGTAGAAGGTGTTGTAGAGGCCGAGGTTCTGGTTCGAGCCGAGGGCGTACGCGTAGCCGCCCGACTGGTAGGCCCGCCCGGCCTGCACGTGGGCGTAGTTGCTTGACGTGATGCACGTCGGCGCAGGGGCTGTGGTGGTCGTCGTCGGGGGAGTGGCCGTCGTGGTCGGTGGCGCGGTGCCGCCGTCGAGGCCGAAGAAGGCGACGTCGTAGTAGGCCGCGCACACCGTGTCGATGAAGTACGCGCCGGCGGTGCCGCACTGGTTGTCCGCGGTCCCGGGGTCGACGGCGGTGCCGTGGTTCATGCCGGCGACCTTGGTCAGCCGCACCCGGCCGCCGTAGTCCTCCCACGTGACGCCCGAGGCGATCGTGCCCGTCGAGGTCGGCGTCTGAGAGACACCGTTGACGTTCGTGAACTG
The DNA here is from genome assembly GCF_052115265.1 of Terrabacter sp. 2RAF25. Classification (NCBI taxonomy): domain Bacteria; kingdom Bacillati; phylum Actinomycetota; class Actinomycetes; order Micrococcales; family Intrasporangiaceae; genus Terrabacter; species Terrabacter sp. 2RAF25. The sequence continues at coordinate 1,168,468 of NZ_JBFRGJ010000002.1, forward strand.
GTCGCGCAGCTCGACGCCGTTCATCGGGGCGACCGTCGTGTCGGACTGGCCGTGCCAGATGGCCACCTTGGGCCTGGGACCCGAGTAGCCGGCATACGCACCCCTCACGAGGTCGCCCCACGCGGCCGGTGTCTTGTCGACGCCCGGGTTCATGCACGTGAACGCGGCCGTCATAGAGGTCGCGCACGTGTAGGGGATGCCCGCGTTGATCGAGCCGCCGGCGAACTTGTCGGGGTAGGTGGCGAGCATGACGGCGGTCATCGCCGCGCCGGCTGACAGGCCCGTGACGTAGACGCGGCGGGAGTCGCTCCCGTAGTTGGCGACGGCATAGTCGACCATCTGCGCGATGCTCGCCGCCTCGCCCTGACCGCGGGCGATGTCGCCGGGCTCGAACCAGTTGAAGCACGTGTTGGAGTTGTTGGCGCTGCTCTGCTGGGCCAGCACGAGGGCGAAGCCGTGACGGTCGGCGAAGGTGCGCCAGCCGGAGCTCGTGAAGTAGGTCGTCGCGTCCTGGGTGCACCCGTGCAGCTCGACGACGACCGGGGCGTTCGCCGGCAGCCCGTCGGGACGGTAGCTGAACATCGTCAACCCGCCCGGGTTGCTGCCGAAGCTCGCGACCTGCTGGAGCGTCGCCGCCTGTGCCGGAGGTGCCTGGGCCACGACGAGGGTCGTGGCCACGGAGACCGCGAGGGCGAGCAGCACGCCGACCGCTCGGACGGCTCGGGCGGGTACGGGCAGGGTGAGCGTGCGTGTCGAAGTCATCGTCGCCTCCGGTCCGGGGCATCGTCGTCGGTGCCCGTTTTGTCACCATTGCACCGGCCTCGACCGCGTGGCATGGGTCGTCATGCCAGTGCCCGGCACGCGGCGTGTGCCAGCGGGACATTGCGCACCGACCCGGCGTGCGTGCCTAGGCTGTCGAGACCAGCGAAGGAGGAGATGGCGTGCCCGAGGGGGACACGGTCTGGCGCACCGCGTCGAGGCTCAACGAGGCGCTCGCCGGTCGGGTGATCGTCGAGTCCGACCTGCGCTGGCCGGGCGAGATCGCGACGGCCGACCTGTCGGGCCGCGCGACGCTCGAGGTGGTCAGCCGCGGCAAGCACATCCTGCACCGCGTCGAGGGGGGCTTCACGTTGCACTCCCACCTGCGGATGGAGGGGCAGTGGCGCGTCGAGGCGTCGCCCGGGCTCGAGGCGCGGTGGCGCCGCAACCCCCAGCTGAGGGCCCTGGTGGCGGCGGAGGACTGGACCGCCCTCGGCTTGCGGCTCGGCATGCTCGACCTCGTGCCGACGGCCCGCGAGGGCGAGCTCGTCGGCCACCTCGGACCCGACGTGCTGGGACCCGACTGGGACCCCGCCCGTGCCGTCGACAACGTGGTCGGCTCCGGTATGCCGGTGGGCCAGGCCCTGCTCGACCAGCGCAACCTCGCGGGCGTGGGCACCATGTGGTGCGCCGAGACGCTCTTCCTCGAACGCGTGCCACCGTGGACACCGGCGGGTGAGCTGGGCCGCGACGTCGTCGAACGCGTGGTGGCCCGTGCGCACCGGCTGATCGACAACGGCCGGCGGCACGCGGTGCAGTCGAGCACCGGCAGCTACCAGCTCGGTGAGGCGCACTACGTCCACGCCCGCAGTGGACGGCCCTGTCGCCGCTGTGGCACGACGGTGCGCGTCGCGCCGATCGGTGAGCCGACGCGCGAGCGCACGATGTTCTACTGCCCCGGCTGCCAGGGCGGCCTCGGCCCGAGCGACGACGGGCGGCGCCAGGCGCCCCTCGGGTCGAGCAGGGGAGCCGGCCGCTCGCGCCGTTCGTACTGACGACGCCTGGTCCTCCACCGAACTCCACCCCTGTGTCAGATGCCGGTCCTAGGGTGAGAGACACCCATTCCCCGAGAGGAGCACGGCCACATGTCTTCCCGTCTCAACCCCTACATCAGCTTCAAGGACAACGCGCGCGACGCGATGGACTTCTACAAGTCGGTCTTCGGTGGCGAGCTAGCCCTCAGCACCTTCGGCGAGTACGGCGACACGGGCCCTGCAGCCGACAACGTCATGCACGCCCAGCTCGAGACGCCCAGCGGCTACACGATCATGGCCTCCGACACCCCTGACGGCATGTCCTACGAGCCGGGCAACAACATCACCGTCAGCCTCAGCGGCGATGACTCCGACGAGCTGCGCGGCTACTTCGAGAAGCTCTCCGAGGGCGGCACCGTCTCGATGCCCCTCGAGAAGCAGATGTGGGGCGACGAGTTCGGTCAGCTGAAGGACAAGTTCGGCATCGGCTGGCTCGTCAACATCGCCGGCGAGCAGTCGGGCGACGCGGCCTCCGCCTGAGGCTCGACGGACCGACGCTGGTGCGGGTCGACCTCAGGGTCGGCCCGCGCCACCGAGAGCGGCCAGCTGACGGCCGAGCTCGCCCTCGTCGATGAGGCTCGAGTGCGTGCCGGCAGTGCCGCACGCCCACGCTCCAGCGACCGCACCCGCGCGGGCGGCCGCGCGAGCGTCACCACCGCCGAGCCACCGGTGCAGGAACGCCGAGACGTACGCGTCTCCCGCGCCGTTCGAGTCGACGACCGGCCGTCCCGGGATGTCGAGCGCTGGCACGGCGAACGAGCCGCCCTCGCGCACCGTCACCCGGCTACCGGCGGCGCCGTCCATGACGACCACCAGTCTGGCTCGGCCACGGTCGAGGATGTCGGCGACGACGTCGTCCTCAACAGGACCGAGACGTGAGCCCGACACGAAGACGAGGTCGGCGGCATACGCGAACGGCCGGTGGTGCGGGTTGCGCCCGTCCCAGTCGTGCAGGTCGGTCGAGGTCGTGGCGCCCGCGGCTGCGGCGTCCGCGAGGGCTCCGACGGTCCACGGCATGATCGACGCGTGCAGGTGGCGGGTGCCCTCGAGCGGGCCGCGCCACAGGGCTGGGTCGGGAGCCAGGTCGTACGGGTGACGCGGGTCGTAGAACGACATGCGGCGTCCGGTCGCGTCGACGAGGTTGACGGCCCGACGCGTGCCGCTCGGGTGCACGACGTGCTCGAAGCGCAGGCCCTCGGCCTCGAACCGGTCGCGGAGCATGGCCCCCTCGTGGTCGTCGCCGATGACGTCGACGAAGCAGGTCGTCAGGCCGAGGCGGTGACAGCCGAGCGCGACGCCGCTGCCGGTGTGACCGACGACGGTGTCGATGGGCGGCACGGGGTGGGAGTCGGCGAAGGGCACCGGGAGGGCGTCGACGCGCACGATGGTGTCGACCCCGGCGCCACCGACGACGAGCACGTCAACGGGCGCGTCGACGGGCACGTCGGTCATGGGCGAGTCACGCTCAGCAGGCCGAGGCACATCTCGTCGGTCGTGCCCTCGCCCCAGACGACGTAGCGTTCGGGGAGACCCTGCAAGTCGGGCAGCTTGTCGCGCCAGGACTGGTCGTGGGTGCAGCTGACGCGGATCGAGTCGCCGGGCTTGATCTTCGTCGCGGGGACGGGGACGGCGCCCTGGTTGTCGAAGTCCCAGACCTTGATGTCGAGCAGGGTCCGGGCCGACGCGGTGTCGGGGTTCAGCTCGATGCGCAGGGAGGAGCCGAGCAGGTGCATGTGCCCGGCCACGGCGCGCACGGTCGCTGCCTGCTCGACGGTGCGCGTGCACGACTGGGTCGGCCCCGGCGAGGGCAGCAGGGTGCCGTTGCAGACGAGCAGCAGCCCGTTGACGATGCGCGGCGACATCGCGCCGAACCGCGCCGTCACGTCCTCGATGGCCTTGGACCGGTCACAGAGGGGGCCGGACTTGCCTGTGCGACAGGGAAGCTCGACAGGAGCTGGATAGAGCATCGTCTCGAGCGGCTCGAGCCCCGGCGACGACGAGAGCCGCAGCGACACCGAGGTGCGGTCGGGGGTGACGCCGTGGCGCAGGTTGTAGTGCACCTGCATGATCAGCAGCGAGCCGCGCTGCATGGGGATGCCGACATCGGGCGGGAGCACGTTCTCGCGTCCGCCCGGGGCCCAGGCGCCCACCCACGGTGCGTCGTCGAGGGTCGCGCCGCGAGATCCCAGCCCGGTGCCTCCGAAGCAGGTCCAGCCGTTGCCGCCGCTCTCGGCGTCGCGGGCCCGTGCCGCGGCGACTGCGGAGGGCGGGACGCGGAAGAGGATGACGTGGTGGACCTCGGCCGGCTGGCCCGGGTTGATGTCGAATCCGGTGACGAACTGGTCCTTCGTGAGCTTGGGGTCGAGGACGAAGCAGCGGTAGTCGTCGGTGCCGACGGTCGGTGCCCTGGGGGTGTAGGAGACCGGCGCCGCCACGGTGCGGAGGGTCTCACCCGCCCGCAGGGCGCTCGGAGCTGCCGCGCGGGTAGCGCTGGCAGCGCTGGCAGCGCTGGTTGCCCCGCCCGAGGCGGTGGCGGCAGGGGGAGCCGCGGCGGGGACCGGACCGGCGCAGGCAGACCCGAGCAGGGCGGCAGCCGCCATCGCTGCAGCAGCGAGCCCGCGACGAGTCCTCATAGCGCCAGTGTAGGAACCGGGATCGGCTACGTCGGGGGTTGTCAAGCCTATGGCCGCTCAGGAAGGCTCGGCGGCCCGGCTGACAGGGATGCGGCGTACGTCCGGGGCGCTGAGCCGCTCGGCGTTCGCCTCGGAGTCGGCGAGCTCCTTCTGCGACTCGAGCTCGGCCTCGACGCGCGCGACGTACGCGTCTACCTCGGCCTCGAGGCGATCGGCGTCCCAGCCGAGCACGGGCGCGACGATCTCGGCGACGGCGCGCGCGCTGTCGATACCGCGACTCGGCGTCTCGATGGAGATGCGGGTGCGCCGGGCCAGCAGGTCGTCGAGGTGCAGCGCGCCCTCGTGGGTGGCGGCATACAGCGCCTCGACCTTGAGGTACTCCTCCGCGCCGGGCAGCGGCTCGTAGAGCGACCGGTCGTCCTCGGCGAGCGCGAAGAGCTCGTGGACGAGTGACCCGTAGCGCTCGAGCAGGTGCGTGATGCGCCAGACCGGGAGGTCCTGGTGGCGGGCGAGCCGGTCGATCTGGTTGACGAGCGCGACGTAGCCTTCGGCACCGGAGAGGGGGATGAACTCGGTGACGCTGTCGGAGACGTCGCCGCCGATGTCCTCGCGGGCGGCGTCGACCGCGTCGGCGGCCATGACGCGGTAGGTCGTGTACTTGCCTCCGGCGATCGAGATGAGGCCAGGCTGGGGCCGGGCCACGGCGTGCTCGCGCGAGAGCTGGCTGGTGTCCTCGTTCTCGCCGGACAGCAGCGGGCGCAGGCCGGCGTAGACGCCCTGGATGTCGCTGTGGCTGAGCGGCACCTTGAGCACCGTGTTGATGTGCTCGAGGATGTAGTCGATGTCGGCGCGGGTCGCCGCGGGATGGCTGCGGTCGAGCTCCCAGTCGGTGTCGGTGGTGCCGATGATCCAGTGCGTGCCCCACGGGATCACGAAGAGCACCGACTTCTCGGTGCGCAGGATGAGGCCGGTCTCGGAGTTGATGCGGTCGCGCGCCACGACGATGTGCACGCCCTTGCTGGCCCGCACGTGGAAGCGTCCACGGCCGCCCGCCATGGTCTGGATGTCGTCGGTCCACACGCCGGTGCAGTTGATCACGACGGACGCCTTGACCTGCACGGTCTCGCCCGTCTCGACGTTCTCGACGACGGCCCCGACGACACGCTCGCCGGCGCGCAGCAGGTCGACGACACGCGCACTCGACAGGACCGTCGCGCCGTAGGCCGCCGCGGTGCGGACCGTCGTCAGCGTGTGGCGGGCGTCGTCGGCCTGGGCGTCGTAGTAGAGCAGGCCGCCGGTGAGGGCTTCCCGCTTGAGGGCCGGGGCGAGCTTGAGGGCGCCGGTGCGGGTCAGCTGCTTGTGGCGCGGCACCGACCGCGCGCCGCCCATCGAGTCGTAGAGGGTGAGCCCGGCCGTGACGTACGGGCGCTCCCAGCCACGGTTCGTCAACGGGTAGAGGAACGAGACCGGCTTCACCAGGTGCGGCGCGATGCGGCTCAGCATCAGCTCGCGCTCCTTGAGTGCCTCGCGCACGAGGTCGAAGTTCATCTGCTCGAGGTAGCGCAATCCGCCGTGGAAGAGCTTCGACGACCGGGACGAGGTGCCGGAGCCGAAGTCGCGCTGCTCGACGAGCGCGGTGGACAGACCGCGCGTCGCGGCGTCGAGAGCGACCCCTCCACCGGTCACGCCGCCACCGACGACGAGCACGTCGAACTGCTTGGTGGCGAGGCGCTTCCACGCCCGGGCTCGGTAGTCGAGGTCCAGTCGAACTGGGCTCGTCATCGCTACCCCTTCACGTCGGTGTCGAGACCGCCACTCTAACGAGGAGTGCTGCGCCGGCCGCTGCCCGCCCGGCGTGCTCATGTCCGTCCAGTGACAGGCTGGTGTCCGTGACCACCTCCGATCGTGACCGCGACACCCGGGGCCGGGCGCGGCAGGCGCGGCCGCGCGATGCGCTGGGTCGCCCGCTGCCCTACGGCGCCGAAGGCGTGGAGCCGGTGTCGGAGGAGGCGTTGCCGCCCGCCGACACCCTGCGGCTGGCCCGTGAGCTGGTGGACGCCGGTCGGCCCTTCTCTGCGCACGAGGTCCTCGAAGCCCGCTGGAAGGCCGGCCCCGCCGAGGAGCGTGACCTGTGGCAGGGCCTGGCGCAGCTCTGCGTCGCGATGACCCACGCAGCCCGTGGCAACCAGACCGGCGCCGACCGGTTGTTCGAACGCGCCGCCGGCAGGCTCGCCGACTTCGCCGCGACGGGACGCGAGGCCCACGGCCTCGACCTCGACGACGTGGTGGCGAGTGCCCGCCGTCACCACGGCACCTTCTGAGCGCCATCCGCCCGGGCCTCTGTCAGAAGGGTGGCGGATCGTCGTGTGGTCGCTCGTCGGTCCGTGACGCATCCGGGGGTGGGGCGGCGCCCGGGTCATCGAGCGCTTCGCGCCAGTTGCGCGGGTAGGTGACGTAGTCGCGACCGGTGAGGGTCGTCCACCGGATGCCGTCGTCGGGAGCGCGTGCCGCCGACCACAGCCCTGCGGTCTTCGAGTTGTGGCACCCGCGGCTCAGCGACTGGGCGTTGGTCACGTCGGTCGGCCCAAGCGGCCACGGAACCAGGTGGTCGAGGTCGCAACGGTCTGCGGGGACCTGGCAGCCAGGGGCTCGGCACACGCCGTCGACTGCGCGCACGTGCTCGACCATCTCGGGGCTGGGGCGATAGCGGTCGGAGGAGAGCTCTAGTGCGCGGCCGGTCGTCACGTCCACGGCGAGCCGCTGCCACACCGAGCCCTCAGCGGTCATGATGCGCCGCGCGTGTGCCGCCGTGACCCACCCGTGCCCGGGCAGCTCGCACGCCGCATGGGACAGTCCGGCCGCCACCTCGAACGGCACGACGATGCGCACCATCGCCGCCGGCAAGGGCGCACCGAACGGGTTGAGCTCAGCCGCAAGCGAACCGAAGAGTGCGAGTGAGCAGATGCTGTCGCTGCGCAGCTGGTCGAGCGTGCGCGGGTCGCCGGCCGCTCGGGCTGCCCGTGCCATCGCATCGGCCCGGTCGAGCACCGCCACGACCGTCTCGGCCGGAGCGGTCACGGTGAAGGTGCCCAGGCCGTCGTCGGTGAGCCGACCGTGGGCCGTGCGCGACGCCTCGGCAGAGCGCCGGCGTTCGTCGCCCGACCGGTCGTCGGCCGAGCAGACGAGCCGGCGCAACCTGGTCGAGAACAGCCGCTGCGAGGGGACCGACCCGTCAGGCGCCGGAGCGAGCACCGCGGTCTCGATTGCCGGGAGGAGCTCGTCGGGCAACAACCGGGTCTGCTCTACCACCCGCAGCGCGCGGTAGAGGCTGACGGTGCCCGCGCACGCGCTTCGCGCAGCATGCGGTGGCGACGCGGCGTCGTGGCGAGCTCGAGGCGTCGGGACACCTCGGCGGAGCCCACGCCTGTCGCGAAGGCGATCTCCTGCGTCACCACCGTGTCGGCTTCCACCGGGACGGGACCCCGCGAGATGCCGAGCATCTCGTGCTGAAGCTCCATGACCGTGTGCAGCGTGGCGTACGCGTCGAGCAGTCGCCCCTCGAGGCGGGCCTTCTCGCCCTCCAGCTGCTCGATCTCGCGCAGCGCCTCGTCGCCCGCGGTGAACAGCGACGGCAACGGGTCGGGGTCGACCAGCCCCACCCCGGCGTGCTCCAGCGCGGCCCCGAGCACGAGCTCGAGAGGCGACGGGGAGGAGGTGAACGGCATACTCGATTAGAACATTTGTTCGGGTAGGAATCAAGAGGCGTGAACGACCAATTCAGCTGCACACCAATGGAACCCGTGCCCACGCGTGACGTTGTCGCCCTCCGACGGTACGGTGCCGACATGTCGACGGAGCAGCGCAGCCATGTCGTGGCGATCGACCAGGGGACCACGAGCACGCGTGCCATGGTCTTCGACCGGAGCGGCCGCGTGGTTGCCGTCGACCAGCAGGAGCACCGCCAGATCCTGCCGCGCGCCGGCTGGGTCGAGCACGACCCGATGGAGATCTGGCAGAACACCCGCGCCGTCGTGGGTGGGGCCCTCGGCAAGGCCAACCTCAACGCCACCCACGTGGCCGCGGTCGGCATCACCAACCAGCGCGAGACGACCGTCGTGTGGGACAAGGCCACCGGCGAGCCGGTCCACAACGCGATCGTCTGGCAGGACACCCGCACCCAGGCGATCTGCAACGACCTGGCCGAGGACGGCGGCGTCGAGCGCTTCAAGGACGTCACCGGCCTGCCGCTCGCGACGTACTTCGCCGGCCCCAAGGCCCGCTGGATCCTCGACCACGTCGAGGGGGCCCGCGAACGGGCCGAGGCCGGCGAGCTGCTCTTCGGCACCATCGACACCTGGCTGCTCTGGAACCTCACGGGTGGCGCGAGCGACGGGGGCGTGCACGTCACCGACGTCACCAACGCGTCGCGCACGCTCCTCATGGACCTGCGCACCCTGTCGTGGGACGAGTCGATCGCAGCCGAGATCGGCATCCCGCTCGCGATGCTCCCCGAGATTCGCTCGTCGTCAGAGGTCTACGGCACGTGCAAGCCAGGCATCCTCATCGACGTGCCCGTCGCCGGCATCCTCGGCGACCAGCAGGCGGCGACCTTCGGTCAGGCCTGCCTCGACGTCGGCACCGCCAAGAACACCTACGGCACCGGCAACTTCATGCTGCTCAACACCGGTGAGGAGATCGTCGCCTCGAAGAACGGCCTGCTCACCACCGTCTGCTACCAGCTCGGTGACGCGAAGCCGGTCTACGCCCTCGAGGGCTCGATCGCCGTCACCGGTTCACTCGTGCAGTGGCTGCGCGACAACCTCGGGCTCATCAAGGACGCGAAAGAGGTCGAGACCCTCGCCGGCACCGTCGACGACAACGGTGGCGCCTACTTCGTCCCCGCCTTCTCGGGCCTCTTCGCGCCCCACTGGCGACCCGATGCCCGGGGCGCGCTCGTCGGCCTGACGCGCTTCGTCAACAAGGGTCACATCGCGCGAGCGGCCTTGGAGGCCACGGCATTCCAGACCCGCGAGGTGCTCGAGGCGATGAACGCCGACTCCGGCGTGCCGCTCACCGAGCTCAAGGTCGACGGCGGCATGGTCGTCAACGAGACGCTCATGCAGTTCCAGGCCGACCTGCTCGGCGTCGACGTCGTGCGCCCGGTCGTGGCCGAGACGACCGCGCTCGGCGCTGCGTATGCCGCCGGGCTCGCCGTCGGCTACTGGCAGAGCACCGACGAGATCCGCGACAACTGGGGCGAGGACCGCCGCTGGTCGCCGCAGCTCGACGAGACCGAGCGCGAGCGCCTCTTCCGGCAGTGGAAGAAGGCGGTCGAGCGCACCCTCGACTGGGTCGACGACGACACCGCCTGAGCCCTGCGAGCCCCGAGGGCGTATGCCGTCAGCCCAGGGCGGTGATGGCGGCGTCGTAGTCGGGCTCCTGGCCGATCGAGGGCACGAGCTCCGAGTGGAGCACCGTTCCGTCGGTGCCGATGACGACCACGGCGCGGGCGAGCAGCCCGGCGAAGCCGCCGTTCTCCATGCGCACCCCGTAGTCGTAGCCGAAGCTCGACCGGAACGACGACGCCGTGACGACGTTCTCGATGCCCTCGGCGCCGCAGAACCGGTTGAGGGCGAACGGCAGGTCGGCCGACACGCAGATCACCGTCGTGTTCTCCAGACCCGCGGCGAGCTCGTTGAACCGGCGCACGCTCGTCGCGCACGTCTTGGTGTCGATGCTCGGGAAGATGTTGAGCACCACCCGCGAGTCGGTGGGGAGGGTCACGTCGTCGGTCAGCTTCGCGCTCGTCAGCGTGAACTTCGGGGCGGTCGTGCCCGCCTGCGGCAGCTCGCCGACGGTGTGGACGGTGGTGTCTCCCAGCAAGGTGGTGGCCATGGGTCGTTTCTAACACCCTTAGGTTGGGGGCATGGAACCCGGTGCCGGCTCGCGCTTCGTCATCAACGTGGTCGGACTGGTCGGGCTGCTCTTCGGGGCGCTGCCGATGGTGCGCTACCTGCTCGACGTGTCGTTCTTCGGGTTCACCACCGCGCCTTACGACTGGCTGGGTCTCGGGGGTTTCATGCGCTTCGTCCCGCCGCTCATGGTGCTCGTCGTCTGCATCGTCGCGGCCTACGTGCTCGAGCGGCGGGCGCAGGACGACTGACCAACGTTCGACGACCGGGTCGCATCGACAAGTACGCGTGATGTGATGTGGGCATGTCGCCCCGGGCACCACTCCTCGCCGCGCTCGTCCTCGCGACGAGCATCGCGACGAGCATCGCGCCGGGCGCTGCCGTCGCGCCGGCCCAGGCCGCACCCTCCGCCGACACCGCGCCGGCTGTCCTCGCCGCCGACGCAGTGACGCCCGAGGTCTCGAGCGTGCCCGTCGGCGCCGAGCCCGACGGCACTGCCGTCAGCCTCGACGTCTCGATCTGGCCGCAGCCCGCGGGCCGCCACCCGGTGGTCCTGCTCGCCCACGGCTTCGGCGGCACCAAGGAGTCCGTGGCGGCCCAGGCCGACGAGCTCAACGCCCGCGGCTACGTGGTCGTCACGTGGAGCGCCCGGGGGCACGGACGGTCGGGCGGGCGCATCCACCTCAACGACCCGGCATACGAGATCGCCGACGCGAAGGTGCTGCTCGACCTGGCGGCGAAGCGCGCCGACGTCGAGCTCGACGCGCCCGGCGATCCGCGAGCCGGTGTCATGGGCGCTTCCTACGGCGGAGCGCTCGGCCTCATGCTGGCCGGCACCGACCGTCGCGTCGACGGCGTCGTCTCGGCGATCACGTGGAACGACCTCGCCGACGCGTTCTTCCCGCAGTCGGCCGTCACCGCGCCGGCCACGACGGCCGCCGGCCGCAGCCCGGTCGACGTGCCGGGCCCGTTCAAGCAGGTCTGGGCCACGAACTTCTTCCTGTCGGCACTGCGGGGGGCCGGGCCGACGGCCTCGGGGACGGGGTCTGCCGCAACAGCCGTGGACTGTGGCCGGTTCGACCCGACGATCTGCCGGCTCTTCGTCCAGACGTCCGAGACCGGCACGCCGCCGCCGCAGCTCACTGCGATGCTGCGCGCCCACAGCCCCAAGCCGACGATGAACGCGGTCACGGCGCCCACCTTCCTCGTCCAGGGCATCGGCGACTCCCTCTTCGGCCTCGACCAGGCCGACGCCACCGCGTCGGCCCTCGCCGCCACGGGCACGCCGTATGCCGTCCGGTGGAGCGACGGGGGCCACGACGCACCCAGCTCGCACGAGGCGGAGGAGGTCGAGGCCTCCTACACGTGGCTCGACCACTATGTGCGCGACAAGGCGGACCGCGGCTCGGCCCTGCCCACCGCGGCGTTCACCTACGGCACCAAGGGTGCGCGCGCCGGTGCGCCGACGACGCTGCACACGCTGCCGGCATACCCGGGGCTCTCCGGCTCGAAGGTCGAGACCCGCGAGCTCCCGCTGACGACGACGTCCGGGGGGCTGCTGCACCCGCCCGGGGGCCAGCCGGCCTCACTCATCGCGGTGCCGGGGCTCGCCGCGCTCGGCATCACCGTCTCGACCTACCAGATCGCCGCGCTGCCGGGGCAGTCCACCGCGCTTGACTCCCAGCCGATCGCCGAGGCGGCCACCGTGGTCGGCTCCCCGACGATGCGTTTCACGGTGACCTCCGACAGCACCGATGCGACCTTCTTCGCCTCGGTGTGGCGGGTCACCGGCGGCTCCGTCACGCTGACCAACCCGCTCGTTGCGCCGGTCCGGCTCAAGGTGACCCCGGGCACGCCCACGCCCGTGACGATCTCGCTGCCCCCGGCGACGTACGTCATGCCGGCCGGCACCCGCTGGCGCGTGCTCCTCACGAGCACCGAGTCGACGTTCTCCAACGCGCGCACGCCTGGCAGCCTCCTCATCAGCGGCGCCTCCGCGCTCACCCTGCCCGTCGCGTCCGGAGCAGAGGTCGGCGGCACCGTCGCGGTGGGGATCGACACCGAGACGTTCCTCGCGAGCCTCTTCCTCGTGCTGCTGCTCCTGGCGGCGCTCGTCGGCTGGCTCCTGCGGCGTCGCCGGCGTCGGCTGCTGCCCTCCCGTCCCGATCTCGCCGACGTGCCGCTCGTCGTCGAGGGGCTCGTCAAGACCTACTCCGACGGGCACCGAGCCGTCGACGACGTCTCGTGGCGCGCCGAGAAGGGCCACGTCGTCGGCCTGCTCGGGCCGAACGGCGCCGGCAAGACGACGACGATGCGCATGGTCATGGGCCTCATCTCGTCCGACGCCGGCAGCGTGCACGTGCTCGGCGAGCCGGTCACCGCCGGCTCGACCGTGCTCGGCCGGGTCGGGGCACTCATCGAGGGACCCGGCTTCCTGCCACACCTCACCGGTCGCCAGAACCTCGAGGCGTACTGGTCGGCCACCGGCCGCGACCGCACCGACGCGCACTTCGACGAGGCCCTCGAGGTCGCGGCCCTCGGCGGAGCGGTCGACCGGCCGGTCAAGTCCTACAGCCACGGCATGAAGCAGCGCCTCGGCATCGCGCAGGCGATGCTGGGCCTGCCCGAGCTGCTCATCCTCGACGAGCCGACCAACGGCCTCGACCCGCCGCAGATCGCAGCGATGCGGCCGATCCTGCGCCGCTACGCCGAGACCGGTCGCACCGTCGTCGTCTCCAGCCACCTGCTCGCCGAGGTCGAGATGACCTGCACCCACGTCGTGGTCATGCACGCCGGTCGCGTCGTGACCCAGGGTCCGGTGGCCGACCTCGTCGACAGCGACGACACGACGATCCTGGACCTGCCCGAACACGCTGGGCACGATGTCGTGAACGCGGGCGTGCACGCGCTGGAGGCGGCTGCCGGCATCACCGAGGTGCGGGTCGACACGCCGACCCGACTCGTCGTCGTCGCCGACCGTGGCCGAGCCGAGGTCGTCGCCGCGGCGGTCGCGGCGGGGCTCCCCGTGGTCGGGGTGAGCAGCCGGCGCCACCTCGAGGAGGTCTTCCTGGGGGTCATCTCGTCGGCCTCCGCCGACGGAGCGGCGGGCGCGACCGGCGAACCGGGCGACGAGGGAGCCTCCCTCATCGAGCGACTGAGGCAGGTGAGGGCACGATGACGCAGGACCACCTTCCGGGCCGTACCCCCGGCCCGGCCCACCCCCACACTCCCGGTGAGGCCCTGCTCGACGCGATCGAGCCCGGGGCCGCACCGAGCACCGACACCACGTTCGTGCGCGACCCGCTCTCGTGGCGGTCCGAGCTGCGCCGGCAGTGGGGGCGGCGACGCACGATCTGGGCGTTCGGGCTGCTGCTGGCCCTGCCGCTCGTGCTCGTCGCGTCGTTCGCCTTCGGGCAGCGCAGCAACAACAACCGCGGCAGCGCGACGACCCGCATCTTCGACCTCGCGCAGAGCGGGGCCGCGAACTTCAGCCTCGTGCTCGTCTTCCTTGCGTCGGAGCTGCTGCTCGTGCTGCTGGCCGCGCTCTTCTGCGGCGACGCCGTGCCGTCCGAGGCCTCGTGGTCCTCGCTGCGCTACCTGCTCATCGCACCCGTCCAGCGCGCGCGCCTGCTGACGAGCAAGCTCGTCATCGGCGTCGCGTCGACGCTGGCGGCCACGATCCTGCTGCCGGCGTGGGGTCTGCTCGTCGGCGGGATCGCCTACGGCTGGGACCCGCTGACCAACCCCATCGGCGAGAACCTCGACTGGGGCCAGTTCCTGCCGCGGCTCGCGCTGGCGATGGCCTACATCTTCGTGACCCTGCTGCCCATCGGCGCGATCGCCTTCTGGCTGGGCACTCGCTCCGACGCTCCCCTCGCCGCGGTGGGTGGTGCGGTGCTCTTCAGCATCCTGCTCAACATCCTCGACCAGCTCGACGCGCTCGACCCCTACCGCAACGCCTTCCCCGGCCACTACTCCCGCGAGTGGCAGGACGCGCTCGCGGTCTCGCCCGACTGGAACGACATGGCGCACGGCGTGCTCTGGTCGCTCGTGTGGGCCGTCGCCTTCACGATGCTCGCCTACCGCCGGTTCCGGCGCTCCGACATCCTCAGCTGAGCGACTCGTCGTTCATGGCGGCGAGGATCCCGTGCAGGGCCCGCAACCGGCCGTGGGTGTCAGCCGTTCCACCGCCGACCCTGCGCGTCACCTCGTGCAGCGTCGGCAGGAACAGCTCGCCGGCGACCTGGTGCGCGCGCCGGCCCGCCTCGGTCAGCTCGACGCGGTAGGACCGACGGTCTTCGGGATGGGCGACCTTGCGCACGTGGCCGCGACGCTCGAAGCGCTTGACGTAGCTCGAGACAGTCGTCGCCGGCGCCGCCATCCAGCGAGCCAGCTCGGTGGGTGTCATGCCCGCGGTGGACGACAGGACCGAGTAGACGGCGAACTCGTCGGCATCGAGACCCGCGGCCCGCACCGCCTCGTCGACCAGTGCGGTGGCCGCCCGCGAGACGAGCCAGACGTCGAAGAGGACGTTGGACAGGCCGGCATCGAGGTCGGGGGAGTGCGAGCCGTCAGGCGGTGGCATGAATGGCCTTGGCCTTTCTGGCCGCGAGCACGGCGATCGCGCAGAGGAGGACGGCGCCCGAGGCCCAGAAGGTGACGTTCTTGGCAGTGGACGCCAGCCCGAGGAGGTGGCTGGTCGGAGGCTGACCCGGGAACGCGGCCAGCGCCAGCCAGGCGCACAGGTTCTCGACGTAGTCGAACGCGCTTCCGAGGAGAGGCAGCGCCGCCAGGGCGAGCAGGCTGTGGCGGCGCGTGGCGAGCCGGGAGAGCACGAGGGCGCTCGAGGCCGTCATGAACAGTCCGAACACCATCGGGTAGAGCAGGTCTGCCAGCTGCAGGAACCTGTAGGCGTCGCGACCGGCCGCCCCGCAGGCACTCAGGAAACCGGTCACGTCGGCGGCGCTCGTGAAAACGCGGACGTCCGGGGGCCTTTGACCGCAGGCGGTCTCGACGTGCGGGATGGCGAACGGCGCGCTGGAGGCGAAGAGCAGACGGGCGAACACGCCGAAGACGATCGCGTGGCTCAGCCACACGGGCCAGCTGGCCAGCCGGGCCGTCGTGCTCGCGAGCGACCGGACGAGGCGGTGCCCGGGTGGGGCCGTGCGGGTGCGGGGCCCTGCTGCTCCGCGGGTTGCTGGGGCGGTCTCGCTCGACCGGGCAGTCGTCATGACGCTTCCTTCCTCGACGTGTCGGCCCTGTGTGGGCTTTACTACGATGTCGTAGTTCTTAGATACTGCGACATCGTAGTAATTTCGTCAAGGCCGGACGCCGCAGTGATCTACAGCTTCTTCGCCTCCGGGATGACCCGCTCGCCGATCAGCTCGAGCCAGTCGGTGCGCGAGCCGTCACCGCCGATCATGTGCAGGTGGGTCACCCCGAGGCCGGCCAGCGCGGAGAGGTGCTCGAGCGTCGCGTCGACGTTCTCGCCGTCGGGGCCAGGGTCGACCGGGCCCATGACGGTCTTCTCGATCTCGTCGTAGTCGCGTCCGAGCGCGTCGCAGTGGCCGCGGAGCACCTCGAGCTTGTGCGCCAGCTCGGGGGAGTCGAAGAGGTTGCAGGCCTGGGCGTACTGGGCCACCATCCGCAGCGTCTTCTTCTCGCCACCGCCGCCGATGAGGATCGGCGGGTGCGGGCGCTGCACCGACTGCGGCGAGTTGAGTGTGCTGCCGAGGCGGTAGTGCTTGCCCTCGTAGGGCTCGTCGCTGTCGCTCCACATCTGCAGGCAGATCTGCAGGGTCTCCTCGAGCCGCTCGAAGCGCTCGGCCGTCGGGGGGAACGACAGGCCGAGGCCGACGCACTCCTCCTCGTTCCACGCCGCGCCGATGCCGAGCCAGGCCCGGCCCTTCGAGAGCACGTCGAGCGTCGTGACCTCCTTGGCGAGCAGGCCCGGCTCGCGGTAGACGGCGGCCGTCACCCAGGCGAGCAGCTCGACGCGCTCGGTGACGGCGGCGAGGAAGCCGAGAGCCGTGTAGGCCTCGAGCATCTCGTGCTCCTTGGGCCCGACGCCCCGGATCTGCCAGACGTGGTCCATGACCGAGAGCTTGGTGAAGCCGACGTCCTCGGCCGTGCGTGCCGTGCGCACGAGGTCGTCGACGAACGTGGTGGAGCCGCCGCTCCACGTGAAGTTGGCCAGGTGCAGTCCGAGGTCCATGCCTTGCACACTACGTCCGGAACCACCAGCGGACGAGGGGGCGACGGACTCTCAGTCGCCGTTGGTGGTGCCCACCAGGGCGCCGGACACGGGCGGCTCGGCGGACCACGGGAAGACGATCCACCGATCCGTCTGTCGCCACACGTAGTCGGGCGTCACGACCGATCGCGACTTGCCGTAGATGACGGCGCTCCGGGCCTCGGCGCCGTGCTCCTGGAGCAGGTCGAGCACGAGCGCGAGGGTGCGGCCCGAGTCGGCGACGTCGTCGACGACGAGGATCCGCCCGCCCTTGAGGCTGTCGGTGTCGAGGTGCGGCGCCAGCAGCACGGGGTCGGGCAGGGTCTCCTCGACGTCGGTGTAGAACTCGACGTTGATGGCGTCGGTCAGCTTGATGCCGAGCGCGTACGAGAGGCCGCCGCCCGGGATCAGCCCGCCACGCGCCACGGCGACGAGGACCTCCGGCCGGAAGCTCGAGTCGGCGACGAGCGTCGCGAGCTCGCGGATCGCGATGCCGAAGCCCTCCCACGTCAACACCTCCTTGTCGACCAGGGCGGAGGAGTCGGCGTGGTAGGCGGTCGTCATGCACCGAGGCTAACCACCTCGGGTGAACGCCGTGTTTCAGGCGGTCCGCCGTCGGGCAGACTGGCCGGGTGAGCCACCCGCCCCGCGCCCTCCGTCCCTCCCGGCGCTCGCAGGTGCCGCCGTTCGAGGTGATGGACGTCCTCGACCGCGTCGCGGTGCTCCGTGCCGCCGGGCGCGACGTCGTGTCCCTCTGCGCCGGCGAACCGTCCGGTGGGGCCCCGTCCCTGGTGTCCGAGGCGGCCGCCCGCATCCACGGGTCCGGTCGTGCGCTCACCTACACCTCGGCCCTGGGCATCCACGAGCTGCGCGCCGAGATCGCGGCCCACTACCGCCGGTGGTACGGCCTCGACGTCGACCCGGCCCGGGTGGCGATCACGACCGGATCGTCGGGTGGCTTCGTGCTCACCTTCCTCGCCGCCTTCGAGGCCGGCGACCGGGTGGCGCTGGCCCGGCCCGGCTACCCCGCCTACCGCAACATCCTCGCGGCGCTCGGCTGCGAGGTCGTCGAGATCGACTGCGGCCCCGACACCCGCTACCAGCCGACGCCGGCGCTGCTCGACGCGGCGCACTCGGACGGGCCGCTCGCCGGGCTCATCGTCGCCTCGCCCGCCAACCCGACGGGGACCATGGTCGACCGCACCGAGCTCGCGGCCGTCACGGGCTGGTGCGCGGCCAACGGTGTCCGCCTCGTCAGCGACGAGATCTACCACGGCGTCACCTATCCCGAGCCGCGCGCTCCCGACCCCCGCGGCGTCTGCGCGTGGGAGACCGACGAGAGCTCCGTCGTCGTCTCCTCGTTCAGCAAGTACTGGGGGATGACGGGCTGGCGTCTCGGCTGGCTGCTGCTGCCCGAGGACCTCGCCCGCCCGGTCGACGCGCTCGCCGGCAACGTGGCGCTCTGCCCTCCGGCGCCGGCGCAGTATGCCGCCGTGTCGGCTTTCGCGGAGGAGTCCTACCGCGAGTGCGACGACGCCGTCGAGGAGTTCGCCCGCACCCGAAAACTGTTGCTGGACAACGCTGCCCGCCTGGGCTGGGGAGCCGCGGCGCCGCCGGACGGAGCCTTCTACTACTGGGCCGACCTCGGACCGCGCCTCGAGCGCTGGGAGAGCTCGGCGGCATACGCCCGCGCCCTGCTCGAGGAGGTCGGCGTCGCGATCACACCGGGCGGCGACTTCGACGACCGGGCGGGGGGTCGCTCGGTGCGGCTCAGCTTCGCCGCCGGCCGCACGGCCGTGGGCGAGGCGATCGAGCGGATCGAGGCGTTCAACGCGCGTTGAGCCGCTACGGTCCCGGGCATGGGATGGTTCAGCGACCTCGTGGGCGCCGTCCGCGCCGGCCTCCGCAGCCGGGTCGACCCGGTGCCAGTGGGTCAGGCTGCCACGATCGACGAGGTGCTCGACCGGATGCGGGCCGCGGGTGCCTCGCTGCCCGACGGCGACGGGGTGCGAGCCTTCCACGAGATGTACGTGCACGTCACCGAGCTCGTGCGTGACCGGGTGTCGGCGGGGGCCTTCGGCGATGCCCGGTTCATGACGCGGCTCGACGTCGTCTTCGCCGGCCTCTACCTCGAGGCCATCGTTCCCGGTGGCGCCCCGCACGCATGGGCGCCGGTCATGGAGTCCCGCCGCGCGCCGGGCATCCTCTCGATCCAGTTCGCGCTGGCGGGCATGAACGCCCACATCAACCACGACCTGCCGCTGGCGCTCGTGCGCACCTGCCGCCAGCTCGGCACCGACCTCGACGCGACCGGGGTGGAGGCCGACTACCAGCGCATCACCGGCATCCTCGAGTCGGTGCAGGAGCAGGTGCGCCGGTCGTTCTTCGACGGCATCCACCTCGAGCTCGACTCGGTCGCGGCTCCGGTGACGAACCTCGTTGCGTCGTGGAGCATCTCGCGTGCCCGGGACGCCGCGTGGACCAACGCCCGCGTGCTCTGGGAGCTGCAGGGCGTCGAGCCGCTGCGCAGCGAGTTCCTCGACCGGCTCGACCGCAGCGTCGGGCTGGCCGGTCGGTGCCTGCTGACGCCGGTGGCCGCCCTCGCCTGACCGTGTGGGTCAGGCGAGGGCGAGGGCCACCGCGCGTCAGGCCGCGAGCGCTGCCCCGGCGACCGGATCGGCGACGGTTTCGGGCTCGGTTTCGGGCTGGGTTTCGGGCTGGGTTTCGGGCTCGGTGGTGCCGGCGCGCAGTGCGGCTCGCAGGCGCCAGGCGCCGTAGACGGCGACGAGGCTGATCACGAGGTGCAGCCCGAGGAAGCCGTTTGCCAGGCCGAGGCCGAGCAGGGCGCCGGCGACGAGCGGACCGACGGCCGAGAAGGTCGTCTGGATCGCGGTGAACGTGCCGAGCGTCGTGCCGACGAGGCCCTTGGGGGCGAGGCTCGCGGTGAGCGGGTTGAGCACCGGGGCGTACATCGTCTCGCCCACGGCGAAGATGCCGAAGGTCGTGACGAAGAGGGCCGCCGCCATGTCGGGCGTCAGCTGGGCCACGGACAGGACGACCCACGACAGCGCCCAGATGCCGCCGACGACCATGAGCAGGCTGGCCGCGTTGTGGCGGGCCGTGAGCCGCACGACGACGACCTGGAGTGCGACGATGACAACGCAGTTGACGGCCGCGGCCAGCCCGATGGCCGACTCGTCGACGTCGAGGACGGTCAACGCGTACGCCGGCAGGCCGGACTCGAACTGCGCGTAGAAGCCGAGGGCCAGCGCAACCGCGACGACCGCGGTCCAGCGCAGGGCGGGCACGGCGAAGATGCGGCGGAGCGCCTCGACGGTCCCGAGGCGCTGCTCTGCCTCGCCCGCGGTGAGGTCGGGAGCGGCCTCCGCGGGGGCACCGACGCCGGCGACGTGGATGATCGCGGCGGACAGCGCGAAACCGACACCGGCAGCGACGAACGCCGTCGTCATGCCGTCCGGACGCGCCAGGTCGACGAACTGGCCGGCGACGAACGCGCCCACCGCCATGCCGATCGCCTCGGCCGTGAACTTGTAGGCGAAGACCTTGCGACGGTCGTCGCTGCCGGCCCAGCGCAGCACGAGCACCGATGCGGCGGGAGCTGAGGCCGTGAGCCCGAAGCCGAAGACGAACATGCCGACGAGGAAAGTCGCGGGGGTGTCGGCCCAGACCAGGCTGCCGACGCCGGCGGCGGCGACGAGCTTGGCGGCGACGGCGACGACGACGGGGTCGTAGCGGTCGCTGAGTCGCCCTGCGAAAGGCGCCGCGACGAGGGCGCCGACGGAGAACAGGGTGCTCGCCAGGGCGGCGGCCATGGCGCCCCAGCTGCGGGTGTTGGCCGCGTACGCGTACTGGTAGGGCAGCACGGTGCCCCATCCGAGCATGCCGATGGACGACGCGAGGACGAGGAGCTTGGTGCGCACGGGAATCACACCCTTCCGGGGTCTGGGGTTCAGGGCCGCGTTCGACAACGCAGTTTCGATCTCGAATATTTCGTATTCGAAGTTCGACGTCGAACATTAGCAGCGTCGACGCAGGTGGAACAATGCGGTTCCATGGCAGCGAAGCGACGGCGGTCCGCCCAGCAGGAGCATGCGACCGACGTCGCCACCTACGTCGCCGCGGGCGGCGAGGAGTCGGTCCAGCGCGTCATCACGGCCGTGTATGCCGTCACGAAGAAGCTCGACCAGTGGTACGTCCGGCAGTTCGCCGACCTCGACCTCACCCAGGGCGAGTGGTCGGTGCTCGCCGCGCTGGCCCGGGCGGGCGACACGTGCCTCACCCCGAGCCAGCTCGCCGACCTCTCCAACGTCGCCCCGTCGTCGATGACGCACCGTCTCGACAAGATGTCGGGGCGCGGTCTGCTCCAGCGTCGTCCCGACGAGACGAACCGCACCCGCACGCTCGTGTCGCTCACGACCGACGGCTGGGCCCTCTTCAGCGCCGCGGTGCGCGAGTCGAACGTCGTCGAGAGCGACACCCTCCGCGGGCTCTCCACGCCGGAACGGCACGAGCTCGCACGCCTGCTCGAGATCGTCATCGAAGGACTCGACGACGTCGAGGC
Source organism: Terrabacter sp. 2RAF25 (assembly GCF_052115265.1). Classification (NCBI taxonomy): domain Bacteria; kingdom Bacillati; phylum Actinomycetota; class Actinomycetes; order Micrococcales; family Intrasporangiaceae; genus Terrabacter; species Terrabacter sp. 2RAF25. The sequence continues at coordinate 1,189,680 of NZ_JBFRGJ010000002.1, forward strand.
GTGACCAGCCCGGCCGAGCGCTCCTAGGGCGCGGACCCGGTCGGCGCGTTCGGCCAGGGGACGCGCCCGTTCGGGTCGGCGGACGGTGACGTGATGAGCGGCCCGACCCAGAGCAGTCGGGGGTCGGTGACGACGGCCAGCAGCTCCGACCTCGACGGCAGCGGCGCCGTCGTGGCCCTGAGCGAGTTCCCCGGCTCACGCGCCGTCACCGACACATAGGCCGTCCGCCCGTCGGGGCGGGTGTGGCTGGCAGCGCGGGTCGTGCCGGTGCTGCCGTAGTAGAGACGCGACCCGTCCGGTTCCTGGCGCACCAGACGGCACACGGAGGGGGCGTCGGGGAAGGCAGCGCCGCAGCGCGGGCTGTCGGTCTCGCCCCCGCCGCGCGCGAAACCGGCCGTGGTCGAGCCGATCTCCACGCCGCCCAGCGAGCTGGACCCCTTCCGGCCCCACGAGACGGTGATGCCGAACCGCGAGACCCCGGAGTCGTCGAAGCTGGTCCGGGTGCCGGAGCCGGACGACTCGTCCCCCCAGCCGCCGAGATACCGGCCGGCGCCGGAGACGTGGGCCCGCACGACGGCGACCATGCGGGCGCCGAGCTGGTCGCCCGTCAGTGGCGGGGCGGCAGCGGAGGACGTGCGCGGTGGAGGGGTGCTCGACCTGACCGCGACGCTCGAAGTGCCCACGCCGGCAGGGTGGGAGGTCGGAGTGCCGGTGCCCTGGACCCAGATGCCGCCGGCGATCGCGACCGCGACGACGGAGGCCGCGGCGCCGGCCAGCGGCCGGGTCCGAGCGTCGCGGCGCGCGGAACGACCTCGCGCCAGGTCGTCCGCGGGGTCGAAGGGCTGGGCGGGGGCGGCGTCGCGCAGGCGCGCCAGCCCTTCTCGCAGCTGCTTCTCGATCGTCTCGGTCATCGCGACACCTCCTGCGCGTCGAACGAATGCTCGGGCTCTCGTGACTCGTCCGGTGAGCCGCCCGGTGACAGCGCGCGGGCCAGGTACGCGAGCCCCTTGGACGTCTGGCTCTTGACGGTGCCGCTCGAGATCCCTAGCAGGTCGGCGGTCTCGGCGACGCCGAGATCCCACAGGTAGCGCAGGACGATGACCCGTCGCATCGCGGGCGGCAGCGCGGCGAGGGCGTCGGCGAGCTCGTCCCGGTTCTCGAGGGCCACCTCGGTGGGGCGCGCGGGCAGATCGGGCAGGTCGTCGCCGGCCGACCGTTCCCGCCGCCACCACGGTCGGCGGGTCAGGTCGATGTGCGCGTTGACGAGCACCCGTCGTGCGTACGCGTCCTGCGCGGACACGGCCGCCACGCGTGGCCACGCGACGTAGAGCTTGGTCAGGGTCGTCTGGACGAGGTCCTCGGCCGTTGCGGGGTCGCCGCACAGCACGAGGGCGGAACGCCGCAGCTGCTCGCGGCGCCCCTGGACGTACCGCGTGAACTGCTCGTCCCGCTCTGACATGTCTCCCCTGTGCGCCCTGCACTGCAGGGTTCGTCTCCACGCCCGTGCGGGCCCACACCCCTTGAACGTAGCGGCGAGGGCTGCGGTTGCCTCGCCGCCGCGGAATCGTGCGCGCCGACAGCAGACGACTGCGGGCGTAGCGTCGTCGGTATGGACAGCAAAGGGCAACCGGTCGCCCTCGTCACCGGAACCTCCTCGGGCATGGGCCTGCACGCCGCCGTCGAGCTGGCCCGGCGCGGCCACACCGTCGTCGCCACGATGCGTGACCCGTCGCGCGCCACTGCCCTGACCGAGGCCGCACGCGAGGCAGGGGTCGAGCTCGACGTCCGCGTGCTCGACGTCACCGATCACGACGCGGCCCGGTCGACCATCGACAGCGTGATCGCGGACCACCGCCGGCTCGACGTGCTGGTCAACAACGCCGGCCGCGGCGCCGTCGCCACCGCCGAACAGCTGTCGCTCGACGACATCCGCGACCAGCTCGAGGTCAACTACCTCGGCCCGGTCGCCCTCACCAAGCTCGTCCTGCCGCACATGAGGGAGGCCGGGTCGGGCACGGTCCTCACCGTGACGAGCGTCGGGGGCGCCGTGGGCCAGCCGTTCGCCGACGCCTACTGCGGGGCGAAGTTCGCGGTCGAGGGCTTCATGCAGTCGCTCGCCGTCGTGATGCTGCCCCACGGCGTGCGGGTCTCGGTCATCGAGCCCGCCGCGGTCGCGAGCGACTTCGTCGGCAACGTCGCCCGCACGGACGAGGTGCCCGACGGCCCGTATGCCGCCCAGCTCGCGGCCTACCTCGCCCGTTCGGCCGGGGCGTTCGCCAACGCCCAGAGCTCCCGGGACGCCGCGGCCGCCATCGCCGACGCCGCAATGTCCGCTGACTACCGCTTCCGCTGGCAGACCTCGGACGGCGCGACGGCGTTCGTCGGGATGTCGCTCGCCGACACCGACGGCAGCCGGGTGCTGGGAGCGACCCGCGGGTGGATCGAGACCGCCCCGAACTAGAGTCGCCCGGTGAGCTACCGCAGGCCCGTCCCGACCATCGGCGACCCCACGTCGGCGGCCGAGCGTGCGCAGGCACCCGATGCCTGGGCACTGCGCGACGACCTCGCCTCGCTCGAGCGGGTGGTCGGCGCCCGCCGTGACATCCGGCGCTACCGGCCCGACCCCGTGCCCGACGGCGTGCTCACGGCCGTGCTCACCGCCGGCCACCGTGGACCGTCGGTCGGCCACAGCCAGCCGTGGCGCTTTCTCGTCGTCACCGAGGCGCAGACGCGCGACACGGCCGCCCTCATGGCCGACCGCTGCCGCCTGCGCCAGGCCGCCGGCATGGCCGAGGAGTCAGCACGCGGCCTGCTCGACCTGCGCCTCGAGGGCATCCGTGAGGCCCCGGTCGGTGTCGTCGTCGCCTGCGACCGGCGTACGCCTGCGGCCGGGGTGCTCGGCCGGGCGACGTTCCCCGACGCCGACCTCTGGTCGTGCGCCGCCGCCATCGAGAACATGTGGCTCACGGCTCGCGCCCACGGCCTCGGCCTCGGCTGGGTGACGCTCTTCGAGCCGGCCGAGCTCAAGCAACTGCTGGGCCTGCCCGACGGCGTCGAGACCCTCGGCTGGCTCTGTCTGGGGTGGCCCGATGAGCGGCCGCCCGAGCCCGGCCTCGAGCGCGCCGGGTGGAGCCGCCGGCTGCCGCTCGAGCAGGTCGTCATGCGTGAGCGCTGGGCCGAGCGGGACGCCCCCGTCTCGCACCTGCGCGCCCCCGACCAGGGCGACGTCGTCGGTGCCCGCGACCGGTCCGACGACCTCCTCACCGTCCCCGGCTCGCTCGGCGTCCTCGACGCCGTGCTCGACCGGGTCACCGCGCTCCCGGCCGTCGACGGTCGGGGCACCCTTGTCGTCGCGGCTGCCGACCACGCCGTGACGGCATACGGCGTCACGGCCTTCGACCCGTCCGTGACCGCCGACGTCGCCCGAGCCACCCGCGAGGGCACGTCGATGGGCGCCGTGGCTGCGGCAGCGGCCGGCCTCGAGGTCGAGCTGATCGACGCCGGCATCGGTTGCAGCAGAGGCGATCTCGTCACGACCGATGCCCTGGATGAGACCACGTACGCCGCGCTGCTGGCGCTCGGCCAGCAGTGCGGGCGCGCTCTGGCCGAGGCGGGTCCGGTGGCGCTCGGCGAGGTGGGCGTCGGCAACACCACCGTGGCGGCTGCCGTCGCCGCCGCACTGCTCGTCCTCCCGCCCGACGACGTCGTCGGACGGGGATCGTCGGCGGACACCGCGATGGTCGAGCGCAAGCGCGACGTCGTCACCCGTGCCCTGGCTCGGGTAGGCGCGACCGCTGACCCCCACGAGGTGCTGCGACGCCTCGGAGGGGGCGAGCTGGCCGTCCTGACCGGAGTGGTGCTCGGTGTGGCCGAGGCCGGCGGCGTCGTCGTGCTCGACGGGCTCGCGACGTCGGTGTGCGCCCTCGTGGCGGTGCGGGCCGAGCCCGCGGTCGCCGCCCACCTCGTCGCGGGCCAGCGGTCACGTGAGAAGGCGCACGCCGCGGTGCTGCGCGAGCTCGGCCTGGAGCCGCTCCTCGACCTGCGCATCCGTGCGGGGGAGGGGGTCGGCGCGGCCCTCGCGACCGGGCTCGTCAAGGACGCCCTCGCCCTGCGGCGAGGGGTCGCCCGCACGTCCACGGTTTGAGTCCGGCACGCGCTCGCACCTAGTTTGGATGGGTTGTCCAACCGTCGAACTGCCCTCACGAGGGGCTGGGAGCGAAGCATGACCACACTGTCCCCAGACCGTCCGCCGACTCCGGACCGGGGCTCCGACCCCGGTGACCGTGCCTTCTTCGGGCACCCGCGGGGCCTGTCGACCCTCTTCTTCGTCGAGCTGTGGGAGCGCTTCTCCTACTACGGGATGCGCGCCATCCTGCTCTACTTCCTCGTCGACACCGCGGCCAACGGCGGCCTCGGCATCGACCAGACCACCGGTGCCGCGGTCGTCTCGATCTATGGTGCCTCGGTCTACCTGCTCTCGATCATCGGCGGCTTCACGGCCGACCGGGTCTTCGGTGCCCGGCGCTCGACCCTCTACGGCGCCGTCGTCATCATGGCCGGTCACGTGTGCCTCGCCCTGCCGGCTGCTGCGACGGCCTGGCTCGGCATCGCGCTCGTCGCGCTCGGCACCGGCCTGCTCAAGCCCAACGTCTCGGCCATGGTCGGCACGCTCTACCGCGCCGACGACGCCCGCCGCGACGGCGGCTTCTCGATCTTCTACATGTCGATCAACATCGGCTCGTTCTTCTCGCCGCTGATCGTCGGCTGGCTGCGCGAGCACTACGGCTACCACGCCGGCTTCTCGGCCGCTGCCGTCGGCATGGCCATCGCCATCGGCTGGTTCGTCGTCGGGCGCCGCGCCCTCGGCAAGGCCGTCGACGACGTCCCCAACCCGCTGGCCCCCGAGGAGCGCAGCCGGGTCGGCCTGCTCGCCGTCGGTGTGCTCGTCGCGTTCGTGGCGATCGTCGCCCTCGCCGGGCTCTGGCGCGACACCGTGCTCGACCAGGTCATCGACGCGATCTCGATCGTCGCGGTCGCCACGCCCATCGCCTACTTCACGATGATGTTCCGCAGTCCCAAGGTCGAGCGAGAGGAGAAGTCGCACCTCGCGGCCTACCTCCCGCTGTGGGTCGGCGCGATGCTCTTCTTCATGATCTTCGAGCAGGCCGCCGGCAAGATGGCGATCTTCGCGGCGAAGAACACCGTCACCGAGACCGCCGGCGTCTCGGTGAACCCTGAGTGGTTCCAGTCGATCAACCCGCTCGCCATCGTGCTGCTCGCGCCGATCTTCGGCTTCATCTGGACCCGCCGCGCCGGGCGCTTCCCGTCGACGCCGATGAAGTTCACCCTCGGTGTCACGATCATCGGTCTCTCGGCGCTCGCCATGGCCTGGGCCTTCGCCAGCTACCAGGGCAACACCGCGCCGGTCTACATCCTCGGTGGTGTCTTCGTCATGCAGACGGTCGCCGAGCTGTGCCTCTCGCCGGTCGGTCTGTCGGCCACGACGCGGCTCGCGCCCCGGGCCTTCGCGAGCCAGGCGATGGCGCTCTGGTTCCTCGCCAGCTCGGCGGGCCAGGCCATCGCGGCCCAGCTGATCCAGGCCATGGGTGGCCTCAGCGACGCGACGTTCTATGTCGTCAACGGCGTCATCACGCTCGTCGTCGCGGGCGTGCTGCTCGCGCTCGTGCCGTGGATCCGCCGCAGGATGTCCACGGCCGAGGTGCACGTGTCGGAGCCGTCGACGCCCGTGTCGGCCTCGGCGCACTGACGTGATCGTCGCCGAGCTCGCCCGGCGCCACCGGGACGCCACGCACGGCTGAGGGCGGGCCACCCGGCATACGCCATCGGCGCGTCAGCGCCTCGGCAGGCTCAGCGCAGGAGCAGCACCGCGGCGACGACGCCGGCGATGACGACCAGCACGCGGAAGAGCGTCGGCGGCAGTCGCCGTCCGACCCGTGCGCCGACGTAGCCGCCGACGACCGAGCCCGACGCGAGCAGTGCGATGGCGCGCCAGTCGAGGTCGGCCACGACGACGAAGATGAGGCCGGCCACGACGTTGCCCGCGAAGATCGCCAGGGTCTTCAGGGCGTTGACGACCCGCAGGTCGAGATCGAGGCCGAGCCCGAGCACGGCGACCATCATGACGCCCGAGCCGGCACCGAAGTAGCCGCCGTAGACGCCGGTCAGCAGCGCGAAGAAGGTCGTCACCGGCCCCATCCGGGTGCGGGGACCGACGTCGTCGCCACCGCGCGACCGGAGCCACCGCGCGACCCACGGCTGCACGCCGACGAGCAGGCAGGTGAAGAGGATCAGCCACGGCACGACCGCCTCGAAGACGCTGGAGGGGAGCGCGAGCAGCAGCACGGCGCCGCCCACCGCCCCCAGCGCGCACGTGACGACGACGGTCCACGTGATGCGGGGGTGCTCGCGCAGCTCCTCGCGGTAGCCGAACGACCCGCTGACGCCGGCCGGCACGAGTCCGACGGTGTTGGACGCGTTGGCCACGACCGGCGGCAGGCCGACGGCGAGGAGCACCGGGAAGCTGAGGAGCGAGGCCACCCCCACCGTCGAGGTGAGGATGCCGGCGCCGAGACCTGCGCCGAGAACGGCCAGCATCTCGACGGGTGTCACGACCCGTCTCTCAGCACGGCGACGTCGCTGACCATGACGACGTGGGCGTGCATGGCGGCGGCGGCCGCCTCGGGGTTGCCGGAGCGGATGGCGTCGGCGATCGAGCGGTGGTGGACGAGCGAGTCGGCGGGGCGGCCGGGCTGGCTCAGCGACTCGATGCGCGTCTCGCGGACGAGGTCGCGGATCTCGTCCATCAGCCGGGCGAGCAGCAGGGAGTGGGCTGCCGCGGTGACGGCGCCGTGGAAGCGCTCATCGCCCTCGACGCCCCGACCCCCGGCCTCGACGTCGCGCTGCATGTCGTCGAGCGCCTCGTCGATGCGGGCGAGGTCGTCGGCGGTGTGGCGGGTCGCGGCGAGGGCGGCGATCTTCGTCTCGAGGGCGTCGCGCGTCTCGATGATCTCGGGCAGCCGGTGCGCGTGGGCGCGGATGGCCTCGACGATCCGGCGCGGCGCAGGGGCGTCCGCGATCAGCGTGCCGTCGCCGTGGCGCACCGTGACGACGCCGATCACCTCGAGCGCGACGAGGGCCTGGCTGAGCGTCGCGCGGCTGACGCCGAGGCGCTGGGCGAGCTCGCGCTCGGGAGGCAGTCGGTCACCCGCCGTGAGACCGTTCTGGTCGATCCAGGTCGTGATCTGCTCGGCCACCTGCTCGTAGAGGCGGGTGCGCGTGAGGCGGGACATCCCCGGTGTCGACATGAGATCACCCTATTGACAGTCGGACTGTTGACCTATTGGCTAGGCCACTGAGCCAGCCATGAGCCTCGTCACAAGGGCGTGGAACCAGGCGCGCTGGCCGCGACCGACGGAGGACACGTATGGGACCGGAATGGGTCTCGATCATCGCGCTCGTCGCACTGTTCGTGATCGGCACCCTGCTGCCGATCAACATGGGAGCCCTCGCCTACGTGGCGGCCTGGCTCGTGGGGGTCTACTCGCTCCAGCTCAGCGAGAAGGAGATCCTCGCCGGGGTCAGCGGTGACCTCGTCCTCACCCTCATCGGCGTCACGTACCTCTTCGCCATCGCGAAGAACAACGGCACCGTCGACCTCATCGTCAGATCGGCGGTCAAGGCCGTCGGCGGGCGCGTGGCGCTCATCCCGTGGGTGATGTTCTTCGTGACGGCGCTGCTGACGGCCATCGGGGCCGCGAGCCCGGCCGCCTGCGCCATCATCGGCCCGATCGCACTGGGCTTCGCCGGCCGCTACAAGATCAACCCGCTGCTCATGGGCATGTTCGTGGTGCACGGTGCGCAGGGTGGCGGCTTCTCGCCGATCAGCATCTACGGCACGATCACCAACTCAGTGATGAAGGACAACGGCCTGCCGTCAAGCGAGATGACCGTCTTCCTCGCGAGCCTCTTCGTCAACCTCGCCATGGCGGTCGTCCTCTTCCTGGTGCTCGGCGGACGCCGCCTGATGAACATGCGCGCCGACGACCTCGACGACCCGATCAGCGACGAGGAGCTCACCGACGACCTCCACCAGGGCGGCGTGGGCGTCGCCACGCGCGGCACCGGCACCATCACGGCCACACGCACGCAGGCGCTCGGCGTCAAGCGGGACCAGGTGCTCACGCTCGTCGCGTTCACCCTCGTCGCACTCATCGCGCTCGCGTTCGACAAGAACATCGGCTTCGTGTCGATCACGGCCGCGGTCATCCTCGCGATGCTCTCGCCCAACCAGCACAAGGACGCGATCAAGCAGGTCGCGTGGCCGACCGTCCTCCTCGTCGCCGGTGTGAGCACGTATGCCGCCGTGCTGACGGAGGCGAAGGCGCCCGAGTTCGTGGGCAACTGGGCTGCCGGCCTCGGCGCGGTCGTCATCGGCGCGCTGGTGCTCTGCTACGTCGGCGGCGTCGTCTCGGCGTTCGCCTCGTCCACGGCCCTGCTGCCGGTGATCATCCCGATCGCCGTGCCGCTCATCGCGAACGGCGGCATCGGTGCTGCGACCTTCGTCGCGGCGCTCGCGGTCGCCTCGACGATCGTCGACGTGAGCCCGTTCTCGACGAACGGTGCGCTGATGCTCGCGAACCGGCCCGACACGATCAGCGAGCCTGTGTACTACAAGCAGATCCTGACCTACAGCGTCATCGTGGTCCTCGCGGGCCCGCTGCTCGTCTGGGCCGCCCTGATCCTTCCCGGATGGTGAAGCAATGACTGCAGCAACCCGCAGCGACGGCCCCCTCTCCGACGTGCTCGTCGTCGACCTCTCGCGTGCCCTCGCGGGGCCGCACGCGACGATGATGCTCGCCGACCAGGGAGCTCGCGTCATCAAGGTCGAGGCGCCCGGTCGGGGCGACGACACCCGCGGCTGGGGTCCGCCGTTCGTCGGAGACGAGGGGCGGCGCGAGTCGACGTACTTCCTGTCGGCCAACCGCAACAAGGAGTCGATCACCCTCGACCTCAAGGACGACGCCGACCGCGACGTGCTGCTCGCGCTCGTCGACCGGGCCGACGTGCTCGTCGAGAACTTCCGCACCGGCGTGCTCGAGCGGCTCGGGCTCGGCATCGAGTCGCTGACGGCGCGCAACCCGCGCCTCGTCGTCCTGTCGATCACCGGCTTCGGCCACGACGGCCCCGAGGGCGGGCGCGCCGGCTACGACCAGATCGCCCAGGGTGAGGCCGGCCTCATGTCGCTCACCGGCTCGGGTCCCGACGACCCGCAGCGCGTCGGCGTGCCGATCGCCGACCTGCTCTCGGGGATGTACGGCGCGTACGGCGTCGTCGCCGCCCTCAACGAGCGTCACCACACGGGCAAGGGCACCGTGGTGCGCACCTCGTTGCTCGCGTCCGTCGTCGGGGTGCACGCCTTCCAGGGCACGCGCTGGACGGTCGCAGGCGAGGTCGGTCGGTCGGCCGGCAACCACCACCCGTCGATCGCGCCGTACGGCCTCTTCCACTGCCGCGACGGATCGGTGCAGATCGCCGTCGGCAGCGAGGGGCTGTGGCAGCGGCTGTGCGCCGGCTTCGGGCTCGACCCGGCGGCTCCCGGGCTCGCCACGAACCCCGAGCGCGTGGCGAACCGCGCGCGGGTCATCGGGGTGCTCGAGGCGGCCTTCGCCGACTGGGACGCCGAGCCGCTGCTCGCGCGTCTCGCCGAGGTCGGGGTGCCCGCGGGCAAGGTGCGCACGCTCGACGAGGTGTATGCGTGGGACCAGACCGCGAGCCAGGGCCTCATCGTCGAGGTCGAGCACCCGACGCTCGGTCCGCTCACGCTGCCGGGTCCGCCGCTGCGTTTCTTCGACGGTGACGGCACCGAGGTGACCCGCCGCGACCACGCGGCGCCGCCCACGCTCGACGAGGACGGCGCGGCGATCCGCGCCTGGCTGAGGGAGGAGTGATGGCGCGTCGCCCGTGGACCGCCCACGAGCTGCTCGACCTCGTGCTCGACACCGGGTCGTTCGTGTCGTGGGACGAGCCGATCGACATCACCGAGCAGCCCGAGGCGTATCGGCTCCAGCTCGAGGCGGCAGCCGCCCGGGCGGGCACCGACGAGTCGGTGCTGACGGGCCGAGGGCTCGTACGCGGTCGGCCGGTTGCCGTCATCGTCAACGAGTTCCGCTTCCTGGCCGGGTCGATCGGGCGCGCTGCCGCGCACCGCATCACGGCTGCCGTGCACCGCGCCACTGCCGAGGGCCTGCCCGTGCTGGCCTCGACGGCCTCCGGCGGGACCCGCATGCAGGAGGGCACGCCGGCCTTTGTCGAGATGGTCGAGATCTCGCGGGCGCTCATGGCGCACCGGGCCGCTCGCCTCCCGTACCTCGTTCACCTGCGGCACCCGACCACCGGCGGCGTGTACGCCTCGTGGGGGTCGCTGGGACACGTGACGGTCGCCGAGCCCGGCGCCCTGGTCGGGTTCCTCGGACCCAAGGTCTACGAGGCGCTCAACGGCACACCGTTCCCGCGCGACGTGCAGACGGCCGAGAACCTCACGGCGAAGGGTGTCCTCGATGCCGTGGTCGCTGCCGAGGACCTGCCGATGCTCGTCGACCGGGCGCTGGGCGTGCTCGTCGACGGGCCGACGCTGCCCCGCCTCGAGCTGCGCCAGGGTGAGCCGAGCCGGCACCTGAGCGTCTGGGAGTCGATCGAGGTCACGCGCAGTCCCGACCGGCCCGGGGTGCGCGAGCTGCTGCGCCACGGCGCCAGCAGCACCATCCGTCTCAACGGCACCGACGAGGGCGAGCGCGACGCGACCATGCTCGTGGCCCTCACCCGTCTCGACGGGCAGCCCTGCGTCGTCGTCGGCCAGGACCGGTCGCGTCAGTCGCCGTCGACACCGATGGGGCCGGGGGCGCTGCGCGAGGCGCGCCGGGCCATGCGACTCGCCGAGGAGCTCGGGCTGCCGCTCGTCACGGTCATCGACACCCCCGGGGCCGAGCTGTCCCCGCACGCGGAGGAGGGCGCCATCGCCGGCGAGATCGCCCGCTGCATCGCCACCCTGACCACGATGACCGTGCCCACCGTGTCGGTCGTGCTCGGGCAGGGTTGTGGCGGTGGGGCGCTCGCGCTGCTGCCGGCGCGAGAGGTGATCGCCGCCGAGCACGCGTGGCTCTCGCCGCTGCCGCCGGAAGGCGCCAGCGTCATCGTCCATGGCGACGTCACGCACGCGGCTGAGATGGCCGAGCTCCAGCAGGTCGGGGTGCTCGACCTGGCGGCGCAGGGCATCGTGAGCCGGATCGTGCCGGAACCGGCCGACGACACCGCAGCAGGGCTGGCTTCGGCCGTCGTGGCCGAGACCGCCGCGGCCCTGCGCCGGCAGACGCACGGCGAGGCGCAGGTGCTCGCCAGCTGAGAGACGCGCCCGAAGAATGGGTCGAGGCCTCCGACTCCGGGGGCCGCTGCACCCTCCACATCCTTCGAGGACCGCTCATGCCCGCCCGCAGACCCTTTCGTCGCGCCACCTTGCTCAGGCTCGCCCTCGTCGGGCTGGCCGTTGCCGCAGTGGTTGTCGGCGGGTGGTCGTCCAGCCGGCGCGCGCCCGGCCAGGACGCCACGCGCTCCGCCGCGACGGGGGAGCTGGCGGTGCAGGCGGCCGCGACGGGTGCGTCCAAGGACACGTCGGGTCTGCGTCCTCTGAGCGGTGAGGTGGCCGCGCTCGTGCCGGATGAGCCGTCCTGGGTGGAGATCCCGTGGACGTCTGACGCGCCGGTCTGCGCGGTCTCGGTCATGGTCACCGCGGAGGGCGCGAGCGTGACCTACCCGTGGAGCACCAGGGCCTTCTCGTCGTTCTACCGCGAGGACCGACTGGCTGCCTCCGCCAAGGACTACACCGCCGTACGCGTCCGGCTCCCGGCGTCCACCACGGCGACGACCGTGTCGGCCGACGGCGACGACCGTGTCGGCCGACGTGACGGCCAGGTTCACGACGAGCCACGGCGCCGCGGGCGGCACGTGCGTCGGCAGCACGAAGTCGCGCACCTACAGCGTGACCCTCCCCGTGCGGGGCTGACGGGTCGGCTCAGGGCAGGTCGAACGGCGGTGGCCCCGACTGGGCTGCCGAGCCCCTGGTGCCGGGAGGATCGATGACGCCGTAGTTGGCGTCGTCGCGCTCGGGACCCGTTGCGGCCCAACCCAGCTCGACCCCCATCGGCAGCGCGTCACCACCAGCCGCGCGCTGGGCGCGTGCCTCCTCGATGCCGCGGTGCTCGGCGCGCCACACGCGGGCCTCGCTCGCGACGACGTCGATGTCGGTCCAGGCGCGGGCCTCCTCGGCCGAGAACCCGGCTGACACCCAGCGGACGCGTTCCGAGTGCGTGATGCCGGCCGCGTCGAAGGCCCGCGCCTCCTCGGGTGTGAGCGCCGGGTCCGCGTCCCGCAGTCGGCGGACGTCGCGCGCGGGGAATCCGGCCTCGTGCCACCTCCTCGCCCGCTCGATGTCCTCGGCCTGCCACACGGCGATGTCCTCGACCGTCAGCCCTGCCGCCAGCCACGGCGCGAGGTCAGCCGGGGTGCGGTCGAGCAGGACCATCCCGAGCCGCTCCACCGGCGCGTCCGCGGGAAGGCCGGCCTGCCGCCACGCCACGATGCGCTGCACCGCCTCGTCGCCCGGCTGTTCGAGCATGCAGACGATCTCGCACCAGGCTCGCGTCTGGGCCGGGTCGAGCCCTGCGCCACCCTCGGCCATCGGGGCGGCGAGCACCTCCAGGTGGTGTGGCGCCAGGCCGAGCTTGACCCACGTGTCGGACTCCGCCCCCAGTCTGCCCGCGTCCCGCCAGGCACGCGCGGCATCCGCCTGGTGGCCGGTCCACAGCGACCACAGCTCGGACTCCGGGCGGGGCAGCAGGTCCTGCGCGGCGCGCATGAGGGCGGTGGTGTCCCAGCCCATCCGGCTCCTGTCGCGGTGCTGCGCGAAGAGCAGCCGCAGGCTCGACACCCGCAGCGACGGCCAAGGGGAGCGGAGCAGCCAGAGGCGGTCCCGAGGCGGGGGTGCCATACCGAGCGACCGGGCCTCGCGCGCGAGCAGCCAGAGCTGGTGGGTGTCGCCGCCCATCTCGGGTCCGAGGACGAGGTCGTCCTCGCCGAACGACACGAGCCCGAACTTCGGCATCCGGTCACGCACCCAACGGCGGTGCTCGCGGGGCCAGATGGCCGGAAGGAAGGCGGAGTCGGAACCCATGAGGCCGTTGGGGAGCGGCTCGAACCCCTCGGCGGCGAAGGCGGCCACCTCCGGGAGGTCGGCGGGCCCCGGGAGGCTGAGACGTTCGCCCGGCGCCAGGGGCCGGTCCTCGCCGTACTCGAGCATGCGCTCGATCTCGGCCAGCGCAGGCGGCAGCGGCTCCAGTTCCCCCTCGGCCACCGCGGGTGGTTCATCGCGACCCCAGGGGTCCTCTGTGTCCGACATGTCGCCTCCCACGTCGGAGTGTAGGGACCGGCTCGGCTGAGAGGTCGGAAACGGCAGTGGGGCTCACCCGACGGACTGCACCGAGAGACCGAAGGACCTCGCGAGCCGAGCGAGGGTCGTGTGGTCGCCGGTGGCAGCGGCAGTGCGGAGCGCGACCGTGGGGGCGTGGAGCAGACGCCCCGCGTTGACGTGCGCTGCGCGGTCCGCCGCCTCGGGTGGGAGATCCGGCTGGCGACGCAGCAGCTCGTCGCGGCACTCCTGCCGGACCTGCTCGCGCAGCGCCTGGATGAGGGGACCCGCGGCTCGCGCGGCTAGGTCGTCCACGAGACGGCTCGCCGCGGCGGCGACGACGTACTGGGCCTGCTCCAGGGCGGCGAGCGTCGCGGGATCGTTGCGGGCGTCGTCGTGCAGGGCGGCGAGCTCGACGACGCGGACTCGCTTCGCCCGCTCCACTGCCGGGTCGACGTTGCGAGGAACCGACAGGTCAACCACGGTCAGGGTCTTGGCCCGGCCCATCATCGCGGCGTGCACGTGACCAGCGGTGACCACCGGCTCGGCAGCCGAGGTGGCACAGATGAGCAGGTCCGCCTGCCTGATCTCGCTCACCAGGGCGTCGAGGGAGCAGACCGCATCGGGGTCGGCCAGTTTCGCGGCATACAGCTCGTTCCGGGCGGCGACGCGGGCCGGCAGGCCGAGCTCGGCCAGCCGGGTGAGGGCCGCGGCCGCCATCTGCCCCGAGCCCACGACCAACGTGCGAGGCGATCGCTCCTCGACCAGCCCTTCGAGTCCGATGTCCACGGCCCGGCGAGCGAGCGACCGGTTCAGTCGCCCGAGCTCGGCGTGGGCATGCGCGCGTTCGGCGCTGCGGAGCGCCGCGGGGATGAGCCGTTGGAACAGGGGCCCGATCGTGCCCACGGTCTGGGCCACGCGGAAGGCGCGCTGCACCTGCAGCTGCACGTCAGCCTCTCCCACGACCCGCGACTCGAGACCCGCCGTGACGCGGAAGAGGTGCTCGACGACTGCCGATCCGCCGCGCGCCTCGAACGCCGATGCCGCGGCCGCGTGGCCGATGTTCGCGCGTCCCAGGAGCACCTCGACGAGACTCGCCACTCCGGGCCGGCCCGGACGGGTGACGGCGTAGAGCTCGGTGCGGCTGCACGTCGAGAGGGCGACCGCCTCGACGTAGCCGGCGGCGCGGAGCCCGTCCAGCAAGTGCGGCAGGTCGGCGGGTCGGAGCGCCGTGCTCTCGAGGAGCTCCTGCTCCGAGCCGGTGTGGGAGACGCCGACCATCACCAGTTGTCCGAGCACACGGCCCACCTCCACCCCTTCGCCGCACATGCCGCAACGCCAGCACGGGAACCGTAGGGGGCCGACCTCCAGAAAATCTTGGGTGAGTCGGGGGCCCGTCCAGGTCAGGTCGGGTTGAAGTCGACGAGGTGCAGGTGGAGGGTGCCGCCGGTGGGGGCGGGGTAGGTCCGGCCGAGGCGTGAGCGGGATCGGGGACTGCGGCGCAGGCGCCGGGGTGGATGACGGGGTGGGCCGATGTGCAGGCCGTGTCGGGTGGTGAAGGTCAGGCCGTCCGGGTGGGTGGGGTCCCCGGTGATGCTGAACTCGCCGCGGTGGTGGGCGTCGTGGTGGAACGGGCACAGGGCGAGGAGGTTGGTGAGGTCGGTGGGTCCGCCGTGGCGCCAGTGTTTCTGGTGGTGGATCTCAAGGGTGCGGGTGCTGGCGCAGCCGGGGAAGCGGCAGCCGCGGTCGCGGTCGAGGACCAGGACCCGGGTGCGGTGCGGGACGACGCGTTGGGTGCGGCCGACGTTGACGGGGTGGCCGCTGGATTCCCAGACGGGGGTGAGGGTGCCGTCGCAGGTCAGGCCTTCGACGATGTGCTTCGGGAGGCGGGGCTGGCCGGTGAGCCAGCCGCCGTCGGTGTCGAGGTGGACCTGGACGCGGTAGCGGGCTCGCCGAGCGGCTCCGCCGGCTCCACCCGTGCCGGCGCTGTCCAGTGAGCGGGTGGCGAGCACAGTGAGGGCATCCGCCCAGGTGATCCGCGGTGCGCCGCCGTCGGTGACGTGGTGGTCGGGGTCGAGCACGTCGCCGTCGTTGCTGGTGTCGCTGCCCGTGGTGTGGAAGAGGTGGTCCTTGGCCTCGGTGAGGGCGGCTTCGACGAGGGCGCCGATCTCGGCGGGGGCGTCGTAGCGCAGCCGGAAGCGGCCGTCGGCGTAGCCCATCGTCAGGGTCGCTGGCTCGACCGGTTCTGGCGCCTCGTCGGGAGAGTCCACAACGGGTTGGAGGGTGAAGTCGTAGCGCGAGACGGTGCGTTGCAGCTGGGTGACGGTGGCGTGCTGGGCGAACTCGGCGACCGTTGCATCGAACTCGGCCGGGGTGTGGCGGGCCACGACGGCGGCCTGGTCGAGGCTGATCCGTCCCTCGCGCAGGGCTGTGCTGGTGGCGGGCAGCTCGTCGGCGCGGCGGGCGAGCAGCAGGATCGCGGCGGCTTGTCCGCGGGAGAGTCCGGCGCGCAGCATGAGCCAGTGTTCAGGCGAGCGGAGCCCGGCGGCCTGCCAGGAGCCGTCGGTCAGGACGGTGGCGACGAAGTCGACGAGGCGGGCGTGGGCGTCGTGCAGGTCGGCGGCCAGGGACGCGACGTGGTCCCAGTCCTGCTCGATCTGCTGCGCGCTGCTCATGCTCCTATCGTACAGGTGTTCGAAGCAGGATGGAAGGCGTGTCCACAGCAATTCCATTCCGTGCCAGTCGAATTGGTGAAGACTCAACTGGGATGCGCGCGACCCCGAGGCCGTGATGCCCTCTGCAGGGCGGCGACGAGCTGGGCCACCGTCGGAGACCCTGAGGGGCCCGCGGGGGAGGCGTACAACCGGCACGCCAGCGCCGGCCGCGCCCCGGACGTGGCAAAGGGGTCCACCCCGTCGAGCAGGATCGTGGGCGACCCGACGAAGCCGAGCCGCTCGGCGTCCTCGACCGTCCCCACCCGCTGCTCGGTGACCTCGAGGCCGACCCCGAGCTCGCGTGCGGCGGCCTCGAGGTTGTCGCGGGCGACGGTCCAGCTCGGGCACCCGTCGATGTACTGGAGCGTGACGCGAGTGCTCATGCCCCCATCCTCACCCAGCTCTGGACCCGCCGGACGGGCCCGTGCTCGAATGGAGGGGTGCGGTTCGAGGTCGACACGAAGGCCACACCCCAGCAGGTCCTGCGCGCCTTCACGGACTTCACCGATCGCCGGCCGGAGATCTGGGAGGGCACCCTCGACCCGAAGAGGTACGAGCTGCGCGAGCAAGGCCAGACCTGGGCGGTCACGCGCGAGAGCAGCCCGGGATCTCCCGTGTGGCTCGTCGTGCGCTACGACTGGTCCGACCCCTCCGTGGTGCGCTGGACTGTGCTCGAGAGCAGCTACGGCGGCGGGGGTGACGGCTCGGTGCGCATCACACCGGGGCCGGGTAGCGGGAGCCACCTCGACGCGGAGTGGGACAGCACCGGGGCCCGGCTGCTGCACAGGCCGTTGCTGGTCGTGATCCACCGCAGCCCCCTCTGGCGGATGATCAGGCGGCGGTGGACCGGCATTCTGGACCGCTACGCCGAGAGGGACCCAGACTCGACCGCCGCCTGATCGCCGCCCGACCGCGTCAGCGGAAGCGGCCGGCGAACTCGCCCGGTGTCAGGCCGGTGGCGAGGCGGAAGTCGCGGGTGAAGTGGGCCTGGTCGGCGTAGCCCAGCTCGGCCGCGATGCCCGCCAGGTCGGCGTCGGAGTCGCGCAGCCGGTCGGCGGCCTCCTGGAGCCGGCGCCGGCGGATCAGCCACTTCGGGCCGAGCCCGATCCGCTTGTGCAGCAAGCGTTGCAGGGTGCGCTCGCTGACGTCGAACCGGGCGCACAGGTCGTCGACGCGGAGCAGCTCGGGGGAGGTCTCGACGTCCTCGACGATGGCGTTGACGAGCAGGCCCTCCTCGTCGACCGGGAGGAGATGGGCCAGCGCGGCCTCGACCAGGTCGCGGGCCTCGGCCTGCGCAGCGGGCGACTCGGGGTCGGCCCCCATGGCCTCCCGGACGCCTCCGGCCAGCGCGGCGCCGTCGATGGTCGCGAGTGACGAGAGGTCCACGAATCGGTCGGTCATCTCGCGTACCGGCGCACGCGTCAGCAGGTGACCTGCGGCCGGCTGGAGCATCAGCCCCACGGCCCAGCCCCGGCCCGAGAGGACCGACCTGGACAGCCCCGGGACCACGCCGTAGAACCGCGCGTAGGTGTTCGACACGACGATCAGGCACACGGGGTACTGCAGCACCTGCTGCTCGGAGTCTCGTCCCGACGGCACGTCCCACACCGGGATCCAGAAACGCCGGGCGAGGTCGCCGAGGCCGGGGGAGACGGAGGCGCGCGCGATCGACCACGTGTGGTCGGTCGGGTCGACGAGGTGGGCCCGCTCGACCTCGTCGCGCGTCGTCGTGCGCCCTTCTCGGCCCCCCGGTGCGGTCGTCACGTGTCGGAAAGTATCAAGACCCACCGACCGTGGGCTGCCTACCGTCGGTCGCATGACAACCAACGACATCCCCGAGACCTTCGCGCGCCGGGCCGCAGCCTTCACCGCCGTCGTCGAGCGCCTGGGCGACGCCGACTGGGACGCGGCCAGCCCCTGCGAGGGCTGGAGCGCGCGAGACGTGCTGGACCACGTCATGACCTCCCAGCGCACGTTCCTCGAGCAGCGCGGCATCGAGCCAGGCCTCCCCGACGCTGCACCTGCGAACGCCGCGCACCCGGCCGATGCGTGGCGCGCCCACGACGCACGGTTGCAGCAGCTCCTCTCCGATCCGGGGGTCCGCGACCGCGAGTGTGCCGGCATGTTCGGCACGACGACCGTGGGCCGGTCGCTCGTCGACTTCCACGGCTTCGACCTGCTCGTCCACCGCTGGGACATCGCGGCTGCGGCGGGTCTCGACGAGCGCTTCACCGACGCCGAGCTCGACGTCGTCGAGCAGTCGGCCGACGGCTTCGGCGAGCACCTCTACGACGAGGGCGTATGCCGTCCGGCCGTGTCCGCGTCGGCGGGCGCCGATCGTCAGGAGCGGGTGCTCGCGCGTCTCGGCCGGCAGGTCCCGGCGCCGGAGCGGGTCAGGGGGTGAAGCCGGGCAGCGCCCCGCGCAGCCACGACAGCATCTCGGGCAGCACCGGGGGGATCGTGTCGACGCGGTGGCCACCGGTGCGCAGCACCACCGACGTCACCGACATGGGCGCCCGGACGCTCTTGAGGAAGGCGACGAGCTGGGGGTATGCCGTCGGGTCGTCCTTGCTCGCCATGAGCCACAGTGACACCGGCGGTGCGCCGGTGCGGGCCAGGTGGGCGAGGTCGTAGTTGCCGACCCCCTTGGTCAGCGGGTCGTACGCCGGCCCGAACTCCGGACGGAAGTAGCCCATCAGCGACATCGCAGCGCCGTAGGTGTCCGGGTGGTGCATCGCCAGCATCGTGGCGCACCAGCCGCCGTACGAGAATCCCATCGCGGCCCACGAGGTGCGCTGGAGCGAGACCCTGAGGTGGGCCGCCGCCCAGGCCGGGACGTCGCGGGCCAGCCAGGTCTCGGTCTGCAGACCGGTGCGGCCGGGCGCGTTGACGCACTCGGTGTCGAGCGAGTTCGGGGTGTTGATCTGCGGCATGACGATGATGGGGGCGCGGACCGCGTGGCGGTCCACGAGGTCCTGGAACGTCGTGTCGAGGGCGAAGCCGCGGAAGTTGGAGCGCGGGGTGCCCGGATAGCCCGACAGCGACTCGATGACCGGATACGTCGTGGCCTTCGCGGGGTCGTAGCCCTTGGGCAGCAGCACGAGCACCTCGCCGGTGAGGCCGGACTGCTTCCCGGTCACCGTGTAGGTCTGCACGCGCTGACCCGGGCTGGGTAGCGGTGGGAGCACGGCCGATCCGTGGAGCGCGCCGCGCAACCGCACGCTTCCGCCGGCGTGCGGGTCGCCCGCCGTGACGACGTGACCCACCTGCTCCGAGCCGGACCCGAAAAGGTCCGCCCACGACACGTAGAAGAGGTACTGGTCGTTCATGAGCACGCCGGCGAGGAGCAGGACGAGGCCGTTGAGCAGCAGGGCCTGCCCGGCGCGCACGGCGATCCGCCATGGCTTGCGACGCGGGTGCGGCCATCCCACGGCGACGAGGACGAAGACGACGACGGCGAGCACGCCGACGACGACAGGTAGTCCTGCGTCGGTCAGACCCATGGCGTCAGGAAAACAGGGGACCGTGACTGCACGCTGGGCGACGGCTGCGCGCGCGCTGGACGACCGCTGGGTCGTTTCTGAGGTCAGTCTGGGTGCAGCCCGTGGACGCCCGAGCCGGCGTCGACGGGTCTCGTCCTCGGGCTCACCGCGCCCACAGGTACTCGACCTCGGGCCGCCCTGCCCCGGCATACCTGGATCGCCGCACGGCCACCCTGCTCTCGCAGAGGTGCTCGGCATAGCGCCGCGCCGTGACTCGGCTGACGCCGAGCGACTCCGCGAGCTCTGTCGCCGAGCGGCCGCGGTCCGCATCGCGGAGCGCCTGCGCCACCCGCGCGAGCAGCTCCTCTCCCATCCCCTTCGGCAGGCGGGCCTCAGTGGCGACGCGAGCCCCCGCGAAGACCTCGTCGACCTCGGCCTGGGTGCCCA
Source organism: Terrabacter sp. 2RAF25 (assembly GCF_052115265.1). NCBI lineage: Bacteria > Bacillati > Actinomycetota > Actinomycetes > Micrococcales > Intrasporangiaceae > Terrabacter > Terrabacter sp. 2RAF25. Next base: position 1,209,800 of record NZ_JBFRGJ010000002.1, read on the forward strand.
CCTCCGCGCCGCTCGACACCTGCTCGCGGTAGGCGCGGTAGGCCAGCAGGCGGTCGCGCAGCGTCGCGAACACGAACGGCTTGAGCAGGTACTGCACGACACCGAGCGACACGGCCGCGCGGACGACGTCCAGGTCGCGGGCGGAGGTCACCGCGATGACATCGGCGCGGTGACCGGCGGCCCGCATCGCGCGCACGACGTCGAGGCCGTGCCGGTCGGGCAGGTTCATGTCGAGCAGTACGACGTCGATCGGTTTGTCCTGCAAGGCTTTCAGGGCTGCCTGTGAGGTTCCGACGGTGGCCACGACCTCGAAGCCGGCGACCCGGCCGACGTAGGCGCTGTGGGCCTCGGCCGCGATCGGCTCGTCCTCGACGACGAGAACGCGCAGCAGCTCCTCGTCACCCATCTCCCTCTCCTCTCGCGCCCGCCGGCAGCCGCACCGTGAACGTGGCCCCGGGTGGTCCATGGACCTCGAGCGTGCCCCCGAGTCGCTCGACCGTCTGGCTCACGAGCGCCAGCCCGATGCCGCGGCGGCCTGCACTGCCCTGTTCCTTGGTCGACCACCCGCGGCGGAAGGCCTCCTCCACCCCGCCGGGCGGCAGCCCCGGCCCGTCGTCGGAGACCTCGAGGACGGCATACGCCTCGTCGACCCAGGAGTCGAAGGTGACGTGTCGTTCGGGTCGCGGAGGCCCTCCCTCTGCTGCGACGGCGTCGAGCGCGTTGTCGATGAGGTTGCCGACGATGGTCACGACGTCGCGCGTCGGCGCGACGTCACGCGGCCAGTGCGCGCCGGGCTCGATGCCGAAGGCGATCCCGCGCTCGTGGGCCTCGGCCGCCTTGCCGAGCAGCACTGCGGTCAGGGCCGGTTCGTCCACCGAGCCGACGACCCGGTCGGTGAGCAGCTGTGACACCTGGAGCTCGTCGGTGGCGAAGGCGATGGCTCGGTCGGCGTGCCCGAGCTCGATGAGGCTGACGATGGTGTGCAACCGGTTGGCCGACTCGTGCGCCTGCGACCGCAGCGCCTCGGTGAGCCCGCGTGCCGAGTCGAGCTCGCCGGTGAGGGCCTCGAGGTCGGTGCGGTCGCGCAGCGTGGCGACGTGGCCGAGCAGGCGCCCCTTCCAGCGCGCCGGCCCCCGGTTGAGCACGAGCACGCGGGCCGCGGTGACGTGCAGCTCGTCCTCGTGGGTGGCGTCGTCGGTCAGTGCTGCGACCAGCGGGGCGGCGAGGCCGAGCTCGGAGACGGGGCGCCCGACGGCGTCCGGAGGCAGCGACAGCAGGCGGCCCGCCTCGTCGTTGGCCAGCCGCAAGCGCCCGTCGAGGTCGGTGATGATGAGGCCCTCGGTGACGGCGTGGAGCACGGCGTCGTAGTACTCGTACATCTCGCGCAACTGTTGCTCGCCGAGACCGTGGGTCTGGCGTCGGATGCGTCGCGCGACGAGCGCGGTGCCCAGCCCCGACAGGACCGCGGCGACGACGCCGGCGAGCAGCAGCCCGGGCAGCTGCGCACGCACCCGCTCGCCCACGGCCGACTTGCGGATGCCCACCGACACGAGGGCGACGACCCTGCCCCGGTCGGTGACCGGCACCACGACGCGTGCCGACGGGCCGAGCGTGCCGGTGTAGTCCTCCTCGACGACGCCACCCGCGAGCGCATCCTCGGTGTGACCGATGAACTTCTTGCCGATCTGGGTCGGGTCGGGGTGCGTGTAGCGGATCGCATCGCGGCTCATGACGACGACGAAGTCGGTCTGCGACTGCTGCTGCACGCGCAGGGCGTACGCCTGCAGGGCCTGCGTGGGGTCGGGCCCCTGGACGGCCGTGATGACGTCGGGGGTGGCCGCCACCGTGCGGGCCACGGCGAGCGCGCGGGCCAGCGCCTCCTGGTCACCGGCCCGCTGGGCCTGCACGAACGCCCCGGCGAGGCCGGCCGCCACGACGAGCACGGCGACGATCACCTGAAGCGCGAACGTCTGGCCGGCGACGCTCCAGCGACCGGGCGCACCCAGCGCGCGGGTAAGGGGACCGGGAGGCGAGCTCAACGGCACACGTCCGGCCGCGAGAACTCAATGAACACAATCGTGACCCTAGTCACTGGCCACGGCAGCCTCGTCACATTCACCGGTCGCGTGCCCAGTGCACGGACCCAGCCAACGGAGGTCACCGTGAGTTCCACCGCCGACAGCGCCGTCGACGCCCACCCGGGCTCGACCCCCAAGCGCGACCGCACCCATTTCCTCTACATCGCCGTCGTCGTCGCGATGGTGCTCGGCATCGCGGTCGGGTACTTCTTCCCCGACTTCGGCAAGAGCCTCAAGCCGCTCGGCACCGGCTTCGTCAACCTCATCAAGATGATGATCACGCCGATCATCTTCTGCACGATCGTGCTCGGCATCGGCTCGGTGCGGAAGGCCGCCCAGGTCGGCAAGGTCGGCGGCCTGGCGCTCGGCTACTTCGTCGTCATGTCGACGGTCGCCCTGGGCATCGGCCTCGTCGTCGGCAACATCATCCACCCCGGTGACGGACTCAACCTCACGGCCGCGGTCGCCGGTGCGGGCACGTCGCAGGTCGACGCCAAGGCCGAGGGTCCCGTCGAGTTCCTGCTGGGCCTGATCCCCGACACGCTCGTCTCCGCACTCACCTCCGGTTCGGTGCTCCAGGCGCTGCTCATCGCCCTCCTCGTCGGCTTCGCCCTGCAGAAGATGGGCAAGGCCGGCGAGCCGATCCTCGGCGGCATCAAGCACCTCGAGCGCCTCGTCTTCCGCCTCATGGCGATGATCATGTGGGTCGCCCCGGTCGGCGCCTTCGGCGCGATGGCCGCCCTCGTCGGCGCCACCGGCATCAGCTCGCTCAAGAGCCTGGCCGTGCTCATGGGCGCCTTCTACCTGACGTGCTTCATCTTCGTCTTCGCCTTCCTCGGGTCGATCCTCAAGCTCGTCACCGGCTTCGGTGTGTGGTCGCTGCTCAAGTACCTCGGCCGCGAGTTCCTCCTCATCCTGTCGACGTCGTCGTCGGAGTCGGCCCTGCCGCGCCTCATCGCGAAGATGGAGCACCTCGGCGTCTCCCGTCCGGTCGTGGGCATCACGGTGCCGACCGGCTACTCCTTCAACCTCGACGGCACCGCGATCTACCTGACGATGGCGAGCCTCTTCATCGCCGAGGCCATGCAGAAGCCGTTCAGCATCGGCCAGCAGATCGGCCTGCTCGTCTTCATGGTCATCGCGAGCAAGGGAGCCGCGGGCGTCAGCGGTGCGGGCCTCGCGACCCTCGCCGGTGGCCTGCAGTCGCACCGCCCCGACCTCGTGCCGGGTGTCGGCTTCATCGTCGGCATCGACCGTCTCATGAGCGAGGCGCGAGCCCTGACGAACTTCGCCGGCAACGCCATCGCGACGGTCATCATCGGCACGTGGGTCGGTGAGATCGACCGCGACAAGGCCGCCCGGGTGCTCTCCGGCCAGGACCGCTTCGACGAGTCGAGCATGCTCGACGTGAGCCACGACCGGCCGGTCGCCGGACCCGACGGCCCGCAGCGCGAGCCCGATCTCGTCGGAGCTATCTGAGCGCGAACCGCGCCCACCTGTGCGACGCCGCGACCCGGCATACCTGATCAGGTATGCCGGGTCGTCGCCATTCCTCCCCATTCGTGGCCCATGTCACGTGAGCTGTTCTCGTGCGTGGGAACCATTGCGGCACAGCGAGTTTCGGGAACCTTTGCAGCGAGCGGCCCGTTGAGGGCCGCTCTCGTTTTGCCATGTGCCGAACCGGCGGGCACAGTTTACGGTTCTACGAGACATCTGTGACACGCAACGTGAGGAGAAGACGGCGCCCTTCGTCGGGGGGCCGTCAAGATGCATGAGTGAACTGACCAAGACTTCCGACGAAGCGCTGCACCCGGCGCTCGAGCCGCCACCGGTGAACCACGAGGATGCCGCGCCGTCCCGCGTCGACAAGGTCGTGTTCGGCGTCGCCGCGGCCGTGGCCATCGGCTTCGTGCTGTGGGGTGCGCTCGGCACCGAGAGCCTCAGCACGAGCGCCTCGAACGGCCTCGACTTCGTCGTGCACAACACGGGCTGGCTGTTCTCGCTCGTCGCCTCCGGCTTCGTCGCCTTCGTCATCTGGCTGGCCGCGAGCAAGTACGGCAACATCCCGCTCGGCGGTGACGGCGAGGCTCCCGAGTTCCGCACGTCGTCGTGGGTGGCGATGATGTTCTCGGCCGGCATGGGCATCGGCCTGATGTTCTACGGCGTCACCGAGCCGCTCACGCACCTCGTGAAGCCTCCGCCCGGCACGGGCGCAGCGGGCAACCCGCAGGCCGTGCAGACCGCGATGGCCACGACGATGTTCCACTGGTCGCTGCACCCGTGGGCGATCTACGCCGTCGTCGGCCTCGCCGTCGCGTACGGCGTCTTCCGCAAGGGCCGCTCGCTCCTCATCAGCTCGGCCTTCGCGCCGCTCTTCGGTGAGAAGCGCGCCAACGGCCCTGCCGGCAAGGTCATCGACATCTTCGCGATCTTCGCGACGCTCTTCGGCTCGGCGACCTCGCTCGGTCTGGGAGCGCTGCAGATCGGCTCCGGCCTCGAGATCGTCGGCGGCATCGGCAAGGTCGGCAACGGCGTGCTCATCGGCATCATCGTCGTGCTGACGATCTGCTTCATCCTCTCGGCCGTCAGCGGCATCGAGAAGGGCATCCAGTGGCTCTCGAACATCAACATGGTGCTCGCTCTCGCCCTGGCGTTCTTCGTCTTCGTCGTCGGCCCGACGATCTTCATCCTCAACCTCGTCCCGACCACCATCGGCTCCTACCTCAAGGACCTCGCGATGATGTCGGCGCGCACCGACGCCGCGGGTGGCGACGGCATGAAGGACTGGCTCGCCGGCTGGACGATCTTCTACTGGGCCTGGTGGGTCAGCTGGACGCCCTTCGTCGGCATGTTCATCGCCCGCATCTCGCGCGGCCGCACGATCCGCCAGTTCGTCTCGGGCGTGCTGCTGGTGCCGTCGGTCGTCTCGCTCATCTGGTTCGCCATCTTCGGTGGCGCCGGCATCAAGCAGCAGCAGAACGGCCAGGACATCGCCGGCCAGTCGACGCCCGAGGGCTCGCTCTTCGCGATGCTCGGCCACCTGCCCTGGCCGACGGTCACCGCGATCGTCGTCATGCTCCTCGTCGCGATCTTCTTCGTGTCGGGTGCCGACGCCGCGTCGATCGTCATGGGCACGCTCTCGGAGAAGGGCACGCTCGAGCCGTCGAAGAAGACCGTCATCTTCTGGGGCGCCGCCACCGGTGCGGTCGCCGCGATCATGCTGCTCATCGGTGGTGAGGACGCGTTGTCCGGCCTCCAGAACGTCACGATCGTCGCGGCCCTGCCGTTCCTCGTGATCATGGTCGGGCTGGCCGTCGCGCTCGTGAAGGACTTGTCGCGCGACCCACAGGTCGTCCGTCGCCAGTATGCCGTCGCGGCCGTCGAGCACGCCGTCGTCGCGGGCGTCAGCGAGCACGGCGACGACTTCTCGCTGACGGTGCAGGAGACCGCCCCGGGCGAGGGCGTCGGCGAGATGGTGCAGACCGACCCGGTCGAGTCCGTCCAGCCCGTCGCGCCCGTCGAGTCCCCCGACTCGACCGCGGACGGCGGCTCCCACGAGGTCACCGAGCACACCGAGAAGGTCGGCGCCTCGATGCGGCTCTGATTCTCGTCCCCTCCACAGGTCGTGCGTCCCCCTGGTTGCCGGGTGGGGCGCACGACTGCGTCCGCACCGGGCTCAGCCGCGAAAGTGCGCCATGGCGCGGTTGGCCCGGTCCCCGGAGCCCCGTACGAGGTCATCACCGACCCGGTGGCACGATGAGGAGTGTGCGGCCCGGCGCCCGGTGACCCCGGCGACATGCCCGACTGACAGGAGTTCTCGTGAAGGCGACCACCGCCAAGCTCATCGCCGACCCCGACGCCGCGCTGCTCGCGGCGGCCACGCACGGTGACGCCGACGGGGTGGCCGCGGCCCTGCGCGCCGGCGCCCACCTCGAGGTCCGGGACGCCAAGCGGCGCACGGCGCTGCTGCTCGCCGTCACGGGCGACCATGTCGACGCCGCACGGGTGCTCGTCGCGATGGGAGCCGACCCCGATGCGCTCGACGACCGCCACGACACCCCGTGGCTCGTCACCGGCGTGACCGGCAGCGTCGCGATGCTCGAGGCGCTGCTGCCGGCAGGCCCGGACCTGGAGTTGCGCAACCGCTACGGCGGCGTGTCGGTCATCCCGGCGAGCGAGCGGGGGCACGTCGACTACGTGCGCCGCGTCGTGAGCACCGGCATCGACGTCAACCACGTCAACGACCTCGGCTGGACCGCCCTGCTCGAGGCCGTCATCCTCGGCGACGGCGGGGAACGCCACCAGGAGATCGTGCGCATCCTCCTCGCCGCAGGTGCCGACCGGTCCATCGCCGACAAGGAGGGCGTGACCGCACTCGAGCACGCCCGGTCCAAGGGGTATGCCGCCATCGCCCGGATCCTGGAGCAGCCGGCGTGATCCTGCCTGACGTCCGTGACCCGCGGCTGGTCACGATCCGCCGGGGCGGCGCGCTGACGGACGAGGACCACCGGCTGCTCGCACTGTGGGCGGCCACCTGCGCCGAGCACGTGCTGCCCCTCTTCGAGCAGGAGGAGCCGACCGACAAACGCCCGCGCGAGGCCGTCGAGGCAGCCCGGGCGTGGGCCGCGGGGGAGATGCGGATGATGGACGCCCGCGCCCGCGGTGGGCACGCCATGGGTGCAGCGCGGCCACTGCGCGGGGCCGCCAGGTTCGCTGCGTACGCCGCCGGGCAGGCCGCGTGCGTGGGCCACGTCCCCGAGCACGACCTCGGCGCGGCGGCATACGCGATCAAGGCCGCTCAGGCAGCGGACCAGCGCGGCGGTGGGGCCGGACGACGCGAACGCGACTGGCAGCGCGACCAGCTCCACCCGAGCATCAGGGCGCTCGTGCTGGAGGACCAGGCGCGCCGCAACGACATCTGCTGGAGCGTCTTCGAGGACTGAGCAGCCGTGTGCGTCTTCCCGGAACCGCTTGCCGGTCAGGTGAACTCGCGCACCAGCTCGGGGCTGACCTCGGCCATGACGGCATACGCCCGATCGACCGGGACGTCGACGATGTCGTAGTGCTGGGCGCCCGCCGCGGTCGTGGCGACCAGCGTGGCGACGCCGGCTCGACGCTGGAAGGGCGACTGCTGCACCGTCCACCCGATGATGCCGGGACGGTCGAGCACGACGCGCTGCCGGTCGAGCGACCCGTGGCGCGTCACGAGGTGCGCGGGCGTGACGGCGTGCCCGAGCGCCCGCGAGCGGTCCAGCCCGAGGGCAGTGGCGGCTAGGAGCAGCAGCGGCACGAGGACGAGGACCGCGGGACTCCAGTCCCACAGGCGCGACGCGAGCACGAGGGCGACGGCGACGGCGGCCGCGGGCACGAGCGCGCGGGTGAGCCGCCGTCGGTGGGCGGCGGGGCCGTGCCCGACCACGGGGCCTGAGACAGCGGCCTCGTCGGGGCGGATGAGGGCGGCGAGTGGCGTGACCACGGAGGCGGGCGCCGGCGGGCACAGCCAGTCCGCGCCGCCGCCACCGCGGCCCTGCTCGTGAGCGAGGCCGGTCGTGACGACCTTCAACCGACGGGCCCCGGCGAGACGCAGCCCGAGGGGCTCGTCGAGGCGGATCCCGCGGATGCGGGAGGCGTCGATGCTCGTCTCGCGGTTGGTGAGCAGGCCGCGACGGGTGTGCAGGGTGCCGAGCCGGTTGCGGGTCAGGCGGAAGCCCCAGAACGTCAGCAGGTAGCCCGCGACGGCGAGGAACGACACGATGACCAGCACGATGAGCACGTCGACCCACCACGTCAGGCCGGCGACCCATCGGGCGCCGTCGCGGAGGACGGTGCGCTCCTGCGAGTAGCGCGAGAGGACCTGCGACACGAAGGCAACGACCGCTGCGGCGCCGGCAAGCCCGGTGACGGTGAGCGGGGCGTAGCGCACCCAGGACGGGTCGAGCCGCACGAGCAGCTCGTCGAGGGCTTCGGGTGGCCCCGCTGCGTCGGCGGGTGCCTCAGCCGGCAGCACGGGCGCGCCGGTGGGGGCGGGCAGGTCGGACACCGCGGAGTCGACTGCCTCGACCCGGTGGAGCAGCTCGGCCCGGAGGGCTCGGGCCGCGTCGATGCCGAGCGAGTCGAGCACGAGGTGGTCGTGGCCGCTGCCGGCGGTCGAGATCTCGACCTTGGCGAGGAAAAGCACCCGGTGGTGCACCTTGGCGGTGAGGTCGACGGCGCGCACCTTGTCGAGCCGCGCCGTGGTCGTCTGCTTGTTGAGCAGGCCACGCCTCAGCTCGATCTGCCCGTCGCCGATGCGGTAGCGGGTCGTGGCCCAGCGCAGCACGCCGAACGCGAGGATCGCCGGCAGGGCGACCAGCTCCCAGCGGTCGTCGCCCTGCGAGCCGAGCCGGGCGACGAAGATCGCGAGGAGAGCCGGGAGGAAGCGGACGAGGGTCTCGAGTGGGTGGATGAGCAGCATGCGGGCGTCGAGCCGCCGCCACGAGCCGTCGGGTTGGCTCCCGGTCGGTTCGGTCACGTGGCGTCGTCCGTCTCGGCGGCAGTCGCGGTGGTCAGCGCCTGGACGAGTGCCGTGGCGACGGCCAGGTCGAGGCCGTGGATCCGGACGGGTCCGGCGGCGGAGGCCGTCGTGACGGTGACCGAGGCCAGCCCGAGCAGCTGGGCGACCGGGCCACGCTCGAGGTCCACGGTCTGCACCCGGCTGAGCGGGGCGATCCGGCGCTCCTGCCAGAGCCACCCGGTCTGGGTGTAGACCGCTCGGGCCGTGGACTCCCACCGGTGGACGCGGTAGCGCCAGCGCGGCATGACCGCTGCATAGGCGACGGCAGCGACGAGCCAGACGACTCCGACGACCCAGTGGGCGGTGCGCGACGGTGACGAGTCGATGAACCACCACGCGACCTGCCCGGCGAGCACGACCGCGGCGACGACGAGCGCCTCGACGGTCCACATGAGGACGGCCCGGCGCGACACCCGCTCGGCAGGTTCACGCAGCACGGCTCGAGCGCCGTCGTCCAGCTCGGTTGCCTCCACGAGCACCACGGTGTCACACGGCCGGGGTCAGGCGGCGAGAGGCTCCGCCGCGACGTTCGCGCGGGCCTCCACGAGCTGGGCGTAGCGGCCCCCCGCGGCGAGCAGCGTCTCGTGGTCGCCGATCTCGGCGACCCGGCCGTGGTCGAGCACCGCGATCTGCTCGGCGTCACGCACGGTCGAGAGCCGGTGCGCGATGGTCAGCGTCGTGCGGCCGGCCATGAGCCGGTCGATCGCGGTCCGCAGCTCACGCTCGGTCTCGTTGTCGAGGGCGCTCGTCGCCTCGTCGAGCACGAGGATGCGGGGGTTGCGCAGCAGGGTGCGCGCGATCGCGAGCCGCTGCTTCTCCCCACCCGAGAAGCGGTGGCCCCGGGCGCCCACGACGGTGTCGAGGCCGTCGGGCAGGCCGGCGACGAGCGTCGCCACCTGCGCGGTCTCGAGGGCCCGCCAGAGGTCGTCGTCGGTGGCGGCAGGTGCGGCGAGCCGCAGGTTGTCGCGGATCGAGGCGTGGACCAGGTAGGTGTCCTGGGAGACGACACCGACCAGGCCCGCCACGTCGTCAGGATCGAGGTCGCGCAGGTCGATGCCGTCGATGGTGACGCGACCCGACTGGGGGTCGTGCAGCCGCGCGAGCAGGCCGGCGAGGCTCGACTTGCCCGAGCCGGTCTCGCCGACGAGTGCCAGCGTCGTGCCCGCGGGAAGGTGCAGCGTGACGTCGTCGACGGCATACGTCGGCTCGGTGGCGGTGGGCTCGTGGCTCAGGCTGACGCCCTCGAAACGGACCTCGCCGCGGATCTGGTCGTGCTGCACCGCAACGGGGTGCGCGGGTGCCGCGATGTCGACGGGAAGGTCGAGGTAGCCGAAGATGCGGCTGAACAGGGCCATCGAGGTGACCCACTGGGCGCCGACGTCGAGGAGCCCCATGAGCGGGCGGAAGATCGCGCCCTGGAGGGTCGTGAAGGCGATGAGAGTGCCGATGGTCATGCCGCCGGAGGTCGCCGGGAAGCCTGCGGCGAGGTAGATGAGCGCCGGGATGGCGGCGAAGACGATCTGCATCGTCGCCATGCGCCACCGGCCGGCGAGCTGCGAGCGCAGCTCGAGGTCGATGAGGTCGGTGGACGTCGCGGTGAAGCGGTCGGCCGTGGCGTCGCCGGCGCCGAGCGTCTTGATGAGCGTCGCGCCGCTGACGGTGAGGCCCTCCTCGACCTGGCTGTGCAGCTCGGCGAGGCGACGCTGGCGCTGGGTCGTGATGTCGCGACGGAGCAGGGCCACCCGGCGGGTCAGCACGACGGCCGGCGGGATGACGAGCAGGGAGAGCAGCGAGAGGCGTGGGCTGAGCGCGACCATGGCGATCGCCGTCGCGACGGCTGTCGTCACGTTGCTCGCGATGCCGGTCGCGGTCGAGGTGATGACCGACTGCATGCCGCTGATGTCGTGGGTGAGGCGGGACTGCACCTCGCCGCTGCGGGTGCGGGTGAAGAAGGCGACGGATTGGCGCTGCAGGTGGCGGAACACGTCGGTGCGCAGCCCGTGCATGACGCGCTGGCCGACGGTCGTGGTCAGCCAGGTCTGGACGACGCCGAGCAGCTGCGCCACGACCGTGACGGCGAGCATGCCGCCGACGGCCCACAGCAGCAGGCGCACGTCCTGGGGCGGCAGCGCGTCGTCGATGACGGCGCGCAGCAGGAACGGCTGGGCCATCGAGATGACCGACGTGGCGACGATGATCGCGGTGACGACGGCGACGACGCGCGAGTGGGGGCGGAAGAGGCGCGCGACGCGCGCCAGTGGGACGGGGGACTCGGCGAGCTGGGCGCGGTCGTTCGGGTCGACCTTCTCGGGGCGCATGCCGTTCGGGCCGCCGCGGCCTCGGGAGGTGTGGGTGGTGTCGTTCAAGAGCTACTCCATTCGTGGACTCCGATTCATGATACTGAGGTTACCTCACTATGAGGCAAGTGCCAAACTCGCGTATGCTGCCGGGCATGTGCCCAGCCCACCGGCCGTCCCCGTCGGGCCCCGCTTCCGACGAGCCGTCTTCCGACGAGGCGTCGCTCGACGAGCTGCTTCTCGGCGCGGCCCGCGCCCTGCGTCGACGCTGGGCGAGCGGCCTCGGACCCGACCTGTCGCCCCACGACGCGCGCGCCCTGCGGGTCGTCGGCCACCACGGACCCACCCGCCTCGGTGTCGTCGCCGAGCACCTGCGCATCGCGCCGCGGTCGGCGACCGACGTCGTCGACCGTCTCGAGTCCCGGGGCCTGGTCGCTCGTGCCCCCGACCCGGCCGACCGCCGGGCGATGACCGTGTCGCTGACGCCACGCGGGGAAGAGGTGCTCGCGCAGGTCGACGCCGCCCGTCGCGAGGGTGCCGCGGACTTCTTCGGGGGCTTGACCGACCGCGAACGCGCCTCCCTCGCAGCCGTTCTCGCGCGCCTCGACGACCGTCCTTCCAGGTGACAGCACCACCCGGCCGCGTTCTAGACTGCCCTGCCGCCCACCGGGCGGAACGCGAGGCTGCGGGGGATGCGCGACGGAGCGAAGTGAAGCTGTGGGTGACGGAGTGACTGGACTCGTGCTCGTGGAGGGGCTGCCCGGCTCGGGCAAGAGCACCACGGCCTCGCACATCGCGAGCTGGCTCGCTGGTCGGGGAGTGCCGGCCGAGCACTGGCCCGAGGGCCGGCTCGACCATCCCGTCGACCTCGAGCAGGTCGCGGTCCTCAGCACCGAGCAGGTGCTCGAGCTCGCCGCCGAGGCGCCCGAGACCTCCTCGGCGCTGCTCTCGTCCGCCGAGCGCCGCGGCGACGAGTGGCTCGTCCGTCACGCCCTCCACCCGTCCCTCCCCTCGGCCTTGGTCGACCGGCTCGGTGAGCACGACGCGTACGACGGCTCGGTCGCCCCCGACGTGCACGCCCGCGTCCTCACCGAGAGCTGGCGCACGTTCGGCCGGACGCGCCCGCCCTCCGGCCCGGTCCAGGTCTGGGAGTGCGTGCTGCTGCAGAACCCGGGCTGTGCCCTCGTCGCCCGCGGCGACCAGCCCCCGCACCTGCTCGCCGCCCACGTCTCCGGCCTCGTCGACGCGGTCCGTGCGCACGCACCGGCCCTCGTCTACCTGGACGCCGGTGACCCGTTGCGCGTCCTCGAGGTCGTCGCCGCGGAACGCCCTGCCGAGTGGGTCGAGGCGGTCGTGGGATACCACACGGAGCAGGGCCTGGGTCGCCGGATGGGCCTGCGCGGCTTCGAGGGCTACGTCGACTTCATGCGGCACCGCCGGGCCATGGAGCTCGACATCGTCCGGTCCCTCGACCTGCCCACGCTCGTCGTGCCCGTCGACGCCGACCACGCGCGCGGCGGTGCGGCGAGGCTCGAACAGGTCCGCACATTCCTCTCCGAGCACCTGGAGCTCGACGGGCGGCCCGAGACGAGCAGGGTCGCCTGACGTGGCCCTGAACTCGGTGGAGGGGGTGCTCGACGAGGCCACCGACCAGCAGGTGCGTCACGAGTGGGCCCTGCTGGCCGAGGCCGGCCTGCCGAGCCAGGCCGACCACCGGGGCGTGTCGAACGCGCCCCACCTGACGCTGTCCGCCGCCGGGAGCGTGCCGGGCGTCGTCGGCTCGGGTCTCGAGCAGGCGCTGGAGGGCTTCGAGCCGGTGCCCGTACGCCTGGGCTCCCTCCTCGTGCTCGGCTCGCGACACCTCGTGCTGGCCCGCCTCGTGCTGCCGAGCGAGGCCCTTCTCCGCCTCCATGCGTCGGTGGCCGAGGCCATGGCCGGCGCGACCGACGTGCCCGAGCGGGTGCAGGTCGACCGGTGGGTGCCGCACGTCACCCTCGGGCGGGGGCTCCGCGCCGGACAGGTCGGCGAGGCGCTCGAGGTGCTGGGCCGGGTGCCGCAGCTCGAGGGCGCGGTCGAGTCGGTGCGCCGGTGGGACCCGCTGGCCGGGCGCACGTGGCGCGTGGACGGCATACCTACGATGGGCGCATGACCCTCGGACCCCTGGACAGCCTGGAGCTCGGCCTCGACACCTTCGGCGACATCGCGCTCGGGCCTGACGGGTCGCCGTTGCACCCGGCCACCGTGCTGCGTGAGGTGCTCGCCGAGGGCGAGCTCGCCGACCGGCTCGGCCTCGACTTCTTCGGCGTCGGCGAGCACCACCGTGACGACTATGCCGTCAGCGCGCCCGACGTGCTGCTCGCCGGGCTCGCCGCCCGCACCGAGCGCATCCGCCTCGGCACATCGGTCACGGTGCTGAGCAGCGACGACCCCATCCGGGTGTTCCAGCGCTTCTCGACGGTCGACGCGATCAGCAACGGCCGCGCCGAGATCACTGTGGGGCGTGGGTCGTTCGTCGAGTCGTTCCCGCTCTTCGGACTCGACCTCTCGGACTACGAGACGCTCTTCGAGGAGAAGCTCGACCTGCTGGCGGCCGTCGTCGCGGAGAAGCCGGTGCGGTGGGAGGGGTCGATCCGTCCACCCGTCGACGTCGAGCAGGTCATGCCGGCAACCGAATCCGGCCACCTGCCCGTGTGGGTCGGGGTCGGCGGCACGCCGCAGTCGGTCGTCCGCGCCGCGCACTACGGCTTCCCGGTCGTCATCGCGATCATCGGCGGCGCCTCACGGCAGTTCGCCCCGCTCGCCGACCTCTACCGACAGGCCCTCACGCAGATGGGCAAGCCCGAGCTCCCTGTCGGCGTGCACTCGCCCGGCTACGTCGCCGCGACCGACGAGCAGGCCGTCGACGAGTTCATGCCGCACTTCGTGCCCTACATGAACAAGATCGGCCGCGAGAGGCGCTGGGCACCGATGAGCAACGAGCAGGCGCTCGCCCAGCTCGGTCCCGACGGTGCCGTCTACTGCGGCTCGCCCGAGACGGTCGCTGCCAAGATCGTCGACACCGTCAGGGTGCTCGGCGTCTCCCGCTTCCAGCTCAAGTACTCCATGGGCACCCTGCCGCACGACAAGCGGATGGAGTGCATCCGCCTCTACGCCGAGGAGGTCGTGCCGCGCGTCCGCGCGATGCTCCACGAGGCCTGACGTGAGGGTGCTCCTCCTCGGGATGGGGTCGCGCGGCGACGTGCAGCCCCTCGTCGCGCTGGGGGAACGCCTTCGGCGGCGTGGGTATGCCGTCTCGCTCGCCGCGCCCGCCGACCTCGGTCACGTCGTGGCCGCGAGCGGGGTGGAGTTCGAGCCGTTCTCGTTCGACCTCGAGGGACCCCTGCGCGACGGGCTCGGCCGCGAGTCGCTGCGCGGGTCGGCGACGCACCAGGTGCGTGAGGCGAGGCTGATGCGGCAGGTCATGGCCGAGCGGGCCACGGCGCTCGCCGACGACGTGACGCGGCTCGTCGAGCAGGCCGACGCCGTGGTGTCGGGGGCGCTGACCTTCGACCTCGTCGACGCGCTGCTGTCCGGGTCGGCCAAGCCGCACGTCTATGCGATCTTCGCGCCGGTGTGGCCGAGCGCGCACGGCGAGTCGGTGGCCCTGGGGCTGGTGCCGCACCACCGGTCGCCGCTCAACCTCTGGTGGAGCAGCCTCGCGGGCCGGGTGGCGCTCGAGCTCTTCCGACCGGCCGGCGATCTCGTGCGGGCTCGAAAAGGGCTGCCGCGCCGGACGTTCCGGTCCTACTCCGCTGCCGCGAGCAGCACGTCGACGCTCCTCGGAGCCAGCCCGTGGGTCGTGCCGCGTGCCCCCGACTGGCCGCGGTCGCTGAGGCAGACGGGCTTCTGGTTCCGGGAGGAGGCACCCGCCGGGGACCCGGAGCGCGCTGGGGGCGGGTCACGGCTCGGTGAGGAGGTCGACGACTTCCTCACCGGCGGAGCGCCGCCGGTCTACGTGGGCTTCGGGTCGATGCCGACACCCGACCCCGACGCCGTCGTGCACGGCGTCGTCGAGGTGCTCGCCTCGCTGGACGTGCGGGGGATCGTCAGCGAGGGACTCGCAGGGCTGTCGCTCGACCGTCTCGGTCGGGCACTGCCGCCAGACGTGCTCGGGGTCGGGGCGACTCGGCACGACCAGCTGTTCCCGCGGTGCTCGGTCGTGGTGCACCACGGCGGCGCCGGCACGACAGCGGCGGCCGTGCGAGCCGGGGTGCCACAGGTGGTCGTCCCGCACGCGGCGGACCAGCCGTACTGGGGCCGTCGGTTGGCGGACCTCGGGGTGGCCGCACCCCCGATCGCTCGCAAGGACCTGACACCCGCACGGCTGCGCGCGGCGCTCGAGGTCGCGCTGTCCGCGCAAGCCCGGCGGGCGGCATACGTCCTCGGCGAACGGGTGCGGGCCGAGGACGGCGCCGGGGATGCGGCACGGCTCGTGGACGCGTACCTCGGGGACGCCTGAGCCGGCCCGGCGAACACACGAAGTTCCGCTGCGGGACGTGGCGCCGCGTGGCTGAACCGGGCTCGGGGCAGTTCGTGTGTCGACGCGGCCGGCTTTGCCGCGCGTCGGGGTCAGATGGTTGCGGCCAGCTCGGTCGCCTGGCGGATGGCGCGCTTCGCGTCGAGCTCCGCCGCGACGTCGGCGCCGCCGATGACGTGCACCTTCACGCCCGCCGACGCCAGCTCTGGCCCCAGCGTGTTGACGGACTCCTGGCCGGTGCAGACCACGATGGTCTCGACGTCGAGCACCTGCGGGTCGGTGCGTTCCTCGCCGTGCGTGATGTGCAGCCCGGCGTCGTCGACGCGCTCGTAGTTCACGCCCACGTGGTGCTGGACTCCCTTGGCCTTCAGCGCTGCCCGATGCACCCAGCCCGTCGTCTTGCCGAGTCCCTTGCCGATCGGGGTCGCCTTCCGCTGGAGCAGGTGCACCTCGCGAGGCGATGGCGTCGCGGCTGCGGGCACGAGCCCGCCGCGTGATGAGTCTGGCGCGCCGACGCCCCACTCGGCCATCCACTCGTCGACGCCCATGGGCGATCCGACGTGCGTGAGGAACTCGGAGACGTCGACGCCGATGCCACCGGCACCCATGACGGCCACCCGGTCACCGAGCGGTGCCTCTCCGCGGACGGCAGCGGCATACGTGATGACCTTCGGGTGGTCGATGCCCGGGACGTCGGGGATGCGCGGCTCGACCCCGGTGGCGACGATGACCTCGTCGAAGTCCGTGAGGTCGTCGACGGTGGCGCGTCGGCCGAGGTGCACCTTGACGTCGCCGAGCTCGAGGCGCCTGCGGTAGTAGCGGATCGTCTCGGCGAACTCCTCCTTGCCGGGGATGCGCATGGCGATCGCGAACTGGCCGCCGAGGTCGTCGGACGCCTCGAAGAGCTCGACCCGGTGGCCACGCTCGGTCAGGGCCACCGCCGCCGCGAGCCCGGCCGGGCCTGCGCCGACGACGGCGACGTGCTTGCTCCGGCGGCTCGGCGCGAGCACGAGGGTGGTCTCGCGGACGGCGCGCGGGTTGACGAGGCAGGTCGCCGTCTTCTTCGCGAAGGCGTGGTCGAGGCAGGCCTGGTTGCAGGCGATGCAGGTGTTGATCTCGTCGGCCCGGTCGGTCGCGGCCTTGGCCACCCAGTCGGGGTCGGCGAGGAACGGGCGCGCCATCGAGACGAGGTCGGCGGTGCCGTCGGCGATGACCTGCTCGGCGAGCTCGGGCATCGAGATGCGGTTGCTCGTGACGACCGGGATGTCCACCTCTGGGCGTAGTTTCGCGGTGACGCGGGTGAAGGCGCCGCGGGGGACCGAGGTCACGATGGTCGGGACGCGGGCCTCGTGCCAGCCGATCCCGGTGTTGATGATCGTGGCGCCCGCGGCCTCGACCTCCTTTGCGAGAGAGACGATCTCGCCCCACGTCTGGCCATCGGGCACGAGGTCAAGCATCGAGAGGCGGTAGACGATGACGAAGTCGGGTCCTGCCGCTTCGCGCACGGCGCGGACGACCTCGACGGCGAGGCGGCGGCGGTTCTCGGGGGAGCCGCCCCACGCGTCGGTGCGGTGGTTGGTGCGCGGCGCGAGGAACTGGTTGAGCAGGTAGCCCTCTGAGGCCATGATCTCGACACCGTCGTAGCCGGCCCTCCTCGCGAGGCGGGCACACCGGGCGTACGCGTCGATGGTGCTCCGGATGCCGCGTGCGGTGAGGGACCGCGCCGTGAAGCGGGAGATGGGCGCCTTGGTGCGCGAGGCCGACACGGCCAGGGGGTGGTACGCGTACCGGCCGGCATGGAGGATCTGCAGGGCGATCTTGCCGCCCTCGCGGTGCACGGCGTTGGTGACGACCTCGTGACGGCGGGCCTGGCGCTCGGTGACGAGCACCGAGCCACCGGGGTAGAGGGCGCCGGCGAGGTTCGGGGCGAAGCCACCGGTGACGATGAGGCCGACACCGCCGCGCGCCCGCTCGGCGTAGTACGCGGCGAGGCGGTCGAAGTCGCTTGCCTTGTCCTCCAGCCCGGTGTGCATCGAGCCCATGACGACGCGGTTGCGCAGCGTCGTGAAGCCGAGGTCGAGCGGCTCGAGCAGGTGGGGGTATGCCGTGGGGGTCGATGGGATTGCCGTCACGCCGTCGAGCGTAGCCGCTCGGTTACCGGTGGGTAGGGTGAGCGCGGTGTGGGTCACAATGGCGGGGTGAGCCAGATCGAGCACGTGGACGTCCTCGTCGTCGGCGCGGGCCTCTCCGGGATCGGGGCCGCCTTCCGGCTGCAGACCGAGGCGCCGACGAGGTCGTACGCGATCCTCGAGGCGCGCGACTCGCTGGGCGGCACGTGGGACCTCTTCCGCTACCCCGGCGTGCGCTCCGACTCCGACATGATGACCCTCGGATTTCCCTTCGAGCCGTGGACCGACCCCGACGCCATCGCCGACGGCCCGAAGATCCTGTCCTACCTCGAAGCCACGGCTCGCAAGCACGGCATCGACCGACGGATCCGCTTCGGGAACAAGGTCGTCGGGGCCTCGTGGTCCACGGTCGACGCCCGGTGGACGGTGACGGTCGAGCGCCCCGGGGGTCGGCGCCACCAGCTCACGTGCGACTTCCTCCAGCTGTGCAGCGGCTACTACGACTACGAGCTGCCCCACGATCCCGAGCTGCCGGGGATCGGCTCGTTCTCCGGTGACGTGGTGCATCCGCAGTTCTGGCCCGAGCACGTGTCCGTCGCCGGGCGCAGGGTCGTCGTGATCGGCAGTGGTGCCACCGCCGTGACCCTGGTGCCGGCGCTCGCCGACCGCGGGGCCGAGGTGACGATGCTGCAGCGGACGCCGACCTGGGTCACGTCGCTGCCACGGCGCGACCGCGTACGCGACGTCGTGCAGCGAGTCCTGCCGTCACGCGCCGGGGGCGTCGTCGCCCGCTACAAGAACGTCCTCTCGACGATGGCCTTCTACGAGCTGAGCCGTCGACGTCCGGCTGTCGCGAAGTCCTTGCTGTCCAAGGGCGCTGCGCGATCGCTCGGGTCGACCGCGATGGTGAGCGACCACTTCACCCCGACCTACGACCCGTGGGACCAGCGCCTCTGCGTCCTGCCCGACGGCGACCTGTTCGAGGCCGTGCGCTCGGGACGGGCCCAGGTCGTGACCGACACGATCGAGACCTTCGTGCCCGACGGCATACGTCTCGGGTCGGGGCGCGAGCTGCCCGCCGACGTGGTCGTGACGGCAACCGGCCTGCGCATCAAGGTCGCCGGTGGCATCGAGTTCACCGTCGACGGGGAGCGGCGGTCCACCGGCGAGCTCAGGGTCTACCGTGGGACGATGTTCGCCGACGTGCCGAACCTCGCCGTCACCATCGGCTACGTCAACGCGTCGTGGACGCTGCGCGCCGACCTCGCCAGCCGGTACGTCTGCCGCCTGTTGAACCACATGGAGCAGAACGGGTGGCGCGTGGCCGTCCCTCGTGCGCCGCAGGGGATGTCGGGGCGGCCGCTGCTGCCGCTGCGGTCGGGCTATGTCGAGCGGGCGGCGGGCGAGCTGCCTCAGCAAGGCGATGCCGCCCCGTGGCTGATGCGCCAGAACTACCTGCTGGATCGACGAGACATGCTGCGCGGTGACGTCACGGAGGCGATGTCCTTCTCGCGCTGAAGGTGCTGCGCGGGCTGAGACGTCTTGCGCCACAGTCTGATTCGTTGCCCACAGCCATGCCATGCCCCTTCCCAAACAGTCGAACACGTGTTCTGCATATCTGCTTAGGTGAAGTCCGGTATGCCCGTTTCTGGTCGGAGGAGGTCCTTGAGCGGGTGTGGGCTGGTGTCGACGGCCTGCTCGAGGAGACGGTAGAAGAGCAGCCCGCGGGACTTGGCG
>NZ_JBFRGJ010000003.1:0-622928 GCF_052115265.1 Terrabacter sp. 2RAF25
CTACCTCGGACTGGACGTCCTGGCCCGCTCCCGCATGAACCTCGTCCCCACCACCGAACCCGAGATCGGAGCCGATGACCTACCCGCCCTCACCGCGTAACCATCACCAAGAATCACGCAGCGCTACACCACCACCGGGGACTTGACCCCGCGGACATGCTTTCCCGTCGAGTCCGCTGCCAAACGTCCAGCCTGCCCGTCGCCGTTCAGGCGTGAAGACAAGAACGTCTCGGCTGTGAGCCATCGCCCCGTTCCAGTACGCGAGCTCTTCGCCTTCTACGACGACTGCGCGCGTCAGCTGAGCAGCTGAGGCCACAGCGCCTGCGCCGGGGGTTGTCGCCGCGAGCCGTGGCGGCCCCAGGTACACGACTTCATCGCGGCATGACCGGGGCGCACAGTCGCCCTCAACGCGCACACGCAGCGGCAAGAGATGGTCAAGGCGTCAGAGCTTCGGATGAACGCCCGCGTCGCGGGTTTCGCCGGGCTGGGGCACGTCGCGGCCGCGGTAGCCACGCGACGTGTGACGGCGAATCCCGTCTGTTTGGTCCCATCGTCGCGACAGCGCGACGCTTCCAGCGATACCCACAACGGACAGCGCGATCGACGCAGGCGTGGGCAGGATCCGCATGAACCAGTCCGTTACGGCGAACACCACTACCGGACCCGTGAGAAGTACCCATACGGCCTCCCAAACGGGGTGCGCACTGCGGAACTTCAACACGCGGTGATGGTACTTCCCGTCTTGCCAGCTCGCCGCTAGGCCGCGGCTTCGACATCCGGTCATCGGCAGATCCGGTAATCATCGAGCGTCCCGAAGTGGCCTCCCGCGGAAAGGCGCGAGACCCGCGTCTTTCCGCCGCAAACCGCGCCCCTTGAGCAGATAGATCTGGACGTCGTTGGGGTCGTAGTCGCGCCATCAGTGGCGAGCTGTGGCTTCGTCCCTATGGGCACGCCCCGCATGGGGCTGGCCAGCTCCGCTTCCGTGAGCGGTTGAGGCGGCGGGCCGTTTTTGAGAAGCGTCGATCACAGCCTCGGCACTGGTCTATGGTCACGCAGGAAACACACAGATGCGACACAGGGGACACCCATGAAGAACGTCAACATTGGTATGAAACTCGCTCAGGCTAGCGTCGCGCTCGCCGTCTGTCTTGGCACGGCCGCCTGCGGTAACTCCGCGCCGGCCAGCTCCGGGCTTCCTACGTCAAGCACCACCGCAGCCGCCACCCCAGCAGTCACGTACTCGACGACTCCCGCCGCGGCGGCGACGACCGAGGACATCACGGCCCAGGAGGCGGTCGCTGTCAAGACGCCTATGCCTGTGAGCGGCAAGGCGCCAAAGCAGGCAGACGCAGACAAGCTCTTTCTGATCGCGGCCGAGGCGCACATGGGTCCAGCCGGTGACGACCAGTTCATGTCACTGCGGGACTCGATCTGCGAGAAGCTCAGAGATGATCCGACTCCTTCGCGATACGCCGAACTCGTCGACGCCGTCTCGGGAACGGGTAGCGACGCACTGCCCGCAGAGGCGATCAAGTCCCTGATAAACGGATCGGTCATGTCAGCGTGCTGGGACGCGCGAGCGGCATTGCCTCCGAAGGAGGCGGCCGGCCTCCAAGAGATCGCCGCAGGCGGCCCCTCGTCCTCCATTAGCGAGGGGTCGTGGGAGGTCGGAACGGACATCAAGCCGGGCAAGTACCGGACCGACGGACGCGTCACCAACTGCTACTGGGCGATCACCCGCGGTGGATCCAACGGACAAGACATCATCGCCAACGACAACGTCAGCGGTGGGCGTCCAACCGTCACCCTGAAGAAGGGCCAGCAGTTCGAGTCCAACCGATGCGGGGACTGGAGCCTCGTCAAGTAACGCTCCCAGCGGTAACAGCGTTTCGTCACCGACGGTCCGCCCTTCCTACCTATTCCGTTCGAGCTTCCCTGCAGTTGCCTGCCGGAGCGCAACCACGCGCCCGCGTGGCTTCCGGGATCCACGCGTCACCGGTAGCTCCGCCAGCACCATGAGTTGGGCGACCGAGGGTATCGACAGCATCCGCGGTGCGATCCGCACGAACCATGATCACGAGGTATCTACAAGTGAAGTTGCCGGACCGCCGCGTGGCAATCGCCGCCATATTCCTGCTGGCGCTATCTGCGTGCGACTCAGGGCAGAAACCCACCATGCCGAGCGTCGTCGGCCGTCAACTCGACGTCGCATTACAGGACATCAAACTCGCCGGCTTCCAAGGCGACGTCGATGTCTCTGGGGGCGGTGTGCTGGGTGTCATCGACAAGTCAAATTGGAAGGTTTGCAAGCAAGATCCCGAGCCCGGCAAGCCCGTCACCGTGACGCCTCAGGTTTCGGTCGACCGCTCCTGCGAGGCAAAGACCCCGGCGTCAGTTACGTCCTCTCCTAATGCTTCAGTGGAGCCGAGCCCTGAGATGTCTGACAGCGGCTCTACGCCGAGCGAGCCGGCCAGTGAGGTGCCGCTGACGGCGAAGACCAGCCCAGAGTTCAAGCAACTGCTTCGTCTCACGGACCAGTGCAGCCCGTCTATCGCCGCATTCGCCGAGAAGTACGCCGGCAAGCCTGTCGCGTTCGACGGAAGCATCGTCGCGATGAACAACCACGGTAGCCACAAGACCCGCTACGACATTCTCGTGAACGCCGGGGATTTCAGCGCGACCAAGGCCATCCCGGGTCCCAACTTCCAGTTCCGAGACGTCAACGTCACTGGCGACCTGAACCTCTCTGGGCCGAATGTTCCCGACGTCATTGGGGTAGGCGACAACCTTCACGTCGTCGCTCAGGTCGACACCTTCGAATCCAACTCTTGCCTGTTCCTCTTGGAACCTGTGTCCACAGGAATGCGGTAGCTACGATCTCCGGCCCAACACCGGGCCAGTTTGGTGGCCGGTGTCCACCCACCGCGGACACCGGGGCCGTAGTTGAGTCCATAGCGTTGGTGTACGACGATCACGGTGAGCGTGTCCTACAGATGTAGGTGCGGTCACCGCTGTGATCCTTCGAGTGATCTCTCACAACCGACTCGAAGAAGGACACCGCGATGACCGCGAACCCCATTATTGACCCCGACGTCTTCCTGCACGAGCAGCTGGCCCAGGCCAGCCCGGATCTGATGCGAGAGCTGCTCGGCACGTTCATCAACGCCCTGCTGTCCGCGCAGGCCGACAGCGTGTGCGGCGCCGAGTACGGCACCCGGTCCCCGGACCGCACGAACAGCAGGAACGGGTACCGCCGCCGGGACCTCGACGCCCGCGCCGGCACGATCGACGTCGCGATCCCGAAGCTGCGCGAGGGGACCTTCTTCCCGGACTGGCTCCTCGAGCGGCACCGCCGGGCGGAGGCAGCCCTGACCACGGTCGTCGCGACCTGCTACCTGCTCGGCGTCAGCACCCGCCGGATGGACAAGCTGGTGCGCACCCTGGGGATCACCGGCCTGTCCAAGTCGCAGGTGTCGGTGATGGCCAAGGACCTCGACGAGCAGGTCGCCGCGTTCCGCACCCGCCCCCTGCACGAGGGGCCGTACACGTTCGTCGCCGCCGGCGCGTTGACGATGAAGGTCCGCGAGGCCGGCATGGTCGTCACGGTCGCGGTCATGGTCGCGACCGGCGTCAACGCTGACGGCTACCGCGAGGTCCTCGGGATTCACACGGCGACAACCGAATCGAGCGCCGGACGGCTCGGCTTCTTCCGGGACCTGACCGCCCGCGGCCTGACCAGTGCCGGGCCGGTCGCGCTCGTCACCAGTGATGCGCACGCCGGCTTGGTCGAGGCGATCGGGGCGACCCTGCCAGATGCGTCGTGGCAGCGGTGTCGGATCCACTACGCCGCGAAGCTCATGTCCGTGATCCCGAAGTCGCAGTGGGGCTGGGTCCGGGCGCTGTTGCACTCGGTGTACGACCAGCCGGACGCCGAGTCCGTGAACGCGCAGTTCGACCGGGTCCTCGAGGGCTTGTACGAGAAGCTCCCGCAGGTCGCGGAGCACCTGGAGCTGGCCCACGCCGACATCCTCGCGTTCACCGTGTTCCCGAAGGAGATCTGGCGCCAGATCTGGTCGAACAACCCGAACGAGCGCCTCAACCGGGAGATCCGCCGCCGCACCGACGTCGTCGGGATCTTTCCCAATCGTGAGGCCGTGATCCGGCTCGTCGGGGCGGTCCTGGCCGAGCAGCACGACGAGTGGGCCGAACAACGCCGTTACCTCGGCCTCGACGCCCTGAAGAACGCCCGAGTCGTCCTGTCGGCCCGCACCACCCAGGACCAGCCCGAGGAGGTGAACACCGACCTGATCGCCGGCGCCATCACCGCCCAACCGAACGACCCCGACGGATCACCGTCGTACACCACCGATGCGGACTTGACCGGGAGTTCTCCCTACGGGAGCACCAGCTCGCAGTGGCCTGGCTAGCGAGCAACCTGGGCAAGTTGCACCGGCTCCACTTCTGGCGCGACGGGGTGCGGGCCCTTTGAGAGAGCAAGATGCGTTTTCCCAATTGCGCGGAAAGCCCATATATGCGAGACCGCCGCACCTACGATCTGCTCGGCGGCACGAGACTCTCCACCAGCGCCCTCCGGTGCTCTTCTTGTGAGTCTCGCACGTGGCTCGCAGCCCGCCATTGACCTGCATTAGGACGGAAGGGGAATCACGAATGTCGGTGAAGTCGGAGGTCGTCGAGGCGTTGCGCGAGGCCGAGCATGAGAACAGCCGGTCGTGGTCGCTGCACGCGGCAAACCTCGCCCACGGCATTGAGAAGTCTGGAATCCCGGCCCTTCTTGGCGACATCAAAGAGGGAATGGCCACCCAAGGTCAGACACTGCGCTCGATTGAGGCAGAGTCGCGCCACCAGGCCAGCCTCATCGAGCGAACCAACTCGTCCATCGTCGCCCTGGCGGCCGTCAACGCTGCTGGCTTCGACGCAATCTGTCGGCAGCTCGGGGAGACGAACCAGTTGCTGTCGGGCATCGAGCAAATGCTCGCCAACCCTCTTTCGACGGCCGCGGCCGAGCGCTATCGCCGGGGAATTCACGCGCTGTCACAGGAATGGTTCGAGCCGGCTCTGAAGGAACTCGACGCGGCCATCGCCCAAGACCCCTTCCAGGCCTTGTCGCACTTCGCGCGCGGTCTGGCGCTCGGCTCCCTCGGCCGGGATAGGGATTCCATCGCCGCATTCAGGGACGCCATCCTCTACACCGGCAAGGACCCTGCGCTCCTACCGGTGCTCGCGGGCGCTGCGATTCTCGCCGGCCAAGTGGCGGACAAGCTCGGGGATCGTGGCGAGGCGCTGCGTCTGCTCGCCGTAGCGAAGGAGAAGACTCCGAACTGCGCCGAGGCGTGGTTGGCCTCCGCTCGACTGACAGGTTCGAGGGACGAGCTGCTGCGAGCGTTGACGATCGCACCGGAGCTCGCCGTGGTCGCCGTAGCGGGAAAGGTCCCGGATGCGGTCACTGTCGCCGAGCAGGTGGCCGCCGAGGGGCCAGTCGCCTCCATGCGCGCTGCGGTAGAAACCCTGCGCCCGGTGGGCCTCACGTTGCACCTGCCCGCATCGAACCCCGAAGCATTGACCTTCCACCGCTCCTGGCGAGACCAGCATCACCATGAGGCAGCCCGTCTCGCCGAAGAGGCCATCACTCGTGAGCAGCAACTCCACGCCCAGGCAAGGCTTGCCGAGACGACCGCCAGCACCTTCAAGGCCGCTACGTCACACGGGGCAGCAAGGAGTCTCCTGCGTCGCGTCGCACTACTCCTGCTGAGCGCGCTGGTCCTGGCCGCAGTCATCCAGTGGATGATGACGCACTCCGCACCCGCAGACACCCTGACCGCGGCAGCGCTGATCCCAGGGGGTGTCGCCGTTGCTTCCGGCGTGGGCGTCCTCATCTTTGGACTGGCCACATTGAGCGCACTGATGTCCACGATCAGCGAGTCGCTCAACAACGGAAAGGCGCAACGACGGGGCCACAAGCACCATCAGGCCTTGACTGCGACCGCCACGTCAGTCGCGGCTGAATGGGCTACCGCCCGCGCCAAAGCGGATGCAGCAATCGTGGGACGCGACCTGGCACGAAAGTCCATCCCGTCTCGCCTGCACCCCCTGACCACCACTCGTTAGGGCTGAGCGCACCGGCCTCCAAATGCCCCAGATCCGCCGTGCTCGCCCGTCTATGCGGTCACCGTATGGGGAATGCCGTCCCCGAACCTGAAGAAACGGCAGAAGAACCTGCGTCACATCGCCGCAAACGGACCTCGAATCCCAACGGCTCCTTTCCACACACGGTCATGCTTCCGAGCCGGTCGGGAAACGGTCTGGAGGCGATCCAGTGCAAGTGAGAGACGGCCCCCACTGCGGTGTTCTCGGCTCGCGTCACGACGCTGTTCCACGATCGCGTTCCCAGGCGGCCCGAGCGGCGGCCCGTCAAGATCACGCCTGCACTCGGACCTGACGGTCGATGCCAGCGGTCTGGCGCGCGCTCGATCGAGGGCGCAAGGTGCCTCCGCACGGGCGAACGGCATGGCGGTGAGAGGGAGCCGCTGTGGTCACGCGCGCCCCGGAAGGCAAGCGCTGCGTCGTCGAGTATCAAGACTGATCTCCGGCCGGCTGGCACACACCGGCGTCCCTGGATGCTCGGCGGCGGCAGCGCGTCGTCGGCACGAAGACAGCGACGAACGTCGCGAATGGCGAGCACACTGGACGCACGCCACGACTAGGCAACGGGTGGGAGCCACAACATGTCTACTGACCGGACCCGACAGGTCATGAACGACTACTTCCACGCGCTGCGAACCGGACAGTTCAAGCAGTTCTTCGGGGAAACCATCACGTGGACCACCCTCGAGGACAACTCGTGCGTTACCGGCGCTGACGCCGTCGAGGCCGCGATCAACGGCCTTCACGCCCGCATGTCAGACATGCAAACGCGTCAGCTCCTCATCGTCGACAACCTGGTCTGCCTCGAGGGCAGCTCCGCCGGCATCCGTCCGGACGAAGACCGCATCTGCTACTGCGTGACATATGAGCTGGACGGCGACCGGATTATCGCGATACGCGCATACGGCGCACTGGCTGCCCTGATGCCCAAGAGCCCGCAGCCGCCGAGATCTTGAAGCCATACGCAAGAAGCCGCAACCACCAGCACCTCAGCCCCGCACAATCCGCCACCTACGCGACGATCAGGCGCGTCACACCGCCGCTTCCGGGGCTCGTCAGCGTTACCGGATCCGCCGATAATGGGGCGTTGCACAGAGGTGTCACAGGCATGGCCTCCGGGCTCCACGGCTACTCCCCAGCCGACGACCCGGCGGGAGGAACATCAAAAGGGCCAACGCCGCGTACGCCCATCCGGCGACGGTTCGGCAGGTGCTGAAAGACTCAGGCCATGCTCAGCACGACAAGGATCACCATGCCACCGAAGCAGAGTCCCAGAACCGACCGGACAAGGCCGAACCCGGCCCCGTCCAGCTCGGCTCACTCGCCGGTTTTCGACCGTCCGAGGCGTGGGCTATGAGTGCGGGCGGAGGTCGCAGACCTCAGACCCGCGGGCGGGGACGCGGCTCTCGGCGGTCCCAGGACCTTCCCGTGCTCCCGCGCGACGGCCTCCGGGTCGTTCCCCTGGGTGGCTTGGGTGAGATCGGCCGCAACATGACGGTCTTCGAGCACGCCGGGCGGCTGCTCATCGTCGACTGCGGCGTGCTGTTCCCTGAGGAGCACCAGCCAGGTGTCGACGTGATCCTGCCGGACTTCTCCTGGCTCCGGGACCGCCTCGACAAGGTGGACGCGATCGTGCTCACGCACGGCCACGAGGATCACATCGGCGCCGTGCCCTACCTGCTGCGCGAGCGGGCGGACATTCCGGTCGTCGGCTCGCGTCTCACGCTCGCCTTCCTCGAGGCGAAGCTCAAGGAGCACCGGATCACCCCCGTCACCGTCAAGGTCAGCGAGGATGACCGGCGCACCTTCGGTCCGTTCGACTGCGAGTTCATCGCCGTCAACCATTCGATCCCCGACGGGCTCGCCGTCGCGATCCGCACCACGGCGGGTCTCGTGCTGCACACGGGCGACTTCAAGATGGACCAGTTCCCGCTCGACGGTCGAGTCACCGACCTGCGTGCGTTCGCTCGCCTCGGCGAGGAAGGCGTCGACCTCTTTCTCGTCGACTCGACGAACGCGGAGGTCCCCGGCTTCACTGTGTCAGAGGGCGAGCTCTCCCCCGCGATCGAAGCCGTGTTTCGGACGACGCCAGGTCGGGTCATCGTGTCCAGTTTCGCCAGCCACGTGCACCGCATCCAGCAGGTGCTCGACGCGGCCCGCGACCACGGACGGAAGGTGGCCTTCGTCGGCCGGTCGATGGTGCGCAACATGGGCATCGCCGCGGACCTCGGCTACCTGGACATCCCGCAGGGCCTGGTCATCGACCTCAAGCAGCTCGAGCGCCGGCCTGCGAACCAGATCGCCCTGATCTGCACGGGATCGCAAGGTGAGCCGCTCGCCGCCCTGTCGCGGATGGCCAACCGCGACCACCCCATCCGCGTCACCGAGGGCGACACCGTCCTACTCGCCAGCTCCCTCATCCCCGGCAACGAGAACGCCATCTACCGCGTGATCAACGAACTCACTCGGTGGGGCGCGAACGTCGTGCACAAAGGCAACGCCAAGGTGCACGTGTCCGGCCACGCCAGCGCCGGCGAGCTCGCCTACTGCTACAACATCGTCCAACCCTCCAGCGTGCTGCCCGTGCACGGGGAGTGGCGCCACCTGCGGGCCAACGCCGACATCGCCATCCGGACAGGCGTCGACCCCAAACGCGCCCTCATCGCCCACGACGGCGCCGTCATCGACCTCGTCGATGGCCAGGCGACGATCACCGGCACCGTCCCAGCCGGGCTCGTCTACGTCGACGCCATGACCGTCGGTGGCGCAACCGAGGAGTCGCTCCACGTGCGCCGCACCCTGGCCGAGGAAGGAGTCATCACAGTCGTCTGCATCGTCGATCCCGACACCGGCAAACTCACCGAGGAGCCCGACTACCTCGCCCACGGATTCGAACACGCCCCAGGCGACTTCGCCAAGGCCACACCCGCCATCCAGAAGGCACTCACCACCGCCACCAAGGAAAACATCGAGGACATCGAGCAGATCGAGGAACTCGTCCGCCAGGCAATGTCCAACTGGGCCTACCGACAAACCCGCCGCAGCCCCCTGATCATCCCAGTCATCGTCGATGCCTGAGCCTGGGCGGAACGTGCCGCTCAGTCGACCTGCCGATGACTGCGCGCGCCCTCGATAGGATTTCGGAGCCATGACCGATGAGGCTGAGGGGGACAAATGGCGGTTGACGAGCACGAAGGGGTGACCTTCGAAACCACGGTTAGAGCATTTGGCAACAACACGGGCATCACGGTGCCCGACGAGGTCATCGAGCAACTCGGGCGTGGGAGGCGGCCTCCGGTCTTGGTCACCGTGAACGGCTATGAGTACCGCAGCACGGTCGCCGTCATGGGTGGTCAGTACCTCATCGGTCTCAGTGCTGCCGTTCGCGGGGCCACGGGGTTGGGAGGCGGCGACCCGATTTCGGTGAACCTGAAAGTCACGGACACTCCACGCGATGTGGACGTCCCCGCCGACTTCGCAGGTGCAATGGAGGGTCAGGAATCAGTCCGCCAGTTCTTCGACGGCCTCCCGAACAGCTTGCAGCGGTACCACATCGACAACATCAACGGGGCCAAGACGCCGGAGACTCGTCAGCGACGCATCGACAAGGCGGTCGGCCTCTTCGTCGCCGGAAAGAAACGATAAGGCAGGCAGCGCCCGCTTCTGAGGACAAGGTGAGCGAGGTCCTCTTCTCCGATCTGGCCGGCCTGCATCCCACGCCATCCTGGCATCCGGTAGGTCGCGTCACACCGCCGCCTGACGGGCCAGGGCATCTCACGCATACTCCGGGGCGAGCGCTTGCCGCTCAGGCGTTTTGGTGCGAGCAGGTTGCCGCCGAGGGCGCGATGGGACAAACGCTACAGGTGGTCCAGTGCGCGAACCCGAGCCTGCCTTATGCGTCGCCCCAATCGGACGGATGTGTCCGATTGGCCGGCCCGCGGCCGTGAGCGGGGGTAGCCTTCGAGATGGCCGGGCGCCATGGATCGATGCCGATGGACTGCTCTGGACCGGCCGAGATGACCGTGCCCGTGGTGGGGGAAGGGGGGTCAACAAGCGTTCTGGCGCACCGGCGACTCCTCTTTCCTACCGATCAGAGGTACGCCATGAACAAAACCCGATGGCTCGCGACAGTCGGTGCCGTGGCCGTGGCGGCAGGTTCGCTGCTGACCCTGGGGTCGACCGCCAGCTCCGCCCAACCCTTTGGGTTCCAGAGTCTCAACTCCGTGCAGAAGCGGCATGTATCCGGCCTGCTCTCGTCAGAGCTCGACGTGGGCAACGCGGCCCGCCTGCGCGGCGCCGGGCCGGTGCGCGGCACCCCCAGAGTGCCCCAGCAGCCGGGACCGAACGGCTGCAAGGCGGCGCGCGGATCCAACCTCAAGGTCAACGCCAACTGCCTGAACCTCACCGACGCCGATCTGTCCGGGCGCGGCCAGGCCCAGAACGAGACGTGGATCGCCGTCGACCCCCAAGACTCATCCCGGGTCGTGGCCAGCTACAACGACTACCGCCGGGGTGACGGGACCTGTGGAGTCTCCTACTCCAGCAACGCCGGACGCACGTGGGCTGACAGCACGACGCCCAACGGCTTCGTCCGCGGAGACTTCGTCGGCAGCGCCAGGGAGTATTGGCAGGCAGGTGGGGACACCAGTGTCGCGTGGGACACCAAGGGCAACGTGTACTTGTCCTGCCAGGCGTTCAACCGCGGCAACCCGGTCTCGCCCAACCCGGACCAATCGAGCGCGTTCTACGTATTCCGCTCGACGGGCACCGGAGGCGCGTCGTTCAACTTCACTGGCCGAGCCGTGGCGACGCACGACGACACCCCCGGCGCCGGAGACTTCCTCCTCGACAAGCAGCTCCTGACCGTGGACAACCACGCGAGAAGCAGATTCGCCGACCGGGTGTACGTCACTTGGACCACGTTCGCCGCCGACGGCACCGGCTACATCTACGAGGCCTACTCCAAGGACTACGGCGAGTCGTTCTCGGCTCCGGTGCTCGTCAGCAGCAACAGCAGCCACTGTGGCAACACCTTCGGGCTGCCCACGCCTCGCGGCAACTGCAACGAGAACCAGGACTCGCAGCCGTTCACCGGACCCGACGGCACCCTCTACGTCGTCTACAACAACTTCAACAACGTCGTGACCGGCGCCGACAACCGCAACCAGGTGCTGCTGGCCAGGTCGACGGACGGTGGCGCGAGCTTCGCGGCGCCCGTGAAGGTGTCCGACTACTACGAGCTACCCGACTGCGACACCTACCAGGGCGCCGGCTCGGACCCGGGTCGGTCCTGCGTCGTCGAGAAGGGTTCGAGCCACAACTCGATCTTCCGCGCGAGCAACTACCCGATCGGTGGCGTGGACCCGACCGACTCCCACCGGGTCGTCGTGACCTTCGGTTCGTACATCAACCGCAGCTCGAACGAGTCCCGAGGCTGCACCCCAGCCGGGTTCGCCGCCGACGGCATCAACACCTACATCGGCGTCAAGGCCGGCGGGTGCAACAACGACATCGTCTACAGCACCTCCACCGATGGTGGAGCACACTTCTCCGGGGGGTCGATCGACCCGCGCCTGCTGCCGGTCGTCACCGACACCAGGCGGCAGAGCAGAACCGACCAGTTCTGGCAGGGCACGGCATTCACCCCCCGCGGGGTTCTCGTCGCGAGCTACTACGACCGCTCGTACGGTTCCGACAACTCCACCGGTTACTCGGACATCACCGTTTCCGCAACCCACGACCGGGTCAGCTTCGCGCACCGACGAGTGACCTCGTCGTCCATGCCCCCACCGACCCAGTTCGGCGGGGTGTTCATCGGCGACTACGCGGGCGTGGCCGTGGCCCGCAGCACGGCATACCCGCTCTGGGCTGACACCCGGACCGTCGACGAGTTCCTCTGCCCCGGCACGGGCACCCCGACGACGCCGCCGACCGTCTGCACCGGTTCGGCGCCGAATGCACCGGTCGCGAACGACCAGGACATCTACGTGGCGGCGGTGCGCATCCCGTAGACGATCCGTTGGCCGCCCTCGGGTGCCGCCGTCCGTGACGGGGCGCTCCTGAGAACACACACCGGAACGGATAAGCCGCAGGTCAAGGGCTCTTGACCTGCGGTTTCGGGTGTTGTCCAGGGGCGGCGTCGAACCGCCCACCTTCCGACTTCAGCGCCGCGCATGGCCGCAGGTCAAGTCAACAGTCGGCTCCTCAAACCGGCAGACCAGCATGGCGATGCTCATGACAGCGGGATGGTGACGCAGCAAGGCGTTGCGGTCGCTACCCAAACCTTCACCAGCCGATGATCTCAACCCATTTGCGTCGGCGCAGTTGAACCTCATGCGGCGATCCGTGAGTCGGGAAGGGTGCGTCACAACGCCGCCAGACGACCTGGCCATCCGCTCCGAAGCCTCACGTTCTTCGAGGGCGCCTCGGCCGTCCGCTCTCGGGTCTAGAGTCGCCCACGTGATCGACGTTCGCGACCAGGAGCTGCCTGAGGAACGCTCCGTTTGGAGCGCTGAAGCGGCAGCCGTTTGTGCTTCCCTCGCCGTTCTTCTGCTTGTATTCGGCAGCTACCTCGTGCTGGTTGCAGTGCTAGCGGATGGCGCCGATTGGTTCGCACGAGCCGCCTCGGCGGTCGCAGGAATGTGGCTGGCTGGTCGCGCGTATCGACAGGTACTTCGAATGCGAGGCTTCGCGCCGAGCGGTCTCGGCGTTCCGGTCCGTAAAGACCAGGGGACGACTGGGCCCTGACCCTGCCTGCGACGTCCGCGCGCAGCATCGCCGGCCAACCGTTAGCGGATCGAGCGTCGGCGAGTCGACATCGCGGACTCCGGAGCTGCAGAGGTCTGGCGCGGCTTGGCGGGTCTCGCTGCTCAGTAGCCGGGGAAGACCTTCCGGAGCTCGTCCAGCGTGACGTTGCCGGTCACGGTCACGCCGGCGGCGTGTTCGGGGCCGAGCCGCCCACTGAGCAGCCGCACCACGGCCTCCTGCGGACCCTCGAACGTGGCCGTCGAACGATCGACGGAGTCGGTCACGTTGACCGCGTCGGTGATCTCGAGTGCGCCGCCGGGGATCGCGAGGCGGACCTCCCGTTCGATCGCGTCCGCCTTTGCGGAGAACCCCAGCAGGAAGGCCAACGGCCCGCGAAAGAGCTCGACGAGCAGTTCGGCAGATTCCGGGTCCACGGTCGCCGACGGGTCGACTCCAACGCGCACGTCCCACGCATGGTTGGCAACTTCATTGAGCCGCATGCCGAGTGCGACCAACAGCGGCACTGGTTCGGGAAGGAAACCCAGGTCGATCATCAAGCCATCGCGCTGCTCGGTGCTGAGCGCCTCGATGGTGTCGAGGTACGCCTCGTCGTGTTTGACGAACTCGGCCGCCTGGTCGGCCGGGGAAGACGCGTTCCACCGTGCCCAGATCGCCTGGTTGTCCTCAACCTCGACCCGCTCGCCCGCGGCTTTCGCGATCGGCTTGCGGCCGATTTCCGCACCGCTGCCGATGTGCGAGAGCGCGTCCGCGAGGCTCCACTCCGACGCCCCACTGGGGTCCCTCAGATCCTCCTCGGACAAGGTCGCCACCAGCGCGGCGAGGGCGTTGTGGTTGACGCGCAGCGCCGCGACGGTGCGCTCGACATGTGTGGTCATGCCCAACGCAACCGCTCACACCA
This sequence comes from Terrabacter sp. 2RAF25, assembly GCF_052115265.1. Taxonomy (NCBI): domain Bacteria; kingdom Bacillati; phylum Actinomycetota; class Actinomycetes; order Micrococcales; family Intrasporangiaceae; genus Terrabacter; species Terrabacter sp. 2RAF25. Next base: position 13,829 of record NZ_JBFRGJ010000003.1, read on the forward strand.
CCGCATTCTTCCCGCGTCACCCCTGTGGGCGTCGCCGCCGGATGTGGCTGCTGCTCGGAGTCCGACACGGCTGGGACTGGATGAACAGCACAGGTGCGGCCGTGCGGCAGCGACGCCCGCCATCTCCGCGATCACCTTGCGGCCCACAACGATTGGCTTCGACGCGCGCAAAGGCCGCCCATGCGCATTCCGCGAGTTAGCTCGGCGTGGGCTTCTTCGACCTGGACCGCGACCGTCGAATGGGCGGCGTTGCCATCAGGGGTGTGCCCAACAGGATCAGCGAGCAGTCATCTCGACGACGCCCAAATGTGCGGAGCCCTTGGAGCTCGATTCGATTGGGTCTTTGCGCTCAGGTTTTGGCTTCAGAGGCCTGAAAGGGGATGAGTCGGCCGATACGCCGGGTTCTGTTCCGCACCCCCGTTACCAAGGGTGCGGCGACGGCCATCCATCTGGGCCGGCCATTGCTGACCGGCTCTAGCGTCCTACCCGCGCACTCGACCGGGCCGGCCTCCTCGGCACCCGAGGGCACCGTGCGTACGCTGTCTGGACTTGCTCCGGGTGGGGTTTACCGAGCCGCTCCAGTCACCTGGAACGCTGGTGGTCTCTTACACCACCGTTTCACCCTTACCGGCTGCCGAAGCTGCCGGCGGTCTGTTCTCTGTGGCACTGTCCCGCGGGTCACCCCGGGTGGCTGTTGGCCACCACCCTGCCCTGTGGAGCCCGGACGTTCCTCGGCAGGGCCGAAGCCCTGACGCGACCGCCTGGCCGACTCATCCGCGGACCAGCATAGGCCCGGCGTCGGCGGGCTCCCAACGCCCCACCGTCGGCGGGTCGGATCACCCACCACCCAGACCGTCCTTGCTCAGACGACGCGCCGGAACGCGAGCAGTGCCACGTCGTCATGCCGGTCGGGGTCGGTGACCGCCTCGGCCAGCTCGTGGAGCACGTCGTCGAGGTCGGTGTCGTCGTCGACATGGCAGAGCAGCTCCTCGGCGGCGGTCTGCAGCCGTTTGAGTCCGATGTCGATGCTCTCGCCGCGACGCTCGACGAGCCCGTCGGTGTAGAGCAGCAGGAGGTCACCGACCGTGAAGGGCACCCGCGCCGCCGGCCGCTGCACGATGCCGATGCCGTGGACCGGCGACCCCTCCTCGACGACGTAGCGGCTGGCCCCGTCGTGGAGCAGGAGCGGCGGCGGGTGGCCGGCGACGACCGTCGAGAGCTTGCCGTGGGCCGGGTCGAAGAGGGCGTATGCCGCGGATGCCATCGGTGTGGGCGGCTGGCTCGCCATCAGGCGGTCCATCGCCATGGCCAACGCGCTCGGCTCGGAATCCTGGGTCACGAGCACCCTTGTGGCGGAACGCATTCGAGAGCCGGCCACGGCGGCATCGACCCCTCGACCCATGACGTCGCCGACAAAGGCGAAGACCCGGTCGTCACCGAGCGTGCTGACGTCGAAGTAGTCGCCACCGACATCGGTGCGACCAGCTTGCCGGTAGACCATGCCGACCTGCCAGCCGGGCACGTCCGGCAGGTCCTGGGGCAGCAGGGTCGCCTGGAGCACGGATGCCACGCGCCGCGTCTGCGAGTAGAGGTCGGCGTTGTCGATCGCGAGCCCGGCGCGCCGGGCGAGGTCCTCGGCAAACGCAACGTCACCGGCGGTGTATCGGCGTCCCGACTCGGCAGCGACGAAGGTGAGCACCCCGATGACGCGCTCGTTGGCGCGAAGTGGCACCGACATCGCACTCTGCAGCCCCAGCTCACGCGCGACACGCAGATGCTCGTCGTCACGTGCCGTGGCGACGAGCATCTCGTCGGTGATCTCCTCGACCAGCATGCTCTTGCCGGTGCGCGCGACGTGCGCCGCACCGCCCGGGCGGTCCGGGTCGGGAGGCCACCGGGTCTCGAGGTCCTTGGCCATCTGCACCTTGGCCGGGTCGACGTGAGCCACCGCGAGCGTGCGGAGCACACCGTCGTCGATCATCTGCACCGAGCACCAGTCGGCGTGCGTGGGCACCGCGAGGGAGGCGACCTGGCGCAGGGTCTGCCGGTAGTCCAACGACTCGGCGAGGGCCTGCGAGGCGTCAGCGAGGAACTCGAGCCGGGCGGCGCGGTCCGCGCTCTCGGCCTCGGCCCGCAACCGGAGCATCGTCTGGGCGCACATGTCGGTCAGGAACTGGAGCACCGAGAGCTCGTCCGAGTCCAGCTGGCCGCGTTCACCGTCGAACCGGAAGCCGACGGCGCCCACGGCCTCGCCGCTGGTCGGCGACACGAGCGGCAGCGCCACCGTGAACCGCTCCGCGGCGTCCTCGAGATCGGGGTAGCGCGCGATCAGCTCGGCGGCCGTCGTGACGACCACGGGCCGCCGGGTGCGGACGGCATCGGTGATCGGCATCGGCATGCGGATGTCGAAGGACGACCACTGGCTCACCAGGTCCGGGGTCAGGCCGTGGGTGCCGATGGTCCGCAGCCGGTGACGCCCTTCTCGTACGGCGAGCACGGCACGGGAGGCGCCCATCACCGACGAGGCCCGTTCCGTGATGGCCTCGGTGAGATCGTCGAGCGTGACGGCACTCGCCAGGTCGGCGGCCATCCGTCCGAGCCCCATGAGCCGGGTGGCGAGGGTCGACGACGCCTCGTTGTCGCCGTCCCGCGCCGTCGCGTCCATGGCGTCATCCTGACACCACAAGTGGCCTGAAGTCCCACAGATGCTCCATGAGTGGCACGATGGCAATGTGGGAGGGCCGAAGCAGACCGGCGAGAGCGGGCTCAGTCACGTCGAGTTCGGTCCGGAGGACCTCCGGCTGGTGCGTGAGACCGTGCGCGCGGTGGCAGAGCAGCACGTGCCGGAACGGGCCAGCGACGCGATGCTGGCCGTGCACGAGCTCGCCGTCAACAGCATCATCCACGGCGGTGGCCACGGGGTGCTGCTCATCGACCAGACCGCCGACTCGCTCGTCTTCACGGTCGAGGACTCCGACGGCACGTCCTCGGTGCCTCGGGTCCGCGAGCCCGCTGGGCAGGCGACGAGCGGGCGCGGCCTCCTGATCGCGCAACGCCTCAGCGACCGTCTGACGATCGAGTCACCACCCGGTCGCACCCGCGTACGCCTGCACCTGAGGCTCGCCCCGGTCGCGGCCGGGCACGCACAGCACGCCTGATCGGCGTTCGGCAGCCCGGAGCGGGCGTCCACTCACCTGCCGCCTCGCCGGCGACCCCTGGCTCGCTCAGGCGAGCGCGGCTCCGTCGTTGGGCGACGCCTCGCCGAGCTCGGTGCTGATGTCGAGCACCTGACCGAGGTTCATCAGCTCCATCAGCCGAAGCGTGACCCCCGCGCACACCAGCCGCAGGTGGCCGCCCGCATCGCTCACCCGGTGGTAGAGCCCGATCAGCGCGCCGAGGCCGGACGAGTCGAGGAAGGTCACCTCGCGCAGGTCGATCACGACCTCCGAGCCGGCCGTGGCCCTCAGCTCGTCGAACACCCGGCGCGCGTCCGAGACGGTGTAGGTGTCGAGCTCCCCCGTCACGTGCGCCACGAGCACGCTGCCCCTGTCATCGACCGTCACGTCCACGGGCTCCCCCTCCTCGAACGACCACCACCGCCCACGTTAGGCCCCGCGGCCCCGCGCGAGAAGCGCAATCGGTATGCCGTATGCGTGTGTGCGCAATGTGATGACCGTCACGCCCGGTCCCGGGCGTCAACGAATCGGCCGCCTCGTTCGTCATGCCTTGGAGACGACGACGTCATCACCCGAACGAACGCAACCACCCAGGAACATGACGCAACCGTTGACAGCAGACCTGCCCCAGGCACGAACCAGACCCATTGGCGACACCGAGCCCGACCTGCGGGCGAGCAGCACGGCAACCGTCCTGCCCGACCCCGAGAGCGAGACCTTGAGCGAGACCGGCCCCTTGGGCGGTGCCGAGAGCGGAACCGAGTCCAGGTCCAAGCTGCTCGACCTCTCCCTGACCCAGCTGCTCGGCGGGTCCATGGCGGCCGCCACCGCGGCCGCGCTCGGCTCACGTCTCGGTGTGGTCGGGACGATTGCCGGAGCCGCCGTCCTCAGCGTCGTGTCCGCGATCGCCGGGACGATCTACACCAACTCCATGGCGCGGGCCAGGGAGGTCGTGGTGCTGGTGCGCTCGCGACGCGACGTCGCCCTCGGACGCCCGGGACTCACCCTTCCCGCACGGGTCCGTCAGGGGTGGACGCGACCCGACCGCGCCACGGCACGCCGTGCCCTCGCCACCACCGGCGCGGTCTTCGCCCTGGCTGCGGCCTTCCTCGCCGGACTCCAGCTCGCCACCGGCGCGCCGGTCACCGGCACGAACCTGGGTGGGCGCACGGCCGCCGGCGTGGTGGTCGACGGGTCGGCTGACTCGGCCGGCGGCGCCGCCGGCAGCCGGAAGACGGATGCCGTCGGGCGGGGGTCTGCGAACAGCTCTGGCACCACTGCGGGCGACGCCCACGGCACGGGCGTCGACTCCCCGACCTCCACCACGGTGTCGGGCACGCCCACGACCGCGGTGGCTGACACCCCGCCGTCGGTGGCGACCACACCCGAGCCGCCTCAGGCGACCCAGCCGGCGTCAGGCGTCACGACGCCGGTGTCCCCCGCAGCCGGCGACCCCACGGGAAGTAGCACCGGCGCCGCCGCCGGCGCACCGACTCCCGGATCGACACCCACTCCCTGAGGCCCGGGCGACAGACGGCCGTCCCGAGCCCCTCGCCTCTCAGACGATGGAGAGAGTGATCGTGCCGGTGGAGATGTCGGCCGCGTCGATGCGCACCGAAACGCGGTCACCGGCTTTGGCCGAGCCCGACGCCCGAGCCACGACGGCGTGGTCGGCGAGCTGCACGACGGCGCCCTTGTCGTTCTCCTCGACGACGACCCCGTCGACCGTCTGCCCGACGAACGGGAGCAGCTCGGCTGCCTCGACCGCATCGGTGCAGGCCCGCTCGACGCCGTTGGTGCGCCGGTCCGACGTCGCCATGATCTCGGGCAATGTCGGCAGGGCCTCGCGCACCCAGCTCGGGACCTCCTGGCCGGCCGACAGCGCCTCGCAGACGACGAGGCCGAAGCGGTCGACGAGCCGGCGCAGCGGTGCGGTGACGTGGGCGTACGCGTTGGCGACGGCGGCGTGCATCGGCTGGTCGGGCACAGCGCCGTCGAACGGTGTGTAGCCGGCCCCCCGGAACAGCGTCGTCGCCTCGTGGATGAGCGCGAGGTGTCGCGGGTTGGTGCGGTCGAGCGTGCGCAGGAACTCGCCGTACGCCATGCCGTCGGGCCACGGCACCCCGGCCGCGCTCGCCTGTCGGTGGAAGCGCTTGAGGTCGCGCGGGTCCGGAGAGGGCATCGTGCGCAGGACGCCGATCCTGCCCTTCAGCATGAGGTCGGCGGCCGCCATGCCGGTGAGCAGCGAGATCTGCGCGTTCCAGTCCTCCGCCGCGAGGACCGGGCGGAAGGAGATGTGGAACGTGCCGTCCGGGCCCTCCTCGACCTCCTGCTCCGGCATCGGCAGGCTCGCTCCCCCGCGCTTGCGCTCAAGGGCGATCCGCTTCTCGCCGACCTCCTTGAGCAGCATCAGGCACTCCTCGGCGCTGCCGACGTCGACATCCTTCTGCACCTGCTCGTAGTCGTAACGACGCACGCTCCTGACCATCGCCCGCGACACCTCGACAGCCGTGCCCTCGCCGTCGGCCGCCAGCCGGATGTCCCAGACGAAGGCCGGGCGCGCCTGGTCGGGCAGCAGGCTCGCGGCCCCCTCGCTGAGCTCACCCGGGTGCAGCTGAACCCGCTTGTCGGGGCAGTAGACGGTCTGGCCACGACGACGGGTCTCGGCGTCGACCGCGCCCCCGACCTTGACGAACGCGGGCACGTCGGCGATGGCGTAGCGCACCCGGTAGCCGTCGCCGTCACGCTCGATGCACATGGCCTGGTCGAGGTCCATCGACGTGGGCGGGTCGATGGTGATGAACGGCACCGAGGTCTCGTCGCGCTCCGGCAGGTCGGCGTTCTCAGCGGCTGCCTGTGCCTCGGCGATCACCTCCGGAGGGAACTCCTCGGGCACCTCGAGCTCGCGGCGCACGGCCACGAACCGGTCTGCGAGCTGCCGTGCCACGTCGCCGGGCTGCGTCGCCGGGCGGAAGACGATGTGTCGCTGGGCCATGGCGCCACCCTACGCACCGAAGCGGCGCGCACTCCGCGCGTCGCTGGACGTTTTGGGACTTTGGACCCCGGCTTCCCTAGGCTGACCCCCGTGCTCATCCTGCTCCCGCCGTCCGAGGGCAAGACCAGGCCCCGGCGGGGGTCCTCGCTCGATCTCGGCTCCCTGTCCTTCCCCCAGCTGACGCCGTTGCGCGAGGCCGTCGTCGACACGGTGGCGAGGCTGAGTGGTGAGCCCGACGCCGCGCGCATGCTCGAGCTGAACCCCAACCTCGTCGACGACATCGCCGGCAACACGCGCCTGCACAGCGCCCCGACGGCCACGGCCGCCCGCGTCTACACCGGCGTGCTCTACCAGGCCCTCGACGTCGACTCGCTCGACGCGGCCTCCAAACGGCGGGCGAACCGCTGGATCGTCGTCGTCTCCGCCCTCTTCGGCGCGCTGCGTCTCGGTGACCGCGTGCCGGCCTACCGGGTCAACATCTGCAGCACCCTCCCCGACGTCGGCTACCTCACGCACGAGTGGCGTCGCGAGCTACCTGCCGCGCTCGACGCGGAGGTGAAGCCGCGTGAGCTCATCGTCGACTGTCGGTCGAGCACGTACGCCTCCGTGTGGCGTCCGCGTGACGAGCGGGCGGCCCGTTGGGTGCAGATCACCGTGCCTGGCGCCTCGCACATGGCCAAGCACACGCGTGGCCTGGTCACCCGCGAGCTGGTCCAGGCGGAGGCGCCCCGCAGTCCCGAAGCCCTGGCCGAGCGCCTGTCGGAACGCTTCGAGGTCGCCCTCGCCCAGCCACCGCGTCCCGGCAAGCCGTGGCAGCTCGCCACCACGCCGAAGACCTGACGTGCTGCTCGACCTCGCCCAGCTCGTCGAGCGGGTGGCCCCGATCCTCGTCTTCCTTGTCGCGATCACCCTGGTGGCCGAGATCTGCGACCTCGCCGGGCTCTTCGACGTCGCGGCCCACTACGCGGCCCGTGTGGCCAGGGGCCACGTCATCGTGCTCTGGCTGCTCGTCGTCGTGCTGGCCGTGGCTGCCACCACGGTGCTCAGTCTCGACACGACAGCCGTCCTGCTCACCCCGGTCGCCATCACCGTCGCGCGGCAGGTCGGCGCTGCTCCCCTGCCCTTCGCGATGACGACCCTGTGGCTGGCCAACACGGCCTCCCTGCTGCTGCCCGTGTCGAACCTGACGAACCTGCTGGCGCTGCACCCGCTCGCGGCGCTCGACGTGCACACGCTGGGCTTCATCAGGCTGATGGCGGTGCCCGCCGTGACCGCGGTCGTCGCCACCGTGGCCGTGCTCTGGCTGCTCCACCGCCGTGAGCTGGGCGGCGCCTACGACACGCCACCGTTGGCCGAGCCGCACGACCGGCTCCTCACCCAGGTGGCCGGCGTGGTCTGCGGCCTCCTGGCCGTCACGTTCGTCGCCGGCGTGCAGCCCGCGCTGGCCTCGGCGCCGGCTGCGGGCGTCCTCGTCGCTGCCACCTACTGGCGCGCCCCCGAGCTGCTCCGCCGCATCCGTATGCCGTGGCTGACCGTCATCGGCATCTGCGTGCTCTTCCTCGTCGTCGACGCCGCCCTGAGGTTCGGGCTCGAGGCATGGCTCCGCACCGTCGTGGGCGCGGGCACCTCCGTCGGCGACCTCTTGCGCGTCAGCGGGCTGGGCGCCCTCACGGCCAACGGCATCAACAACCTGCCCGCCTACCTGGCCCTGGAGCCGACCGTGGCCGACTCCCCCACCCGTTTGGCGGCGCTGCTCGTCGGCGTCAACACGGGCCCGATCATCACCATGTGGGGCTCGGTGGCCACGCTTCTCTGGGCCCAGCGGTGTCGCTCGGCCGGACTCGAGGTCCCGGCCCGCCGCATCGCCGGCACCGGAGCGTTGTGCGCCGTCGTGGTCGTGGCCGCGACAACCCTCGCCCTCGCCGCGACGACCTGACCGAGCACCCCGGCATACGCCCTCGGACGTGCCTCGAGTGCTCACTTCCCGACGGCGAACGCGTTCGGCCGGCTCCGTCGATCAGCCGAGCGCACGGCTCAGGTCGTCGACGAGGTCGCGGACGTCCTCGAGCCCGACCGACACGCGCAGCACGCCGTCGGTGATGCCGACCGCAGCGCGTGCCTCCGGTGCGAGCCGGCGGTGCGTCGTCGTGGCCGGGTGCGTGATGAGCGACTTGGAGTCGCCCAGGTTGTTCGAGATGTCGATGACCTGAAGGGCGTTCATCAGCGCGAAGGCCTCGTCCTTGCCCCCGTCGAGCTCGAAGGTCACGACCGTGCCGCCGCCGAGCATCTGCCGCTTGGCGAGGTCGTGCTGCGGGTGGGACTCGAGGAACGGGTGCACGACGCGCGTGACCTTCGGGTGCGACTCGAGGAAGCGGGCGACCTCGAGGGCCGAGTCGGCCATCCGCTCCACCCGTAGCGACATCGTCTCGAGGCCCTTGACGAGCACCCAGGCGTTGAACGGCGACATCGACGGCCCGGTGTGGCGCATGAGGTTCTGCACCGGCCCGTCGATGAACTCCTTCGGCCCGAGCACCGCGCCGCCGAGGGTGCGCCCCTGGCCGTCGATGTGCTTCGTCGCGGAGTAGACGACGATGTCGGCCCCGAAGTCGAGCGGTTTGGAGAAGACCGGCGTCCCGAAGACGTTGTCGACGACGACCTTCGCGCCGGCGCCGTGCGCGAGCTCGGTGACGGCCGCGATGTCGACGAGCTCCTGCATCGGGTTGCTCGGCGTCTCGAAGAACACGGCCGTCGTCGGCTCGGAGAGGGCCTCGCGCCACTGGTCGAGGTCGGCGCCGTCGACGAAGACGGTCTCGACGCCCCAGCGCGGCAGGATCTCGTCGAGGATGACGAAGCACGACCCGAAGAGCGCCCGCGACGACACGACGCGGTCGCCCTTGCCGAGCAGCGCGGCGAGCGCGACGAAGACCGCGGACATGCCCGAACCGGTCGCGAAGCAGGCCTCGGCGCCCTCGATCTGGCGCAGCCGTTCCTCGAACATCGTCACCGTGGGGTTGCCGTAGCGCGAGTAGACGAAGCGGTCGACGTCTCCCTTGAACGCCGCCTCGGCGTCCTCGGCCGTGTCGTAGACGAAGCCGGAGGTCAGGTAGAGAGCCTCGGATGTCTCCTCGAAACCACTGCGGGACAAGCCCCCTCGCACCGCGAGGGTGTCGGGCCGCCAGTTCTCGGTCACGTCGTCACTCATCCCTGCACCCACGGCAGGCCCGTGACCTTCCAGCCCGAGACGGCACGGTGGCGCTGGGCGTCGTGCGGCCCCTCGAAGCCCTCGAGCACGTTGCGAGACTCGGTCCAGCCGGCCGCGGTCGCGGCCTCGGCGGCGCTCACCGAGCGCACTCCCGAGCGGCAGAGGAAGTAGACGGACTGCTCCTTGCCGATGCCGGCCGCGGCCAGCTCGTCGACGAAGGCGTCGTTGACCCGGCCGTCGGGGAAGGACTGCCACTCGACGAGGACGACCTCCTTGCCGATCGGGCCGAGGTCGGGCAGCCCGACGTACGACCACTCGGCTCTCGTGCGGACGTCGACGAGCACCGCGCCGGGCTCGTCGCGCAGGGCCGTCCAGGCCTGCTCGGGGGTCACGTCACCGGCGTAGCTCATGGGACCGAATATCGCACAGCGTCCGTCAGGCGAGATGGTCGGTCCGATTGGTGAAAGCCACCGACGCGGACCCGTCCTCCCAGACCTCGACGGCGGTGAGGCTGCCCGCTGCGGTCGCGAGGGCCCAGAAGCGGTCGACGGGCGTGCCGAGCACCTCGGCGAGCACCGAGAGGATGCCCCGTCGGCTCGTCACGGCGACCGCCGTGCCACCTGAGGCGACGAGGCTGCGGTATGCCGTCACGACCCTGGCGTCCGCCCCGTCGCCGGGTGCGCGTCCCGACCAGTCCCCAGACAACCCGGCATCGGCGTCGACGGCGGAAGCGATGTCGCGAACGACTCGAGCCGAATGGTCGTCGTCGGCGCCGACGACGACGGCGCCCGGGCCCACGAGGCGCCTCACGGCAGCGACGATCGCCCGGGTCGGCCCGTCGTCGAGCGGCGTCTGCACGAGCAGCAGGCGCAGCGGACGCACGCCGGCCGGCGCTGCAACCGGACCGTCCGTCGAGCCCGCTTCGCTCGCCGGCTCGGTGGCGGCGGCATCGGCTCCTTCGCGGGCATCACCCGTGAGGACACGGTGCACGCTCTTGCCGTCCATCGCCTCGTTGCTCAGGGCGTCGGCGTCCTTGTTCTTCTCCCGGGGGATCCACTCGAAGTCGACGCTGCCGCCGTTGTCGGTGATCTCGGCACACAGGTCGCGGGCCTCGAGGGCGAGGCGTCGCATGTCCTCGTGCTTGATCTTCCAGCGCCCCGACATCTGCTCGACGACGAGCTTGGAGTCCATCCTGACCCGCACGTCCGCGCCCGCATCGATGTCGAGCACCGCCCGCAGCCCGGCGATGAGACCGGAGTACTCGGCGACGTTGTTGCTCTGCTTGCCGAGCGGCTCGGCGAGCTCGACGAGCACGGCGCCCGTGGCCGGGTCGCGCACCAGCGCGCCGTAGCCGGCGACCCCGGGGTTGCCGCGTGAGCCGCCGTCCGCCTCGACGACGAGCCGGCGGCCCGTCCCACGAGACGCTGGGCTCACCTGCGGCTCACAGGCCGGACTCGCCCGTGCGGATCATGATGCGACGGCACTCCTCGCACCGCACCACCTCGTCCTGGGGGGCGCGCCGGATGCGGTCGAGGTCGACGTTGCCGAGCTCGAGTCGGCAGCCGCCGCACCGGCGGTGGCGCAGCTCGGCAGCCGCGAGACCACCGCTGCTTGCGCGGATCTTCTCGTAGAGGGCGGCGAGGTCGTCACCGACGCCGGCCACGATGTTCGCCCGGCCGGACCCGACCTGGACCGCCTCGGCGTCGAGCTTCTCGAGCGCGGCCGCACGCTCGGTCTCGAGCGACTCGACCTTCTGGACGAGCTCGGCACGGCGCGCCTCGAGCTCGGCGACCCTGGCCGTGAGCGACTCGGAGCGCTCCATCACCTCGATCTCGACGTCCTCGAGCTCGGACTGGCGGCGGGCCAGTGAGGCCAGCTCGTGCTGGAGAGCCTGCAGGTCCTTGGCGCTGCCCTGGCCGGCGTCGAGGCGTGACTGGTTGCGGGCCGCGCGGTCGCGGACGAGCTGGACGTCCTGGTCGGACTTCGTCAGCTCGCGCTGCACGTCGCCGGCCGCCGTGCGGGCGTTGACGATCTCCGTCTCGAGCGTGGACAGCTCACGGCGCGCCGCCTCGACCGCCGGGGTCTGCGGCAGCCTCGCCTTGGCGTGGGTGATCTGGTCGAGGCGCGTGTCGATGGCCTGCAGGTCGAGCAGGCGCCACTGACGGGACGGGTCGGCTTTCAGGACACACCTCCGGGTTCGGGGGCCGCCCGGTGCTCCCGGGCGGCGTTGGCACCGACGACGAAGGTCCACGGCTCGGTGCGGATGGCTGAGACTCTGGCCTCGACCCTAGTCGCTCGGGCGCCGTGCTCCAGCGCGGCGAGGAGCCGGTCACGGCCGTTGGCGAGCCAGAGCGACTCGGTGGCCCAGTGCCCGGCGTCGACGAGGAACGGGCGACCCCCGCGGGCCTCCTCGCGAGCCTCGAGCACGGGATGGTGGCGCAGGTCCGCGGTGACGTAGACGTCGGCGCCACTGGCGCGGACGTCGTCGAACCGGTCGTCGCCGGAGCCGCCCATGACCGCCACGACCGACACCTCTGCGGCCGGGTCGCCGCTGACGCGGATGCCGCCCGCGGTCGCGGGGAGTGCTGCCGCGAGCCGGTCTGCGAACTGCGCCAGGCTCGTCGGCGCAGCCAGCACCCCGACCCTGCCGATGGCCTGGGCGCCCTCGGTCGAGAGCGGTCGCTGGTCGGTGAGCCCGAGCGCGTCGGCGAGGACGGTGGAGACGCCGGGGTCGGCGACGTCGGCGTTGGTGTGCCCCACCCACAGCGCGACGCCGGCTCGCACGAGCGCGGTCACCGAAGCGCCCTTGGCGCTGGTCGTCGCGACCGAGTGGACCCCTCGCAGCAGCAACGGGTGGTGGGTCACCAGCAGGTCGGCGCCCCAGCCGGCCGCCTCGTCGATGACGGCGAGGGTCGGGTCGAGCGCGAAGAGGATGCTGCGTACGGGCTGGTCGGGGTCACCCGACACGAGACCGACGCGATCCCAGTCGGCTGCGCTCTCGAGCGGGTAGAGGGACTCCAGCGCCGCGACGACGTCGCGCAGCCGGAGGGGTCCCTCGAGGTCTAGGGCTGGGTCGTCCACGTGGGCCCGGCCGGGCTCGAACCGACGACACCCGCGGTGTAAACGCGGTGCTCTACCAACTGAGCTACAGGCCCTCACGCACCAGCAGGTGACCTGTGGACGTCACCGGCGGGCGGCGGTCAGCCTACGGCATCGGGTGCGGTCGCGCGGAGCGCCGCGAGCGCCTGTCGGTATGCCGTGAAGTCGCGTCCGTGACCGATGCCTCGCACCTCGGTCCAGACGATGTGGCCGGTGCGGTCGACGAGGAAGGTCCCACGCGTCGCGTAGCCCTCCTCGTCGTCGAGCACGCCGTAGCGCCGGGCCACCTCGCCGTGCGGCCAGAAGTCCGACAGCAGCGGGAAGAAGTGCCCCTCGGCGTCGGCCCACGCGCGCAGCGTGTACATCGAGTCGCACGAGATGGCGAACACCTGGATGTCGCCGTCCTGGAAGTCCTCGAGCCCGTCGCGGATCTCGCGCAGCTCGCCGCGACAGATGCCCGAGAAGGCCGCCGGGTAGAACACGACGACGGCGTTCTTGACGTCGCGCACCGCGGACAGGCTGACGTCGACGCCGTACTGGTCGACGAGGGTGAAATCGGGTGCGAGCTCGCCGACCCCCAGCGGGGCGGCCGCGTGGACCGACTCAGTCGGGTGCGCGTTCATCATGCAGCCAGTCTGTCACCAGACGTGCGGCGGCCCGAATCGTCGTCAGCGCCTCGGGCCCTTCGGCGGCATGAGGCGGGTCGCCGCCCACTCCTTGGCGACGTTCACCTGGCCACCCGTGACGAGGCCGGCTGTCGAGGCGGCCTCCTCGACCTCGCTCGCGTCGACGTGACCGGGACGGCCGGCCTTCGGCGTGAGCAGCACGATGAAGCCCTTGTCGAAGAGCTTGGTCAGCCCGTCGACCATGAGGTCGACGAGGTCGTCGTCGCCGTCCCGGTACCAGAGCAGCACCCCGTCCGCGCCGTCGTTGAAGTCCTCGTCCTCGAGCTCGCTGCCGATGACGTCCTCGATGCCGAACCGCAGCTGATCGTCGACGTCGTCGTCATGGCCGAACTCCTGGATGATCTGCCCGTTGGCAAACCCGAGCTTGCTGAATGACGCCGCTCCCGCGGTCTCGCTCACTGTCACCGGTCCTCTCGGTCACGGCCCACGCGCCTTGGTGCCGTGGTCGGTCGCATCTGTCTTACCAGTGACACCACGATCGCGGCATCACGGCCACGACATCCAGTGCACTGGATCGACGCTACCGCGCGAGCGCGGTCCGGCGTCGGCACAACGCCCAGTCCGCACCGACGGAGCCGGGCGCGGCCGCCCTCACCCGCGCCCCGGCTCGCGGAGCGAGCGCCACGGCGTACCACCGAGTAGGGCCCGGTGGGGCCGAGTGACCCGTCCCATCGCTGGACCCGGGTGTGACGGTCACCACGGATTGGTAGAGGATGGGCGGAGCAGCGGCGTGGCCGACCGGTCACGCGCGCGGCGGACGCGACGAGAAAGGACCCACGACGTGGCATCCGAGGCCGGCCCGATCCTCAACGGCATCCCCAGTCAGCTCCCGGACATCGACCCGGACGAGACGCAGGAGTGGATCGACTCCCTCGACGCCGTCCTCGACGAGAAGGGCCGCACCCGAGCGCGCTACATCATGCTCAAGCTCATCGAGCGGGCGCGCCAGCAGCAGGTCGGCGTGCCGTCGCTGACGGCGACCGACTACATCAACACGATCCCGCCGGAGCGCGAGGCCTGGTTCCCGGGTGACGAGGACGTCGAGCGCGAGATGCGCCGCTACATCCGCTGGAACGCGGCGATCATGGTGCACCGCGCACAGCGCCCCGGCATCGGCGTCGGCGGGCACATCTCGACCTACGCGAGCGCCGCGACGCTCTACGAGGTGGGCATGAACCACTTCTTCCGCGGCAAGGACCACGAGGGCGGCGGCGACCAGGTCTACTTCCAGGGCCACGCCTCTCCCGGCATGTACGCGCGCAGCTTCCTCGAGGGCCACCTGACCGAGGCCGACCTCGACGGGTTCCGCCAGGAGAAGAGCCACCTGGTCGACGGCAAGGTCAAGGCCGTGCCGTCCTACCCGCACCCGCGGCTGCTCCCCGACTACTGGGAGTTCCCGACGGTGTCGATGGGCATCGGCCCGATGAACGCGATCTACCAGGCGCAGTTCAACAATTACCTCCACAACCGCGGCATCAAGGACACCAGCCAGCAGGACGTCTGGGCCTTCCTCGGCGACGGCGAGATGGACGAGCCCGAGTCACGCGGCCTGCTCCAGCTCGCGGCCAACGAGGAGCTCGACAACCTCAACTTCGTCATCAACTGCAACCTGCAGCGGCTCGACGGACCGGTGCGCGGCAACGGCAAGATCATCCAGGAGCTCGAGGCGTTCTTCCGCGGCGCCGGCTGGAACGTCATCAAGGTCGTCTGGGGCCGTGGCTGGGACCCGCTGCTAGCGGCCGACCGCGACGGCGCGCTCGTGCACATCATGAACCAGACGAGCGACGGCGACTACCAGACCTTCCGCGCCAACGACGGCAAGTACGTCCGCGACCACTTCTTCGCCCGCGACCCGCGCACGGCCAAGATGGTGGAGAGCTGGAGCGACGACCAGGTCTGGTGGGACCTCAAGCGCGGCGGCCACGACTACCGCAAGGTCTACGCGGCGTACAAGGCGGCGCGCGAGCACACGGGCCAGCCGACCGTCATCCTCGCCAAGACCATCAAGGGCTACGGCCTCGGGTCGCACTTCGCCGGCCGCAACGCCACGCACCAGATGAAGAAGATGACGCTGGACGACCTCAAGGCCTTCCGCGACAGCCTGCGCATCCCGATCACCGACGAGCAGCTCGAGGCCAACCCCTACCAGCCGCCGTACTACCACCCGGGCCCCGACAACGACGTCATCAAGTACTCCGTCGACCGGCGCACCAAGCTCGGCGGCACGCTGCCGAGCCGACGGGTCGCCTACGAGCCCGTCAAGCTGCCGGGCGACGAGGCGTACGCCCAGGTGAAGAAGGGCTCGGGCAAGCAGGAGGTCGCCACGACGATGGCGTTCGTCCGCCTGCTCAAGGACCTGCTGCGCGACAAGGAGTTCGGCAAGCGGATCGTGCCGATCATCCCCGACGAGGCGCGCACGTTCGGCATGGACGCGTTCTTCCCGACGATCAAGATCTACAACCCGAACGGGCAGAACTACACGCCGGTCGACGCCGAGCTGATGCTCGCCTACCGCGAGAACGAGCAGGGCCAGATCCTGCACCTCGGCATCAACGAGGCGGGCTCGCTCGCAGCGTTCACCGCGGCCGGCACGTCCTACGCGACGCACGGCCAGCCGATGATCCCGATCTACGTCTTCTACTCGATGTTCGGCTTCCAGCGCACGGGCGACTCGATCTGGGCGGCCGCCGACCAGATGAGCCGCGGATTCCTCATCGGGGCAACGGCCGGTCGCACCACGCTGACCGGCGAGGGCCTGCAGCACGCCGACGGCCACAGCCCGCTGCTGGCGTCGACCAACCCCGCCGTCGTGCACTACGACCCGGCGTACGCCTACGAGATCGCCCACATCATGCAGGCCGGTCTCGACCGGATGTACGGCGAGGGCCATACGGCCGCCGAGTCCAACGTCATCTACTACCTCACGGTCTACAACGAGCCGATCCAGCAGCCGGCCGAGCCCGAGAACGTCGATGTCGAGGGCATCCTCAAGGGCATGTACCGCCTCAAGGCCGCCGACACGCAGGGCTGGACCCACGAGGCACCGCGCGCACAGCTGCTGGGTTCGGGCGTCGGGCTCCCCTGGGCGCTCGAGGCGCAGCAGCTGCTCGCCGACGACTGGGGCGTGGCCGCCGACGTGTGGTCCGTGACCTCGTGGAACGAGCTGCGACGCGACGGCCTGGCCGCCGACGAGCAGGAGTTCCTGCACCCCGACGGCGACAAGCGCGTGCCGTGGGTCACCCAGTGCCTCGAGGGCACCGAGGGTCCCGTGGTCGGTGTGTCCGACTACATGCGGGCCGTGCAGGACCAGATCCGCGAGTGGGTCCCCGGCACGTACGCCACGCTGGGTGCCGACGGGTTCGGCTTCTCCGACACCCGCCCCGCCGCGCGTCGCTTCTTCCACATCGACGGTCCGTCCGTCGCGGTGCGCACGCTCCAGCTGCTCGCAAAGGAGGGCAAGGTGCCCGCCGACGTGCCCGCCAAGGCCGCCGCGAAGTACCAGCTCGACGACGTCACCGCCGGCACGTCCGGCAACGCGGGCGGCGAGAGCTGATCCGCTGACGTATGCCGTCTGGCCCGGGTCCCGTGCGGGGTCCGGGCCACACGCGTACGCCCCGGGTGGCGATCGGGAGGACGTGTCCGGGGGGCCAAGGGCCGAGCGCCGCGTCGGTGTTGCTCCACACGCAACAGTGGCGTAGCGGTCGACCGGGATCGCCCCTGAGCCCATTGGATAACTATGCGCTGCTGTGCATATACTTACATCCATGTCCAAGGTCCTCACCTCGCTCCCCGTCGGCGAACGCGTCGGCATCGCCTTCTCCGGCGGCCTCGACACCTCCGTGGCTGTTGCCTGGATGCGCGAGAAGGGCGCGGTGCCCTGCACCTACACGGCCGATCTCGGTCAGTACGACGAGCCCGACATCGACTCCGTCCCGGGCCGCGCAGGGCAGTACGGCGCCGAGCTCAGCCGGCTCGTCGACTGCAAGACGGCGCTCGTCGAGGAGGGGCTCTCGGCCATCGCGTGCGGGGCGTTCCACATCCGCAGCGGCGGCAAGACCTACTTCAACACCACTCCCCTGGGCCGCGTCGTCACCGGCACCCTGCTCGTGCGCGCCATGCAGGACGACGGAGTCTCGATCTGGGGCGACGGCTCGACCTTCAAGGGCAACGACATCGAGCGGTTCTACCGCTACGGCCTGTTGGCCAACCCGAGCCTGCGCATCTACAAGCCCTGGCTCGACGCCGACTTCGTCACCGAGCTCGGTGGCCGCCACGAGATGTCCGAGTGGCTCACGGCGCGCGACCTGCCCTACCGCGCCTCCGCCGAGAAGGCGTACTCCACCGACGCGAACATCTGGGGCGCCACCCACGAGGCGAAGACCCTCGAGTTCCTCAACGAGTCCATGGAGGTCGTCGAGCCGATCATGGGCGTCCGCTTCTGGGACTCCTCCGTCGCCATCGAGACCGAGGACGTCACGGTGCGCTGGGAGCGCGGACGCCCGGTCGCGATCAACGGCCAGACGATCCCCGACGCCGTCGCGCTCGTCGACGAGGCGAACCGCATCGGCGGCCGTCACGGGCTCGGCATGAGCGACCAGATCGAGAACCGCATCATCGAGGCCAAGTCGCGCGGCATCTACGAGGCCCCAGCCATGGCCCTCCTCCACCTCACGTACGAGCGGCTCCTCAACGCGATCCACAACGAGGACACGATCGCCAACTACCACGCCGAGGGGCGCAAGCTGGGCCGCCTTCTCTACGAAGGCCGCTGGCTCGACCCGCAGGCGCTCATGGTGCGTGAGTCCATCCAGCGCTGGATCGCCTCGGCCGTCACGGGCGAGGTCACGATCCGCCTGCGCCGCGGCGACGACTGGTCGATCATCAACACCGCCGGTCCCGCCTTCAGCTACCACCCCGAGAAGCTCTCGATGGAGCGCACCGAGGACGCGGCGTTCGGCCCCGTCGACCGCATCGGCCAGCTGACGATGCGCAACCTCGACATCGCCGACTCGCGCGCCAAGCTCGAACTGTATGCCGCCCAGGGCCTCCTCGGCGCCGAGGCGCACGAGCTCGTGGGCGAGCTGGCCCCCGGTGGAGCGGCCGCGATCTCGGCCAACCCCGCGGCCGCCGACGTCGACGACCAGGACGACGCACTCGACCGTGCCGCCATGGAGTTCGGCACCGACTGACGAGTGACGGCAGGAAGACTCGCCTCCGCCGTCTGCGGCAGACTGCGACACCGGACACCGGCTCCGAGCCGCGCTCGTGCAGCCGAAGTTGTGAACGGCATACAAACTCGGGGCATCCCGCCGCATAGGGTGTCCCTGTGGGCGGAGCGTCACGACAGCAGCCGAGCGAGCAGACCTCGCGCGCCGTCGAGCGCAGCGCCGGCGAGCTCGCGACGCTCGCCTCGCGTCGCATGGAGGAGCACCTGGCGTGGTATCGCCGGCTCTCCGCGGAGGAGCGCTCACACGTCGGGCTCGTCGCGCAGGCCGGCATCTCGCAGTTCATCGAGTGGTTCCACCAGGAGGAGAAGCAGTCCCCCTCGGCCATCTCGATCTTCGCCAACGCGCCGCAGGAGCTGACCCGCTCCGTCAGCCTGCGCCAGACCCTCGACCTCGTACGCACCGTCGTCGACGTCGTCGAGTCGAGGGTCGAGAGCCTCGCCGGCCCCGGGGACGAGCAGCTGCTCCGCGAGTCGGTGCTCCGCTTCTCGCGCGAGATCGCCTTTGCCGCCGCCGAGGTGTACGCCGGCGCGGCCGAGGCCCGCGGCGCGTGGGACGCGCGGCTCGAGGCCCTCGTCGTCGACGCAGTGCTGCGCGGCGAGGCCGACGACTCCATGCAGTCGCGGGCGAGCGCCCTCGGGTGGGGCGACGTCGCCGACGTGACCTTCGTCGTGGGCAGCACCCCCGCGACGCCGATCGGGGCCGTCCCCGCCGTCGACGACCTTCGCCGCTCCGCGCGCCAGCACGGCGTCGAGGCCTTGGCGATCGTCCAGCGCTCCAGGCTCATCGCGATCCTGGGTGGCACGCGCGAGGCCTCGCGCGTCGTCGAGCAGGTCGCCGACTGCTTCGGCCCCGGACCCATCGTGCTCGGACCCACCGTGCCCCACCTCTTCGCCGCGGGCCGCTCGGCCCGGGCCGCCCTGAGCGGACTCTCGGCCGCCGCCGCGTGGCCGAGCGCTCCCCGCATCCTCGACGCCGACGCGGTGCTCCCCGAGCGGGCCCTGGCCGGAGACCCACCCGCGCGCCGCGTCCTCGTCGACCGGATCCACCGTCCGCTGACGGGCAAGGGCTACACCCCCCTGCTGCAGACGGCGACGGCGTACCTCGAGAGCGGCGGGTCGCTCGAGGCCACGGCCCGCGTGCTGTTCGTCCACCCGAACACGGTGCGCTACCGCCTCGGCCGCATCTCCGAGGTCACCGGCTACGACCTCACGACCCCGCGCGAGGCGTGGGCGGTGCGCATCGCCCTCGCCCTTGGCCGGCTGGCGGGCGCTCCATCGGCCGCGCCGATCGCGGGAACCCCCTCGCGTATGCCGTCGGACGGGTCCGAGACCGTCTCACCCTCGGTCCTGCAGCGCGGCCACAGGCCTGTCGCCCCGAACCTCGTTTTGGAGGAATCCTCCAAAGTATCCCCGCCGACTTCGTGACATTCGGTGGCGAGGTCCTCACCGGTAACCGGGAAAGGTTGACCACGTGCTAGCGATCGTCTGCCCTGGACAGGGCTCCCAGACCCCCGGCTTCCTCGCCCCGTGGCTCGAGCTCGACGGCGTGCGCGACCAGCTGACCGCCCTCGGGCAGGCCGCCGGACTCGACCTCGTGGCCCACGGCACCGAGTCCGACGCCGACACGATCAAGGACACCGCCGTCGCGCAGCCGCTCATCGTCGCGGCCGGCCTCGTGACGGCATCAGCCCTTTTTCCCTCACGCGAGGACCTGACGGCCACCGGCGCAGTCCTCGCGGGGCACTCCGTGGGCGAGCTGACGGCCACGGCGCTTGCCGGTGTCGTCACCGACGAGCAGGCCCTCTCGCTCGTCGCGACGCGCGGACGGGCGATGGCCGAGGCCAGCGCCGTCACGCCCACCGGCATGGCCGCCGTGCTCGGTGGTGACCCCGACGAGGTGCTCGCGACGCTGGAGACCCACGGCCTGACGCCCGCCAACATCAACGGCGCCGGGCAGGTCGTGGCCGCCGGCACCCTCGAACAGGTCGAAGCGCTTCGGGGCGCGCCGCCCGCCAAGGCACGGGTCATCCCGCTCCAGGTCGCCGGCGCCTTCCACACCCGCCACATGGCCCCCGCCGTCGAAGCCCTCGCCGGCGCCGCAGCCGACATCGTCCCGGCGGCGCCCGCGCTGCGCCTGCTCTCCAACGCCGACGGCGCCACCGTCGCCGACGGGCCCGACACCCTCGACCGCCTCGTGCGCCAGGTGAGCAACCCGGTGCGCTGGGACCGCTGCATGGAGACCATGCTCGCGCTCGGTGTCACCGGCCTGCTCGAGCTCGCGCCCGCTGGCACCCTCGTGGGCCTCGCCAAGCGGGCGATGCCCGGCGTCGAGACCCTGGCCGTAAAGACCCCCGACGACCTCGAGGCGGCCCGCACCCTCGTCGAGACCCACCGTTCATGACCGCGCCCACTGCGAGCACCCGCGCCACTGGCGCGGCGACCCCATCAGGGGCAGGCTCGTGGTGACGGCCCGCACCGGCGGCGACCCCGTCGGCCGCGGCGCCCGACAGCGCCAGCTCCCGATCCACTGACCCCTCACTCCCGAGAAGGCCTCACGTGACCTCCCCCAGCACCGCTCCCCAACCCAAGGGCACCGGCAGCCTCGTCGACAACGGCGCCTCGCGCCACTCGCGGATCATGGGGGTCGGTGCCTACCGCCCGGCCCGCGTCGTCATGAACTCCGAGATCGTCGACAAGATCGACTCGAGCGACGAGTGGATCCGCGAGCGGTCCGGCATCATCAGCCGCCACTTCGCGGCCGCCGACGAGAGCGTCATCGACATGTCCGAGCACGCCGCCCGGCAGGCCCTCGAGCACGCCGGCGTCTCGCCCGAGCAGATCGGCTTCGTGCTCGTCGCCACCGTCACACACCCCTACCAGACCCCGGCCGCCGCACCCGAGCTCGCCTCGCGCCTGGGCTCGACCGCGCCTGCTCTCGACATCTCTGCGGCGTGCGCCGGCTACTGCTACGGCGTCGCCATGGCAAGCGACATGGTCAAGGCCGGGTCCGCCGACTACGTGCTCGTCGTCGGCGTCGAGAAGCTGAGCGACTTCACCGACCCGTACGACCGCGGCAGCGCCTTCATCTTCGGCGACGGCGCGGGTGCCTGCGTCGTCGGCCCGAGCGACACCCCCGGCATCGGCCCGACCGTGTGGGGCTCCGACGGCACCCAGCGCGACGCGATCACGCAGAAGCAGGCGTGGACCGACGTGCGCGAGTCCTGGCAGGCGGCGCAGGCCGACAAGAACGTCTGGCCCGCCATCGGCATGGCCGGGCAGACCGTGTTCCGGTGGGCCGTGTGGGGCATGGCCCCCGTGGCGCAGCAGGCCATCGACAAGGCCGGCATCAAGGCCGACGACCTCGACGCCTTCATCCCCCACCAGGCGAACATCCGCATCATCGACGCGATGGTCAAGCAGCTCAAGCTGCCCGCCGACATCCCCGTGGCCCGCGACATCGTCACGACCGCCAACACCTCGGCGGCCTCGATCCCGATCGCGACCACCCGGATGCTCGCCGAGCAGGAGATCCCGAGCGGCGGCCTCGCACTGCAGATCGGCTTCGGCGCCGGTCTCGTGTATGCCGCCCAGGTCGTCGTGCTGCCCTGAGTCCACAGCAGGCAGCCACACGCTCCCGCAGGTCCCGACGGGTCATTCGGGCCAGGCACGACATCCGACACGGATGGCAGACGAAGGCACCACCGACAACCAACAAGGAGCAGACAGATGGCTCAGTCCGAGCAGGAGATCCTCGAGGGTCTTGCAGAGATCGTCAACGAGGAGACCGGCCTCGACACCGCGTCCGTCGAGATGGATAAGTCCTTCACCGAGGACCTCGACATCGACTCCCTCTCGATGATGACGATCGTCGTCAACGCCGAGGAGAAGTTCGGCGTCCGCATCCCCGACAGCGAGGTCAAGAACCTCAAGACCGTCCGCGACGCCGTCACGTACATCGGCGGCGCGCAGTCCTGATCACCCGATCAGACGGCTTCCGTATGCCGTCCGGCTCGGCGGGCAGCGCCCCCCGCCGGACGGCATACGGGACCCACCACCACCCGTAGCACCAGCCAGCACCACCCCTCAGCCAGCACGCAGCACGACCCCCGACTCAGAGGAGCACGTCACCATGACGTCCAATCGCGACCGACGTGTCGTGGTCACCGGTCTCGGCGCCACGACGCCCCTGGGCGGAACCGCGCCCGAGACCTGGGAGGCCCTGCTCGCCGGCCGTTCCGGCGCCCGCCCGATGGACTTCGACTGGGTCTCCAAGTACGAGCTCCCGGTCACCTTCGCGGCGACGATCGCCACCAAGCCCGAGGAGGTCCTGGCCAAGGTCGAGACCCGCCGCCTCGACCCGTCGAGCCAGTACGCCCTCATCGCCGCCCGCGAGGCGTGGGCCGACGCGGGCAAGCCCGACGTCGACCCCGAGCGCCTCGGCGCCGCCATCGGCTCGGGCATCGGTGGTGTCTGGACGCTCCTCGACCAGTGGGACAACCTGCGTGAGAAGGGTCCGCGCCGCGTCTACCCGCTCGCCGTGCCGATGCTGATGCCCAACGGCCCGGCCGCGGCCGTGTCGCTCGACCTCGGTGCCCGGGCCGGCGCCCACACGACCGTCAGCGCCTGCGCGTCCGGCGCCGAGAGCATGGGCTACGCGATCGACATGATCCGCACGGGCCGTGCCGACGTCGTCGTCGCGGGTGGCACCGAGGCCGCCGTGCACGCCCTGCCGATCGCCGGGTTCGCCGCGATGCAGGCGCTCTCGACCCGCAACGACGAGCCCGAGAAGGCCTCGCGCCCCTACGACACCGGCCGTGACGGCTTCGTGCTCGGTGAGGGTGCGGCCGTCATCGTGCTCGAGTCCGAGGAGCACGCCCGCGCTCGCGGCGCCCGCATCTACGCCGAGCTCGCGAGCGTCGGCATGTCGGCCGACGCCCACCACATCACCGCGCCGGAGCCGAACGGCTCGGGCGCTTCACGAGCGATGCTGTATGCCGTGGAGCGGGCCGACCTCTCGCCCACCGACATCATCCACATCAACGCGCACGCGACCTCCACGCCGGTCGGCGACGTCGCCGAGTACAACGCGATCAAGCGTGCCTTCGGCGACCACACCGAGAACCTGTCGGTCACGGCGACGAAGTCGATGACCGGTCACCTGCTCGGAGCGGCCGGAGCGCTCGAGGCCGTCATCACCATCCAGTCGATCCACCACCGGCTCGTGCCGGCCACGATCAACCTGGACGACCAGGACCCCGAGATCCCGCTCAACGTCGTCACCGGTGAGGCCCAGAAGCTGCCCGACGGCGACATCGCGGCCCTCAACAACTCGTTCGGCTTCGGCGGTCACAACGTCGCCCTGGCGATCCGCAGCATCTGACCGAAACCTCTGCAGCGCAGAAGCCCCTCGTCCGTGGAACACACGGACGAGGGGCTTCTGCGTGAACCGACCTCAGCCCTTCACGCAGAGCAGCGTCGTGAGGCGCGCGACGACGGCCACGAGCGGGCTCGGGCCGGCCGTCTGGGCCGCGATGACCGACTCGAGGTCCTTGTAGGCCGCGGGGATCTCGTCGATCACCCCGGCATCCTTGCGGCACTCGATCCCGGCGGTCTGGGCCCGCAGGTCCTCGACCGTGAACTGCCGCTTCGCCGCGTTGCGCGACATCCGCCGCCCGGCGCCGTGGCTCGCCGAGTTGAAGGACTCGGCGTTGCCGAGGCCCCTCACGACGTACGAGCCCGTGCCCATCGAGCCGGGGATCAGGCCGAGGTCGCCGGCCCCGGCCCGGATCGCGCCCTTGCGGGTGACGACCACGTCGACTCCCTCGTACGTCTCCTCGGAGACGTAGTTGTGGTGGCAGCGCACCGGCTCGTCGAACACGACCCGCGGGAAGTGACGGCGGACGACCTCGCGGATCGTCGCCATCATGATCTCGCGATTGAGCAGCGCGTACTCCTGCGCCCAGTAGAGGTCGTGTAGGTACGCCGTCATCTCACCGGTGCCGGCGAGGAAGACGGCCAGGTCGCGGTCGGGAAGCCCGAGGTTGTGCTCGAGCGTCTTCGCCGTGGCGATGTGCCGCTCCGCGAGCTCCTTGCCGATGTTGCGCGAGCCCGAGTGCAGCATCAGCCACAGGTGACCGTCGTCGCCCTCACACACTTCCGAGAAGTGGTTCCCAGATCCGAGCGAACCGCACTGTGCTGCAGCGCGTCCCGCTCGGTCGGCGACCTTCGGCGCACGCAGCTCGGCGAACCGGCCCATGAGCCTGTCGAACCGGGCAGCCAGGCCCGCCTCGCGCGACAGCACCGGCGCCGTCCCGTCGTGCGCGTTCCAGCCGACAGGCAGCACGGCCTCTATCGCGGCGCGCAGCGGTCCTAGGTCGTCGGGCAGGTCGGCGGCCGTCAGGTTGGTGCGCACGCCAGTCATGCCGCAGCCGATGTCGACCCCGACCGCGGCCGGCGAGACGGCGTCACGCATCGCGATGACGGACCCGACGGTCGCGCCCTTCCCGAGGTGGACGTCCGGCATGACGCGCACACCGTGGACCCACGGCAGTCTGCTGATGTTGCGCAGCTGCTCGAGGGCGGCGTGCTCGACCTGGGCCGGGTCGGCCCACATCAGGGTGGAGGCCTGCGCGCCCGGGAGCGCGACAGGGAAGGTGGTCATGACTCTGATCCTTTCGTCACGCCGGCGGCGCTCGCCGGCCGGCTGTTGTCGGCCCGGGGCACACCCGGGGGCAAGGTCGGCCGCCGTCCCGGGTTGCCGCGTGGCCGGCTCGCTGGGGGCCGGCCACGCGGCACACCTGGTCAGGCGGAGCGGGCCTTGTGTGCCTCGGGGCGCACGTTGCCGGGCAGCTCGGTGGTGGGGCGCCCCTTCGCGAGCAGCTGACCGCCCCAGATGCCCCACTCGAGCCGGTCCCTCCCGACCGCGAGGCACGCCTCGGCGAGCGGGCACCCGCGGCAGACCGCCTGCGCTGTCTGCACGTCGGCCTCGGTCGCCGGCCAGAACAGCTCAGGGTCCTCGGCGGCGCAGTGGGGGACGGCGTCACCGAGCTCGAACGGGTGCTCGGTGGCGGCGCGGAAGATCCACGGCTCGACGCCGTTCGACACCGCGGCCGTCGGTCGGAGCCCGACCTGACCGAGGGACTGGGTGCGAATGCTGGTGCGGTGCCTGGTCATCGGTGGGCTCCTTCCGGGGCTACGTGACGGGAACGGGATCTCTGGCGGTGAAGAGGACGGTGCGGGTGGAGGCGGCGCCGGACTCGCGGGCGAAGTGCAGCGCCGCCCTGGTCGGGACGTACGGCTCCCAACGCAGCGGCATACCGGCCTCGTCGGGGGTGCGGTCGCCCTTGCGCGTGTTGCACGACTCGCACGCGGCCACGGCGTTGGCCCACGAGGTCGCGCCTCCGCGTGACCTCGGCCGGACGTGGTCCATCGTCGTGGCGGTGAACCGACCGCAGTACGCGCACTGCCCGCGGTCACGGAGCAGGACACCCTCGCGTGAGTAGGTCGCCCGGGTGCGCGAGTAGAGCCACTTCTGCTCGACGTAGCGCACGAGCCGGACGACGAGCGGCACCTGGTACGGGCCGAACCGCGCCGTCTCGTGGACCTCGACCGGCGTTGCGACGCCGCGCCAGATCATGCCCACGGCGTGCCGCACCGAGACGCGGTGCAGGAGTGTCTCGTCGGCGTTCCACACCTCGACCAGCGTCATGACCGACCACTCCTCTCTCGTCTCGTCCGGCCGGATCTGCTTGGGATACAACGAAAAGAGCCGCCGACCGGGGTCATCCCGGTGGGCGGCTCGGTGGACGGAGCACGTCAGGCTCGGTGCGCGTCAGCGAGGTCGCAGTGGGGATGCCGTCGGACGGCCCACGGGTGCCGGATGCGGCACTCCCCTGGGAACGGGTAGGCCGCATCGACGAGGCGCAGGCTGCGCTTCGCGTCGGTGCTGGTTCCCGTTGCCATGTCGGCCTCTCGGTGCTGTCGTGGATGGGCGTGGATGCCGGGGTCGCGAAGGATCCCCGGGCGGCCCGGTTGATGATGACAGGTCGGCGGCTGTGCGGGCCACTCGTTTTACCTTCGTTGGGGGCGTCCGGCCTCCCGATCCCCTCGCCGGCCTGTAGGCGTGTGACGGCCGCCGGGACGCGACGAGGGCCCGGGAGCACGAACCGCCCGGGCCCTCGTCGCCCTGTGGACGCGCTGGAGGACGCGACTCACGGGGTGCCGGCCAACTCAGCCGACCTTGTGCAACCACCTGACGGGCGCGCCGTCGCCCGCGTACCGG
Organism: Terrabacter sp. 2RAF25; assembly: GCF_052115265.1. Lineage (NCBI taxonomy): Bacteria > Bacillati > Actinomycetota > Actinomycetes > Micrococcales > Intrasporangiaceae > Terrabacter > Terrabacter sp. 2RAF25. Next base: position 40,495 of record NZ_JBFRGJ010000003.1, read on the forward strand.
AAAGCCTCGAGCTCCTCGTCCCACGGGACGCCGAGCAGCAGGTCGATCTCGTCCTGGAGCTCCTCGACGTCGCCTCGGGCACGCAGGACCGCCTCGCGCAGCCGCTCCTCGGACACGACGGCATCTCCGGAGGCGGACGTCATGGCGTGGTGGATGCCGAGCCGCGGCGTGTAGGACCACCGGGCGCCGTCACAGCCGGGCGACGGGTCCTCGGTCACCTCGTAGCGAAGTCCGTCCCAGCCGCGCAGCGCACTGGCCAGCTCGGCGCCGGTGCCCGACGCTCCGGTCCACGACAGCTCGGCGCGGACGAGCCGGGGAGCAGCGGGCTGCGGGATCCAGTCGAGCGTCACCCGCTGGTCGAGGACGGCCTCGATCGCCCACGTGATGTGGGGGCACAGCGCTGCCGGGGCTCCGTGCACGAACAGAACCCCACGTGTCGTGGTGCGTGGCATCGCGACAGGCATCCGAACCTCCTGAAGTTGCAGGGACGTCTTCCCCAACGCCTGCTACTTCGAGACCGGACGATCTCTCGTGCTACCCGAACAGCGTGCTCGGCTGCGAGCACTCGCTCATTGTGCACCATGAGACACACGGGCACCAGCAGTTGCACGACCGAAATGTCCGGTCAGGACGCGCGCGGCACACCCGGAAAGAGGTAGACGTCGTCGCCGCGAACCTCCACGCGGTGAGTGCGGACCGGCTTGGTCGCGGGCAGGCACATGGGCTGACCGTCGGCCAGGCAGAAGCGGGTCGCGTGCAGCGGGCACTCCACCTCACCGGCCTCGATCCAGCCCTCGGCGAGCGATGCGTCCTCGTGCGAGCACGTGTCGTCGAGCGCGTAGTAGGTGCCGTCGTCGTCACGGAAGAGCGAGATCGGCTCAGTCGTCGACGTCACGTCGGTGTCGAGCACGAGCGCCTCGCCCGGTTCGACGTCGTCGACCGCGGCCACGCGGATGCCGTCACTCATGCGTTCGTCCTGGGGAACTCGGGGTGCAGGGGTCGTCCGCGAGCCTAGAGGGTGCACTGCGAGCCACGTCGCCCGGTGCCGGTGGGCCGAAGCCGGCGTGAGACGGGAACGCGCTCGTGGCTAGACTCCGTGCGACCTCGTCGGGCCGTCGCCGACCCCCGGGGTCCCGGGGCAGTAGCTCAGCCGGTCAGAGCAGCGGACTCATAATCCGTCGGTCCAGGGTTCAAGCCCCTGCTGCCCCACCACACGTTTTTGGCGCACGCCAACCGGCATCGGCGGCATGTGGACGCCGCCCCTTCAGGCTTCCACGGGGTCTCGGCGGCACATCTCGGGGCGAGCACATCCAGCATGACCGGATCATGAGCGGCGATGCGCACCCCGTCCTGCGGCACGAGGGCGACGCCGGCGCATCCCGCCCCCTCGGCGAGGCGGGATGCGGGATCGTGCCGTTCAGGCGGCGGCTACGGTCACCGCCCCGCGACGAGGTTGGACCGGGCCGACAGGGCGCCGCCGCCCACCGCGTTGATGGCCTGCACGGTGAACCGGTAGCTGCCGACCGCCGGCAGGGTCATCGCAAGCGTCCTGGTAGTGGCTGGCCGAACGGTGGAGACGGTCGTGGACAACACCGTTCCCGTGGAGCTCATCCGCAGCGCGCGGACTCGGTATCCGGTGATTGCCGAGCCGCCCGTGCTGGCCGGCGCGGACCATCTCGCGGTGGCCGTGATCGTGCTACCAGCGACCCCCGCGACCGCAGTGCCGATCACCGGCGCGCCCGGTGTGGTCGCCGGCGTCACGTTCGCCGCGGCCGAGTACGCCCCGGCGCCGCCCGCGCTCACGGCGCGGACCTGGACGCTGTACGTCGTGCCGTTGCTCAGGCCGGTCACCACGAGGCTGCGGGCGGTGGCGGCGGCAGCGCGCAGGGCGCCTACCTGGACGCCGACCCGGGTGATCCTGACCTGGTAGCCCGTGACCGCGCCTCCGGTGGTCGGGGCGGCCCAGCGGACGGTTGCGCTGACGTTGCCACGGGTCGCCGTCACGCCCGTCGTGGATCCCGGAAGGGCCGGAGCCCTGGGGACGACGGCGTTGGACACCCCAGCGGGACTCGAGCCGACGGCGCTGACGGCCTTCACCTGAAGGGTGTAGGTCGTTCCGTTGGTCAGGCCGGAAACGGTGGCCGCCCGTGCCGTTGCAGCCACACTGAGCGCCGTGCCGACCGGCGACGCGCCGTTGAAGGCCTGCACGGTGTAGCCGGTGATGGGCGAGGTGCCCGGGCTGGCCGGTGCCGTCCAGGTGACGTTGGCGGACCCGTTGCCCGCGCTGGCGGCCACTCCGGTGGGAGCGCCGGGCGGGTTCTGCGGCGCGGCCGGCGTCACCGTGTTGCTCCGCTTGACCAGACCGGCCCCGGCCGGGTTCGTGGCCGAGACGTCGAAGGCATACTGCGCGCCGTTGGTCAGTCCGGTCATCGTCGCGGTGGTCCCCGCGGTCACGATGACGTCAGCCGGCTGGGCGCCGGTCAGGGTCACCGCGCTCACCCGGTACGAGGTGATTGCTGCGCCGCCGTCGCTGGTCGGCGCCGTCCAGGTGATCGTCGCCCGGGCGTCGCCCGCCGAGGCGACGACGGTTGCCGGGGCCGAGGGTGGGAGCGCGGAGTTGATCACGTACGCGTTCGTCGACACGGCGCTGGAGTTGCCTGCCGGGTCGACCGCGATGGCGTTGAGCGTCTGGCTCGCCGTGACCGAGATCTGGCCGCCGTAGCCGGCGGAGGCCGAGGTGGGCGTGCTGCCGTCCACCGTGGTGTACATCGGCAGGTTCTCGGGGTTGGACAAGGTGATGGCCTGGGCCGTGGTGTACGTGCCGGCGGGGGGCGTCGCCACCGGGGCCCCCGGCGCGACCGTGTCCTTGATGAGGGTCTTCGAGGCGCCGGTGATCACACTGCCTCCGGCGAGGGTGTAGCTGCCGGCTGCCGTGAGCGGGCCATCCACGAGGGTGCCCCTGAGGGCAGCGGGCAGGGTGACCGACCACGTCTGGGCGCCGGCCGCCGGTGCGGGGGTCGCGGCGGGCGCCGTGACCACGGTGCCGGCCGCGTCGGTCAGCGTGACGGTGACCGAGGTCGCGTCCTGCGCGGTGCCCGAGAGCACCAGGTCGCCCGCGTTCGTCGCGACGTTGAGCGACGCTGGTGTGCTGCTGGTGACGGCATAGCTCGACTGCGGAGCGGAACAGCCCGCCGCCGGGCCACCGACCGCGCCGTACTCGTAGATCGTGCTCTCCACCGGGGAGCCGAGCGCGTTCACGGCCGCGGGCGCGCGTCCGAGCCACAGGTTCCGGGACTCACCGGCGTTGACGGCGATGTTCTGGTCGTGGGCGTCGAGGCCGGTCCACGTGGCGGTCCAGCTCGTTGACCCGGGGGCGTCATAGACGGGGGTGGCCCGGATGGAGCGCTTGCCGTTGGCGTCGAAGGTGAGGTTCTTGGCGATGACCCGTGCCTCGAACGAGCCGGCGGCCAGCTGGGCGCCCGTCGCGTCGGCGGCCATTCCCTTCATGACGATGGCCCCACCGACGTTGGTGGCCGGCTGGGTCACCGTGACGTTGGCGGTCGGCGTCTCATCGGCCACCCCGTTCTGGTCGGTGACCCGGACGACGTCCCCGGGCAGGATGTCTGGCGTGACCGCCGACCAGCACGGCACCCCGAGGTGGTTGAGGTCGATCATCCCGTCGAAGGCCGGCGTCGCGGGGTCGTCCTTGGGGATCACCCCGGTCGAGGTGCCGATGACGACACCGTTGCGGACGACCTCGAACGTGAGCACGTCGCTCGCCGCGTAGCCGTCGGCGTGGATGAAGTCGCGCTGCGGGAAGACGATGATGCTGTGCCCGTTGGCGGGCGGACTGTTGACCACGATGGCGGCCGCCGCGGCGCCGGCAGGGCTGAGAGCGACGCCGACCGCGCTGATGGCGACCGAGCACGCAAGACCAAGATGCAGTCCGGCACGTCGGCTGCCGCCCGACCCGCGCGGTGTGAACAAGGCAATGGACATGGAACGGCCTCCTCAAGCCAGCCACCTGAAGACGTCGGCGCGCCCGTCGGAGATTCGACGATGATGTGGGTCCGACGGTGCACTCGAGACCTCGGAGAAACCTTGTGCTTGTGCGGCACGACCCCTTCGGGCCGGGACGTTGGACCCTGTGCCGGGGGTTCTCCTCCGCAGACCATGAGAACAGGTCGCGCCAGCCGGCACGGCCGACGAGCTCGGACGGAGCAGTCTCATGAACGTACTCAAGGGCTCGGCGGTCGTCGCCGGGTTGGCGGCGTCCTTCATCCTCACGGTCACGCCGCAGGCAACCGCAGAGAAGCCCTCGCGGCTCTTCGGCACGACCGGTGCGTGCAACAACGCCTCACCGGGAGGCCCCTGCACACAGCGCAGTACCCTCGTCGAGCTCGATCCGCGGACGGGCGCCCTGGTGAGGGAGATCGGGCCCGTCGGCTACACCGTGAACGGGTTGGCCTGGGACCGCCGCTCCAAGCGGCTCTACGCCTCGACGGCGATCGGGGACGTCACCTTCCACGGCCTCATCACCATCGACCCCCAGACAGGAGCCGGCACACCCGTCAACGCCCTGGTGCGCAACTTCGGGCTTGCGGGACCTGCCTCCCCGATCCACTCGATCACTCTCGACTCTCGCGGGAACATGTCCGCCTGGTACGACGAGTTCCCGCCGCCACTGACGGTGACCGACACCTATGTCACCATCGACCCTCACACCGGCATCGCCAGCGAGCACCCGGACACGGGGATCAACACGTCGCAGAACGGGCTCTCGTTCGACGACGACGACCGGCTGTGGAACATCGACGCACCCTCGTCCAAGAGCATCGGCGCCCCACCGACGCAGACGGCCTACCAGCTGCGACCGACCGACGGGACGGTCCTGCGGGGCGTGCCCATCACGACACCGACCCCGGCGGCGCTCGGCGACTTCAGCCCCGACACGGGCCTCTACTACGGGCTCGAGTTCGAACCGTTCTCAGCAACGAAGGCAACCTTCATCGAAGCCGTCAACGTCAGGACCGGGACGCTGACAACGCTGGGTCAGACCGTGGACGACCTGCACACCCTGGCGTTCGCCAAGAAGGTGAAGTAGCCCACCGACTACGGCTCGTTGCCGTGCCGCGTCGCGACGGCGAACGAGGTGGGTCCCGCCGACTCCCCCGGCAGAACCCACCTCGTCTCCACCCCCACCGGTCCCCCGACCGGCCATGCACCCGACGCGGCCCCCCGCGGTCGGTTTTCCCCTTGACCACCACGGTGCCTGCAGCACTGCAAGTTCCATGACATTTTGGACGTGTCGTTTGCGCAAGGTTCGCGCAAGCACACGGTGGGTCGACCCCCAGGAGAGCGGACATTGCAGTCACCAGCCACATCCGTCACAGAATGCCCGCGCAATTCCGCGGGAATCCCCCGGCGCCGAGGCGGTCCACCTATGGTTGACGAGACCGGTCGTTCGGACGGGGGGTCGTCCGCGTGAGCTTCCGGTTGCGGGGGTCCGGTTCGCCGGGAAGATGGTCCAGACAGCAGCAGAATTTGCCTCCAGGGGGGTGGCCCAGTGGTGCGTGACGTCGACGGGAGCAGGGGTCCGTTCGTCCTGAACATCAGGATGAGCCGTCGAGCCGTGCCCTTTGCCACGATGCTGCTGCTCTTCGCACTGCTCCCCTTCCTCGCAGGCAGCTCGCCCCAGCCGCGCGCCTCCGTGGTGCTCGCCGCCGGCGAACCCGCTGTGCAGAGCGCCGTCGGCGTGGTCGGTGAAGTGCGCGATCAGGTCTCCGAGCTGGCCGCCGGCGGCACGCCGACCGCCGCCATGGCGCCCGTCGACTCCGCGTTCGCCAGCGCGGTCGGCGGTGGCCTCTTCATGTTCCCCGCGATCAGCCTGGCTCCGGCCACGGCAGAGGCGATCGCGGCTCCGATCGCCGGCGGGCCGCTCTTCATCCACCCCGTCCCGGGTGGCGAGACGTCGCCCTTCGGTCCGCGCATGCACCCCGTGCTGGGTCGCCCCATGTTCCACACGGGCATCGACCTCGCCGCGACCTGCGGGACCCCGATCCACGCGGCCGCTGACGGCACCGTCATCTACGCCCGGGTCTCCAACTCATGGGGTGGCCGCACGATCATCGAGCACACTCCGACGCTCAAGACGGCCTACGGCCACCAGTCGAAGTTCCTCGTGACCGAGGGCGAGCAGGTCAAGCAGGGCCAGGTCATCGGGCTCGTCGGCACGACCGGCTGGTCCACCGGGTGCCACCTGCACTTCGACGTCATCGTCAACGACCGCTACGTCGACCCGGCCCCCTACCTCGGCTTCCCGCCGTCAGCGACCTCGTCCGTCCCGTATGCCGTCGTCCCGCACCTGGTCATCGACCAGGGTGGCCGTGTCGTCAAGACCGTCGAGGACGGCGACGTGCCGATCCCCGAGGCATCGGTCGTCCCGTCCACGCCGGCCGCCACCATCACGCCGCCCCCCACGTCCTCGCCGAGCCAGACGCCGCCGCCGGCCGCGACATCCCACCCGACGCAGACGTCGACGCCTCCGCCGACCACGACGACGCCTCCGCCGACCACGACGACGCCTCCGCCGACCACGACGACGCCTCCGCCGACCACGACGACGCCTCCGCCGACGACCACGACGCCTCCGCCGACGACCACGACTCCTCCGCCGACGACCACCACCCCGCCGCCCGGCACCACGACACCGCCGCCCGGCACCACCGCGCCACCAGCGACGACCACGCCGCCCGACACGACCACGCCACCGGCCACCACGACGACGCCGCCGGCCACGACCGACCCGGCCACCACGACGACCACGCCGGCCGCGCCCGTGGACCCGCCGGCGGCCACGACGCCTCCAGCTGACCCGCCGCCCACACCGGCCCCCGCGCCCGCAGACCCGGCACCCGCACCCGCGGCTCCCGCACCTGCAGACCCCGTGCCGGCGCCTGCACCCGCACCGCCGCCCGCCGTTGCGCCGTCGGTGGCACGCGTCGCCCCCGTCGACCCCGCGCCGGCACCGGCCCCGAGCGACCCGCCTCCGGTGACGACCCAGGCTGCGGCACCCGCGCCCGATCCCACGACCGGCGCCGTGCCCACCGCACCCCCGGCCCCGACGGGCACCGTAGCCTGACCCGCACGCGCGTCACAGCGGCCGCGGAACCCGTCCGGTCCGCCCGCGCCGAGCGCCCCGAAGTCCTCACGATTCGAGCACGCTCGGCGCGCTGGGATGCCGCTCGCCCTCGCGAGCCGATAGGTTTTCGGGATGGACGACGTGAGAACCGACGCCGCGGCGACGAGCGATCGGACCCCCGACGAGCCCCGTGACCCGATGGTCGTCATCGAGGGCGTCAACAAGCACTTCGGCGACCTGCACGTGCTGCGCGACATCAACCTGACCGTCGGCAAGGGCGAGGTCGTCGTCGTGCTCGGGCCGTCCGGCTCGGGCAAGTCGACGTTGTGCCGGGCCATCAACCGTCTCGAGACCATCGAGGCCGGCTCCATCTCGATCGACGGCAAGGCGCTGCCCGAGGAGGGAAAGCCACTGGCGCAGCTGCGCGCCGACGTCGGCATGGTGTTCCAGTCGTTCAACCTCTTCTCGCACAAGACGATCCGCGACAACGTGACGCTCGGGCCGATCAAGGTGCGCAAGAAGTCCAAGTCCGAGGCCGACACCCTCGCCGGCGACCTGCTCAAGCGGGTCGGCGTCGAGGCCCAGGCCGACAAGTACCCCGCCCAGCTCTCGGGTGGTCAGCAGCAGCGCGTGGCCATCGCGCGCTCGCTCGCGATGGGACCCAAGGTCATGCTCTTCGACGAGCCGACGTCGGCCCTCGACCCCGAGATGGTCAACGAGGTGCTCGACGTCATGGTCGGCCTCGCCAAGGAGGGCATGACGATGATCGTCGTGACCCACGAGATGGGCTTCGCGCGCAAGGCCGCCGACCGGGTCGTGTTCATGGCCGACGGCCAGATCGTCGAGGTCGGTACCCCGCAGGAGTTCTTCACCAACCCGAAGAGCGAGCGTGCCAAGGACTTCCTCGGCAAGATCCTCACCCACTGAACCAGCTGACGACTGCGGCACGCAGGACCGCGTGCCGTGAGCAACCACCAGGGAGGAACCCAATGAAGGCACGACGACTCGCAGCCGTCGCGGCGGCCGCGACGCTGGCCCTCACGCTCGCCGCGTGTGGATCCGGTCAGCCCAGCGGCGGCAGCGGAGGCACCGGCGGAGGCGGAGGCGGCGGTGGCGGCCTCAAGATCGGCATCAAGTTCGACCAGCCCGGCATGGGCCTGAAGAAGGGCAACGAGTACAGCGGTTTCGACGTCGACGTCGCCAAGTACGTCGCCAAGGCGCTCGGCACGTCCGAGGACAACATCACGTGGGTGCAGGCGCCGAGCGCCCAGCGTGAGACGCTCATCCAGACCGGTCAGGTGGACTTCGTCGTCGCGACGTACTCCATCACCGACGCCCGCAAGCAGAAGGTCAGCTTCGCCGGCCCCTACTTCATCGCCGGCCAGGACCTCCTGGTCCGCGCCGACGACGCGACCATCACGGGTCCGGACGCCCTCGCCGGCAAGAAGCTCTGCTCGGTCACCGGCTCGACCTCCGCCCAGAAGGTCAAGGACAAGTACCCCGGCGTCCAGCTCCAGGAGTTCGGCACCTACTCCGAGTGCCTGCCTGCACTGCAGACCGGTGGCGTCGACGCCCTGACCACCGACGACACCATCCTCGCCGGCTACGCCGCCCAGGAGCAGTACAAGGGCAAGTTCAAGGTCGTCGGCAAGCCGTTCTCCACGGAGAACTACGGCATCGGCCTGAAGAAGGGCGACACCGCCCAGTGCACCAAGATCTCCGACGCCATCAAGAAGATGATCAGCGACGGTTCGTGGCAGAAGGCGCTCGACGCCAACCTGGGGCCGGCCGGCTACAAGCCGGGCACGGGCAACCCGCCCACCCCCGCCGCCTGCTCCTGATCGCTCGCCTCGCTCGGGCCGCGGCGCCACTCGGCACCGCGGCCCCTGCGGGCCAGATCCCTTGTGCGTGAAGGAGGGACATGTTCGACATCCTCGAGAAGTACGACATCCTCGCCGCCTTCTGGATGACCATCAAGCTGACGTTCTTCTCGGCGATCGGTGCCCTCGTCATCGGCACGGTCCTGTCGATCATGCGCGTCTCGCCGGTCGCCGTGCTGCGCCGGCTCGGCGCGTTCTACGTCAACGTCGTCCGCAACACCCCGTTGACCCTCATCGTCTTCTTCTCCCTCGCGGGCGTGGGCATCGTGCTGCAGATCAACCTGGTCGACCCGAGCTCGTCGACCTCGTTGCGCGACAACGCGATCCGGTGGGCGATGGTGGCCCTCGCGGTCTACCACGCGGCGTTCGTCTGCGAGGCACTGCGAAGTGGCTTCAACACGGTTCCGCTCGGCCAGGCCGAGGCGGCTCGATCGATCGGCCTGACGTTCGGCCAGAGCCTTCGCGAGGTGATCCTCCCGCAGGCGTTCCGGGGCGCCATCGCACCGCTCGGCTCGGTCCTCATCGCCCTCACCAAGAACACCACCGTGGCCTCGGTCATCGGCGTCGCGGAGGCATCAGCCCTGATGAAGACCATCATCGAGAACGAGACGGCGAGCGTCGCCGTCTTCCTGGTGTTCGCCCTCGGCTTCGTCATCCTGACGCTGCCCGTCGGCCTCCTCTTCACGTCGCTGTCGCGACGCCTGGCGGTGAAGCGATGAGCACCCAGAACGTCCTGTTCGACGCGCCCGGCCCCAGGGCACGCCGCAGGCACGCGATCCTCACGGCATTCGGCTTCGTCCTCTTCGCGGCGACCCTCGCTGCCGTGCTGGTGAAGTTCAACGCCCAAGGTCAGCTGACGGGTGCTCTCTGGCAGCCACTGATCGACCCCGAGGTCTGGACGGCCTACGTCGTCCCCGGCCTGATCAACACGATCAAGGCGGCCGCCGTCTCGATCGTGTCGGCGATGGCCTTCGGCATCCTCTTCGGCATGGGCCGTCTCTCGCAGAACGGCCCCATCCGGTGGGTCAGCGGCATCGTCGTCGAGTTCTTCCGCGCCGTCCCCGTGCTGCTGATGATGTACTTCCTGTTCCAGCTGTTCGCGTTCAACAACATCTTCGTGGCCAGCCTGAACTCGTTCATGGCGGTCGTGATCGCCCTGACGCTGTACAACGGCTCGGTCATCGCCGAGCTCGTGCGCTCCGGCGTCTACGGGCTGCCCAAGGGCCAGTCCGAGGCCGGCCTGTCGATCGGGCTGACGGCGTCGCAGACGCTCCGTTCGATCCAGCTGCCGCAGGCCCTGACGGCGATGCTGCCGGCGCTCATCAGCCAGGTCGTCGTCATCCTCAAGGACAGCGCCCTCGGTGCCGCCATCACCTATCCCGAGCTGCTCCAGAGCATGCGCGACATGGGCACGGCGTACGCCACGGTCATCCCGGCATACATCCTGGCTGCCGTCGTCTTCATCGCGATCAACTTCGGGTTGACGGTGGTGGCAGGACGCATCGAACGTCGCCTCAACCGGCGCGGTCGCGGCCCCCGCAAGGCGGGTCCGGCCACCGGCGTGGCCGGACCCGGCACGGTCGACGCCCCGACCGACGGTCTGGGCGGCCGCGGCGTGCACACCGGGGACGCCACGAGCGCGGCCCGGTGACCTGGACGCCTCCCTGAAGTCTGGGTTGCCGTCCGGACCCGGACGGCAACCCACACGGAGAAAGGGGCCCCGACACCAGTGGTGTCGGGGCCCTTTCGTGCGGTGCTCCCCCGATTGGACTCGAACCAATAACCTGCCGGTTAACAGCCGGCTGCTCTGCCAATTGAGCTACAGGGGAATGCTGCTGCGCAACCATAGCAAAGCATCTGCGGCGACAAGAAATCGGGATCGGCGGGTCGCGCGGGGCCCCTGCGGAGCAGCTTCCCGAAGCGCTCCTGGGCGCCTCAGAGACCCACTTCGGAGCGCAGCCGGGCGAGCCGTTCAGCCGCCTCGGCCGCCACGCGTGGGTCGCTCAGGTCGACGCCCTTGCCGGGGATCGTCTGCTCGACCAGCTCGCCGGTGGCGAGGTCCTGCCGGATGACGACCCTCACGGTGCGCCGGTTCGGGGCGCGGAACTCGTCGGAGAGCACGACACTCGCCTGGAGGCGCTCGCGCAACGTCTGCTGCACCAGCGACGGTTCGTGCAGACGCCACTGTGCAGCCGGTGCCCGGTCGGCCCAGGTCACCGTGAGGAGCGAGCTCTCGCCCTGCCAGGTGCCGGTCTCGGCCTCGTGCCAGGGCCTGCGCCAGGACAGCACGCCGTCGGCGCCGACGAACGCGAGATGGTGCGTCGTGGCGACGACGTGCCCGTCGGTCAGGTCGTCGCGAGCCCACGCGAGCACCGACTCGGCGCCGTCGAGCGGCACAGCTGAGCGCACGTCGGCGGGCAGCGGCGGCCGGCGGCGTCTCTCGAACAGTGGCATCAGCCCATCCCTGCCTTGATCGCGGCGAGCTCGCGCTGGAGCGTCTGCAGCTGGACACCGAGCTCCCTCGTGCGCTCGGGCTCGGGCGTCTCGGCGTGGTCGAGGCGCCGCATCTCGCTCATCGCGTCGGCGATGCGACGAGTGAGGGCGATCGTGCGGACGCGGTCGAACAGCTCGTCGACGTAGCGTGAGGTCGGCAGTCCGGTGTTGGGGTCCATGCGGGTGGGCAGCGTGTCGACGGCCAGCTCGCTCACGAGGCCCGCGACGGCCGACGCGGCGGCCTCCGTGACGGCGGAGGTCCAGGCCCGCGCGTTCGCCTTCTCGCCGTCGTGGTGCGCGATGCGCACACCGTCGAAGACCGCACGGTGAGCCGGCGCCGAGAAGGCGTCGGGCGTCAGCAGGTCGATGGCGCCGGCCTTGAAGACCGTGGGGAACTGCAGCAGCACCTGGAGCAGCTGCCGCTCGGCCAGCACCACCGGGTCGCGCCGGTCGGGCGCCGGCATGCCGGGACCGGCCTCCCCCACCGCCGGCTCGACGGCCTCGTCGCGACCGCCACGCTCGGTCTGCGCCCTGGGGACGTCGTCGACCTTGATCTTGCCGGCTCGTGCCACCTCCGAGGCGACCTGCTCGACGTCGAGACCGAGCATGCCCGAGACCTCGCGGGCGTACTCCGGCTGGAGCGAGCGGTCGCGGATGGAGGCGACGATCGGGGCGACGGCCCGGACGGCCTGGATGCGGCCCTCAGCCGTGCCGAGGTCGAAGCGCTTGATCGTGGTGCGCGCGGCGAACTCGAACATGGGCACGGCGTCCTCGATAAGCGCCTGCACGGCCGGGTCGCCCCCGGCCTGGCGCAGCTCGCACGGGTCCTTGCCCGACTTCTCGACGGCGACGAAGGACTGCGAGGTCCACTTCTCGTCGTCGGCGAACGCCCGCATCGCGGCCTTCTGGCCGGCGGCGTCGCCGTCGAAGGTGAAGATCACCTTCGCGGGGGCCAGGCCCGCCTCGTCGCGCATGAGGCGGCGCAGCAGCTTGATGTGCTCGGCGCCGAAGGCCGTGCCGCACGTCGCCACGGCGGTGTCGACCCCGGCGAGGTGGCAGGCCATCACGTCGGTGTAGCCCTCGACGACGACGGCCTGTCGCCCCTGCGAGATCTTCTTCTTCGCGAGGTCGAGGCCGTAGAGCACCGTCGACTTCTTGTAGATCGGCGTCTCGGAGGTGTTGAGGTACTTCGCCTCGATGCGGTCGTCGTCGAAGATGCGCCGCGCTCCGAACCCCACGGTGTCGCCCGTGATGTCGCGGATCGGCCACACCAGCCGGCCGCGGAACCTGTCGTAGAGGCCACGGGCGCCGCGTCCGGCGAGGCCGCCGGTCACGAGCTCGTCGTCGGTGAAGCCCTTGGCGCGCAGGTGACGCACGAGGTCCTCGCCGCCGCGCGGTGCGAAGCCGATGCCGAACTGCTTGACGTGGGCGCCGTTGAAGTCGCGGGCGCGCAGGAAGTCGCGTCCCTGACGGGCCGGACCTCTGTCGTTGAGCAGGAGGTCGGTGTAGTACTCCTCGGCGACGCGGTGGGCCTCGATGAGCCGGCTGCGGCGCCCGAGACCGTCCTCGCGCGGACGCTGCCCGTCCTCGTAGCGCAGCTCCATGCCGAGCTTCTGCGCGAGCCGCTCGACGGCCTCGGAGAAGGTCAGGTGGTCGACCTTCTGCACGAAGGAGATGACGTCGCCACCCTCCTGGCAGCCGAAGCAGTGCCAGGCACCCACGGCGGGGCGGATGTTGAACGAGGGCGTCTTCTCGTCGTGGAAGGGGCAGAGTCCCTTGAGCGAACCGGGGCCGGCGGAGCGCAGTGTCACGTGCTCGCGCACGACGTCCTCGATGGACGACCGCGCCTTGACCGCCGCGATGTCCTCGCTGTTGATCAGCCCCGCCATCTGCCTCCTGTCGCTGCCCGTGATCCTAGTTCGTCACCACACCGGTGCTGTCAGCGGCACCACTGGCTGTCGAGGGCGAGGGCTCGCACGTCGGTCAGCGAGGCGACCTGGTCGACGACGACGCGCAGCCGCTCGCCGTCGTCAGCCGCCGCGTCGTGGTCGACGCGGAAGGCTGCGTCGAGGCGCTCGTGGGGCCGGACTGCATACGCCTCCACGAGGTCGCGCACGACGTCACGCTGCCCCGACATCACCGAGAGGCGTTCGTCGGTGGTCATGACGAAGTGGTTGGCGATGGCCTTGAGCACGGAGCACTCGGCCCGGGTGTCGTCGGGCACCACCAGGTCGGCCTCGAACCTGCACAGCTGCCCCGGTCCGTGCCGCTCCCGGGTCGCCTTCTCGACGACCGACACGAAGTGCCCGATGAGTCGGCTCGTCATGTCCTTGAGCCGCGCGAGGTCGCCGCGCGAGCCGTCGTATGCCGTGGGCAGCGCCTCCGAGGCCATCAGACGCTCCAGCGCCGCACCGAGGGCATCGGCCCCGAGGTCGGGCGCGTAGGTGCGGCCCGCAACCTCGATGACGTCGGTCAGGTCGCGGGACTCGAGGATGCGCGGGTCGATCCAGCCGGACGCGATGGCGTCCTCGACGTCGTGGACGGAGTACGCGACGTCGTCGGACCAGTCCATGACCTCGGCCTCGAGGCAGCGGCGACGCGCAACGGCATCGGCGCGGATCCACTCGAAGACAGGGAGATCCGAGGGATACACACCGAACTTGCCTGTCGCATAAGGCCCGTCGCCGCGCGCCCACGGGTACTTCGTGGTGGCGTCAAGGCTCGCCCGGGTGAGGTTGAGGCCGGCCGGGGTGCCGTCAGGGTGCGCGCGCTTCGCCTCGAGGCGGGTCAGGATGCGCAGGGTCTGCGCGTTGCCCTCGAACCCGCCTATGCCAGAGGCGATCTCGTCGAGCACGGTCTCACCGTTGTGGCCGAAGGGCGGGTGTCCCAGGTCGTGGGCCAAACACGCGGTGTCGACGACGTCCGCGTTGCAGCCGAGGGCCGCACCGAACTCACGCCCGATCTGCGCAACCTCGAGCGAGTGCGTCAGGCGGTTGCGCACGAAGTCGTCGTGGCCGGGGGCGAGCACCTGCGTCTTGGCCGCGAGCCGCCGCAGCGCCGACGAGTGCACCACCCTGGCCCGGTCACGGGCGAAGTCGTCGCGGTCGGCACGCTTCTGGGCAGGGTCCTCCGCCAGCCAGCGTTCCCGGTCCCGCCCCTCGTAGCCCACACCGGAACTCTATGCGGCACGGACTCACACGAAGGGGCGCCGCACCCGACGGGGCGTCGCCGTCCGGCTGCGGCGCGAGGGCGCATACTGAGCCATGGAGCCGCTCAGGCTTCCGAACTCAGGAGCGCGCCATGGGCGACAAGTCACCGAAGTCCCACATGTCCACGAAGGCCAGATCGCTCAAGGAGAAGCGTGCCGACAAGCACGCCAAGTCCGCGGCCAAGGACCACACCGAGATCATCCCCCCGAAGGCCAAGCGCTGATCCCCACCCGACCCTGACGTCGGCTCAGCCGAGCTCGGCCTGCACCCGCCGCACCCAGGCCGGCTCGGTGCCGTAGCGCTGCGTCTTGATGAGGCGCAGGTTGGCGCAGTCCTCGACGAGCTCGGCCATCCGCTTGTCACGCGTCGCCTCCTGCTTGGCCGTCACCACCCAGTTGGTGGCGATCTTGCGGTACGACGGCGTCGCGGCGTCCCAGAAGGCCGAGGCCCGTGGGTCGGCGCGCAGCAGCTGCTCGTACTCGGGAGGCCAGGTGCGCTCGCGGTTCTCGTACGCATAGACACCGGAGCGGTCCTCGCGGCGCTTCTCGAAGGCGGCCACCCCGGCCGGGTGCATCCGCCCGGCAGCCGTGAGCTCGGCGACGGCGTTGATGTTGATCGTGCTCCAGTTGCTGCCGGCCTTGCGCGGGGTCCACCGCTGGCGCACGGCGTCCTCGTCGATGCGCTGCGCCACCGAGTCGATCCACCCGAAGCAGAGCGCCTCGCGCACGGCCTCGGCCCACTGCAGGCCGCGCGGCTCGACGTGCTTCTTGCTGAGCCCCATCCACAGCTCGGTGGCGCTGTCGTGGTTGGCCTCGAGCCAGGCCCGGAAGTCGTCGGCGTCGTCGAAGAAGGTCGCCGGCCGCTCGGCGGATCCACCCTGTCGCATGCCCCGATCCTGCCAGCCGACGCCGACGCTGAGAGGATCGCACGTGTGACCGACGTGACCGACGTGACCGACGTGACCGACCGCATCCTCCTCGCCGCCCGCAACAACGCCCTGTGGTGCGACGCCGTCGCGCGCTCGCACGGCGTCGCCTGCACGACGGACGCCGACGCCTGGACGGCCGCCACCAGGACTCCGCCGTACTACCCCGACGCCGTCACCCTCTCCCCCACGGTCGGCGAGTACGACGTGCTGGCACGCGTCGATGACTCCGACGGCTGCTCGGTCAAGGACTCGTGGTCACGCCTCGACCTGTCGATCGAGGACTTCGCCCGGCTCGTCGTCGGCGAGTGGGTCTGGCTCGACCCCTCCAGCCGCGTCACCGCTCCCGCAGACGAGGCGTGGCGGCGCGTCACGACGCCCGAGGCGATGGCCGCGTGGGTGCGCGCGTGGGCGAGCGACCCCGAGGCGGAGGCGATCCTGCTCCCGTCGCTGATCGAGGTTCCGGGGGTGCACGTCCTCTCCGCCCACGCCTCCGACGACCCGGACGCGCCGGTCGTCTCCGGCGCGATCGTCAACGTCACGGGCGACGTCGCGGGCATCGGCAACGTCTTCTCCGACGACCCGGACGAGGAGCGCGCCTGGGCCGCCGCCGCGGCTGCCGCACGGACCGTCGCGGACGGCATACCCCTCGTCGGCTGGGAGGCCGGTTCGAGCGTCGACGCGGCAGCGGCCGTCGGGTGCGAGCGGCTCGGCCCGCTCAGCGTCTGGCTGAAGTGAGCGTCAGCCGCCGCTGACCGACAGCTCGGCCTCCGCGATGGTGCGCCGGTGCTCCTCCGAGAGCTCGCGCGACTCGAGCCAGCGGTCGGGCAGAGCCACCGTGCGCGACGAGCCGGCGCGACCACGCTGGCCCTCGGCGGCCTCGCCGGGCCACGGGGCGTCGGGGTCGAGCGTCGCGAGCAGGGCGTCGAGGGCGGCCATCGAGTCGACGAGGGCGAGCGAGTTGCGGACCGTCGACCCGGCCGGGAATCCCTTGAGGTACCAGGCGATGTGCTTGCGGATGTCGCGGCAGGCGCGCTCCTCCTCGCCGTAGAAGTCGATGAGGTACTCCGTGTGCGTCCGCAGCGTGGCCGCGACCTCCCCGAGGGTCGGGGTGACCCGTGCCGAGGTGCCGGCGAAGGCGGCGGCGAGATCGGTGAAGAGCCACGGTCGGCCGAGACAGCCGCGTCCGACGACGACGCCGTCGCACCCGGTCTCGTGGACCATCCGGACGGCGTCCTCGGCCGACCAGATGTCGCCGTTGCCGAGCACGGGCACCGAGGTCACGGTCTCCTTGAGCTGCTTGATCGCGGCCCAGTCGGCCGTGCCCGAGTAGGCCTGCGACGCGGTGCGCCCGTGCAGCGCGACCGCCGCCACGCCCTCCGCCTCCGCAGTGAGCCCGGCGTCGAGGAAGGTCAGGTGCTCGTCGTCGATGCCCTTGCGCATCTTCACGGTGACGGGGATGTCGCGCCTACCGCCCTCCTCGACGACCGCGCCGACGATCGCCTTGAAGAGGTCCTTCTTCCACGGCAGCGCCGAGCCGCCGCCCTTGCGGGTGACCTTCGGGACCGGGCAGCCGAAGTTGAGGTCGATGTGGTCGGCTCGGTCCTCGGTGACGAGCATCCGGGCTGCGGCCCGCGCGGTGGCCGGGTCGACGCTGTAGAGCTGGATCGACCGCGGGTTCTCGTCAGGGTCGTGCTCGATGAGGCGCATGGACTCCGGCGAGCGCTCGACGAGGGCGCGGCTGGTGATCATCTCGCTGACGTAGAGGCTCGTCGCCCCGGAGGCCCCACCGCCGGACGCGAGGGCCGAGCCCTCTCGGCCGTACTCGCGGCACAGCCGCCGGAAGGCCCGGTTGGTGATCCCCGCCATCGGGGCGAGGACGACCGGCGACTCGATGACGTGGCGCCCGATGCGCAGCGGCGGCAGCACGGCGCCGGTGTCGGTAGCGGGGGTCAGGACGTCGGTCACGGGCTCGATTCTCCCCGATCAGGCGCCTGACGCCGAATCGGCGACCTCTCTCGTAAAGCGCAGAAGGGCGGCGGCGAAGGCCTCGGGCTGGTCGAGGTTGGACAGGTGGCTCGCCCTGGGGATCGTCTCGACGCGCGCCGTCGGGCACGCCCTGAGGTAGGCGCGGGTGCCGATCCGGAACTGGTCGAACTGCCCGTTGAGCAGCAGCACCGGGCAGCGCACCCCGTGCAGCATCGAGGGGCGGCAGTGCGTCATCACCTCCTGCCACGCGGCGGGTGTCGCGTCGAACCAGTAGCCACCGGCGATGACCGGGTCGATCAGGTCGGCCGGGTAGATCCGGTGCAGCACGCGGTCGTTGACGCGCGTCATCCTGGCCGGGCCAAGGCGGTTCGTCAGGGCGGCGACGCCGCGGTAGACCGCCGCCCCCGGGCCCGTCGGCGTCGCGCTCGAACCGGCCAGCACGAGACCCGCGAGCGTGTCGGGACGGGCGGCGGCATACGCCATCGCGGCGTAGCCGCCGAGCGAGTGGCCGACGAGCACGACGGGGTCGGCGTGCGCCGAGGCCGACGACACGGCCTCGCCGATGACCCCGACGCAGCGGTCCATCGTGAACGGCTCGCCGGCGCGCGCGCCGTGGCCCGGGAGGTCGACCAGGGTCAGACCGACGTGGTCGCTGAGCAGCGGCACCTGCGGGGCCCACTGCGTGCTCGACAGGCGTGAGCCGTGCACGAGGACCAGGTGAGCGGGCACAGGGCGAGAATGCCACGATGGCCCGGTGACCCACCTCATCAGCGCCACCGACCTCGCCCACGAGATCGAGGACGTCGTCGTCCTCGACGTCCGCTGGGCGCTCACGACGGCGAACAGGCCGGCAGGTCGGCGGGACTACGAGGCCGGCCACGTGCCGGGAGCGTTCTTCGTCGATCTCGACGTCGAGCTCGCCGCGCCGGCCGGCGAGGGAGGTCGCCACCCGCTTCCCGAGCCCGCCGTGGTCCAAGCGGTCCTGCGGCGGGCGGGCATCACCGAGCACAGCCGCGTCGTCGCCTATGACGGCAAGGACTCGTATGCCGCCGCGCGGGCCTGGTGGGTGCTTCGCTGGCTCGGCATCAGCGCTGTCCGCGTGCTCGACGGCGGCTGGGCCGCCTGGACGGCCGCCGGACTGCCGGTGTCGACCGACGAGCCGGCGGACCGGCACGGCGACGTCGTCGTGCGGCCGGGGCAGCTGCCGACGCTCGATGCCTCCGGGGCTGCGGCGCTCGCCCGCGACGGTCTGTTGCTCGACGCCCGCGCCCCCGAGCGGTATGCCGGTGAGACCGAGCCGATCGACCCCGTCGCGGGCCACGTGCCGGGCGCCGTCAACAGCCCGACGACCGAGTGGGTCACGGCCGACGGCACGTTCCGCCGGGACCTCGCGGAGCACTGGGCGCACGTGACGGGCGGCGTCGAACCGGCTGACGGTGCTGTCGGCGTGTACTGCGGCTCCGGCGTCACCGCCGCCCACCACATGCTCGCGCTCGCCGAGCTCGGCGTCGACACCGTGCTCTACCCCGGCTCGTGGAGCGAGTGGATCCGCGACCCGTCCCGCCCCGTCGCAACCGGGCACCAGCCCGGCTGACCGAACGGCGATCGAAAGAACACTCCGTCGTCCATCAGCGCGTCCGTGCGGTCGTCGTGAAGCCGACGGAGTGTTCTTTCGATCAGGTCAGAGGGGGCGGTCGAGGCGTCGGGTCATCGAGCGCAGCGCCCGCACGGCGGCCGCTCGCACGGGCTCCTCGGGATCGTCGACCGCCTCGTGCAGGGCGGCTGCGTGCTCGGCCTCGCCCACCGCGCCGAGCACACGAGCCGCGGCCGCCCGGACCCGCGGCGTGTCGTCGCCGGCGACGAGCCGCGCGCACGCCTCGCCGGCGTCGCCGACCTCCCATCGGGCCGCGACCTTGGCACACATCTCGCGTACCCGCCACGCCGGATCATCCAGTCCTGCAACGACATCGGCGCCACAGCGGTCGTCCCAGACGTAGAGGAGGGTGCGCGCCGCCCAGACCCGCGACCAGTAGAGCGTCTCGACGTCGAGGTGGTCGGGCGAGCCCCATCCGTTCACCGCGCGGCCACCGACCCACCCGATGTCGGGCAGCTGCGCGTCACCCCACTCGGCGCGCCCGGTGAGCAGGTCGGCGCACCAACGCGTCAGCACGTCGTCACCGAGCGCGTCGGCCGCTGCCCGCGCGCGCTCGCCCGGCGTCGCACGGAGGATCGCGTCCGAGACCATGCGGGCAGTATGCCGCCGTCTCCGACCACGGACGCGAGTATGCCGCCCGCCCGGGTGGGCGGACGGCATACGTCAGCGGTGCGTGCGGGAGCTCAGCAGCCGACGAGGCGCTGGGCGAGGTAGCCCTCGACCTGGTCGAGGGCGACGCGCTCCTGCGCCATGGTGTCGCGCTCGCGGATGGTGACCGCGTGGTCGTCGAGCGTGTCGAAGTCGACGGTGACGCAGAACGGCGTGCCGATCTCGTCGTTGCGGCGGTATCGCTTGCCGATGGCGCCGGCGT
Source organism: Terrabacter sp. 2RAF25 (assembly GCF_052115265.1). Classification (NCBI taxonomy): domain Bacteria; kingdom Bacillati; phylum Actinomycetota; class Actinomycetes; order Micrococcales; family Intrasporangiaceae; genus Terrabacter; species Terrabacter sp. 2RAF25. The sequence continues at coordinate 60,657 of NZ_JBFRGJ010000003.1, forward strand.
CGTCGAAGTCGATGTTCCAGTGCTTGCGGAGCGTGGCCGCGAGGTCGCGAGCCTTCGGCGAGAGGTCGGCGTTGCGCGACAGCGGGAGCACCGCGACCTTGACGGGCGCCAGACGCGGGTCGAGACGCAGCACGACGCGCTTGTCGACCCCACCCTTGGTGTTGGGGGCCTCGTCCTCGGTATAGGCGTCGACGAGGAAGGTCATCAGCGAGCGCGACAGGCCGGCCGCCGGCTCGATGACGTACGGCGTGTACCGCTCACCGGTCTGCTGGTCGAAGTAGACGAGGTCGGTGCCTGAGTGCTTCGAGTGCGTGCCGAGGTCGAAGTCGGTGCGGTTGGCGATGCCCTCGAGCTCTCCCCACTCCGAGCCGGCGAAGTTGAACCGGTACTCGATGTCGACGGTGCGCTTGGAGTAGTGCGACAGCTTGTCGGCCGGGTGCTCGAAGTGGCGCAGGTTGTCGGGGTTGATGCCGAGGTCGGTGTACCAGCGGGTGCGCTCGTCGAGCCAGTACTGCAGCCACTGCTCGTCCTCGCCGGGCTTGACGAAGAACTCCATCTCCATCTGCTCGAACTCGCGGGTGCGGAAGATGAAGTTGCCGGGCGTGATCTCGTTGCGGAAGCTCTTGCCCGTCTGGGCGATGCCGAACGGCGGCTTCTTGCGCGAGGCCTGCATGACGTTGTTGAAGTTGACGAAGATGCCCTGGGCGGTCTCGGGGCGCAGGTAGTGCAGCCCCGACTCGTCCTCGATGACACCGAGGTGGGTCTTGAGCATCATCTGGAAGTCGCGCGGCTCGGTCCACCGGCCCTTGGTGCCGCAGTCGGGGCACACGATGTCGGTCATCGGGATCGAGTCGGGGTCGTCGATGCCCTTCTTCTCCGCGAGCGCCTCCTGCAGGTGGTCCTGGCGGCGGCGCTTGTGGCAGTTGAGGCACTCGACGAGGGGGTCGGTGAAGGTGCCCACGTGACCGGACGCGACCCACGTCTCGCGCGGCAGGATGATCGAGGAGTCGAGGCCGACGACGTCGTCGCGGCCGGTCACCATCGACTTCCACCACTGGCGGCGGATGTTCTCCTTGAGCTCGACGCCGAGCGGGCCGTAGTCCCAGGCAGACCGGGTGCCTCCGTAGATCTCACCGCTCGGGAAGACGAAACCCCTGCGCTTGCAGAGGCTGACGACGGTGTCCACGGTGGATGTCTGCTTGGCCATGCGGGACAGGCTATCGGGCGACTGCGAGTCCATTTGCCACGTGTCCCGGGTATGCCGTCGCGTCCCCTACGCTCGTCGGGTGTCCTTGAGCTTCCGTTCCCGTGTCGAGCACGCGTCGGCCCCGTGGGTCGAGCGGATGAACGCTGTGCCGCGGCCCGTCGCGTTCTGCGTCCTCGTCGCACTCCTCGCCGTCGGCATCCTGGCCCCTCGGCCCTGGGCCGGCATCGCGTTCCTCGTGGTCGCGGCCTTCGTGGGCTGGCTGCTCTTCCTCACCTGGCAGCGGCTGACGTTGCCGGAGCGGCTGATGCGGGCCGCTGTGCTGGCGCTGGCGGTCGCGGTGGCCGTGGTCAGGATCGTTCCTGCGGGCTGACGGCGCCGGCGCCCGTCGATTTTGACAATCATTCTCATTTTGGGTGAGGATGGTCGTCGTGACGCCTCCCCTCCCACGCCCCCGCCGGCTCCTGACGGCCCGGACGGTCCTGAGGGCCATGAGGGCCCTGAGGGCCCCCGTCGCGCTCACGGTCCTCGCGACGACGGCGGCGCTCGCCATGGGCGCCTGTAGTGCGCAGACCACGGGGGGCGGCGCCGGCTCCCCCATCGTGACCTCGTTCTACCCGATCCAGTTCGCGACCCAGCAGGTCGTCGGAGGCACCGCCGAGGTCACGGTCCTGACCCGCCCCGGCGCAGAGCCGCACGACCTCGAGCTCGCTCCACAGGACATCGGCGGCATGACGAAGGCGCGACTCGTCGTCTACGCCGACGGGTTCCAGCCGGCGGTCGACGAGGCGGTCGGGCTCGTCGACGGTGCCAAGGTGCTCGACGTGGCCGGCGCCGCCAGGCTCGTGCCGGCCAGCCCGAGCGAGGGCGAGTCGGCCGACGAGCACGACGACCACGCCGGCCACTCGCACGGAGCCGACGACCCACACTTCTGGCTCGACCCGTCCCGATACGCAGCCGTGGCCGAGGCCATCAGCGCGCGCCTGTCGAAGGACGACCCGTCGAAGGCGTCGACGTACGCGCGCAACACCGCCGCCTTCGTCGAGAAGCTGTCGCAGCTCGACGACGAGATGCGGGTCGGCCTGGCGCAGTGCCGCACCACGCAGCTCGTCACCAGCCACGGCGCCTTCGGCTACCTGGCTGCCCGCTACGGTCTGCACCAGCAAGGCGTCACGGGCATCTCACCGGAGGCCGAGCCGAGCGCGACCGCCCTCAAGGCGGTCTCCGACCTCGTCTCGTCCGCGGGTGTCACGACGATCTACCAGGAGACCCTCGTCGAGCCGCAGTTCGCCCGGACGGTGGCCGGGTCGACAGGCGCCAAGGTCGCGACGCTCGACCCGATCGAGGGCATCACCTCGGCCACCCAAGGCTCCGACTACTTCGAGGTCATGCGCAGCAACCTCGTGACGTTGCGTGAAGGACAGGGGTGCTCATGAGGTCCGCGTCGCTCGTGCCCGGTCACCCGGAACCGCCCGACGCCGTCGTGACGCTGCGTGGCGCCGGCTTCGGCTACGGCGACCGACCCGTGCTCACCGACGTCGACCTGACGATCCGCAGCGGCGAGATCGTGGCGATCGTCGGCCCCAACGGATCCGGCAAGTCGACCCTCATGAAGGGCGTGCTCGGCCTCAACGAGCGGACCGCCGGCTCCGTCAGTCTCTTCGGGGTCGACAGCACCGAGTTCCACGACCGCGCGCGCGTCGGCTACGTGCCACAGCGGCATACGTTGTCGGCCTCCGTGCGCGCGACGGCCGAGGAGATCGTGTCGACGGGGCGCCTGGCTCGCATCGGCTGGCTCGGGCGACTGCGCGCCACCGACCGACAGGTCGTGGCGCGGTCGCTCGACCTCGTCGGCCTCGCCGACCGCGCCACCACTGAGGTGAGCACCCTGTCGGGGGGTCAGCAGCGACGCGTCCTCATCGCCCGCGCCCTCGCCGCCGAGCCGGACGTCCTGATCATGGACGAGCCGACCGCCGGCGTCGACGCCGCCAGCCAGCACGTGCTCGCCGACGTGCTCGAGCGCCTCGTCGAGCGCGACGTCACCATGGTGATCGTCACGCACGAGCTCGGCGCGCTAGAGCGGCTGCTCACCCGCATCGTCGTCGTCGACGCTGGGCGCATCCGTTTCGACGGCACCCCGCAGGAGTACGCCCGTGCGCGCGACCACGTGCACCACGACCACGACAGCCACCACCACGACCACGAGCTCGACGAGCACGCATCGCTCGCGCACGGGCCGCTCGACACGAACCACCCCGAAAGGCGGCGGCCATGACAGACCTCCTCACCGTCGACTTCATGCAACGGGCGCTGGTCGCGGCGCTCCTCGTCGGAACGGTCGCCCCGATGGTCGGGATCTTCCTCGTGCAGCGGCGTCTGTCGCTCATCGGTGACGGCATGGGCCACGTCGCGCTCGCCGGCGTCGCCATCGGCCTCGTGACGGGCACGGCGCCGGTGCTCACCGCGCTCGTCGCTGCGCTCGTGGCCGCCGTCGTCATCGAGCTGCTCCGTACGCGAGGACGCACCAACGGCGACGTCGCCCTCGCGGTCATCTTCTACGGCGGCATCGCCGGCGGCGTCGTCATCATCAGCAAGTCACCCGATGGCACCCCCGCGAACCTCATGAAGTACCTCTTCGGGTCGATCCTCACGACGCAGCGCACCGACCTCTACCTCTTCGCCGGTCTCGCGCTGCTCATCGCCGTCACCACCTGGGTGCTGCGACCGCGTCTGTTCGCCGTCGCCAACGACGAGGAGTACGCGCGCGCCGTCGGCATACCGGTGCTCCCGCTCAACATCGTGCTGGCCGTGCTCACCGCAACCACCGTCGTCGTGGCCATGCGCGTCGTCGGCCTGCTGCTCATCAGCGCCCTGATGATCGTTCCCAACGCCGCGAGCCAGCTCGTCGCGCGGTCGTTCAGCAGCGGGCTGCGCTGGGCCATCGGGTTCGGCCTCGTGTCGTCCGTCGGCGGCGTCGCCCTCTCCTACCCGCTCAACACGCCGTCCGGCGGCACGATCGTGCTGCTGGCGGTAGGCCTCTTCGTCGTCACGGCCGTCGTCACCGGCGTGCTGGCCCGGGTCGGCGGACGACGGCACGACGTCGCCGAGCGCCACGAGCACGAGCACGGCACGGAGTGCGGCCACCCGGCCGTGCTCCACGGCGACCACGTCGACTACGTGCACGACGGCCACCTGCACGCGGCGCACGAGGGTCACTACGACGAGCACGGCGTGCACCACCACGAAGACAGCCTCGCCCGCCGCGACGGGGCAGGCCCCTCCGAGACCATCGCACCGACGACGGGAGCGAGACCATGACGGACCGTGCCAGCGGCACCACGCGCCGACCGACTCGTCAGCAGGCCGCCGTGGCAGACCTGCTCGAGAAGTCCGACGACTTCACCTCCGCCCAGACGGTGCACGCCCGGCTGCGTGAGGCGGGAGCGGGCGTCGGCCTCGCGACGGTCTACCGCACGCTCCAGGCCATGGTCGACGCCGGCACCGTGGACGTGCTGCGCACCGACGACGGCGAGGCGGTCTACCGGGCGTGCTCGACGCACCACCACCACCATCTCGTCTGCAGGGCGTGCGGTCGCACCGTCGAGGTCGAGGGCCCCGCGGTCGAGCGATGGGCCGACACGATCGCGGAGGACCACGGGTTCAGCGACGTGACGCACACCCTCGAGATCTTCGGCACCTGCGCCGACTGCGCCACCCCCCGATCCCCCTGACCCCAATCGAGAGAACACTCCGTCACCGCCCTCTCAATCCAGAGAACACTCAGTCCCGCACCCCCAGCGATGTACACCGCGACGGAGTGCCCTCTCGCTGTGTTGGGTTCCTCAGGTGCTGGTGGTGGGGGTGTCGATGGCGCCGCCGTAGCGACGATCGCGAGCGACGTACTCCTCGATCGCGGCCCAGAGGTCGCGTCGGTCGTAGTCGGGCCAGAGCCGGTTCTGGAACACCATCTCCGCGTACGCCGACTGCCAGAGCAGGAAGTTCGAGGTTCGCTGCTCACCCGAGCTCCGGACGAAGAGGTCGACGTCGGGCATCGTCGGCTCGTCGAGGTACTTCTTGATCGTCTTCTCGTCGACCGAGCCCGGCCGCAGCCGACCACCCTTGACGTCGTGGGCGATTCGCTGCACGGCATCGGCAATCTCGGCCCGTCCGCCGTAGTTCACGCAGAAGTAGAGGGTGAGCCCGGTGTTGTGCCGCGTCAGCTCCTGGGCGATCTCGAGCTCCTTGATGACGGACCGCCAGAGCCGGGGCGTGCGGCCGACCCACCGCATGCGCACTCCCCACTCGTGCAGCTGGTCGCGCCGCCGCCGGATGACGTCGCGGTTGAAGCCCATCAGGAAGCGGACCTCCTCGGGCGAGCGCCGCCAGTTCTCGGTGGAGAAGGCGTACGCCGACAGGTGGGTCACGCCGACGTCGACGGCACCCGCGACGACGTCGAGCAACGACGCCTCCCCCGCCTCGTGACCCTTGGTGCGCGGCAGCCCCCGCTGGTTGGCCCACCGCCCGTTGCCGTCCATGACGATCGCCACGTGCTTCGGGAGCAGATCGCTCGGGATGGTCGGCGGCGTGGCACCCGACGGATGCGGGAAAGGCTTGGCGTACATGGGTCTCCGGATCGGTGAGGTCGGGTTCGCTTGTGGCTCAGGCCCGCTCGACGAGGCGCAGCGAACGCAGCCCGCGCTCTATGTGCCACTGGAGGAAGGCGGCTACCATGCCGTTGCCCTGACGACGATGCCGTTCATCGCTCGCGTCGGCAACCTCCCAGTCGCCGGCCAGCAGGGAGGCGAGCAGCTCGAAGGTCTCGGGTGCGGGCGCGCTCGAGCCGGGCGGACGGCATACCGAACAGACTGCGCCGCCGGCCTGCACGTTGAAGGCGCGGTGCGGGCCCGATGCGCCGCAGCGCGCGCAGTCGACGAAGCTCGGCGCCCAGCCCGCGACGGCAAGCGAGCGCAGCAGGTACGCGTCGAGCACGAGCCCCGGGTCGTGCGCGCGCTCGGCGAGGGACCGCAGGGCGCCGGCGAGCAGGAGGTACTGCTGGGTCTGCGGCTCGTGCTCCTCCGAGAGCTGCAGCGCGGTCTCGAGCATCGAGGTCGCGCACGTGTAGGCGGTGTAGTCGCGGGCGATCGCGTCGCCGTAGGGCGCGAGCGTCTCGACCTGGGTGACCGTGTCGAGGTTGCGGCCCTCGTAGCACTGCACGTCGACGACCATGCCGGGCTCGAGACGGGAGCCGAAACGTGACTTCGTGCGACGCACTCCCTTGGCGACCGCGCGCACCCGCCCCCGGGTGCGTGTGAGCATCGTGATGATGCGGTCGGCCTCGCCCAGCTTGTGGGTGCGCAGGACGATCGCCTCGTCACGGTAGAGGGGCATGCCGTCATTCTCCCCCGTCGCCAGGCCGGTGGAGCACCGCACGCGCCGGACCACGAGAAGTGCCTGAACTCGAACGAGCGGGTCGAACACGCGTTCGACGTTTCGGGTTATCGTGTGGGCATGGACCTCGCTCTCCAGGGTTCGCTGCTCGACCTCACCGACGCGATGACGCTCCGTGCCGTCGGCACCGGCCTCACCCGACACCAGCTCGCCCGCGGGGCATGGGTCGACGTCAGGCCCGGCTGGCTCGCCGCTGGCGACGACCTCTTCGCGGCGCTGCTGCGCGACGTGCCCTGGCACGCGGAGCGCAGGCAGATGTACGACTCCGTCGTCGACGTGCCACGCCTGACGAAGTTCTATGCCGCCGACGAGCGGCTCCCCCATCCGATGCTCGACGAGGCCCGCGAGGCCCTCAGCGCGCACTACGCCGACGAGCTCGGCGAGCCCTTCGTCACCGCCGGCCTCTGCCTCTACCGCGACGGCCGCGACAGCGTCGCCTGGCACGGCGACCGCATCGGCCGATCACGCGACAGCGACACGATGATCGCCATCCTGTCGCTCGGCTCGGACCGCACCCTGGCGCTGCGCCCACGAGACGGCGGCGCCATCCCGGGTTCGTCCACAAAGAGCTTGCGCTACCCCCTCGGGCATGGTGACCTCGTGGTGATGGGTGGCTCGTGCCAGCGCACGTGGGACCATGCGGTGCCCAAGACGTCGAAGCCGATGGGGCCACGCATCTCCGTGCAGTTCCGTGTCGCAGGCGTCCGCTGACCAAGGAGAGTACGTATGCCGTCCAGCCGCCCAGGTGGCCCCCTGCCCTACCTCGACCACCTCGCGGCCGACTCGGCACGGTTTCGTGCCGCCCTCGAGCACGCTCCGACCGACGCGCGCGTCCCCACCTGCCCCGACTGGGACGCCGACGACCTGCTGTGGCACCTCGCGGAGGTGCAGTGGTTCTGGGGTGAGATCGCCGAGCGCGGCCTCACCGACCCGGCCGACCTCGACGCGATGAACGCGAGCCGAGAGGAGCGGCCATCTCATCGCGCCGGGCTGCTCGATCTCTACGACCGCTCGAGCGAGCGACTTCACCGCGTCCTGTCCGTACTGCCTCCTGAGACCCCTCTGTGGATGTGGGCCGACGACAAGAGCGCCGGCTACATCCGGCGGCGCCAGGCCCACGAGGCGATGGTCCACCGGCTCGACGCAGAGCTGACGGTGGGTGAGCGCACCCCGCTCGACTGCCGGCTGGCTGCCGACGGTGTCGACGAGGCGTTGCGGATCATGCGCGGCTACGAACCCGAGCCCGGACTCACGCACGAGCCCATCGGTCCCGCTGTGACGATCGCGACCGTCGACGCCATGCACGCCTGGACCGTGACGCCGGTGCGCATCACCGGCACCGACGCGGACGGCGACGTCATCGACACCGAGCGCTTCCTCGTCGTCGACGGCCCCGACGGCGAGGCCGTTGCCGAGATCTGCGGGTCGGCGGCCGACCTCGACTGCTGGCTCTGGAACCGTCCCGCCGACGGCGAGATCACGCGCGAGGGCGATGCCGCGGCGCTCGCTGCTGTCGACGCGGTGCTCGGCGGCTCGATCGACTGAGGTCGGCACCTGGGCAGCACCGCGTGTGCACACCAGCCGGGGCCAGAGCCCCTGGGGTGCACACGCGGACGGGATCAGCTGTGTCCCGCTGACCGACGTGCCTACGCGCCGACGTAGGCCGCGAGGTGCTCGCCCGTGAGCGTGGAGCGAGTTGCGACGAGGTCGGCCGGGGTGCCCTCGAAGACCACCGTGCCACCGTCATGGCCGGCGCCGGGGCCGAGGTCGATGATCCAGTCGGCGTGCGCCATGACGGCCTGGTGGTGCTCGATCACGATGACCGACTTGCCCGAGTCGACGAGTCGGTCGAGCAGCCCGAGCAGCTGCTCGACGTCGGCGAGGTGCAAGCCTGTCGTCGGCTCGTCGAGGATGTAGGTGCCGCCCTTCTCGCCGAGGTGGGTGGCGAGCTTGAGCCGCTGGCGCTCGCCGCCGGAGAGCGTCGTGAGCGGCTGGCCCAGGCTGAGGTAGCCGAGCCCGACGTCCTCGAGGCGTCCGAGGATCGTCGCCGCCGCGGGGACCTTGGCGTCGCCGTCGCTGAAGAAGGCGTGCGCCTCGGTGACGGGCATGGCGAGCACCTCGGCGATGTTCTTGCCGCCGAGCTCGTACTCGAGCACGGCGGCCTGGAACCGGCGGCCCTCGCAGTCCTCGCAGGGCGACTCGACGGTGGCCATCACGCCGAGCTCGGTGAAGATCACGCCGGCACCGTTGCAGGTCGGGCACGCTCCCTCCGAGTTCGAGCTGAAGAGAGCCGGCTTGACGCCGTTCGCCTTGGCGAAGGCCTTGCGGATCGGCTCGAGAAGGTCGGTGTAGGTCGCAGGGTTGCTGCGTCGTGAGCCCTTGATCGCGGCCTGGTCGACCGTCACCACGCCCTCACGCCCCTGGACGGACCCACGCACCAGCGAGCTCTTGCCCGAGCCCGCGACACCGGTCAGCACGACGAGCACGCCGAGCGGGATGTCGACGTCGACGTCACGCAGGTTGTTGGTGTCGGCGCCACGCACCTCGAAAGTGCCGGTGGGCGTGCGGAACTTCGACCTGAGGGTGGCGCGGTCGTCGAGGTGCCTGCCCGTGATGGTGTCGCTGGCGCGCAGACCGTCGACCGTGCCCTCGAAGACGATCTGGCCGCCGCCGGTGCCTGCCAGCGGCCCGAGGTCGACGACGTGGTCGGCGATCGCGATCGTCTCGGGCTTGTGCTCCACCACGAGAACGGTGTTGCCCTTGTCGCGCAACCGCAGGAGCAGCCCGTTCATCTGGGCGATGTCGTGCGGGTGCAACCCGATCGTCGGCTCGTCGAAGACGTAGGTGACGTCGGTCAGCGAGCTGCCGAGGTGACGGATCATCTTGGTGCGCTGGGCTTCTCCACCCGACAGCGTGCCGGCGGGCCGCTCGAGCGAGAGGTAGCCGAGCCCGATCTCGACGAAGGAGTCGAGACTGTGGCGCAACGACGTGAGCAGGGGCGCGACCGACGGCTCATCGAGGTCGCGGAGCCACTGCGCGAGGTCGCTGATCTGCATCGAGCACAGGTCGGCGATGCTCTTGCCGGCGATCTTGGACGATCGGGCCTCGGGCGTCAGGCGCGTGCCCTCGCACTCGGGGCACGACTGGAAGGTCACCGCCCGCTCGACGAACCGGCGCACGTGCGGCTGCATGGCCTCGGGATCCTTGGAAAGCATCGACTTCTGGATCCTGGGGATGATCCCCTCGAACGTGAGGTTCACGCCCTCGACCTTGATCTTGGTCGGCTCGGCGTAGAGCATCGTGTCGAGCTGCCTCTTGGTGAACTTCTCGATCGGGGTTTCCATGGGCAGGCCCATCCCCTGGAAGAGGCGGCCGTACCACCCGTCCATCGAGTAGCCGGGGACGGTCAGGGCGCCGTCGCTCAGCGACTTCGTCTCGTCGTAGAGGGCGGTGCGGTCGATGTCGCTGACGTGGCCCATGCCCTCGCACCGCGGGCACATGCCGCCGAGGTAGACGGCCTCGCGCACGACGGACTTCTCGACCCTGCCGCCCTTGTCGGTGGACATGACGCCGCTTGCCTTGCGGGTGGGCACGTTGAAGGAGTACGCGGTGGGCGGGCCGACGTGCGGCTGCCCGAGCCGGCTGTAGAGGATGCGCAGCATCGCGTTGGCATCGGTGGCCGTGCCGACGGTCGAGCGCGGGTTGGCACCCATGCGCTCCTGGTCGACGATGATGGCCGTCGTCAGTCCCTCGAGCACGTCGACGTCGGGGCGCGCGAGGTTCGGCATGAAGCCCTGCACGAACGCGCTGTAGGTCTCGTTGATCATGCGCTGGGAGTCGGCGGCGATGGTGTCGAAGACGAGCGAGCTCTTGCCGGAGCCGGACACCCCGGTGAAGACGGTGAGCCGTCGCTTCGGGATCTCGACGCTGACGTCCTTGAGGTTGTTCTCACGCGCGCCCTGGACGCGGATCAGGTCGTGGCTGTCGGCGACGTGGCGCTCGGACGCCCCGGTGGCAGAACTGCTCTTGCTCATCGTGTCTCCATCGTCAGGTGTACGCGTCGAAGGTCTGGTGCGGTCGCGCCGCTGTCAGACGAGCCAGCGACCGTCACGCATGAGTTCACGCCCGGTGAGCTCGTCGGCCTCACGCCAGGCCTGCACCCGCCGTGGCGAGATGCGGAACCAACGGTACGGCGTGGTCTGCAGCCGCGGGTCGAACCCGGCACGAGCGGCGAACCGGTCGCCCTCCTGCTCCCCCAGCTCGCCGATCTCCAGAACCTCGACGTCGCCCTCCACCATCGTGACGTCACGGGTCTCGCCCAGTCCCAGCCGGACCGTGCGCGTGGCCGCCAGGTTGCGACCGGTCTGGCTGTCGGCCGGCGTCGCGATGAGCACCGCGCTGCCGTCCCAGTCGAACGAGAGCGGAACGAGGTAGGGGGTGCCGTCGGCCGAGGCGCTGGCGACCCACAGGTCGACGTCCTCCGCGAGGCGGGTCTCGGTGTCTCGTCGGCGTTGGGCGCGGGGGCGCGGCTCGTCGGTCACGTTCACTCCACGGTGGTCGGTGCGTGCGCGGTCTTGGACGCTCAGGGCCACGCTATCCACGACGTCGGAAAGTGGGCACTCGATGAGCGGTGCACGTCGGAAAGTGGGCACTCGATGGAGGGGTCAGACCCGAGCCCCTCGGCCTGGGCGCGGTAGGGAGGAGTGGACGGTCGCGGCGAGCGCGACCAGCACCGGCACGAAGGCGAAGAGGTAGCGGGACCGGCCCTGCAGCACGAGGGTGAAGGCGGCGATGCCGAGCACGGTGACGGCCATCAGGAGGGTCTCGCGACGGTAGGGCGCACGCAGCAGGCCGAGGCCCGCGACCAACAGCACCGCCAACCACACGCCTTGGGTCACGTCTGCCCGCCACTGGTACCACGACCCGTGAAAGCCGTTGAGCTCGTGGACGACTCCCGTGAGGCCCGTCGCCGGCGCGAGCGTGCCGGGCAGGGAGTCCGGGCCCTCGCCCCACGCCCAGAACAGCCCGTCACCCCAGTTCCACGCGGCCTTGTTGCCGTAGAACGCCAGCGTGCCGCCGGGACCTCGCTCGGCCCAGCGGTCACCGAGGAAGCCAGCGGCATACGCCCTCATCTGCTCCTGGTCCCGGCCGGTCACGGCATCGACCATCTGGCGGGAGTAGGCCCCGTAGTTGACGACGCCACCGGGCGTGCGCTGCTCGTCGGCGCCGAGGGCGACCCACCAGAGGATCGGCGGTGTCGCAGTGGGGTCGATGCGTGACGAGTCGACGCCGGAGACCGTCGTGGCGGCCGCCGACAGGCCCAGCCCGACGCCCACGAACGCGACCATCGAGAGCGCACACGCCGCGATGACCCCGGCGCGCCGAGCGGGCTGCAGGTCGTGGTCGAAGATCGCCACCACGGCCGTCAGGACACCGGCGATGGCGACGACGACCGGTGTCGTCTTGATCGTGTAGGCGACCGCGATGCTCGCCACGGCCAGCACCCACAGCGCGACGCGCACCGGCCGCGGTCCGGGGGCCAGGGCCTTGACGGCCAGTGCCACCCCTCCCATGACGAAGGGCATGGCGTAGAAGTCGGTGTAGGGCACGGCCAGCCACGGGCTGGTCCCGACGAGCACGAGCGTCAGGAGCTGCGCGGCGAGGGCCGGACCCCGGCCGGCGACGCGCACGACGAGCAGGTGGACGGCATACAGGGTCACCGCGACGCAGACGGCGTTGAGTGGCACGAGAACGGCGTCGGGTGACAGCGAGAAGGCTTGTCCGACAGCGACGCCCACGCGGTCGATCGCCAACAGCGGCACGTTGTTGGGGTAGAGGGACAGGTAGACATAGTCGTCGCCGCCCAAGGGTCGTCCGGCGTGCATGGCCCTCGCCAGGTCCATCACCACGCGCGCGTCCCAGCCGTAGCGGTAGCCGGTCATCAGCCCCACAGCGCCGGCGACCGCTCCGCCACCCACGGCGGTCGCGACCGGCAGCCAGCCGTTCTTCGCCCAGCCCGGCACCCGCAGGAGGACTGCCAGCGCCACCAGACCGATGGTCACGGGGACGACCACGAGAGGTCGGTGCGCCACGTTGACCGCCCGCGGCGCGACGAGCGCGACGAGCGCCACGGCGACGAGCGACACCCCGGTCAGCCGGAGCAGGGCTCGGCCGACCGGGGTGTCCATGGGGCGTGACGCTACCTCAGCCGTTCGCGCCGGCGGCAGCCGCCTCGTCGGCGACGCGGTCGCGGTGGGCGCGGTTGCACGCGGACACGACGGCCTTGAGCGAGGCGGTCACGATCGACGAGTCGACGCCGACGCCCCAGAGGACGCGCGGGCCGATCGCGCACTCGACGTATGCCGCGGCGCGGGCGTCGCCGCCAGCCGACAGCGCGTGCTCGGCGTAGTCGAGGACGCGCATGTCGGGGGCACCCTCGATCGTCATGAAGGCGTCGAGGAAGGCCGCGATCGGACCGTTGCCCCGCCCCTGGATGGTGACCGGCTCGCCTTCGTCGGTGATCGTCGCCTCGATGGTCGAGTCGCCGTCGACCGTCGAGTCGGTGACGACGTTGACGAGCTCGAACCGCCCCCACGGCTTCGCCGGGTTGGGGAGGTACTCGTCCTGGAAACGGGCCCACAGCTCGGCGGGAGCCACCTCGCCGCCGTCCTGGTCGACGCCACGCTGCACGACGCCGGAGAACTCGATCTGGAGCCGGCGCGGAAGGTCCATCTGGTGCTCGGACTTCATGATGTACGAGACGCCGCCCTTGCCCGACTGGCTGTTGACGCGCACGACCGCCTCGTAGGAGCGGCCGAGGTCGTGCGGGTCGACGGGCAGGTAGGGAACGCCCCAGACGAGGTCGTCGACGCTCGTGCCCTTGTCCTTGGCCTCGACCTCCATCGCCTCGAAGCCCTTCTTGATGGCGTCCTGGTGCGAGCCGCTGAAGGCGGTGAAGACGAGGTCGCCGCCGTACGGGTGACGCTCCCCCACCGGCAGCTGGTTGCAGTACTCGACGGTGCGACGGATCTCGTCGATGTCGCTGAAGTCGATCTGCGGGTCGACGCCCTGGCTGAAGAGGTTCATGCCGAGGGTGACGAGGTCAACGTTGCCGGTGCGCTCGCCGTTGCCGAAGAGGCACCCCTCGATGCGGTCCGCGCCGGCGAGGTAGCCGAGCTCGGCCGCCGCGACGCCCGTGCCGCGGTCGTTGTGGGGGTGCAGGCTGACGACCAGCGACTCGCGCCGGTCGAGGTTGCGCACCATCCACTCGATCGAGTCGGCGTAGACGTTCGGGGTGATCATCTCGACGGTGGCAGGCAGGTTGACGATCATCTTGTGGTCGGGCGTGGGGTCGATGACGTCGATGACCGCGTTGCAGATGCGCATCGCGAAGTCGAGCTCAGTGCCGGTGTACGACTCCGGCGAGTACTCGTAGTAGATCGCCGTGTCGGGGATCGTCTCCTCGAGCTTCTTGATCAGCCGGGCGCCCTGGACGGCGATGTCGATGATGCCGTCCTGGTCGAGCCCGAAGACGACGCGACGCTGCAGGATCGAGGTCGAGTTGTAGAAGTGGACGATCGCCTCCTTGGCACCGCGGATGGCGTCGAAGGTGCGCTCGATGAGGTGGTCGCGGCACTGGGTCAGCACCTGGATCGTGACGTCGTCGGGGATGTGTCCCCCGTCGATGAGCTCGCGGCAGAAGTCGAAGTCGGTCTGGCTCGCCGACGGGAAGCCGATCTCGATCTCCTTGTAGCCCATCTTCACGAGCAGCTGGAACATGCGCAGCTTGCGCTCGGAGTTCATCGGGTCGATGAGGGCCTGGTTGCCGTCACGCAGGTCCACGGCACACCAGCGCGGGGCCTGCGCGATGCGCTTGGTCGGCCACGTGCGGTCCGGCAGGTCGAACGGGATCTGCTCGTGGAACGGGACGTACTTCTGGAACGGCATTCCCGACGTCTGCTGGGGGTGGATCATCGCGCACTCTCTCTCGTCTGCGTTTCGCTCGGTGTCCGGCCGGACACGGGAAACTCCGCGACGAGGAGGGCCGGGATCAGGCCTCGTCGCGGCAGAGAAGGAGGAGGCTCACCGCACGCACGACTTCACCGTATGCCGGAGGGCTCGCTCACGTCCACAGGCTGGGCCGGGACGCCCGAATCCTGAGATCGGACCCGGGCGTCCCGTGCTCGTGGTGGTTCGTCGGCCGCTCGGCTCAGCCCTGTCCGGGCGCAGCTGCCTGCGCGACACCTTGCGTCGTGCTCGATCCGTGGGGGTCCCCGCCGAGCAGGACCATCCCGTTGGCGGCGACCCCGATCACGGTCACCGCGACCACGGCCGCGACCACGAGGCCCCTGCGGTGGGCATTGGATGCCGGTGCGGGTGCCGGGCCGCCGTCGCCGACGCGGTCGAGGTGGTCGGGCGCGGGCTGCGAGCGCAGCGCCAGCGCGAAGGCGACTGCTGCGGCCTCGAGCGCGGCGCAGGCCAGGTCGCTCATCCCGAGCGCCTCCGGCACCCCAGGCTCTGGTCCCAGCGGAAGGCCGACGCTCCGCGACACGGCCCACAGCACGATCGGGCCCGCTGCGACGACCAGGGACGACGCCCACACGAGACGGCCGGGCCTCATCAGGGCGGCGACCGCGGCGAGGAGCTGGGCCACTGCGAGGGCGATGAAGAACACGCCGGCCGCAGCCCACTCGGTGAGGTGCTCGGGGACGACCACGACGTGGATCACGGCAGCGCCGAGGAGCGTGCCCACCAGACCGAGGACCCGGGTGTCCACGGCTGGCCCGTGCGCGCGTCGCTGAGCGGTGACCCGGAGCCGGCCGCCGCGCATCGCGACCATCCACCCCACGACGAGCACATTCGTCAGGAGCACGATGCCAGCCCCGTAGCCCACGGCACGGGCCTGCAGCCAGAAGCTGTCGGACTCGAGCCGGGCGATGCAGGCGACCCCGCAGGTGGTGCTCATCGAGCCCATGTGCTCCACGAGGCCCGACTGGAGCCGGAAGTCCATGGCGGCGCTGACGAGAAGGTGGGCTGCGCCGACGACGGAGGCCGCGAGCGCGACGAGCCACGCCGAGGCGATGACAGCGCGAGCCCCGCGAAGCACCGGGCCGAAACGGCGCTTGGCCAGCGTGAGGGCGGCGAGCACAGCCACGACGTAGAGCGTCGTCATGACCGACGACTCGCGCAACCACGACGCGAACGGCTCGCCCGTGCGCTCGATCGCGCCGACCGCCCCGCGCACGGAGATCACCCAGAAGCCGTCGGCGAACGCGAGGACGATGGCGAGCGCGATGACGGTGCCCCAGGGGACGGCCGAGGACGACACACCGGAGGTCGTCGGCGACGACGCGGCGCCGACCTCGGCCACCTCGAGCGGGGCCGGGCGCGTCACGGCACTCCTGGTGTGCGCCCTGAAGTGGTGGATGGGTTGGACGGAACGAGTCGCCATTGGGACCAGCCTCGGGTCTGCAGTGAAAAGGTAAGGGCATCAAGGCGATCGGGGTGGCCACCCCGGGAGGGTGGCCACCCGCGGTCGGTGGTCCGGGCTACGTGATCTCCCAGCCGAACATCATGGCGTGGTCCTCGTGCGCCAGGTTGTGGCAGTGCGCGACGTACGGTCCGTGGAAGTCGCGGAAGCCGCGGTAGACGATCACGGACTCGCTCGGGTCCAGAGCCACGAGGTCTTCTCGCGACACGTCCTCGGGGTGCCCTGCGTCTGCCTTGAGCGACACGTCCTTGCCGTTGCGCATGACGGTCCGGTGCTCCTCCATGTGCAGGTGGAAGGGATGGACCCAACCACCGCCGCCGTTGCGGATCTCCCACAGGTTGAAGCTGTTCTTCGGCTGGGAGGCGAGCGACGTCTTGCCGGCCGGGTTCTTCAGGCTGGTGGCGACCGTGCCCGGCTCGAACGGCTTGCCGTTGATGAGCCACTCGACGTCGGCGCCCGCGCTGCCGCGCTGGACCTCGAAGATGAGCCGGTTGTCCAGCATCGACTGCCAGTTGCTCGGCAGCGGCGGCAGGGCCCGCATGAGCCGGTTCGGCGGCGGCATGATGCTGTTGTCGGGCACGCTGTCGCCGATGACGAACTTCAGCAGCGGCACCTTGAAGTTGGGGTCTGGCGAGAACCGTGACGAGTTCGACCACTTGCGGCCGTCGGGCATCTTCATGACATCGGTCAGGTAGATGACGTCGCCCTTGGTCGTCGGTGTGCCGTCGGCGTACTTCGTGAAGTCGATGATGACCTCACGGCGCTTGGCCGGCCACAGCTCGAACGAGCTGCGGGTGATCGGGAACGGAAGCAGCCCACCGTCGGAGGCGATCTGCACGAACTTCATGCACTCCTGGCCGTCCGGGATCCGGTACTGCCCCTGCAGCTCGTCACCCGAGTAGCCCAGCGACACAGAGGACTTCGGCCCCTGGGTCGAGCTCATCAGCTTGAACTCGTAGATGCGCGACACCGAGCAGTCCAGGAACCGGAACCGGTACTTGCGACGCTTGACGTTGAGCACCGGGTACGCCGTGCCGTTGACGGTGAAGATGTCACCGACGAAGCCGTGCGACGGGAAGTGCTTGAAGAACGTCTTGCCCCACCACTCCGGGTGCGTCGCCGGGTTCTTGACCAGTGGGTACTCCCCGAGACCGTCGTGGACGTCCTTGTGCGTCGTGACTCCGTCGTCCAGACGGGTGTCGTAGAACGCCAGCGGGATGTCGTAGTCGACGTCGAACGACCCGTCGTCGTGGTTGCGACGGACCCCGGGAAGACGCAGGCCGTAGCGCTCGTCGCCCATGTCCATGTTGTTCTTCGGGTCGTAGATCGGGTAGAGCCCGACCATGCCCTTGTAGACGTTGGCGCCGGTGTGGTCCATGCGGTGGTCGTGGAACCAGAAGAAGCTCTGCTTCTCACGGTCGTCGTTGCCCGCCGGCCAGTTGAGGTACAGGTTGTCGCACCACGTCTGCGGCAGGTAGCCGTGCGTCTTCGGGCCGTAGTTCATGGTGTAGTGCGGGTTGCCGTCGCTCTCCGGCGCCGTGTGCCCGTTGTGCAGGTGGGTCAGGAACGACCAGTCGGGAGCGCCGAAGTCCTGGCGGTCCAGGCCGAGCGGGTTCTCGTCGAGCCGGTTGATGAACCGCACGAGCGCGGGCTTGCCGTACTCCGCGTTGATCATCGGGCCCGGGAACTGGCCGTTGAACGCGTAGATCGTGCTGAGCGGTAGGTCGCGGATCGTCCCGGCGGCGTATGTCTTGCCGCTCGCGTCGAACGAGACGGTCGGCTTGCCCTGAGCGTCGATCGGAAGCACCTTGGACGTCGTGAACGAGTGCGTGTTCACCTTGAGCTCGATCTTGTAGACGAGCGGGTCCGGACAGTTGATGTCCTTCGTCCAGATCTGGTGCTTCTCGTTGCCCAGCGAGTTCTGTTGTCCCACACCGGGTCCCGGCGGTGAAGCCCACGTGCTGAACTCGCTCGTGGGTGTCGGCCGGAGCGCCTGCGGCACGGGCAGCATGTCCTTGAAGGGCGACATGATGAGCGGGCTCGTCGGGTACGTCTCGATGTAGAAGAGCAGGTCGCTCAGAGCCGTCGACGTGCCGGCGAACGCGCCGTCTGCGTTGAGCAACCCACCCTTTTCAAGCCCTGGAACGGCGAAGACCTTGGCGCTCACGGCCGCGGCGGTCAGCCCCCCGGCTGCCCCCAACCTGAGCAGCGTCCGGCGCCCCAGTCCCCCTGGTTCTGCAGATGTTTGCGTGTCCATGACACAGATCCCCTCTTACCTGGTCGTGCGGTGGAACCTCCCCGGGCACAACGATGACGGCAGGACCTAGGGGTCTTCTGGGGTTCTCGGAAACTGGGGTCTGCACGCGTCACGAATGTCCGGATGCGTGCCAAATGTCGTCCGAATTGCGTAGTGACACAAGGGGGTCCGAGGGGGTAAACGACACCCCCGGGGGTGTCGCGACCTGACCCGCAGAGGCTCCGCTCAGGCGCTGGGGCCCCGGGCCGCGTCGCTCGGCGACCCGGGCTCGGGAGTCATCGGGTCACCGTCAGGCCCGTCGGGGCGGGACGAGGCGTCGGCGATCAGCTCCTCGGGGCGCGGTGGCACCGTCTGGTCGTCCTCCAGCACCTCGAACTCGTGGTCGTGTGCCGCTGTCTCGGACATCTGGGCCTCCTCGACCCGAGTCTAGGACGGAACGCCTCCGTGGGCGCGGGCGCGGCCGCCGCACCACGGCCTGCACCGTGCGTGGGTCGACGAGCAGACTCAGAACCCGAGCCGCTGGAGCTGCTTGGGGTCGCGCTGCCAGTCCTTGGCGACCTTGACGTGGAGGTCGAGGAAGACCTTCTGGCCCAGCAGCGCCTCGATACCCTTTCGCGCGTTGGTGCCGACCTCGCGCAGGCGCGAGCCGCCACGGCCGATGACGATGGCCTTCTGGCTGGAGCGCTCCACGAAGACGTTGACCCGCACGTCGAGCAGGGGCCGGTCGTCGGGACGGCCCTCGCGGGGCACCATCTCCTCGACGACCACCGCGAGCGAGTGCGGCAGCTCGTCACGCACACCCTCGAGGGCGGCCTCACGCACGAGCTCGGCGATCATGACCATCTCGGGCTCGTCGGTGAGCACCCCGTCGGGGTAGAGCTGTGGCGACCGCGGCAGGAACGACGCGAGGAGGTCGCGCACCTGCTCGACCTGCTCGCCCGACACCGCGGAGCAGGGGATGATGGCGTCCCACGAGCCGAGCTGGTCGATGGCGATGAGGTGCTCGGCGAGACGCTCGCGGTCGACCGCGTCGGCCTTCGTGGCGATGGCCACGACGGGCCGGCGGCGCACCGACCGCAGCTCGGTGAGCTCGTTGGCGATGAACGCGTCGCCCGGGCCGATGCGCTGGTCGGACGGGAGGCAGAAGCCGATGACGTCGACCTCGAGCAGGGTCTCGCGCACCAGGTCGTTGAGCCGCTCGCCGAGCAGGGTGCGCGGCTTGTGCAGGCCGGGGGTGTCGACGAGGATCACCTGTGCCGTGGGCGTCGTCGCCACGCCACGGATCGTGTGGCGGGTGGTCTGGGGCTTCGAGCTCGTGATCGCGACCTTCTGCCCCACGAGAGCGTTCGTGAGGGTCGACTTGCCGGCGTTGGGCCGGCCCACGAGACAGGCGAACCCGGCGCGGTAGTCGCCGCCGCCGGTGTCGGGTCCGGCGGGCCGGCCCTGGTCAGCGTCCTGGGTGCCCATGAGCGTCCTCCGTCTGGTGGTGTTCGGGTGCGGGGTCCGGCTCGGCGGCGCGGTGCACGATGACGGACGCGACGCGGTGCCGGCGTCCGGCCATGCGCTCGGCCGTCAGCTCCAGGCCAGCGACGGTACCGGAGGACCCGACGATGGGCACGCGGCCGATGACCTTCGTCAGCAGGCCGCCGACCGTGTCGACGTCCTCCTCGTCGATGGTCACGTCGAACAGCTCGGCCAGGTCGTCGATGTCCATCGTGGCCGGCACGCGCAGCGTGCCGTCCTCGAGCCTCTCGATGCCCGGCCCCTCACGGTCGTGCTCGTCGGCGATCTCGCCGACGATCTCCTCGATGATGTCCTCGATGGTGATGAGTCCGGCAGTGCCGCCGTACTCGTCGACGACGATGGCGAAGTGGGTCTGGTCACGCTGCATCTCGCGCAGGAGGTCGTCGACCGGCTTGCTCTCGGGCACGAAGTGCATCGGCCGCATCACCTCGGTGGCCGGGTGGCGCCCGTCCTCGGGCGCGGCGTTGAGCCGGCGGGCGACGTCCTTGAAGTAGAGCAGGCCGCGCACGTCGTCGCTGTCCTCGCCGACGACCGGGATGCGGGAGAAGCCGGAGCGCAGGAAGAGCGACATCGCGCTCCGCAGCGTCTTGTCGGCGTCGAGGACGACCATGTCGGTGCGCGGCACCATGACGCCGCGCGCCAGGGTGTCGCCCAGCTCGAAGACGGAGTGGATCATCTCGCGCTCGTCGGCCTCGATGACCTCGGACTCACCTGCCATGTCGACGAGGTCGCGCAGCTCCGACTCGGTCTGGAACGGTCCGTCGGTGTAGCCCTTGCCCGGGGTCACGGCGTTGCCGAGCACCACGAGCAGCTTGGCGACCGGCCCGAGGACGCGTCGCAGTCCCACCGCGAAGGGGGCGCTCCACAGCGCCACCGTGTCGTAGTTCTGACGGCCGAGCGTGCGCGGTGACACGCCGACGACGACGAACGACACGATCGCCATGATCGCGATGCTGATGAGGGCACGGCTCCAGGTCGAGGCGACCTGACCGGCGACGGCGAGGGTCACGAGCACGGCTGCGGTGGCCTCGGCCACCACTCGTAGGAACGCGATCACCGAGAGGTAGGCCGGCGAGTCGCCGACCACGGTCATCAGCGACTTCGCGCCGGACCGCCCCTCGTCGAAGAGCTCCTGGGCGCGCACCCGGGACATGCGGAAGATGGCGGCCTCGGCGGCCGACAGCAGGAATGCGGCGACGATGCTGACGAGGGCCGGGAGGGCGAACTGCGGAAACATCTCGGTCTCTCGCCCTCAGTCAGGCGCTGGGTCGGTTGCGGGTGGCGAGGAACGTGAGGAGCAGCTGTCGCTGCAGCTCGAACATCTCGCGTTCCTCGTCGGGCTCGGCGTGGTCGTAGCCGAGCAGGTGCAGGATGCCGTGCGTCGTCAGCAGCAGCATCTCCTCGATGGGCGCGTGGCCGGCCTCGACCGCCTGCTTCGTCGCGACCGACGGGCAGAGCACGATGTCGCCGAGCGTGCCCTCCTCGGGCTCCTGGCCCTCACGGCCGGGGCGCAGCTCGTCCATCGGGAAGCTCATCACGTCGGTGGGCCCCGGCAGGTCCATCCACTGCACGTGGAGCACCTCCATGGCCGCCTCGTCGACGAGCTTGATGCAGAGGTCGGCCTGCGGGTGCACCCGCATCTGCTCCATCACGTAGCCGGCACACGCCAGCAGCTCGAGCTCGTCGACGTCATGGTCGGTCTCGTTGAGGACGTCGATGCTCATGCCGGATCCTCCTGCGCGACAGGCGAACCGACGACCGGGGGCGTATGCCGCTCGGCACTGTCGCGCCGCGCGCCCCCACCCGCCGGAATGTCCTTGTGGCGCTTGGCGCGCTTGCTCCCGCGGGCGTCGTCGCGCTCGTAGGCGTCGACGATGGCGCTGACGAGGCGGTGCCGCACGACGTCGTGCGAGGTGAGCTCGGCGAAGTGGATGTCGTCGACGTCGCCGAGGATGTCGCGCACGATCTTGAGGCCCGAGCGGGTGCCCCCCGGCAGGTCGACCTGGGTGATGTCGCCGGTGACGACCATCTTCGAGCCGAACCCGAGACGGGTGAGGAACATCTTCATCTGCTCGCTCGAGGTGTTCTGCGCCTCGTCGAGGATGATGAAGGCGTCGTTGAGCGACCGGCCTCGCATGTAGGCGAGCGGTGCGACCTCGATCGTGCCGGCAGCCATTAGCTTCGGGATGGTCTCGGGAGAGACCATGTCGTGCAGCGCGTCGTAGAGCGGGCGCAGGTAGGGGTCGATCTTGTCGTTGAGAGTGCCGGGGAGGAAGCCGAGGCGCTCCCCCGCCTCGACGGCCGGCCGGGTCAGGATGATGCGGTTGACCTGCTTGGCCTGCAGCGCCGCGACGGCCTTGGCCATCGCCAGGTAGGTCTTGCCGGTGCCGGCGGGACCGATGCCGAAGACGATGGTGTGCTGGTCGATGGCGTCGACGTAGCGCTTCTGGTTGAGGGTCTTCGGACGGATCGTGCGACCCCGGTTGCTGACGATGTTCATCGTGAGCACGTCGGCGGGACGCTCGAGGGTCTGGCTGCGCAGCATCGAGATGGAGCGCTCGACGGCGTCGCGGTTGAGCGGCTGGCCGGTCTCGACGATGACGAGCAGCTCGTCGAGCAGCGAGTCGATGATCTCGAGCTCGCCGGCCGGACCCGCGAACGTCATCTCGTTGCCGCGCACGTGGGTGTCGACGAGGGGGAACTGTCGTTCCATGGTGCGCAGCAGCTCGTCACGCGGACCGAGGAGCGTGACCATCTCGATCGGTGGCGGGATCTGCCTGGTCAGGACCGGGGCGTCCGCGCCGGAGCGGGCTCCGGAGGAGCGTTCGGGCCGGTCGGCACTGGCGGTGGTGGCGGGGCCGTCGGATGGTCGAGGTTGCGCGTCATTCATCGTGCTGCCGAGTCTACGTGTCGCCGACGGAGCTCCTCACCACGAATTCGGCGAGGTCCTTGCTCTGCTGCACCCGCGACGGCTCGTGGATGTACATCATGTGCCCCGCCTCGTAGTAGGCGTGCTCGATGTTCGCCAGGAGCCCCTCCGGCAGCTGCAGGTGGGCGACGACGTCCTCGGCGGCGAAGTGCGGTGTGGCGCCGTCGTAGTAGCCGTAGGCGATGTGGACCTTGAGGTGCGGGTTCTGCCGCATCGCGCGCTCGAGCTTCGGTGACACGTCGATCGGCCTGCCCTCGAAGTCCTTGAACGACCAGGGGTGCACGAGACGCGAGATCTGCTCGTAGTGCAGGTCGCTGCCGTAGCCGAGCTCGTCACGCACGTAGTGGTTCCAGGCTGCGGCATACGGGCCGGTGATGGCGTCGTGAGACGGGTCGGCATCCATGTTCTCGGCGAACCCGGTGGCCGCGGGCCCGGTGAACCGCGAGTCGAGACGACCCACCGAGAGGCGCTCGTCGCGAAGCAGCTCGGTGAAGTAGCGCCAGTGCTCGATGCGCAGGTCGACCCGGTCGACATAGTCCTCCGACAGCCCCGAGAGCCGGGCCAGCGTCGCGACCGCCTCGGCGCGTTCGCCAGGACTCAGCCGGCTGCCGCGGGAGAGCACCCACGGGTAGTCGCGGGCGGCATACGCCTCGGCCTCGTCGAGGACGGTGTGCAACGACTTCCGGCCGTGCTTGCCGTGGTAGTGGGCCACGGCGGCATACGTCGGCAGGTAGAGCGCGTGCGCACGGTCGTTGCGCTGGTTCTCGAAGTCGACCGAGCTGAGGTCGAGCACGCTCGAGATGAGGATGAGGCCGTTGAGGTACATCCCGTAGCGCGTCTGGAGGTGCTCGGCGAGCGCCGCGCCGCGCAGGGTGCCGTAGGACTCGCCGGCCACGAGCTTCGGTGACATCCACCGACCGTTGCGTGAGGTCCAGAGACGGATCAGCTCACCGACGGACTCGATGTCCTTCTGGTAGCCGTGGTACTCCCCCGGCTTGCCGCCCTCGACCGCGCGCGAGTAGCCGGTCGACATCGGGTCGATGAAGACGAGGTCGCTGACGGCGAGCAGGGAGTCCGGGTTGTCGACGAGGTCGTAGGGCGGCGGCTGGAGCGCGC
Organism: Terrabacter sp. 2RAF25; assembly: GCF_052115265.1. Taxonomy (NCBI): domain Bacteria; kingdom Bacillati; phylum Actinomycetota; class Actinomycetes; order Micrococcales; family Intrasporangiaceae; genus Terrabacter; species Terrabacter sp. 2RAF25. Next base: position 84,625 of record NZ_JBFRGJ010000003.1, read on the forward strand.
CGACGTCGCCGCTCACCACACGGCGCGGCCCGAGCAGGCCGAGGTGCAGCCAGACGCTCGAGCTGCCGGGGCCGCCGTTGAAGGCGAAGGTCACCGGGCGGGTGCGTGGGTCGGCGTCGTCGAGCACGTAGTTCGTCATCGACAGCTCGGCGCGCGCCTTGTGGCCCCCGAAGGTGCCGTCCTTGTGGTCCTCCTCGCGGAGAACGACGCGGCCGGTGGTCGCCGTGTAGGCGAGGCGGCGGCGCCCGACCTTGAGCACGTGGTGGGTCGTGACGAGGTCGTCGACGGGGTCGGGCTTCTCGTCCTTCGCCGGCGCGGTCGTGGGCGGCGCCGCGTTGGGGAGGGGGCTCTGGCCCTGGTCTGTCTCGACGGGCGGGCCTGCGTCAGGGGTCTGGCTCACACCATCCGCCCTTCGGTGAAGGCGGCGCCCGCGAGCACGTGCACGTGGGCGTGGAAGACCGTCTGACCCGCGGCGGTGCCGGTGTTGACGATCATCCGGTACGCGTCGGGGACGCCCTCCTGCTCGGCCACGCGCGCGGCGAGGCGGAAGATGTCGGCGAGGTCCTCGTCGGAGGCGGCCGCGAGCGCCCCGACCGTGGGCTCGTGCCGACGCGGCACGACGAGCACGTGGACGGGCGCAGCGGGCTTGATGTCGCGGAACGCGATCGACCGGTCGGACTCGGCGACGCGGTCGTCGGGGATCTCGCCGGCGACGATCTTGCAGAAGAGGCAGTCACTGGGGGTCTGCGAGGTCATGTCTGCACCCTAGGCATGTCAACCTCCACGTGCACGTGTGCGTCATTTGTCCGTGAGAACGTTGGGTATGCCGACAGGCGAGGTGAGCGAGCCGAGGCCCGCGGACGCCGGTGGGGGCCCCGGACCCGCAGCGTCGCCCAGGGCGTATGCCGCCACCGACCTCCCGACCGACCCCGACGTCGCGATCACCGAGCTCTACCACGCGCACTGGCACCGGCTCGTGCGCCTGGCCTGGCTGCTGCTCCGCGACCAGCTGGCCGCCGAGGACGTCGTGCAGGACGCGTTTGTCGCCACGCACCGCAGCTGGGCGTCGATCCGCGACGGCGGACGCGTGGTCGGCTACCTCCAGACGGCGGTGGTCAACGGCTGCCGCTCGGTGCAGCGACACAACGTGGTCGTCGACCGGCAGAACGCCCGCGACGCCGCAGCGGCCGACGCACCGGGCCGCGACGCGCTCGGCAGCGCCGAGACGCACGTGCTGCACGGCGCCGACCGCGACACCCTCGTCGAGGCCCTGCGCACGCTGCCGACACGCCAGCGCGAGGTCCTCGTCCTGCGCTACTACGGCGGCCTGTCGGAGGCACAGATCGCCCACTCGCTCGAGATCTCCCCCGGCGCCGTCAAGACGCACGCCCACCGCGGGCTGACGGCCCTGCGGCACACCATCGACCCCCTGGAGCTGTCATGAACACCGACCCGAGGCGCCCGGGCGGCCCGCAGCCCGACGACGAGCCGGTCGTCATCGGTTCCGGTCTGCGACCGGTCGAGGACCGCCTGCGGCGCGCCCTCGACTCCGAGGCGCGGTCGATCACGCCCGGCGACCGGCTCGGTGCGATCCTCACCGAGGCGCACGCCGCCGACACGGGCAGCACGGGCCGACACCACCGCTGGCTCGTGCCGGCCGTTGCCGCCGCGGCAGCGGTGCTGCTCGCCGGAACGGTGTGGGCGGTCAACCGGCCGTCGGGCTCCACGCCACCGGCCGCTGCCACGTCGAGCACGGCCGGCACGCCGTCGGCGAGCGCCTCGAGGGGCACACCGTCCACCGGCCCCTCGAGCGTGCCCACGCAGACGGCAAGCGGTCCGACCACCCCGGCCACCACGGGCTCCACGCCACCGACGAGCGCCGCCCCGCCCGTGGCGGTCCCGACGTCGGTGCCGGTCTACTACCTCGGCCCCGTGCGCGAGGGAAGCGACCAGGTGCGGCTCTTCCGCGAGTTCGTGTCGGCTCCCGTCGTCGCGCCCGTCACCCCTGAAGGCAAGGCCCTTGCGGCCCTTCGTCTGGCGATGGGTCCGGCACCCAAGGGCTCGCAGTACGTGTCGGCGTGGACAGGTGTGACGCCGCAGTCGGTGACGGTCGGTGCCGACTCCATCCGCGTACGACTCGCGTCGGGCACCAGCGACGGCGCCACCCTCGCGACCGAACAGCTGGTCTGGACCGTGCAGGCCGCGCTCGGCACGTCTCTGCCGGTGCGTTTCGAGCTGGCCGACGCGAGCCCGGAGGTGTCGCCGGGCCACCCGGCGTCATCGACCTTCAACCGGCCCACCGACCAGCAGGCGGTGCTCGAGCAGGTCGCGCCCATCTGGATCGACGTGCCTGCTCGCAACGGAGTCGTCAGGGCCGGCTCCCCCCTGACCGCCAGGGGCGTGGCCAGCACCTTCGAGGCCGACGTCGAGTGGGAGCTGCTCCGCGAGGGCGTCTCGTTCGAGAAGGGCTTCACCACCGCCACCGCCGGCGCCCCCGCGCGGGGCACCTACGCCATCACGACGAAGAAGCCGCTGACGCCGGGGGCGTACGTGCTCCGCGCCTTCGAGAGCAGCGCCAAGGACGGCTCGGTCGCCTCGGAGCAGCGCATCCCCTTCACCGCCCGCTGAGTTCCTCGATCGAGAGAACACTCCGTCGGCCCAACCCCGCATCGAGAGAGCGATCCGTCCAGAAGGTTGGCATTCTCGAGCGGACGTCCCAATCGAAAGAACGCCCCGTCATCCCGTCCAGACACCTGGGCGAGTGACGGAGCGTACTTTCGATTGAGTTCGTCGATCGAGAGAACACTCCGTCCGCCCAACCCCGCATCGAGAGAGCGATCCGTCCGGAGGGTTGGCATTCTCCAGCGGACGTCCCAATCGAAAGAACGCCCCGTCATCCCGTCCAGGCACCCGGGCGAGCGACGGAGCGTTCTTTCGATTGAGTTCGTCGGTGGGGGTCTGCGTCAGCGCCAGCGGGTGCGGGCGCTGAGGACGGCGAGTGCTGCGGGACCGGCCGACGAGGCACGCAGGATCGTCGAGCCGAGCCGCACGGCCCGGGCCCCGGCCGCGCGCAGGGCGTCGACCTCGCGCTCGGTGATGCCGCCCTCCGGGCCGACGACGAGGAGCACGTCGCCCTCGGTCGGAAGCTCGACGGCGGCGAGTGCCTCGGTGGCGTCCTCGTGGAGCACGAGCGTGAGGGCGGACGTGCGCACCCGGTCGACGAGCGGTGCGAGCCCGACCGCAGGCGATGTCAGCGGCATACGGGACCGGCGGGACTGCTTGGTCGCCCGAGCCACCACCGCCGCCCACTTCGCGAGCGACTTCGCGGCACGGTCGCCGCGCCACACGACGACGGAGCGTTCGGCCTGCCAGGGCACGACCTCGTCGACCCCGAGCTCGGTCGCGGCCTCGATGGCCTGCTCGTCGCGGTCACCCTTGGCCAGCGCCTGCACGAGGACGAACCGCGTGGGGGGCGCAGGTTCGTCGGTGACCTCCAGCACGGTGCCGCGCACCGACGCCCGGTCGACCTCGGTGGCTGCGAGCAGCACGCGCCGCCCCGCGCCGTCGGCGACGAAGTAGCGCTCGCCCACCCGCAGCCGCACGACGGCGCCTGCGTGGCGGCCCTCGTCGCCGTCGAGCAGCAGGGAGGCGCCCTCATGCGCATCGGCGACCGCGGACGGCTCGCCGAGGAAGAGCTGGTGCGTCACCGGGCGCTCACGTGCGGGTCACTTCTCCTTGAAGGCGTCGCGCAGCTTGCCGAAGATCCCCTTGTTCGCGGGCGCGAGGCGCCCCTCGGGTCGCTCCTCGCCACGCAGCGCCGCGAACTGGCGGAGCAGCTCCTGTTGCTCGTCGGTGAGGCGCGTCGGCGTCATGACCGTGGCGTGGACGAGCAGGTCGCCGCGGCCGCCGTGGCGCAGGTGCGTCACCCCCAGCCCGCGCAGCGTCAGCACGTCGCCGCTCTGCGTGCCAGGCCTGATCTCGAGGTCCTGCATGCCGTCGAACGTCGAGAGCTTGAAGCTCGTGCCGAGCGCGGCAGCGGCCATCGGCAGCTCGACGCTGCAGTGCAGGTCGTCGCCACGCCGGGTGTAGGTCTCGTGGTTGACGACGCGGATCTCGACGTAGAGGTCGGCAGCGGGCCCGTTGCCGGGGCCCACCTCTCCCTCGCCGGTGAGCTGGATTCGGGTGCCGGTGTCGACGCCGGCCGGCACCTTGAGCTTGAGCGAACGGCGGGTGCGCACGCGGCCGTCGCCGGAGCAGTCGTGGCACGGGTCGGTCAGGGTCGAGCCGAAGCCCTGGCAGTTGACGCACGGGCGCGAGGTCATGACCTGGCCTAGGAAGCTGCGCTGGACCTGCTGCACCTCACCGTCGCCCTTGCAGATCGGGCAGGTCTGGCGGCCGGTGCCGGGCTCGGCGCCGTCGCCGTCGCAGCGCGTGCAGCCCACGGCGGTGTCGAGGGTCAGCTCCTCCTCGGAGCCGAAGACGGCCTTGGCCAGGTCGAGGTCGAGGCGCACGAGGGCGTCCTGGCCGCGCTGCATGCGCGGACGGGGGCCGCGCGTGCCGGCCGTCGCTCCCGCCCCGAAGAAGGCGTCCATGACGTCGCTGAACGAGAAGCCCTGCCCCGCCCCGAAGCCGGCACCGCCACCGCTGGCGAACGGGTCGGCGCCCATGTCGAAGGACTGGCGCTTCTGCGGGTCGGACAGCACGTCGTAGGCCTGCGACACCCGCTTGAACTCCTCCTCCGCCTCGGCGCCGGGGTTCACGTCGGGGTGCAGCTTGCGGGCGAGTCGACGGTAGGCCTTCTTGATCTCCTCCTGGCTCGCGTCGCGCGAGACACCGAGGACGGCGTAGTAGTCGTTCAAGCTGGGATTCCTTTGGTACGTAGTGCTTTCGGTTCGGCGCAGCGTTGCACCGGCAGCTGGTCGCGGGTTCTGCAGGTCGAAACGGTCAGGTGGCCTTGTTGTCGTCGAGGATCTCGGACACGTAGCGGGCGACCGCACGCACCGACGCCATCGTCGTGGGGTAGTCCATGCGGGTGGGGCCGAGCACCCCGAGGCTGGCCACGCGCTCGGAGCCGGACCCGTAGCCGACGGACACGAGCGACGTGCTCTGCAGGCCCGTCACGGGGTTCTCGGAGCCGATGCGCACCGACACGAGATCGGGGTCGTCACCCAGCTGGCCGAGCAGGCGCAGCAGGGTCACGTGCTCCTCGAGGGCCTCGAGGATCGGGCCGATCGTGCGGGGGAAATCGGCGCCGGCCCGGGCGAGGTTGGCCTGGCCGGCCAGCACGACGCGCTCCTCGCGCTCCTCGACGAGCGCGTCGCCGAGGGCAGAGACCACGGCTCGCATCGCGGCCCGGTCGGCCTCGTCGGTGTCGTCGACGAGGCGCCGAAGCCGCGTCGCGGCGACGGTGAACGGAACGCCCGCGGCCACGTCGTTGATGCGGGCGCGGATCGAGGCCACGAGCGCCTCGCCGTCGGGGTCCGACAGCACCCGGCCCGTGTCGACGACGCGCTGCTCGACGCGCCCGGTGTTGACGATGAGGACGATCATCAGGTGGGACGAGCCCAGCGGGACGAGCTCGATGTGGCGGACGGTCGACCGGGTCAGCGAGGGGTACTGCACGACGGCGACCTGCCGCGTCAGGCTGGCGAGGAGGCGCACGGTGCGGTCGACGACGTCGTCGAGGTCGACGGCGCCCTCGAGGAACTGGCTGATCGCGCGCCGCTCGCCCGAGCTCAGGGGCTTGACCGCGCTGAGCCGGTCGACGAAGACGCGGTAGCCGGCGTCGGTGGGCACCCGGCCGGCCGACGTGTGCGGCGCGTGGATGAGGCCCTCCTCCTCGAGAAGGGCCATGTCGTTGCGGACCGTCGCCGCGCTCACCCCGAGGTGGTGCCTCTCGACGAGCGCCTTGCTGCCGACCGGCTCGGAGGTGTGCACGTAGTCCTGCACGATGGCGCGGAGCACCATCAGCCTGCGGTCCTCGCTCATCACGTACCTCCTTCACGATCTCGGCCACCCGCGCGACCCGCGGTGGGCGGTGGTGGGCCACGGGTGCGGCCACGGGTGCGGCCACGAACGCTGCACCGGCGCCTCGTCTGGCACTCTCGCTCAGCGAGTGCCAAGTCTACGTCGTGGCGCGCGGATCTCCGATTTCATCCAACCGTATGCCGCCCTCCCCCCGTCTCGCTGCCCTCCGCGTGGCGCACGCGCCCCGACCCACCCGGACGCATACGCTCGCTTGTCGTGTCCCCCAACGACCGTTACGGATCCGACGTGCTGAGCGGTGACTGGCGCGCCCCGAAGCGGGGTCGGTCCACGCCGACCCCCGCCGAGCCCGACCTCGTCGTCGAGGACGTCGAGACCGGCTGGGTCGGCGCCGTGGTGCGAGTCGAGAAGGCCGGCGGCATGCGCGTCGTGCACCTCGAGGACCGGCGGGGTCGCACGAAGGCCTTTCCGCTCGGCCCGGGCTTCCTCGTCGACGGCGCCCCCGTCACCCTGACTCCGCCGGTGGCCGCGTCGGGAGCGGCCCTGGCCGAGGCGCGCCGGGCTGCGTCGCGCACCGCGAGCGGATCAGTGGCCGTGGCCGGCGCCCGGGCGAGAGTGGCGAGCGGCTCGCGCATCTACGTCGAGGGGCGCCACGACGCCGAGCTCGTCGAGAAGGTGTGGGGCGACGACCTGCGCGTCGAGGGCGTCGTCGTCGAGCTCATGGACGGCGTCGACGACCTGGCCGGCATCATCGCGGAGTTCCAGCCCGGCCCCGGGCAGCGGCTCGGGGTGCTCGTCGACCACCTCGTGCCGGGCACCAAGGAGGCCCGGATCGTCGACCAGGCACGAGCCCTTCCGGGAATCGCCCAGCACGTGAAGATCCTCGGCCACCCCTACGTCGACGTGTGGCAGTCGGTGCGTCCCGAACGCCTGGGCTGGCAGCAGTGGCCGGTCATCCCGCGAGGCACGTCGTGGAAGCACGGCATCTGCGCCGAGCTCGGCTGGGCGCACGGGAGCCAGGCCGACATCGCGAACGCGTGGAAGCGCATCCTCGGCACCGTGCGCACGTACGCCGACCTGGAGCCGACGCTGCTCGCGAGCGTCGAGGAGCTCATCGACTTCGTCACCGAGCCCGGTGCCTGAGCCGACGTCCGCGCGCAGCGAGCCGGGCCGCGCTACTTCTTGAAGTAGCCCTGCACGTCGACGACGAGGTGCGTCACCGCCGTCGTGTGCACGGTGATCGTGCCGTCAGCCCCCACCGGGACCACGACCCAGTTGGTTCTCGTCCGTGTCACCGGCACGGTGAGGTTCGGCGAGGTCGGCCGCGCCAACCCGGTCGGGTAGGCCGTCAGAGAGGCCGTGGCGGCCGGAGTCACGGCCGTGAGGGTCACCGAGACGGCGCTCACCCCGACGGTGGGGACCCCACCGCGGCCGAGCACCGGCACCGTGATGGTGCTGCCGGCCGCCACCTTCGCGGCCGGGGCACCCAGGCCGGTGCGGGTGTCGACGATGCGGGACGGAGCGATGGCCACGTGGTCGGCGCCGGTCCTGAACCAGCCCACGACGTCGACGAGCAGATCGGTCTGCGCGGTCGAGTGGATCGTCACCTTGCCGCCGGCGCCGAGCCGCGAGACCACCATCCCGGTCATCGAGGTGGTGGCGTCGTAGCCGACGTGCGCGGTCACCGGGCGGGCGGACCCCGTCGGGTATGCCGTCAGCCAGCCGGCCGCGGACGGTGCGGCCGCCGAGATGTCGAGCGCCACCGCAGACGCGCCGGTGGCGGGAACGACACCCGCCCCCGCGACGGGGAGGTCGATCGTGCCGCCGGCGGGGACCCGCACCTTCGGGGCGCCGAGACCGGTGCGCGTGTCCACGACACGAGTCGGGGTGACGGGCACCAGGTGACCGGTGGTCGGGTACCAACCGACGACCTCGGCCACGAGGTTCGTCGCGCTGGACGAGTAGAGGCTGACCTTGCCATCGGTCCCGAGCCGAGCCGGGACGAGCTCGCTGACGGTCTCGCCGGCCGCGAACGAGACGCTGCGCGAGCCGGGGCGCACGGCGCCGGACGGGTAGGACGTGAGGTAGCCGGCCGCCGCGGGAACGGCGACCGTGACGTTGAGCATGGCCGTGCCCACCCCACCGGCCGGGATGCCGGCGCGACCGCTGACCTGGACGGCGATCGAGGCGCCGGCGGCCACCTTCGCCGCGGGCGCGCCGAGCCCCGTGCGGGTGTCGAGCACCCGGGTCGGCAGGACCGCGCGGTAGACGTCGGTGTCGATGACGGTCGCGCCCTGGTCCCTGAGGTGGATGAAGCCGTTGGGCCACTTGCCGCCGGTGCGGGTGACCTTGCGCCATCTGAAGTCGCCGCCCCAGTTGTCCTCGGAGACGAGGATCTCGTCGGCTGAGACCACGCGCTCGACGTAGGCGACGTGCCCGGTGGCGGAGAACGAGGTGTTCCACCACGCCACCGAGCCGACCGCGGGGTCGTCGTTGCTGCGGTCGGCGAAGGCCGGTCCCCAGTTGTAGGCGTTGCCCGACAGCGTCGCCGGCTTGACGTTCGGGAGGCCGTTCTGCACGAGCCGGTAGGCGACGTAGTTGGTGCAGTTGTGCCCAGTGGACTGGCGCCACCAGCTCGTCGCGGCGTTCGTCTTGTAGCCCGCGTTCGGGTAGCCGGCCGTCTGGCACGGGTCGTAGCCGGTGCACAGCACGACCCACTCGGCCGAGCGCGCCGGACCGGCCAGTCCCACCGTCCCGACGACCAGCGAGGCGACGGCGACGAGCAGCGCCGCCATCCGGGACCGACCGCTGCCCCTCGGCGTCGACGGGTGCCCGCTGTGCTCGCGGAGGTGGCGCGCCAGTCGCATGAGATCTCCCGTGATCGCCGTGGGTGCTCCCGGAAATCTAGGACATTCGGGCCACACGATCACTGGTTTCCCAGAAATCCCTCGCGACACGCTGAGCGAATTCCACCCCAGGTCGAGATCCATGTGCTAATGACACGGCTGTCATTCGCAGCCGCCCATGGCGCGGTCAGCGACGCCGACGACCCGGCGCCACCACCCGGTCGATCACCTGCTCTTTGAATCGGGTGAACGGCGGCCTGATCCAGGCCGTCGTGTCGGGGCGCGTCGGCATCGTCAGCACGGCCTTGTCGTGGGAGAAGACCTCCACGGATCGCTCCCCGTGGTAGGCACCCATTCCGCTGGCACCCACACCGCCGAAGGGCAGTTCGGGCACGGCCAGGTGCGCCAACGGGATGTTGAAGCCGATCGCCCCCGAGGACGTCTCGCGCACGAAGCGCTCGCGCACGGTCGTGGAGGGGGTGAAGACGTAGAGCGCGAGCGGCTTGTCGCGCCGGTTCACCAGCGCGATCGCGCCGTCGAGGTCTGCGACGGCGACGAGCGGTAGCACGGGTCCGAAGATCTCGTCGCGCATGACGGCCTCGTCGGAGTCGGGGTCGGAGACGTCGACGAGGGTGGGCTCCAGGTAGCGGGTGGGGGCGTCGGACCGGCCGCCCGACACGACGTGCTCGGCATCGAGGAGGCCCGTGAGCCGTTCGAAGTGTCGTGAGTCGACGATGCGGCCGTAGTCGGGCGAACGTGCGGGGTCGTCGCCGAAGGTCTCGCGAATCGCTTCCACGAGAAGGGGTTTCAGCTTCTCGAGCGTCTCGGCGCTGCCAATGACGTAGTCCGGAGCGACGCAGGTCTGCCCGGCGTTGGTGAACTTGCCCCAGACGAGGCGCCGCGCCGTGACAGGCAGGTCGGCGTCGTCGGCGACGTAGGCGGGTGACTTGCCCCCGAGCTCGAGCGTGACGGGGGTGAGGTGCACCGCAGCCGCCTCCATGACGATGCGACCGACGGCGCCGTTTCCGGTGTAGAAGATGTGGTCGAACCGCTCGGCGAGCAGCGCGGTCGTCTCCGGAACCGCGCCCTCGACGACGTGCACGGCATCGGGATCGAGGTGCTCGGGCACGAGCCGCGCGAGCAGGGCGGACGTCGCCGGCGCGTGCTCGCTCGGCTTGAGCACCACGGCGTTGCCCGCGGCGAGGGCCCCGACGAGCGGCGCGAGGGACAGCTGCAGGGGGTAGTTCCACGGGGCGATGACGAGCACCACGCCGAGCGGCTCGCGCACCACCCTGGCCCTCCCCGGTGCGAGGGACAGCGGCACGGGGACGCGCCGGGGCGCGGTCCACGCCCGCAGGTGGCGCAGCGTGTGGTCGATCTCGCGGACGAGGAACCCGGTCTCGGTCACCCAGGCCTCGGTGGCGCTCTTGCCGAGGTCGGCGTGCAGGGCCGACGCGATCTCGGCCTCGTGGTCGACGAGCAGCACCCGAAGGGCCTTGAGCTGGGCGGCGCGCCACGCCCGCGCCTTGGTGCGTCCGGTGTCGAAGGCGCGTCGGGCCGTCAGCACCACCTCGTGCGGGGCTGTCGGACGCGTCTCTGCCGGCGGGGTGAGCACTCGCTCGGTGGCGGAGGTCGCCCCCGTGGCATCCCCCGCCGCGGCCGGGCTTCTGCTCTCGGTGCTGTCGCCGCTCGAGATGCTTCCGGCGTCGGCGGTGCCGCTCGTGGTCGACATGGTCTCGCTCATCGTGCCCTTCCGGTCGGTGCCCCTCAGGACGCGAGGAGCCGGTGCACCACCGTGTCGGCGAGGAGCCGTCCACGCAGGGTGAGGACGAGCCGCGCGTCCCGCAGGGCGGCCGGGCCGTCGAGCAGTCCGTCGGCGATCAGACCGGCCACGGCGGTGCGCCCTGATCCTCGCAGATCCGCGACGGGAAGGCCGTCCACGAGCCGTGTGCCGAGCAGCACACGCTCGTCGTAGCGCTGCTCGTCGGTGAGCCCCTCACGCGCGTGCGCCGGTGACTGCCCCGCACCCAGGCGGGCGGCATACGCGCTCGGGTGCTTGACGTTCCACCAGCGCACCCCGCCCACGTGGCTGTGCGCCCCCGGACCCACGCCCCACCAGTTCGTGCCCGACCAGTAGGCGACGTTGTGGCGGCAGCGCGCCTGCTCGGAGCGTGCCCAGTTGCTCACCTCGTACCACCCGAAGCCCGCCGCCGACAGCAGCTCGTCGGCGAGCTCGTACTTGTCGGCCTCGTCGTCGTCCTCCGGTGCGGGCACGACGCCGCGCCGCACCTGCGCGGCCAGCTTCGTGCCCTCCTCGACGACGAGGGCGTAGGCGGAGACATGGTCGGGCTCGAGGGCGACGGCGGCCTCGAGGCTGCGCCGCCAGTCGTCGAGCGACTCCCCCGGCGTGCCGTAGATCAGGTCGACGCTCACCTGCATGCCGGCATCCCTCGTGGCCGCGACGGCTCGCGCCACGTTCACGGGGTCGTGCGTGCGCTCGAGCGTGTGCAGCACGTGCGGCACGGCCGACTGCATGCCGACCGACACCCGTGTGAAGCCCCCGTCGGCGAGCTCGCGCAGCGACGCAGGCGTCACCGAGTCGGGGTTGGCCTCGGTCGTGACTTCCGCGTCGGGCGCGAGACCGAACCGCTCGCGTATGCCGTCGAGCACCGTCACGAGGTCGCGCGACCGCAGCATGGTCGGCGTCCCACCACCGACGAAGACGGTCGACACCGGCGGCGCCGCGGCACCGAGGACGCCGCGGGCGAGGTCGAGCTCGCGCAGGGCGGCGTCGGCGTAGGTGTCGACGCCGATGCTCACGCCCGGACCCCCGAGCTCGGTCAGCGTGTAGGTGTTGAAGTCGCAGTAGCCGCAGCGCACCGTGCAGAACGGCACGTGCAGGTAGATGCCGAGCTCGGTCGTCGCGAGCTCGGCGAGCGCCGAGGGCGGCAGCTCTCCCGTGCTGGGAGCGGGGTCGCCGTCGGGAAGGGCGGAGGGCGGCATACGCCCATTGTCCCAGCCCGGACGGGGTGACCCGTGCACGCGGGTGGGCGGTGCGACCGGGCGCCGCGCGGTCACCTAGGGTGCAAGGGTGTACCGGCCCAACTGGATCGAGCTCGACGGCGTCGTCAACATGAGAGACCTCGGGGGGATGGTGACCAGCGCCGGCGACGAGGTGCTCCCCCACCGCCTGCTGCGCTCCGACAACCTCCAGGACCTCACGCCGCAGGCCGTCGAGGCGCTCGTGGGCACCTACGAGGTCTCCGACATCGTCGACCTGCGCACGCACGTCGAGGTCGCGAAGGAGGGTGAGGGTCCGCTGCTCGCCGTCGACGGCGTCACGCACCACCACCACACTCTCTACCGCGAGGACACCACCGAGTCCGGGATACCCGCTGCCGAGCGCGCCCTGCCCTGGGAGACGGACGAGCGGCGCGAGGCCGCGGCGGCGGCCGCGGTGGAGCAGGAGCACCGACGCAGCCACGAGCAGTTCTGGTCGGAGCACTACCTCGGTTACCTCGCACAGCGCCCCGACTCGGTCGTGGCCGCGCTGCGCGCCATCGCGACCAGCCGCGGCGCCGCGGTCGTGCACTGCGCGGCGGGCAAGGACCGCACCGGCACCGTCGTGGGGCTCGCCCTGAAGGTGGCCGACGTGCCCGACGAGCTCGTCATCGCCGACTTCGCCGCCTCGGCCGAGCGGGTGGCGGCGATCATGGGTCGCCTGCGGGCCAAGCCCGCCTATGCCGACAACCTCAAGGACAAGACGGTCGCGCAGCAGTCCCCCACCACCGAGACGATGCGGATGCTGCTCGCCACGCTCGACGAGCGCTACGACGGCCCGTTGGGTTGGCTCGCGCAGCAGGGCTGGACGACCGCCGACACCGAGCGGCTGCGGCGCAAGCTGCTCTCGGCCTGAGCCTCAGGGGCGTGGGCTCTGTGGGGCCTGTGGGCTCTGTGGGCTCTGTGGGCTCCGCGGCGTCACGTAGAGGTGGATCGTCCCCTCGACCGTGACGACGCCGTCGGCGCGGGTCGCCGTCACGGTCACAGGCACCTCCGACGGCGCGTCGCCCGCGGCCGGCGACCACGCCCCCGGCTCGGTCACCGCCGTGCAGGTGAGGTCGGTCGTCGACCTGGCGAGGTAGCGCACGTCCATCGCGCGCGGGATCCACCGGTGCGTGGGCGCGATGCTCGCCTCGGCGAGCAGACCCATGGCCGCCTCCAGTCCGTTGCAGGCGGCGATGGCGTGCACGGTGCCGATGTGGTTCTGCACCCGTCGCCGCTTGGGCACCGTGACCACGGCACGGTTGGGCGCCACCTCGACGACCTGGGGCCGAACGGAACGGAAGTACGGCGCCGCCGCACTGAACGCGAGCCCGAAGACGCGCTTTCCCAGCGGGACGTGCTCGAGGCGGCGGTAGAGCGCGTAGGCGTCGATCATGCCGTCAGGTTACCGACTGGTAACAGTGGGTGCCACGCAGCCGTCCGGACGACGGTCGGATCGCTGCCCAGACGGCCACGCGTACGACGCACCCACACTCCGGCCGTGATGTCCACGGTACGACCGTGAGCGGCCTTGTGCGCGTTACTTCTTCGTCTTGGCCGCGTCGGCGTCGCTCGAGAGGGCAGCGACGAAGGCCTCCTGCGGCACCTCGACCCGTCCGACCATCTTCATGCGCTTCTTGCCCTCCTTCTGCTTCTCGAGGAGCTTGCGCTTGCGGCTGATGTCGCCGCCGTAGCACTTGGCGAGGACGTCCTTGCGGATGGCGCGGATGTTCTCGCGGGCGATGATGCGCGAGCCGATGGCGGCCTGGATCGGCACCTCGAACTGCTGGCGTGGGATGAGGTCCTTGAGCTTGCCGGCCATCATCACGCCGTACGCGTACGCCTTGTCCTTGTGCACGATCGCGCTGAACGCGTCGACGGACTCACCCTGCAGCAGGATCTGCACCTTGACGAGGTCGGCGACCTGGTCGCCGTCGGGCTCGTAGTCGAGCGAGGCGTAGCCGCGCGTGCGGGACTTCAGCTGGTCGAAGAAGTCGAAGACGATCTCGGCGAGCGGCAGGGTGTAGCGCATCTCGACGCGGTCCTCGGAGAGGTAGTCCATGCCGCGCAGGTTGCCGCGCTTCTGCTGGCACAGCTCCATGATCGCGCCGACGAACTCGCTGGGGGCGAGCACCGTGGCGCGCACGACCGGCTCGCTCACCTCGGAGATCTTGCCCTCGGGGAACTCGCTCGGGTTGGTCACGTGGATCTGCTTGCCGTCGTCCATCGTGACGTCGTAGACGACGTTGGGCTGGGTCGAGATGAGGTCGAGGCCGAACTCGCGCTCGAGCCGCTCGCGGACGATCTCGAGGTGGAGCAGGCCGAGGAAGCCCACCCGGAAACCGAAGCCGAGCGCGGCCGAGGTCTCGGGCTCGTAGACGAGTGCGGCGTCGTTGAGCTTGAGCTTGTCGAGCGCCTCGCGCAGGTCGGGGTAGTCGGACCCGTCGATCGGATAGAGGCCCGAGAACACCATCGGCTTGGGGTCGCGGTAGCCGCCGAGGTCCTTCGTGGCCGGCTTGCTCGCGTTGGTGACGGTGTCGCCCACGCGTGACTGGCGCACGTCCTTCACGCCGGTGATGAGGTAGCCGACCTCGCCGACACCCAGACCCTTGCTCGGCACCGGCTCGGGGCTGATGACGCCGATCTCGAGCAGCTCGTGCGTGGCCCTGGTCGACATCATGACGATGCGCTCGCGCGGGTTCAGGTTGCCGTCGACCACGCGCACGTAGGTGACGACGCCCCGGTAGGTGTCGTAGACGGAGTCGAAGATCATCGCGCGGGCCGGGGCATTCGCGTCGCCCGTCGGTGCGGGCAGCAGGCGCACGATCGTGTCGAGCAGCGGCTCGACACCCTCACCGGTCTTGCCCGACACCCGAAGGCAGTCCTCGGGCTCGCCACCGATGAGCTTGGCGAGCTCCTCGGCGTACTTCTCCGGCTGCGCAGCCGGCAGGTCGATCTTGTTGAGCACCGGGATGATCGTGAGGTCGTTCTCCATCGCGAGGTAGAGGTTCGCAAGGGTCTGCGCCTCGATGCCCTGGGCGGCGTCGACGAGCAGGACGGCGCCCTCGCACGCCGCCAGGGAACGCGACACCTCGTAGGTGAAGTCGACGTGGCCCGGCGTGTCGATCATGTTCAGGGCATAGGTCGTGGACGTCCCGCCCTCGTCCTCCACGGCCCACGGCATGCGGACCGCCTGGCTCTTGATCGTGATGCCGCGCTCGCGCTCGATGTCCATGCGGTCGAGGTACTGCGCACGCATCGCCCGCGCGTCGACGACGCCGGTGAGCTGCAGCATGCGGTCGGCCAGCGTCGACTTGCCGTGGTCGATGTGCGCGATGATGCAGAAGTTGCGGATCAGGTCCGGGGGCGTTGCGTTGGGTGCCAACGCGGAGCGGGCCATGGGCGACACGTGGGACGAACCTCGCAAGAGTCAGTGGTCAGGTCAGGCGGAGCGGGGTGCCGTTCGGGCACGACCCGGCGTGCGGTCGAGCTCACGACGCACCGCCGAGATCAGGACAGTCTCCCATGCTTTGCAGGTCCACCGCTCACACCCCGGCCGGGGCCACGCAGCACCTCAGCCGTTCGGGACGGCCCCTTGCGCCACCGGAAGGTCGGGAGGCAGCGTGTCGAACGGCGAGCCGCCGGTTCGACGTGAGGTGCGCTTCGTCACCGAGTGGCTGGAGTGACGGGAACCGGCTGGGCCGACGACGACGGGCCGGCGGCGCGGTCCCGACGTTCCAGCAGCGCCGACGCGACGGCCACACCGACACCGAGCACCGCGAGACCCGCCCCCACGAGACTCGGCGCGCCGTAGCCCCAGCCGGCCGCGAGGACGAGCGACCCGAGCCAGGCCCCGAGGGCGTTGGCGGTGTTGAGCGTCGAGTGGTTGAGCGCCGCCGCGAGCGACTGCCCCTCGTGGGCGACGTCCATGAGACGCGTCTGCAGGAGCGGCACGACGATCGAGGGGAGCAGGCCGAGCACGAAGACGAGGAGGACCGCGAGCCACAGCGTGCGCGCGGCGACGCCGAAGACCGCGAGCAGGACGGCGATGAGACCGAGGGCGACGATGATGCCCTTCAGGACACCGACCCGGTTGGCGACCCGACCGCTCAGCACCATGCCCGCCACCATCCCGAAGCCGTAGGCCGCGAGCACCCAGGGGATGTAGCGCTCATCGAGGCCCGCGAGCTCGGTCATCGTCGGCGTGATGAACGAGTACATCGCGAACATGCCGCCGAAGCCGACGACTCCGATCAACAGGGCGAGCCAGACCTGTACCCGGCGCAGGGCCCGCATCTCGGTGCGCATGGACTCCTCGCCGCTGGGCGGCTGGTGCGGCAGCCAGAGCGCGATCGCACCGACCGTGACGACGGCGACGAGACCCACGAGCAGGTAGGGGAGGTGCCACGAGAAGCGCTGTCCCAGAAGCGTCGCCACCGGCACACCCACGACGTTCGCGACGCCCAGGCCGCCGAGGATCGCGGCGACAGCGGCGGTCCGGCGCTGGTGCGACACGAGCGACGCGGCCACGACGGAGCCGATGCCGAAGAAGGCGCCGTGTGGCACGCCGGCCAAGAATCTCGCCGCCATCACCGTCGGATACGTGTCGGCGGCGACGATCGCAACGTGCGCGACGCCGAAGAAGGCCATCAGCCCCATCAAGAGCCCTTTTCGCGGCACCTTCGCGAAGACGACCGCGATGAGGGGCGCGCCCACGACCACGCCGAGGGCGTAGGCCGAGACGTAGTGGCCCGAGGTCGCGATGTCGACGCCGGTCCCCGCGGCGATCTGCGGCAGCAGGCCCATCGTCACGAACTCGGTGGTGCCGATGGCGAAGCCCCCGACGGCGAGGGCGAGGATGGCGAGGGTGGTGCGGCGGGCGGCGGGGCTCACAAGTGGTCTCCGGGTCTTGGCAGGTCGGCGTCCGGCTAGGCGCGGTGGTACTGGCGTGCTGGCCGGCTGGTGGCTGCGGATCGCCGTCGACCCGGTGTCGGACCCCAACGTAACGGCCCCGCGGCTACGGTGATTCCCATGCCCACGACCTTCGAGCGTCTCCTCGGCCGGCTGCGCGGCCTCGTGCGCGGCACGTCGGCGACCACGCCCACCCGGCCGGGCGGCACGCCGCCCGAGGCCCGGCCGCGCACCGCGCCTCAGCAGCCGCGACAGCCCGCGCGGCCGTCACAGACCTCGGCGGCCGAGTACCCCGGCGACGCGACACGCGTGCCCGACACGACCTACGCTCCGACTCCCGACGGACGACCCGACCCCGGAGAGATCGTGTGGACCTGGGTGCCCTACGAGGAGGACCACTCCCAGGGCAAGGACCGGCCGGTGCTGATCGTCGGGCGCGACGGCGACTGGCTCGTCGGCCTTCCCCTGACGAGCAAGGACCACGACCGGGACGAACAGCAGGAACGTCGTTCCGGGCGCGAGTGGGTCGACATCGGCTCGGGCGCCTGGGACCGACAGGGCCGACCGAGCGAGGTGCGCGTCAACCGGCTGGTTCGCGTCGACCCGGACGACGTGCGCCGCGAGGGCGCGGTACTCCCCCGCGAACGCTACGACGAGGTCGTCGCCGCCGTCCGCGCGCACCATCCCGCCTGACGCCACGCCCGAGGTCGCGACGGCCGCAAGGCCCTCGGTGGCCCGCTGACAGGCCACGCGAGACGCAGATCGGGCCCGTCACCGCGAGGTGACGGGCCCGATCTGGCGTTGGGTGGTGGCGTCAGAGCGCCGCGACCTTCTTCGCCAGCGCCGACTTCTTGTTGGCGGCCTGGTTCTCGTGGATGACACCCTTGGAGACAGCCTTGTCGAGCTTCTTCGAGGCGGTCTTGAGGGCGTCGACAGCGGCGTCCTTGTCGCCGGAGGCGGTGGCCTCGCGGACCTTGCGGACCCAGGTGCGGAGCTCGCTCTTGACGGCCTTGTTGCGCTCGGTGCGCGTGCGGTTCGTCTTGATGCGCTTGAGCTGCGACTTGATGTTTGCCACGTGTGTACTTTCGTTTGGTCGGATGGTTGCCGTTAGAGGGCGGCAAAGCTGCTCGGGACCGGGCGTGGGGACACCCTGCGTGAGCAGCTCTGGGTCGTGCTGCATGCGCGCACGACCTGAGCGCGCACGCGAAGGTCAAAGTTACCAGCGGCGGGTGTGCTCGACCAAACCGGCCGTATGCCGTGCGGCCCGGTGTCAGCGCGCAGCGCGAGCCCGCGCGATCGTCAGGATGGCGCGTTCGACGGCATACACGGGGTCGCGTCCGCCACCCTTGACCTCGAAGTCGGCCGCTGCCACCGCTTGCACCGCCACCGCGAGGCCGTCGGCGCTCCAGTGGCCGACGGCTCGCCGCGCCTTGTCGACCTGCCACGGGGCCATGCCGAGGCTCTTGGCGAGCTGAGTCGAGCTGCCCCGGCCAGCCGCACCGACCTTGATCAACTGGCGCAGCTGCGATGCGATGACCGCGACGATGGGCACGGGGTCGACCCCGGTGGCGATGGCGTGCCGCAGCAGGCGCAGCGCCTCGCCGGAGTGCCCGGCGACCGTGGCATCGGCGACCCGGAAGCCGGTCGCCTCGACCTTGCCCCCGTGGTAGGTGTCGACGACGGTGTCGTCGACGGTGCCCTCGGTGTCGGAGACGAGCTGCGAGCAGGCGGCGGCGAGCTCGCGGACGTCCTTGCCGACCGCCTCGATGAGGGCACGGACCCCCTCGCTCGTGATCTTGCGGCGGGCCGCCGCGAACTCCTTCATCACGAAGTCGGTCTTGTCGCGGTCGGTCTTGACGGCCGGGCAGTCGATGACCCGGGCGCCGGCCTTCTTCATCGTGTCGAGGACCTTCTTGCCCTTCATGCCCCCGCCGTGGGCGACGACGAGACCGACGTCGGGGTCGGGCGCGGCCAGGAGCGAGAGCAGGTCGAGCTGCAGCTCGTCGGGCGACTCGTGCAGGTCGCGCACGACGATGGTCTTGGCGCCGCCGAACAGCGACGGGCTGGCGTGCATCTGCAGTGCCCCGGACTCGTAGGTCGCAGGGTCGATGCGGATGACCTCGGCGTCGGTCTCGCGGGCGGCAGCGAGCACCGAGGCGACGGCGCGCTCGACGAGAACACCCTCCGGGCCGGTGACGAGCACGAAGGGCGGAACGGCCGGGTCGGTCATGGCGTCAACTGTGCCATGCGGGCCCGACAGCCGGGCCTCCCCTCCCCGTGGAAGTGAAGGTCATGTTCGCGCTCGTCGTCGCCCTCGTGCTCGCCGCCGTCGGTCTCGTCCTGCTCCGGCTCGAGGACCACCCGAAGAAGCTGAGCCGCTACGCCGTGGTCCCCTTCGGGCTCGCCCTCGTCCTCGTCGCGAGCGCCTCCTACTACCGCCTCGACGCCGGTGAGGCCGCGGTGACGAAGACCTTCGGCACCGTCGGCGACGAGGCCATCAGCGCGACGGGCATCCACCTCAAGGCCCCGTGGCAGGACCTCATCCGCTTCGACATCCGCAACCAGACGATCGCGCTCGACGAGGACGGCGGGCGCGTCTCGACCGTGACGAGCGACAACGCGACCGTCGCCTACGACGTGACGATCCGCTAGTCCCTCAACCCGGGCAAGCTTCCCGAGATCATCCGCCAGTACCCCGACCAGGAGACCTTCATCGCCCGCGCCGTGCTGCCCGGCGTCTCCTCCGTCACCCGCGACGCCCCGACCACCTTCGCGGCGGCCGCGGTCCGGCAGTCGCGCGGTGAGTTGGCCCTGCGCATCACCGAGGGCCTCGAGAAGCGCCTCGGCGAGGTGGGCGTCACGGTGGAGCAGGTCGACCCGCGCGCGATCACCCTCGACCAGAACGTCCAGGCCAACTATGACAAGGTGCAGAGCTCGCTGGCCAACGCCGAGGCGGCCAAGGCCGACCTGCAGACCGCCCTCGCCAAGGCCGAGATCACCAAGACCGAGGCCCAGGCGACCTCCGACGCCGACCAGATCATCCGGTGCGGCGCCACCTCCACGCAGGTCAAGGAGGTCATCAACGGCAAGGAGGTCACGGCCGTCAAGGTCGTCCCGGTCAGCTCCGACAAGTGCCAGAACCGCCTCAACGAGCAGGTGCTCACGAGCAAGTACATCGACATGCTCAAGGAGCACGGCGACTCGCTCATCGTCATCCCGCAGGGCACGCAGAACCTGCTCCAGCTCCCGGCCGTCCCCGGCGCGACCGCCAAGGCCCAGTAGGCGCCGGGAGACACCGAATGGCTCGCAACACCCCTCGATCGGATCCCGGGGTGTTGCGAGGTCGGCGTGCTGAACGAGCTGGCCGACGACGGCCTGTGCCGTGAGGCCCGAGGTCAGTCGAAGAGGGCACCGGAGGCGAGCGACAGCCCGAGCTGCTCGAGCCTGGCCCGGATGGTCTCCTCGGGCAGCTCGAAGTGGTCGACGAGCTCGTCGAGCTGCATGCCGGACTCGGCGGCGTCGCGCAGCTCCTCGTCCTGCTCGTCGGTCCACGCGTGCCCCGACGTGACGGCGTTGCGCGTCGACGGGGCGACCGGCGGCGGGCCGGCCACCGGCCGCGGGTGCTCCGTGCCGTCGGCGTCGGCGCGCGCGCCGGTCAGTGACCGGAGAGCCGGCTCCTCGACGGTGACGGGTGGCGGCGCCATCGCGTCGAGCCGCTCGAGCGCGGCCAGCACCATCTTCTTGTCGGTGGTCGGGTAGAACGGCGGCAGCGAGCGCTGGAGGAAGCCGGCATACCTCGCCGTCATCATGCGCGAGTCGAGGAACGCGACGACGCCGCGGTCGTCGGCGCGCCGCACGAGCCGGCCCGCGCCCTGGGCGAGGCGGAGCGCGGCGTGCGTCGCCGAGACGGCCATGAAGCCGTTGCCGCCCATCCGCGCGATGGCCTGTGAGCGGGCGGACGCGAGCGGGTCGTCCGGGCGCGGGAACGGGATGCGGTCGATGAGCACCAGCTGGCACGACGAGCCCGGCACGTCGACGCCCTGCCAGAGGGTCAGGGTGCCGAAGAGGCAGGTGCGGGGGTCGCGGGCGAACTGCCGCACGAGCGTCGTGATCTGGTCCTCGCCCTGGCAGAGCACGGGGATGTCGTCGCCGAAGCGCGCCCGCATGATCTCGGCGGCGGTCTGCGCCGCGCGCATCGAGGAGAACAGGCCGAGCGTGCGCCCGCCGGCCGCCCGGACCAGCTGCTCGATCTCGTCGAGGGTGTCGTCGCCCGCACCGTCGCGGCCCGGAGGTGGCAGGTGCGCCGCGACGTACGCGATGGCCTGCTTGGGGTAGTCGAAGGGGCTGCCGACGTCGAGGCCCTGCCACTTCGGGGCGCCCTCGCCGCGCAGGCCGATGGTGCCGGCCACCGCGTCGAACGTGCCGCCGAGCTCCAACGTCGCCGAGGTCAGCACGACGGTGCGCTCCTCGAAGACCTTGTCGCGCACGAGCATCGCGACGCTCATCGGCGCCACCCGCAGCACGGGGCCCCGGCGCTGGTCGCGGTTCAGCCACACGACGTCGAGCTCGCGCTCCTCGAGGATGCGCTCGGCGTTCTCGTGCACCTCGTCGACGGCGGCACGGGCGACCTGGCGGGCCCCGTCGGACTCCTGCCCGGGGGGCGGCTTGAGGTCGCTCTGCACGACGCGGGCGGTGTCGCGGACCCGTGCCAGCGCCAGCCCCACGGAGTCGGGCACGCCGAGCATGCGGCCCTCCTCGAGCGGCTCGAGGGCCTGGGCGAGCAGCTCACCTGCCTCGTCGAGCGCAGCCGTGTTCTCCGACATGCGCCCGGCCTTCTTGGCCGCGGTCATGACCATGGTGCCGGTGAGCTCGTCAGTGATGGTGGCGGTGACCCGGTCGACGAGCTCGTGGGCCTCGTCGACGACGAGCACGTCGTGCTCCGGGAGCATCTGGCGGCCCTCGAACGAGTCGATCGCCATGAAGGAGTGGTTGGTGACGACGACGTCGACGTCCTTCGCCGCCGTGCGCGCCCGTTCGACGAAGCACTCCGCCACGAGCGGGCACTTGCCGCCCATGCACTCGTGGGCCGACACGGACACCTGGCGCCAGGCCCGCTCGGACACCCCCGGCACGAGCTCGTCACGGTCGCCCGAGTCGGTGGTGGAGGCCCATTCGCGCAGCCGCACCACCTCCTGCCCGAGGCGGCCGACGCTCGCGTCCACCTGCCCGACCGAGAGCAGACCGTCCTCGTCGTCGGGGAACCCGCCCTCGAGCTTGTTGAGGCACACGTAGTTGCGGCGCCCCTTGACGAGCGCGTAGGTCGGGCGTCGCCCGAGGACCGGCGCGAGTGCGTCGGCCACACGCGGCATGTCGCGGTCGACGATCTGCCCCTGGAGAGCGAGCGTGGCGGTCGCGACGACCGCAGGCTTGCCGGCCTCGAAGGCGTGGGCCACGGCCGGCACGAGGTAGGCGAGCGACTTGCCGGTGCCGGTGCCGGCCTGCACGAGCAGGTGCTCTCCGGTGTCGACCGCCCTCGCGACCGCCCGGGCCATCTCGACCTGCCCCGGCCGCTCCGCGCCACCGACCCCCGAAACCGCGGCATGGAGGAGTTCGTCGAGCGCAGGTCGCTGGGCCATCGGGTCAGCGTATGCCGCCCGGCCGGCGGCTCGTGCGCGGTGTCCCCCTGGCACCGTCTGCAGGCGCGTTCGCACGACCGCGCCCTGCCGGACGCGGGGCCGGTACTAGTACCAAGGGACAGTGACCGAGACCCTCGGACCCGCCCTAACCTGAAGACGTCAGTGAACCCGATGCTTCGCTGGACCTCGAGGGAGATGACGCGATGGCCACGTCACCGGCAGACGGCCTCCGACTGACCCACCCGACCCATCCGACGAGATCAACGGGGTCCACGCAGCTGCGGACCGGCCGTCAGAGCAGGACTCACCGTCGCTGACGCCCCAACGTGCGAGCTCGGCCCCTCGGAGCTCGGACCTCCCCGGCACTCTCGAGCCGTCCCCCCAAGGCTCGCTCCCCCCGGTGAAGTGCCGGAGAACGGTGCCGGTTCCCGACCACCCCCCGCGGTCGGGAGCCGGCACTCGGCCGTCGGCCACGGTGGGACCGACGTCACGCGACCTCCTGCGCCGATCGTGCCCCGCGGACGGCCGGACAGGAGTTCCATCGAGGTATGAATGCAAAGATGCCCTCCGACCTCGACATCGCGTCCGCGGCGACCCTGCGCCCGCTCGTCGAGGTGGCCGCCGACCTCGGCGTGACCGAGGCCCACCTCGAGCCCTGGGGCCGTGACGTGGCCAAGATCGACCTCGGCGTGCTCGACGAGCCGACGCAGGCGCACCGTGCGCGGTACGTCGTGGTCACGGCCATCACCCCGACACCGCTCGGCGAGGGCAAGACCACGACGTCGGTCGGCCTGGCGCAGGCGCTCGGGGGCACCGGCCACCGGGCCGTCGTCTGTCTCCGCCAGCCCTCGATGGGTCCGACCTTCGGCATCAAGGGCGGCGCAGCAGGAGGCGGCTACAGCCAGGTCGTGCCGATGGAGCGGCTCAACCTGCACCTCACGGGCGACTTCCACGCGGTGACGGCAGCCCACAACCTGCTCGCGGCGATGATCGACAACCACCTGCACCAGGGCAACAAGCTCGGCATCGACGTCCGGAACATCACCTGGCGGCGCGTGCTGGACGTCAACGACCGGGCCCTTCGCACCGTCATCGTGGGCATCGGCGCCCGCGAGGACGGGCTGGTGCGCCAGACCGGCTTCGACATCACCGCAGCCAGCGAGGTCATGGTGCTGCTCACCCTGGCGACCTCGCTCGAGGACCTCCGGTTGCGACTGGGTCGGATCGTCGTGGCCTACACGGTCGAGGGCAAGAGCGTCACCGCGGACGACCTCGGCGCCGCCGGGGCGATGGCCGTCATCCTGCGCGACGCCCTCAAGCCGAACCTCCTCCAGACCCTCGAGGGCGGCCCGGCCGTCATCCACTGCGGCCCCTTCGGCAACATCGCCACCGGCACGTCGTCCGTCATCGCCGACCTCGTGGGCGTGCGTGGCAGCGACTACGTGATCACAGAGGCCGGCTTCGGCGCCGACATGGGCGCCGAACGCTTCTTCGACGTCAAGTGCAGGGTCAGCGGCCTGGTGCCCGACGCCGCGGTGCTCGTCGCGACGGTGCGCGCGCTGAAGGCCCACTCCGGCCACTGGACGATCAAGCCAGGCCGCCCGCTCCCCGACGGCCTCCTCGACGAGAACCCCCGGGAGGTGGAGGCCGGCCTGTCAAACCTGCGCAAGCACATCGAGATCATCCAGCGGTTCGGCATCCGTCCGGTCGTCGCCGTCAACGCGTTCCCGACCGACCACGCCTCAGAGCACGACGTCGTGCGCGCGCTGTGCGACGAGCTCGGGGTGCGGTGCGCGGTGACGACACACGTCGCCGACGGCGGCGCCGGGGCACGCGCGCTGGCGCAAGCGGTCGTCGAGGCGGCCGACGAACCCTCGGCCTTCCGCTTCCTCTACCCGCTGGACCTGCCGCTCACCGACAAGATCGAGAGGATCGCCACCGAGATCTACGGGGCAGACGGGATCGACGTCAGCCCTGCCGCCGCCAAGGCCCTCAAGGAGTACGAGCGGCTCGGCTTCGGGGAGCTTCCGGTCGTCATCGCCAAGACGCACCTGTCCCTCTCGTCGGATCCTTCCCGCAAGGGAGCGCCCACCGGCTGGCGGCTGCCCGTGCGCGAGGTCCGGGCAGCGGTCGGCGCCGGGTACGTCTACGCGATCTGCGGCGACATGCGCACCATGCCCGGCCTGCCCAAGTCACCCAATGCCGAGCGCATCGACATCCGTGAGGACGGGTCGACGACCGGGCTGTCCTGAGCATGCCCGGGCCGCCCGGGGTGCGGCTCAGCGGAGCGGGCCTCCGTCGACCCTTCGGGCCATCGCGACGTCGTCGCGGTAGTCGGTAGGGCCCAGCCGCAGCCCCCGGGGGACGCGCCCGACCTCGGTCCAGCCCGCCTTCTCGTAGAAGTCGCCGAGCCCCAGCCCGTCGCGGTAGTCGAGGCGGAGCAGCTCGACCCACGGGAGCTCTCGGCGCGCGACGCCGACCATGGCGCCGAGGAGGATGCGACCGAGGTTGCGTCCCTGTGCGGACGGGTCGACCATCAGCCGTTTGAGCTTGGCCACGTGGTCGTACGGGAAGCCGCGCGAGTGCTCCCAGAAACCCAGCCCGCGCAGCCGCCCGGCCGCCGCGTGCGCATCGTCGGAATCTCCCGCGCCACCCCGCCCGTCCGCTCCCGTCGCGCCCGTCTCGACGACCGGGTCGACCAGCACGCAGAGGAGCGACCGGCCGGCGCGGACGTCGTCGAGGTGCCGGTCGAGTGCTGCTGCGACGTCGGTGGCAGCAGCGCCGGGCAGGAACCCGACGGACCCGCCGTCGTCGTTGACGCGCACCCACAGGTCGACGACGGCCTCACGAAGGCTCTCTGCCTCGGCGGCCGGCACCACCCTGACCCGGGGCGCCTCGAAGTAGGCCATGGGCTTGCCTTCGGGGTCGTCCTTGGACGACCGGGTGCCCACCTGCACGAGCCCGCAGCCCCTGGCCGTGCGAAGTGACGCGGTGTTGACCGGGTCGACCATGGCGGTCACGACGGCCTCGGGGCGGTGCTCGACGCCCCACGCCACGAGGGCCCGGGAGATCTCGCGCCCGAGCCCGGAGCCGAGCCTGTCGTGCGCGAGCCGGTAGTAGAGGTTGAGGGAGGCGACGTCGGAGTCCTTGTGGCGCAAGCCCGCCCACCCGATCACCTCGGCCGACGCGCGGTCGACGACGGCGGCATACCCGAGCCTGGAAGCCCCCCAGTCGGCAAGGTCCGCTGCGAGGCGGTCACGGCAGCGCTCGGGCGTCGGCATGGTTGCCAGCGCGTGGGCGTAGGTGCGGGGATCGGTGTGGAGACGGACGTAGTCGTCGAGGTCGTCGGGCCGCGGCGGGCGCAGCACCACCCGCTCGGTCGTGACCCAGGCGTCGGGCTCGCCGGCGGGCGCGGTCACTGCGACGGGCGCTGAGGAGCGCGTGTCTCGCAGACGGCCTGCGGCGCCCCGTCGCAGCAGGGCTCGATGTAGAGGCAGGCGGGGCAGCGGTTGTGCGCCTGCTCGGCGTACATCTGCGTGCCGCAGTAGGGGCACGGGATCTCGAGGGCCATGCCCCCATCCTTTCCGACAGCACCGACGCCCGGCGGGTGACCCGCCGGGCGTCGTGTGGAGGTGTGTTGCCGTGAGGCCCTCGCCCCGGGTCAGCTCGTGACGACGACGTATGCCGTGAGGTCGGCCTCCATCACCGCTGTGACCTTCGCTCGCACCCGGGTGCCGTCGGCGACGTGCTCGCTCTCGAGGATCTCGGCCTCGTCGTGCAGGCGCGAGATGAGGTCACCGCGGTCGTAGGGCACGAGCACCTCGACCTCGATCTCGGGCTTCGGCAGCTCGTGGGCGATGAGGGCACGCAGGTCGGCGAGGCCCTCGCCCGTGCGCGCCGAGACGGTCACGCAGTGCTTCTCGTGGCGCCGCAGGCGATCGAGCACCTCGGGGTCGGCGATGTCGGCCTTGTTGACGACGATGATCTCCTTGATCTGGTCGCCGCCGACCTCGGCGAGCACGCCGCGGACGGCCGAGATCTGGCCCTCGGGATCGGGGTGCGATCCGTCGACGACGTGCAGCAGCAGGTCGGAGTCGCCCACCTCCTCGAGCGTCGAGCGGAACGCCTCGACGAGCTGGTGCGGCAGGCTGCGCACGAAGCCGACGGTGTCGGCCAGCGTGTACAGGCGGCCGTCGTCGGTCTCTGTGCGGCGCACCGTCGGGTCGAGGGTGGCGAAGAGCTGGTTCTCGACCAGCACACCGGCGCCGGTCAGCCGGTTGAGCAGCGAGCTCTTGCCGGCGTTCGTGTAGCCGGCGATGGCGACGGAGGGCACACCGCCGACGCGGCGCGACTGGCGACGGGTGTCGCGGCTCGTCTTCATGCCCTTGATGTCGCGGCGCAGCTTGGCGATCTTGGTGTTGATGCGGCGTCGGTCGAGCTCGATCTTCGTCTCACCGGGTCCGCGCGAGCCGATGCCCTCACCGCCGGCCACACGGCCACCGGCCTGACGGGACATCGAGTCACCCCAGCCACGCAGGCGCGGCAGGAGGTACTGCAGCTGGGCCAGCTCGACCTGCGCCCGGCCCTCGCGGCTCTTGGCGTGCTGGGCGAAGATGTCGAGGATCAGGGCCGTGCGGTCGATGACCTTGACCTTGACGACGTCCTCGAGCGCACGCCGCTGGCTGGGGGCCAGCTCGCCGTCGCAGATGACCGTGTCGGCGCCCTCGGCGACGACGATGTCGCGCAGCTCGGCGGCCTTGCCCTTGCCGAGCCAGGTGGCCGGGTCGGGGCGCTGGCGCCGCTGGATGACGCCCTCGAGCACGGTCGAGCCGGCCGTCTCGGCCAGCGCAGCGAGCTCGCGGATGGAGTTCTCGGCGTCGTCGGCGCTTCCCTCGGTCCAGACCCCGGCCAGCACGACGCGCTCGAGGCGCAGCTGGCGGTACTCGACCTCGGTGATGTCCTCGAGCTCGGTCGACAGGCCCTGCACGCGGCGGAGCGCGGCGCGTTCCTCGCGCTCGAGCTGGTCTCCGTCGTAGAGGGGGTATGCCGCCTCGTCGGGCTCGTGGTCCGTGGCGGCCAGCGCGGTGGCGCGGGTGCCGAACAGGTCGCGCTCGCGGTCTGTGCCGCGAGCGGAGTCGCTGGTGTGGTTGCTGTGGTTGCTCGTCATGTTCTCCCTATGGTCCCAAAGGTCCAACGCCACGGGCCACTCGTTTGTGCCCCGCCGACTTCGCGTGCGCACTCGCGGGTACGGTCACGACGATGCCGGACGCCACCGACGACGCACGCGACGAAGGCCCCGTGGTCGACCACTGGGCCCGTCGGCAGGCCGCCTCCGAGACCGCGGCTCGGGCGCCTCGCCGGTCCCCGGGCATCCTCGCCCGGGCAGGCTGCGCCTTCCTGCTCGTGGTCGGCGTGATCGGCATCGCGTACACGCCGCACGTGTGGCAGCAGGGCGACGCCATGCTGCGCGCCGGCACCTGCAGCGCGGAACAGGTGGGTTCGGGGCTGACCGACGCGTGTTTCGTCCCCGTCCCGGGGCGCATGACGGGGCGCTTCAGCCGAGGTGAGTGGCGCTTCACCCCGTCCGACGGACGCCGCGACGCCTACGTGCGGTTCACGGAGGACAACCCGTACGAGCCGGACTCCTGGCCACCGGACCTGAGACGGCTCCTGTCCGGTGAGCCCACGACGGCCCTCTACTGGGGCAAGGACCCGGTGTCCTTCCTCGTGGACGGCCGTCGGGTCCACACCACTGACTACGGGTCGGCTTCGGTCATGGTCGGGCTGTGGGGCGGGGTGACGTGCGTGTCGTTCGGGATCGCGTCGCTCCGCGCGCTGCTGCGACGTCGCCCGGGGCGGCCGGACCTGGCGCTCGCGGCGGCGGGTGTCGCCGCGCTCGTGCTCCTCGGTGTCGACGCCGCTGGCGCGATGCGGTGGCCGGCGGAGGCGATCTGCTGGGGTGCGGCTGTCGTGGCGTCCCTGCTGGCGCCTCGCCGCTGGGTCGCGGCGTGTGCCGGCTGGGTCGCCCGGCAGCGTGGCTGACGGCGCCCGCCCGGAACAGGTGCGGCTCGGCCCCCGGGAGGCCGATACGGTGACCGTGATGAGCGAGCCGACCGACCACTACTTCAGCGCCGAGCCGGCCTCACCGGAGGAACGACGCACCATCGACGTGATGCTCGAGGGGCGACGCCTGTCGCTGACGACCGCACGCGGCGTCTACTCCCCCGATCGCCTCGACCCGGGCACCGCGGTGCTCCTCTCCGGAGCGCCCGACCCGAGCCCCACGGGCGACCTGCTCGACATCGGCTGCGGCTGGGGTCCGATCGCCATCACGCTGGCGCTGCGCTCCCCCGCCGCCCGGGTCTGGGGCGTCGACGTCAACCGCCGGTCCCTCGACCTCGCCCGCACGAACGCGGCGGTGGCAGGCGTCGAGTCGGTCCGCTTCTGCGAGCCCGACGACGTGCCGAGCGACCTCCGGTTCGCGACGATCTGGTCCAACCCGCCCATCCACGTGGGCAAGGCCGCCCTGCACGCCCTGCTCGAGCGGTGGCTCCCCCGGCTCGCCGACGACGGCGTCGCCCACCTTGTCGTCCAGAAGCACCTCGGCTCGGACTCGCTCCAGAAGTGGGTCAACGCCCAACCCTGGGGCCTGACCTGCACCCGGTTGTCGTCGGCGAAGGCCTTCCGCATCCTCGAGGTGCGCCGTGCATGAAGCCACCCGGGCGCTCGAGGACGCCAAAGCGCTTGTCGCACAGTGGTTCCCGGAAGCCCGCGCCGCATGGCTCGGTGGAAGTGTCGTGCTCGGTCACGCGACGCCGGGGTCGGATCTCGACGTGACAGTGCTGCTTCCGGGGCCTCCCGCCCCGTACCGCCACTCCCGGCGCTTCCGCGGTTGGCCCGTCGAGCTGTTCGTGCACACCGAGACCTCGCTCGGCCACTACGTACGACGCGAGGTCGCGGCCGGTCGACCGGTGCTGGCGCGCCTCGTCGGCTCGTCGGAGGTCCTCCTCGACACCGACGGGTCCGCAGCGCAGTGGCAGATCACCGCACGCCGACTCCTGGAGGCCGGACCGCCGCGCCTCACCGGCGACGACCTCGCGACGCTGAGGTATGCCGTCACGGACGGTGTGGACGACGTGACCCATGCGCACGACGCCCACGAGCGCCTGGTCACCGCGACCGTGCTCGCCGACGACTCGGCCCACCTGCTCCTCCACGGCGCGGGGCACTGGTGGGGCCGCGGCAAGTGGGTCGTCCGCGAGCTCGTCGACCTCGATGCACGCGACGGGAGCGACTGGCGGCGCCGTCACGAACGGGCGCTCGTCGCCGTGGCAGGCGGCGACGCGTCCCTCCTGCTCACCTTCGCCGACGACGTGCTCGCCCTGCACGGTGGTCCGCTCTTCGAGGGGTTTCGGCTCGACGGTGTCGACCCGGTCGCGGCAGGGTCCAGGCTCGCTCCCGATCCCTCTGACGAACCTGCCCGCGAACCTGCCCGCGACCCGGCCCGCGACCCGGACTGACGGGCGCACGCCCGCCGGACGGCGTACGTCCTCGAGCGGCCCGAGATGCAGGGCTCAGAGCGGGAAGTCGCCGTCGGCGACGAGGGCGGCCGGCCCGGCGAGCTCCACCCGCTGTCCCGGCAACGGGGTCACGGTCAGGCGACCGCCGGGCACGTCGACCGTCCAGGGGCTGAGGTCCTCGACGCCTGACCAGAAGCGGGTCGCGAGCGCCGCAGCCGCAGCGCCGGTGCCGCACGACCGCGTCTCACCGACGCCGCGCTCGTGGACGCGCATCGCGATGTGGCCGGGGCCGACCGCGCGTACGAACTCCACGTTGGCGCCGTCCGCGGCTTCGGGGTGCAGCTGCGG
This sequence comes from Terrabacter sp. 2RAF25, assembly GCF_052115265.1. Classification (NCBI taxonomy): domain Bacteria; kingdom Bacillati; phylum Actinomycetota; class Actinomycetes; order Micrococcales; family Intrasporangiaceae; genus Terrabacter; species Terrabacter sp. 2RAF25. The sequence goes on from NZ_JBFRGJ010000003.1 coordinate 114,913, forward strand.
CGCCTCGGAGAGGTCGAGGTTCTCGAGCGCGATGCCTTCGGGCAGCATCACGACCGCGTGCGGGTTGCCGAGGTCGAGTGACAGGGCCGGCACGGGCTTGCCGTGGCGTGGCCTGACCATGACGTCGAAGCCGTCCCGGCTCGCCCCCTCTTCGTCGGTGAGGTGCCACGGGCCGAGGTCGACGGCATACCCCTGCTCGACGACGCGGACGGTCTTCACGCCGGCTCGGGTGGCGATGGAGAAGGTCGACCCGAAGGCCAGCCCCTCGCGCCTCAGGAACTCGGCGAAGACGCGGGTGCCGTTGCCGCACATCTCGGCCAGGGACCCGTCGGCGTTGCGGTAGTCCATGAACCACTCGGCGTCGGGTGCCTGCGCGCGGACGGTCTCGTCGGTGGCGTGCGCGGTGCGGACCACGCGGATGACGCCGTCGGCCCCGAGGCCCGCATGGCGGTCGGCGATGCGTTGCACCTGGGCCGGCGTGAGCTCGAGCGAGCCCTCGAGGTCGGGGACGAGCACGAAGTCGTTCTCGGTGCCGTGGCCCTTGGTGAAGCGCGTCATGTCAGCCATTCTCCGGTATGCCGTGTCGCGTGCCCGCACCCGGCGCGCTGATCACGGCGAGCGCCTGGTCGAGCAGGTCGTCGGCGAGGCCGTCGAGCCACACGATGCGCGGGTCGGCACGGAACCACGACTCCTGCCGTCGTGCGTAGCGGCGAGTCGCCTGCGCGGTGTCCAGACGAGCCTCGCTCTCCTCGGCCCGCCCGTCGACCACCGCGATCGCCTGGCTGTAGCCGATGGCGCGGCTCGCGGTCACGCCGTGCCGGAGGCCCTGTCCGAGAAGCGTCTCGGTCTCGCGGCGCAGACCCTGCTCCCACATGCGGTCCACGCGGAGGGCGATGCGGACGTCGAGCACGTCCCGATCGACGCGGAGGCCGAGCAGCACGGCGGGAGAGAGCAGCTCACGCTTCGGCATGGAGGCGCTGAAGGGGCGGCCGGTCAGCTCGACCACCTCCAACGCTCGGACGACCCGGCGCACGTTGCCGGGCAGGATCGTGCCGGCGGCCTGCGGGTCGACGTCTCGCAGCCGGGCGTGGAGGGCGTCGCCGCCCTCCTCCTCGGCCACCGCCTCGAGCCGTGCGCGCACCTCGGGGTCGGTGGGAGGTATCTCTAGCCGGTCGAGGGCGGCCCGCACGTAGAGGCCGGAACCACCGACGAGGACCGGCCGGTGGCCGCGTGCGGCGATGGCTGCGAAGTCGCGCCGGGCAGCCTGCTGGTAGGCCGCGACGCTCGCCTCCTCGGTGACGTCGAGGACATCGAGCTCGTGGTGCTCGATGCCCCGCCTCTCCGTCGGGGACAGCTTGGCCGTGCCGATGTCCATGCCGCGGTAGAACTGCATGGCGTCGGCGTTGACGACCTCGCCTCCGAGGCGCTCGGCGAGATCGAGGGCGAGGTCGGACTTGCCGGTGGCCGTGGCGCCCACGACGGCGACGACCGGCGGCCCTGCCACCTCGTCGGGTTCAGTGCTCAACGCCTCTCCCCGCGGGCCCCACGCGTCGGACGGACGACCACCGAGCGTCCTCAGCCGATGAGCTCGTCGGCGTGCGCGTCGCTCAGGTCGTCGTCGTGGCCGAAGGGGTCGCTGTCGACGCCGGGGTGCCACGAGCTGCCGGGCTTGCCCCAGCCGTTGCGCTTGACCGCCTTGCGCGCCTTCTTCGACTGGCGCTCGTCGAGCCGGTCGACGTACAGGGTGCCGTTGAGGTGGTCGTACTCGTGCTGCATGCACCGGGCGAACCAGCCGGTCGCGTCGAACTCGACCCGGTTGCCGTCGAGGTCGAGCCCGACGACATGGGCCCGGTCCGCCCGCTTGAGCGGGAACGCCTCGCCGGGCACCGAGAGGCAGCCCTCGGTCTCCTCGTCGGGGTTGGGTCGCTCCTGGGGGATCTTCGAGGTCGTCACGGTCGGGTTGATGACGTGGCCCTGCTCGGGCACCCCGTCCTCGTTGGCCATCTTCCAGATGAAGACCCGCAGGCCCACTCCCACCTGGGGCGCCGCGAGGCCCACTCCGTTGGCGGCGACGTTCGTCTCGTACATGTCCTCGACGAGCGTCCGCAGGGCGTCGTCGAACTCGGTCACCAGGGCGGCCGAGCGGTGCAGGACGGGCTCACCCGTGATGACGATGGGACGCACAGACATGCGCCAAGTCAAGCACGACGGCTCGGGCGACCTCGAATCGGCTCAGGGCGTCGAGCACCCGGGGGCGACCGGCGCGGCGGCCGGGCGGCCGATCGACGGCATGCCGAGGCTGACGGCGGGCTTGCCGGTGCCCTGCGGGGCGTCCTGGAGCGCCGCCCAGGCGTCTCCGCCGGGTGTGCGCCGGACGGCATACGTGCCGCCCTCGACACCGGAGTCGGCGACGAGGTGGTGCGGGGCGCCGTACGTCACGGCCACGGTGACCATGTCGCCGGGGCGCGGCACCTCGCCGCCCTCGGGCACGGCGAAGTGCACGAGGCGGTTGTCACGCGCACGACCCGACAGGCGCTTGGTCTCGGCGTCCTTGCGGCCCTCTGAGGGCGCGACGAGCACCTCGACCTCACGACCCTCGAGCGTGCGGTTCTCGGCCCAGCTGATCTCCTCCTGAAGCGCGATGAGGCGGTCGAAGCGGTCCTGCACGACGACCTTGGGCACCTGGTCGGCCATGGTCGCGGCCGGCGTTCCGGGCCGGATGGAGTACTGGAAGGTGAAGGCGCTCGAGAAGCGGGACTCGCGCACGACGTCGAGCGTGCCCTGGAAGTCCTCCTCGGTCTCGCCGGGAAAGCCGATGATGAGGTCGGTCGTGATCGCGGCGTCGGGGATGTGGCGCCGGACGTTCTCGATGATGCCGAGGAACTTCGTGCTGCGGTAGGAGCGCCGCATGTCCTTGAGCACCTTGTCGGACCCGGACTGCAGCGGCATGTGGAGGCTCGGCATCACGTTGGGCGTCTCGGCCATGGCGAGGATGACGTCCTCGGTGAAGGCGGCCGGGTGAGGGCTGGTGAAACGCACGCGCTCGAGCCCTTCGATGTCGCCGCAGGCCCGCAGCAGCTTGCCGAACGCGAGGCGGTCACCGAACTCGACGCCGTAGGTGTTGACGTTCTGCCCGAGGAGCGTCACCTCGACCACCCCCTGCGCCACGAGCGCCTCGATCTCGGCGAGGATCTCGCCGGGGCGACGGTCCTGCTCCTTGCCACGCAGGCTCGGCACGATGCAGAAGGTGCAGGTGTTGTTGCAGCCGACGGAGATCGAGACCCAGGCGCTGTAGGCGGAGTCGCGACGAGTTGGCAGCGTCGACGGGAAGACCTCCAGGCTCTCGAGGATCTCGACCTCGGCGCGGCGGTTGTGCGCGGCCCGGTCGAGCAGGGCAGGCAGCGAGCCGATGTTGTGCGTGCCGAAGACGACGTCGACCCACGGTGCGCGCTGCACGATGGCACCCCGGTCCTTCTGGGCCATGCAGCCGCCGACGGCGATCTGCATGTCGGGGTTCTTCTGCTTGGCCGGGCGCAGCTGGCCGAGGTTGCCGTAGAGCTTGTTGTCGGCGTTCTCGCGCACCGCACACGTGTTGAACACGACGACGTCGGCAACCTCTGGCCGCTCCCCCACCGGGAGGCTGGCGAGGTCGATGTAGCCTGCGGTCTCGAGGAGCCCGGCGAGGCGCTCGCTGTCGTGGACGTTCATCTGGCACCCGTGGGTGCGCACGTCGTACGTCCTGCTCCCGGTGCTGGCGGGCTTCTGCGCGGAGGTCTGCATAGTCATGGCAACGACAAGGGTACGGCGTGCCTCGGGACGCCACCGCACGCGCGCGCTTCGTCCCCATCTGACGCCAGTCGTGGAGTGGCCGGGAATACACCCCTGGGACTACCGGTTGACCACAGTGCTTGACACTTCAACAATTTGCAGGCAACATGGTTGTTGAAAGTTTAACCACCTACTTCGAAGGACACGCATCATGGGACTGTTCAACCGCACCAAGGCCGAGACCGCCACCGAGACCGTCGAGGCTGCGTCGGTCGCCGTCTCCGACATCTCCGGTGACTACACGCTCGACCCGACCCACACCCGCATCGGCTTCTCGGCTCGTCACGCGATGGTGACCAAGGTCCGCGGCAACTTCGAGCAGTTCGAGGGCTCGGCCACGGTCGACACCGCGAACCCGGCCAACTCCTCGGTCAAGGTCGTCATCGAGGCCGCCTCGGTCACGACGCACAACGAGCAGCGCGACGGCCACCTCAAGACCCCCGACTTCTTCGACGTCGCGAACTACCCGCAGATCACCTTCGTCTCCACGAAGGTCGAGCGCGACGGTTCCGAGTGGGACATCACCGGCGACCTGACGATCAACGGCGTCACCAAGTCGATCACCGTCCCCTTCGAGGAGACCGGTTCGGCCAAGGACCCGTTCGGTAACATCCGCGTCGGCTTCGAGGGTGAGACCACCATCGACCGCACCGAGTGGAACCTCTCCTTCAACGCGGCCCTCGAGACCGGTGGCGTCCTCGTGAGCGAGAAGGTCAAGCTCGAGTTCGACATCTCGGCGATCGCCGTCGTGCCCGCGCAGGCCTGAGCCTCCAGCAGCACACCCGAGGGGGGTGGGGACCGAAAGGTCCTCACCCCCTCGCGCTGTCCCGGGACGACCTCGCGCCGGAGCAGCTCAGTCGCGCCGGTGCTCGGGGAGGCCGTCGACCCCTGCGCGGATGACGGGCCACGCCACCTCACCGGAGTAGCCCTTGCGCGCAAGCATCCCGGCCAGTCGCCGGGCCTGGACCTCTGGAGGCAGCCCTCTCATGGACCGCAGCTTCTTGGCCACGAGCGCCTCGGCGCGGACACGCTCGTCGCCGGCGCCGACCTGGCCGAGCGCCTCGTCGGCGACGTCCTGGTCGATGCCCTGCTTGCGCAGCTCGTGGGCGAGCGCGCGCCTGGCCAGCCCCTTGCCGGCCTGGCGCGATCGCACCAGCATCTGGGCGTAGGCCTCGTCGTCGACGAGCCCGACCTCGGTCATGCGGTCGAGGACCTTTGCGGCGACCGCGCCGTCGCACCCGCGCTGGCGAAGCTTCCTCTCGAGCTGGACCCGGCTGCGGGGCGCCATGCTCAACTGGCGCAGCACGATGGCCCGTGCCACCGACTCGGCGTCGGCTTCGGGAGCCTCGGCCTCGGTGTCGTCGGGTGGCGGCGCCCAGCCCCGCGACTCCCCCGCATCGGCCGCGACGCCGGTCGCGATCGGCTCTCCCGTCGCGCCGACCGCGCCCGATCCCGCAGCCTGAGGGGGCAGGGCCCAGTCAGGGCCGTCGCCGGGGTCGGCCGCGGCCCATCCGGAACGCGGCCGGGCGCCACGCTCGCGACCTGAGCGTGCGCGGCGAGGACGCGCCTCGCTCGCAGAGGCAGCACCCGCGCGCCCTTGCTTGCGAGGGCTCGGACTCGGCCCCTCGGACGCGGCGGCCCGCGCCTCGACGACACCCTGCGCCTCGGCGAGGGCGGCCGCGGCGCGGGCCAGACGGTCCTCGGTGGACTCGTGTGCGGGACCAGCCACGATCAGAAGTCGACGGGCACGTCCGCGACCTCGGCGGGCTTGTCGACGCGCGGCCCGACGCCCAGCTTCTCCTTGACCTTCTTCTCGATCTCGTCGGCGAGGTCGGGGTTGTCCTTGAGGAAGTTGCGGGCGTTCTCCTTGCCCTGGCCGAGCTGGTCGCCCTCGTAGGTGTACCAGGCGCCGGCCTTGCGCACGAAGCCGTGCTCGACCCCCATGTCGATGAGCCCACCCTCGCGGGAGATGCCCTGGCCGTAGAGGATGTCGAACTCGGCCTGCTTGAAGGGCGGTGAGACCTTGTTCTTGACGACCTTGACGCGGGTGCGGTTGCCGACGGGGTCGGTGCCGTCCTTGAGCGTCTCGATGCGGCGGACGTCGAGTCGCACCGACGCGTAGAACTTCAGCGCCTTGCCACCGGTGGTCGTCTCGGGCGAGCCGAACATGACGCCGATCTTCTCGCGGAGCTGGTTGATGAAGATCGCCGTCGTGCCCGTGTTGTTGAGGGCACCGGTCAGCTTGCGCAGCGCCTGGCTCATGAGGCGGGCCTGCAGACCGACGTGGCTGTCGCCCATCTCGCCCTCGATCTCGGCGCGGGGCACCAGGGCCGCCACGGAGTCGATGACGATGATGTCGATTGCCCCGGAACGAATCAGCATGTCGGCGATCTCGAGGGCCTGCTCACCGGTGTCGGGCTGCGAGACGAGCAGGGCGTCGGTGTCGACGCCGAGCTTCTTCGCGTAGTCGGGGTCGAGCGCGTGCTCGGCGTCGATGAACGCCGCGATGCCGCCGGCCTTCTGCGCGTTGGCGACCGCGTGGAGCGCGACGGTCGTCTTGCCCGAGGACTCCGGGCCGTAGATCTCGACGACGCGTCCGCGGGGCAGGCCGCCGATGCCGAGAGCGACGTCGAGGGCGATCGACCCGGTGGGGATCACCTCGATCGGCGGACGGATGTCGTCGCCGAGGCGCATCACCGCGCCCTTGCCGTAGCTCTTCTCGATCTGGCCCATCACCGAGGAGAGCGCCTTGTCCTTGTCCTTCTCCTGCACCGATGCCATGTCGGGCTCCTGTTCTGCCGTCTGCGCTGCGGTCGTCTACCTACGACCCGGGGAACGGATCGCTCAAGCAGATCCGCTGTCGGGTCAGACGCTAGGTGCCGGCGCCGACATCAGGTGGACCACGAGACGGCCTGTGGACGATGCGGGTGGTGGCGCAGGACCTGTGGAGAACAGTACCGAACACGTGTTCGAAGTCGCGACGACACGCCGTGTCGCCTGCGGACCCGGCTCAGCCTTCCGGGCGCAGGGCCGTGAGCGCGGCCTCGAAGTCGGTGAGCACCCGGTCCGAGAAGAGCCAGAACCGGGCCTCGCGCACACCGTCGTGGCGGTCGAGCGCCTCGGCCAGCGCCACCAGCGCGACCCGCGCCGCGGCGTCGACCGGGTAGCCATAGACGCCGCACGACACGGCAGGGAAGGCGACGACCTCGCACCCGGCGGCGTCGGCGAGCTCGACGCTGCGCCGGTAGCAGGAGGCGAGCAGCTCGGCCTCACCGTGGCCTCCCCCTCGCCACACGGGACCCACCGTGTGGATGACATGACGCACCGGCAGCCGCCCCGCCCCGGTGATCTTCGCGTCACCCGTCTCGCACCCGCCGAGCCGTCGACACTCCTCGAGCAGCTCGGGACCGGCAGCACTGTGGATCGCCCCGTCTACGCCACCACCACCGAGCAGCGACGAGTTCGCCGCGTTGACGATCGCGTCTGCCGAGGCGTCGGCCGTGATGTCGCCCCGGCGCAACGTGATGCGTGCGAGGCCGGGACCTGGCAGCCTCACCTGCCGACCTGACCACCCTGTGCCCCGCGAGCAACCCGGACGTCGCGACCCAGCCTGCGCTCGGGCGGCACGTCCATGTCGACGCAGAGCGCCTCCCACACCGCGCGCGGCGCCTCGCCGTCGGCGAGCGCCTGGACCACCGTGCGGTTGCCGAGCGAGCCGAGCACGTGGTCGCGCGCGAGCGACCCGGCATACGCCGCACCGAACTCGTCGTCCATCAAGGTCCAGAAGTGACTGATCCGCACCCCAGCAGTCTGCCACCCGTGCCGCCGGAACCGGTCCCGCCGCAACCGTCGTCCGAGCGTTACCTCAACCGCCCGCGGCGATGCCGCTCGACCGGTATCGTCCTCTCGTCCCGAGCGCCTACGCGGGGACCTCGACACTTCAGGGGAGCCAGCATGACCGAGCCCACCAGGCCCGACGGGCCGAACGCCCAGCCGGGCGACGACGCCACCCGACCGATTCCGGCCGACTCGACGACGCCCGTCCCGCAGTACACCTACCCCGTGCCCTCGGGCAGCCAGCACGTGCCGGTTGCGTCCGACCAGGCCGGCGCCCTCGGCGCCCCGGGGGTCGCGCTCGCCGACGACCCGTCCGCCCCCGCCCGGGGCGGCCGCAAGCGCACCGGCCTGATGGTCGGCGCCCTCGCCACCGTCCTCGCCCTCGGCGGCGCGGGTGTCTTCGCCGCTCAGACCCTGAGCGGCAGCGGTGCGCAGCCGTCCGACGTGCTGCCCGGTGACGCGTACGCGTACCTGCGTGTCGACATCGACCCCTCCGCCGGCCAGAAGATCGCGGCGGTCCGGTTCCTCGGCAAGCGCGACGCCGTCAAGAACACCCTCGGCAGCGACGACCCGCGCAAGAAGCTGTGGGAGATGGCCTCCAAGGACGCCGGCAACGACTGCCTCAAGAAGTTCACCTACGACAAGGACGTCGAGCCGTGGCTCGGCGACCGGGTCGGCGCCGCGGTCCGCCCCGGCGGCACGTCGGACACGCCGAACGTCGCGATCGCGATCCAGGTCAAGGACGAGACCCTCGCCAAGGACACGCTGACCAAGCTGTTCGCGTGCGACTCGTCCTCGAAGACCGACGTGCGCACGAAGGACGGCTACGCCATCGTCACCCCAGGCGGCACCGGTGACGCCACCCTCGCGGCGGTCGACAAGGGCCCGCTCTCGCAGAACGCGAACTTCACCGGCGACATGGGCGCCCTCGGCGAGCAGGGCATCGTGTCGGCCTGGTTCGACATGGCGACCGGTCTCAAGGAGCTGCCCAAGCTGAGCGGCGGCGACACACCCGTCGACACCGCTGCGCTGGCGAGCGCGAAGGGCCGCTTCGCTGCCGCCGTGCGCTTCGACGCCGACTACGTCGAGCTCGCGGGCGTCGTGCGCGGCGGCGACGCGACGAAGGCCGTCAAGGGCGACGGCAGCGAGCTGGCCAACCTGCCCGCCAACACCATGGCGGCCCTGCACGTCTCGGGCGCCGACCAGATGCTCGACGGCGCCTGGCCGCAGCTGAAGAAGCAGATCGACAGCCTCGCGGGCGCCGGCGGTCAGGGCGACGCCATCTCGACGATCGAGCAGCAGCTCGACGTGAAGCTGCCCGACGACCTCAAGGTGCTGCTCGGCCGTTCGTTCACGATCGCCCTGCCCGACCAGGACCTCACGGGCGACTCGCTGACGGTCGGTGCGAAGGTCGTCTCGAGCAACGCGAAGCGCGCCGACGAGATCATCGGCCGGCTGGTCCAGATGTCCGGCGCCGGCAGCGACGTGCTGACGCACAAGGTCGAGGGTGACAAGGTCTACGTCGCCACGACGCCCGACTACGCCGACGACCTCAAGTCGGGCGGCAAGCTCGGTGACAGCGACGCCTTCAAGCTCGCGGTCGGCGACGTCACCTCGTCGAACAGCGCCCTGTTCGTCGACCTCGACAAGCTCGAGAAGGTCTACCTCGGCCAGGTCAAGGGCAACGACAAGACGTTCCTCGAGTCGCTGCGCGCCGTCGGCGCCAACGCCAGCACGACCGGCAACGGTGAGGGCACCTTCACCCTCCGCCTCCTCGGCAACTGACCGACCCGGAACCTGCACGACGAAGGGCCCCGCTCCCGCGGGGCCCTTCGTCGTGCGCTGCTGGAACCAGTCCTCAGGCGGGCCGGACGAACCCCGAGATGCCGAACCCCGCGGTTGGCGCCAGGTGAACCTCGTTGCCGGAGTACGAGATTCCGCCGACCACCGGTGAGGCGACCGACCACCAGGCGGCGTCGAGGTCGCTCACGGCGGTCGTCGGCTCGGCCGCCACGACGGCCGCGGCCGCCCCGACCCCGACGTGGCTCTCCATCATCGACCCGACGATGGTGCCGAGCCCCGCCTCGTGCGCGCGACGCAGCATGTCGCGCCCGACGGTCAGCGACCCGCACTTCGCGAGCTTGACGTTGACGAGGTCGGCGGCGCCGAGGCGGATGATGCGCTCGAGGTCGTAGGGGCCGTAGCAGGACTCGTCGGCCATGACCGCGAGCCCCACCCGCTCGCGCACCCAGGCGAGCCCCTCGACGTCGTCGGCGACGACGGGCTGCTCGACGAGCTCGACCCCGAGGTCGGCCACCTCGAGCGCCCGGATGACCTGCACGGCCTCCTCGCGCGTCCAGCCCTGGTTGGCGTCGAGACGGATCGACACGTCCGGCCCGACGGCGTCACGCACCGACGCCACCCGCTGCACGTCGGTGCTCGCATCGGTGCCGACCTTCATCTTGAGCGTGCGGAAGCCTTCCGACACCCGATCGCGGGCGGTGTCGGCGAGGGCGCCGGCGGCGCCGGCCGAGAGCGTCACGTCGGTCGTCAGCACCTCGCGTATGCCGTCCGCCCCAGAGCCGAGCAGAGCGGCCACCGAGATGCCCTCCGCCTGGGCGACGAGGTCGTGGAGCGCAGCGTCGACGGCGGCCTTGGCGCCGAAGTTGCGGGCGACGGCGCGCTGGACCACCGCGGCGGTGGCGGCCAGGTCGTCGCGGTCGTCGAGACGCCGGCCGGTGACTGCGGGCGCGAGCATCTGGTCGATGCAGGCGGTCGCGCCGGCCAGGGACTCGCCCGTCACCTGCCACACCTGTGGGGCCTCGCCCCAACCGGTGCGGCCGTCGCTGTCGGTGACCGTCACGATGACCGTGTCGGTCGTCTCGGTGCGACGCAGGGCCGTGACGAAGGGCGTGTGGAGCGGCACCGACGAGGCGGTGGTGACCACGCGCCCGATCGTGGTCATCGGCCGGTCCCCCCGCTGCGGGGCGCGCCTGCAGCAGCACCCGGCCCGGCGGCATACGCTCCCGGAGCGGTAGAACCGGGCTCGGCGTGCTCGAGCAGCCACACGTCGCGCGCGATCCCGGCGACGAAGGCTGCGGCCTCCACCTCGTCGAGGGCGATCGTGGTGCACACGGCCAGCACGAAGGGCGGCTGACCGGGTGGGCGCACCAGGGCGACATCGTGCGAGACGCCGGGGATCCAGCCCGACTTGCTCGCCGTCGGGGTGCCCTCGGGCAGGCCGGCGGGCACCTGGTCGACGTGCACCTGGCGCGAGAGCAGCTCCTCGACCGGGCCGAGCACCGGCTCTCCGCCCAGCGCGGGCTCGCGTCGGGCGACGGCGGCCATGAGCAGGCCGAGGTCGGACGCCGTGACCGTGTTGGTGATGCCTGCCTCGCGCGCGCGGACGTCCTCGATGCCGCGTGCCACGACGGTCGCCGGTGAGCACCCGGTGAGGCGCAGCACCTCGGCCACCTCGGCGAGCCCGACGACGTCGATGAGCAGGTTGGTCGCGATGTTGCTGGACTCGGTGATGGCCCGCTCAGCCAGCTCGGCCACCGTGCAGGTGCCGCCGATCGCCGCCCAGGTCTCAGGGTCCTGGTCGTCGTCGGCATCGAGCGCGAACGGCGACCCGTCGAGCACCGACGCGAAGGTGGAGGTGACGCGCACCGGCTGTGCGAGGTCGAGCTCGCCCCGCACGGCCCGTCGGAAGGCGGCGACGACCAGCGGGAGCTTCATCGTCGACGCGGCGTAGTGGGGGGCGAGCGCATCGTGCGCCCAGCGGCTGCGGCCGTCGACGTCGCCGAGCCACACCGAGACGACGGCATTCCCCGAGGAGGTCACCTGGTCGAGGCGGGCATCGATCTCCGAGAAGGGCGTTGGCACCCTCGAAACGGTAGACGATCAGGCAGCGGAGGCTGACACCACGTCGCCCGAGGGGACGGGCAGCGCCACGGTGGGCGCCAGGCCCTCGCTCTCGGCCATGCGGTTGGAGACGTCGATCAGGACCCGTGACAGCGGCAGGTCGAGGGCGCCGCAGATCGAGGCGAGCAGCTCGGAGCTGGCCTCCTTCTCGCCACGCTCGACCTCGCTGAGGTAGCCGAGCGACACCGACGCGGTCGCCGAGACCTCGCGGAGCGTGCGGCCCTGCGCGCGCCGGCACTCACGGAGGACGTCACCGAGCTCGCGTCGCAAGAGTGTCGTCATGCCGTCCTCCTTCAGGTCGCTGGTGCGGGGTCGTGCGGTGCCGGGGGGCCGGGCCGGTGAACCGACACGCCTACCGTACCCCGAGGCTCCCCCGGTGGTGCCAGAGTTCGGCCCGTGGCGCCGGTCGCCTCGAGGGCGAGGCGGAGCACCGCGGCGACGCTGGCGGCCCTGATCTGGGCCCTGGTCCCGTTCAACTCCAGCGCGCGCGTCACTGTTCCCGACGGACCGGCGACGGCCACGTGGACGGTGCCGGCCGGCCGGCCCTCCGAGGGTCCCGGACCCGCGACGCCGGTGGTGGACAGGCCCCACGTGGACCCCAGCCGGCGGCGTACGCCCTCGGCCATGGCGACGGCCACGGCAGGGTCGACGGTGCCCACCCGGTCGACGAGCTCCGCCGGGACGCCGAGCAGGGCCGTCTTGACCTCGGCGGCGTACGCGACGATGCCGCCGAGCAGCACCGCGGACGCTCCGGGGGTGTCGGCGACGGTGGCCGCCACGAGTCCGGCGGTCAGTGACTCGGCGCACGCGAGGGTCTCGTGGCGCTCGGCCAGCCGCGCGACGAGGCGTGTCCCGAGGCCCGACCCGGGGCTCACCTCGTCGGTGTCCGCGTGCGGGTCTGCGGGCCTGCTGGAGTCGGCGGGCGCCACGTCAGTCGCGGTTCGGGGTCTTCTCGGGGGGGACGGGCCCGACGCCGGTGCTCGAGGTCGGGGCCTCGCCGCGACCCGGGGACGTCTCGTCACCGCCGGACGGGGTGGTCCAGTGGGCCCGCTGTGCGGCACGCGCCTCGCGCTCGGCGGCGCGGGCGGCGCGCCTGAGCCGGGTGCGCTCGCTGGTCTCGCGCAGCCGAGCGGCCTTGAAGACGTAGTCGACGCCGCTGAGCACCGTCATGACCAGTGCCGCACCGAGCAGGACGTACGCGATGGTCGTGAGCACCCCGCCCAGCGGCCACACCCAGAGCGGCAGCGTGAGGGAGCCCAGTGAGAGCGTCTGGAGCATCGTCTTGAGCTTGCCGCCGCGGCCGGCCGGCATGACGCCGTGCCGGATGACGACGAAGCGCAGCACGGTGATGCCGATCTCGCGCACGAGGATGACGACCGTCACCCACCACCAGACGACGCCGAGCAGCGAGAGCCCGATGAAGGCGGTGCCGGTGAGCGCCTTGTCGGCGATCGGGTCGGCCACCTTGCCGAAGTTGGTGATCTCGCCCCGGCGGCGGGCCAGCTTGCCGTCGACGCCGTCGGTGACCGCGGCCACGGCGAAGACCACCCACGCCCAGAACCGCCACCACGGCTCGTGACCGCCGTCCTGGAAGAGGAACACGGCGTAGACGGGGACGAGCAGGAAGCGCAGGACCGTCAGCGCGTTGGGCAGGTTCCAGTCGGTGGGCCGGGGTGCGGGCCCCTCCCCCCGGTGGAAGGTCTGCGGGGTCATCGCGGCTCCGCGACGAGGTCGATCCCCTCGGTGGCCACGACGACGGCCTCGACGAGGTCGCCCACCTGCGGGGTCGGGGCGCCCTCGGGGACGTGCACGACGGTCACGCCGTCGACGTCGGGGCCCTGGAAGTCTGCGCGGCCGATCGCAGAGCCGTCCTCGTCGTCGATCTCCTCGACGAGGACGACGACGTGCTCGCCGATGCGCTCCTCGGCCCGTTGCGCGTTGAGCTCCTCGACGAGGCGGGTGAAGCGGTCGAGACGCTCGGCGACGACCTCGGGAGCGAGGTGCCCGGTGTAGCCCTCGGCCTCGGTGCCGTCCTCGTCGGAGTAGCCGAAGACGCCCACGACGTCGAGGCGTGCCTCGGTGAGGAAGGCCTCGAGCTCGTCGAGGTCGGCCTCGGTCTCGCCGGGGAAGCCGACGATGACGTTGCAGCGCACCCCGGCCTGCGGGGCGTCGGCGCGCACGCGGGCGAGCAGGTCGAGGAACGCCTCGCGCGATCCGAACCGGCGCATCGAGCGCAGCAGCGGCTCGGACGCGTGCTGGAACGAGATGTCGTAGTAGGGCACGACACCCGGCGTGTCGGCCATGGCCCGCAGGAGCCCGGGCCGGATCTCGGCGGGCTGGAGGTAGGAGACGCGGACGCGTGCGATGCCCTCGATGGCGGTCAGCTCGGGAAGGAGCTTCTCGAGCAGGCCGAGGTCGCCGAGGTCCTTGCCGTATGAGGTGGAGTTCTCGGAGACGAGGAAGAGCTCCTTGACGCCCTGCTCGGCGAGCCAGCGGCCCTCGGCGACGATGTCGGCCGGGCGGCGGGAGACGAAGGCACCGCGGAACATCGGGATGGCGCAGAACGAGCACCGGCGGTCGCAGCCGGACGCGATCTTGAGCGGCGCCCACGGGCGGCCGTCGAGGCGGGCTCGGATGACGCGGGGGCCGGTGGCGGGCACGGGAACACCGTCGAGCGTGTCGACGCCCGTCTGGTCGTAGTCGCCGTCGCCGTGGCCGGGCAGGGCCACGCCGGCAGCACCGGCCTGGCGCTCGACCGGCGTGAGCGGCAGCAGCGTGCGGCGGTCACCGGGAGTGTGGCTCTCGACGTGTCCGCCGGCGAGGATCGTCTGCAGGTGGCTGCTCATGTCGCGGTAGGAGTCGAAGCCGAGCACCGCGTCGGCCTCGGGCAGCTGGTCGGCGAGCTCCTTGCCGTAGCGCTCGGCGAGGCAGCCGACGGCCACGACCTTCTGGGTGCGCCCGCCGTCGCCCTTGAGGTCGGACGCCTCGAGGAGGGCGTCGATGGAGTCCTTCTTGGCCTGCTCGACGAAGCCGCACGTGTTGACGACGGCCACGTCGGCCTCGGACGCGTCGTCGACGAGACGCCATCCCTCGGCGAGCAGGCGACCCGCCAGCTCCTCGGAGTCGACCTCGTTGCGGGTGCACCCGAGGGTGACGAGGGCGACGCTCCTGTCAGTGCTCGGGTGGGGAGGGGTCATGCGTCCACTCTAGATGGACGGGTGTTCAATGGCCGACATGCTCGGAACGCCCCAGCCCGGCTCCCCCCAACCCGGCGGGTCCGCCGCGCACTCGCCAGCCGACTCCCCTTCCGACGCGACCGCGGCCATCGCCCGGGCCCGTGCGCTGCTCGCCCGTCACCCCCTCGTCGACGGACACAACGACCTGCCCTGGGAGGCGCGCGAGCAGACCCGCTACGACTTCGACGCCCTCGACATCGGGGGCCGGGTCGCCACGACCCAGACCGACCTGCCGAGGCTCGCCGACGGTGGTGTCGGTGGCCAGTTCTGGTCGGTCTTCGTGCCGAGCACCCTCCAGGGCGACTCGGCCGTCACGGCCACCCTCGAGCAGGTCGACGCAGTGCACCGCATGATCGCGACGTATGCCGACCGGCTGGCCCTCGCGCGCACGGCGGAGGAGGTGGACCACGCCACCTCGACCGGCCGCATCGCGTCGCTGCTCGGTGCCGAGGGCGGTCACTCGATCGGCTGCTCGCTCGGCACGCTGCGCCTACTGCACGTGCTCGGAGTGCGCTACCTGACGCTGACGCACAACGACAACACGCCGTGGGCCGACTCGGCGACGGACGTGCCCGTCGTGGGCGGCCTCACCGAGTTCGGGCGTGAGGTCGTGCGCGAGATGAACCGTCTGGGCATGATGGTCGACCTCAGCCACGTCGCGGCCACCACGATGCGTGTCGCGCTCGAGACGGCAACCGCGCCCGTCATCTTCAGCCACTCGTCCGCCCTCGCGCTCTGCGACACCCCGCGCAACGTGCCCGACGACGTGCTCGCCGCGCTGCCGGCCAACGGCGGCACCTGCATGGTGACGTTCGTTCCGGAGTTCGTCTCCCCCGACACCGCCGCGTGGCGGGTCGAGGCCGCGGCGGCCGCCGCCGAGGTGGGGGTCGACGCCAAGGACTGGGAGGCCTTCGGGCGCTTCACGGCCGGCTGGCAGCAGCAGCACCCCAAGCCCGACGCGACGATCGAGCAGGTCGTCGCGCACGTCGAGCACGTGCGCGAGGTCGCCGGCATCGACCACGTCGGCATCGGCGGCGACTACGACGGCACCGACACCTTCCCGGTCGGGCTGGAGGACGTCAGCGGCTACCCGAGGCTCGTCGCCGCGCTGCTCGAGCGCTCGTGGTCCGAGGACGACGTCGCGAAGCTCGTGCGAGGCAACACGCTGCGGGTCATGCGCGACGTCGAGGACGTGGCTCGCGACCTCCAGGCGACGCGCGGCCCGAGCCTGCGCACCTTCGCCGAGCTCGACGGCGCGCCGGCCGTCGCTGACTGAGCGCCACCGGGCCATACGGCATACGTCATACGGGATACGGCATACGCGGCGTACGCCGTCGGGTGCCTACTGCCGGAACCGGGCGATCGTGAGACCGACCAGACGGGCGACGACGAGCGCGACGTAGAGCATGCCGGCGATCTGCTGCAGCAGCACGAACGCCCGGGCGTGCGGCTCGACGGCATAGATGTCGGACAGGCCCGTCGAGGTCATCGTCGTGATCGAGAGGTAGAGCAGCTCGAACCAGCTGCGCTCGCCCGGCAGCCCGTTCTCGCCGTAGATGGTGAACGAGTGCGGCCAGACCTGCTGCACCGCGAGGTAGACGTAGGCGAAGCCCCACGCGACGACCGTGAACGTCGCCCCCGTCGCGTAGAGCTCGTCGCGGGTCACCCAGTTGTCGGCGAACATGTACCGCAGCAGGCCGTAGCCCGTGTAGATGTAGAAGAGCGCGTGCAGCACCGAGCTCCAAAAAGTCAGCGTGCCGTTGTCGGTCCAGATCGCCTCTGCGATGGTGAGCAGGACGACAGGTCCACCGAGGATGACCGCGACCCACGTCAGCGCCGGCGTCGCCCGGACGGCGCGCACCGCCAGGAAGAGCACCAGCAGGCCGATGAGTCCGAAGACCGCGCGTGCCGCCTCCGGGACGTCGCCCTGACGGTTCTCGACGAAAGGGTAGGCGAGCAGCGCCGCGAGCTGGACGAAGAGCAGCAGTGCGCACGGCAGCTCGGTGAGCTTGCGCCGGAGGCGGTCGAGCCGCGACGGCGGACCGGTCCGACGCGGCGATGACGGCCAGAGCTCCAGCGACGCACTCACGTCTCGGACTCTAGTGGCGGCCTCGTCAAGAACGCGTCAAGGGCCGTCAGCAGCGGGTCAACGGAGCCGGACGGCCCCCGCGCCAGCCGTACGAAGGAGGCATGTTCACCACCATCCTGCTGCTCGTGGTCGGGGTCGCAGTCCTCGCGTACCTCGTGCACGTCCTGCTCCACCCGGATCGCTTCTGATGGGCGAGACCGCCAGCGGGCTGCTCACCATCGCCGTCCTCGTCGCCGTCCTCGCCGCCGCCCACGCGCCACTGGGCGCGTGGGTGGCCCGCGTCTTCACCGACGAGCGCCACTGGCGCGTCGAGCGGCTCGCCTACCGCCTCTGCCGCGTCGACCCCGCTTCGGAACAACGGTGGACGACGTATGCGGTCGCCGTCCTCGGTTTCTCGGCTGTCGGCGTCGCGCTCCTCCTCGCGCTCGTCGTGACGCAGGGCTCGTTGCCGCTGGCGCGCGGCGCCACGATGAACTGGGACACCGCCCTCAACACGGCCGTCTCGTTCGTGACCAACACGAACTGGCAGTCGTATGCCGGCGAGTCCGGCGTGTCGCCGCTCGTGCAGACCGTCGGCCTCACGGTCCAGAACTTCGTCTCGCCCGCCGTCGGGCTGGCCGTGGCGATTGCACTGGTACGTGGCTTGGCTCGCTCGAACGGGGCCACGGTCGGCAACTTCTGGGTCGACCTCGTGCGGGGGTGCGTCCGGGTGCTGCTGCCCCTGGCGCTCGTCGGTGCGGGCGTGCTGCTCCTGGGCGGGGTGGTCCAGAACCTCACTGCCCCGACCACCGTGACGACCGTGTCGGGCGGGAGCCAGGTCCTCCAGGGCGGGCTCGTCGCCTCACAGGAGGCGATCAAGCAGCTCGGCACCAACGGTGGCGGCTACTTCAACGCGAACTCGGCCCATCCGTTCGAGAACCCCACCGCGTTCACCAACCTCGTCGAGGTCTTCCTCATGCTCGTCATCCCGTTCTCGCTCCCCCGGACCTACGGCATCCTCGTCGGAGACCGACGCCAGGGGTGGGCGGTGCTCGGCTTCATGACGACCCTCTGGGGACTCATGCTCGCAGCCGTGACGTGGGCCGAGATCGCTGCTGCCGCAAGACCCCTCGGCGCGATGGAGGGCAAGGAGGTGCGCTTCGGCGTCTGGTCGTCGGCGCTCTTCGGAGCGAGCACGACCGGCACCTCGACCGGCGCGGTCAACTCGCTGCACGAGAGCTACAGCCCGCTCGGCGGGGGCGGCGTGCTCTTCTCCATGCTGCTCGGCGAGGTCTCGCCCGGCGGAGTCGGCACCGGGCTCTACGGTGCGCTGCTGCTGGCCCTGCTCACGGTGTTCGTCTCCGGGCTCATGGTCGGTCGCACCCCCGAGCTGGTCGGCAAGCAGGTCGGCCGGCGCGAGATCACGCTGACGGCCCTCGCGCTGCTCGTCATGCCGGCGCTGGTCCTCGTCTTCACCGGCATCGGGATGGTGGCGCCGCTCGTGTCGTCCCAGGTGCTCGCGACGGGACCACACGGGCTGACCGAGGTGATGTACGCGTACGCCTCGGCAGCCAACAACAACGGGAGCGCGTTCGCCGGCTTCTCGGCGGACACGCCCTACACCAACCTCACGCTCGCGCTCTGCATGCTGCTGGGCCGGTTCGTTCCCATCGTGCTGGTCCTCGCCCTCGCGGGTTCGTTCGTCGCACAGCGCCGCCGGCCCACCACGGCCGGCACGCTCCCCACCCACACCCCGACCTTCACCGGCCTCTTCGTCGGGGTGGCGGTCGTCGTCACCGGCCTCACCTTCTTCTCGGCCCTGGCCCTCGGACCCCTCGCGGAGACGCTCTCATGAACGGTCCCCTGTCGCCCCGCCGGCTCGTCGCCGTGCTTCCCCAGGCCGTGCGCAAGCTCGACCCCCGCCACGTGTGGCACAGCCCCGTCGTCTTCGTCGTCTGGGTGGGGTCACTGGTCACGACCGTGGTGGCGGTGGCAGACCCGTCGTGGTTCGCCTGGGCGGTGACCCTGTGGCTCTGGGCGACGGTCCTCTTCGCGAACACGGCCGAGGCGGTCGCCGAGGGGCGGGGCAAGGCGCAGGCGGCCACGCTCCGCGCCGCCCGCACGACGACGACGGCCCGGCGCAGGTGCGCCGACGGATCGTCAGAGACCGTCGCTGCCGCCGACCTGGCCGTCGGAGACGTCGTCGTTGTGCGCCCCGGCGAGGTCGTCCCCGGTGACGGCGACGTCGTCGAGGGCATGGCCACCGTGGACGAGTCGGCCATCACGGGCGAGTCGGCCCCGGTCATCCGAGAGTCCGGCGGCGACCGGTCCGCCGTCACCGGCGGCACCACCGTGCTGTCCGACGGCATCACGGTGCGCATCACGACCAAGCCCGGCGAGACGTTCATCGACCGGATGATCGCGCTCGTCGAAGGCGCTTCCCGGCAGAAGACGCCGAACGAGGTCGCCCTGACGATCCTGCTCACGACCCTGACGATCATCTTCGTGCTCGCCGTCATGGCGATCCAGCCTCTCGCCGTCTACTCGGGCCGGGAGCAGTCGGTCGTGGTCCTCGTCGCACTGCTCGTCTGCCTCATCCCGACGACGATCGGGGCGCTCCTGTCCGCCATCGGCATCGCCGGCATGGACCGGCTCGTCCAGCACAACGTCCTCGCCATGTCAGGTCGCGCCGTCGAGGCGGCCGGCGACGTCTCGACGCTGCTCCTCGACAAGACCGGCACCATCACGTACGGCAACCGGCGCGCGACCGAGCTCGTCCCGTCCGACGACACACGCGCCGACGGACCCGGACACTCGGACCTCACCGAGGCGGCATACCTCTCCTCGCTGGCCGACGAGACGCCGGAAGGGCGCTCGATCGTCGAGCTCGCGGCCGAGCGACGTCCCGAGGTGGCGGGGACCGACCTGGCCACCCTGCGGCGAGGCGGGGCCTGCTTCGTCGAGTTCTCCGCGCAGACCCGCATGTCGGGCGTCGACCTGGGCGATGGCACCTCGGTGCGCAAGGGTGCTGCGGACGCGGTCTGCCGCTGGGTCGCCGACGGGGGCGGCGACGTCCCGCGCAGCGTCCGCGACGCCGTCGAAGCGATCGCGACCGGCGGAGGCACTCCGCTCGTCGTCGCCTCGCGGGGTTGCGGCGAGACGCCCCGCGTGCTCGGGGTCGTCCACCTCAAGGACGTCGTCAAGCCCGGCATGAGCGAGCGCTTCGCGCAGCTGCGCGCCATGGGCATCCGGACCGTGATGATCACCGGAGACAACCCGTTGACGGCGCGCTCGATCGCCGCCGAGGCAGGCGTCGACGACTTCCTCGCCGAGGCAACGCCCGAGGACAAGATGGCGCTCATCAGGAGGGAGCAGGAGGGCGGCCGGCTCGTCGCGATGACCGGTGACGGCACCAACGACGCACCTGCCCTGGCGCAGGCCGACGTCGGCGTGGCGATGAACACCGGCACGTCGGCGGCCAAGGAGGCGGCCAACATGGTCGACCTCGACTCCGACCCGACGAAGCTCATCGACGTCGTGTCGATCGGCAAGCAGCTGCTCATCACGCGCGGCGCCCTGACGACCTTCTCGATCGCCAACGACATCGCGAAGTACTTCGCCATCATCCCCGCGATGTTCGTGACGCTCTTCCCCGGCCTCGAGGCGCTCAACGTCATGCGCCTGGCGACTCCGGAGTCGGCAATGCTCTCGGCCGTCATCTTCAACGCGCTGATCATCGTCGCGCTGATTCCTCTGTCGCTCAGAGGAGTTCGCTACCGGCCGACCGGAAGCACAGCGATGCTGCGTCGCAACCTGCTCGTCTACGGGCTCGGCGGCGTCGTCGTCCCGTTCATCGGCATCAAGCTCATCGACCTCGTCGTCAGCCACCTCCCCCTCTGAAGGAAGACCGTGACCACCGTGATCAAGCAGTCCGTCGCCGGCCTCCGCGCGATGCTCGTGCTCACCGTCCTGCTCGGGGTTCTCTACCCCGCCGCCGTGTGGGCGGTCGGGCAGCTCGTCGCCCGCGACCAGGCCTCCGGCTCCCTCGTCACGGTCGGCGGCTCGGTCGTCGGGTCGAGCCTCATCGGCCAGCACTGGCCGGGCGACGAGTGGTTCCACGGCCGACCGTCCACGAGCGACGACGCGGGGGACACGAGCGGCGGCTCGAACCTCTCCGGCAGCGCGCTCACCGAGGAGATCGCGAAGCGTGCCGACGCCGCCGGCCTGCGGGTCGGCAACGCTCCGGCGGACGCGCTCACCGCCTCCGCCAGCGGCCTCGACCCGCACATCTCCCCCGCGTACGCCGTCGCCCAGGTCGATCGCGTCGCCGCGGCCCGCGGGGTCGACGCCACACGCGTACGCCAGCTCGTCGGTGCGTACACCCAGGACCGGGTCGCCGGCTTCCTCGGCGAGCCACGGGTCGACGTCCTCGAGCTCAACCTCGCCCTCGCGCGCCTCACGGCGAACGCGGGCGGGTGACCTGAGAGGATCGCGGCATGGGGCGCGGCTCTCTGCGGATCTACCTCGGCGCGGCGCCGGGCGTGGGCAAGACCGTCGCCATGCTCGACGAGGCGCACCGCCGTCGCGAACGCGGCACGGACGTCGTCGTGGGCTACGTCGAGAGCCACGGGCGGCCGCACACCGAGTCATTGGTCAGCGGCCTCGAGGTGGTGCCGCGGCGGCAGGTCAGCCACCGCGGTGCCGCGCTGACCGAGCTCGACGTGGCAGCCGTGCTCGCGCGACGGCCGCAGGTCGTGCTGATCGACGAGCTCGCGCACACGAACGTCGGCGACGGCGCCGACGCTCCCCGTCACGCCAAGCGCTGGGAAGACGTCGAGCAGATCCTCGACGCCGGCATCGACGTCATCTCGACCGTCAACATCCAGCACCTCGAGTCGCTCAACGACGTCGCCTTCTCCATCACCGGGGTGCGCCAGCAGGAGACCGTCCCCGACGAGGTCGTGCGTCGGGCCGAGCAGGTGCAGCTCGTCGACATGTCGCCCGAGGCGCTTCGCCGGCGCATGGCCCACGGCAACGTCTACGGCCCCGACAAGGTCGACGCCGCGCTCGCCAACTACTTCCGCGTGGGCAACCTCTCTGCGCTGCGCGAGATCGCCCTGCTCTGGCTCGCCGACCGCGTCGACGAGGCGCTCGAGCGCTACCGCGCCGACCAGGGCATCCACGACCCGTGGCCGACCCGCGAGCGCGTCGTCGTCGCGTTGACCGGGGGCGCCGGGAGCGAGACCCTCCTGCGCCGTGGCGCCCGCATCGCCACACGCGCGGCCGGCGGCGACCTCATCGCCTGCCACGTTCGCTCGGCCGAGGGGCTCGCGCCCGGCGACCCGGCCGCGATCACCCGTCTCCGTCGCCTCGCCCGCGACCTCGGGGCCGAGTTCCACGACGTCTCGGGCAGCGACGTCGCAGAGGCCATCCTCGACCATGCCCGCGGCGTCAACGCGACCCAGATCGTGGTCGGCGTCAGCCGCCGCAGCCGCTGGCAACAGCTCCTGCGGCCCGGAGTGGCGTCCGCCGTCGCCGACGGCTCGGGCGACATCGACGTGCACCTCGTGTCCCACGAGGGGTCGAGGGTGGCCCACCGGCGTGCCCGTGCAGCAGGGTTGCCCGCGCGTCGGGTCGTCGCCGGTCTCGTCCTCGCCGTGATCGCTCTCGTCGCCCTCACCGGCGTGCTCGTGGCGACGCGCGAGGGCCACACCCTCTCGCTCGACCTGCTCCTCTACCTGGCTCTCACGGTCGTCTGCGCCCTCGTCGGCGGCATCTGGCCGGCGCTCTTCTGCGCCGTCGTGGGCTCGCTCGCCGTGAACTGGTTCTTCACCGAGCCCCGCGGCACGCTCACGATCAGCGACCCGCCGAACGCGCTGGCCCTGGCCGTCTTCGTCCTCGTCGCGATGGCGGTCTCGTCGGTGGTGAACCTCGCCGCGCGCCGGGCCGAGCAGGCCGTGTCGGCCGAGCGCGAGTCGGCGGCGCTGGCCGCGCTCAGCCGCGACCTGCTCGCCGAGCCGCGCCCTCTGCCCGCCCTGCTCCACCGCGCCCGCGACGACCTCGGGATGCGTGCCGTGGTGCTCACCGAGGCGCGTGCCGGCGACGGGACCCCCGTCGTCGTCGCCTCCACGGACCCCGCGCACGCGGTGGGTGCACCGCTACCGACGGTCGACGACTGGGCCCTCGACGTCACGGTCGACGACGGCGTGCACCTGCTCCTCGACGGCCCGCCGCTGGCGGCGGAGGACCAGCGCGTCGTCGAGGCGTACGCCGCACACGCGACGATCCTGCACGGCCGGGAGCAGCTCGTGCGGGCCGCACGCGAGGCGGCCGGGCTCGCCCGCGACAGCGCCGCACGCACGACCCTGCTCGCAGCCGTCTCCCACGACCTGCGCACACCGCTCGCGAGCATCAAGGCAGGCGTCTCCACGCTGCGCCAGACCGGCCTCACCCTGCCACCCGACGACGAGGCCGAGCTTCTCGAGTCGGTCGAGGACTCCGCCGACCGGCTCGACGCACTGATCGGCAACCTGCTCGACCTCTCGCGGCTCGAGACGGGCACGGTCCGTCCACACAGCCACTCGGTCGACCTGCTCGACGCCGTCGTGTCGACGGTCCGAACCACGAGCACTCCGTCGCGTGTCGACATCGACCTCGAGCCCGACCTCCCGCTCGTGCGTGTCGACCTGGGGCTCTTCGACCGCGTGCTCGCCAACGTCGTCGAGAACGCCTTGCGCCACAGCGGGTCCGCCGACGTGCGGGTGACCGCGGGTCGCATCGGCGACACGGTGCAGCTGCGAGTGGTCGATCGCGGGCCAGGGGTCGACGACGCCGACAAGGACCGCATCTTCGCCGCGTTCCAGCGCCTCGGTGACGCCCCGCGGGGCGACGGGCTCGGTCTGGGCCTCGCCGTCGCGCGCGGTCTCATGAACGTGATGGGCGGGGCACTCGTGCCAGAGGACACCCCGGGCGGCGGGCTGACGATGGTGCTCGAGCTGCCTGTCGCCGTCTCGTCTGCGGCCTCTGCCGACGCCGCAGGCGAAGCTCCGAGTGCCGCACCGCCGACCCCCGCCGACGCCGACACCGTCGGCGGGCACACCGAGCCGGACCGACCACTGACGACGGAGGAGGACGCGTGACCCGAGTGCTCGTCGTCGACGACGACCCGCGCCTGCAACGCACCCTGGCCATCGCCCTGCGCGCCCACGGCCACGAGGTCGTGACGGCGGGCGACGGGCGCACCGCGCTGCAGTCGGTCGCCGAGGACTCGCCCGACGTCGTCATCCTCGACCTCGGTCTGCCCGACCTCGACGGCACCGAGGTGCTGCGACGCATCCGCTCCGCGTCGGTGGTGCCCGTCATCGTGCTGTCGGCCCGGCACGAGTCCGACGACAAGATCGAGGCCCTCGACCTCGGCGCCGACGACTACGTCACCAAGCCCTTCGGCGTCGAGGAGCTGCTCGCGCGGGTGCGGGCCGCCCTCCGTCGTGGCAGCACGCCGGGCCAGCACCTCGAACCGATGACCACCGACCACTTCCGCCTCGACTTCGCCGAGCGGCGCGCGACCGTCGCCGGCGCCGACGTGCGCCTCACCCCCACCGAGTGGCGGCTGCTCGAGGCCCTCTGCCGCGAGCCCGGTCACCTCGTCTCGCAGCAGGACCTGCTCCGCGCCGTGTGGGGTCCGTCCTACGGCCGGGAGTCGAACTACCTACGCGTCTACGCCAACCAGCTGCGACGCAAGCTCGAACCCGACCCGGGCAACCCGCGCCACCTGGTCACCGAGCCCGGCCTGGGCTACCGCTTCACCCCCTGACCCTCACCCGTCGAAAGGCCAAAGTTTGCGGCCACCCCCACGTCGAGTGGCCACGTCTTGAACGTCCATCGAGGTCAAGAGGCCAGACTCTGCGACCGGGCAACCACGAACTTTGGCCACTCGACGGTGCAGGACTCGCGAACTTTGGCCTCTCGACGGTTGGAGTTGGAGGTGGGGGTGGGGGTGGGGGTGGGGCCGGGGGGGTGCGTCAGTAGCGCTCGCGGCCGCCGCGGTCGGTGAGGTTCCAGGCGTCCTCGGACTCCTCGTCGTCCTCGTCGACGGTGCGCGTCATGTCGCCGGGTGTCCACCTCGCGGCGGGCATCGCCTGCGTGCTGTCGCCGTCGTAGTCGTCGCCGGACTCACGACGCTCGCCGCGCTCAGCGACGAGCGACGCGGTGCGTCGTGGCATCGCAGTCGCGTCGGCATCGTCCGGGTCGCCGGCCGTGTCGTCGCCGTGTGCCGTGCCACCGTCGGAGTCCTCGTCGACGACGTCGACCGGCGATGCGGCATACGGACCGTCGTCGGTCGGCGGCTCGTCGACGACGGGGTGCGGCACCTCGTCGCCGCGCAGCAGGGCCAGTGTCTGCGGCAGGTCGTCGGGTCGCACGAGCACGTCGCGCGCCTTGGAGCCCTCGCTGGGCCCGACGACCCCGCGCGACTCGAGCAGGTCCATCAGGCGGCCGGCCTTGGCGAAGCCGACGCGCAGCTTGCGCTGGAGCATCGACGTCGAGCCGAACTGGGTCGTGACGACGAGCTCGGTGGCCTGGAGCAGCACGTCGAGGTCGTCGCCGATGTCGTCGTCGATCTGCTTCTTTGGGGCCGCGACGGTGACGTTCTCGACGTAGTTCGGCTTGAGCTGCGTCGTGACGAACTTGACGACCTCGTGGATCTCGGACTCGTTGACCCACGCGCCCTGCACACGCATCGGCTTGCTCGCGCCCATCGGGAGGAAGAGCGCGTCACCCTGACCGATGAGCTTCTCGGCACCGGGCTGGTCGAGCACGACGCGCGAGTCAGCGAGGGAGCTCGTCGCGAAGGCCATGCGCGAGGGCACGTTGGCCTTGATGAGGCCGGTGACGACGTCGACCGACGGACGCTGCGTGGCGAGGACGAGGTGGATGCCGGCCGCGCGTGCGAGCTGCGTGATGCGCACGACCGACTCCTCGACGTCGCGCGGGGCGACCATCATGAGGTCGGCGAGCTCGTCGACGACGACGAGCAGGTACGGGTAGGTCGTGATCTGGCGCTCGGAGCCGGCCAGCGGCTTGACCTTGCCGGCGCGCACCGCCTTGTTGAAGTCGTCGACGTGCTTGAACCCGAACGCGGCGAGGTCGTCGTAGCGCTGGTCCATCTCCTTGACGACCCACGCGAGGGCCTCGGCGGCCTTCTTGGGGTTGGTGATGATGGGCGTGATGAGGTGCGGGATGCCTTCGTATGCCGTCAGCTCGACGCGCTTCGGGTCGACGAGGATGAGGCGCACCTCTTCGGGCGTCGAGCGCATGAGGATCGAGGTGATCATCGAGTTCACGAAGCTCGACTTGCCGGAGCCGGTGGCGCCGGCGACGAGCAGGTGCGGCATCTTCGCGAGGTTGGCGATGACGTACGCGCCCTCGACGTCCTTGCCGACGCCCATGACCATCGGGTGCTCGTTGGTTCGGGCCGTGTTGCTGCGCAGCACGTCGCCGAGCGAGACGTTCTCGCGGTCGAGGTTGGGGATCTCGATGCCGATGGCCGACTTGCCCGGGATGGGGCTGAGGATGCGCACGTCGGCCGAGGCGACGGCATACGCGATGTTCTTGGAGAGGGCGGTGACGCGCTCGACCTTGGTGCCCGAGCCGAGCTCGACCTCGTAGCGCGTGACGGTCGGTCCACGGGTGAACCCGGTGACGGCGGCGTCGATGTCGAACTGGTCGAAGACGTTGGTCAGCGACTCGACGACGCGGTCGTTGGTCTCGCTGCGGGTCTTGTGCGGCGGCCCGGGCGTCAGCATCGAGTGGTCGGGCAGCTGGTAGGTGATGTCGCCGCCGAGGCTCAGCTGCTCGACGCGGGCAGGCAGGTCGGACATGGGCGGCGGGATGAGCTCGGCCTTGGGCCCCACCTTGCTCGTGTCGGGGGCACCGAGTGTCTTCGGGTCGGTCGCGTCGATGGCCTTCTCGCCGGACGGCCGCGGCGCCAGCACGCCCGGAGCGGTCGGGCGCTTCTCGCCGGGACGCAGGCGCGTGGTCGGCTCGTCGTCGTCGGCGCCCTTCTGCGCGGCCTGACGGAAGGCCTCGTCGCCGTCGCGGTCGGACAGGTCGACGGCCTTGCGCCGCGCCCGCTTGACCGCGGCTGCCGGTGCGTCGTCGCCGGCGTGGGGCTCGACGTCGGTGTCGTGGTGGCCCCGGTCGATGACGAGTGCCTTGAGCTGACGCAGGCGCGCCGGGATCAGGTTGACGGGCGTCGCCGTGATGACGAGCAGGCCGAAGATGCCCAGCAGGACCAGCAGCACGAGCGCGCCGTAGGGCGACACGGCGGCCGCGAGGGGGCTCGAGGCGAGGAAGCCGAGGATGCCGCCGGCGGCGCGCATGCCGTCGGCCCCGTCTGGCGGGTTGGGGATGCCGTCGGCCAGGTGCGCGAGACCGCAGGCGGCGAAGGTGAGCGCGACGGTGCCGACGACGATGCGGTTGGTCGTCGCCTCGTCCTGGGGGGCGCGGAGCATGCGGAGGCCGAGGGCCAGCAGGACGAGCGGGACGGCATACGCGACCCGGCCGAACGTGCCCGCGAAGATCGCGTGGACGACCTGGCCGAACGAACCGGCGACGCCCCACCACTCGCGGGCCGCGACGACGACGGCGAGGGCGAGCAGTGCGAAGCCGATGCCGTCGCGGCGGTGCTCGGGCTCGAGGTCGGCGGCGCTGTGGCCGACGCGTCGGACCGCTCCCCCGGCCATGTGCGAGACACCCATCCAGGTGCTCCGCATGGCGCTGAGCGGGAAGGGGAGCCCGCCGTCACGGGTCTTGGAGGCGGCCTTCGCCGGCGGCTTGCGCGCGGCAGGCTTGCGCTGCGCGGGGCGGGTCGAGCGGGCAGCGGGTGGGCGTGACGAGGCGCTGCCGGTCGCCCCCTTGGCGCGGGTGGCCGCGGCGGTGCTCGAGCGCTGGCTGCTGGACGGACGTGACCCCATGGTCGCACCGTACGTCAAGGCACCTCTGAACTCACGCGTCACACGCGCAACAGGGCACATCGGCACGACGGCAGCCGGGGTTCCCGGAAGGGGCGCTGACACCAAGATCACCCTGTCGCCACCGGCCCGCCTGGTCGACGACGCGTCTCAGATGCCGACACCTGTGGACCGGAGGGTGGACACACAGCGAGCGCCCGCCTATCTTCGATGCCAGGTCATGAGTGCCAGTGACAAGCCCCGGCTCGCTGGCCAGCAACCCTCCTCCGCGGTGGGGTGCTCCGGGTGACGACCAGGTCGACCCCGATGAGCTCGTGTGATCCGGGTCGGCAAGCGCGGACCTGCATCCGGTGGGTCCCTGGCCCCTGGAGCACTCCCATGTCGGTTCTTCCCAGCACCTCACTCTGTGGTGGCACCCCCGCCCCCATCGTCCGGACGCGCGCGCTGCACGTCGTCCCCGAGGCCGCCTCCTTGCCGGCGGTCGTCGGCGCGGGGCTCCGCGTCCCGACGCTGCGCGGCGACACGGCATACGCGAACCTCGACCACGCCGCCTCGACGCCCGCGCTCGAGACCGTCAAGGCCGCCGTCGACCGGGCCCTGGTGACGTACTCCTCCGTGCACCGGGGGGCCGGCTTCGCCTCACGCCTGACGAGCGCCTGGTACGAGCAGGCCCGCGCCGAGGTGGCCGCGTTCGTCGGCGCCCGCGAAGACGACTCGGTCATCTTCACGCGTACGACCACCGACTCGTGGGCGCTGCTGAGCAAGGCGTTGCCGAGTCGCACGACCGTCTTCGTCTTCGGCACCGAGCACCACTCGACCCTGCTGCCCTGGGGGCGGTTCCGCACCGTGCGCCTGCCGGTGCCGCAGACGGTCGAGGACGCGCACGCCCTGCTCGAGGAGGCCCTCGACGACCACCCGTCGCGCCACCGCCTCGTCGTGCTCACGGCTGCCTCGAACGTCACGGGCGAGGTGTGGCCCGTCGAGCGCTTCGCGGCGCTGGCCCACGCCCACGGCGCCCGCATCGCCGTCGACGCCGCCCAGCTCTCGGCCCACCGCACCATCGACCTCGCGGGCTGGGACGCCGACTACGTCGCCTTCTCGGGCCACAAGACGTACGCCCCTTACGGCACAGGCGTGCTGGCCGGGCGCTCCGACTGGCTCGACGCCGGCAACCCCTACCTGCTCGGCGGCGGCGCGACGCGCTCGGTCACCGAGGAGGGCACGACGTGGGCCACCGGCCCCGCCCGCCACGAGGGCGGCAGCCCCAACGTGATCGGCGCGATCGCCCTCGCCGCCGCGTGTGCGACGATCAGCCGCCACCGCGAGGTCATCGAGGCCCACGAGGCGCAGCTGCTCGAGCGCCTGAGCGCCGGCCTCGACGAGGTCCCCGGCGTCGAGGTGCTCTCCATCTTCGGCGAGGGCCACGACCGCGTCGGCGTCGTCGCGTTCACCATCGACGGCTGGGACTCCTCGCTCGTCTCGCAGGTGCTCTCGGTAGAGCATGGCATCGGAGTGCGCGACGGCAAGTTCTGCGCCCACCTGCTCGTCGACGAGCTCCTCGACGACCCGTGGGGCGAGAGGTCGGGCACCGCCGTTCGCGCGAGCATCGGTCTCGGCTCGACGCTCGAGGGCGTCGAGCGTCTCGTCTCGGCCGTCGCGGGGCTCGTGGAGCACGGCCCGTCGGCCGACTGGACGCTGTCCGACTCGGGATGGGCCGTCGACGGCCCCGACCCACGCGACGTCGAGGTCGAGCGTCCCTGGTGACCTTCGGTCGGCGACCTGGCCACCCTGCCGGGGCCGGGGCCGGGCCCGGCCGGCCGACTGACCTGGCCCCGGTGCGCTCAGCGCTTCGGTAGCGAGTAGCTGGCCCAGACCGCGGCGTGGTCAGCCCGGTTGATCGCGACCTGCCCGGCGGAGACGACAGTCAGGCCGCGACTCAGCAGGTGGTCGAGCTGCACGAAGGCCGGGAGACGGTTGCCTGCGAAAGGCCAGGTGCGCACCCAGCCCTGGCCGTCGGTGCGTTGCGCGTCCTCGAGCCCCTGGGCGAGGTCTCTCAGGCCGGGGTGCCCGTAGTCCGCGTTGAAGTCACCGGCCATCACGACGAGCTCGTCGCCGTCGAGGCGCTCCTTCCAGGTCTGGAGCGCCCTCAGCCCGGCGCGCCACTCGACGGTGTCACCACGCAGGGGCGCTGTCGGGTGCGCGACCTTGAGGCGCACGGTCCCGTTCGGCGCCGTGACGTCGAGCTCCGGCTGGGCGCTCGGGGTGTCCTCGACCGCAGGGTCGGTGCCGGCGTTGCGCACCGAGAGCGGATAGCGCGAGAGGACCAGCGTGCCGGTGAAGGTGCCGGGACGGGCCACACCCTCGCGCTGGTTGAAGTAGTCGCCCGCCCCCTCGGCGTCGAGCCGCTGGACCAGGGCGGGGGTCGCCTCGACGAGCACGAGCACGTCGACGGCGTGGAACCGCACGGCATCCATGAGCTGGTTCGCGTTGGCCGAGCCGATCCAGACGTTGGCCGACATCACCGTGAGGTCAGGGTCGGCCTTGGGCGTGGACGAGGCCCGGAACGAGGGAGCGGCCACCGCGATCGCCACGGCCAGTGCCACGACGACCGGGAGCGCCATCGCCCACCGGCGCAGCACCAGGGCCGCCACGGTGAGCAGCGCCAGACCGATGAGCACGAAGGGACCAGCGGTCTGCAGAACGACGACGAGGTATGCCGTCGAGTCGACCCAGCGCAGCGCACCGACCCCGGCCAGGGCGAGCAGCACGACGGCGATCGCGACGTCGAGCCATCGCCGCCGGCCCCACCGCCGCGGCCGCTCCGGGGCCGTCGCCGACGAGGGGTCGGCGCCGTCGCGGCCGCCCGCCGGGCTCACACCGTCGACCTGCTGGACCGTCACCTCAGGCCTGCAGCACGACCGGGATGATCATCGGCCGGCGACGGATCTTGCCACCGACCCACGAGCCGACGGTCCGGCGGATGACCTGCTGGAGCTGCTGGTCGTCGCGCACGCCGTTGGCCACGGCCTCCTCGATGGCCCGCTCCACCTTCGGGATGACCTGCTGGAAGATCTCCTCGTCCTCGACGAAGCCGCGGGCCGTGATCTCGGGACCGCTCGCGATCTTGCCGGTCGCTGCGTCGAGCACCACGATGCACGTGATGAAGCCCTCGTCACGCAGGATGCGGCGGTCCTTGAGCAGTGCCTCGTCGGCACCGCCGACGCTGCTGCCGTCGACGTAGACGTAGCCGCACTCGACGACACCGGCGACCGACGCCTGGCCGTCGACCAGGTCGACGACGACGCCGTCCTCGGCCAGCACGACGTTGTCGGGGTGGACGCCCGACTGGATCGCGAGCTGCGCGTTGGCGTACATGTGTCGCCACTCGCCGTGGACCGGCAGGACGTTGCGCGGCTTGACGATGTTGTAGCAGTAGAGGAGCTCGCCGGCGCTGGCGTGGCCGGAGACGTGCACCTTCGCGTTGCCCTTGTGCACGACATTGGCACCGAGACGCATGAGGCCGTTGATGATGCGGTAGACGGCGTTCTCGTTGCCCGGGATGAGGCTGCTGGCGAGCAGCACCGTGTCGCCGGGACCCACGTCGATGCGGTGGTCACGGTTGGCCATCCGCGACAGCGCCGCCATCGGCTCGCCCTGCGAGCCGGTGCAGATGAGGACGAGCTGGTCGTCGCGCAGGCTGTCGATCTTCTTGATGTCGATGAGGATGCCGTCGGGCACCTTGAGGTAGCCGAGCTCGGAGGCGATGCCCATGTTGCGCACCATGGAGCGGCCGACCATGGCCACCTTGCGGCCGGCCTTCTCGGCGGCGTCGAGCACCTGCTGGACGCGGTGCACGTGGCTGCTGAAGCAGGCGACGATGATGCGCCGCTCGGCGTGACGGAAGACCTTGTCGATGGCCGGCGCGATCTCGAGCTCGGGGGTGGTGAAGCCGGGCACGTCGGCGTTGGTCGAGTCGGTGAGGAAGAGGTCGACGCCCTCCTCGCCGAGGCGGGCGAAGGCACGCAGGTCGGTGAGGCGGCCGTCGAGCGGCAGCTGGTCCATCTTGAAGTCGCCGGTGTGCAGCAGCGTGCCTGCCTCCGTGCGCACGAACACGGCCAGCGCGTCGGGGATCGAGTGGTTGACCGCGACGAACTCCAGGTCGAAGACGCCGAGGCGCTCGCGCTGGCCCTCCTTGACCGCCATGGAGTACGGCCGGATGCGGTGCTCCTTGAGCTTGGCCTCGACCAGGGCGAGGGTCAGCGTCGAGCCGATGAGCGGGATGTCGCCCTTGAGCTTCAGCAGGTACGGGACCGCGCCGATGTGGTCCTCGTGGCCGTGCGTGAGGACGATCGCCTCGATGTCGTCGAGGCGGTCCTCGATGTAGCTGAAGTCCGGGAGGATGAGGTCGACGCCCGGGTGGTGGTCCTCCGGGAAGAGGACGCCGCAGTCGATGACCAGGAGCTTGCCCTTGGTCTCGAGGACGGCCATGTTGCGTCCGACCTCGCCGAGCCCACCGAGTGCGACGACCCGCAGGCCATTGTCGGGAAGGGCGCGTGGTGTGGTCAGCTCGGGGTGGGGATGGCTCACAGGTGTCCTGTCGTTGGGTGGTGCGCCCGGGCCGACGTGGGCTCCGGGCAGAGGTCAGGCGGCGGTCATTCGACCGCCGAGATGGCGTCACGCACGAGCGCGGTCTGGGCGTCGTCGGCCTCGACGAGCGGCAGCCGGACGACCGGTGAGGCGATGACGCCCTGGAGGGCGAGACCGGCCTTGGCCATGATCGCGCCCTGGGTGACGTTCATGACGGCGTTGACGAGGGGCGTGAGGCGGCGGTGCACCGCGCGGGCGTCGTCCCAGCGCCCCTCGACGACGGCATCGGCCATCTCGCGGTATGCCGTGGGAGCCACCTGTGAGGTGACGCCGACGAAGCCCACGGCCCCGTTGGCGAAGTGGCCGAGGTTCATCGCGTCGTCGCCGGAGTACCAGTCGAGCCCGGTCTCCTGCATCATCTCGCTGGCGAACCAGAGGTCGCCACGGGCGTCCTTGACCGCCGCGATGCGCTCGTGCTCGGCGATGCGCAGGTAGGTCTCACGCGCGATGGCGATTCCTGACCGCCCGGGGATGTCGTAGACCATGACCGGCAGGTCGCTTGCGTCGGCGATCGCCGTGAAGTGCGCGACCAGCCCAGCCTGGGGCGGCTTGTTGTAGTAGGGCGTCACGGCGAGCACCGCGTCGGCCCCGGCCTTCTGCGCCATCCGCACGGACTCCAGGCTCTTGGCGGTGTCGTTGCTCCCGGCCCCGGCGATGATGACGCAGCGATCGCCCACGGCCTCGACGACCGCCCTGAGCAGCTCGTCCTTCTCGGCCGCCGACGTCGTCGGCGACTCGCCGGTCGTGCCGGAGACGACGAGGCCGTCGTGTCCGGCGTCGACGAGGTGCGTCGCGAGGCGCTGCGCCGCGTCGAGGTCGAGCGAGCCGTCGGTCCGCATGGGTGTGACGATCGCCGAGAGAACACGTCCGAGGGCGGGTGCGTCAGCCATGGGCCCAAGGTTAGCGCTCCGTGCTGCGCGCCTTCGCGTGCGCCCACGTGCGCGCGTCACGGGCGGTCACACGCTCTCGAGGGACGTCCGGGGGCGAACGCAGAGGCGAGGCACTACTCGCTCGGGGGTCCGAGTAGTGCCTCGCCACCCCCTACATCGCGGTCGCGCCGGAGGCGTTACAGCCGGGCCGAACTTTCTTTCACGAAGTTCCGGGACGGCCGGAAGATCGCTCGTAGGTCACCCAAGCGAAGCCGTCGTGAGCCTCCCGGAAGGTCTCCGTGAAGACATCCCGGTCGATGTCGGGGAAGGTGACCGAGCCCTCGGGTGACTGGTCGACCTCGGTGACGAGGAGTCGGGCGGCATACGGCATCGCGAGGCGGTAGAGCTCTCCCCCGCCGACGACGAAGACCTCGCCCTCGCCGGCGACGCGGTCGAGAGCCTGCTCGAGCGAGTGGGCGACCTCGACACCGTCGTGGCTCCACTCGGGGCTGCGCGTGACCACGATGCTGCGCCGACCCGGCAGCACGCCCATCGAGTCGAAGGTTCGCCGACCCATCACCATGGGGTGGCCCATCGTCGTGCGCTTGAAGAACCGGAGGTCCTCGGACAGGTGCCACGGCATGGTCAGCCCGTCGCCGATCACGCCGTTGCGCCCGACGGCGGCGATCATCGTCACGTTCGGGCGCACGTCGGTCATGCCGCCAAGGCTCCCAGACCTGCCGTGCTCAGACGGCGATGGGTGCCCTGATGCCGGGCTCGGCCACGTAGTCGACCAGCTCGAAGTCGTCGAGGTCGAAGTCGTCGATGTTCGTCTTGCCGGGTGTGATGCGCATCGTCGGGAGCGCGTGCGGCGTGCGGCTCAGCTGCAGGCGTGCCTGCTCGAGGTGGTTGAGGTAGAGGTGCGCGTCGCCCAGGGTGTGCACGAACTCCCCCGGCTCGAGGTCGGTCAGCTGGGCGACCATCTGCGTCAGCAGCGCGTAGCTGGCGATGTTGAACGGCACGCCGAGGAAGATGTCTGCGCTGCGCTGGTAGAGCTGGCACGAGAGCCGGCGGCGACCGTCAGCTGCGGGCGGCGAGACGTAGAACTGGAACATCGTGTGGCACGGCGGCAGGGCCATGTCGTCGACGTCGGCGACGTTCCATGCCGAGACGATGAGCCGGCGGCTGTCGGGGTTGGTGCGGATCTGCTCGATCACCTTGGCGATCTGGTCGACCCGGCGGCCGTCGGGGGTCGGCCAGGACCGCCACTGGTAGCCGTAGATGGGGCCGAGATCGCCCGTGGCCGGGTCGGCCCACTCGTCCCAGATCGAGATGCCGCGCTCCTGCAGCCAGTGCACGTTGGTGTCGCCGCGGAGGAACCACAGCAGCTCGCCGATGATCGAGCGCAGGTGCAGCTTCTTCGTCGTCATGGCCGGGAAGCCGTCGGCGAGGTCGAAGCGCATCTGGTGCCCGAAGACGCTGAGCGTCCCGGTGCCGGTCCGGTCGGACTTCTCCTGGCCATGGGTCAGGACGTGGTCGAGGAGGTCGAGGTACTGCCGCACGTCGGGAAGCGTAACCCGCTGCACCCACTCCGCCTCGGTTCGAGGTATCAGCGCGTCCCATGTGACGCGCTGATACCTCGAACCGGCGGTCGGTCAGGCGGTGTGGGCGTCGGCGGCGGGGTGGTCCGCGCAGAGCTGGTCGGCGACGGCGCGGGCGGCGGCGCGGCCCGCCCGGTTCGCACCGATCGTCGAGGCCGACGGGCCGTAGCCGACGAAGTGGATGCGGGGGTCGGCGGTCGAGGTCGTGAAGGTGTGCCGGTCGTAGGGCGCCCGGAGCCGTATGCCGCCGTGCGGGCTCCGGAGGTGGAGCGGCGCGAGGTGCCCGACGGTCGGGCGGAACCCGGTCGCCCAGAGGATCACGTCGGCGGGCTCGAACGACCCGTCGGCCCACCGCACGCCTTGGGGCTCGACGCGCGCGAACATCGGGCGACGGTGGTACGCCCCGAGCGCGGCTGCACGCGACTCCTGAGGACGTAGGAGCAGCCCGGTCACGCTGACGACGCTCTGCGGCGCCAGTCCGCGCGCGACCCGCTCCTCGACCAGCGCTACCGCCTGTCGCCCCGCGTCTTCGGTGAACGGCCCTGTGCGCCAGACCGGCTCGCGTCGGGTCACCCAGGTCGTGTGCGCCACCGGGGCGAGCTCGCCGATTATCTGCACGGCCGAGGCGCCACCGCCGACGACGACCACCCGGAGCCCCGAGAGCGCGTCGGGTCCGGCGTAGTCGGCGGTGTGCAGCTGGCGCCCACGGAAGGTCTCGATGCCCGGGTAGTGGGGCCGGAACGGGCTCTCCCACGTGCCGGTCGCGTTGACGACGGAGCGCGCCAGCCACGTCCCCCGGCTTGTCTCCACCCGGAGCAGTCCGTCGCGGGCGTCGTCCACCGGCGCCACGCCTCGCACGCCGACCGGTCGCTCCACCGGCAGGCCGAAGTACCCCTCGTAGGCGGCGAAGTACGCCGGGACCACGACGTTCGCCCGGGCGCCCTCGTCCACCTCGCCCAACGGCATACCGGGGAGGTCTGCGACTCCGTGGACGTCGCGCATGGTGAGGCTGTCCCAGCGGTGCTGCCACGCGCCGCCGGGGACGTCGTTGGCGTCGAGCACCACGAAGGAGCCGACCCCCAGCCGCTGGAGGTGGTACGCCGCCGACAGCCCGGCCTGACCGGCACCGATCACGACCGTGTCGACGACCTCTTCACCCATGCTCGTTGAACGCTCAACGAGCCGACGCTCTTCCCGTCCTCAGCCACCGAGGGCGGAGTCGAGGAAGCCACCCACCCGCCGGACCCACTCCTGCGGGGACGCGGCGAGTGCGGCCGTGTGTCCGCCCGGCGCGACCCAGACCGCGACGTCGTGCGGCGAGGCCGCCGCGATCGCGTCGGCAGCCTCCTTCTCGTCCGGCCTGTCTGCGGCGGCGACGAGCAGGACGGGCCGGGGCGCCGCTCGCGCGACCGACTCGCGGAGCGTTCCGGGCGGGCTGGCCGGCGTCAGGAGGTCGGCGAGGGCGTACGTGAGCCGGTCGAGCTGAACCTGCACCCAGCCGCGCGCCCCGTGACGATCCACCAGCCAGTCGCGGTCGGCCGCCACCCGGTGGGTCGCCCCCTCCGCGACCACGGCGCGGATGCGGCGGTCGGACGCCAGCGCGCCGATCGCCTCCTCGCCGCCCATCGACAGCCCGACCACGGCGATCCTGCCGTCGGTCACGTCGGGTCGGGACACGAGGCCGTCGACGGCGGCACGCACGTCGAGGTCACCCCACCAGCCGAAGTCCATGGCGCGACCGCCGCTGGCGCCGTGCCCTCGCGCGTCGACGAGCAGCACCCCGTAGCCACGCCCGGCCAGCACCCGTGCCCGGTCGAGCACGTCGGACCTCGTGGACCCCGCTCCGTGCAGCAGCACCACCGCGGCACCGTTCGACGACGGGACGTACCACCCCGCTAGGTCCACCCCGTCGGCGGTGCGCAGTCTCAGGTCCACGAAACCCAGCCCCACGTCGCGCGGGGTCGCGCCGAGCGTCCCCCTCGGCACGACCGTGGCGGCGACCGCCTGCCCCAGGGTGAGCAGCGCGAGGGCCACGAGCAGCAGGGTCGCCGGCACCATGGTCAGGCGCGTCGGCCACCCGTGACGCCGCCACACCGACCGGCTGAGCACCACGAGCAGCAGCAGTCCCGCCACGGTGAGGGCGACCGCGAGGACCGACGCGAGGGAGAGCCCGTGGGAGAGGTGGGGCAGCAGCCCGCCCCCGGCCGCGACCAGACCCGCGGCCACGAGCCAGAGGAGCAGCCTGCCGACGGACTCGGCGACCTTCGCGACCCGGCGGGTCATGGCTCGCGCGGCCACCGCTCACCCCCGCCGGCTTGCGTCGGCGGTGGACCGCTGTGTGGCTCCCACGTCCGGTTCTCAGGCGTCGTAGTCGAGCGAGACCTCGTCGGTGACCGGGTGGCTCTGGCAGGCGAGGACGATGCCGGCCGAGACCTCCTCGGGCTCGAGCGCGTAGTTGCGGTCCATCCGGACCTCGCCGGAGACGAGGCGCGCGCGACAGGTGCCGCAGACACCGTTGGTGCACGAGAACGGCGCATCGGGACGGGCCCGCAGCGTCGCGTCGAGGATGGTCTCCTCGCGACTCGGCATCGGGATCACCGTCGTGCGCCCGTCGAGGTTGACCGTGACGGTCGCCTCGGGCGGCGCGGAGTCGTCGACGACGACCTTGCGGCGCGGCTCGGTGCCGTCGTCGACGTGGAAGATCTCGTGGTGGATGTGGTGCCCGTCGACGCCCCGATCCTTGAGCAGCGCCTCGGCGCCCGTGACGAGGCCGAACGGTCCGCAGAGGTACCACTCGTCGACCGAGTCGACAGGCAGCAACGACGAGAAGATCGCGCTCAGACGCTCGGGATCGAGTCGGCCCGAGAAGAGCTCGACGTCCTGCGCCTCGCGCGATAGCACGTTGACGAGGTGGAAGCGCCCCGGGAAGCGGTTCTTGAGGTCCTCGAGCTCCTCGAGGAACATGATCGTGCTCGTGCGGCGGTTGCCGAAGAGGAGGGTCGCTCGCGACCCGGGCTCCTCCTCGAGCGCGCTGGTCAGCAGCGACAGCACGGGCGTGATGCCCGAGCCGGCCGCGATCGCGACGTGATGGCGTATGCCGTCGGGCTGGGTCGGGCAGGTGAACGAGCCGGCGGGCGTCATGACCTCGACGAGGTCGCCGGGCGAGACGCCCCCGTTGAGCCAGGTGGACATGCGGCCCTCGGGCACCTGTGCGGCGGCGACCCTGAGGTGGCGGCCCGTGGGGTCGGCGCGACGCGACTGGCAGATGGAGTAGGACTGGCGGACGTCCTGGCCCGCGATCGTGGCGCGCAGGGTCAGGTGCTGGCCCGGCTCGAACACGAACTCGTCGACGAGGTTCTCGGGCACCTCGAAGGTGACCGCGACCGCCTCCTCGGTGAGGCGCTCGACCGTGGAGACGGTGAGCGGGTGGAAGCGGGCACGGTGGCGCACGGCGGCTGGTCCGGCCGGGGCGGCGCCCTCGCCGGCGGTGGGCTGGGTGGTGACGTCGGTCATCAGATGGCCTTGAACTCGTCGAACGGCTCCAGGCACGCGTTGCAGCGGCGCAGGGCCTTGCACGCGGTCGAGCCGAAGTGGGCGATCTCGGTCGTGTCGGCGGAGCCGCACCGGGGGCAGGCGACGACGTGACGGGAGAGCGTCACCGCCACCGGGCCGCGGGTCTCCCCCGGCTCGACGGGCCCGGGCGGTGCGATGCCGAAGCGCTGCAGCGCGGCCTTGCCGTCGTCGGTCATCCAGTCGGTGGTCCACGGCGGCGACAGCTGCGTGCGAACGTCGGCCGCATAACCGTGGCGGTGTGCCTCGAAGGCGATGCGTGACGCGATGGCCTCCATCGCCGGGCACCCGCTGTAGGTCGGCGTGATGGTGACGACGACCGAGCGTGACGCCTCGTCGACCTCGACCGCCCGCAGGATGCCGAGGTCGGCGATGCTGATGACCGGCACCTCTGGATCAGGGATGCGTGAGATCGCCTCTGCGACAGCGGATTCCACCGCCAATGCAGTCACCACGTCGCGCCGGGGTGCGACCGCGCGATGTGCTGCATCTCGGCGAGGAGGTAGCCCATCGGCCGGGAGTGCACGCCCGACCGGCCCCCGCGCGAACGCCAGGACGACCCGTCGGGCAGGGACAGCGTCGCCTCCGAGACGACGGCCTTCACCCGCGCGACGACGGGGTCGTGCAGGGCCGACGGCCGCACACCCGCGCCGAGCCCGGCCGCCTGCACCGAGGCCTCGTCGTCGTCGAACAGCTCTGCGAGATAGGGCAGCACGCGCTCGAGAGCAGCCTGCATGCGCCGCTTCGACTCGTCGGTGCCGTCACCGAGGCGCACGACCCACAGCGACGCGTGGTCGAGGTGGTAGCGCACCTCCTTGAGCGCCTTGCCCGCCACACCGGCCACGACGTCGTCGGTGGAGCCGGTGAGGGCAGCGTGCAGCTCGACCTGGTAGGCGGAGAACCACAACAGCCGCGCCATCTCGTCGGCGAAGTCGCCCCGCTCCTGCTCGACGAGGTGGACGTTGTGCCATTCGCGCTCGTCGCGCACCATCGCGAAGTCGTCCTCGCCGCGGCCGGTGCCGTCGATGGACCCGACGTAGGGGTAGAGGCCGCGCGCCTGGCCGAGCAGGTCCAGGGCGATGTTGCCGAGCGCCATGTCCTCCTCGATCTGGGGGGCGTTGGTCATCCACTCCCCCAGCCGCTGGGCGTAGACCATCGCGTCGTCGGCCAGACCCAGCAGGTATGCCGCATACGGCTTCGTGCCACCGGAGTTCTCGGAGCGAGGCGGAGAGCTGTGTGGGGTGGTCACAGGTACTCGACATCCTCGGGCACGTCGTAGAACGTCGGGTGCCGGTAGATCTTGTCGGCGGCCGGGTCGAAGAAGGAGTCCTTCTCGGTCGGGCTGCTCGCGGTGACGTCGTCGGCGCGCACGACCCAGATCGAGACGCCCTCCTGGCGGCGGGTGTAGACGTCGCGAGCGTTGCGCAGCGCGAACGTCGCATCGGGAGCGTGGAGCGAGCCGACGTGGACGTGCGAGAGCCCTCGCTTGCCACGGACGAACACCTCCCAGAGCGGCCAGCTCCTCTCGAAGGCCCTCTCGGGTGCTTCGGTCACGCGGCACTCTCCTTCTGCTTGTCACGGGTCGCCTGCTTGGCGGCGTACGCGTTGGCTGCCTCACGCACCCAGGCGCCCTCCTCGTGGGCCCTGCGCCGGTGCGTGATCCGCTCGGCGTTGCACGGGCCGTCGCCGCGCAGGACCTGCCAGAACTCGTCCCAGTCGATCTCGCCGAAGTCGTAGTGACCGCGCTCGTCGTTCCAGCGCAGCTCGGGGTCGGGCAGCACGATGCCGAGCTTCTCGGCCTGCGGCACCATCATGTCGACGAACTTCTGGCGCAGGTCGTCGTTGGCGAAGCGCTTGATGCCCCAGGCCATCGACTGCTCGGTGTGGCCGCCGCCCTTGGCCGCCTCACCGGTGTCGGGTGGCCCGAACATGGCGAGCGCCGGCCACCACCAGCGGTTGGCGGCGTCCTGCGCCATCGCCTGCTGCGCCTCGGTGCCGCGCATCAGGTTCCAGAGGATCTCGAACCCCTGGCGCTGGTGGAAGCTCTCCTCCTTGCACACGCGGATCATGGCGCGCGCGTACGGCCCGTAGG
Source organism: Terrabacter sp. 2RAF25 (assembly GCF_052115265.1). NCBI lineage: Bacteria > Bacillati > Actinomycetota > Actinomycetes > Micrococcales > Intrasporangiaceae > Terrabacter > Terrabacter sp. 2RAF25. The sequence continues at coordinate 155,555 of NZ_JBFRGJ010000003.1, forward strand.
AGCAGCGGCACAGCGGCACCTGGTTCATGATCGCCGCGCCGTCGACGAGCCAGCCGATGGCTCCGCAGTCGGCCCACGTCAGCGTCGGGTAGTTGAAGATCGAGGAGTACTTCTGGCGGCCGTCGTGGAGGCGCTCGAGCAGCTCCTGCCGGTCGATGCCGAGGGTCTCCGCGGCGCTGTAGAGGTAGAGGCCGTGGCCCGCCTCGTCCTGCACCTTGGCGATGAGGATGGCCTTGCGCCGCAGGCTCGGGGCCCGGGTGATCCAGTTGCCCTCGGGCTGCATCCCGATGATCTCGGAGTGCGCGTGCTGGGCGATCTGCCGGATGAGCGTCTCGCGGTACTTCTCCGGCATCGCGTCGCGCGGCTCGATGCGCTGGTCGGCGGCGATGAGGGCGTCGAAGTCGTTCCCGACGGCGTCCGACCCGTCGCGCTGGTCGTCGTGCGCCGCCGCCGCGTCGTAGGCGTGGGTCTCGGCCGCATTGAGCGGTTCGTTCGGGTCGATGACGTCGTTGCCATACATGCGTCCAGTATGCGAGATGGGCGGCCACGCTGCCAAAGCCGGGCGCGTCGTGGGCACGGGTCGGGCCCTCCCGCCCGAACTGAGAGGATGCCGGAGTGGCACACGATCACGAGCACGCACCTGACCACGCACACGCGCACGACCACGAGCGCGGGCCCGTCGCCGACGCGAGCGTCCGGGTGGCTCGGGCGTCGGACGCGCCGGCCGTGGGCCTCGTGCAGGCCGTCGTCTTCCGTGAGGCGTATGCCGGCGTGCTCGCTCCCGAGATCGTCGACGCGTTCGAGCCACGACCCTTCGCCAACGCCTGGCGGGCCACCCTCGAGGGCGAGCAGTCGAGCGACGGCGTCCTGCTCGTCGCCTGCGCCGGAGAGCAGGTCGTCGGCTTCGCCGCGGTGGGAGCCTCGGACGACGCCGATGCCGGTCCAGGCACGGCGGAGCTGCTCGTGCTCGGCGTGCACCCCGACGCCCGCCGCCAGGGCCACGGATCACGCCTGCTCCACGCGGTCGTCGACACCGCCCGGGCCCGGGGCCGCGAGGAGCTCGCGGCCTGGGTCCTCGCAGGCGATGACGCCACGCGGACCTTTCTCACCGACGCCGGGATGGTCACGGACGGCGCGCACCGTGAGCGCGTGGTCGGCGAGGACGGCGCGACGGCCCGGGAGCTGAGGCTGAGCGCCTCCGTGGCGCCGGAGTGAGCCGGCAGGTCGACGACGAGCGACTCGAGGACCTCGACCCGGGCCAGCGCCGGCTCGTCGTCCGGGAGGCGCTGTCGGTGGGTGTCGCGACCGGCGCCTACGGCATCAGCTTCGGTGCCCTCGCCGTCGCCGCCGGACTCGACGTCTGGCAGGCCGTGGCGCTGTCGCTGCTGATGTTCACCGGCGGCTCGCAGTTCGCCTTCATCGGCATCGTCTCGGGTGGCCTGAACGCCGCTCCCGCCGCCATCGCGGCGTCTTCCCTGCTCGGGGTGCGCAACGGCCTCTACGCCCTCGAGCTCACCCAGCTGCTCGGGGTCCGCGGTCTGCGGCGCCTCGGTGCGGCACACCTGACGATCGACGAGTCGACGGCCGTGGCGGTCTCGCAGGACGCGGTGCGCGCCTCGCGGCTCGGCTTCTGGCTCACCGGGGTGTCGGTCTTCGTCCTCTGGAACCTCACGACGCTGGGTGGCGCCCTTCTCGGCAACCGGCTCGGCGACCCCCGCGCCTACGGCCTCGACGCCGCGGCCTGCGCGGCCTTCACGGCCCTGCTCTGGCCGCGGCTGCGCAGCCGCGACGCGGTGGCCGTCGGCGCGCTCGCCGCCGTCGTCGCCGTCGTCCTCTGGCCGAGCCTGCCGGCCGGCGTCCCCGTGCTCGCCGCGGCGTTCGCGGCGCTGCTCGCCTGGCGAGCCCCTGGCGGCAGCGCCGGAGCGCCGACGCCCGGTGCGCAGGCGACGGAGGTCCGCGGGCCGCGGAACGGCGGTGCCGCGTGACGATGTGGGTGGCGGTCCTCATGGCCGCGGTGATCGCCTTCGGGCTCAAGCTCGCCGGCTACCTGGTGCCGGCGAGCATCCTCGACGACCCCCGGGTCCAGCGGGTCACCGCGGCCCTGCCGATCGCCCTGCTCGCCGCGCTCATCGCGACGCAGACGCTCACGCGAACGGACGGGTCGCTGACGGTCGACGCCAGGCTGGCCGCCGTCGGGGTGGCCGTCGTGGCGCTGGTGCTGCGAGCACCGTTCATCGTCGTCGTCGTGCTCGGCGCCGGCACGGCAGCTCTTCTTCGCCATCTCGGCTGGGGCTGACCGGTGGCCGACGCCGACGACGTACGCCGCCTGGCCCTGGCGCTGCCCGAGGTCCAGGAGATCCCGAGCGACGGCTTCGACTTCCGGGTCGGTGGGCACGGCTTCGTCTGGTCCTATCCCGAACGGCGACCCGGCCAACGCCGGCTCATCCGCACCGACGTCGCGGTGCTCTACGTCGGTGACGAGGCGGAGAAGCAGGCGCTCGTCCTCGGCGAGCCGGACCTCTTCTTCACCACACCCGCCTACGACGGCTCGCCGCTCGTCATGGTGTGGCTCGAGCGGGTCGAGCCGGAACGTCTCGCGGAGCTCGTCACCGATGCCTGGCGCATGCGGGCGCCCGACGACGTACGCGCCCTGCTCGACGGCCGGGGCGACTGAGCTCTCGGTCCGGCGGACACAGGAAGTGCGCCCGTCGGCGGCGTCACTCGTGTGGCACCCCTGCCCGGTGCGGGCTTGGTGTGTCGCCGGGGCCGGTCCCGTCGTCCCCGACGAGCGACGTCAGGCCTCGGTGTCGGCGGTGTCGGCGGTGTCGGCGGTGTGAGCTGCGTGCTCGCGGTGGGCGGCGTGGGCGGCGCAGACGGGCCGCAGCGGCCGCCCGGGCAGGTCCTCGCGGTTGGCGACCCGGCTGGTCGGCTCACCACACACCGAGCACGCGGCCAGGTCGACGGCCTCGTCGGAGAACGGGACAGTCATGCGCCCGTCGAAGACGTAGAGGTGGCCCTCCCACAGTCCGCGGTCGCCCCGCTGCTCGCCGTAGCGCACGATGCCGCCGTCGAGCTGGTAGACCTCGTCGAAGCCGCGTGAGCGCATGAGGCTGGTGAGCACCTCGCAGCGGATGCCTCCCGTGCAGTAGGTGACGACCGGCCGTCCCTTGAGGTCGTCCCACCGCCCGGAGTCGAGCTCACGGACGAATTGGGCCGTGCTGCGGACGTCGGGCACGACGGCGCCGCGGAAACGCCCCACCTCAGCCTCGACGGCGTTGCGACCGTCGAGCAGCACCACCTCGTCGCCCCGCTCGGCGACGAGCGTGTCCAGCTCGTCCGGGCTCAGGCGCCAGCCGCCGCCGACCACGCCGTGCTCGTCGACGACGACCTCGTCGGGCACGCCGAACGACACGATCTCCTCGCGCGCCTTGACGACGAGCCGGGGGAAGTCGAGGCTCCGACCCTGTGCGTCGAGCCCTGACCCGTCGCTCCACCTCACGTCGATGTCGTGGAACGGTGCGTACTCCCGGGTCTTGCGGACGTACGTCTTGAGCACCGTCACGTCGCCGCCGACAGTCGCGTTGATCCCGTGACGGGACAGCAGGATCCGCCCCCGCAGGCCCAGGCCTTCGCAGAGGTCGCGCTGCCACAGGCGCAGCGCCTCCGGGTCGGCGATGGGCCGGAACGCGTAGAAGAGGACGACCTTGGGGATGGCCACTCGGACCCCCTCAGGTGAGGCCGATGTAGTGCTCGAGACCGACCGTGAGCCCGGGGTGGTCACCGACCGCGCGGACGGCCGCGATGACCCCGGGCATGAAGCTGCTGCGGTCGAAGGAGTCGTGGCGCAGCGTCAGCATCTCGCCCGCGTTGCCGAGCAGGACCTCCTGGTGGGCGGTGAGACCACGCAGGCGCACGGAGTGCACGGGTATGCCGTCGACCGTGGCCCCGCGGGCCCCGTCGGGGTCGTGGGTGGTCGCGTCGGGCACGGCCGGACAGCCGGCCTCGGACCGTGCCCGTCCGATCATGGCCGCCGTGCGGGCTGCGGTGCCGGACGGCGCGTCGACCTTGGCCGGATGGTGCAGCTCGATGACCTCGACCGACTCGAAGAAGGGGGCGGCCTTGGCGGCGAAGGACATCAGCAGCAGCGCGCCGATCGCGAAGTTGGGTGCGATGAGCACACCCACGCCTGCCCCGGTTGCCCCCGGGGGTGCATCGCTGAGCTGCCGCCGCAGCGCGTCGAGCCGCCCCTCGTCCCAGCCGGTCGTGCCGACGACGACGTGGATGCCGCGCTCGACGCAGTGGGCCACGTTCGCCGGTGAGGCGTCGGGGACGGTGAGCTCGACAGCGACCTCCGCGCCGCCGAGGTCGCCGAGATCGTCCTTCGAGCCGTACGCACCGACGAGGGTGAGCCCCTGGTCCGCCTCGACGGCGCGCACCGCCTCGGCGCCCATCCGGCCTCGCGCGCCGATGACGGCGACCTTGAGCTGGCGCTGCGCCTGTCGTGTCGTGTCGGTCGAGTCGGTCGTTTCGGTCACCGGGCCAGCCTAACGAGGACCCCGCCCCACGCAGGAACCCTGTCCGACGGCATACGGACTCGTCGGTCACAGGACTCCGCCGACCTGGCGCAGCAGGCGCACACTGGAAGAACGGAGGAAGTGGTCTGCATGCCCGAATCGTCACGCTACCAATGGATTTCGTCCCGGCTTCGACACCTGGCCCTCATCCCGCTCGCCGCCATCGCAGTTGTGCTGGGACTCCTCGTCGCGCCAGGTGCGCCGGGCACCCCGACCGCGTCGGCCGCGGTGCTCTTCGGGCAGGACATCTCCTGGCCGCAGTGTCCCTCGACGTTCCCGCCGGTCTCGACCCAGTTCGTCGTCATCGGCCTGACCAACGGGCTTCCCTTCACCGAGAACCCGTGTGTCGCAAGCCAGGCAGGGTGGGCACGAGGACTGGCAAAGCCGACCCACGCGTACACGATGGCCGGCTTCCCGACCGCGGCCCAGCTCACCGCGTACGCCTCGAGCGGTCCCTGGGCGGCCAGCAGCAGGGCAGGCCGCCTGTCGAACGTCGGCTACGCCGAGTCGAGCTACGCGGCCGCCACCATCCGGCGCGTCGCCGGCTGGCAGCCCCGGATGGTGTGGATCGACGTCGAGCCGCGCGACACCGCGCCGCGGAGGCAGCCCTGGCCGTCGAGCACGACCGCCCAGCGGGTCGAGAACCGCTACGTCATCGAGGGCATCATGCGTGGCCTGCACGACTCCGGACTCTCCTACGGCCTCTACGCCAACGCGACCGGCTGGCAGTCGATCACGGGGTCGTGGTGGCTGCCGGGCGTCCCGGTGTGGGCGACGGCCGGCACGCTGGACTACCCGACCGAGGCGCTCGACCGGTGCACCCAACCGAGCTTCTCGGGGGGCCGGGTGTACCTCGCACAGTGGTGGGACGCCGGGTCGGACCTCGACCGCACGTGCGGCACCTACGACCTCGCCACGCTGCCCCTGCCCGCGTCCACCCTCACCGCGTCCACCGCCGACTTCAACGGGGACTGGCGCGGCGACGTCATCGCGCGTTGGACGTCCGGGGCCCTGAAGCTCTACGCCGGGGACGGCCGCGGGAGCCACGCGGCCGGCATCACGATCGGCTCGAACTGGAGCGCCTACAACGTGCTCGAGACGGTCGGCGACCTCAGCGGCGACGGCAGCCCGGACGTCGTCGTGCGGCAACGCACGAATGGCTACCTGTGGATGTTCCGGGGCACCGGGAAGGGCGCCTTCATCGCGCCCGCCATCCTGCTCGGCACCGGCTGGAACGTCATGAACGCCGTCGTCGGACCCGGCGACCTCAACGGCGACCAGCGGGTCGACCTGCTGGCGCGCCAGGCGTCCACGGGCGAGCTCTTCCTCTACCCCGGCAACGGTCGCGGAGGGCTGGGTCCGAGGGTGCGCGTCGCGACCGGCTGGAACCGCTACGACCTGCTCGTGCCGGTCGGTGACGTCAGCGCCGACGGCAGGCCGGACCTCATGGCGCGAGAGCGGGCGACGGGCTACCTGTGGCTGCTCGTCGGCACCGGCAGGGGCGGCTTCGGGGCGCCGGTGCGGGTCGGGGCGGGCTGGAACCAGTTCACCGCCGTCATGTCGCCGGGAGACTTCACCAGTGACCGGGTCGGCGACCTCCTGGCTCGCAACGCCGCCGGCCAGCTGTTCCTCTACCCCCGGACGGCGACGAACGGATGGTCGACCCCGCGCCTGGTCAGCACAGGTTGGAACATCGCGAACGCGATCTTCTGACGGCGCACGACGGAGCGGCCCGCCACCCGCGTAGGGGTGACGGGCCGCTCCGGATCCGTTTGGGACCGGTGCGATCAGACCTCGGCCGGAGCCTCGGCGTCGGCAGGCGCGGCGTCGCCGGCCTTGTCGCCGTCACCGTCGGGGAGGACCGCGGCGAGGCTGAGCTTGCCGCGCGGGTCGATCTCCTTGAGCTCGACCTGGATCTTCTGACCGATCTTGACGACGTCGTCGACGTTGTCGATCCGCTTGCCGCCGACCAGCTTGCGCACCTCGGAGATGTGCAGCAGGCCGTCCTTGCCGGGCAGCAGCGAGACGAACGCGCCGAACGTCGTCGTCTTGACGACGGTGCCGAGGAAGCGCTCGCCGACCTCGGGCATCTGCGGGTTCGCGATGGCGTTGATCGCCGCGCGAGCCGCCTCGGCCGAGGGACCGTCGACCGCACCGATGAACACGGTGCCGTCGTCCTCGATCGAGATGTCGGCGCCCGTGTCGTCCTGGATCTGGTTGATCATCTTGCCCTTCGGGCCGATGACCTCACCGATCTTGTCGACGGGGACCTTCACCGTGATGATGCGCGGGGCGTACGGGCTCATCTCGTCGGGCACGTCGATGGCCTCGGCCATGACGTCGAGGATGTGCAGTCGTGCGTCGCGGGCCTGGGTCAGCGCGCCGGCGAGCACGGTGGCCGGGATGCCGTCGAGCTTCGTGTCGAGCTGGATGGCCGTGACGAACTCCTTGGTGCCGGCGACCTTGAAGTCCATGTCGCCGAAGGGGTCCTCGGCACCGAGGATGTCGGTGAGCGCGGCGTACTGCGTCTCACCGTCGACGGTGTCGGACACCAGGCCCATCGCGATGCCCGCGACCGGGGCGCGCAGCGGCACACCGGCGTTGAGCAGCGAGAGGGTCGAGGCACAGACCGAACCCATCGAGGTGGAGCCGTTGGAGCTGAGCGCCTCGGACACCTGGCGGATGGCGTACGGGAACTCCTCGCGCGTCGGCAGGACCGGCATGAGCGCACGCTCGGCCAGGGCGCCGTGACCGATCTCGCGGCGCTTCGGCGAACCGACGCGGCCGGTCTCACCGGTGCTGTAGGGCGGGAAGTTGTAGTTGTGCATGTAGCGACGGCGCGTGACGGGCGACAGGGTGTCGACCATCTGCTCCATCTTCAGCATGTTGAGCGTCGTGACACCCATGATCTGCGTCTCGCCACGCTCGAAGATCGCCGAGCCATGCACGCGCGGCAGGACCTCGACCTCGGCGCCGAGGGCGCGGATGTCGGCGAGGCCACGGCCGTCGATGCGGACCTTGTCGCGCAGGATGCGCTGGCGGATGAGCTTCTTCTGCACGGAGCGGAAGGCGGCCGAGACCTCCTTCTCACGCCCCTCGAACTGCCCGGCGAGCTGCGCCTTGACGGCGTCCTTGATCTCGTCGAGGCGCTCCTCGCGCTCCTGCTTGCCGGCGATCGTCAGAGCAGTCGTCGTGTCGGCCTCGACGGCGGACTCGACGGCGGCGTAGACGTCGTCCTCGTAGTCGAGGAAGACCGGGAACTCCTGCACTGGCTTCGCGGCCTCGGCCGCGAGCTGGGCCTGGGCGTCGCAGAGCTGCTTGATGAACTTCTTGGAGGCCTCGAGGCCCTCGGCCACGACCTCCTCGGTCGGCGCCTGCTTGCCCTCGTTCTTGACGAGGTCCCACGTCGACTCGGTGGACTCGGCCTCGACCATCATGATCGCGACGTCGTCACCATTCGAACCGGGCACGACACGACCGGCGACGACCATGTCGAAGACCGAGCGCTCGATGTCGGAGAAGTTCGGGAAGGCGACCCACTGGCCGTCGATGAGTGAGACGCGCACGCCACCGATCGGACCCGAGAACGGGAGGCCGGAGATCTGCGTCGAGGCGCTCGCGGCGTTGATGGCGAGCACGTCGTACTGGTGGTCGGGGTTCAGCGAGAACACCGAGATGATGACCTGGACCTCGTTGCGCAGACCCTTCTTGAAGGTCGGGCGCAGGGGGCGGTCGATGAGGCGGCAGGTGAGGATCGCCTCGGTCGAGGGACGGCCCTCGCGGCGGAAGAAGCTGCCGGGGATCTTGCCGATGGCGTACATGCGCTCTTCGACGTCGACCGTCAGCGGGAAGAAGTCGAACTGGTCCTTCGGCTGCTTGCCGGCGGACGTGGTCGACAGGAGCATCGTGTCGTCGTCGAGGTACGCCGTGACGGCGCCGCCGGCCTGCTTGGCCAGGCGTCCGGTCTCGAAGCGGACCGTGCGGGTGCCGAAGCTGCCGTTGTCGATGACGGCCTCGGCGAAGGTGATGTCTGGACCCTCCATGTGGGCCCTCGCTTTCTTTTTCTCAAGTGCCCGTGCACATCGTCGTTGTGTGCCCGGTTGCGTGCTGTTCCTTCTTCGGGCCGGCTGGCCCTGGTGCCTCCAGCGACGGGCGTCGCCCGAGGGCACCTACGGCGAAAGGCGGTCACCGCGCTCACGCGGGGACCGCCTTTCGTCACGAACTCATCGACGCAGGCCGAGTCGCTTGATCAGCGAACGGTAGCGCTCGATGTCGGTCGCCTCGAGGTAGCGCAGCATGCGCTTGCGGCGGCCGACCAGCAGGAGGAGACCACGACGGCTGTGGTGGTCGTGCTTGTGGGCCCGAGCGTGCTCGGTGAGGTCCTTGATGCGCTGCGTCAGCATCGCGATCTGAACCTCGGGAGAGCCGGTGTCGCCCTCGACCGTGGCGTACTCGGTCATGATCTGCTTCTTCACGTCAGCGTCCAAAGGCATGGATGAACCGACTCCTTCTCATCTCGTTGCGCGGTGCTCCAGGGCATGTCCACCTGGGCGCTATCGATCCGCGGCCGGACTACGGCGCCTCCAAGGGTAACAGCGCAACGGGTGGCCCCCTAATCGACCCGCACCGGCTGCGTGACCGTTTCGTGACCGGGCGGATGTGGGCCGCGGGGCCCGGGCGGGTACGTGACTCAGTGCTCGGGGACAACATCTGAAGGAGTCACGCGACACCATGATCATTCTTGGACTCATCCTGCTGCTGATCGGCATCCTGGCCAAGATCAGCATCCTCACCACGATCGGCATCATCCTGGTCGTCGTCGGTGCCGTCCTGTTCCTGCTCGGTGCGACGGGTCGCGCCATCGGTGGCCGGAAGCACTGGTACTGATCGGGCCGCACGAGCCGCTAGACACCAGGACGCCCCCGCGGATTCGCGGGGGCGTCCTTGTGTTCCCGGGGTTCTTTCCGGCCGTATGCCGTGCCACGTGTGCCGTGCCACGTGTGCCGTGTGCCGTGTGCCCGCTGACGCGGCCACGCGGGCTCGCGGGCGTGGCCCGAGCGACTCCGGGCAGTCAGCCCGCGCGAAGCCGTTGGGCCGCCAGGCCGAGGGCGCGTCGCTCGGAGTCGGTCGACCAGGCGGCGCCGTCGACCATCAGCCACAGCAGGTCGTCGGCCCCGGAGACGAGCACCCCTCGCCCTCTGTCGTCGCCGGCACCGAAGATGCTCTTCTGGGTCGCGACGATTCCCTTGACCGCGCCGAGCGTGCCGGGCCGGCCGCCGCCGCAGCGACGGACGAGGTCGGCGAGCAGGGCGCCGGTCGCGCCCCGCGCCGGGTCACCGGGGTCGAACCTCAGCAGGACGTACTCGAGAGCGACGTTGCCCTTCGAGAGGTCGGACCCGGCCGCGAGCCGCGCGGCCGCAAGGCCGGAGACGACCGTGCGGGCGCCGGTCCACGAGTAGATCTCGCGGTCCTGGGCGAACACCCAGGGAAAAGTGACGCCGTCGCAGGTGGTCGGCGGCGTGGCGGTCGGGTGGCAGCCGGCGGCGTCGTGCCTGGTGATGCGGGAGGCTGCCGCACGCACCTCCGCCGCTCCCGGCCAGAGCTCCCCCGGCTGCAGGGGCGGGCCCGTCGACAGGTCCTTCTCGACGAAGCAGGTCACCTGTTCGGGCACCGCGGTCATCCCGGAGTCGAGGGACGCGCCGCCGGTCGGTGTGCTCGGATCGGGCTGCGGCACAGGGGCTTGCGTCGTGCATCCGCCGAGGGCCAGGCACAGCAGGAACGGCGCGAGGGCGCCCCCGACCAGCGGGAGCGCCCTCGTGAACCGACCGGACGGCATACGCCCCAGCCCTCTCGCCCTGACTCAGAAGTTGATCATGTGGCCCGCGATGCCGTGGACGGCTTCCTTGACGGCCTCGCCGAGGGTCGGGTGCGCGAAGACGGTGCGCGAGACCTCGTCGGCGGTGAGGTCCCACGTCTGGGCGAGGTTGAGCACCGGGAGCAGCTCGGTGACGTCGGGTCCGATGAGGGCGGCGCCGAGGATCTCGTTGTGCTCGGCGTCGGCGATGACCTTGACGAAGCCGACCGGCTCGCCCAGGCCCATGGCCTTGCCGTTGGCGGAGAACGGGAAGGTCGCCGTCTTCACGTCGTGACCTGCCTCCTTGGCCTGCGCCTCGGACAGGCCCATCGAGCCGATCTGCGGCTGGCAGAAGGTGGCCCGCGGGATGAAGCGGAAGTCGATGGCCATCGTCTCGACGCCGGCGATCGTCTCGGCCGCGACGATGCCCATGGCCTCGGCGACGTGGGCGAGCATGAGCTTCGCGGTGACGTCACCGATGGCGTAGACGTTCGGCACGTTGGTGCGACCGTACTCGTCGATGGCGATGGCGCCGCGGTCGGTCAGCTCGACGCCGACCGACTCGAGCCCGAAGCCCTCGGTGCGCGGTGCGAAACCGATGGCCGACAGCAGCCGGTCGGCCTCGAGCACCTGCTGCTCACCGCCGGCGGCGGGGCTGACCGTCACCTTGACGCCCGAACCGGTGTCTTCGACCGACTCGACCTTGGTGCCGAGCAGCACCTTCACGCCGAGCTTCTTGTAGTGCTTGAGCAGCTCCTTGGACACGTCGGCGTCCTCGGTGGGCACCATGCGGTCGAGGAACTCGACGATCGTGACGTCGACGCCGAAGTTCTTCATGACGTAGGCGAACTCGACGCCGATGGCGCCCGAGCCGGCGATGATGATGGAGCCCGGGAGCTCGGGGTCGAGGATCTGCTCCTCGTAGGTCACGACGTTCTTGCTCACCTGCACGCCTGGGATCATCCGGGTCACGGAGCCGGTGGCGAGGATGAGGTTGTCGAAGGTGATCGAGCGCTTCTCGCCGGAGTTGAGGGCGACGTCCATCGAGGTGGCGGACGTCAGGGTGCCCCAACCGTCGACCTCCTCGATCTTGTTCTTCTTCATGAGGAAGTGGACGCCCTTGACGATGCCCTCGGAGACCTTGCGGCTGCGGGCGTGCGTCGGGCCGTAGCTCATTGTGGCGTCGCCCTCGATGCCGTACTTCTGCTTGTCGTGGGTCAGGGTGTGCGAGAGCTCGGCGTTCTTGAGCAGGGCCTTGCTCGGGATGCAGCCGACGTTGAGGCAGACGCCGCCCCAGTACTGCTTCTCCACCACGGCGACCTTCTTGCCGAGCTGCGCCGCGCGGATCGCCGCGACGTAGCCACCAGGACCGGCACCGAGCACAACGACATCGAAATCAGCCATGGCGCACAGCCTATCCATGCGCGCGGCGGCTTCGAGACGGCGTCCCCCGGGTACGTCACGATCAGCAACCATCTGCGGAAATGGCTGTGTCGCAGGCCACATGACACGTGCTCGCGAGAGTAAGTTTCCGCGACGCACGGCCGAACTCATTCCGGCCCCGACCAACGGAGGTCACTCGCGTGAGCACCACTCCGCACCGTCATGAGGCGCCACCGGCGAACAAGGGCCTGCTGGCTCTCGCCGGCGTGCTCCTCGCCATCCCCATCGTCGCCCTCATGCTCGTCGGCACCTACGCCAAGGACGAGCCGCGCGTTGCAGGCTTCCCGTTCTTCATCTGGTACCAGTTCCTCTGGGTCATCCTCTGCTCGGCCCTGACCTACACCGCCTACCGCATCGTGCTCAAGGCCCGCCCGCACGTCCCCATGAACACGGAGGGCGACGCGTACGAGGACTCCTACGGCTCGCTGCGTGACGAGCCCCGAGAGGACGGCACCCGATGACCACCATCGCCCCTGCGGCCACCAACACCGGCGTCAACGGCGTCGCGCTCACCGTGCTGGTCTTCTTCTTCGTCGTCGTGGCCGCGGCCGGCTTCTGGGCCGCCCGGTGGCGCCGCCCCCAGAGCATGGAGAGCCTCGAGGAGTGGGGACTCGGCGGCCGTTCCTTCGGCACCTGGATCACCTGGTTCCTGCTCGGCGGTGACCTCTACACCGCCTACACGTTCGTCGCCGTGCCCGCGGCGATGTGGGCGTTCGGCGCCGTCAACGGCTTCTTCGCCGTGCCCTACACGATCGTGCTCTACCCGATCATCTTCGTGTTCATGTCGCGCCTGTGGTCGGTCTCGCACCGCCACGGCTACGTGACGCCGGCCGACTTCGTGCACGGCCGTTCGGGTTCTCGCGGACTCTCCCTCGCCGTGGCGGTCACCGGCTTCCTCGCCACGATGCCCTACATCGCCCTGCAGCTCGTCGGCATCCAGGCGGTGCTCGAGGTCGCGGGTGTCGGTGGCGGCGGCAACTGGGTGGCCAACGACCTTCCGCTCTTCATCGCCTTCCTCGTGCTCGCGCTCTACACCTACACCTCGGGTCTGCGCGCGCCGGCGATCATCGCCTTCGTCAAGGACATCCTGATCTACATCGTCATCATCGTCGCGGTGATCTACCTGCCCTCGAAGGTCGGTGGCTGGGACCACATCTTCGACGCAGCCAAGGACAAGATGACGACGACGAAGAACCCGGCCACGGGCAACCCGAACGTCTTCGTGCCCGGCGAGAAGGCGTACTGGGCCTACGCCACGCTCGCGCTCGGCTCCGCGCTGGCGCTGTTCATGTACCCCCACTCGGTCACGGCGAGCCTCTCGGCCAAGAACCGCAACACGATCCGCAAGAACGCCTCGATCCTGCCGGCGTACTCCTTCCTGCTGGGTCTGCTCGCGCTGCTCGGCTGGGTCGCGATCGCCGCCGGCACCAAGCCCGTGGGTCTCGACGGCAAGGTCAACGGCCAGCTCGTCATCCCGCAGCTGTTCGAGGACATGTTCCCGTCGTGGTTCGCCGGCGTGGCCTTCGCGGCCATCGCCATCGGTGCGCTCGTCCCGGCCGCGATCATGTCGATCGCGGCGGCCAACACGTTCACGCGCAACATCTACAAGGCGTGGATCAAGCCGGACGCGACGCCGAAGCAGGAGGCGAAGGTCAGCAAGGTCACCTCGCTCGTCGTCAAGGCGTTCGCGCTGATCTTCGTGCTCACCCTCGACAAGAGCAACGCGATCAACTTCCAGCTGCTCGGCGGCATCTGGATCCTCCAGACGTTCCCGTCGCTCGTCTTCTACCTCTACACACGCTGGTTCCACCGGTGGGCGCTGCTCGGCGGCTGGGCCGTCGGCATGGTCTACGGCACCCTGGCCGCGTACAACGTGACGAACAAGGCGACCGGGGCACCCTTCGCCGGGTCGGTCGCCTCGATCCCCGTCATCGGCCAGCTCGGCTACATCGCCGTGACGGCGTTCGCGCTCAACGTCATCGTGGCGGCGATCCTCACCTTCGTCCTGCGGGCGATGAAGGCACCCGAGGGCACGGACGAGACGATCCCGGCCGACTACTTCGCCGACGCGGGTGACCCGCGTGTCCAGAAGCTCGAGACGGGTCCACACGAGTACACCCCGTCGAACTGACGGACCTCTGACCGAGAGGGTCAGAGAGCACGTATGCCGGAGGGCCGGGTCCGCGAGGGCCCGGCCCTTCGCCGTGGCCCCACGGAGCGTTCTCTCGATCGGGAGGCGGGGTGTCAGGACTCGCGGGGGCGCTCGGGCGGGACCGCGGCGATCGCCTGGTCGACGTCGAGGCCGGTTACCTGGAGCAGGTCGACGACGGTCGAGCGGATCTGCGCCAGGACGGTCTCGGTGGCGAGGCTCGACGTGCGCGGCAGCGCGGCGGTGCCACGGGCGACCGACAGCATGGCGGGGCGCCCGATCTCGGGCGAGGCGTTCTCGGACAGGGCCCGGCCGACGACGTCGGTGGCCGCGGCCAGCTCGAGGATCAGCTCGACGTAGCCGGGCGGCAGGGGCTCGCCGCGCCCCACCGCGATCGTCACGCGACGCACGAGCACACGGGTGCTGCGCATCGCCCGGTCGAGGGGCTCGACGAGGTCGACCATCTTGCGCACGCCCTCCGCGTGCTGCCGCTTGAACGGCGACGAGGTGAGCACCGAGAGCCCCTCGTCGGCCGCCGACCTCAGCTCGCGCAGGAGCGACTCGGTGGCCCGGGCCGACGCGAGCACCTCGGCGGCCGACTCGACGTCGCCGTCACGCGCGCTCGCCGCCGCCCGACGCAGCAGCTCGCCGATCTTGCGCACCGCCTCGGCTGCGGCCACCCGGGGCCGTCGCAGCGGGGCCTGGGGCACGACCGTGGCCGCGACCAGGGCGATCCCGCCGCCGATGAGGGCGTCGGTCCAGCGGTTGAGCGCCTGGCCGGGGCTTGCGACGAGGGCCGCGATGACGATGCCCTGCACGGCCGACTGCGTGACGATCACCGCCCCGCCGTGGAGCAGCGTCGCGAAGGCCATCGACACGAGCACGACGGCCGAGATCTGCCAGGGACCGCTACCGGCGACGTGCACGAACACGTCCGCGGTGAACACCCCGACGGCGACGCCGATCGCGACCTCGAAGACCCGCCGAAGGCGCTGGCCGTAGGACATCCCGAGACAGACGACGGCGACGATCGGTGCGAAGAACGGCGACCGGTGACCCACGACGTCGGTCGCGAACCACCACGCGACGCCGGCCGCTACGGCGGACTGCACGAGCAGGAAGGACCGGGTGCGGAGCCGCTCGAACCGGGTCCGGGCGCTGAGCCTGCTGCGGTCCCAGGCCCGGTCGAGCACCTGGATGACCGGGGCGTCGCTCCTCAGGTAGTCGTCCACGCTCGCACCCTCTCGTCAGATCGCCCTCCGGAGGCGCAGGCGCACCGTCACCGGTGCGCCCTACAGCCCCAGGGCAAGGATGGCATCGAAGATCTGGCGCACGGCAGGGGCGGCCACCTTCGAGCCCGACCCGCCCTGGCCGACGACGACCACGACGGCATACCTCGGCTTCGTCGTCGGGCCGTAGCCCGCGAACCAGGCGGTGGCCTGCTTGCCGAACACCTCGCCGGTGCCCGTCTTGCCGGCCACCGGGTAGCGGGACTGCGGGAAGCCGGCGAAAGCCGTGCCGGCCGAGCCACCCGGTCGCGTCACGTCGGCCAGCGCTGCTCTGACGTACGCGAGCACGTCGGGTCGCAGAGGGACGGTGCCTACGCGCTTCGGCGCGATCGGTGTGGTCGCGCCGTCCTGCGCACGATAGGCGGCCGCGACCTGCGGTTGCCACAGCGTGCCGCCGTTGGCGATGGCGGCGTAGACCCCGGCCATCTGCAGCAGGGTGACCGCAGTGTCGCCCTGTCCGATCGAGAAGTTGACCGCGTCGCCGGCACGGTACTGGTAGCCGGTGGCGCAGTTCTCGGTCGCAAGCTTCTTGAGGTAGTCGGCACGCGCGCGGTCGGTGCGCGCGACCTCGGGGTAGCCGGTAGCGGCCCGTCGGCAGGTCGCGTCCTTCGTCGCCAGCCAGTAGTCCTCCTTCCACGTGCGGTCGGGCACGCGGCCGGCAGCCTCGCCCGGGACGTCGATGCCGGTGCGCCGTCCGAGACCGAAGGCCTTGGCCATGGTCACGAACGGGTCGGCGACGTCAGTGGGAGCGGCGAGGCCGCCCTGGGCCAGCCAGGCGGCGTACGCGAGGCGGTAGAAGACCGTGTCGCACGAGACGACGAGGGCCCGGTGCAGGTCGATCGGGCCGTAGCCGCGCGACTCGAAGTTGTTGAAGAGGCGTCCGCCGATCGACACGTTGGGCGAGCAGTCGTAGCGGGCGGTCAGCTTCGCCCCGGCGTTCACCGCGGCCGGCACCGAGACGACCTTGAAGGTCGAGGCGGGCGGGAACGTCTCTGCGGTCAGGCGGGAGGTCAACGGGCTGGCGTTCACCGGGCTCGTCAGTCGCGCGAGCTCGGCGCTGCTGATGCCACCGGCGAAGGCCGACGGGTCGTAGGACGGGTAGCTCGCGGCGGCGACCACCGCTCCGTTCGTCACGTCGAGCACGACGGCGGCGCCGGTGTCGGCCCGGAGCCCGAGCGAGTGCGCACGGGTCACGGCCCCCGCGAGCGCCGCCTCCGTGCGCGCCTGGAGGCGCGAGTCGAGATGGGTCACGACGTCGCGACCGGCGACGGGCGGCGTCACGCTGACGGTGTCGGTGACGAGGCCGCGCGGGTCGATGGCCACGACCGTGCGGCCGTTGGTGCCGCGCAGCACCGAGTCGTACTGCGACTCGATGCCCGAACGACCGACGAGGTCCTCCGCGTCGACCCGACCGCCGCTCCCGGAGACCTCGTCGGCGTTGGCGCGCGCGACCCAGCCGAGCAGGTGCGGAGCGAGCGCCCCAGCCGGGCGGGCGTACTCGCGGGCAGGCTGCGTGGTGACGTCGACGCCGGGAAACTTCTCCGGCTGCTCGACCAGGGTGAGCGCACGGCGGGCGTCCACCCCGGCTGCCAGCGGGACGGGCACGTAGGGAGAGCCGTTGAAGCAGGCAGGTGCCGCGGGAGCACCCGCGGTGCC
Organism: Terrabacter sp. 2RAF25; assembly: GCF_052115265.1. Classification (NCBI taxonomy): domain Bacteria; kingdom Bacillati; phylum Actinomycetota; class Actinomycetes; order Micrococcales; family Intrasporangiaceae; genus Terrabacter; species Terrabacter sp. 2RAF25. Next base: position 172,520 of record NZ_JBFRGJ010000003.1, read on the forward strand.
GCACAGCATCGTCTTGCCCCACAGCCGGTCGAAGGGCAGTCCGAGCACGGCCGCGACACGAGCCACGAGGTCACGCCCACCGTCCTTCGACTCGACGAGCTCGGCCCGCTCCACCGTGACGACCGTGTCGAAGCTGTTGCCGACGAAGGGGACGCCGCGGCTGTCGAGGATGCGGCCTCTCAGGGCGTGCTCGGTGACCGTGCGCGTGTTGACCGTCGTCTCCGTCCTCGCGAGCTCGGGGCCCTGGACGAGCTGGAGCTGGCCGAGCCTGCCGAGGAGCAGTCCGAAGAGCGTGACGAGCAGCACGAGCACCACCCCGGCCACGCCGACCCGCCGCGGGGCCCGCGAGCGCCGGGACCGTAGGCCGGGGACGCCGCGACGGCTCACCCGAGCCTCCGACGCACCAAGGCTCGGTCGACCACGAGAAGGGCGGGCAGCAGCATCACTCCGAAGAGCATGGTCGAGACGAGGCGTGTGGCGTCGACGGCAGTCTCGACGCCGCCCTCGGCGAGCACGGCCGAGCCGACCCGGCCCGCCAGCACCACGACGGCCGCGCAGAGCAGCGCTGCCGGGGCACGCAGCCACGAGCGGGACGACGAGCGCCGGAACAGGCCCGCGACCAGTCCCGCCAGCATCGTGACCATCGCCATCAGGCCGAGCGGGCTGCCCACCGGAGGCACCAGCTCGACGACCCAGCCGGCGAGCAGCCCTGCGAGCGCCCCGTGCACCGGCCCTCGCAGGACCGCCGTGGCCACGACCCCGACCAGCACGAGATCGGGCACCCACGCCGGCGGGACGCCGAGTCTCGGGAGCAGGGTGGCCGTGAGCAGTGCCGCCACGACGACGTATGCCGTGCGCAGCACTCCCAGCAACGTCGGCCTCATCGTCTCGCGGCCGTCGGTCGCGACAGCGACGTCCGGGTGGTCGCCGCCGCCGACCTCGGGGCCGAGCGAGGGCTCGGCACGATGACCGCGACGACGTCGATCGCGTCGGGGTCGGTCGCCGGGCGCACCGTGGCACCCCGCGTGAGCTGGCCGCGGTCGGGGTCGACCGCGGTCACCGTTCCGACGACGATGCCTGCGGCATACGGCGTCTCGTCGACGCTGCCGAGGGTGCGCACGACGTCGCCGACGACGGCCGTGCCCGGTGCGATGGTCGACAGGCGCAGCGACCCGCGCGGACGCGACTCGGCGTCGCCGGCCACCGGAGACCTGACGGTGCCCAGCGTGCCGGCAGGCCCGACGCGCACGGCGACGACCGAGCCGGCGCTGCCCAGCACCTGCACGTCGCTGGTCCACGGCGCCACGGCGACGACCCGGCCGACGAGGCCGTCGGCGGACACCACGGTCGAGTCGGCCCGGACGCCGTCACGGGATCCCACGTCGAGCGTGACGGTGCGACCACCGAGCGGGCTCAGGTCGGTCGCGACCACCCGAGCGGCCAGCACGGTGCGGCCGGCTGTCGTGGCGGAGCCGAGCAGCTCGTCGAGCCGCCCCAGGTCGGCCGCGCGCCGCTGCTGGTCGGCGACGAGGGTGCGCAGGCGCACGTTCTCGCTCTCGACGGCGGCGAGCTCGTCGGGCTGGGCCCCCGAGAGCGCACGCTGCACCGGGCCCAGGACGAGGCCACCGGCCCGACGCACGCCGTCGGCCACGGCCCACCCGGCGAGGTCGGACAGCATGACCGCAACGGTCAGCGACGCCAGGACGACGAGGAGGCGGCGGCGGGCTGTCGACGGCATACGGCTAGAGGCGGTGGTCGCCGACGAGCACCCGTTCGAGGCTCGCGAACTCGTCGACGCAGCGCCCGGCGCCCCGAACGACCGCACGGAGCGGGTCCTCCGCGACGCGCACCGGCACCCCGAGCTCGTGGCGCATGCGCTCGTCGAGCCCCCGCAGCAGGGCGCCGCCGCCCGTGAGCGTGATGCCGCGGTCGAGGATGTCTCCGGCGAGCTCGGGAGGGCAGACGTCGAGCGTCGCCCGCACGAGCTCGATGATCTGCAGCACCGGTGCCTCGATGGCGCGCCGCACCTCGACGGAGCCGACCTCGACGGTCTTGGGCAGCCCGGTCACGAGGTCGCGACCCCGCAGGCGGGTCGTCAGCTCCTCCCGGAGCGGGAACACGGACCCGACCGCCACCTTGATGTCCTCGGCGCTGCGCTCACCGAGCAGGAGGGAGTACTCGCTCTTGACGTGGCTGACGAGGGCCTCGTCGATCTCGTCGCCCGCGATGCGCAGCGAGCTGGACGTGACGATGCCGCCGAGGCTGATGACGGCGACGTCGGTGGTGCCACCGCCGATGTCGACGACCATGCTCGCGGCCGTCTCGTAGACGGGCAGCCCGGCACCGATGGCCGCGGCCATCGGCTCCTCGATCATGTAGACCCGTCGGGCGCCGCAGCGGGTCGCGGCGTCCTCCAGGGCCCGCCGCTCGACGCCCGTGACCTCGCTCGGGACGCACAGCACCATGCGGGGGCGCACGAGCCGCGAGGTGCGCACCTGGTCGATGAACCAGCGCAGCATCCGCTCCGTCTCGTCGGCGTCGGAGACGACACCGTCACGCAGGGGGCGCACCGCCCGGATCGTGCCCGGCGCCCGGCCGAGCATCTCCTTGGCCCGGCTGCCCGCCGCGACCAGGCGACCGCTCGCCACCTCGACCGCGACGACCGAGGGCTCCTCGACGACGACGCCGCGACCGCGGACGTGGATGAGCGTGTTGGCCGTGCCGAGGTCGACCGCGAGGTCGCGACCGAGGGCGGGCCAGGTGCTCATGGCCGGGATTGTGTCGCGGTCTCCGGCGTGGCCCGAGGGCATCGGGGGCGTGTCGCGCGATGGGTGACGCGTGTGGCCCGTGTGACGCGTGTTCCCGTCAGAGCTCGGGGAACCAGATGCCGATCTCGCGAGCGGCCGACTCGGCCGAGTCGGAGCCGTGGACGATGTTCTGCTGGACCTTCGTGCCCCAGTCACGGCCGAGGTCGCCGCGGATCGTGCCCGGTGCGGCGTCGGTGGGGTTGGTGGCGCCGGCGAGGCTGCGGAAGCCCTTGACGGAGTCCTGCCCCTCGATGACGACTGCGGTGACCGGACCCGAGCTCATGAACTCGACGAGCGGCTCGTAGAACGGCTTGCCCTCGTGCTCGGCGTAGTGCGCGGCGAGCTGGTCGCGGGTCGGGGTGAGGATCGAGAGGCTGACGAGGGTGTAGCCCTTCGCCTCGATGCGGCGGAGCACCTCACCGGTGAGGCCGCGCTGGAAACCGTCGGGCTTGACGAGGACGAGGGAGCGTTCGATGGTCACCCGGCCACCCTATCGGCCGGGCTGCTGGGCCCCTGACGGCCCGTCGCCCGCGGCCGCCTCACGGCGGGCCATCTCGGCATCGACCTGGGCACCCTTGACGAGACAGGTGATCCAGAGAGCCAGGAAGAAGAGCCCGACGACGAACATCATCGGCACGACGAGCGCGCTGAGCAGGGTGAGCGCCTGCACGACCCACCCGAGGGTGAGCCCCCACGGGCGGCGCATCAGGCCGGCAGCCGCGATGCACAGGGCGCCGAGCCCGAACCCCACGAGCAGGTATGCCGTGCTGCGCGCCCCGCCGTCGTCGGCTGCGCTGACACCCCTCGCGACGAGGGCGCCGAGCAGGATGCAGATGGACTGCCCACCCAGCACGGTCGCGAGCATTCGGAAGGTGAACTTGCCGGTCTGGCCGTGGAACGGGATGGAACGCATGCGGTGGGCTGCCTCGGGCTGTCGAGATGGATCTGGCTGTCGGTCGGGCGGGGCGCCGGGCCTGGTGGACGAGGGTCGGCGGTCCCGGGTTGGTCGTTCCGGCTCAGTAGTCCTGGCTGGTGTCCCAGCTGCGGATGATCGCCTGCGCCTCGGAGCCGCTCGCCCCGGTCGCCTCGGCGTACAGGGTCATGGCGTCCTCGCGGCGACCGGCGAGGATGAGCTCGCTGATGCGGGCGCGTCCCTCGTCGGTCAGGCGCCCCTCGGTGAACGACGCTGCGGCGTCGCGCACCCCGGGGCCCTGACCCGGCACGAACCAGCTGTCGACCGCCCGCTTGGCGTCGGCCAGTGGCGCGCCCGTCGCCTCGCGGTAGATCTTGATCGCGTTGATCTTGTGCCCGGCGCTGATCTCACGGCTGACCTTGGCGCGTACGCCGTCGGTGAGGCCGACGAGAGGACGGTCGGGGTCCTTGCGGCCCATGACGCGCCCCCACAGCACGACGAGGACGACCACGACGGCGAGGATCAGGACGATCTTGGCGGGGTTCACGTAGCCAGCCTAGGTGGGGGCGCCGGTTCAGGCGTCGGTGAGGCCGAGGAGCATGCGCACCTCGCCGGCCGTGATGACGGAGCCGGTGGCGATGACGCCGCCGCCCATCCCGTCGGCCTCGGCGAGCGTGACCGCCTGCTCGAGGGCGTCGGGAAGGTCGCGGACGACGGTCACCCGCGAGTCGCCGAAGAGCTCGACGGCGAGCTCACCCAGCTTCGCCGGCGAGAGCGCGCGGGGGGACGAGCTGCGCGTCACCACGACGTGGTCCAGGACCGGCTCGAGGACCTCGAGCATGCCCGTCGCGTCCTTGTCGGCGACGATCCCGACGAGACCGACGAGCTTGGTGAAGGCGAACGACTCGTCCAGCGCCGCCACGAGGGACCGGGCGCCGTGGGGGTTGTGGGCCGCGTCGACCAGGACCGTGGGTGACCGGCGCACGATCTCGAGGCGACCGGGGGATGTCATCGCCGCGCAGGCAGCCAGGAGCACCTCGTGCTCGATGCGCTGCCCGCCTCCGCCGATGAACGACTCGACGGCCGCGACCGCCGTGGCGAGGTTGCTGGCCTGGTGCGAGCCGTGCAGGGGCAGGAACAGGTCGGGGTACTCCCCCGCCAGTCCGCGCAGCGACACCTGCTGGCCACCGATGGCGACCTCGCGGGCGAGGACGCCGAAATCGTTGCCCTCGAAGACGATACGGGCGCCGCCGACCTCCTCGACGCGGTCGAGGAGGACGCGTGCGACGTCTTCGTCCTGCACCGCCGAGACGGTCACGGAGTCCGCCTTGATGATGCCGCTCTTCTCCTCGGCGATGGTGACGACGTCGTCACCGAGCAGGTGGGTGTGGTCGAGGTCGACCGGGGTGACGACCGCGACCTGGGCGTCGATGACGTTGGTGGCGTCCCACGAGCCGCCCAGTCCGACCTCGATGATCGCGACGTCGACGGGGGCGTCGGCGAACGCCGCGTACGCGACCGCCACGAGCACCTCGAAGAAGTTCATCCGGCGACCACCGGACTCGAGCGACCTCGCGTCGACGATCTCGACCAGGGGCGCCACCTCGTCGTAGGCGGCGATGAACTTCTCACGCGGGATCGGCTTGCCCGAGAGGGTGATCCGCTCACGTATGTCGTGCAGGTGCGGCGAGGTGAACCGACCGGTCGACAGGCCGCTCTCACGCAGGATGGAGTCGATCATGCGGCTCGTCGAGGTCTTGCCGTTGGTGCCCGTGAGGTGGATCGACGGGTAGGTGCGCTGAGGATCGCCGGCGAGCTCCATGACCGCGTTGATGCGCTCGAGGGACGGGCCGATGTCGTTCTCCGGGGCGCGGGCGAGGATCTCCTCCTCGATCTCGCGCATGCGCTTGATCTCCTCGAGGTTGCGAGCGGCCTCGAGGGCGGAGGCGTCCGGGCGCCCGTTCATGCCCGGCCTCCGTCCGGATCGGCGTCGCCGGCACCGAGGTCACGCGCCATCCAGACGCTCTCGGGCAGCCCTGAGCCGGGGGTCTCGCGGTGCGTCTCGACGAAGCCGTGTCGCGCGTAGAAGCGCGCCGCCTGTCGGTTCCCCTCGAGGTAGGACAGCGTGATCCGCCTCTGGCCGTTCTGCTCCGCCCTCTCGACGACGGCCTGCAGGAGCCGGGTTCCGATGCCGTGCCCGTGGTGTCCCGGCAGCACGTACAGCTTCCACAGGACGAACGCGTCGTCCTGTGGGCCGTAGGTCGCCACCCCGACGACGTCGTCGCCCTGGGTCGCCACGAGGGTGCGGCCCTTGCGGATCGAGTCGGTGACGACGTCGCTCGTCCACCACTTCGCCAGGCCCATGGCGACGTACTCGGGACCAGCGATCGGCTCGTAGGTCGCGAGCCAGGTGCGGTGACCGACCGAGAGCACGCCGGAGAGGTCGTCGCCGACGGCCTCTCGCACGACCACCCGGTCGGCGTCTGCAAGCTCCTCGCGAGCGTGCTGCTCGTGGGTCATGTCCACCTCGGTGCCTTCCAGCTCGTCCTCACGGTTCACGATCATCGCTTCACGACCAGGATCGTCGCAGCATGGTTGTCGCCGACGACCACCTCGGTCGGCGTGCCGGGAAGGCCGTCGGGCAGAGCGTGCTCGGGGCCCGCAGCCGCGAACTGCGCCGCGAGGGTCTCGCCCACGATGAGGTCGCGGTGGGTGACCGTCGCCTCGAAGACCTCCGGCCCACCCTGGATGGTCAGGCTGATGCGGTCGCTCACGTGCAGGCCGGTGTCGCGACGAGCCTGCTGGACGGCGCGCACGAGGTCTCGGGCGAGGCCCTCGGTCGCGAGGTCCGGCGAGACCCGGGTGTCGAGCACGACGAACCCGCCGGAGGGCAGCATGGCGGTGGCGCCGATGTCGGCGGCGTCACCGGCGACGACGGTCTCCAGCGCGTACTCCCCTTCGACCAGTGCGAGGCCACCGGAGGTGACCGTGCCGTCGGCGTCGACCGACCAGTCGCCCGTCTTGCTGCCCTTGATGGCGAGCTGCACGTCCTTGCCCAGACGTGGGCCGGCGGCTCGGGCGTTCACGGTGAGGCGCTGGCTCACGCCGAAGTCGGCCTCGCTGGCGTTCGCGACGTCGACGAGGGTCAGCGCCTTGACGTTGAGCTCGTCCTGGATGATCCCGCGGAACGGCTCCAGCGCGGACGGGTCGGACGTGACGACGGTGAGCTCCGCCAACGGCAGGCGGGCACGCAGCGCGCGGGCCTTGCGCAGGCTCGACGCGGTCGAGCAGACCTCGCGCGCCCGGTCCATGCCGACGACCAGGGCGTGGTCGGCCGGCAGGTCGGCGGCGTCCGGGTAGTCGGCGAGGTGGACCGAGCGTTCGCCGGTGAGACCGCGCCAGATCTCCTCGGTCACGAGCGGCAGCAGCGGCGCCGTGGCGCGCGTGACGGTCTCGAGGGCCGTCCAGAGCGTGTCGAAGGCGGACAGCGACTCGTCCGACTCGCCGCCCCAGAACCGGTCGCGTGACCGACGGATGTACCAGTTGGTGAGCACGTCGAGGAAGCCACGCATCGTGTCGCACGCGGCGGCGATCTCGTACGCGTCGAGCTGCTCGCGCATGGCGCCGACGAACTCGCCGAGCTTGGCCAGCAGGTAGCGGTCGAGCACGTCGGTCGACGCCGTGGAGTGCTTCGCCTCGTAGCCCTGTCCGCCCCGGGCGGTGTTGGCGTAGAGCGCGAAGAACGACCACGCGTTCCACAACGGGATCATCACCTGGCGCACGCCGTCGCGGATGCCCTGCTCGGTCACGACGAGGTTGCCACCGCGCAGGATCGGGCTGCTCATCAGGAACCAGCGCATGGCGTCGGCGCCGTCGCGGTCGAACACCTCGCGCACGTCGGGGTAGTTGCGCAGCGACTTGCTCATCTTCTGGCCGTCGGAGCCGAGCACGATGCCGTGGCTGACGCACGTCTCGAAGGCGGGCCGGTCGAACAGGGCCGTCGCGAGGATGTGCAGGGTGTAGAACCAGCCGCGGGTCTGCCCGATGTACTCGACGATGAAGTCGCCCGGGAAGTGGTGCTCGAACCAGTCGGCGTTCTCGAAGGGGTAGTGCACCTGGGCGAAGCTCATCGAGCCGGAGTCGAACCACACGTCCAGCACGTCCTCGACGCGGCGCATCGTGGACCGGCCCGACGGGTCGTCGGGGTTGGGGCGCGTCAGAGAGTCGATGAACGGCCGGTGCAGGTCGGTGACGTCGACACCGAAGTCGGCCTCGAGCTCAGCGAAGGAGCCGTAGACGTCGATGCGGGGGAACTCCGGGTTGTCGGACTTCCAGACCGGGATCGGGCTGCCCCAGAAGCGGTTTCGCGAGATAGACCAGTCGCGCGCGTTGGCCAGCCACTTGCCGAACTGGCCGTCCCGGATGTGCGCGGGCGTCCACTCGATCTGCTGGTTGAGCTCGAGCATGCGGTCCTTGATCTTCGTGACCTCGACGAACCACGACGACACGGCCATGTAGATGAGGGGCTCGCGGCAGCGCCAGCAGTGCGGGTAGCTGTGGTCGTAGGTCTCGCGTCGCAGCAGCACCGTGCCGGCGGTCACCGAGCCGGTCTCGCCCTCGCCGCGGGTCGCGGCCTTGAGGTGGTCGATGATGTGCGGGTTGGCGTCGAAGACGTGCATGCCCTCGTAGTCGGTCACCGGCCACGTGAACCGCCCGTCGGGGCCGACGGGGACGACGGGCTCGATGCCGGCCGCGTCGGTGACGATCTTGTCCTCCTCACCGAAAGCGCCTGCGGTGTGCACCAGGCCGGTGCCGTCCTCGGTCGTCACGAAGTCGGCCGGGAAGACGAAGTGGGCGCGCTCATGCCCCTGGTAGTACGAGAACGGAGGCGTGAACGACCGCCCCACGAGATCGGAGCCCTTCAGTCGCTCGATGACCCGCTCGTCGAGCGAGCCGGTGTCGACGTCGGGTCCGAAGAGGTCCTTGGCGTATGCCGCGAGGCGCGCCGCGCCGATGACGTAGCGCTCGGTCGTGCCGGTCGCGTCGGACTCGACGACGACGTAGTCGATCTCGGGGCCGACCATGATGCCGAGGTTGGCCGGCAGGGTCCACGGCGTCGTCGTCCAGACCAGGGCGAGCTCGCCCGTCTCGAGCCGGAGGCCGATCGTCACCGCGGGGTCCTGCCGCATCTTGTAGACGTCGTCGTCCATGCGCAGCTCGTGGTTCGACAGGGGCGTCTGGTCGTTCCAGCAGTAGGGCAGCACCCGGAAGCCCTCGTAGACCAGCCCCTTCTCGTGCAGCTGCTTGAAGGCCCAGATGACCGACTCCATGTAGTCGGGCTCGAGCGTCTTGTAGTCGTGGTCGAAGTCGACCCAGCGGGCCTGGCGGGTGACGTAGTCGCGCCACTCCCCGGTGTACTTCAGCACCGAGCTGCGGCAGGCGTCGTTGAACGTGTCGATGCCCAGCTCGACGATGTCCTGCTTCGTCTTCAGGCCGAGCTGGCGCTGCGCCTCGAGCTCGGCCGGCAGGCCGTGGGTGTCCCAGCCGAACCGGCGCTCGACGCGCTTGCCGCGCATCGTCTGGTAGCGGGGGACGATGTCCTTGACGTAGCCGGTGAGCAGGTGGCCGTAGTGGGGCAGGCCGTTGGCGAAGGGCGGGCCGTCGTAGAAGACGAACTCGTTGTCGCCGTCGGTGCCGGCGTCGCGGTTCTCGACCGACGCGATGAACGTGCCGTCCTCGTCCCAGTACCTGAGGACGCGCTCCTCGATCTCGGGGAAGCGTGGGTTGGACGGGACACCGGCCCGGGTCGCAGGCTGCCCTGCGTCGTCGTTCGTGGTGACCTTGGGGTAGGTCATGCTCGTGGTCTCCTGCGGTCGCGTCGGTCACTCGTAGCCTGCACGAGGACGGCTGCCGGAGGCTGCCGCGGTACCACCCCGCTTGCCGCACGTCGTCCGCCGGAGTCCGGCAGTCCGCATACGACCGCTCTTGTCGAAGGCTGTGACGGGCCCACCCGTCCGGGTCTAGTGGGAGCTCGCGCTCTGTTCTTCCGGAGGCTCGCCGCTGATGACGGCTCGAACGCCTGTGCGCGCCAGTCTAGCCTGCCGTGCGACCGCTCCACGGTTCGGGACGAGGTCGAGGAGTCCTGTCAGCACTGGGCCCCGGAGATCCTCCACGACCCCGGGCCACACCGACCGAGGTCGCACAGCCACCCGGGTTAGCGTGAACGATGGGCATCCGCAGGGCGTTCCCGGTCGTCATCGCGACCTTCGCGCTCTCCGTCGCTGCCTGCACGGAGCAGTCGCCGTCGCCCACCCCGACGGCCGCCACAGCGTCGACGCCCACACCGGCCGACTCCCCGACGCCGACGGTCATCCTGCCGGCAGAGCCGGCACCGAGCGTCGTCTCCCCTGCCGCTCCCCCGCACGCGGCGCCGTTCGACGTGCAGCACGTGCTCGACGGCATACGCGACCTCGCAGCGATCGGCCCACGTGACGCCGCGAGCGCCGCCAGCGACCGCGCGGCCGCGTACGTCGCGGCCCGGCTGCGCGCCGCCGGCTACCGGGTGACGCTCCAGCCGTTCACCGTGCCGGCAGGGGTCTCCTGGGGCGTACGCGTCCCCGCCGGCAGCACCGTCGACGTCGTCGCGGACCCGCCCGGCTTCGACGCACGCAAGCCGCACGTCGTCGTGGGGGCGCATTTCGACACCGTCCCCCAGGCGCCCGGGGCCGAGGACAACGCGTCGGGCCTCATGGTGATGGCGGAGCTCGCTCGGATGGTCCGTGAGCAGCCGGCCGGCCTTCCGGTCCGCTTCGTGGCCTTCGGAGCGGAGGAGGCACGGGGCGGGAACGGCACGAGGTACGCGTTCGGCTCGCGGCACTTCGTCGCCTCCCTCGACGAGGCCGAGCGCAGAGCGGTGCGGGGCATGATCGCCCTCGACCGCGTCGGGGTACGCGCCGCCGCCGTGCCCGTCTGCTCGGGCGGGCGAGGCGGGCGAGGCGCGTCGGCGTTGGCTGAGGCGATCAGGGCCGCTGCGGCCGCATTGCCCGTGCCGGTGCCGACCAGGGCGTGCACCAACCGGGCGAGCGACCACGTGTCGTTCGAGAGCATCGGCATCCCGGCCGCCCGCCTCGGCAGCGTGCCGTATGCCGCCTACCACTCCGCGGGTGACGTGCCGTCCGTCGTGGACCGGGGACAGCTGTCCCGGTCGGGTGCCGTTGTGTGGGCGTGGCTCCGGTCGCTCGGCTGAGGCCCGGGCCGCCGTGGGTGGACGTCAGGGCGAGCGTCAGCGCCGGCCGATGGAACCAGAACCCGTGACCGACTGGGTCACCTTCGGGTTGCCCGAGTACGTGAGCGACCCGCTGCCCGTGATGGTCACGTCGAGGGCGGAGCTCGCGGCGAGGTCGGCAGAGCCGCTGCCCGAGATGGTGACGGTCGCCTCCTTGGAGGCGAGCTGGGCCGCGTTGTAGTCGCCCGAACCCGAGATGTCGACGTCCTGGCGGTCGGCGCTGCCGTCGACCGTGACCGAGCCAGACCCGCTGATCTCGACGCGCAGCCCGGTGTCGTTCAGCCCGGTGTCGCTCAGCCCGGCCGCCGTGATCGTGCCCGAGCCCGAGATCTCGAGCCCCTGGAGGTCCTTCACGGCGACGTCGTAGGTGATCGGCTCGCTCGTCGTGATCGCCGTGCCGTCCTTCGTGCCCAGCGTCAGGGTGCCGCCCGAGACCTCGCTCGTCAGCAGCGGGAGCAGGTTCTCCTGGGCCCTCACCGTGAGGGACTCCGACGACCCCGGCACGATCCGCACGTCGCCCTGGCCGGCCAACCGCACGATGGAGAAGCCGGAGACCTGCCGAGTCTCGGCGCGGGCCGCGCCGGATCCCACCGTGACCGAGCAGCCAGCGCAGGCACACGCCACCGCCAGTGCAGCTGCCACGGCCCGGCCCTGAGATCGTTGCCGCATCATGGTCTCCGATCACCGCGCCCCACCTCCAAGGATGGCACCGTGTCGTCCGCCCGGTCGGCGGTTCGCGACACCAGCACTGACCACGCCGCGGACCTCTCGGAGCCGCTGGGGCGCGTTTGGCAGGATGAGGCCATGACCGAAGTCGAGACGACGGGGGCGTGGCTCAGCCGCGAGGACCTCGACAACGCCCGTGACCGCCTGCCGATCCTCTACGTCCACGCGATCCCGGTGAGGGTGGACGAGCGCGGCGTCGTCACCCGCGTGGGGCTGCTGCTCCGGGCAGACAGCGACGGCGGCATCGGCCACGAGGTCGTCGGCGGACGCGTGCTCTACCACGAGCGCGTGCGCGACGCCCTGATCCGCCACATCGAGACCGACCTCGGCCCGGTCGCGCTCCCCCGCGTGCCGATGTCGCCGCAGCCGTTCACCGTCGCGGAGTTCTTCCCGACTCCGGGGGTGACCCCGTTCCACGACCCGCGCCAGCACGCGGTCTCGCTCGCCTTCGTCGTCCCGGTCATGGGCGACTGCCGCCCCCAGCAGGACGCCCTCGACCTCTCGTGGGTCACCCCGGAGGAGGCTGCGTCACTCGCCGCCCTCGGGGAGATGCCGGGGTCGCACGGCGTGCTCGTGCGCCAGGGCCTGGCCCACGTCGGCTTCCCCGTCTGAGCCACCCAACCGCTCGGCCGCGCGTCCCGGGCCACCGGCCCTCCACGCAAAACGGACGGCTTTCGGTGATCCCCTGTTGCGTCGTCCGCGACGTCCGTACCGTCAGATATGGGTGTCGCCGGGGCCCTAGTCGCCGTATGCCGCGTTGGTCATCCTCCCCTGTCACGCGGCATACGGCCCGGCGTGTTGCCCATCGGTGACCGGCCCCTCAGTGCTGGTGCTCGAGCAGCTCCTGGCGACCCGAGCCCAGGACGGTGAGCGGCAGCAGGGTCTTGCCGGTGGGGCCGATCTCGATCTCGGTGCCCATCTGAGGGCAGACCCCGCAGTCGAAGCACGGCGTCCAGCGGCAGTCGTCGACCTCGGTCTCGTCGAGCGAGTCCTGCCAGTCCTCCCACAGCCAGTCCTTGTCGAGACCGGAGTCGAGGTGGTCCCACGGCAGCACCTCGGACTCGCCACGCTCGCGCGTGGTGTACCAGGCGAGGTCGACGTCCCACGGCATCGCCGCGAACTGCTCTGCCGCACAACGCATCCAGCGGTCGTAGGAGAAGTGCTCGCTCCAGCCGTCGAAGCGGCCACCGTCGCGCCAGACGGCCTCGATGACCTGGCCGACGCGGCGGTCGCCACGCGACAGGAGTCCCTCGACGATGCCGGGCTGGCCGTCGTGGTAGCGGAAGCCGATCGAGGAGCCGTAGCGCTTGTCGGAGCGGATCGCCTCACGCAGCTTGAGCAGGCGGGCGTCGGTCTCCTCGACCCCTAGCTGCGAGGCCCACTGGAACGGCGTGTGCGGCTTGGGCACGAAGCCGCCGATCGACACCGTGCAGCGGATGTCCCGGCGGCCCGAGACCTGCCGGCCCGTCTCGATGACGCGCTTGGCCAGCTCGGCGATCTGCAGCACGTCCTCGTCGGTCTCGGTGGGCAGGCCGCACATGAAGTAGAGCTTCACCTGCCGCCAACCGGCTCCGTAGGCCGCGGCGACGGTGTTGATGAGGTCCTCCTCGGACACCATCTTGTTGATCACCTTGCGGATGCGTTCGGAGCCGCCCTCGGGTGCGAAGGTCAGGCCCGACCGGCGCCCGTTGCGGGTCAGCTCGTTGGCGAGGTCGATGTTGAAGGCGTCGACCCGGGTCGACGGCAGCGAGAGTCCGGTCTGCGTGCCCTCGTAGCGGTCGGCGAGGCCCTTGGTCATCTCGGCGATCTCGGAGTGGTCGGCCGAGCTCAGCGAGAGCAGGCCCACCTCCTCGAAGCCCGTGGCCGCGAGGCCGCGCTCGACCATCTCGCCGACGCCGGTGATCGACCGCTCGCGCACCGGCCGCGTGATCATGCCGGCCTGGCAGAAGCGGCAGCCACGCGTGCAGCCACGGAAGATCTCGACCGACATGCGCTCGTGCACCGACTCGGCGAGCGGCACCAGGGGCTGCTTCGGGTAGGGCCACGCGTCGAGGTCCATGACGGTGTGCTTGGCCACGCGCCACGGCACACCCGGGGCGTCGGACGACGGGGCGACGCGCTGGATGCGCCCGTCGGGAAGGTAGGAGACCTCGTAGAAGGCCGGCACGTAGACGCCGCCGGTGCGGGCCAGGCGCAGCAGCACCTCGCGGCGGCCGCCCGGGCGTCCCTGCGCCTTCCACTCCCCCACGATGTCGGTGACCGTGAGGACGGCCTGCTCGCCGTCGCCCACGATGGCAGCGTCGATGAACGAGGCGACCGGCTCGGGGTTGAACGCCGCGTGCCCGCCCGCCACGACGATCGGGTCGTCGTCGGTGCGGTCGGCAGAGTGCAGCGGGATGCCGGCGAGGTCGAGCGCCGTGAGCATGTTGGTGTAGCCGAGCTCGGTCGAGAAGCTGAGGCCGAAGAGGTCGAAGTCGCGCACCGAGCGGTGGCCGTCGACGGTGAACTGCGGGAGGCCGGCCTCGCGCAGCTGCGCCTCCATGTCGGGCCACACGGCATACGTGCGCTCGGCGAGGGCGTCGTCACGCTCGTTGAGGACCTCGTAGAGGATCATGACGCCCTGGTTGGGCACGCCGACCTCGTACGCATCGGGGTACATCAGCGCCCAACGCGTGGTGAGCTCCTCGCCGGCCGGGCCGTGGCCGCCGACGTGCCAGTCCTTGACCGTGGAGTTGAGCTCGCCACCGACGTACTGGATGGGCTTGTTGACCCGCTCCAGCAGGGGCTCGAGGGCGTTGAACAGGGACTCTCCGGGCATCCCGCCATGGTACGTGGGCTCGTGCGGACACCGAAACGCGCGGGCGGCCCACCCTCGGCGAAGGCCCGGACGCGCGTGCTCGCGGGTCCTAGTCTGGGGAGGAGGGAAGGGGGCCGGGGTGCCGACGGCGATCCACATCGAGGTCCTGCCCGCGCGGCTCGGCGACTGCCTGCTCGTCGAGTGCCCCCGCCCGTCCGGTGCTCCGTGGCGGATGCTCGTCGACGGCGGGCCGGGCGACACCTGGCCCGTGCTCGAGGAACGTCTTCGCCACCTCGGGCGCTCCGATCGTCATGTCGATGTCGCCGTCATCACCCACATCGACAGCGACCACATCGGCGGGATGCTGCCGTTTCTCTCGAGCGACCTCGCCGCCGGGGTCGGCGACTTCTGGTTCAACGGACGCACCCACCTGCCGGGGCACGGCCCGGGCACCGAGCGCAGCGTCGCTCAGGGCGAGAGCGTCGTGACCGCCCTGCTCGGCCCGGCGGGCGACCCTCTGTCCGCAGGCGCCACGAAGCCGGGCGACGCCGTGCTGCCGTGGAACGAGGCGTTCGGCCGCGGCCCCGTCGACACGGGGGCGGCCGGTGGGTTCGTCGAGGTCGCCGTGCCCGACGGGCCCACCATCACCCTCCTCTCGCCCACGACGGCGCGCCTGGCACGCCTCGCCGACGCGTGGGCCTCTGCCCTGCGCGAGGCGCGACGTGAGCGCGTGCGGGAGGTCGAGCCAGACGTCCTCGCACCGCTCGACGACCTGCGCCGGATCGCCGACCAGCGCACGCCCAAGGACGCGTCCGTGCCCAACGGCAGCAGCATCGCCCTGCTCGTCGAACACCGTGGGGCGAGCGTGGTGCTCGGCGCCGACGCCTCCGGTGACGTGCTCGCCGCCGCCCTCCACGGCCTGGCTCGCTCGCGCGGCACCGAGACCGTGGCCGTCGACGCGTTCAAGCTGCCCCACCACGGCAGCCGCGCCAACGTCACGGCGGCGCTGGTCGCGGCGGCGCCGGCCGCCCACTACCTCGTCTCGACGAACGGCGACACCTTCCACCACCCCGACGACGCCGCCCTGGCGCGGGTCGTGGTCGGCGCCCCGCCCGGGCCGACCCTGTGCTTCAACTACCGCACGCCGCGGACGGAGCGCTGGGCCGACCCGGGCCTGACCGAACGTCACAGGTACCGCGTCGCCTTCCCCGACCCGGGCCGGGCCGACGCCGGGTTCGTGCTCGACCTCCCGGCGCGGCCCTGAGACCGACCCGACCGGCCGGTCAGCTGCCGTCGTACATCGCGTCGAGCTCGGCGCGGTGCTTCTCGGTCACGGCCTTGCGGCGCAGCTTCATGCTGGGCGTGAGGTCGCCCTCCTCGATCGTGAGGTCCTTGTCGAGGATCGTGAACTTCTTGATCGTCTCCCAACGGTTCAGGCCGTCGTTGAGCCGGTCGACGTAGCCCTGCACGAGCGCTCGCGCCTGCGGCGAGAGGACGACCTCGGCGTACGTCTTGCCGCCCAGTCCCACGGTCGGCGCCCAGGCGGTCACGGCGTCGGGGTCGAGCGTGACCAGCGCCGTCGCGTAGTTGTGCCCCGCGCCGTGCACGAGGAACTGGCTGACGAAGGGGCACAGGCCCTTGAAGCGCGCCTCGATCTCGGCCGGCGCGATGTACTTGCCGCCAGAGGTCTTGAAGACGTCCTTCTTGCGGTCGGTGACGTAGAGGAAGCCGCGCTCGTCGATGCGGCCGATGTCGCCGGTGTGGAACCAGCCGTCCTCGGTGAGCACCTCGGCCGTCGCCTCGGGGTTGTTGTGGTAGCCACGCATGACGCCCGGGCCCTTGACGAGGATCTCGCCGTCTTCGTCGGCGACGCGCACCTCGGTGCCCGGCAGCGGCCAGCCGACCGAGCCGTACTGGTAGGAGCCGTGCGCCGGCTGGTTGACCGTCGTGCCCGAGGAGGTCTCGGTGAGGCCGTAGCCCTCCTGGACGAGCAGGCCCACGGCGCCGAACCAGCGCGCGACCTCGGCGTTGAGGGGCGCAGAGCCGCTGATCATGAACCGCACCCGCCCGCCGAAACGCTCCTGGACCTTGTGCAGGACGAGCTTCGTCGCGAGGCCGTGGCGGCGCTTGAGGCCGGGCGACGGCTGCTCGCCACGGGCCTGCACGTCGCGCATCTCGCCACCGACCTCCAGCGCCCAGTCGATGAGCTTCTTCTTGAGGCCCTTCTCCCCCGCGAACATCAGCTCGATGCGGCCGTGGGCCTTCTCGAAGATGCGCGGCGGGCCCGCCATGAAGGTCGGCTTGATGACCGCCATGTTGTCGACGATCTTGTCGACGCGGCCGTCGACCGCGGTCGGGAAGCCGATCTGCAGGCCCGTCGCGACGAGCATCTTGCCGAAGACGTGCGACAGCGGCAGCCAGAGGAACTGCAGGTCGTCCTTCGTGAGGGTGCCGATCGCATCGATGACGGCGCCCTCGTAGACGACGCTGTCCTGCACGAGGCGCACGCCCTTGGGGCGGCCCGTGGTGCCGGACGTGTAGATGACGACGGCGAGGTTGTCGGGACCGAGCTGGTCGATGCGTGAGTCGACGAGGTCGGGGGTCGCGGCGAGCCACTCGCGGCCCCGCTCAGCCAGCTCGTCGGTGGTGATGACCCAGCCGTCGTCGCTCGCGCTGCCCGTCATGGCGATGACGTGACGGACGCCCGGGATCTCGGAGCGGACGTGCTGCAGCTTGGCGACCTGCTCGTCGTTCTCGGCGAAGACGATGCCGCTGCCGGAGTCGGCGAGGATGTACGCGACGTCCTCGGCGATCGTCGTCGGGTAGACGGTCGTCGTGGCACCGCCGGCGCAGATGACGGCCAGGTCGGCGAGGATCCACTCGACCCGTGTCGTGGAGGCGATCGCGACGCGGTCCTCGGTCTCGATCCCCAGGCTGATCAGGCCCGCCGCCCACTGCTCGACGACCTCATGGGTCTGCTTCCACGTCAGGGTGGTCAGCTCGCTCGACCCCTCGGCGAAGTAGAGGTATGCCGGCGCGTCGGGGGTGGCGCGGACGCGGCTGCGGAAGAGCGCACCAACGCTGGGTGCGCGGCCGTCGAGGACGTTCTGGTCGACGTGGCGGTCGGCGAGTGCCTGGAGGGGCATGTGGACTCCTTTGTCTGCGGTGGCCCGTCATCGGCGTCTGCGGGCATCCGCCATGCCGGGATGATGTCAACAATCCCCGCGGCAGTCACGCATCTGCCGTGCTTCGACACCGCACCGTGACCGGCCGGTAACTTGGCTCCGGCGTCGCGCCGGGACTCAGCCGCGGACCGGCAGTCCCGTGCGGCGCGCCGCCCCGCTGCCGGACCGTGACCGCGCCTGGGAGGCGGCCGCCACGTTGCCGACGAGGCCCAGCGCGACCCACGAGGCGATGAGCGACGAACCGCCGCTGGAGACGAACGGCAGAGGCAGGCCGGTGACCGGCATGACGCCGAGGTTCATCCCGATGTTCTCGAAGGCCTGGACCCCGAACCACACGGCGACGCCGATGGCGACGAGCCGCCCGAAGGCGTCGGCTCGTCGTGCCACGAGCACGCATCGCACGACGATGAAGCCGATGAGCAGCACCAGGCCGGCGGCACCGAGGAAGCCCAGCTCCTCGCCGGCGACGGAGAAGACGAAGTCGGTCTCCTGGAAGGGGATGAAACCGCCCTGCGTCTGGCGGCCCTCGAACAGGCCCTGTCCGCCGAGCCCTCCCGAGCCGATCGCGATGCGCACCTGCCGCGTCTGGTAGCCGATCCCCTGTGGGTCGAGCGACGGGTCGAGGAAGGCTCGCAGCCGGTTGCGCTGATAGCCCGAGAGCACCGGCGTGAGGAAGGCCGCGGCGACGGCTGCCGACCCGGCGGCGAGCACGCCCAGGGTCCACAGCCCGGGCGCGCCCGCCGCCGCGATGATGACCACCGACATCGCGACGAGCACGAGCGCCGAGCCGAGGTCGGGCTGGGCGAGCACGAGCAGGACGGGGACGCCGGCGACCACCCAGGCCAGGGCGACGTCGCGGTGGCGCTGCGGCATACGGCGGTCGGCCCGCTCGGCCAGCAGCATCGCCAGCCCGATCGCGAGCGCCACCTTCATCAGCTCGGAGGGCTGGAGCGTCATCCCACCGGGCAGGCGGATCCACGAGCGCGACCCGTTGACGGTGGACCCGAGCGGCGAGACGACCGCCACGAGGCCGAGGACGGCCAGGCCGTAGACGACCGGAGCGAGGGCTCGGACGGTGCGCACGTCGAGCCGTGTGACGACGACGGCGCCCACCAGTCCGACCGCCAGCGCGACGAGCTGCTTGAGCGCCGCGGTGGCGCCGGCCTCGGCCCGCGTGGCCGACCAGATGAGCACGACGCCGACGAGGGAGAGCCCCGCGGCACCGATGAACAGGCCGAGGTCGACGCGCAGCCAGGAGCGCCGGGACCGGGGTCCGCCGCCGGCCCCCCGTGCTCCGGCTGTCTTGGCCGGCCCGCCGCCGACGCCGGCTGCTAGGACGGGACGATCGCCGAGAGGATCTCGCGACACCGTTGCACGTCCTGGGCCATCTGCTCGACGAGCGACTCGATCGAGTCGAACCTCAGCGTCGGGCGCAAGTGGTCGACGAATTCGACCGCGACGCGCTCGCCGTAGAGGTCGAGGTCGGTGCGGTCGAGGACGTACGCCTCCACCCTGCGCTGGTGCCCGTCGAACGTCGGGTTGGTGCCCACCGACACCGCGGCGGGCAGCGACCGGTCGGGGCCGGACGGGTCGAGCCCGAGGCGGAGCAGCCAGCCGGCGTAGACGCCGTCGGCGGGCACGAGGCCCTCGTGGTCCTGCGAGAGGTTGGCCGTGGGGTAGCCGAGCTCGCGGCCACGGTGGTCGCCGTGGACGACGGTGCCGGTGACCCGGTGCGGACGGCCGAGGATCTGCGCCGCGTGGGAGACGTTGCCGCCGAGGATCTCGGCCCGCAGCTGGGTCGAGCTCCACCGGGCACCGACGGCCACCCCCTCGCCGATGTCGTCGAGCGCGATGACCTCGAAGCCGTCGACCGCCCCGAGCTCGCGAAGCGTGTCGACGTCGCCGGAGTTGCGCACGCCGAAGCGGGTGTCCTTGCCGACGACGACGGCCGTGGCGCCCAGCGCCTCCACGAAGGTCGAGAGCACGAACTGCTCGGGGGTCTGCTGGGCGAACTCCGCGGTGAACTCGATGACGAGCACGGCGCCGATGCCGACGGACTCCAGGGCGTCGAGGCGCTGCTCCAGCGACATGACGGCTGCCGGGGCCCGGTCGGGATAGAGCACGGCGATGGGGTGCGGCTCGAAGGTGACGGCGACCGGCAGGGCGTCGCGCTCGGCGGCCTCGCGCACCACCCGGGTCAGCACCTCGCGGTGTCCGCGGTGCACCCCGTCGAAGTTGCCGAGGGTGACGACGGTGGGCCCGAGGTCGGTCGGGATGTCGTCGGGTCCGTACCAGCGCTGCACGGCGACCACTGTAGTGGCCGGCTTCTCGGGCTCGTGCACGCTGGTCAGACCGCAGCGTCGGACGGGAGGAAGACCACCTTCGCCCGTGCTGTCGCGCGGGTCTCGTCGAGCACGGCGACGAGGCGGCCCTCGGGGTCGATCGCCGCCACCGCCTCGGCGCCACCCGGGCCGCTGGGGATGCGCTGCCCGTGGCTGAGCCGCAGGGCGTCCGCAGCGGACACCTCGTGGACCGGGAGCTGCGCGCGAGCCGCGTCGGCGATCGGGAGCAGCCGTATGCCGGCGGGCCCCTCCGCCTCGGCCGTGGTCGTCAGCTCGTCGAGGGAGAGCGCGTGGTCGAGGCCGAACCGGCCGACGCGCGTGCGACGCAGCGCCGTCAGGTGGCCCCCGACACCGAGGGCGGACCCGAGGTCGCGGGCCAGGGCCCGCACGTACGTGCCGGAGGAGACGTCGACCTCGACGTCGACGTCGACGACGTCGATCGGGGGGCCGACCTCGACGGTCGCTGTGCCCGGCCGCACGGAGAGCACGTCGAAGCGGCTGACCGTCACGGGCCGCGGGGGGAGCTCGACGGCGTCGCCCTGACGGACCCGGGTGTAGCTGCGCACGCCCTTGACCTTGATGGCGCTGACCGCGCTCGGTACCTGATGGATGTCTCCGGTCAGTGCCGCGACGGCGGCCGGGAGCGCCGCCTCGAGCGCCGGCACGTCGTCCACGCCGAGCGCCTCGGTGGCCTCTCCCTCGGCGTCGTCGGTGAGGGTCGACATACCGAGACGGATCGTGGCGGCATACGACTTGTCACAGCCCACGAGGAAGGTGAGCAGCTTGGTGGCACGGTCGACACCCAGCACGAGCACGCCGGTCGCCATCGGGTCGAGCGTGCCGGCGTGGCCGACGCGGCGCGTGCCGCAGAGGCGGCGGGCGCGCGCGACGACGTCGTGGCTCGTCCATCCGGCCGGCTTGTCGACGACGAGCAGGCCACCCGAGCGGTGGGTCATCGGGCGTCGACGTCCGCGTCCACCTCGGCGTCCAGGGAATCGTGGTCGGCGTCGTCGGCGTGGTCGGCGTCGTCCTCGGAGCGGTCGGCGGGCTTGCGGTACGGGTCGGGGTCACCGGCGGGCTTGGCGTTGGCGGCAGCGCGCGCGAGCTCGGCGTCGCGGGCGCGCGTCTGCGCGACGAGGTCCTCGAGGTGGGCAGCTCCCTCGGGAAGGGCGTCGGCGATGAACTCGATCGACGGCGTCAGGCGGATGCCGATGCCCTTGCCGACGGCCGAGCGGATGCGGCCCTTGTTGGCCTCGAGCACCTCGGCCGTGGCCTGGCGGTCCTCGTTGCTGCCGAAGACGGTGTAGAAGACGGAGGCCTGCTGGAGGTCGCCGGTGACGCGTGCGTCGGTGATGGTGACGAAGCCGAGGCGTTCGTCCTTGAGCCGGAACTCGAGGTACTCGGCGACGATGACCTTGATCCGGTCGGCGATCTTGCGGGCGCGGGCGGGGTCAGCCATGACTACCTCTGCTTTCGTGTGTGGTGCGGTCGGTCCGGTCGGAGCCGGGCCGACGTGTGCTCACACTAGTAGCGGGCCGGTGCCGCCGCGCATTCCCACCCGCCCGTCCCCCGGCCCGGAGGGCTCTCCGACCCGCCGACTCGACTCTGCGGGTCAGACGACCACATTCCGCGCCAACCGGGTACGAGGTGCCCGTGGGCGGCAGCGACTCCGACCCCGACGGCCTCCATGCGCAGGCGGTCGCGGACCTCATCCCGATCGTGCGCCGCGTCGTCGGCGGACGGGTCGGTGGTCATCCCGCGGCCGAGGACCTCGTGCAGGAGACGCTGACGCGCGTCCTCGCGGCGTCGGCCACGATCGAGCCGGGCATGCTCGAGCCGTACGCGATCGTCACGGCCCGCAACGTCGTCGCCTCCATGTGGCGCGACGAGGACCGCAAGCGCCGCAACCAGCATCGCGCCGTCGACCTCACCGAGCCCGAGTCGCCCGAGGCACGGATCGTGCTGGACGAGGAGCAGGGCGCCATGGCCCAGGCTCTGGGGCGCCTCACGGATCGCGAGCGCCAGACCCTGCTGGCCCACGAGGTGGCCGGCACCGACACCAGGACGCTGGCACAGGAATCGGGCAGCACGGCGGGCGCCGTTGCGGCACAGCTGAACCGCACTCGGGCGCGGCTTCGGGTGGAGTACCTCCTGGCGGCTCGGCAGGTCGAGCCGCCCACCGACCGGTGCCGCCCGGTGCTCATCGCGCTGAGCAGCGCTGACCAGCGCCGCCAACGCGAGGTCGGGGCGGCGCAGCACCTGCTCGAGTGCGAGGTGTGCGCCGAGCTGAGCCAGCCGCTGCTCGAACGTGGGCAGCCGCGCGACGACACCCTCCGCATCCCCATCGCGGCCGATCCCGACATCGTCGCGGCCCGCACGGCCGCTCGCCGTCTGGCGTCGAGCCTGTCGTTCGGGCCGACCGACCTCACGGTGATCGCGACCGCCGTCTCGGAGGTCTGCCGCAACATCGTCCGTTTCGCCGGCTCGGGCGAGGTGGTCGTCGAGCTCCTGGACACGCCGAGGCGGGGCCTGCAGGTCGTGGCTCGCGACGCCGGACCCGGGATCGGTGACGTCGACGCAGCGATGACCGACGGGTTCAGCACGTACGGCGGGTTGGGCCTGGGACTCCCGGGCGTGCGCCGGCTGATGGACGAGTTCGCGGTCGTGAGCGAACCGGGCCACGGCACCACAGTGACCATGACCAAGTGGGAGAGGAACGACCATGGCTGACGAGGCACAGCGAACGACGGAGCAGGGGGCGCCGACCGACGAGGCGTCCGCCACCGCGCCGGACACGACGGCATACGACGGGGCGAGCACGCCCGGTAACGGGGAGCACCTGCTCTCGCAGCTCGTCGCGCACCTTCGCGAGCACCGCACGCGGCTGCGGGAGGAGTGGGCCGAGCGCATCCAGGAGGCGCACCTGCTCACGGCGATGACGCCCAAGGAGATGGCCGCGGAGACGACCTCCGTCTACGACAACTACGTCGAGGTGCTCGAGACCGGGAGCGTCGAGGCCCTGCAGCACTACGCCCGCGACCTCTCGGAGCGGATCATCCCGCGTGGCGTCGAGACGCACGAGGTCGTCGGCATCGTGCTGCTGCTGCGCGACGTGCTGGCGCGTTCCCTCTTCGAGAAGTACCAGCGTGACTTCTCGCTGCTCAACGAGGTGCTCGACGCCTACGAGCCGGCAGCCAACCGGATCGCCAACACCGTGGCCGTCAGCTTCGTCGACGAGCGCGAACGCGTCATCCGTCAGCAGCAGGACGCGATCCGCGAGCTGTCGACACCGGTCCTCCCCGTGCGGGAGCGCCTGCTCATCCTGCCGATCATCGGGGTGCTGGACAGCGAGCGTGCCCGGCAGCTCACCGAGCAGCTGCTCTCGGGCATCCGCAAGCACCGCGCCAAGGTCGTGGTCATCGACATCACGGGCTCGCCGGACGTCGACGAGACCGTCGCCAACCACCTCGTCCAGACGGTCGACGCGTCACGTCTCATGGGTGCGAGCGTCATCATCACAGGACTGTCCCCCAAGATCGCCCAGACCCTCGTGACCATCGGCGTGGACCTGAGCAAGATGAACACCATCGGCGACCTGCAGGGCGGCCTCGAGGAGGCCGAGAGACTGCTCGGCTACTCCGTCACCCGGAAGGAGGTCAGCAGCAGCTCGTGAACAGCGGACCAGCGCTGGTGTCGATCATGCGACAGGGAGTGAACCTGATCGCATCGGTCCACACTGCCCTCGACGACTCCGAGCTGGTGCGTTTCGAGCACGACCTGGTCGAGCAGATCGGCGAGCACCGCTCCCGCGGCGTCATCATCGACGTCGCCGCCCTCGACGTCATCGACTCGTTCGCCGCGCTCACGCTGCGGCGCATCGCCGAGATGGCCCGTCTGCGTGGGGCACGCACCGTCATCGTGGGCATCCAGCCCGACGTCGCCTTCGCGATGGTGCGACTGGGCATGCAGCCGGCGCCCGGTGGTGGCCATGTGACCACCGCGCTCGACCTCGAGGAGGGCCTGGAGCTGCTGTCAACGACGCAGGCTGCCGGCCTCCAGTCATCCGACGAGAGCGGCAGGCGGACGTGAACGGCCCGGCTGAGCGCTCCGTGCTGGGAGACCTGACCCAGAACTACCGCACGACCCTGCTGCGGTTCCTCCCCCAGCACGACGAAGGGGCCCGCGCTGCCGCGTACGAGCTGGGCCGACACGCGGTGGCCTTCGAGGTCAGCCTGCTCGACGTGTGCCGGGTGCACCACGAGGTCACCTTCGAGGTGCTGCGCGACGCGGCTGCCGACGAGGTCCTCGGCCTTGCCGAGGCGGCCACCGAGCTGCTCCTCGAGGTGCTCGCCGCGTACGACATGACCCATCGGGGCGTGCTCGGGCCCTGACGTGCAGGACCGTCTCGTCACCCGGACGCCTTGGGCCCTGCTGCATGACGCGAGTGTCGACGCGGGTTTCCCCAGCCGTGGCGCGATCCCGTGCTCAGCCGGCACCCGCCGGGCTCCCGCCACCGGCCGGGTCCCCACGTGACTCGCATCATGCACTGACCTGCCGCGCCTCTTCAGTGGCGACCGACGGCTCACCCGGCCGTTCGTGCACCGACGAAGGAGTCACACCCCATGAAGCTCGCCACCAAGCTGTGCGCCACCGGCGTCACCCTCGCCACCTCCGCTGCCCTCGGACTCATGCCCGCCGCTTCCGCCTCTGCGGCACCTGTGGCGGCGCCCGCGGCGGCGGCACCGACCAGCCCGGCGGCAACAGCGTCCTCCACCATCAACCAGACCATCCCGGGCGTCGGCAGCTTCGTCGGCACCTTCACGCCCACCCGCTTCGTCAACCAGCGTGGTCAGGTCGGCGTCACCGGCATCGTCGCAGGGACGTTCACGAACACCGCCGGCGTGGCGACCCCCGTGACCCAGGTCGTGACGACGACCGTCCAGAGCGCGGCCGCCGCGGGCTCGTGCGACATCCTCAACCTCGTGCTCGGCCCGCTGCACCTGAACGTGCTGGGCCTGGTCGTCGACCTCAACCAGGTGGTGCTGAACATCACCGGGGCGACCGGCGCAGGCAACCTGCTCGGCAACCTCCTGTGCGGCATCGCCGGGCTGCTGGACGGCAACGGCCTCTCGGGCCTGACGAACCTCCTGAACCGCCTGCTCGGCCTCTGAGCCAAGCCCCACCGGCCCTCGGCTGGCGGGCAGTCCCCCTCGCCCCGCTGCCGGGACGGCCTCTCCGGGCGGTGCTCTCACCCGGACAGGCGAACGGCGCCGACTCCCACAGGGAGTCGGCGCCGTGCCCGTGCCGGCAGCGGCTGCCGGCTGTCACGATCAGGCGCGAGGCTTCTCGCGCATCTCGTAGGTGGCGATGAGGTCACCGAGCTGCAGGTCGTTGTAGGACCCGAGGTTGATACCGCACTCGAAGCCGTCGCGGACCTCGGTGACGTCGTCCTTGAAGCGTCGCAGACCGGCCACCTCGACGTTCTCGGAGACGACGACACCGTTTCGGGTGATGCGCGCCTTGGAGCCACGCTTGATCTCGCCGCTGCGCACGATCGAGCCGGCGATGTTGCCGAACTTGCTCGAACGGAAGATCTCGCGGATCTCCGCCGTGCCGAGCTCGACCTCCTCGAACTCCGGCTTGAGCATGCCCTTGAGCGCCGCCTCGACCTCGTCGATGGCCTGGTAGATCACCGAGTAGTAGCGGATCTCGACGCCCTCGCGCTCGGCGTAGTCGGCGTTCTGGCCCTCGGCCCGGACGTTGTAGCCGATGATGACCGCGTTGGAGGCCATCGCGAGGTTGATGTTGTTCATCGTGATGGCACCGACGCCGCGGTCGATGATGCGCAGGTCGACGTCGTCGCCGACGTCGATCTTGAGCAGCGCGTCCTCGAGCGCCTCGACCGAGCCCGACACGTCACCCTTGAGGATGAGGTTGAGGGTCTCGACCTTGCCCGCCGCGAGGGCCTCGTTGAGGTCCTCGAGCGAGATGCGCTTGCGGGCCTTGGCCAGCACGGCCTGACGGTCGGCAGCCTCACGCCGCTCGGCGATCTGGCGGGCTGTGCGGTCGTCCGGCGCCACGACGAACGTGTCACCGGCGCGGGGCACCGAGCTGAGACCGAGCACCTGGACCGGGCGGGACGGACCCGCCTCCTCGACGTTCTGGCCGTGCTCGTCGAGCATGGCGCGGACGCGACCGTAGGCCGAGCCGGTGACGATGGAGTCACCGACGTGCAGCGTTCCGGTCTGGACGAGCACGGTCGCGGTGGCACCGCGACCACGGTCGAGGTTGGCCTCGATCGCGACGCCGCGAGCCTCCTTCTCCGGGTTGGCCCGCAGGTCGAGGGCCGCGTCGGCCGTGAGGAGGACGGCCTCGAGGAGTCCGTCGATGTTCTGCCCCTGGCGGGCAGAGACGTCGACGAACATCGTGTCGCCGCCGTACTCCTCGGCGATGAGGTTGTACTCGGTCAGCTGCTGGCGCACCTTGGCCGGGTTGGCACCCTCGACGTCGATCTTGTTGACGGCGACGACGATCGGCACGTCGGCGGCCTGCATGTGGTTGAGCGCCTCGATGGTCTGCGGCATGACGCCGTCGTCGGCAGCGACGACGAGGATCGCGATGTCGGTGACCTTGGCACCACGCGCACGCATGGCGGTGAACGCCTCGTGACCCGGGGTGTCGATGAAGGTGATCGCGCGGTCGACACCCTCGTGCTCACGGTGGACCTGGTAGGCACCGATGTGCTGGGTGATGCCACCGGCCTCGCCTGCCACGACGTCCTCGTTGCGGATGGCGTCGAGGAGGCGGGTCTTACCGTGGTCGACGTGGCCGACGACGGTCACGACCGGCGGTCGGGCCTCGAGGTCCTCGTCGTCCTCGCCCTCGATACCGGTCTCGAGGTCGATGTTGAAGGAGTCGAAGAGCTCCTTCTCCTCCTCCTCCGGGGAGACGACCTGGATGTCGTAGCCGAGCTCGGCGCCGAGCACCTTGAAGGTGTCCTCGTCGAGGGACTGCGTCGCCGTGGCCATCTCACCGAGGTGGAAGAGCACGGTGACGAGCGATGCCGGGTTGGCGTTGATCTTGTCGGCGAAGTCGGTCAGCGAGGAGCCCCGACGGACGCGGATGGTCGTCTTGCCGTCACCACGGGGGACGGTGACGCCACCCAGGCTCGGGGCCTGCATCTGCTCGAACTCCTGGCGCTTCGCGCGCTTGGACTTGCGTCCGCGCACCGGACGGCCACCACCGCGGCCGAAGGCACCAGCCGTCGAGCCACGGCCGCCGCCACCACCACGGGGGCCGCCGCCGAAACCGCCGGGGCGACCGCCGCCACCGGGGGCGCCGCCGGGGCCGCCGCCGAAGCCACCGCGACCGCCGCCGCCACCGGGGCCACCACGGCCCGGGCCACCGGCCGGGCGCTGGCCCGGACGGCCGACGGTGCTGCGCTCGGGCATCATGCCCGGGCTGGGACGCGGACCGCCTGGACGCGGGGCACCACCGGGTGCGCCGGGACGGCCGCCGGCAGCGGGGGCGCCGGGACGCGGCGCACCGCCGGGAGCACCGCCGGGACGCGGGGCGCCCTGGCGCTGCTGCGGACGCGGCATGCCCTGGCTGGAGCTGAACGGGTTGTTGCCCGGACGCGGACCGGCTTCGCCGCCGGGACGCGGGGGACGGGACTGGCCCATGCCCTGGCTGGGGGCGAACGGGTTGTTGCCCGGACGGGGCTGCCCGGGGCGGGGCGCCGGACGCGGGGAGGCCGGGACGCCGGAGGACTGCTGGCCACCGTCTCGGCTTGACTGCACCCGGCCCGGGGCCGACGCCGCCGGGGCCGCAGCGGCAGCCGGAGCGGCCGGTACGGGAGCGGCAGGGGCCGGAGCCTTGGGTGCCGGGGCCGGGGCTGCGGGTGCAGCCGGGGTGGCGCTGGGACCAGCTGCCCGGGTGGGGGCCGGAGCCGCCTCACGGGCCGCGGGCGCTGCCGGAGCAGGGGCCGGAGCGGCGGCGGGGGCAGCGGCAGCCGGTGCCGGTGCCGACGGTCCCGGGACGGCCTTCTGCGGCGCGGCCGGGGTCGCGCTGGGGCTGGCAGCCTTGGCTGCCGGCTTCTTGTCGCCGCCAGAAGCGCCTTCGCGGGGGAAGGTCTCCATGATCTTGCGGACGACGGGGGGCTCGATGGTCGACGACGCCGACCGGACGAACTCTCCCTGGCTCTTCAAGTGTGCGAGCAGTGTCTTGCTCTCGACTCCGAGCTCCTTGGCGAGCTCGTAGACTCGGACCTTAGCCACATCTCTCCTGTTCCTGGTCCGGCCTGAACAGGAAGTGGCCGAACCGTGGGTTATTGCTGGGGCTTGCTCATCGCTGAGTACTCATCGGGTGCTCATAGCGTTTTCAACCCGCCTTGGTTCGCTGACTGATTACTGACTGACTACTGCTCCGGTGCGCCCTCTCGGAGGGTGCCCGGGGTGTTACGGCTGCTGGATGCCGAGGTGTCGTGCGACCGCGCTCACGTCGACCCCGGCCTGCAGGCGCAGGCCACGACCGAACGCCTTGCGGCGCACTGCCAGCTCGAAGCACTTGGGCGTCGGGTGCAGCCATGCACCACGTCCGGGCCTCCGGTGCCTCGGGTCGGGACGAAGCGTGACCAGGGCGTTCCCGGTGTCTTCGTCCGTCGCCGCGACCACTCGCAGCAGAGCCGACCAGCTATCCGATCCTCGACATCCCACACAGGTGCGGGATGGCTCAGCACGGAGTCCAGTCCGGTCGGCCACAGAAGAGTCTACCGCGTTCAGGCCCCGGCCCGCTCCACGGGGTTCCGGCGGGGCCGGCGACACGCCGTCGGACCGGGGGCTGTCATCCGGCCGGTCGTATGCCGTCGCGCGCGTGGCCGGCGGGACCTTCACTCAGGGGCGACCTCGACGCCGCCGCCGCCGGGGGCGGCCCCGGCGTCGGTGTCGGGCCGGATGTCGATGCGCCAGCCGGTGAGCTTCGCGGCGAGGCGGGCGTTCTGACCCTCCTTGCCGATGGCGAGGCTCAGCTGGTAGTCCGGCACGACGACGCGCGCCGCGCGGGCGGAGGCGTCGACGATCTCGACCGACTGCACCCGGGCGGGCGAGAGCGCGGCTGCGACGAACGCCGCAGGGTCCTCGGCGTAGTCGACGATGTCGATCTTCTCGCCGCGCAGCTCGGTCATGACCGCCCGCACGCGGGCCCCCATCGGACCGATGCAGGCGCCCTTGGCGTTGACGCCGGACACCTTGCTGTGGACGGCGATCTTCGTGCGGTGCCCCGCCTCACGCGCCAGCGCCGCGATCTCGACGGTGCCGTCGGCGATCTCGGGCACCTCGAACTTGAAGAGGGTCCGCACCAGGTTCGGGTGCGTGCGCGACAGCCCCACCTGCGGGCCCTTCGGCCCACGCTTGACGCTGACCACGAAGCACCGGAGCCGCTCGCCGTGGACGTAGCGCTCGCCCGGCACCTGCTCGGCGAGCGGCAGGATGCCCTCGACCGTGCCGAAGTCGACGAGGACGTTCCGGGGGTCCTGGCTCTGCTGGATGATGCCCGAGATGACGTCGCCCTCGCGGCCCTTGAAGTCGCCGAGGATCGCTTCGTCCTCGAGGTCGCGCAGGCGCTGGACGATGACCTGCCGCGCCGTCGAGGCCGCGATGCGGCCGAAGCCCACGGGGGTGTCGTCGAACTCGGGTCCGGGCTCGCCGCGCTGGGGGCGCTCGCCGTCCTCGGTCGGGGGCAGCAGATCGCCTTCCTCGCGAGCCCAGACGATGACGTGGCCGGACTTGCGGTCGAGCTCGACGCGGGCGATGCGCTGGCTGCCGTCGGTGCGGTGGTAGGCCACGAGCAGCGCCTGCTCGATGGCGGGGATGAGGACGTCGAGGCTGATGTCGCGTTCCCTCTCCAGGGCGCGCAGTGCTGCGAGGTCGATGTCCATCAGTGGTCCCCTTCCGGAGCGGCCGCCTCGTCGAGGTCGTCAGTGCCGTCTCGTGTGCCGTCTCGTGTGTCTTCGTGTGCGTCGGCGGTGTCGACCCGCTTGAACTCGACCTGCACGGTGCCGCGCTCGACGCCGTCGAGGTCGAGCGTCAGGTGACGCGCCGGGGTCTTCTTCGTCGCGGGGACCTCGAGCTGGAGGGCGTCGGCACCGACCTCGGTCAGCCGGCCCGTGTCGGTGCCGCCCTGGTGGACGACCTCGACGAGGCGCCCCACCTGGCGGCGTAGCTGGTCGCGTGAGGAGAGCGGCCGACCGACGCCCGGCGAGGACACCTCGAGGACGTAGGGCGACTGGCCCATGACGTCGCTCGCGTCGAGCTCGTCGCTCACGGCGCGGGTGGCGTCGGCGACGGCGTCGAGCGAGAGCGGCGGGACCGGGCTGGTGGTGTCGGCGACGTCGAGGCCGCTGATGTCGGAGTCGACGAGGACGCGGACGATGCGTCGCTTGCCCGCGGGCGACACGGAGACGTCTTCGACGACGAGCCCGAGGGGCGCGAGAACCGGCTCGAGCGTCGCTCTGATCTCCTGGGCCGTGCTCATCGGTCGACGCCTCCTGCTCTTCTCGAATGTCCGGCGCCACGCCCCGTGGGGGCGGTGACGGCACCGCGTGGAACCCCACTCTAGTGGCGCCGGGGCGTCGTCGCCGACCGCCCGGCGCGTGCGAAGATCTCGGCATGGACGGCGACACCCGGGGGCGCGGGTCACGGGTGATGGACGGTCTCGGCCGTCCGCCGCGCCGGCTCCTCGTGCTCGGGGGTGGGGCAGCAGCACTGGCACTGCTCGTCGAGCGGGGCCTGCGGCTCGACCGCCCGCGCGCCCCCGCGCCGGCACCGACCCGCCGCCCGGCGCCCGACGAGACGGTGCTCCTGTCCGCGGTCGCCGACCTGACACGGCTCGACGCCGACGCGACCACAGTGCTCTCGGGGCCGGATGCGAGCGCCACGGTGCACCGCCTGCGGGCGGTGACCCGCGACCAGCTGCGGGTCTTCCGGGGCCGACTCACCAACGCGGGCGTCCCCGCTGCCGTGATCGCCGCTGCGGTCGCCGCCCCGCCCGAGGCAGCATCGCCCGCAGCCGTCACGGGCACCATTCCCGCATCGGGCACGCCCGACCCCACCACTCCCCCGGCGGACGCCCCGGTGCGCACCCGGGCAGCGCTCGCGGCGCGCTACGACTCGGTCGGACCAGACGACTGGGCCGCCCTGACGACTGCCACGCCGGCGACGCGGGAACTGCTCGCGGCGGCATACGGCGAACGGCTCGCGAGTGCCGTCGTGCTGGGGCACGAGGTCTCCGTGCTCGCGGGTCCGAGCCCGGCGCGGCCCGCGATCGTCGCGCGCACCGAGCCGCTCGTCTACGCCTTCGAGGTCGTCGCGGCGCAG
Source organism: Terrabacter sp. 2RAF25 (assembly GCF_052115265.1). Lineage (NCBI taxonomy): Bacteria > Bacillati > Actinomycetota > Actinomycetes > Micrococcales > Intrasporangiaceae > Terrabacter > Terrabacter sp. 2RAF25. The sequence goes on from NZ_JBFRGJ010000003.1 coordinate 203,947, forward strand.
AGCCGAGGCGCGCAGCGTCAGCAGGCCGAGGAGACGCTGGCCGCGCTCGTGCGGCTCGAGATCGCCGTCTCGGGCGCCTCGTCGACGGCCCCCGCCGGGTGGTCGCTGCCCTTTCCGGTGACGACCCCCGACGCTGCCCGCCGGCTGGCGACCGAGGTGCTCGCCTCTGCGGTCGCCTCCGCCACAGAGGTGGCCGGCGGCAGCCCTGGTGCGGCGTCACTGGAGGACGTCGGCCGGTGGAGCGCCGGCGTGCAGGCGCTGGCCGTCGACTGGGGCGTCCCCCTGACCGCCTTCCCGGGAGCCTCCGCGTGACCTACGACCCGATGTACGACCTCATCCCGGCCCACTTCGCCCACGACGTCAGCGGCTACGAGTCCACCGGCTACCTCTCCGGCGAGGACTGGATAGACGCACTGCCGGGCCTCATCACGGCCCTGCTGTCGGAGTGGGAGCTCGAGCCCATCGGCCGCCCCAGCAACGGCGTCTGTGCGGTCGCGATCCCCGTGCGCCTGCTCGGTGCCGGCCGCGACGCCGTCGGGGTGAGCGGTGAGGGCATCCTCAAGATCACCTGGCCCCACCCCGAGGCCGCCACCGAGCACCTGGCCCTGCAGACGTGGAACGGCCACGGCGCCGTCCGCCTCGTCCGTGCGGATCCGACGCGCTTTGCCATGCTCCTCGAGCGGCTGCACTCGCGTGACCTCACCAGGGTCGACATCGACGAGGCGTGCGGCGTCCTCGGTGACCTCTTGGCCGTGCTGCGCCAGCCGCCGCACCCTCGCGTCCCCAGCCTGACGGCATACGCCCTGAGGCAGGCCGACGGGCTGCGCGAGGCGCCCGCGGTGCTCCCCCGCCGTTACCTCGACCAGGCTGCTGCCCTCGCCAAGGAGCTCGTCGAGCGACCGGCCGCCGAGGACCGGCTGCTGCACACCGACCTGCACTACACGAACGTCCTTGCGGCCTACCGCTCCCCGTGGCTCGCCATCGACCCGAAGCCGATGGCCGGCGACCCGGCGTTCGAGGTGGCGCCGGCGCTCTGGAACCGCGCCGACGAGCTCGGCACCGGATCGCAGATCCGATGGTCCCTGAGGCGGCGCCTGGAGATCATCTGCGAGCGCGCCGGTCTCGACGAGGGCCGGGCGCGGGCGTGGACGATCGTCCGGGAGGCCGACAACGCCCTCGACGCGGCGCAGGGGATGTCGGGCCACGCGTCGGCCGATGCCCACGCGCACGACCGGGTGAGCCTCGCCGTCACGATCATCAAGGCGATGAACGACTGACACCCGGTCCTCGTCCACGCGTCGAGACGTCACGGTCAAAACGTTTCGATTTCGATGTCGAAACTCTGTAATCTGGGCCGGCTCCCCCTTACGACGTCGAAAGGCACTCGCATGCCTCGCCTTGCCATGCCCACCCTCCGCGACCCGCGCTCGGCCACGCCGACGCCGGCTCGCGAGATCGCGCGCATCGCCGTGCCGGTGAGCATGGAGTTCGTCCTGATGCTGGTGCTCAACTTCGTCAACCAGATCGTCGTCGGCAGTCTCGGCGCCACGGCCATCGCGGCCGTCGGCTTCTCCAACAGCCTCACCTTCATCCTCGGCGTCACGCTCGGCGCGCTCGGCACGTCCGTCGCGATCCTCGTGGCGCGCGCGGTCGGGGCCCGGCGCGCCGAGGCGCTCGACCACACCGTGACCGCGGCGCTCGTCGTCGCGTTGGCGCTCGGCGCCGTCGTCTCGCTCGTCCCGTGGTTCTTCGCCGACCACCTGCTCGGCCTGGTCGGGGCGTCACCGTCGGTCGCGTCCGCCGGCACGGACTACTTCCGCCTCACCGTCCTCGCGACGCTGCCGGTCATGCTGAACGCGATCCTCTCCGGGGTGCTGCGTTCGGCAGGCCGGCCGACGAGCCCGATGATCGCGACGATGATCACCGTCGTGGCGAACTCCGCCATCGCGTACTCCCTCGTCACCGGCCTCGGGCCGTTCCCCGCGCTGGGCGTCGCCGGCGCCGGCTGGGCCACCCTCGTGACGGCCGTCGTCAAGAGCCTGATCCTCGCGTGGATGGTGTTCGGGTCGCGGCGCACCGTGCGCTGGAGCCTGCCCGACACCCGGAACCAGTGGCGTGCGGTGATCGTGCCGCTCTTCGTGCTCGCGCTCCCCCTCGGTGTCACCGAGCTCTTCTGGACCGTGGGCACGTTCCTCTACAACGTCGTCTTCCAGCAGCTCGGCGACGAGGCTCTCGCGGCCGCCCAGATCGTCACGACGCTCGAGGGCATCTTCGTCGTGGGCAGCATCGGGCTGATGGCCGCCACCACGACGCTCGTCGGTCGCTCGGTCGGCAGCGGCGACATCGGCGCCGCCGTCGCCTGGGTGCGACGCGTCAAGCGGGCCGGCGTCGGAACCGCCGTGGCGTTCGGGGTGCTCTTCGGGGTGTCGGTGCTGCTCCTCGAGCCGCTCTTCGGCGAGGCAGGCACCGACGTCCGACTCATGGCCGGGGTCGGCATCCTGCTGAACGCCGCGTTCCAGGTGGTCAAGGTGCGCAACATGATCGTCGGTGCGGGCGTGCTGCCGAGCGGCAACGACGTGCGTGGCGTGATCCTCGGCGACGTCGTCGGCGCGTTCGTCGTGGGGCTGCCACTGGCGGTGCTCCTCGGTCTGCACACCCCCCTCGGCTATGTCGGGATCTTTGCCGCGCGCATCGTCGAGGAGTTCGCCAAGCTCGCGATCTTCAGCTATCGCGCCAAGCGCATCCGCTGGGAGTCGCTCGTCGCGCAGGCAGCCTGACGCGCGAGTGGGGGTGCGACGCCGCCCTCACCTAGCGTGGGGTCATGACGAACCGCCTGGCCGACGCGACGAGTCCCTACCTCCTGCAGCACCGCCACAACCCGGTGCACTGGCAGGAGTGGGGCGCCGCGGCCTTTGCGGAGGCGCGTGAGCGCAACGTCCCGGTGCTGCTCTCGGTCGGCTACGCGGCGTGCCACTGGTGCCACGTCATGGCGCACGAGTCGTTCGAGGACGACGCGGTGGCCGCAGCACTCAACGAGCGCTTCGTGTCCGTCAAGGTCGACCGCGAGGAGCGCCCCGACATCGACGCCGCCTACATGTCGGCCGTCACGGCGACGACGGGCCAGGGTGGCTGGCCGATGACGGTCTTCCTGACGCCGGAGGGCGAGCCGTTCTTCTGCGGCACCTACTTCCCCCGCGACCACTTCCTCCGCGTGCTCGCAGCCCTCGACGAGGCGTGGCGCACCCGCGAGCCCGAGGTGCGCGCGTCGGGCACGCACATCGCCACGACCCTCGCCGGCGCCCTCGAGCCGCCGACCCCGTACGCCGTCGAGCAGGGTGCCCTCTCGTCAGCGGTCGCGCTGCTGGCCCGTCAGTTCGACCACTCCGCAGGAGGATTCGGCGACGCGCCGAAGTTTCCTCCGTCCATGGTGCTCGAGTTCCTCGTCCGCCACCACGCGCGCACCGGCGACCGTGACGCGCTCGAGATGGCTTCGAGCACCTTCCGGGCCATGGCGCGCAGCGGGATGTACGACCAGCTGGCAGGCGGCTTCGCCCGCTACGCCGTCGACGCGCGCTGGGTCGTCCCCCACTTCGAGAAGATGCTCTACGACAACGCCTTGCTGCTCCGCGCGTACACCTCGTGGTGGAAGGTCACCCGGGATCCGCTGGCGGAGAAGGTCGTCCGCGAGACCGCAGAGTTCATGGTGCGAGACCTCGGCACGGCAGACGGCGGGTTCGCCTCGTCCCTCGACGCCGACGCCGACGGGGTCGAGGGTCTGACCTACGCCTGGACTCCCGAGCAGCTGCGTGAGGTGCTCGGTGAGGATGCCGAAGCAGCCGCACACCTGTTCGTCGTCACCCCGGCCGGGACCTTCGAGCACGGGTCGTCGACACTGCAGCTGCCCGTCGACCCCGTGGACCCGGCGTGGTTCGACGACGTGAGGAAGCGGTTGCTGGTGGCCCGCTCGAGACGCCCGCAGCCCGCGCGCGACGACAAGGTCGTCACGTCGTGGAACGGGCTGGCGGTCGCGGCGCTCGCGGGTGCCGGCTCGACCTTCGGGGTGAGCTCCTGGGTCGAGGCGGCCCGCACCTGCGCCGGCCACGTGCTCGACGTCCACCTCGTCGAGGGTCGCCTGCGACGCGCGTCCCGGCTCGGCGTGGTCGGCTCCGCCGGAGCGGTCGCGGACGACCACGGGAACCTCGCGGAGGGTCTCCTCGTGCTGCACCAGGTCAGCGGCGAGTCGCGCTGGCTCGCCGCGGCGCGCGAGGTGCTGGACGCCGCTGCGGGCTTCGCCGCTGACGACGGCGGGTTCCACGACACCGCCGACACCGCCGAACGGCTCTACCTGCGTCCACGCAGTGCGGCCGACAACGCCGAGCCGGCGGGCCAGTCGGCGCTCGCCGGCGCACTCGTCACACTGGGCGCGGTGACCGGTGACCCACGGGCGCTCGACGCCGGCGCGCGCGCCACAGCCGCCGGGCTGGGCCTCGCAGTCCGCGAGCCGCGCTTCGGCGGCTGGAGCCTCGCCGTCGCGGAGGCGCTCGTCGCGGGTCCGCTGCAGGTGGCCGTCGTCGGGTCGGGCGAGCGCGCCGACGCCCTGGAGCAGGTCGCACGGCAGTCGCCCGGCGCCGGGCTCGTCGTGGTGCGCGGTGAGCCCGACCAGCCCGGGATGCCCCTGCTCGCCGACCGTCCCCTCGTGGACGGCAGCCCGGCGGCCTACGTGTGCCGCGGCATGGTCTGCGACCTTCCCCTCACCGACCCGGCAGCACTCGTGGCGAAGCTGTGGCCGGCCGCTCGCGTTGGCTCCGACGATCGTTCTGGCGCAACAGAACCGGGCCACGAACCGCCGGACAACCAGAACTGACGGGTCAAACGCGCGCATTCTGCAACAATCACGGCATGACGGGCTCTGAACGCACTGCGGTCGTCGTCGAAGACGACGACGACATCCGCGAGCTCATCACGCACAGCCTGACGATGCAGGGCTTCGAGGTCGCCGCGGCATCCACCGGTCAGGCGGGTCTCGACCTCGTGATGGCCAACGACCCCGACCTCGTGACCCTCGACCTCGGGCTGCCCGACCTCGACGGCATCGAGGTCTGCCGGCGGGTGCGCGACGTGAGCCAGGCGTACGTCGTCATGATCAGTGCCCGCACCGACGAGATCGACCGGCTCATGGGCCTCGAGATCGGTGCCGACGACTACCTCACCAAGCCGTTCAGCCCACGCGAGCTGCAGGCTCGGGTCAACGCGATGTTCCGTCGCCCACGCGCCGTGCGCGCCCCCGCGGAGGCGCACGCGGCAGGCAGCAACGGCAGCGCGCCCCCGCCCGCCCCGGTCCCGACAGGGCCTGCGGCGGCGGACACCGAGTCGCACGTGGCCCTGCTGAGGCACGGGCGCATCGCCGTCGACGCCGAGGGCCGCGTGGTCACCGTCGACGGCAAGGAGGCCGACCTGACCCGCACCGAGTTCGACCTGCTGACGACGCTGCTGAGCGCCCCCCGTCGCGTGTGGTCGCGCGCCGTCCTGCTCGACGGCCTCTGGGGGCCGGGCTGGTCGGAGGAGCACCTCGTCGAGGTCCACGTCGGCAACCTGCGCCGCAAGCTGACCAAGCTCGGCCCCACGGGCGGTCGGGCTCCGATCCGCACCGTGAGGGGCGTCGGCTACCGCATGGAGGAGCCCGGCGCGTTCTGACGAACGTCAGGACGGTTCGTCTGCGGACGCCGGGGTCGACGTCGAGTCGAGGTGCGCCCTCAGGGCCGTGCCGGCAGCCGGCGCGTTGCGGGCCATCGAGGCACCCAGCTCACACGCCACGCCGGGGTCACCACGTCTCACGGCGTCGATGACGCACAGCACCGCGGCCTCCAGGCGGACGAGGCCGACGGTCGCGGACGAGACGCGAAGGCTCAGCAGCACGTCCATGGCCGCGTTCTCGTCGTGCCGAGCCAGGGCGTCCGATGCCCTGGACAGCCGGCCGTCGAGCATCCGGAGGTAGGTGCGGGCGATGGAGCGAGCGAGGTCGGTGCTCTCGAGCTCGGCCGCGAGCCGGGTCAGTGCCGCGGGGTCGAGCTCCTGCGTCGCGAGCGCCGGGCAGGGCCGGCCCACGACGACGTCAGCAGCCACGGCCGGCCCCTGGGCGACACCGACACCCACATCCACGGAGCGGGGCGGACCGGCCTCCCACCAGCCGACCCGCCCCGGCCCCCACGACTCCCCCCACGGAAGTCCTCGAGGTGGCCCGCCGACCGGGGTGGGTGCCAGGAGCACGCGCCGTCGTCGCAGGGTCGACGTCGGCGATGTTCGTCATGGCACTCCTTCCCCGGATCGGCGGGCCCTCGCCCGAAGGTCTCTGCGTCAGCGACCCGCCACCCGTCGGACCTGCTGATGCATCGACTGTGACGAGCCAAACGCAAGTCGTGAGCGCCGGGCCTCGCAGGTTTTCCGCAAGATCGCCGCAAGGCCGCCCCGGTTGGGACGGCCTTGCGACTTTTGTCCTGGCGTCGGTGGTCAGGAGGGTGGGTCAGAGGGCTGTCGACAGGTAATCGGGGGCGCTCGTCGCGAAGGCCTCCCTCGTGGCCTCCGATCCGACGAACAGGGCGGTGGCCCAGATGTCGGCCCACAGCAGCGTCGGGCCGGTCACCGTCACGGATCCGGGTCGTCCCACCGGCTTGCCCGTCACCGGGTCGTAGAGGTGGGCGCCGCGGGCTGCCGTGCCGGACGTGGCCACTGCACCTCTCGCCAGGGTCACGGTGCTCGCGATACGCGTACGGTCGCGGGGGTCCTCGATGCCGACCCTCCACATGATGGCGTCCGCACCCGCGACCGGCAGGTCGTCATGGGCGCCGACGAGCAGGTCACCACCGGCGTTGATGCAGAAGGAGATTCCCCGAAGCTGCCGCAACGGGACGGAGGCACGGTCGACGGCCCATCCCTTGACCAGCCCGGTGGGGTCGAACGCGAGGTCGCCCTCCCCGGTGGGGAGCAGCGTGGTGAACGCACCCTTCGTCAGGGCCTCTGCCTGCTGCCCGAGGCGGAGGGACTCCTCGACGAGAGGGTTGCACTGCGCGAGCTGGACCTGCTCGCGGCGCAACCGCATGAGGTCGGAGTCGTCGCGGTACGTCGAGAAGATGGAGTCCATCTCGCGCAGGATGCCGAAGGCCGCCTCGACGGCGCTCCCGGCGGCGGGCGCCTCGACCCCTGCGCCGCGCAGGTGGATGCTCACCGGCATCCCCATGACCTGCTCGACCCAGGCCCGTCGCTGCGGCCCCGGAGTGGGTTCCCTCTGGCCGTCCCGCGCCACGGATCCGTTCATCCTTCGCTCCCTCGTCGGTGTCTGCACGGCGGTCAGATGTTCGCTCGGTCGATGGCCGACTGCAGCGACTGGGTGTAACCCTCCCAGGTCACCGTGGCACCCGAGACGACGTCGATGGTCGCCGACTGCGCCTGGACGACCTCGTCGTTGTAGACGGGGACGGCACGGGAGTTGATCATCTGGTCGTGGCGGTCCTCCCAGGGGACCTGCAGCACCTCGGCGGCCGTGATCTTGCCGTTGGCGACGGTGATCTTCACCTGGACGTTGCCGTAGCGGGTCATCACGGCGTCGCCGTCGACGGTGGTCGAGGCAGGGCTGGATCCCGAGGAGGACGACGACCCGGTGCCCGATGACCCGGTGCCCGATGACCCGGTGCCGGACGAGCCACTCGTGCCGGTCGTCGTGTCCGCGGTCGTGTCGTCGGAGGATCCCGATGCCGCGCCACCGGCGGCGGACGGCTCCTGCCCGGAGGAGTCGCTGGACGACGCCGAGGAGGACCCCGAGGAGGAGCCGCTGCTCTGGGACGTCTTGCTCGTGGTGGTGACCTGTCGGCTCTCGGCGGCCACGACGGCGGTCGAGGAACGCGAGGTGCTGTAGCTGAAGAGGAGCACGAGCACGGTGAGCGTGCTCATGGCCCAGAGGACGATGCGGCGCATGGGGGTCTCGTTTCGTGTTTCGGGGTCAGTAGCTGAAGCGCTCGTGGTGGACGGCCTCGCGCGGCACGCCGGCCCCGTGGGCGGCGGCGATCACGGCATCCATCCAGGTGGGGTTGCCGCAGACGTAGACGTCGCGGTCGGCGATGTCGGGGACGATCCGGAGCAGGGCCTCGGCGTCGCCGAGGTGTCCCGCGTCGACGGGAAGCCAGCTGTCGCGGTCGCGCATGCGGTGGCCCACGACGGCCACGACGCGCCCACCCTTGGACCGCGCGATGTCGAGCAGCTCGTCACCGAGGACGATGTCGGACTGGCTGCCCACCCGGTAGATCACGACGACGCCGTCCGGTGAGGCCGGCAGCTCCTCGAGGATGGCTCGCAGCGGGGTGATCCCGATGCCGGCGCCGATGAGCACGGCCTTCTCACTGGTGCCGACGCCCGTGTGCAGCCGGCCGTAAGGGCCCTCGACAAGGACCTGCGTGCCCGGGCGCAGGCTCGCGAGGCGCTCGCTGGACGTGCCGACGCGCTCGGCGGTGATGCGCAGGGAGCGTCCGTCCGGGGCCGCGGAAAGGGAGTACGGGTTGGCGCGCGTCCAGCCGGGCCCGTCGAGGAAGCGCCACTGGAAGAACTGCCCGGCACGCACGGAGAGGCGGTCGAGGTGGCGTCCGGTCACGACGACCGAGGTCACGGTCGGTGACTCGGCGACGACGTCCGACACGACGAGCCGGTGCCGACGCGAACGGACGACCGGGAGGACGACGCGGAAGGCGAGGACGGAGACCAGCGCCGCGGCATACAGCCCCCACCAGAAGACCGTGGCGGCGGGCGAGGACTTGAAGTCCGCACCGGTCCACAGCTGGTGGGGCAGAGCCAAGCCCGCGCCGAGGTACGCGTACAGGTGGAGCAGGTGCCACGACTCGTATCGCAGACGCGCACGCGCCTTCTTCACCGAGGTGACGACGACCATGACGAGGGCGATCATGCCGGCGAGGGCCAGCAGCATGCCGGGCGAGTGGAGCACCTCGTCGACGAACGTGCCGACGACTCCGATGTCGGTGCCTGCGTTGTAGCCCATGATCGTCAGCACGATGTGGGCGAGCATGAGGTTGAACGACGTGAAGCCGACGAGGCGGTGCACCCGGGCGAGCTCGTCCTGACCCCAGGCCTGTTCGACGAACGGGATGCGCGCCATGAGCAGCACCTGCAGCAGCATGAGCACCGAGGCGAGCAGCCCGCTGAGTCGGCCGACGTTGATCAGTGCCTCACCGGCAGAGCCGAAGTCTGTCAGCCCTCCCCCGGACACCCACAGAGCCACCACGAAGAGCGTTGCGCCCCAGGCGAACACGGCTGAGGCGTCACGCCACCAGCGCGGCGTGGGGCCGAGTGCCCGTCGGGGGCTGCGGGCCGCGGTGTGCTCACGGGCCTCGGGGAGGGCGAGGGAGGTCATGGCACTCAGGTTCGGGTCGCAACCTGTGTGCCTGCTGTGGTCGGCGGATGTCAGGGGTGTGAGTCGTGGACGGCGTCGACGTTGTTCGGCCGCTGCCGTGCGCTCGGGGTCACCGAGCAGGAGGCCGCCGGGCTCGCCTCGCTGCTGCTCGTCGCCGGCACCGAGACTGCGGCCGGCGACCGCGTGCTGACGGTCAGGCCCACCAGCCGAGGAGGCTGCCGCCGATCTTGACGATGAAGGCGCTGACGATGATGACGAACACGCCGCGCACGAAACCGCTGCCACGGGCGACCGCGGTGCGGGCGCCGACGTAGCCGCCGACGAGGTTGGTGGCGGCGATGACGACACCGACCTTGAGCACCACGAGGCCCATCGGGGCGAAGATCGTCAGGGCCCCGAGGTTCGTCGCGAGGTTGGCGATCTTCGCCTTCGCGCTGGCCTCGAGGAAGTTGTAGCCGAGCAGGCCGACGAGCGCGAAGACGAGGAAGCTGCCGGTTCCCGGGCCCAGTGCCCCGTCGTAGGCGCCGATGACGAAGCCGGTGACCATGGCCAGGACCGTGTGCTTCGCGCCGTGGAACCGGCGGATCGACTCCTTGCCGAGGTCGGGCTTCAGCAGCGTGTAGGCACCGACGACGACGAGCAGCACGAGGATGATCGGGTTGAAGGCGGACTTCGGGATGTGGAGACCGATGAGGGCACCGCCGAGGGAGCCGACGTACGCGACCGCGGCCATCGGCAGCGCCGTGCGGAGGTCGGGGCGCACCCGTCGGTAGAAGGTCACCGAGCTCGTCGTGGTGCCGAAGACCGAGCCGAACTTGTTCGTCGCCAGCAGCTGGGCAGGGGTCGCACCCGGCAGACCGACGAGCAGCGCCGGCAGCTGGACGAGGCCGCCGCCGCCGACGACCGCGTCGATCCAGCCCGCGACGAAGGAGGCGACGCCGAGGAAGCCCAGGGTCGTGAGGGTTGGGTCGCTCACGCGTGGTCGCCGTCCGCGGCCTCGTGGTTCCAGAGCGCGACGATGCCGGCGACATCGAGCAGCTCGTCGGCGACGGCGTCGGGTCGCGCGTCCACCGGCATCCGCTGGCCCGCCGGGATGTCGGAGTGCGGCACGAGGATGGCGCGCATCCCGACCTGGTGGGGGCCGTGCACGTCCTCGAACAGGCGGTCCCCGACGTAGACGGCCCGCTCCGGTGCGACGCCGAGGGCGTCGCAGACGGCGCGGAACGCGTCGGGGTGCGGCTTCACCACGTGGATCTCCGAAGAGTAGACGTCGGCATCGAGCAGGTCGAGCACGCCGTCGCGCTCGAAGACCTCGCGGTGGTAGGCGCGGGTCCAGATCGTGTTGGACAGCACCCCGACCCGGATTCCCTTGCGCCGCAGCGACTCCCAGAGTGGACGGACCTGCTCGTCGGTGTGGGTGTGCGGCTCCCAGAAGCGCTGGTAGGCAGCCAGTGCCAGGTGGTGCCGGTCGTGCTCGGGGTCGACGCCGGCGTCGTCGAGGATCGCGGCGATCGACGCGCTCTGGTGGGTCTCGCGACCGCGGCGCCACGCACGCTCCTCGGCCTCGTGGATGCGCACGGCCAGGGAGTCTGCCTCCGCGAGGTCCTCGGCCGGCATGTCGGGGTCCTCGACCGCGAGGCCGTGGACCGTTCGGGCGAAGACGCGCCACTGCTGCGGCAGGTCGACCTCGTGCCACGGCGTCAGGGTGCCGCCCCAGTCGAAGACCACCGCCTCGACGGGCCGTGCGGCGGCCGTCACGAGCGCTCGACCTCGGCCGTCACCTCTGCGGTCAGGGCGGCCACGACGTCGTCAACGGCGACCTCGCGGCGCTCGCCCGAGCGGCGGTCCTTGATCTCGACCTTGCCCTCGGCCAGACCACGGCCGATGACGAGGATCGTCGGCACCCCGACCAGCTCGGAGTCCTTGAACTTGACGCCGGGGCTCACTCCCTTGCGGTCGTCGACGAGCACGGACAGGCCCTGCACCTCGAGCTCACGGGCGATCTCCTCCGCCTTGACGACGAGGGCCTCGTCCTTGCCGGCGGCCACGATGTGGACGTCGACGGGCGAGAGCTCGCGCGGCCAGATGATGCCGGCCTCGTCGTTGTTGCCCTCGACGACGGCGGCGACCGCCCGCGACACGCCGACGCCGTAGGAGCCCATGACGACGGTGACGAGCTTGCCGTTCTGGTCGAGCACCTTGAGGTCGAGCGCTTCGGCGTACTTCGTGCCCAGCTGGAAGACGTGGCCCATCTCGATGCCGCGCGCTCCCTCGAGCACGTGGTCGCAGTTGGGGCACGGGTCGCCGAAGCGCACCTCAGCCGCCTCGATGGTGCCGTCGGCGGTGAAGTCCCTCCCCGCGACGAGGTCGATGACGTGCTGGCCGGGCGCGTTCGCGCCGGTGACCCAGCGCGTGCCCTCGGCGACGCGCGGGTCGAGCAGGTAGCGGATGCCGGTGCTTCCGTCGGTGCCGAGCGCGCCGGGGCCGATGTAGCCCTTGACGAGAGCGGGGTTCGCGGCGAAGTCGGCCTCGGTGAAGGCATCGACCTCGGCCGGCTCGACCTGCGCGCCCAGACGCTTCTCGTCGACGTCACGGTCACCGGGAACGCCGATGGCCAGCGGCTCGCGGGTCCCGTCCGGGTGCACCAGGGTCACGACGACGTTCTTCAGGGTGTCGCCGGCCTCCCAGGCGCGGTCCTCGCGCGGGAACCGCTCGTTCAGGTGGGCCACCAGCGCCTCGATGGTCGGCGTGTCGGGGGTGTCCTCGGCGTGCGCGGCGGGCACGCCGTCCCACCCGACCGCGTCGGGTGCCGGCACGCGTACGGCCTCGACGTTGGCGGCATACCCGCAGCTGGTGCAGTGGACGTAGGTGTCCTCTCCGACCTCCGCCGTGGCGAGGAACTCCTCGCTCTTGCTGCCGCCCATGGCTCCCGCCATCGCCTGGACGATGACGTAGTGGAAGCCGAGGCGGTCGAAGATGCGGACGTACGCGTCGCGGTGCAGCTGGTAGCTCTTGTCGAGGCCGGCCTCGTCGACGTCGAAGGAGTAGGAGTCCTTCATGACGAACTCGCGGCCGCGGAGCACGCCGGCACGCGGGCGGGCCTCGTCGCGGTACTTCGTCTGGATCTGGTAGATCGACAGCGGCAGGTCCTTGTAGGAGCTGTAGAGGTCCTTGACCGTGAGGGTGAACATCTCCTCGTGGGTGGGGCCGAGCAGGTGGTCGGCGCCCTTGCGGTCCTGGAGGCGGAAGATGTTGTCGCCGTACTCGGTCCAGCGCCCGGTCGCCTCGAACGGCTCCTTGGGCAGCAGGGCCGGGAAGAGCAGCTCCTGGGAGCCGATCGCGTCCATCTCCTCGCGCACGATCCGCTCGACGTTGCGCAGCACCCGCAGGCCGAGGGGCAGCCACGTGTAGACGCCCGGGCTCACCCGGCGGATGTAGCCGGCGCGGACGAGGAGCCGGTGACTCGGGACCTCTGCGTCCGCCGGGTCCTCGCGAAGCGTGCGCAGGAACAGGGACGACATGTGCAGGGCCACCGGGACTCCTCGGGTGCAGCGCGCGCAGGGCACGCGTGGGTGCGGAACCTGCGCAGGATATCGGCCGCTCGGCAGTCCCCTCTTGGCACGTGTCCTGTCCTGTTCCTGTCCGGTCAGGACAAGAACCGGTCACGGGCTTGACCGGTGGCCCGGCCGCGTGTTCAGTGAGCCTGCCGGAGACAACGATGTCAGCATCGTCCGGCGATCGTGACGTCCTTGTGACAACACACCGCGGTGTTCGGCGACGTGAGCACGAACCGTGAGCAACAATCGGGATTGGGCATGCGCCCGTGGACACCACAAAGGAGTGTTGACGACCAGATGAGCGACCCCTCCACCCCTGCTCCGGCCCACGCGCGCGGCGATGTCACCGGCGCCGCAGCCCAACCGGGCAGCGTCATCCTCGAGATGCGCGAGATCACCAAGGAGTTCCCGGGGGTCAAGGCCCTCTCGAACGTGTCGATGGCCGTCCGCCGCGGCGAGGTCCACGCCATCTGCGGCGAGAACGGCGCCGGCAAGTCGACCCTGATGAAGGTGCTCTCCGGGGTGCACCCGGCCGGCACCTACGACGGCGAGATCCACTTCGAGGGACAGCTCGTCGAGTTCCACAACATCCGCGACAGCGAGCACGCCGGCATCGTCATCATCCACCAGGAGCTCGCGCTCATCCCCGAGATGTCGATCGCCGAGAACATCTTCCTCGGCAACGAGACCGCCAGCGGTGGCGTCATCGACTGGCTGGCCACCCGCGTCAAGGCACGCGAGCTGCTGGCCCGGGTCGGCCTCCAGGAGGAGCCCGACACGAAGATCCGCGACATCGGCGTCGGCAAGCAGCAGCTCGTCGAGATCGCCAAGGCGCTCTCGAAGGACGTCAAGCTGCTCATCCTCGACGAGCCGACCGCAGCGCTCAACGAGGGAGACTCCCAGCACCTGCTCGACCTGATCGCCGGACTGCGCTCCAAGGGCGTGACCTGCATCATGATCAGCCACAAGCTCAACGAGATCGAGCAGATCGCCGACTCCATCACGATCATCCGCGACGGCAAGTCCATCGAGACGCTGCGCGTCAAGGAGGACGGTGTCGATGAGAACCGGATCATCCGGGGCATGGTCGGCCGCGACCTCGAGTCGCGCTTCCCCGACCACACGCCGAAGATCGGCGAGGTCTTCTTCGAGGTGAAGAACTGGACGGTGCGCCACCCGAGCGTGCCCGACCGGCTCGTGGCCAAGCACAGTGACTTCTTCGTGCGCCGCGGCGAGATCGTCGGCTTCGCAGGACTCATGGGCGCCGGCCGCACCGAGCTGATGCGCAGCCTCTTCGGCCGCTCCTACGGCACCTACGTCGAGGGCACCATCGTCAAGGACGGCAAGGAGGTGAAGCTGCGCACGGTCGCCGACGCCATCGACGCGGGCCTCGCCTACGTCACCGAGGACCGCAAGTCGCTCGGGCTCAACCTGCTCGACGACATCAAGCGGACCACCGTCTCGGCACGCCTCTCGCGCATCACCAAGGGCTTCGTCGTCGACGACCGCCAGGAGTACAACTACGCCGAGTCCTACCGGAAGTCCTTGCGCACCAAGGCTCCCAACGTCGACGAGGGCGTCGCCAAGCTCTCGGGCGGCAACCAGCAGAAGGTGGTTCTGGCCAAGTGGCTCTTCACGGAGCCCGACCTGCTCATCCTCGACGAGCCCACGCGTGGCATCGACGTCGGTGCCAAGTTCGAGATCTACGGGATCATCCAGCGCATGGCGTCCGAGGGGAAGGGCGTCATCCTCGTCTCCTCCGAGCTGCCCGAGCTGATCGGTTTGTCCGACCGCATCTACACCATCAGTGAAGGTGCCGTCACCGGCGTGCTCGACCGCGAGCGGGCCGACCAGGAGTCGCTGATGCGGCTCATGACCCGCCGAACGCACGGTGGCGGCGATCCGTCGCGCGAGAGCGCCTGACCCGCCGCCCCGGCGCGCCCACTCCCCTCCCCATCCACACCCGACAGAGCCAGGAAGCACCAATGGACAAGGTCAAGAAGATCTTCGGTGGCGACACCCGTCAGCTCGGCATGATCTTCGCCCTCGTGGCGCTGATCATCTTCTTCCAGATCTGGACGGGAGGGCTCACGCTGACGCCCGACAACGTCATCAACATCTTCCAGCAGAACTCCTACATCCTCGTCCTCGCGATCGGCATGGTGCTCGTCATCATCGCCGGCCACATCGACCTCTCGGTCGGGTCGGTCGCGGCGTTCGTCGGCATCTCCGTGGCGATCGCGATGCGCGACTGGGGGCTCAGCTGGTGGCTGGGCATCCTCTTCGGGCTCGCTCTCGGCGCGCTGGTCGGGGCGTGGCAAGGCCTGTGGACGGCATACGTCGGCATCCCGGCGTTCATCGTCACCCTTTCGGGCATGCTGCTCTTCCGCGGCGCCAACCAGTACGTCGGCAAGTCGAACTCGGTGCCCGTGTCCGACGACTTCCAGGTCATCGGCGGTGGTTACCTGCCCGAGGTCGGCCCCAACACCGGCTACAACAACCTCACCGTGCTGCTCGGTCTGCTGCTCGCCGTCGGCATCATCTACGGAGCCATCCGCAGCCGCCGGGCCCTGGTCAAGCTGGGCGCCGAGGTCGAGGAGGTCTGGGTCATGTGGGTGCGGCTGGCGCTGATCTGCGCTGCCATCATCGCCGCGACGCTGCTCTTCGGCTCGGGCCGCCCCGGCACGTCGTTCCCGATCGCCGGGATGATCCTCGCCGTGCTCGTGCTCGTCTACGGCTTCATCTCGAACCGCACCGTGATCGGCCGCCACATCTACGCCGTCGGTGGCAACCGCCACGCGGCCGAGCTCTCCGGTGTGAAGAGCAAGAAGGTCAACTTCCTCGTCATGATGAACATGTCGATCCTGGCGGCTCTCGCCGGCATGATCTTCGTGGCCCGGTCCACCGCCTCGGGCCCGTCCGACGGTGTGGGCTGGGAGCTCGACGCCATCGCGGCCGTCTTCATCGGTGGCGCGGCCGTGACCGGCGGTGTCGGCACCGTCGTCGGCTCGATCGTCGGAGGCCTCGTCATGGCCGTGCTCAACAACGGCTTGCAGCTCAAGGGAATCGGCGCCGACGCGACCCAGATGATCAAGGGACTCGTGCTCCTGGTCGCCGTCGCCTTCGACGTCTACAACAAGTCGCAGGGGCGCGTCTCGCTCCTCGGCCTGCTCATGAGGAACTCCCGCGGGCGGGGCGGGGGCGACGACACGTCGCCGCCGCCGTCGGCGGCCGTGGAGACCGCTCCCATCAGCGAGAGCATCCGCCAGTCCGGCTGAGCCCACCAGGCCCAGCCGACTCCGCAGACACGGTCAGGGCGCCCGCCCGAGACCGAGAAGGATCCGCGTTCGCCCGGACGCGATGAGAGGAAAGAGAGCACATGCGTACCTTCACCAAGGTGCTGGGCGTCACGGCTGTGGCCGCCCTTGTTCTGACCGGTTGCGGTCGGAACAGCGACACCGGCACGACGCCGGGCGCTTCCAACGGCGGCTCCGCGGCGGCGGGCTTCCCCGCCAACTCGGTCATCGGTATCGCCCTGCCGCAGAAGACGTCGGAGAACTGGGTGCTCGCCGAGCAGCTGTTCAAGGACGGGCTGCAGCAGGCCGGGTTCCAGGGTGACGTCCAGTTCGCCAACGGTGGCGTGTCCGAGCAGCAGAACCAGATCTCGGCCATGGTGACCAAGGGCGCGAAGGTCATCGTCGTCGGTGCCATCGACGGCTCGCAGCTGGGCACCCAGCTCAAGGCCGCCAAGGACGCCGGCGCCGTCGTCATCGCCTACGACCGGCTCGTGAAGAACACGAACGCCGTCGATTACTACGTCGCCTACGACAACTTCAAGGTCGGCGAGCTGCAGGGCCAGGCCCTGCTCGACGGCATGGCCAAGAAGAAGCCGAACGGCCCGTACAACATCGAGCTGTTCGCCGGCTCCCCCGATGACGCCAACGCCCAGGTCTTCTTCGACGGCGCGATGAAGGTGCTCCAGCCGAAGATCACCGACGGCACGCTGAAGGTCGTCTCGGGCCAGACGCAGTTCAACCAGGCCGTCACGCAGGGCTGGAAGGCCGAGAACGCCCAGAAGCGCATGGACACGCTGCTGGCGGCGAACTACACGAGCGCCCCGCTCGACGGCGTGCTGTCGCCCAACGACACGCTGGCCCGCGCCATCCTCACGTCGGTCAAGGCGGCCGGCAAGCCCAACCCGATCGTGACTGGTCAGGACTCCGAGGTCGAGTCGGTCAAGTCGATCATGGCGGGTGTGCAGTACTCCACGATCAACAAGGACACCCGCAACCTGGTCAAGGAGACCATCGCCATGGTGACGGCCCTCCAGAAGGGTCAGACGCCGACGGTCAATGACACCAAGTCGTACAACAACGGCGTCAAGGTCGTCCCGGCCAACCTGCTCCCCCCGGTCATCGTGACCAAGGAGAACGCGGCACAGGCCTACGCCAACGACCCGACGCTGGCGCCGCTCACCAAGTGAGCTGACGCCCTCTCGGGCACGCATCGCACGACGGCCCGTCCCCTTTTGGGGGCGGGCCTTCGTCGTGGCCGACCTGGCCTGCGTATGCCGTCCGGCCGGCTCCGTGGACACCCCCGGCACCGTCCGACAGGAGGCGCGTAGCGTCGCGCCATGGGTGACGTCTACCTCCACGGGCACCACGCGAGCGTGCTCGCGTCGCACGGTGCCCGCACTGTCGCGGACTCCGCGGCCTACCTGCTCCCCCACCTCGGCGACGGGATGCACGTGCTCGACGTCGGCTGCGGACCGGGCACGATCACCCTCGACCTCGCCGCTGCCGTCGCTCCCGCGGGCCGGGTGGTCGGGGTCGAGAACGTGACCGGCCCTCTCGACCAGGCCAGGCGCAACGCGGCCGGTCGCGGCGACCTCCGCACCGTCTTCGCGCCCGGCGACGTGATGTCCCTCCCGTATGCCGCAGGCTCGTTCGACGTCGCCCATGCCCACCAGGTGCTCCAGCACCTCACCGACCCCGTCGGGGCCCTGCGCGAGATGGCCCGCGTGACACGACCCGGCGGGATCGTCGCGGTGCGCGACGTCGACTACGCCTCGATGGTGTGGCACCCGGCGTCGGAGGGCATGACGCTGTGGCTCGACGTCTACCGTCGGCTGGCCCGCCTCAACCACGCGGAGCCGGACGCCGGTCGTCACCTTCTCGCCTGGGCGCACGCGGCCGAGCTCCACGACCTGGAGCCGTCGGCGTCGGTGTGGACCTACGCGACGCCGACACAGTGCGCCTGGTGGGGAGGCGCCTGGGCCCGGCGCACCCTCGAGTCGACGTTCGCCACGCAGGCGCTCGAGCGAGGCCTGCTGACGGAGGCAGAGCTCGACGGGATGAGCGCGGCGTGGCGAGCCTGGTCGACGCATCCGGACGCCTGGTTCGCGATGACCCACGCCGAGCTCGTTGCGCGGGTCTGACCGCGGCGGCTGCCCGCACCTGGCGGAATGCCTCACGGGATCCTCCCGGGATCCTCACGGCGACAAGGAGACCCGAAACTCCTTGTCGGGTCTGGCCTGCTGTCGACGAAGCACCGTCCAGGCGACGCCCTTCCCAGTCGCGCATCGGCGACACTGGGGTCATGCCACCCTCCTCGACCTCGTTCACCCTCTTCACCGAGGCCGCCCTCGCGCGAACAGCTTTCGCCGCACTGGTGGAGCGGGAGCCCCAGGCGCTGAGCGTGGTGGCGAGTGTCACCGACGCCCTCGTCGCCGACCCCACCCGCTACGCCGGGCCGCGCTGGTGGGCCGGCACCGGTGCCGACGGCAAGGTCGTCGCAGCGTTCATGCACACGCCACCGCACCACCTCCACATCGCGTACGCCACGCCCGCGCAGGCTCGCGGGCTGGCGGCCCACCTCGCCGAGGGCCACGACTCCCTGCCGGGCGTGGGAGGGCTCCGCGAGCCGACGGAGGCATTCGCGGAAGAGTGGGCCACCCGGACCGGCGTGACCGGAACCGTGGCGATGGAGATCGGGCGGTTCGACCTTCCGGTGCGGCCTCGCCTCTCCTTCGCGGTGCCCGGGCGGTTCCGGGCTGCGACGCCGGATGACGCCGCCCTTCTCGACGAGTGGAACCAGCAGTTCTACGAGGCCGTCGACGGCCACGGTGCCCGTGCGTCGTCGCTCGACGCGCACGTCGCGTCGGGTCGCGTCGGGCTGTGGGAGGACGGAGGCCGCCCCGTGTCGATGGCGTACGCCTCGCCCGCCAACGGGGGCGTCACCCGGCTGTCAGGGGTCTGGACTCCTCCGGAGCTGCGCGGACACGGCTACGCCAGCGGTGTCGTGGCCGCCCTCAGCTCGGCCCGCCAGGACGCGGGTGAGTCGTGCATGCTCTACACCGACCTCGCCAACCCCACGTCCAACGCGATCTACCAGGCGATGGGCTACCGCCGGGTCGGCGACAACGTCACCATCACCTTCGGCGCATGAGCCCTCCGGCACGCAGGGCCGCCCGGATCATCGGCCACTGGAGGGGCAGTCGCGCCACGGTCGCCGCGAGGTAGCCCTGCCGAGCCGTGTCCTGCGGGTCGCGGTCGAGTCGGCGCTTGGCCTGACCCGTCATCGTGACGTTCGCCGGGAAGACGGCGACGAGCAGGGCCGCGGACGCCAGCCCGGCCACGCGACGAGTGCGAGGGACGAAGAGCCCGACGGCACAAGCGATCTCGGCCGCGCCAGACGCATACACGAGGGCTCGGCGGGACGGCAGCTGCTTGGGCACGATCGACTCGAACGGCTCAGGTCGCACGAAGTGCATGGTGCCAGAGGTGAGGAAGAGTGCCGCCAGGGCGATGGCGTCCTTCGGGAGAGGCGCGTTCGTCGCTGTCTTCATCCCCTCACACTAGGCGGCCGCGCGGATCACAGGAGAACGGTGGTGAACGCACCCACCTCGTGGAAACCGCACCGGGCGTAGGCCGCTCGGGCCGCGACGTTGAAGTCGTTGACATAGAGCGACACCTCGTCGGCCATCCCCGAGAGCACCTGCTCGACGACGCTGGCCATGGCCGGGACCGACAGCCCTTGCCCGCGCAGGCGAGGGTGCAGCCACACGCCCTGGACCTGGGCGCAGCCGAGCGCCAGCGACCCGACGTCGGCCTTGAAGACGACCTCGCCGTCCTCGACCTTGACGAAGGTGTGGCCCGCGCGCACGAGGGCTGCCACGCTTGCCCGGTAGCCACGGTCGGAGCCGAAGTAGGGCGGGTAGCCGATCTCCTCGGTGAACATGTGCGCGGCGGCCGGCAGCACGATGTCGACCTCGTCGATGCGGGCCGGCCGCACGTCGGGGTCGATCTGCACGCCGATGGTCGAGGGCCGCTCGCGCGTCGTGAGCAGCGGCTGGTGGGTGCGTACGGCACGCACCGGACCCCATGTCGGACCGAGTCGGTCCCACAGCCCGGCGACCTGCGCGCTCGGGCCGAAGATCGAGGCGCACTGGCGTCGCATCTTCGTGATGCGCGCGGCCACGGCCGCAACCCCGTCGTCGTCGAGCTCGACGGGCACGACGTTCGCACTGACCCAGACGAGTCCACGCAGCTGGCCGTCATCCCAGTGCCCGAGCAGCGAGCCCGGTGACGACCTCAGCGATCCCTCTGCGATGCGTGCCGCGACGAAGACGTTGGACACGCGGTCGCGGGCACACACGGCGAGCGCAGCGTCCTTGTCGGCCGCCGACAGCGGCCGCACTGGGAGGCGTTGGCGCAGCACCACCCAAGAGTGCCTGCCCGCGGGCCGGGTGTCACCCCGGCGCGCCCCGCGGCCACCTCACGAACCCGTCACAGTGCCCCGGCGACGCCCCTGTTCCGCCCCCAGCACCCGATCGAGAGAACACTCCGTCACGAGCGAGAGCTCGCCCGACCCCTCCCCTCCCGATCGAGAGAACACTCCGTCAGGTCAAGGGCGCAGGACCGGTCGGGCCAGGTCGGTGTTGTCGAAGACCCAGGTGGCGCGCCCACGCGGGTCGGCCTCGGCGAGATAGAGGCGTTGGCCCCCGACGTAGCGGGCGTTCGACGACGCCTCGGGGTCAGGGTCGTGCCCCGCGCCGAAGCGGGGGTTTCCCCGCGGCACCGAGACCTCGAGGGGCACGTCGACCCAGACCGTCGCGTCCCACACGCCGTCGAGCTGCGGACGCTGGAGGAAGATGCCGTCGACGAGCAGCACCGTGTCTGGTCCGACGTCGACCGGGTGCGGGTGCACGGCCCGGTCCTGCTCCACGTCATGGACGGCGGGTGTCACTGGTCGGCCGAGACGGAACGGCTCGATGACCGCGCGCCGGAACGAGCGGTAGTCGTAGGAGTCCTCGTAGAAGGTGTCGGCGCCACGGCCCCGGCGCTTGCGCTCGGCCTCGGGCCGGTGGAAGCCGTCGATCGACACGCGCAGCACGTCGCGGTCGCCGGCGACGATCTCGCCGAGCTGGTCGGCGAGCACCGTCTTGCCGGCGCCGTCGAACCCGTCGATTGCCACCGTGGCCCGCTGCCCCGGCCTCAGCGTGAGGACGCGGTCCGCGAGCTCGCGCACCACGGCATACCGGATGGTGCCGGGCCGGCGCACTCAGCCGACGGTGACGCTGGGGGCGCCGGCGGAGTCCTCGTCGACGGGTTCGCCCATCTCGTCGGCGAGGCGCATGGCCTCCTCGATGAGGGTCTCGACGATCTGGGCCTCGGGGACGGTCTTGATGACCTCGCCCTTGACGAAGATCTGACCCTTGCCGTTGCCGGAGGCGACTCCGAGGTCGGCCTCCCGGGCCTCGCCCGGGCCGTTGACGACGCAGCCCATGACGGCGACGCGCAGCGGCACGGTCATGCCCTCGAGTCCGGCGGTCACCTGGTCGGCGAGCGTGTAGACGTCGACCTGGGCGCGGCCGCACGAGGGGCAGGAGACGATCTCCAGCTTGCGGGGCCGCAGGTTGAGGCTCTGCAGGATCTGGATGCCGACCTTGACCTCCTCGACCGGCGGGGCGCTCAGCGAGACGCGGATCGTGTCGCCGATGCCGCGCGAGAGGAGCGCGCCGAAGGCGGTCGCCGACTTGATCGTGCCCTGGAACGCCGGACCGGCCTCCGTGACGCCGAGGTGCAGGGGCCAGTCGCCGCGCTCGGCGAGCAGCTCGTAGGCGCGCACCATGACGACGGGGTCGTTGTGCTTGACCGAGATCTTGAAGTCGTGGAAGTCGTGCTCCTCGAAGAGGCTCGCCTCCCAGACCGCCGACTCGACGAGCGCCTCGGGCGTCGCCTTGCCGTACTTCTCCATGATCCGCTTGTCGAGCGAGCCGGCGTTGACGCCGATGCGGATCGAGACCCCGGCATCCTTCGCGGCGCGGGCGATCTCCTTGACCTGGTCGTCGAACTGGCGGATGTTGCCCGGGTTGACCCGCACCGCCGCGCACCCGGCGTCGATCGCCGCGTAGACGTACTTCGGCTGGAAGTGGATGTCGGCGATGACCGGGATCTGGCTCTTCCGCGCGATCGCGGGCAGCGCGTCGGCGTCGTCCTGGCTGGGGCACGCGACGCGCACGATGTCACAGCCGGACGCGGTGAGCTCGGCGATCTGCTGGAGCGTCGCGTTGATGTCGGTCGTCGGCGTCGTCGTCATCGACTGCACGGAGACCGGGAAGTCGCTGCCGACGCCCACCTTGCCGACCTGGATCTGGCGGGTCTGGCGACGGGGCGCGAGGACCGGCGGGGGCAGCGGCGGCATACCGAGGGAGACGCTCATGCCGCCATTATGTCTCGCCCGGGCCACCCGCTCGGTCGCGGGCGGGCCTCAGCCGAACAGCTTGATGGGCTTGACGATGTCGGCGTAGATGAGCAGCACCGACATCGTGATGAGCACGAGGCTCATGGCGTACGCGACGGGCAGGCCCTTGGCCACGTCGACAAAGCCCGGGTCGGGCCGGTTGCGCAGACGGGCCCAGCCCTTCTTGACAGCCTCCCACAGGGCCCCCGCCACGTGGCCGCCGTCGAGCGGCAGCAGCGGGACCAGGTTGAAGACGAAGAGGGCGAGGTTGAGCGAGGCGATGAGCAGGATGAGCTGGGCGATCTTGAGCCAGTTGCCACCCTCGTCGGCCGGGATGTCGAGCGCCGCCACCTCGCCGCCGATGCGACCGACGCCGACCACGGAGATCGGCCCGTTGGGGTCGCGCTCGTCGGAGCCGAAGGCGGCCTGGACGACCCCGGCCATCTTCTGCGGGATGCGGACGATGATCGAGGCCGTGTCGACGGTGCGGTCCCAGACGAACTTGGGCGCCTGGAGCAGCGGCGTCTTCACCAGCTCCTGACCGGGCGTGATGCCGGCGAAGCCCATGGAGGCGAGCACGAGCCTGCCGTCCTTGGCGACGGCGTTGCCCTGGTCGTCGTAGGTCGCGCGCTGGAGCACGGCGGGCGTGATGGTGACCGGCACCTTCTGGTCGCCGCGCTGGACGACCCAGGTCATGGCGCGGCCCTGGCTGTCGCGGATGGCGCCCGAGACCTGCTCCCACGTGGTGACGGCCTTGCCGTCGACCGAGACGACGCGGTCACCCTCCCGCAGCCCGGCCGCCTTGGCCGGTGCGACGGGGTCACCGGGCTGGCACTTCGGCTGGGGCACCTGGAGTGTGGGTGCCGCGGTCGGCACGCACTGGGACAGCAGGCCCACCTTCGGGGCGACCTGAGGCAGCCCGTAGAGGGTGATGACGCCGGTCAGGAGCACGGCCGCGATGACGAGGTTCATCACCGGACCGCCTAGCATGATGACGATCTTCTTGGCCGGGTGGAGCTTGTAGAAGACGCGGTCCTCGTCGCCCGGCTGGACCTCCTCCATCGAGTCGGCGCGGGCCTGGTCGACCATCTGGCTGAACCGGCCGGTCGAGAGGGTGCGCAGCTCGCCGGGCTTGTCCCCGGGGCGTGGCGGCAGCATGCCGATCATGCGGACGTAGCCACCGAGCGGGATGGCCTTGATGCCGTACTCGGTCTCGCCGCGCTTGCGGGACCAGACGGTGGGTCCGAAGCCGACCATGTACTGGGTGACCTTGACGCCGAACTTCTTGGCCGGCACCAGGTGGCCGATCTCGTGCAGCGCGATGCTCAGCGCCACGCCGATGACGACGACCAGGACCCCTACGAGAAACAGCACAGTCCCATTGTCACATCCACTCCCTGTGATTCCGTTCGAGGTGATGCCGCGTCAGATGTGACGCGGGATCACCTCGAACCATCAGTCAGGCGGCCGCCTCCCCGCCCAAGCCGACTGCTACCTGGCCCATGAAGAGGTCCGTCTCCAGTCGCAACCCGATCACGTCGATCCTCAGCACACGATCGCCACCGAGCACGACCGCGTTCTGTCGCAGGTTGTCCGTCGTCACGGCCAGCCCCCAGCGGTGCTGTGCGCCGTCGATCTCGACGATCAGGTCGTGGTCGTCCCATCCGACATCGAGGTAGATACGGCCTCGCGGTCCACGTCGAACCCCCTGACGATCGGGCTCCGGCAGGCCCCGAACCCTGCAGAGGCGCGCGAAGTCGAGCTCACCGAGACTCTGGACGCCGAACGCGATGTCGCGAACCACCGCGCGGATGAAGGCCCGTCGGGTGCGTCCACGGACGACCTTCTGCGCCTCGGCAAGCCGCTGGGATGTGGTGAGCCTCTGCTGCACGGTCATGAGGAGGATCAGGGCGGCCTGACGGTCGCTCGCGGCCCAGTGGGAGGCTCGGACCGCCGCGACCTCGGGACGGGTGCGCGGCAGCCCGGACAGCACCAGCTCACCGGGAACGCGACGGATCACCTTGTGGATCCGCGCTCCCGGCAGCGGTGCGGTGTCGTGGCGGTGGACGACGGACAGGTGCACCGACTGCTCCTCGAAGCCGGCGAGACCTGCCTGCCGCAGCGCAGTCACACCGTCGACCGCCGCGATGTCGATGCCCGTCTCCCACACCGCCGTCCAGCACCGGGCGAGCTCGGACAGTCGGTCGAGAGGCTCCAGCGAGGTGCCGACGGTCTGCGAGCCGAGGACCAGCCAGCGCTCGGCGCGGACCTCGCTGCGGATGTCGTGACGGGTGATGCCCACCTCGGCCAGCTGGGAGCGCGACACCACACCGCCCTGGGGCTCGGCCAGCTCCTGCGCCCGTGCGCGTCGGTCTCTCCCCTGCACACCTCGACTGTGCCGGGCGCCAGGCCGACCGCGCTGGGCTCGCTGTCGGACCTGTGGACAACCCTCGTCCGTTCGAGGTGATCCCGCGTCACATCTGACGCGGGATCACCTCGAACCGGGGGTGACTTCGGGTCAGGAGGAGCCGATGGCGCGCTCGGCGGCGCTCCGCGCCCAGGTGTCGGCGGCGAGGACGTCGTCGAGCGTGAGATCGGCCGCCCGTGAGGCCGGCTCGGCGGCATACGCGTCGACGACGTGCGCGACGGTGTCGACGATGTCGACGAAACCGATGCGGCCGTCGTGGAAGGCGTCGACGGCGACCTCGTTGGCGGCGTTGTAGACGGCCGGCCACGTGCCCCCGGCCTCACCGACCCGTCGGGCCAGTGCGACAGCCGGGAACGCCTCGTCGTCGAGCGGCTCGAACTCCCAGCTCTGCGCCTTAGTCCAGTCGACGGGCACATCGGCGTCGGCGAGGCGGTCGGGCCAGCTCATCCCGAGAGCGATCGGCACGAGCATCCGGGGCGGGCCGGCCTGGGCGATCGTCGACCCGTCGACGAACTCGACCATCGAGTGGATCATCTGCTGCGGGTGCACGACGACGTCGATGCGCTCGAACGGGATGTCGAAGAGCAGGTGAGCCTCGATGACCTCGAGGCCCTTGTTGACGAGGGTGGCCGAGTTCGTCGTGATGACGCGGCCCATGGCGAAGTTCGGGTGTGCCAGCGCCTGCTCGGGTGTCACGTCGGCGAGCTCGGCACGCGTGCGTCCCCGGAACGGCCCACCGCTCGCCGTGACGACGAGCCGACGCACCTCGTCGGCGCGGCCGCCCCGCAGGCACTGCGCGATTGCCGAGTGCTCCGAGTCGACGGGCACGATCTGCCCCGGAGCCGCGACGGCTTTGACGAGCGGACCGCCGATGATGAGCGACTCCTTGTTGGCGAGCGCCAGGGTGGTGCCGGCGCGCAGCGCGGCGAGCGTCGGCTCGAGGCCGATGGCGCCCGTAATGCCGTTGACCACGACGTCGGCGTCGCGGGCCGCGAGTGTGCTGCTGGCGTCGGGGCCGACGAGCACCTCGGGGGCGTATGCCGTCACGCCTGCTGCGTCGGCCGCGCTCGCGATCGCTCGCGCCACGTCCTGCTCCGAGCCGCTGGCCACGGCGACCACGGGCACCTGCAGGGCCACGGCCTGCCGGGCCACCAGCTCGAGGTTGGCTCCGGCGGAGAGACCCACGACCTCGAACCGTTCGGGGTTGCGCTCGACGAGGTCGATGGCCTGGGTGCCGATCGAGCCGGTCGAGCCGAGCAGGACGATGCGGCGGCGGGCCGGTGCCGGGGTCTCAGTCACCCGGGCATTGTTCCGCAGTGTCGGCTCAGGCGGGCACTCCCCTCGCCTGCAGCAGCTCGTCTCGCTTGAACGCGTAGGCGACCGCCCAGGTCATGCGCAGGCAGTACATGCGGATGTCGTCTCCCCAGGTCCAGGGGCTGCTGCCGTAGTGGGCCGTCCAGTGGGCCTCGACCTCGTCGCGCTCGGGACCGGGCTGCATGAGTTCGGCGTAGCCGTGGGTGAACAGGGCGAGGTCCTCGCCGTCGACGTGGGCCACGCTGACGGCAGGACGAGCCGCCAGGTGCTTCGCCTTGGCCGAGGTGCCCGACGTGCTGAAGGTCCAGGTGCCGTGCAGGAAATGGCCGTCGAGGGCGCTGATGCGCGGCTCGCCGGCAGCGGTGACCGTGGCGACCGACAGCACCTTCATGCCGGTGAGCAGTGCGACGAGCTGCTCTGCCGTCAGCGTGCGGTCGTCGGTGATGATCGCCCGCAGGTGGCCCGTGGACCTCGCGATCGACGCGTCGAGCAGGGACTGGAGGGCTGCGGTCTCTGCACGGGTCTCGAGCATTCTCCGACGCTAGACCCGACCACCGACCACGGGTGCGTCGGCGACTCGGCGTCTTCGAGCGGACCGCCTCGACCGGCGGTCAGGGTCAGCCGACCCCGTCGCCGGCGTAGAAGACCAGGTCGCCGAAGAAGAACTTCGGGCCGTAGTCGTAGGCCCCACCGGGGTCGGGCACGTGTGGCGGCGGCAGCACGACGCTCGAGGGCACCGAAGCGACCTCCGTCGTCACGCCCGTCGCGCCCGTCGCGCCCGCCGTCTGCCCCGGCGGCCGGAACCCGGTGCTCGGGTCGCGCTGGGGCCGCACACCGCCCTCGGTGAGGTTCTTGACGGCGGCGAGCCGCGTCCGCATGAACCCGCCGATCGACGAGGTGTCGACGACGCGTCCGGGACCAGAGGGCAGCCAGCCGGTGAACGTCTCGGTCAGCCGGCTCCCCTCGCCCACGGCCTCGATGGTCGTCACCACGTCGCTCTCGTGCGAGGCGGTGAGCTCGCGTTCGATGATGCGCGACGGCGGCACCGCCTCGACCACCAGTGAGACCGTGCCACCGCGCCGCCCGTCGTCCTGACGGTGCACCGCCACCACGTGTTCGCGGCCGGGGTCGTCGGCCAGCTCGACCCGGATCAGGTGCTGGATCCCCGGCTTGAGAAGCTGCTCGGACGACGGCGCCCCGAGCACCTCCCACAGCTCGTCCGGCGGCGCCGCCACGTCGACGGTCGCCGTCTCAGTGACCGGGGTGAAGCCCAGCAGTGCCGCGGGCCGGGCACGGGAAGCCCCGACGCCGGGCACTGCGACGCCGGGCACTGCGACGCCGGGCACCGCGAGGCCGGACCCCATCACGCCGCTTGCCATCACCTGCTCGACCAGCTCATCCGACTCAGCATCGCCGAGGTCGCGGCGGTCACGCCCTTCGATGTCGGCCTTGAGCCCGAGGAGTCCCCGGACGAGCCACGCCCGGAGGAAGGCGGCCGCGCCGCCCGGCATGGCGCCGCGCAGCTGCTGGCTCACCACGCACCCGTCGTCGAGAGTCTCCAGCGTCGTCGTGAGAGTCAGGGCCCCGGCGCCGTCCGCCGACCGGGCGACAACGCGTTCGCCGGGGACGAGCTCGACGACCGTGCTCAGCCCGACCCAGAGGCGCCCGTTGCGGCGGCGCCACACCCCGACGAACTCGGCCACCTCGCCCGCTGCTGGAGCAGGAAGGGGCAGCAGCCGCACGCAGTCGACGCCCAGCTCCGCGGACGGCGCCGGCTCGACGAGGTGCTGCCACACCGTCGCCGGCGGCCGCTCGACTAAGACGCGGTGGCCGACCTCGACGACAGGGGCCGACGGGGCAGGGTCGTCGCGACGACCGGCCCGCCCGCCGAGGAGGCCACGGAGGATGCCCACGCCCGGCAGTCTCCCCCCGCACGGTTTCGGCGTCAGGCGATTCGCGGCTTTGGTCCTCGGGCATGATGGCGAGATGAAGTCGGTCGCGCCACGCCAGGCACTCCTCGGCGTGATGGTGGTCGTCGTCGTCGTGCTGGCGTGGCTCGTCGTCCGAGCGGCCCAGGGACCAACCGACCCGCAGGGACGCACCGGCTCGGCCGCCGCCACCACGTTGGGAGGCAGGGTCGGTGGCGCCACCGCGCCGGCGACGACCCAGGGCACCGACCCGGTGTCGCGCCTGCCCTGGGTGTCCGAGTCGGCGCTCCCCCGCGAGGCCCGCGACACCCTCACGCTCATCCGGGCGGGAGGGCCCTACCCCTACCCCCGCAGCGACAACAAGACGTTCGACAACCGAGAGCGGTTGCTGCCCGACAAGACTCGCGGCTACTACCGCGAGTTCACCGTCGTGACACCGAGATCCGGAGACCGAGGACCTCGACGACTGATCACGGGTGGCAGTGGTGAGATCTACTGGACCGATGACCACTACGCGTCGTTCCACCGCGTCAGGGAGGGCACGTGACGACGTTCCTCGGCCGCCACAGCGAGGCTGACGACCACCTCGACCAGCTGCGCTGGCTCGGCCACGACGTGCGCGTCGTGACCGGCGGGCACGACAAGGCCAGCGTGCTCGAGGCCTTCGCGACCGGCCTCGAGCTACCCGAGTGGTTCGGCCACAACTGGGACGCGTTGCTCGACGCCCTCCGTGACCTCGAGGGCCCCCGTGGCGTGCCGGTCGAGCTCGTGTGGGACGGCGCTCACGCACTGCGCCAGGCCGACCGCCCGACCTACGAGACGGTCATCGAGATCCTCGAGCAGGTCGACGAGGAGCGCGACGACCTCAACGTCACCGTCATCGCCCGCTGACGCCTCCAACCGGCGACCACGTATGCCGTCTCGGCGCACGAGCGAGACGGCGCGGCCCCGCAGGCGGCGGGCACACGGCATACGTCCTCGGAGCGGGGGGTCGTCAGTTGACGAAGACCCTCTCGTCGATGAGGCGCTCCTTGACCTCCTGGCCATCGGTGTGGAACCGGCCGTGGGTGAAGTCCTTGTGGAACTCGAGCTCGACGCCGGCGCGGCCGTGCCGGTTCTTCTCGACCGTGACGACGCACCAGTCGCTGAACCGCTGCGCGTTGCCGAGGTCGTAGATGAGGTGGTCGCGCGCGACGATGTCGACCTTCTCGCTGAGGATGAGCACGATGTCGGACTCGTAGGCGAGCGCCGACGAGCCGCGCAGGTCGTGGATGCGCATGCGGCGCCCGGCGCCGAGGCTGGCCTTGTCGGCCGCGGCCACGGCCACGGCGGGCAGACCGGCCTGGAGCGCCAGCTCCTTGAGGCCTTCGGCCGCGGCGGTCATGGTGTCGCCGTCGCGAGCCTCGCGCACCGGCACCTTCTGGAGGTAGTCCACAAGGACCAGCGGCATCTCGCCCGTCAGCTGGGCCACCTCGTCGACGATCCGACGGATCTCCGGCAGGGTCGTCGACGCGTTCGACTCGTGGATGTGCAGCCGCTCGCCGAAGTCCGCGAGGGCGAAGAGGGCCGGCAGCGCTCCGGGGAGGGGCGTGAGGACGTCCTCGAGGGTGAGGCCGCCCGAGTCGGACTCGAGCGCACGTCGCACGTCGTGCACCGTCGCGACCTCGCCCGGGATGCGCTCCGCGGCCTCCATGGAGACGAGGCGTTCGAAGAGCGTGTGCGCCTCGTGCTCGTAGGAGAAGAACAGCGCCGTGCGCCCGGCGGCGACGGCGTTGCGCACGAACTGCAGGGCCATGGTCGTCTTGCCGTTGCCCTGCGATCCACCGAGCAGCACCAGCTCGCCTGCGCGGAAGCCACCGGTCAACGTGTCGTCGAGCGCCGGGAAGCCGGATGACCACACGGACACACCGGCCGAACCCCCGCGCCGCAGCGCCGAGTCGGTGTCGTCGAGCAGGGAGGCGAGCGAGCGAAGCGCCCCGCCTCCCAAGCGCCCCGCTTGAGTCGTCATGGAAGGGATTGCACCACAGCGTGAGCCTGGCTCGGGTCGGTTTCGCGCAGTTTGCCCCGTGGCAGCGAGGTGGCGGGCGACGGGTGGCTAGAGGGCGATGCCGACGTACTTGGTCTCGAGGTACTCGTCGATGCCCTCGAAGCCGCCCTCGCGCCCGACGCCGGATGCCTTGACACCGCCGAACGGCGCCGCTGGGTTGGACACGATGCCCTGGTTGACGCCGACCATGCCGTACTCGAGCGCCTCGCTCATCGTGATGGCTCGCGAGAGGTCCTGGGTGAAGAGGTAGGCGACGAGGCCGTACTCGGTGTCGTTGGCGAGGCGGATCGCCTCGGCGTCGGTGCGGAAGGTCGTGACGGGCGCTACGGGCCCGAAGATCTCCTCGCGGGCCATCTCGGCGTCGGTGGGGACGTCCGCGAGCACTGTCGGCTCGTAGAACCAGCCTGCGCCCGTCGGGGCGGAGCCGCCGACGAGCACCTTGGCGCCCTTGGCGACCGCGTCGTCGACGAGCGAGCTGACCTTGTCCCGGGCCTTCTCGTCGACGAGGGGGCCGACGTCGACGCCGTCCTTGGTTCCCTTGCCCAGGGTGAGCGCGCCCATCCGCCGGGCCAGCTTCGCGCTGAACTCGTCGGCGAGCGACTCGTGCACGTAGAAGCGGTTGGCCGCAGTGCACGCCTCACCCATGTTGCGCATCTTTGCGAGCATCGCGCCGTCGACGGCCTTGTCGACGTCGGCGTCCTCGAAGACGAGGAACGGAGCGTTGCCGCCGAGCTCCATCGAGACCCGGAGGATGCCCTGGGACGCCTGCTCCATCAGCGACCGGCCCACGGGCGTGGACCCGGTGAAGGTCAGCTTGCGCAGCCGCGGGTCGCGGATGAGCGGCTCCATGACGGCGCCGGTGGTCTCGTGGGTCGTCATGACGACGTTCAGCACGCCGTCGGGCAGGCCGCACTCGCGCAGCAGGTCGGCGAGCGCGAGCATCGTCAGCGGCGTCTGGCTCGCGGGCTTGACGACCATCGTGCAGCCGGCGGCGATGGCGGGACCGATCTTGCGGGTTCCCATGGCCAGCGGGAAGTTCCACGGGGTGATCATCAGCGTGGGACCGACCGGCTGCTTCATCGTCATGAGGCGCGTGGCGCCGTTGGGTGCCGTCGACCACCGGCCCGAGATGCGCACGGCCTCCTCGGAGAACCAGCGGAAGAACTCGGCGCCGTAGGCCACCTCGCCGCGGCTCTCGGCGAGCGTCTTGCCCATCTCGAGGGTCATGAGCATCGCGAACTCGTCTGCGCGCTCGGTGATCTTCTCGTATGCCGCCCGCAGCAGCTCACCGCGGTCGCGCGGTGGGGTGCGCGCCCAGTCGGACTGCGCCGCCACCGCGGCGTCGAGCGCCGCACGGCCGTCGGCGACCGTGGCCGCTGCGACGTGCGTCAGCACCTTGCCCGTCGCCGGGTCGTCGACCGCGATGGTCTGGCCGTCGCTGCCGTCGCGCCACTGGCCCCCGATGTAGAGGCCCTTGGGCACCGAGTCGATCACTGAGTTCTGCGTCACCGCTGCCATGCCTGGAACCCTAGTCCTCGTTGGTGTTTCGTGATCGGGTGGTCGACCGCGTCCGGGCGGTTGCCTCCGCGCAGACCCGGGCGCGCGGAGAACCGACGAGCCGCCGCCTCGGCGTGCTCAGCGCTCGTCCACACCCCAGGGCGAGCCGTAGCCCCCGGGCTTCGGGGCGGCGAGCAGGTCGAGGAACGGAACGGCATCGAACGCTTCCGGCCCCAGGACACCCTCGCCCTTCCACGTGCCGCGGGCGAGCAGCTCGAGCGCGACGACGGGGTTGACGGCGGTCTGCCAGACGACGCACTGGGCGCCGTAGTCGCGCATCGTCTGCTCGTTGTCGACGACGTGGTAGAGGTACGTGCGTCGCGGCTGCCCGTCGGTGCCTGTGCCCGTGACGAAGAGCCCCGCGCAGGTCTTGCCGGTCATCCGCGGGCCGATGCTCGCCGGATCGGGCAGAACCGCGGCCACGACGTCGCGGGGGCTCACCTCGACCCCCTTGACCCGCACCGGCTCGGTGCGGTCGAGGCCGAGGGTGTTCAGGACCTTGAGGATCGTGATGAACTCGTCGCCGAGGCCGTACTTGAAGGTGACCCGTCCTGCGTCGAGCCAGCGCGGCATGAGGAGCACCTCCTCGTGCTCGACGTTGACGCACTCGACCGGGCCGATGCCCTCCGGGAAGTCGAAGACCTCGGGCTCGCTGAACGGCTCGGTGGTGAACCAGCCGCGCTCCTTCTCCCAGATGACCGGCGGGTTGAGGCACTCCTCGATCGTGGTCCACATCGAGAAGCTCGGCGCGAACACCTCGTTTCCGTCCTCGTCGCGCACCACGAGGTTGGCGCCGTCACGGGTGCCGAGCTCGTCGATCTCCGAGAAGAGGTGGTCGGCGGCGTAGCGGGCGAACACGTCCGACAAGCCCGGCTCGACGCCGATGCCGACGAGCGCGAGCCGACCGTCGGCCTCCCACTCCCCCGCCACGGCGAACTGCTCGTCGCCGAGCTTGACCCCGGTGACGGCATACGGCTGCTCGGGGTCTCGTTGCGAGAGACTCATCGCCATGTCGAGGTAGTCGGCACCAGCAGCTTTGGCACCGTTGAAGATCGACATGTTGAACTTCGGGTCGACGGCGTTGAACACGTGCGTCGCACCGTGCTCACGCGCCAGCGCCGTGACGGCCTCGGCGGAGGACGCGTCGACCTGCGCCGCCACGAAACGACTCTCGTTCGGGCGCCGTTCGGCCACGGCGGCGACGGTGCGCTCGGCCCGCGACGCGTCGTAGTCGGCGACGACCCAGAGCTCGAAGTAGTCGCGTTCGGCCGCGATGCGCGCGGCGGCGTCACCGACCCCGCCAGAGCCGATCATGAGGACACGCAAGAAGACTCACTCCAGATCGGTCAGGCCGTCGCGCCACGACGTCGACTGCCGATGACCTGGGCAGCGATGACGCAGAGGATCGCGATGACGAACATCGAGAACCCGATGACATTGGCCTGGGCCGGGATGCCACGGGTGTAGGAAACGTAGACGAACTTCGGGAAGGTGGTCTCGTTGCCGGAGACGAAGTTGGTGATGATGAAGTCGTCGAAGGACAGCGAGAACGACAGCAGGGCGGCCGCGACGATGCCCGGAAGGGCCAGGGGGAAGGTGATCCGCAGGAAGGTGATCCGCGGGTCTGCGTAGAGGTCGGACGCCGCCTCCTCGAGGCGCGGGTCGAGACTCTGCAACCGCGCCTTGACGGTGACGACGACGAAGCTGATGCAGAACATGATGTGCGCGATGACGACCGTCCAGAAGCCGAGGTCCATGCGGAAGGCCTGGATGAAGATCGTCAGCAGGCTCGCGCCCAGCACGACCTCGGGCGTCGCCATCGGCAGGAACACGAGGATGTTCGTCGAGCCGCGCCCCCGGAACGTGTAGCGCACCAGCGCGAACGCGATGAGGGTTCCGAGAATCGTGGCCACGAGGGTGGCGAGGGCCCCGATCTTGATGCTCTCGACGAGGGCGGGGCAGACCCCCGGCGCGCCGCACGGGTTGGCCCAGTGCTTGAGGGTCGGGCTGCCCTCGGGGTTCCAGGTGATGTTGGACCGGCGGTAGTTGTTGAAGGAGAAGACGAACGTGTAGAAGACCGGGAGGAAGAGGTAGACGAGGACACCCACCGCGATGACCATCGCAAGGTGTTCGCTGACCCAGGTGCGTGCGCGCCTCACAGGACCTCCTCCGTGCCGAACCGGCGGACGTACCCGAGCACGAGCACGAGGATGAGGATCATCAGGCTGATCGACAGCGCCGCAGCCGTCGGGTAGCCGCCGAGCACCGTGAAGAACTGGCTGTTGATGACGTTGCCGACCATCTTGGTGCTCGTGTCGGAGCCGAGCAGCTCGGCGTTGACGTAGTCGCCGGCGGCGGGGATGAACGTCAGCAGCGTGCCGGCCAGGATGCCGGGGGCTGCGAGCGGGATCGTGACGGTGCGCAGGTTCGTGAACCGGTCGGCGTAGAGGTCACGCCCGGCCTCGAGCAACCGAGGGTCGGCGCGCTCGAGGCTGGTGTAGATCGGCAGCACCATGAAGGGCAGGAAGTTGTAGGTCAGTCCGGCGACCACCGCAACCCACGTCTCGGTGATGTGCCCGCCGGGCAGCAGGTGCAGCGTGCGCAGCGTCGACGCGACGAAGCCGTCGTCGGCGAGGACCTGGCGCCAGGCGATGGTGCGCAGGATGAACGAGGTGAAGAACGGGGCGACGACGAGGATGAGCATGACGTTGCGCCAGCGACCGGCCTTGAACGCCATCGCGTAGGCGAGCGGGAAGGCGACGACGAAGCAGAGGACGGTGGCCGTGCCGGCATAGAGCAGCGAGCGCAGGAAGTGCACGCCGTAGGTCCGGAGCGCCTCCACGTAGTTGCCCGCGTTGGCGTCGCGGTAGTAGTAGCCCGGAGCCCCCGGCCACTGCGACTGCAGGCTCGCCGAGCCCAGCTGGATGAGCGGCACGATGAAGAAGAGCGTCAGCCAGAGCAGGCCGGGGACCAGCAGCAGGTACGGCGTCAACCTGCGTCGCTTCGTGCCCAGGCGTGGCGGCGTCAGCTGTGGGTTGCCGGCCTCGCGGGCGCTCGCCGCGACGGCGGTGGTCATGCCCCCTCCTCCGCCAACGCCGCCTTGCGGCCGTCCTCGTCGACCGGCACGGCGAAAGCGTGCGTGGGGTCCCAGGACAGCCACACGTCGTCACCCGGCCGGAGGCTGATCGGTTCGACGTCGAGGTTCTGCTCGTAGACGGTCCAGTTGGCGCCGCTCGGGACGGTGACGAGGTACTGCGTGGCGACGCCGCTGAACGAGACGTCCGTGACCGTGGCCCGAACGTCGTTGCCGGTGGCGTCGGGCTGGGAGTCGTGGATGCGGACCTTCTCCGGACGAACTCCGAACATCAGCTCGCCGTCATGGATCTCCGTGCGCTGCTTGGGGATCCGGACCTTGGTGTTGCTGACCTCGGCCATGATGAAGTCAGCGTCGGTGCCGAGGATCCGCCCGACGCCGAGGTTGGACTGACCGACGAAGTTGGCCACGAAGGCGGTCCGCGGCAGGTCGTAGAGCCGCTCGGGCGGGCCCATCTGCTCGATCCGCCCACCGTTCATGACGGCGACGGTGTCGGCCATGGTCATGGCCTCCTCCTGGTCGTGCGTCACGTGGATGAAGGTGAGACCCACCTCGCTCTGGATCCGCTTGAGCTCAACCTGCATCTGGCGGCGCAGCTTGAGGTCGAGGGCGCCCAGAGGCTCGTCGAGCAGCAGCACCTCCGGCTGGTTGACGACCGCTCGCGCGAGCGCCACGCGCTGTTGCTGACCACCGGAGAGCTGCATGGGCTTGCGGCCGGCCAGGTGCGAGAGCTGGACGAGCTCGAGCGCGTCGTCGGCCAGGCGCATCGCGTCGGCAACCTTGCGACGCTTGGGCCCGAAGGCGACGTTCTCGCGGACGGTCAGGTGCGGGAAGAGGGCGTAGCTCTGGAAGACCGTGTTGACCGGACGCTCGTGCGGCCTCGTGCCCGTGAGGTCGGTCTCACCGATCAGGACCCTTCCGGCCGTGGGCTGCTCGAGGCCCGCGACCATGCGCAGCGTCGTCGTCTTGCCGCAGCCCGAGGGCCCGAGCAAGGCGAAGAACGAGCCGCGTGGCACGACGAGCGACAGGTCGTCGACGGCCGTGAAGTCGGCGAACTCCTTGGTGACGTTCTCGAGGACGAGGTCGCCGTGCGCCTCGCGCGTGTTCGTAGCCATCAGTTGCCCACCGCCGTGCTCCAGATCTGGGAGTACTTCTGGTCCTCTGCCGCCGACAGTGCCCGAAAGCTCCGTGTGTTGGCTCTGAGGTACTCCTCCGTGGGAAAGATCATCGGGTCGTCGACGAGTGTCGCGTCGACCTTCTTCATCTGCTCCTGGGCTCCCTGGACGGGGCAGATGTACGCGACGTACGCGGCGACCTTGGCGGCCACGAGAGGGTCGTAGTAGTAGTCCATGAGCCGCTGCGCGTTGCGTCGGTGGCGCGACGTGATCGGGACCATCATGTTGTCGCTCCAGAGCGTGCCCTTGCTGTCGGGCAGCACGAACGTCCAGTTGTCGTCCTTGGTGTTCGTCTGCAGCTGGGCGATGTCACCGCTCCAGACGATGCCTGCGATCGCGTTGCCGCTCGTGAGGTCCTGCAGGTACGAGTTGCCCTTGATCCGGCGGATCTGGCCGTCGGCCAGGTGCTTGGAGACCTCGTCGACGCCCTTCTGGAACTGCTCCTCCGTGAACGGCTGGGAGATGTCGACGCCCTGGCGCAGCATGATCAGGCCGACCGTGTCGCGGAACTCGAGCAGGGCCGTCACCTTGCCCTTGAGGTCGGGGGCCCAGAGGTCGTCGAGCGTCTTGAGCTCTCGACCGACCTTGCCCTTGTGGTAGCCGATACCGGCGAAGCCGCTCTGCCACGTCAGCGAGTGGTTGCGACCGGGGTCGAAGGAGACGTCCTGCAGGATGGGTCGCAGGTTCGCGGCGTTGTGCATCCGGATCAGCTCGAGGGGCTGGACGAAGCCCTGCAGGATCATCCGGTTGGCCATCCAGTCGGTGAAGACGAAGATGTCGCGGTCGATGTTCTGGTCGGCCTGCAGCTGTGGCGAGATCTTCGTCGCGTACGTCTCGTTGTCCTCGATGTCCTCCGAGTAGGTCGCCGTGATGCCGGTCAGCTTCTGGAACGCCTCCAAGGTGGGGTAGGTCTTCGTCTTGTCGTCGTAGTCGAGGTAGGCCGTCCAGTTCGCGAACTTGACGACCTTCTCGGTGTCGGAGAGGTCCTTGGGGAGCGTCAGCGTCGGTGCTGCGCCCGAACCTCCGCTGGGTGGGGGCGGTGGTGCGCACGCAGACAGGCCGAGGGCGGCGAGACCGGCCACGCCGCCGCCGAGCAGGCCACGTCGTGAGAGACCGGATGAGGTGACCATGTTGGCCAGGGCTCGGATACCGGGATCCGAGGGGGGGCGACGGCTGTTCACGCCTTCTCCTTCACGTGCTGGTGAACGCACCCGGCCCGATTGGGCCGGGCAGTCGGACGGCCCTGTACGTCCGCTTGCCTGCTGCTTGCCTGCTGCTTGACTGCTGCGTGCTCGGGAGTCCCGGTCAGGACTCGATGTTGGCCATCACGTGCTTGACGCGGGTGTAGTCCTCCAGTCCGTACATCGACAGGTCCTTGCCGTAGCCGCTGTGC
The DNA here is from genome assembly GCF_052115265.1 of Terrabacter sp. 2RAF25. Taxonomy (NCBI): domain Bacteria; kingdom Bacillati; phylum Actinomycetota; class Actinomycetes; order Micrococcales; family Intrasporangiaceae; genus Terrabacter; species Terrabacter sp. 2RAF25. The sequence goes on from NZ_JBFRGJ010000003.1 coordinate 241,596, forward strand.
TTGAAGCCGCCGTGGGGCATCTCGGCGACGATCGGGATGTGCGTGTTGATCCACACGCAGCCGAAGTCGAGCTTGCGGCTCATCCGCATCGCCCGGCCGAAGTCCTTGGTCCACACGCTCGAGGCGAGGCCGTACTGCACCCCGTTGGCCCAGGCGAGCGCCTCGGCCTCGTCGGTGAACTGCTGAACGGTGATGACCGGGCCGAAGATCTCGTTCTGGATCTGCTCGTCGTCCTGACGCAGGCCGGCAAGAACGGTCGGCTCGAAGAAGTAGCCATCACCCAGGCCGTCGGCCCGGCGGCCTCCGGCTGCCACCCGGGCGTGGTCGGGCAGGCGGTCGATCATGCCCGAGACGTGCGTGACCTGGTTCGGGTTGTTGACCGGACCGAAGAGCGCGTCGGGGTCGTCCGGCATACCGACCTTGGCCTCGTTCTTGGCGTACTCGGCGAGGGCTGCGACGAAGTCGTCGTGGATGCGTGGGCCGGCGAGCACGCGGGTCGCGGCCGTGCAGTCCTGGCCGGCGTTGAAGTAGCCGCCGACGGCGATGCCCTCGACGGCGGCCTCGAGGTCGGCGTCGTCGAAGACCACGACGGGCGCCTTGCCGCCGAGCTCGAGGTGGACGCGCTTGAGGTCGCGCGAGGCGCTCTCGGCGACCTGCATGCCGGCGCGGACCGAGCCGGTGATGGCGACGAGCGCCGGTGTCGGGTGCTCGACGAGCATCCGACCGGTCTCGCGGTCACCGGTGATGACGTTGAAGGTGCCCTCGGGGAGGAACTCGGAGGCGAGCTCGGCGAGCAGCAGGGTCGTCTCGGGGGTGGTGTCGGACGGCTTGAGCACGATGGTGTTGCCCGCGGCCAGGGCCGGGGCGATCTTCCACATCGCCATCATCATCGGGTAGTTCCACGGCGTGACCTGGCCGACGACGCCGATCGGCTCACGGCGCACGAAGGAGGTGTGACCCTTCATGTACTCGCCGGCGGACTTGCCCTCGAGCACCCGGGCCGCGCCGGCGAAGAAGCGCAGCTGGTCGAGCATCGGAGGGATCTCCTCGCTCTGGGTCAGGGCGTGCGGCTTGCCGGTGTTCTCGCCCTCGAGACGCACGAAGTCGTCGGCCCTGGCCTCGATGGCGTCGGCGAACTTCAGCAGCGCGGACTGGCGCTCGCTCGGGGTCGTGTCGCCCCACGTCTCGAACGCCGTCGCCGCAGCGGCATACGCCCGGTCGACGTCGGACTGGCTGCTCACCGGCGAGGTGGCCACGACCTGTGCCGAGGACGGGTCGACGATGTCGGTCGTCGTGTCACCCTCGGGATCGACGTACTGGCCACCGATGAAGTTGCGGAGCTGGCGCGGCTTCGAAGTCATGTCTGGATGCTAGACGCAGACCTTCGCAATCGTGAAGGGTCGCCGCGGCAAATCTTCGGATTCCGTTGCTTGGGCACTTGCCAACAGCGTGTTCCACAGGTCAGTATCGGGACATGACGACCATCCGAGGCGTGGCCAACGCGGCCAACTCCGGAGGCGGACGGGCGAAGAAACCGACGGTCAACCTCGATGACGTGAGCAAGACGATCATCGAGCTGCTCCAGCACGACGGCCGCAAGTCCTACGCATCGATCGCCCAGCAGGTCGGCCTCTCCGAGGCCGCCGTGCGCCAGCGCGTGCAGCGGCTCCTCGATGCCGACGTCATGCAGATCGTCGCGGTGACCGACCCCTTGCAGGTCGGATTCCAGCGGCAGGCCATGGTCGGTCTGCGTGTGTCCGGCGACATGACGTCGGTCGCCGACGCCCTGACCGAGATGGACGAGGTCTCCTACGTCGTGACGACGGCGGGCAGCTTCGACGTGCTGGCCGAGGTCGTCTGCGAGAACGACACCCACCTGCTCGAGCTGCTCACGACCCGCATCCGCCCGATCCCGGGCGTCACGGCGACCGAGACGTTCGTCTACCTGAAACTCAACAAGCAGCTCTACAACTGGGGTACACGATGAGCATCAACCCGAACGAGGTCTGGGAACCCACCTCCGACACCCGGACTCCGACCGGTGCGCTCCACTCGGACGCCGCGCGCGACCACCTGTGGATGCACTTCACCCGCCACTCGGTGTTCGAGGGGAAGGACGCCGGAGGGCTCGGCCACTCCGTGCCCATCATCACCAAGGGCCAGGGGTGGAAGATCTGGGACGACCGCGGCAACGAGTACATCGACGGGCTCGCGGGCCTGTTCGTCGTGCAGGCCGGTCACGGCCGTGAGGAGCTCGCCGAAGCGGCGGCCAAGCAGGCCAAGGAGCTCGCCTTCTTCCCGCTGTGGAGCTATGCGCATCCCAAGGCCATCGAGCTCGCCGAGCGGCTGGCGGCATACGCCCCGGGTGACCTCAACCGCGTCTTCTTCACCACCGGTGGCGGCGAGGCGGTCGAGACCGCCTGGAAGCTCGCGAAGCAGTACTACAAGCTGACCGGCAAGCCCACCAAGCACAAGGTGATCTCGCGCGCCGTCGCCTACCACGGCACGCCCCAGGGCGCCCTGTCGATCACCGGCATCCCGGCGGCCAAGGAGATGTTCGAGCCGCTCGTGCCCGGTGCGCACAAGGTGCCCAACACCAACATGTACCGCGCGCCCGAGCACCTGCGCGACGACGAGAAGGCCTTCGGCCGCTGGGCCGCCGACCGCATCGCCGAGGCCATCGAGTTCGAGGGCCCCGACACCGTCGCCGCGGTCTTCCTCGAGCCGGTGCAGAACTCCGGTGGCTGCTTCCCGCCGCCGGCCGGCTACTTCGAGCGCGTCCGCGAGATCTGCGACGAGTACGACGTGCTCCTGGTGTCCGACGAGGTCATCTGCAGCTTCGGCCGCATCGGGTCGATGTTCGCCTGCGACGACTTCGGCTACGTGCCCGACATCATCACGTGCGCCAAGGGCATGACGAGCGGCTACTCCCCCATCGGCGCGATGATCGCGAGCGACCGCCTGTTCGAGCCGTTCAAGCACGGCACGACCTACTTCCCGCACGGCTACACCTTCGGTGGGCACCCGGTGTCGTCCGCGGTCGCGATGGCCAACCTCGACATCTTCGAGCGCGAGGGCCTCAACGACCGCGTCAAGCAGAACGCCCCGGTGTTCAAGGCGACGCTCGACAAGCTGCTCGACCTGCCGCTCGTGGGTGACGTGCGCGGAGCCGGCTACTTCTACGGCATCGAGCTCGTCAAGGACAAGGCCACCCGCGAGACGTTCAACGACGCCGAGTCCGAGCGTCTGCTGCGAGGCTTCCTGTCCAAGGCGCTGTTCGACGCCGGGCTCTACTGCCGCGCCGACGACCGCGGCGACCCGGTGATCCAGCTTGCGCCGCCGCTCATCATGGGGCCGGAGCAGTTCGACGACATCGAGTCGCGCCTGCGTTCGGTGCTGACGGAGGCCGAGAACCACCTCTGACCCGCTCTTCCCGACTCCGTGCGTATGCCGTGGGGTTGTCGCCGGCCACGAAGCCACCGGTTCGCGGGTGGCTTCGTGCGTCCCCCGGTGGCGGGAACGGCAGCGGCCCCGGAACGCTGGGTGACCCCGTTCGTTGGGTAGGTATCCGACAGGTGCGACGCCGACGCAAGGAGAACGACATGGGATTTCTCGACAAGCTGCTCGGGCGCGAGCCGCTCCAGCAGACACAGCAGCAGCGCACCGCGCCCGTCCCCGCGGGGCAGCCCTACCAGGTCCCGGCGCCGCGTGGCGGTGCCTCGAGCGAGGACGAGCGCGCCATCGCCCGCTACAAGTACCTCCTGCGCACGGCCGACCCCGAGGACATCGAGCGCGTGCACACCGAGGCCTTCGGCAAGCTGTCGCCGGAGCAGCGACAGATGGTGCTGCAGCGCCTCAACGAGGACCTTCCGGAGGGCGAGCGTCCCCGCAGTGACCAGCCCGCAGACCTGGCCCGCAGCGCCACGCGCGCGGAGATGGGCCGGCCCGGCTACCTCCAGGGCGCGTTCGGAGGCGGCCGCGGCATGGGCGGTGGCATGGGGATGGGCGGCATGATCGCCGGCTCGATGCTCGGCACCATCGCCGGCGTCGTCGTCGGCTCCGCCCTCGCCGACATGATGCTCGGCGGCTACGACTCCTCTCCCGAGGCCCAGGAAGCCGGCGACGCGAACGGTGACTCGGGCGACTCGGGCGACTCGGGCGACTCGGGCGATGCCGGTGGTGACTCCGGCGACTCGGGCGACTCGGGCGGTGCCGGCGGCGACTCCGGCGACGTGGGCGGGGATGCAGGCGGCTCCGACTTCGGCGACGTCGGCGGTAGCAACTTCGGAGGCGACTTCGGCGGGGGCGACTTCGGCGGCGGGGGCGACTTCGGCGGCGGCGGAGACTTCGGCGGCTTCTGACCGATCATTCGCTGGATCAAGTGGCGGATCAGTCGGCATCCGGTGTCGCCCAGACGACCCCACCCGCAGACTGATCCGCAACTTGACCTGGCGTTCCGACTCCGCCGACTGATCCGCCGCTTGATCTGCCGCGCGATTCCGCTGTGATCTGACTGCGGATCAGTCCGCAGTGGGTGTCGTCAGGGCTACGTCATCCGCAGACTGATCCGCGGACTGATCCGGTCAGACCCCGACGATCCAGTGGAAGAGCGCCGCGATGCCGAGGATCACCGGCACCGAGGCGAAGGTGCTGACGAAGATGGTGTCGCGAGCCAGGTTGACCTCGCGACGGTAGCGGACGGCATACGTGAAGATGTTCTGGGCCGTCGGCAGGGCCGCGGTGACGACGACGGCGAAGAGCGCCTCGCCGCGCAGCCCGAGTGCGAGCCCGACGCCGAGCGCGATGGCGGGCATGAGCAGGATCTTGAGTCCCACGATGGTCCAGACGTGCTCGGCGCCGCGGCCTGTCGCGGGCCGGGGTCCGCGGCGCAGCGAGATGCCGAACGCGACCAGCATCGACGGGACGGCCATCGCGCCGAGCAGGTCGATGGGTGCGGCGACGACGCGGGGCAGGTGGATGTCGAAGATCGCGATGAGCAGACCGGCGACCGCGCCGAGCGTGATCGGGTTGCTGAACATCCTGCGGAGGCTGCGCAGCAGCGTTGGCCGCTCGCCGCGCGCATCGCTGTCGAAGAGGGCCATGTAGATCGGCGTGATGATGAGCAGCTGCATGAGCAGCGTCGGCGCCACCCAGGCGACGTCGCCGAGGACGTACAGCGCGATCGGGATGCCGAGGTTGCCCGCGTTGACGTATGCGGCCGAGAGACTGCCGATGAGGCGTGACCCGAGCGTCCCTCCCGCCCAACGGAACCGGGCGATGAGCAGGTAGACCCCGACCACCACCGCAAAGCTGATGAGGGACGTCACGAGGTTCGCCGAGAGCACCGCGTCGAGCGAGGTGCGCTGCATGACGGTGAGCAGCAGGGCCGGGGAGGCGACGTGGAAGGCGAGGCGCGAGAGGTTCACCTGCGCCGACTCGTCGAGGATGCGCCGGTGCGCGAGGAACCAGCCGACGACGACGATGACCGCGATCGTCGCAAAACCCTCGAGGACCCCGACCATGCGACCGATCCTGTCAGCGGGGCCACGACACGCGACGGCCGGGTCCGCCCCTCGATCACCGGCGGCACCGGCCGGGGCAGGATGTGCCCCATGGAGATCGAGACGCTCGAGGAGTTCGACGACCACCTCGGGTCGGACGCACCACTTCGGGGCCTCCGGCTGCAGGACCTCGACCTCACCGGGTACGCCGACCGCCTGGCGGCGCGCGGCGACCTCACCGGCCTCGTGGTGCTGGGCGGCGACGTGCCGCTACCCGTGGCCGAGGTGCTGCTCCGCGGTGGGGCGATCCTCTTTCCCGGCGTTGCCGAGGCACCCGTCGACCCGTGGCGCGGCCTCTACCTCCCGTCGGACCTCTACGCGGGTCTCACGGACGGCTACGCCGCCACTCCCGACGCGAAGGCGTACGCGTGGTTCGTCGACGCGAGACTGCGCACCGACGCGTACTGCACCCTCGTTCGGGCGATCCACGACGACTCGGTGACGGACGACCTCGACGAGTTCGTCGAGGGCAGATCTGTCGTCGGCATCATGGGCGGGCATGCGCTGCAGCGTGACTCGTCGTCGTACGCCGGTGCGGCGGGCCTTGGTCACAGCCTCGCCGAGGAGGGCTACCTCGTCGCGACGGGTGGCGGTCCCGGCGCGATGGAGGCGGCGAACCTCGGCGCCCTGTGCCGCAGCGCGGAGGCCGTCGAGGAGGCGGTGGCACGCATCGCTCCCGTGCCCGGCTTCCGGCCGGACATCACCGCCTGGGCGTCGGGAGCGCTGGCTGCGCGGGAGGCCGTGGTCGGCGACGAGCCGGCAGCGACCACGGACACGCTCGGCCCGACCGCTCGCTCGCTGGGCATCCCGACGTGGTTCTACGGCCACGAGCCGCCCAACGTGTTCTGCGACGTCATCGCGAAGTACTTCTCCAACGCGATCCGCGAGGAGGGGCTGCTGGCCCGGTCCAACGCCGGCATCGTGGTGCTCGACGGTGCCGCGGGCACGGTGCAGGAGATCTTCCAGGCTGTCACGCCGCTCTTCTACGCGGTCGACGGTGCGGCGCTTCCACCGCTGATCCTCGTCGGCCGCGAGCACTGGACCGAACAGGTGCCGGTCTGGTCCGCCATCACGGCGATGGCGGCGGGCCGGCCGATGGAGCAGGCGGTGCACCTCGTCGACACGATCGACGACGTCCTCCCCCTCCTCCCGCCGCCCGACCCCGTCGGGAACTGAGCACTCGACCCCCACCCCCACCATCGAGTGCCCACTTTCGTACGCGCCCACCCCGTCGGGAACTGAGCACTCGACGGGGTGTGGCGAGACGGTCAGGAGGAGCCGGGGTCGCGGAGCACGGGTGCCAGCGCGTCGAGCACTGCCGGATCCTCGATCGTCGCCGGCACCGCGGCGTCCTTGCCGTCAGCCATCTCGCGCATCGTCTTGCGCAGGATCTTGCCCGAACGGGTCTTGGGCAGCGCGGCCACGATGTCGACGCGGTGCAGTGCGGCCACCGGCCCCACCTCGGCGCGGACGCGGGCCACGAGCTCGCGGCGGATCCGCTCGCCGTCGGCCGCGGCGTCGATGCCGGACTTCAGCACGACGAGGGCACGTGGCACCTGACCCTTGAGGTCGTCGTGCACGCCGATGACCGCACACTCGGCCACGGCCTCGTGGCCGGCCAGGGCAGCCTCGAGCGAGCCGGTCGAGAGCCGGTGCCCTGCGACGTTGAGCACGTCGTCGGTGCGGCCCATGACGAAGAGGTAGCCGTCCTCGTCGACATAGCCGCCGTCACCCGTCAGGTAGTAGCCGGGGTGCGCCGAGAGGTAGGAGCTGACGTAGCGGTCGTCGTCACCCCACAGTGTCGGCAGGGTGCCGGGCGGCATGGGCAGCTTGATGCAGATGGCGCCCTCGACCCCGGGCTCGACCGGCTCGCCGGAGCCGTCGAGCACCTGCACGTCATAGCCGGGGACGGCCACCGTGGGCGACCCGGCCTTGATCGGAAGCAGCCCGATCCCCTTGGGGTTGCAGGCGATCGGCCAGCCTGTCTCGGTCTGCCACCAGTTGTCGATCACCGGCTTGCCGAGCGCGGCGGAGGCCCACTCGTAGGTGTCAGGGTCGAGCCGCTCCCCCGCCAGGAAGAGGGTCCGGAAGCGTGAGAGGTCGTGGTCGGCGAGCTTCGAGGCCGTGGAGTCGTCCTTCTTGATCGCGCGGAACGCTGTCGGCGCGGTGAACAGGCAGACGGCCCCGTACTCCGCGATGACGCGCCAGAACGCCCCGGCATCGGGGGTGCCCACGGGCTTGCCCTCGTAGAGCACGGTCGTCGCCCCGGTGAGCAGGGGTGCGTAGACGATGTACGAGTGCCCGACGACCCAGCCGACGTCGCTCGCGGTGAACATCGTCTCGCCGGGCGCCACGTCGTAGAGGTTGGCCATCGACCAGCGCAGCGCGACGGCATACCCCCCGCTGTCCCGGTAGATGCCCTTCGGCTTCCCGGTCGTGCCGGAGGTGTAGAGGATGTAGAGCGGATCGGTGGCGGCGACGGTCACGCAGTCGGCCGGCTCGGCGTCGGCATCGACCTCGTCCCACGTCATCTCCTCCCAGTCCGTGTCGCGCTCCCCGACGGCGGCCGGCGACTGCTCGCGCTGGAGCACGATCACCGACTCGGGCTTGTGGCTGCTGCGGTCGAGGGCGGCGTCGAGCATCGGCTTGTACTCGACGATCCGGGACGGCTCGACGCCGCAGCTCGCGGAGACGACGACCTTGGGCTCCGCGTCCTCGATGCGGGCGGCGAGCTCCTGAGGCGCGAAGCCGCCGAAGACGACGGAGTGCACCGCACCGAGCCGTGCGCACGCGAGCATCGCCACGACCGCCTCGGGGACCATCGGCATGTAGATGACGACGCGGTCGCCCTTCTCCACTCCCAGACCCGACAGGGCACCCGCGAAACGCGACACGCGACCCAGCAGCTCGGCATACGTCAGCGTCGCCTTGCTGCCCGTGACCGGCGAGTCGTACTGCACGGCCGGCTGGTCACCGCGCCCCGCGGCGACGTGCCGATCGAGCGCGTTGAAGCAGACGTTGAGCTCGGCGTCGGGATACCACCGGTAGAACGGTGGCCTCGAGTCGTCGAGGATGCGCGTCGGCGGCGTCACCCAGTCGATCGCTCCGGCGGCGTCGCGCCAGAAGCCTTCGGGATCGGTCAGGCTCGCGTCGTGGACCCTTCGGTATGCCGTCTCAGCGCCGTCGCTCATGCCCTCACTCTGCCGCCGCGTCCTCCACGACACCAGAGCCGTTGCGCCGAGATGACGCCTCAGCGGGACGAGCGGTACGGATCGCGACGCACATCACAGCGGCCACGAGGCAGAGGACGGCCGCCACGTACCACGCGAGGTCATAGGTGCCGAGCTGGTCGCGCACCAGGCCCGCCCCGAGGGCTGCGACGGCCGCACCGAGCTGGTGGGAGGCGAACACCCAGCCGAAGACGATCGGCGCCCGGTCGCCGAAGGCGCTGCGACACAGGGCGATCGTCGGGGGAACCGTCGCCACCCAGTCGAGCCCGTAGAAGAGCACGAAGGCGAGCATGTTGACGTGCATGTGGTCGCTGAAGAGCGAGGGGAGCAGGAACAGCGAGGCACCGCGCAGCGTGTAGTACGCGGCGAGCAGCACACGGGGGTCGATGCGGTCGGTGAGCCAGCCGGAGAACACGGTGCCCACGACGTCGAAGATGCCGACGAGGGCGAGCAGCCCGGCCGCGGTCGTCGTCGGCATGCCGTGGTCGTGCGCCGCCGGGATGAAGTGGGTGCCGACGAGACCGTTGGTCGACATGCCGCAGACGGCGAAGCTGCCGACGAGCAGCCAGAAGACCCTGGTGCGGGCGGCGTCGCGCAGGGTGCCGAGGGCGAGGTGCACGGGGTGGCCCGTGGGGCGGGGCGGGCGGGCCACCGGGGTCCCGTCGGAGGCGCCGTATGCCGTGAGGCCGAGAACGCTCGGATGGTCGTGCAGCTTCCAGAGCACCAGCGGCACGACCGTCAGCGCCGCCGCGGCCGTCGCGAGCGCGGCCGACCGCCAGCCGTGGTGCTCGGCCAGCCACGCGAGCACCGGCAGGAAGATGAGCTGTCCGCTGGCGCCCGCAGCGGTGAGGATGCCGGTCACCAGGCCGCGGCGGGCCACGAACCACCGACCGGTGACGGTCGCGACGAGGCCCATCGACATGGCCCCGGTGCCCATCCCGACGACGATGCCCCAGCACAGCACGAGCTGCCACGACTGGGTCATCCAGATCGGCAGGAGCGAGCCGACGCTGACGAGCACGAGCGCGACGGCTATGACCCGCTGGATGCCCAGACGCTCCATCAGGGCCGCCGAGAACGGGGCTGCGAGGCCGAACAGCACGAGGTTGACCGAGACGGCGCCACCGATGACACCCATCGGCCAGCCGAACTCGTCGTGGAGCGGCGTCATGAGCACGCCAGGCGTCGATCGGAAGCCGGCTGCGCCGATGATCGTCAGGAAGGTCACCACGGCGACCCACCAGGCCGGGTGGATGCGGCCGGTCTGCGAAGGCGCGTCGACGGTGCGGTCGGTGAGGGTCACGGGACAACTCTGCGGTATACGGGGTCGGCGGCGCGAGTGGCCGGACGGACATCATGTGAAAGAATCCGGCCATGCCCCCGATGACGTCCTGTCCACCCCACCGCGTCGTCGTGCTTGCTCTCGACACGGTCATCGCGTTCGAGCTGGGGCTCGCCCACCGGTTCCTCGCCTCCTCGGCGCTCGACCCCGGCTGGCCCGGCGAGCTGACGGGCTCCCCGCCGCCCTACGACGTGCACATGGTGACGGTCGATGACGGGCCGGTACGCACCTCCGCCGGCTACCAGGCGCTCCCCACCGACCCGAACACCCTTGTCGCACAGGCTGACACGATCATCATCCCGGGCATCAACGGCACGATCATCCGCGACGGCGTGCTGCCTGACGCCCTCGTCCGACTGGCTGGCACGGCGCGACCCGGGGCCCGCTGGGTCTCGATCTGCACGGGGGCGTTCGTGCTGGCCGCCCTCGGCAAGCTCGACGGACGCGAGGCGACGACGCACTGGTGCCACGTCGACGCGTTCCGGCGGCTCTTCCCGCGGGTCGAGCTCACCCCCGACGTGCTGTACGTCGACCACGGCGACGTGCTCACCTCGGCCGGCAACGCCGCCGGCATCGACCTGCTGCTGCACCTGCTCCGCTCGGACCACGGCACCGAGGCTGCCAACCGGGTGGCCCGCGGCGCCGTCGTGGCCCCGTGGCGGGCCGGCGGGCAGGCCCAGTTCATCGACCGGCCCGTGCCCGACGAGTCCGACGCCGGCACCGGACCGACGCGGGCGTGGGCCCTCGAGCGTCTCGACGAGCCGATCTCGCTGGCCGACCTGGCCCAGCACGCCGGGATGAGCGTGCGCACGTTCACCCGCAGGTTCCGCGAGGAAACCGGTGAGACCGCCGTGACGTGGTTGACCCGGGCCCGGGTCGACCGGGCGCGTCACCTGCTCGAGACGACCGACCTGGCCGTGGACCGGGTCGCCGCCGATGCCGGGTTCCGGACGACCACATCCCTGCGCCAGCACCTCGCGACGACCGTGGGGCTCTCCCCGCTGGCCTACCGTCGCACCTACCGCGCCGAGACAGACTGACGCCCCGCTCGACCCGTCAGGTGGCGAGCGGCAGGTGCGGGTGCGCGGGCGAGCGGCCCTGGAACGACAGGATGGCCGGGTTCTGGATCTCACCGCCGCGGATCTCGATGGAGCGGCGGATCGTCGGCGAGGCGTCCCAGGCCTCCGGCCCACCCATGACCGTCGGCAGGAACGGCAGGAGTGCCTCGCTGATCTCCCAGGTGGCGGCGTCCCAGAGGTAGCTGGGGCTGTGGTCGACCGCGTAGTAGAGCACGTGGTCGCCGACCATGAAGGTGGGCTCGGTGAAGGTCGTCGGCCTCGCCCAGCTGAAGCCCATTCCCTCGTCGCACGACACGTCGATGACGATGCTGCCCGGCGTCATCCGCTTGAGGTCGTCGTCGTCCATGAAGGTGAGCGGGGCGTCGGTGTCCTGGAGGACGCAGTTGACGACGACGTCGTGCTCGGAGAGGAACTCGCCGAGCGGCACCGAACCGTCGTCGGTCACGGCGTGGCTCACCCGCGCCGTCGTGTCGTCGGTGTCGAAGTGCACGATGCGCGCGGAGTGGATCGGTGAGGCCACGGCGGCCTTCTGGCGGTGGGTCAGCACGTCGACCTCGCCGATCCCGAGAGCCTTGAGGGCAGTCACCGCCCCGCGGGCGGTCGCACCGAAGCCGATGACGACGGCGCGGCGCTGCGGGCCGTAGTCGCCGGTGATCCCCGCGATCTGCAACGCGTGCAGCACAGAGCAGTAGCCGGCCAGCTCGTTGTTCTTGTGGAACACGTGGAGGCTGAACGAGCCGTCCTTGTTCCAGTGGTTCATCGCCTCGAAGGCGATGAGGGTCAGCTGCCGGTCGATGGCGACCTGGGTCAGCTCCTCGTCCTGCACGCAGTGCGGCCAACCCCAGAGGACCTGCCCGACGCGCAGCGCGGCGATGTCGGCGAGGAGCGGCTTCGGGGCGAGGACGATGTCGCACTGCGCCACGAGCTCGTCACGGCTGCGGAAGCCGCCCACGTAGCGGGCGAGCTGGTCGTCCGAGACGCCGTGCCGCTCGCCGTAGCCGGTCTCGAGGAAGATCCGGCCGCGGAGCTCCTGGGGGATGCGGTCGAGGTGCTCGGGGTGCAACGGCAGGCGGCGCTCGTTCTCCTTGAGGGACCGAGCCATCACGCCGAGGCTGAGCTGGGCCATGCGCACCTCCTGGTGGGTCGTCCGCGCTCGGCCCGGCGAGTCGTCACCGGTGTCCGTGCGGGGCACGACCCCGCCAGCGTACGCGTGTCAGGCCGTCGAGGCTGCGAGCTGGCCGCAGGCGCCGTCGATGTCCTGGCCGCGCGTGTCGCGGATCGTCGTCGGGATGCCGTGGGCGCGCAGTCGCTCGACGAAGTTCTGCTCGACACCGTGCCGCGAGGCGGTCCACTTCGAGCCCGGGGTCGGGTTGAGCGGGATCGGGTTGACGTGCACCCACCCCTGCCCGCGTGCGGCGAGCTTCTCGCCGAGCAGGTCGGCGCGCCAGCCGTGGTCGTTGATGTCGCGGATGAGGGCGTACTCGATCGACACGCGCCGGCCGGTCGCCTCGTAGTAGCGGTGAGCGGCGTCGAGGGCCTCGTCGACCGACCACCGGGTGTTGATCGGCACCAGCTCGTTGCGCAGCTCGTCGTCGGGTGCGTGCAGCGACAGGGCGAGCGTGACGGGGATGCCCTCTGCCGTCAGCTTGTCGATGCCCGGGACGAGGCCCACCGTCGACATGGTGATGCCGCGGGCCGACATGCCGAGGCCGTCGGGAGCGGGATCGGTGAGGCGCCGGATCGCGCCGATCGCCGCCTTGTAGTTGGCGAGCGCCTCGCCCATGCCCATGAAGACGACGTTGCTGACGCGCAGCGGGTGCTCGCGGTCCTCGTCGCCACCACCGGCCAGTTCGCCGCGGCGCAGCGCGCGGGCGGCCCAGACGACCTGCTCGACGATCTCGGCGGCCGACAGGTTGCGCGTCAGTCCGGCCTGGCCGGTCGCGCAGAACGGGCAGTTCATGCCACAGCCGGCCTGGCTCGAGATGCAGATCGTGACGCGCTTCGGGTAGCGCATGAGCACCGACTCGACGATCGCGCCGTCGTGCAGGCGCCACGCGTACTTCATCGTCTGCCCGTCGTCGGCGACGCGCTGGACGATGGGGGTCAGCAGGGTCGGGAGCAGGTCGGCGACGAGCTCGGACCGCACGCCCTTCGGCAGGTCGGTCATCTGCTCGGGGTCGTCGACGAGGCGCTCGAAGTAGTGGGTGGACAGCTGCTTGGCCCGAAAGCCCTTGTGCCCGAGCGCTTCGACGGCTTCCTTGCGCTCGGCCGGGCTGAAGTCGGCCAGGTGCCGCGGGGGCTTGCCACGGCGCGGCGCCGTGAAGGTCAGCTGCCCCGGCTCGGGTCGGGTGGTCGTCGGCTCGGGGAGCGCGATCGGCGCGGGTGCGGACGCGGCGGCGGGGGTCTCAGTCATGGCTCACCCATTCTCTCAGGTGGAGTCAAAACCGGCCGTATGCCGTCATGCCGGGTCGCGCGGCACGGGCGGTCCGCGCGAACGGCGGGTGCGACCGAGGTCGAGTCGGCGTGGCTCAGGTGGGCTTGGCCGCGAGCAGCGTGAGCACGGCCCAGACGATGGGCGCGACGACCACGAGCGAGTCGAGGCGGTCCATGACGCCGCCGTGCCCCGGGAGGATGTTGGACATGTCCTTGATGCCGAGGTCGCGCTTGATGAGCGACTCCATGAGGTCGCCGACCGTCGCCGCGACTGCCACGCCGATGCCGAGGGCGATGCCGATCCACCAGGCATGGCCGAGGAAGAAGTGGACCGTGAGCGAGCCGCCCACGATGCACAGGAGCACCGAGCCGGCGAAGCCCTCCCACGACTTCTTGGGGCTGATCGACGGCGCCATCGGGTGCTTGCCGAAGAGCACGCCGGAGGCATAGCCGCCGACGTCGCTGCAGACCGTGGTGATGAGGAAGACGAACACCCGCCCGACGCCGTCCTCGGGGGCGAGCAGCAGCACCGCGAACCCCACGAGGAACGTCGGGTAGGTCGCGACGAAGATGCCACCCATGACATCGCGTCCGGCGCCGTCGAGGTTACCGGTGCCGCGCCACAGCACGACGGCGAGACACGTGAGCGCCCACGCCACGACGAGGCCGCCCGGGCCGTGCTCGTAGGCCGCCCACAGCATCGCGGCCATGCCGAGGACCGGCGGCACGAGCGGCGCCTGCACGGCGGCGTGACGCAGGGCCGCGCGCAGCTCCCAGATGCCCACGGCCACGGCGAGCGCGACGAGGACGACGAACGACTCCTTGCGGATGAGCAGGGTCGAGACGATGAGCACACCGAGGCCCAGCCCGACGCCGATGGCTGCGGGCAGGTTGCGCCCGGCGCGGCTCTGCTTCTTCTCGAGGACGGTCTGCGCAGGCAGGCCGGCGAGCTCGTCGAGCCTGGGGTCGTAGGGCACCGGGTCGAGGGGCCCGTGGGCCTCGTCGACGACGGGCTCCCCGAGGTCGGGGTCCGCGGGCACGTGGTCCGCGGGCGCGCGGTCCACCGGATCCGTCGGGGATCCGGACGGGGAGTCAGTCGTCATCATCGGGTCGAACGCCGAGGTCACACCTCGAGCAGCTCGGTCTCCTTGGCCTTGACGAGCCCGTCGACGAGGTCGGTGTGCTTCTTGGTGAGCCCGTCGAGCTCCTTCTCCGCACGCGAGCCGTCGTCCTCGCCGACCTCGCCGTCCTTGACGAGCTTGTCGAGGTCGGTCTTGGCCTTACGCCGGATGTTGCGCACCGAGACGCGGGCCTCCTCCGCCTTGTGGTTGGCGAGCTTGATGTACTCGCGGCGACGCTCCTCGGTCAGCTCGGGCATGACGCAGCGGATCTGGTGGCCGTCGCTGCTCGGGTTGACCCCGAGGTCGGAGTCGCGGATGGCCTTCTCGATCTCGTGCATCGCCGACTTGTCGAACGGGATGACGAGGATCGTGCGCGGCTCGGGGTTCTGGAAGGACGCGAGCTGCTGCAGGGGCGTCGGGGCGCCGTAGTACTCGACCGTGAGCTTGTTGAACAGGCCCGGGTTGGCGCGGCCGGTGCGGATGCCCGCGAAGTCCTCCTTGAGGACCTCGACGGCCTTGTCCATCTTCTCCTCGGCCTCGAACATCGTCTCTTCGATCATGGCTCTCTGGCTTCCTCGTCCCTCGGTGGCGGGGTGTACAGGGTGGTTCGTCGTGGCCGGCGGTGGTGCCGGGTGGTGCGTGTGCCTGGTGGGTCGCCGGCGGCTGCTGGGGTCAGGCGTTGGTGACCAGCGTGCCGATCCTCTCACCGAGGAGTGCGCGCGTGATGTTTCCCGCCCCCTCCATGCCGAAGACGACCATGGGCAGCTTGTTCTCCATGCAGAGGCTGAACGCGGCGGCGTCGACGACCTTGAGTCCCTCGACGATCGCGTCGTTGAAGGTGACGGTGTCGAGCTTCTTGGCGTCGGGGTTGCTGCGGGGGTCGGAGTCGTAGACGCCGTCGACGCCGTTCTTGGCGATGAGCACGGCGTCGCACTTGATCTCGAGGGCCCGCTGGGCGCTCACGGTGTCGGTGGAGAAGAAGGGCATGCCGGCGCCGGCGCCGAAGATGACGACGCGGCCCTTCTCGAGGTGGCGGATGGCGCGGCGCGGGATGTAGGGCTCGGCGACCTGCTGCATCGCGATCGCGGACTGCACGCGCGTCTCGACGCCTTCCTTCTCGAGGAAGTCCTGCAGGGCGAGGCAGTTCATGACGGTGCCGAGCATGCCCATGTAGTCGGCGCGCGTGCGATCCATGCCGCGCTGCTGCAGCTCGGCGCCGCGGAAGAAGTTGCCGCCGCCGATGACGACGGACACCTGGACGCCACCCCGGACGGCGTCGGCGATCTGCTTGGCGATGCCGGCGACGACGGCCGGGTCGAGGCCGATGCTGCCGCCTCCGAAGACCTCACCGGAGAGCTTGAGCAGAACCCGGTGGAAGGGGGTCGACTGGGCGTCGGTCATGGCTCAGGGCCTCCTCGTGGGCAGCTTTCAGGCGGTCGGTCGATCTTTCCACATCCCGTGGGCATCGTCCGCATCGAGGTGCCGACAGGACTCAGGCCGGAGCCGGCTCGCCCAGGATCGCGGGCATTGCCCCCGCCAGCCGCGCGTAGTCATCCTCGTCGTTGTAGGGCGCCGCGGCGAGCCGCAGGTAGCCGCGGCCGTCGAAGGCGACGGGCGGCACGACGAAGCCGGCCGCGTGCAGGCGCTGCCAGAGGGCCTCGGCCGACTCGGTCGTCGTGGCCACCCCCTCGGGCAGCGCGACGAGCCGAAGGCAGGGGGCAGAAGGTATGCCGCCGTGCGGGCTCTCGGTGCCCAGCGCGGCGCGTACGTGCTCGGCCCCGCGCAGCAGCAGCTCGGCGTTGCGGTGCACCTGCTCCCAGCCCCCGAGCCCGGCCCAGGCGGCGAGGCCGTCGGTGACGGCAGCCCAGGCCGAGTGGTCGACAGTGCCCTGCAGGTCGAACCGCGCGGGAAAGGGCAGTCCGTGGCTCCACGACGTGACGAGCGGGCGCATGCTCTCGCGATGCTCGGGTGCCACCCACAGGGCGGCGGCCGCTCGAGGCGTGTAGGCCCACTTGTGCAGGTTGCCCGCCCAGAACGCGACGCCGAGCGCCTCCACGTCGAGCCCGGGAAGAGCGCCGGGCACGTGCGCCGCGTCGACGAGGACGGGCACGGGGGCGACGGCGGCCGCGACCTCGGCGACCGGGAGCAGCAGTCCGGTCGGCGAGGTGATCTGGTCGACGACCACGAGGCGGGTCCGGTGGGTCACGGCGGCTGCGAACGCCGCGGCGACCTTGCCCGCGTCGGCGTCGACCGGGAAGTCCGCCGTGCGCAGCGTCGCGCCACGCGCCTCGGCGGACCATCCCGCGGTGAGGTAGCCGTGGTTGCTCACGACGACGTCCTCTCCGGGCCCGATGCCGAGCCCCTGGAGCACCACCCCGACCGCCTCGGTGACGTTGCGCACGAGGGCGGTCGACTCTTCCGGCAAGCCCAGGAACGCCGTCGCCTGCGCGCGGGCGTCGGCGAGCACCGTCGGCAGCTCGTCGCGGAAGGCGCGCATCGGCGCTCGCTCGATGCGGGCGCGGGCCCGGTCCTGGGCCTCGCGAACCGATCGAGGGACCGCGCCGAAGGCGCCGTGGTTGAGGTGGGTCAGGGCGGGGTCGAGCTCGAACAGCTCGGCGATGTCACGACGCACCGGCCCATCCTGCCCGACCCCGCCCGTCATCGGCGCGTCAGGTCGCCGGCGCCGCCCGGAGGTCGGCGCACGCCGTGGAGCCCTGCGGCGCCTTCCAGCTGGGCAGCGCGGCGGCGCGCTGGCGAGCGAGGTTCCACGAGAGGGCGTCCTCGACCGGCGGACGCCACATCTCACCGACGATGCAGTTCGCGACCGAGGTCGGCAGCCCGCCGTTGCTGATCGTCGGAGCCGCGTCGGATCCCAGCGTGCCCAGGTACGAGGCGTCCAGCTTGCCTGTCGCCACGTAGCGGTCGATGTTGTGCTGGGCCACCCAGGCCTCGGGGTTGACGAGTCCGCCGACGAGGACGAAGGCAGCCGCCGCCATCAGCGCCGCGCGAGGGAGCCACCAGCCGCGGAGCCGGATCCCGGCCACGAAGACCATGACGACGAGGAGGCCGAGCCACAGCTCGAACGCGTCGACCAGCACCCGCAGGACCGTGAAGCCGTACGCCTGCTGGTAGAGGTCCATGCGGTGCAGCGCGGAGCCGACGACGACGAGCGTCAGCGCGCACAGCGCACCGAGCACGGCGCGGAGCACCAGACGCTGTCGAGCGGTCTCCCGAGGCGCCTTGCGGGCGGCGATGGCAATGGTCACGAGGGTGAGCACGGTCGCGAACGTCAGCTGCCCGAAGCCCTCGTGCACGTAGTCGGCGTAGGTCAGGCCCGTCGTGCGCTGGACGTAGTCGTGCCCGCCGAAGAGGGCCGCGGCCTGGGCCACGACGAAGGCGACGAACAGAGCGACCACGAGCCCGACCGGCACGACCCACTCGAACGTGCGGGTGACCGGACGACCCGCCGGCAGGGCCACGCGCTGGACCCTCGGCGGGTTGAGCGCGACGTAGGCGGCGGCGAGCAGGGCCCCGCCCATGACGAACCCGACGAAGAAGCGGAAGGTCAGGCTGTCCCAGGCGAACTGCGGCACGAGAGCACTCGTCCACGACCCGAAGATCGCGTCGCCCGAGGCGAAGAGACCACCGAAGACGACGAGGGCGACCAGCGAGATCGCGGCGGTGCGCACGATCGGCCACACGATGCCGACCCGGCTCGTCGCGCTGATGCTCCGGCCCAGCAACGGCAGCCCACGCAAGGCGGCGAGCGGCCACGAGGCGGCGCCGGCGACCATCGACAGCAGTCCCCTCGCGTCGGTGAGCGCCGTGGTCGTGAGCAGCAGCCCCAGCAGGACCGCCAGCACCATGAGCCACTCGGTCGAACGCAGGACCGACAAGGACGCCAGACCGGTGCACACCACGGCCGTGGCGACGGTCCAGGGCTGCAGGCGTCGCTGCGACGTGCGCCAGAGGACGGCGCCACCGACGACGAGCACGAGGAAGAGCGCGACGCCCATGTCGCGGTACGGCAGCAGCACCGCGGCCAGGACCCCCACCCCTACACACGTGAGGAGCAGCCTCACCTGCGGCCCGACACCCGGCTCGGGCCACAGGTCGCCGAAGAGCGAGTCGAGCAGCGGCTTCTGGGGTCCGACGGGCACGGTCGCGTATGCCGTCGGCGGAGCCGACGGGGCACCGGCGCCTTGGGGGCCGCCGGGCGATAAACCGGCAGCGGCGGGAATCGGGACGGGCACGGCGGCCTCCTTGGTCGTTGGCGTGGCGTCGGCAGGGCCGACAGTGATGCTGGCGGTGGCGGTGGCGGTGGCGCTGTCGGTGGCGCTGTCGGTGGCGCTGTCGGTGGCGCTGTCGGTGGCGCTGTCGGTGGCGGCATACGTGGTCGGGGCCGTCGATGGCTGCCCCGAGGGCCGAGGAGTCCGGGGAAGGACGGCGCGGATGCGGGCGCCCCGCTCCCCCGGCAATGTCGGCAGGGCGGCGATCGAACCGCCGTGGAGATCGCACACCCAGCTCGCGATGGCCAGGCCGATGCCGGTGCCGCCGCCGGCGTCGTCGCCGGAACCGAAACGGTCGAAGACCCTCTGTGCGTGCTCGGGTGCGATGCCGGCCCCCTCGTCGGACACGAGCAGCCACCAGCGGTCGGCGCCCTCCGGTCCGGCACTGACGGTGACCGTGCCGCCGGACGGGCTGTGGCGGTCGGCGTTGTCGAGCAGGTTGGCGAGCACCTGGTGGAGGCGGGCGGCGTCGGCGGTGACCGTGAGGCCCTCGGGCACGTCGACGACGTGCACGGTGCCCCGGCGCGAGACCCCCGCCTCGGCAACGGCCGTGACGACGAGCTCGCGGACGTCCACCGTCGCCAGGGCCAGCGGGACGCGTCCGCCGTCGACGCGGCTGAGGTCGAGCAGGTCACCCACGAGGGCGCCGAGCCGCTCGGCCTGCGCCAGGGCCGTGCGGAGCACGGCGTCGTCGGGTCGGACCACCCCGTCGACGAGGTTCTCGAGCAGGGCTTGCTGCGCGGTGAGCGGGGTCCGCAGCTCGTGCGAGACGGTGGCGACGAGCTGGCGACGCTGCCGGTCCGCGTCGGCGAGGTCGGCGGCCATGGTGTTGAAGGCTGCAGAGAGTGTGCCCACCTCGTCGGTGGCCGTGGTCGTGACCCGCTGCGAGTAGTCGCCGGTGGCCATGCGGGACGCGGCTGCCGTCATGTCGCGCAGCGGCGAGGTCATGCCGCGGGCCAACCACTGGGTGACGCCGAGCGCGGCGACCAGGGTCACGGGGACCGTCAGCCAGACCGGCACCTCGGCGCGGTCGCCGATCTGCGACACGAGGATCGCCGCGACGATGCTGACCGCGACGAGCAGACCGAGCTTGACCTTGATCGAGCGGATGGCGTCGAGGGGGCGGTCGGTGTTCACGCGCCCTCGCTCGGTGTCGACGCGTCGTCGAGGCTGCGGTCGGACTCCAGGGCGTAGCCGACACCGTGCACCGTGCGCACTCGGCCGGCGCCGATCTTGGCCCGCAACGACTTCACGTGGCTGTCGAGGGTGCGCGTGCCACCCGCATCGGCCCATCCCCACACGTCGCGCATGAGCTCGTCGCGACCGCGGACGGCCCCGGGCTCGGCGGCGAGGGCGAGCAGCAGGTCGAACTCGAGGGGCGTCAGGTGCACCTCGCTCCCCTGCACGGTGACGCGGCGGGAACCCCGGTCGACGCCGAGGTCGCCGACCGTCAGCACGGGCGGCTGCTCGGCGGCGAGCTCGCGGGCGCGCTCGACGCGGCGCAGCAGGGCACGGATGCGCGCGACGACCTCGCGCATGCGGAAGGGCTTGGTGACGTAGTCGTCGGCCCCCACGCCGAGACCGACGAGCAGATCCGTCTCGTCGGTGCGTGCGGTGAGCATGAGCACCGGGACTGGCCGCTCGGCCTGGATCCGCCGGCACACCTCGAGCCCATCGAAGCCGGGCAGCATGAGGTCGAGCACGACGAGGTCGGGCGAGTGCTGGCCGTGGGCCTCGACGGCCGCTGGACCATCGAACGCCTGGACAACCCGGAACCCTTCTGCGACAAGCCGATCCGTCACGGCCTGGTTGATGGTCGGGTCATCCTCGACCACCAGCAGTGTCGTCGCTGCGGGCGCGCTCGACGGGCGCGCCGTGTTCCCCTGGCTCATGCCACCGACTCTAGGAGGGTGCGACCGGAGGGCGCGGGTGCGAAGTGTGGAGATCCTGTGAAGGTCGCTTCGGCGTCCTCCGGCGCCTCTCTCAGATGAACAGGAGCTGGGCCCCCTCGGTGAGCTCGATGAAGTCCGATGCCGAGATGATGCCCTCGACGTCGTCTCGAAGGTCCGCCTCGGTGAGGTGCTGCATGTCTGCCGACATCCGGCAGGCCCACAGGTGACCGCCCGACGCGACGATCTGGTCGAGGAACTCCGGCACCTCGGGGACATCGAGGTCGGCGATCGCCTTCTTCATCTGCGAGGTGGCGAGGTGCGTCATCCCCGGGATGCCGCCCAGGCCCTGGGGCATGTGCGTGGCCGTGTTGCCCAGCATCGTGAACTTCAGGTCGCCCGAGGTCTTCCGGTTGATCATGTCGAAGCCCCAGAAGGTGAAGAACAGGTGTGTCTCGACCCCCTCACCGAGCGCCGCGTTGGCGAGGATGAGGCCCGGGTAGGCCATGTCGAGGTTGCCCTTGCTGCAGATGATCGCGAGCTTGCGGCCCTGCGAATCCGGCGCGTCGAAGGTCGGCACGAGCGGGGCCGTGGTGGCGGTAGGTGCGGTCTCGGTGGTCATCACACACATCCCTTCGGCTTGGGCAGCCCCGCCACGTAGGCCATCTTCTTGGCCGGCTTGCCGGGGAAGAGGGCGAAGAGGGACTTGATGGGGGTGCCGGTGCGGGTGCTGACCCGCCGGAGCGTGGCGGTCTCACCCTCGTGGGCGAAGTCGTCGCGGAGGAAGCGGACGAGCTTCCAGTGCTCGTCGGTCAGCTCGATCCCGATGAGCCGGCCGAGCTCGAGGCCCAGGTCCTCCGACCACTGTTCGGGTCTGGTCAGGAAACCCTCGCCGTTGACCTCGACCGCATGGCCGGCGATCGTCGTGGTGGGCATGGCAGCGCTCCTTTCAGGCACTCACGCGGCGGGGACCTTCCCCGCCATCGACATCTGCGCGGGCAGGCCGAGTGGTCGTCCGGGAAGCAGCAGGTTCCAGTAGAGGTGGCGGAACGCGAGCTTGCCGAGGTGGTTGGCGCGCGACTCCTTGAGCAGCTTCATCGGGCCGAGGCGGGGCAGCGGGAAGGTGCCGGTCAGCGGCTCGGTGTCGTAGTTGAAGTCGAGGAGCATGGCCTTGCCGCCGCCCGACTCGACGAAGCAGTTGGCGTGTCCGTCGAACCGGTGCGTCATCGGCCGGCCGACGGCGTGCTGGAGGAAGTTGTCGACGAAGACCTCGACGGAGAAGTGGGCCACGGATCCGGCCTTGGAGGTCGGGATGTTGCTCGCATCGCCCAGGACGAAGATCGAGGGGTGCTCGGTCGAGAGCATCGTGTGCTTGTCGACGGGCACGTAGTTCAGCTCGTCGCCCAGCCCCGACCGTGCCAGGAAGTCGGCGCCCATGTTGAGCGGGACCGTCACGAGCTGGTCGTAGGCGATCTCCCGCTCGTCGTAGGAGACGAGAAGGCGCCGCTCCTGGTCG
Source organism: Terrabacter sp. 2RAF25 (assembly GCF_052115265.1). Lineage (NCBI taxonomy): Bacteria > Bacillati > Actinomycetota > Actinomycetes > Micrococcales > Intrasporangiaceae > Terrabacter > Terrabacter sp. 2RAF25. The sequence continues at coordinate 264,056 of NZ_JBFRGJ010000003.1, forward strand.
ACGCGCTCGACCAGGAAGTCGGTCTCGAGGGTGATTCCCTTGTCGTCGAGCAGGTGGCCGAGCTCGCGGCTCGCCACCGGCTTCGTGAACGCGCCGTCCAGCGGGGTCACGTAGACGATCTCGGTGCGGTCGCGCAGCCCGCGTCCACGCAGGAAGTCGTCGGCGAGGAACGCGAACTCGAGAGGTGCCACCGGGCACTTGATCGGCAGCTCGGTGACGTGGACCACGAGCCGGCCGCCCGAGAAGCCGGCCAGCGCCTCGCGCAGCGCCAACGCGCCCTCGTACGTGTAGAACTCGCCGACGCTGCGGTGCCACTGCGGTCCGAGCATGCCCGGCGTCTGGTCGGGCCGAGGCGTCGTGCCGGTGGCGATGACGAGGTCGTCGTAGGCGAGGGTGCGGCCGTCGACGAGTGAGACCTCGCGCGCCGCTGGGTCGACCCTGTCGACCTCGCCCAGCACGAGCTCCACCCCGTCGGCGATGAGGCCGTGACGGCTCCGGCGCACCTGCCCCGGCTCGATGAGCCCGAACGGCAGGAAGAGGTAGCCCGGCTGGTAGTCGTGGACGTCGTCCCGGTCGACGACGGCGATGCGCCACTCGCTGGCGGGAAGGCGGTGCCGCAGCTTGTTGACGACCATGGTGCCGGCCGTGCCCGCTCCCAGGACCACGAGTGACCTCATGGTGGTGGTCATGCTCCGACGGTACCCCTGCGGGTATCCGGAGCGCTGTGAGCGAGCAGACAGCCACGCTGTGACGTGCGAGACAAACCCCTGTCGCACAAAGAAATCGGGCGTGCGACGACTCAGTCGGCGCGCAGCCAGCGTGCGAACAGCCGCGTCACGAACGGCAGGAAGACGTACGTCATCCACGGCGTCGCCACGAGCGTGGTCACGAGCACCCGCACCACCGGCGACCAGTCGGCGCTGAAGGGCATGAGCAGGAAGGTCAGGGCGAGGCTCGTCGGGAAGAAGGCGAGCCAGATGACGCTCGCCTGCTTCCACCGAGGCGGGGCGGCCGGACCAGGAGCGCCGGGCTCCTCGACCGAGCGCGACGCCGGCTCGTCGAACCAGCCCTCGATGCCGGTGCGGTACTCCGTCCGGCGGTGCTCGACGAGGTCGGCGGCCGAGCGCAGCCACCGGATGCGCTCCGGCGAGCGCTCCCAGGCATCCAGGTGCGCGCGAGAGGCGAACCGGTAGAGCATGTGCCAGTCCTCGACGCCCGACCGCACCCAGCCCGCCCCGAGGAAGCCCTCGAACCGCTCGGCCATCGACGTGCCGGCGTGCACCCATGCCTGCATGAGCAGCTCGTCCTCGGGCGCCACGCGTCGGGTGATTGCGACGGTGAGGGGGGCGTCCGTCACGGCGACGTCTGCGGGGGTGGTGACCATGGGCTCTCCTCTGGCTGAAGGTGTTCGCGGGCAGCGCGCGTAAACAGACGCGGAACCAGACGCCGAGACAGACCGGCCCCGGACGCGACGATGCCGGCCGCCCCGACTGGGGCGACCGGCATACGTCGTCGTGCTGCGCGGTCGGCGCTGCGCTGGGTCGACGAGTGTCGTGCGCTCAGTGACTCACTGGCCGACGCGGAAGCGCGCGAAGGACTTCGCCGAGGCGCCGCCCTCCTCGAGCACCTTGGCGACCGTCTTCTTCGGCTCCTTGGCGAACGGCTGCTCGAGCAGGACGTTCTCCTTGAAGAAGCCGTTGACACGACCCTCGATGATCTTCGGCAGGGCAGCCTCGGGCTTGCCCTCCTCCTTGGCCGTGGCCTCGGCGACACGACGCTCGTTCTCGACCGTCTCGGCCGGGACGTCGTCGCGCGTGAGGACGGTCGGGCTGAACGCCGCGATGTGCATCGCGACGTCGCGGCCCACGGCCTCGTCGCCACCCTCGAGCGCGACGAGGACGCCGATCTGCGCGGGCAGGTCGGGGCTCGTCTTGTGGAGGTAGGAGACGACCTTGTCGCCCTCGAGGCGCGCCACGCGGCGGACCTCGATCTTCTCGCCGATGGTCGCGTTGGCCTCGTCGAGGAGCTCCTGGACGGTCTTGCCGTCGTCGAGCGTGCTCTTGAGAAGCGAGTCGGCGTCCGTGGCGCCGGCCGAGACGGCCTGCGCGAGGACCTGGTCGGCGAGGGCGATGAACTTCTCGCCCTTCGCGACGAAGTCGGTCTCGCAGTTGACCTCGACCAGCGTGCCGACGCCGTCGGTGGCCGACGCGGCCACGAGGCCGTTGGAGGCCGAGCGGCCCTCACGCTTCGTGACGCCCTTGAGGCCCTTGACGCGCAGGATCTCGACGGCCTTGGCGCGGTCGCCGTCGGCCTCGTCGAGGGCCTTCTTGACGTCCATCATGCCGGCGCCGGTCTGCTCGCGCAGCGCCTTGATGTCAGCGGCGGTGTAGTTCGCCATGCTCTGTATCGCTCTTTTCGTCAGATGTGGATGACTCGAAGTGGCTGGGAGAGAAGGCCTCAGGCCTTCTCGGCAGCAGCCTCGGCAGGGGCGTCGACGGCGATCTCGGCGGCGACCTCGGGGGCCGGCGTCTCGACGGGGGTCTCGGCCGGCGCATCGGCAGCGGCCTCGGCGGCGTCGATCTCGGCGGCGCCAGCAGGAGCCTCGGTCGCGGCGGCGTCGGCGTAGAGCTCACGCTCCCACTCGGCCAGCGGCTCCTCGGCCTGCGTGTCGGAGCCGGACTTGCCCGACGAGCGCTGGACGAGACCGTCGGCGACGGCGTCGGCGACGACCCGCGTCAGCAGGGTGACCGAGCGGATGGCGTCGTCGTTGCCGGGGATCTTGTAGTCGACCTCGTCGGGGTCGCAGTTGGTGTCGAGGATCGCGATGACCGGCAGGCCGAGCTTGCGCGCCTCGTCGACCGCGAGGTGCTCCTTCTTCGTGTCGACGATCCAGACGGCCGAGGGAACCTTGGCCATCGTGCGGATGCCGCCGAGGGTCTTCTCCAGCTTGTCCTTCTCGCGCTTGAGGATGAGCAGCTCCTTCTTCGTGTAGCCCGAGCCGGCCACGTCGTCGAAGTTCAGCTCCTCGAGCTCCTTGAGGCGCGTGAGGCGCTTGGAGATCGTCTGGAAGTTGGTGAGCATGCCACCGAGCCAGCGGTGGTTGACGTACGGCATGCCGACGCGCGTCGCCTGCTCGGCGATGGGCTCCTGGGCCTGCTTCTTCGTGCCGACGAAGAGGATGGTGCCACCGTGGGCGACCGTCTCCTTGACGAAGTCGTACGCGTTGTTGATGTACGTCAGCGACTGCTGCAGGTCGATGATGTAGATGCCGTTGCGCTCGGTCATGATGAAGCGCTTCATCTTGGGGTTCCAGCGACGGGTCTGGTGCCCGAAGTGGACGCCGCTCTCGAGGAGCTGGCGCATGGTGACGACGGCCATGCCGTGTTCTCCCTTGTGTCGTTGTCAGTTGTTCGTGGACCGCGCCGTGGTCGGACACGTGCGTGCACGTGCCCGCCGTACGGCATACGGCCTCACTCCTGGCGCCTGACGCACCCCGCCCCGCCCGAAGGTGGGGACTGCCGTGGTGAGACCCGGTCCGGTGGACCGGCAGAAGACGCGCGAATTGCGGTCGCGCGTGACGAGCACACGTGACCGCCGCCCATCGTACGTCCTGACCCGGGTGGTGGAGAAATCGAAGCGACAGGACACAATGGCCGGCATGGTGGACTGGCTGGTGATGATCCCGGCCTTCGTCGTCCTCTCGGCCGTGCTGCTGCTTCCGGGCTGGCTGATCGTGCGCGCCCTGGGCGCCCGCGGACTCGAGGCGCTCGCCGTCTCCCCCGCCGTGTCCACAGGCCTCATCGCCACCTTCGCCACCGTGGCCCAGCGCGCCGGGGTGCGCTGGGGGCTGCTACCCCTGCTCGTGGTGACCCTCGCGTCGGTCGGCGTCGCCATGCTCGGCATGCGACTCTTCGGCCGGCACGACCCCGACCTCGGCACAGCGAGGCGTTTCCTCGGCCGTCCCCGACCTGATGCGGTCGTCGCCATCGCCGTCGGCGTCGTGCTCGCGCTCGCGACGATCCTGCCCGCGATCGGCCGGCCCGACGAGCTCGTCGACAGCCCCGACGCCGTCTACCACCTCGACCGCATCCGCACCTTCCTCGAGAGCGGCAACTTCTCGATCGTCAACCCGACCTTCTACCCCAACGGTTTTCACGCCTGGATAGCCACCAGCCTGCTGCCCGGTGTCGCCGACGTGCTGCCCGGCACGAACGTCGCCACCGTGGTGCTCGCCGCCGTCGTCTGGCCCGTCGGGTGCGTCGCCCTCGTGCGTCACGCTCTCGGGACCTCTCGTCTCGTCACGTATGCCGCCGGGTTCGCCTCCGCGGCGTTCATCGCCTTCCCGACGACGCTCCTCGGGTGGGGGGTCCTGTGGCCCAACCTGATGGCGACCGCACTGACCCCGGGCGCCCTGGCGCTCATGCTGCAGGCCGCCCGGTCGAAGCGCATCGGTCAGTGGCTCGGCTTCGCCGCCGCCCTTCCCGGTCTGGCGCTCATCCAGCCGAACGCCCTCGTGGCCCTCGTGCTCTTCGCCCTGGTCTGGTTCGTCGCCGCGCGACTGCGGGCCGGGCTGCTGCACCACCTGTCGTGGCCGGTCGTGACCCGCGACCTCGCCGTCGTGGCCGTCGTCGGTGTCGGCGGCCTCGTCGCGGCGCCGGTCGTCTCCGCGCGCCTCGCCTCGACCCAGTCGTACGAGTGGACCGACCGGGTCTCCATCTGGACCGCTCTCGTCGAGGTCGTGGGCGGCCGGCTGCAGATCGCGAGCGTGCTCTGGGGCCTCGTCGTCCTGCTCGCCCTCGGCATCGCGTGGATCGCCCTGCGGGCCCGGGCCGCGATCCCCGTGGTCGCCATGTGGGTCTCGTGCGTCGTGCTCTACGTCATGGCCGCCTCCTCGACGGCCTCGTGGACGGCGCTCATCACCGGCTACTGGTACAACGACAAGGTCCGGCTCGCCGCTCTGGCAGCAGTCCCGGGTGTCGTGCTCGTCGCGGCGGCCGCGCCGGCCCTGCGTGAGCTGCTGCGACGCACGCCGCGCGTGGGGGCCCGGCTCGAGGCCCGGCCCGTCGCCGCAGCCGTGGTGGCGTTGCTGGTCCTTCCGGTCCTCACCCTGGGACTCAACGCGACGACGCGCCACCGGATGCTCACCGGCTTCTTCCAGCCCGGCTCTGCCGACCGCGTCATCCTCGGCTTCGAGGGGCAGGAGTCGTTGCGCCGCCTGGGTGCGCTCATCCCGGTCGGGCAAGGCGTCGTCGGCCGGCCCGAGAACGGCTCGCCGCTCATGTGGGCCCTCTTCGGCACCAACACGCTCTACCGCTCGATCCCCATCCCCACGACCGGCGACGAGATCCTCATCGGCACGGGCTTCGACAACCTGGCCGACCGCCCCGACGTGTGTGAGGCGCTGGCTCGCCACGACATCCGGTGGGCGATCGACTCGAACCACGTCTACTGGCTCGACCGTCCGGAGCGCAGCTCGGGCCTGGAGCACCTCGCCGACAACGACGGGGTCGAGCCGGTCAGGACCGACGGCGACTACACCCTCTACCGCATCACCGCCTGCGGACTGGGCGACCGCTCGCCCGCCTGAGCGCTCGGTCCCGAGCCCACCAGGGCGGCATACTCGGCGCCCGTGCTACCCAATTGCGGACAAGGCGTAACACTTCGCCGGCTGGAGCGATGGTGGGGGTGGCAGACCCCACCGAGACCCCTGACCGGGTGGGTGCTGCCGGTTCGCGGCACGCCCCCTCCACAGCACCCCGCGAACCCACGAGAGCCCCTGCCCCTGCCGGGCGGGGGCTCTCGCGTCCCCGGGATGCCCGGACCCGCCCGTGGATACGCTCGGGCCATGGCCACGCCGCTCATCACACGCATGCAGCCCTTCGGGACGACGATCTTCGCCGAGATGTCGGCCCTCGCGACGCAGACGGGCAGCATCAACCTCGGGCAGGGCTTCCCCGACACCGACGGACCGGCCGAGATGCTCGCTGCGGCGAAGGCAGCCATCGACGGGGGTCGCAACCAGTACCCGCCGGGTCCCGGCGTGCCAGAGCTGCTCGACGCGGTGGCTCGGCACCAGCAGCGCTTCTACGGCATCACGCTCGACCCGCGCTCCCAGGTGCTCGTGACCGCCGGGGCCACCGAGGCGATCGCGGCTGTCGTGCTGGCGCTGTGCGAGCCGGGTGACGAGGTCGTCACCTTCGAGCCCTATTACGACTCGTATGCCGCCACCATCGCCCTCGCGGGCGCGACGCGCCGCACGTCCGTGCTGCGCTTTCCCGACTTCTCCGTCGACGAGGCGTCGCTGAGGGCCGCGTTCTCGTCGCGCACCCGGCTCGTCCTGCTCAACACCCCGCACAACCCGACCGGCAAGGTGTTCACCCGCGAAGAGCTCGAGCTGGTCGCGTCGCTGGCGCGCGAGCACGACGCGTGGGTCGTCACCGACGAGGTCTACGAGCACCTGGTCTTCGACGGGACCGAGCACGTGCCGATGGCCACCCTGCCGGGGATGTTCGACCGCACCATCACCATCTCGTCGGGCGGCAAGACCTTCTCCGCGACCGGGTGGAAGGTCGGCTGGCTGTCGGGGCCCGCGGAGGCGGTCGCCGCGGCACGCACGGTCAAGCAGTTCCTCACCTACGTCGCGTCCGGGCCCTTCCAGCCTGCGGTCGCACTGGCCCTCGGACTCGGCGACCCCGTGTATGCCGGGCTGCGCGACTCGCTCCAGGCGAAACGCGACCTGCTGTGCTCGGCGCTCGAGGCGTCCGGTCTGAAGGTGTCTCGCCCCTCCGGCACCTACTTCGTCATCGCGGACGCCGCACCGCTCGGGGCGGTCGACGGGCTGGAGTTCGCTCGGCGGCTGCCCGAGATCGCCGGGGTGGTCGGCGTGCCGGTCTCGGTCTTCCACGACGACCAGGACGCCGCACGCACGCTGGTGCGGTTCGCGTTCTGCAAGAAGGACGACGTGCTGCTCGAGGCGAGTCGCCGTCTGGCCGCGGCCGGGAGGTCCTGACCCGGCTTCCTTCACCGGAGCGCTGTCCACACCTGCCTGCGGCCAGAGCGGCCCGTCCACAGGCGCGGGCGGCTTCGCCCGGCACGTCGCGGACACGCCCCAGCATGGGATTCATGTCGATCGGTTCAGCACTGCTGGCAGCGGTGGTCGCCGCGGCGTCGGTGACGGGCGCGACGGCCGCGCCGAGCTTGTCAGCGCGTCCCACGATGCAGCCTGCGTCGCCAGCGGCGCGTACGGGTGGGGCCGACCCTTCGCAGCCCACGGCACGGTGGGCCTGGCCGCTCGACCCGGAGCCGTCCGTCGAGCGGCGGTTCGACCCACCTGACCAGCCGTGGCTACCAGGGCACCGTGGGGTCGACCTCGCCGCCGCCGCAGGGCAGCCCGTTCGCTCGCCGACCGACGGCATGGTCACGTATGCCGGGACGCTCGCCGGCCGTGGCGTGGTCGTGGTCGCCCACGCCGACGGGCTGAGGAGCACGTTCGAACCGGTGGACGGCTCTGTGCCGGTCGGCGCGTCGGTCGCTCGCGGCGAGGTCATCGGGGTCGTCGCCTCGACCACCGGCCACTGCTCGCCCGCCGTCTGCCTCCACTGGGGCGTGCTGCGCGACAAGACGTACCTCGACCCGCTCGGCTTCGTCGGCCGGGCGCGCATCGTCCTCCTGCCTCTCTGAGGCAACCCGAGCCGTGCCCGTTCGGCCGCGCCGTCCGAAGGCCTCTGTGCTGTCCGACTGCGGACGCGCCGTGCGCGGATGATCGCGCGCGAGATCGGGCGGCCGCGGCGCCAGGGCGACACCGGCTGCGTGATCAGCCGCACCATCTCGAGCAGCAACAGGGCACCGACTGGCACCGACTGACCGACTGGGGCTGCGGCCGGAGGCTCAGGCGCGAGGGTGCGCCTGCTCGTAGCTGCGGCGCAACCGGTCGACCGAGACGTGCGTGTAGATCTGCGTCGTGGCAAGGCTCGCGTGGCCGAGGATCTCCTGGACCATGCGCAGGTCGGCCCCTCCCTCGAGCAGGTGGGTGGCGGCGCTGTGCCGCAGGCCGTGCGGCCCGAGGTCGGGCGCGTCGGGCAGGTGTGAGAGCAGCTCGTGGACGGCTGAGCGCACCTGGCGGGCATCGACCCGGCGTCCGCGGCGACCGAGGAAGAGCGCGGGACCGGAGTGGTCCCCCACCAGGGTGGAGCGGACCTCGAGCCAGGCCTCGATCGCGCGACCGGCCGGCGCACCGAACGGCACGATCCGTTCCTTGGCACCCTTGCCCATCACCCGCACGACGCCCTGCGACAGGTCGAGGTCGTCGATGTCGAGACCGGCGAGCTCACCGACCCGGATACCGCTGGCGTAGAGCAGCTCGAGGACGGCCTGGTCACGGACGTGGATCGGGTCACCGTCGTCGGCCCGGGTCGCGGCGAGGTCGAGCAGCTCGGTGGCCTCCGCCTGCCGCAGCACTCCGGGAAGAGCGGCGCGGCGCTTGGGGGCGACGAGGCGCAGCGATGGGTCGGACGGAATCCGACCGGTGTGCTCCGCCCACTTGAGGAAGGTGCGCGCCGACGCGGCCCGTCGGGCGATGGTGGCGCGGGCCGCGCCGGCGTCGGCCTGCACCCCCAGCCATGAGCGCAGGTCGCCGATGCGAAGGTCGCCGAGCTCGTCGATGCCCCTCTCGGCCGCGAACGTCAGCAGGTGGCGCACGTCGCCGAGGTAGGCGCGGCGCGTGTGCACGGACCGCCCACGCTCCGCGCCGAGGTGGCGGGAGTACGCGTGCAACAGCTCGGCGTGGCGCTCGAGCACGTCAGCCCCCGCGCCCGCCTGGCCGTTCGCCACATCCGTCACTCCCGCACCATGGCAAACCTCAGCCCCCCACGCAAGCATCGAGAAGGCAATCCGCCCGAGCCAGCCGACCGGACCGACGCTTCTCGATGTGGAACGGCACGCCATCGAAGAGCACACTCCGTTCGCGGCGCGCGTGACGGAGTGTCCTCTCGATCGGGAGGAGCGGTCAGCCCGCTCGGCGCTTGCGCTGGGGGCGCTTGCGCCAGGTGCCGGCCGACTGTGTCACCAGTCCGAGGTGTTCGAGCCGACCCAGTGCTGCTCGGACGGTGAGCGACGCATGGGCTGCCGACCGGACGATGTCGTCGAGCGGGACGGCGGAACGGTAGGGCACGGCCTCGAGCACCGCGGCGTCTACCGGGGACAGGTCGTCGCCGGGGCGCACCGGCCCCCGGGCCGGCTCGGCGGCGTCGTCACCGAGGTCGCCGACGAGGTCGATCACCTCGTCGACCGAGGTGACGAGGACCGCCCGTCCGTTGCGCAGCTCCTCGTGGCACCCCGCGGACATCATCGAGGTGACCGGCCCCGGCACGGCGCCCACAGGACGACAGGCCGTGACCGCGTGTGTGACCGTGTTGCGCGAGCCGGACCTGAGGTCGGCCTCGACGACGATGGTGCCGCGGGTGAGACCGGCGATGAGCCTGTTGCGGGCCAGGAACCTGGACTTCATGGGGGCCGAGCCCGGAGCCACCTCGGCGATGACGAGCCCGTCGGCCGCGATGCGGGAGATGAGCGCGGCATGGCCTGAGGGGTAGGGCCGCTCGACACCGCCCGCGAGCACGGCGATGGTCGCACCGTCGACGGCGAGCGCCCCGCGGTGCGCCGCCCCGTCGATGCCGAAGGCGGCACCGCTCACGACCGTCCACCCTCGACGCGCGAGCCCGCTCGCGAACTCGGTCGCGAGCTGCTCGCCGTACGTCGTCGCCGTGCGCGACCCGACCACGGCCACCGATCGTTCGACCGTCTCGGCCAGGTCGAGGCGGCCTCGCACCCAGAGGCACCAGGGGGGCACCGGGATCGTGTCGAGCCGCTCGGGCCACTCCGGATCGCCGGGCACGACGAGACGCGCTCCCACCTTGGCCGCGATGTCGAGGTCACGCTCGGTGTCGAGCACCGCCACCCTCGAGCGAAACCGGGCGAGCGTGCCCGCCCCCGCGAGGACCCGCTCGAACGCCTCGACGGCGCCGACCTGGGTGACCAGCGCGTGGACCTCGACGTCGGCGGGCTCCACGACCCGTGACAACGCGGCTCGCGCATGACGGTCAGGCTCCATGACGCACCTCCATCACCTGGTCGGCCTTCATGCTGCGACACCGGCTCGGTGTCGCAGGGAGAGTGCGACGTCGACCTCTTCTCGCCCGGGACGCTGGAGGCCCGTGAGATCGGCGACGGTCCAGGCGCAGCGGAGCGTGCGGTCGTAGCCCCGCAGGCTGAGCGCCCCGATCTCGAGCAGGTGGTCGAGCGTGCGTGTGGCCACCTCGGGCAACTTCCACGGTCGGGCCCTGAGCTCGGAGCCGGGAACGTCGGAGTTGACCCCGCGGCTGCGCTCGAGCACGTCGCGCCAGCGCTCACCCTGCGCCGAACGAGCTGCCGCCACCCGCGTCGCAACGACCGAGGTCGGCTCGCCGGGCGCCGCGCCTGCCATCGTCAGTCCGGGCGGCTGGACGTGAACCTGCAGGTCGACCCGGTCGAGAAGAGGCCCGCTGAGCTTGCCGAAGTAGGCCCGTCGCATCAGTGGCGTGCACGTGCAGTCGAGCCCCTTGCCCCAGGCCTTGCCGCACGGGCACGGGTTTGCGGCCAGCACGAGCTGGAACCGCGCCGGGAACGTGACCGACTCCTGCGCCCGGGCGATCGACACGAGACCCCGCTCGAGCGGCGTGCGCAGCGACTGCAGGACGCCCTTGTCGAACTCGGGTGTCTCGTCGAGGAACAGCACCCCGCGGTGCGCCTGGGTGATGGCTCCCGGTCTGATGCGCCCGCTGCCGCCCCCGATCACGGCCGCCTGGGAGGCACCGTGGTGCGGCGCCACGAAAGGCGGGTGCGTGATGAGTCGCGCGTCGTGGCCGGCGCCGAGCGCCCCGAGCACGGAGTGGATGGCGGTGACCTCCATCGACTCGCCCTCGTCGAGCGCAGGCAGCAGCCCGGGCAGCCGCTCGGCGAGCATCGTCTTGCCGGCCCCCGGGGGGCCTGCGAGGAGCAGGTGGTGGCCGCCGGCGGCCGCTATCTCGAGAGCCAGCTTGGCCTCGGCCTGGCCGACGACCTCGCTGAGGTCGCGCACCTGCTCGGGCTCGGACGCGGCGACGAACGGGACCGGGACCTCCTGCACCGGGCGCCCCTTGCCGAGGTGGCCGTAGCGTCGCACCAGCTCGGTCACGTCGGCCACGGGATGCACCCGGACCCCGGACACCAGGCGCGCCTCCCCCGCGTTGGCGACGGGCACCACGACGTGCCGGACGCCCGCGAGCGCTGCCGCGTGGACGAGCGGAAGCACGCCGGGAACAGGACGCACCGTGCCGTCGAGCCCCACCTCCCCGATGTGGACGACGTCATGCGCCACCCGGGCCGGCAGCAGGTCCATGGCGGCCGCGACCGCCACGAAGATGCCGAGGTCGAAGCCGGTGCCGACCTTGCGCTCCCCCGCCGGTGACAGGTTGACGGTGACCCGCCGCTGGCTCACGGCCATCTTGTCGATGAGCGCCGCGGCGGCCTTGATGCGGTCGGAGGACTGCTTGACGGCGGAGTCGCCGAGCCCGCTGATGGCGAAGCCGGGGAGCCCGGTCGTGACGTGCGCCTCGACGTCGACGACAAAGCCGGCCACCCCGCGCAGCCCGACCGACAGGGTGCGCCCGAGCCCGGCGCCCATCAGCACACCCCACGCAGGTGCTCGAGCCGGGCGGGCCCGGCCGGAGGTCGCATGATCGAGATGACGTCGATGCGCAGGTCGAGCCCGCGCACCGTCTCGGCGTGCTCGTCACGCCAGAGCCCGGCGAGCCGACGCAGCCGTCGCTGCTTGCGCCACGTCACCGCCTCGAACGGCGCGCCGAACGCCTCGCTGGTGCGTGTCTTCACCTCGCACACGACCAGGTCGCTGCCCTCGCGGGCGACGACGTCGATCTCGCCGCGGACGCACCGCCAGTTGCGGTCGAGGATCGTCAGCCCGTGGGCGAGCAGGTAGCGGCAGGCGAGGCGTTCGCCGTAGTCGCCGAGAGCGCGGGTGGAGAGGTCCATGCGGACCACCCTGTCCGGGCCACGTCGAGCGGCACAGCCGTCAGCGCGAGGCTGTGGACGGCATACGTGGTCGGCGAGGGGGTGTGGACAGACGGCCCCGAGGACTCAGCTGAAGTCGCCGTTCTCGGGCAGCTTGATGTCGGGCTTGGGCAGCTCTTCGACGTTGACGTCCTTGAACGTCACGACGCGCACGTTCTTGACGAAGCGCGCCGGCCGGTAGATGTCCCACACCCAGGCGTCGGCCATCGTGACGTCGAAGAAGACCTCGCCGCCGTCGCTGCGCACCTTCACGTCGACGGAGTTGGCGAGGTAGAACCGGCGCTCGGTCTCGACGACATGGGTGAAGAGGCCGACGACGTCGCGGTACTCCTTGTAGAGCTGGAGCTCCATCTCGGTCTCGTACTTCTCGAGATCTTCCGAACTCACCTGATCGCCGTCCCTGTCTGCTCTGCCGTCATGGCCACCGGAGCGAACGTCTCCGTGACCTCATTCAACACCTCGACCTGCGTCTCGGCGTAGACGCCGGGCAGGCGCCACGACCTGCGGTGCAGCTCGCACGGCCCGAGCCGCGCGAGGGCGTCCATGTGCTCGGGCGCGGAGTAGCCCTTGTTGAGCCCCCAGCCGTATGCCGTGTGCTGCTCCCCCAGCGCCACCATGAGGGTGTCGCGCTCCACCTTCGCGAGCACGCTGGCCGCGGCGACCGAAGAGCACTTCATGTCGGCCTTGATCATGGTCGTGACCGGCGGCGTGGCCGGACCGGACTCGTCGGCGAAGGCGAGCAGGCCGACCTCGGTGGGTGCCGTCAGCCAGTCGTGGTTGCCGTCGAGGATGACGAGGTCGGGCACGACCCCGAGCCCGTCGAGGGCCCGAAGGCCGGCGAGCCGCAGCGCCGCCATGATGCCGATCTCGTCGATCTCGTCGTTGCTCGCGTGCCCGACCGCATGGGCCACCGCCCACCGCTGGATGCGGGGGACGAGACCGTGCCGCGCCTTCTCCGTGAGCAGCTTGGAGTCCTTGACCCCGACCGGCGCCGACCGGACCATCTCGTCGATGACGACGACCCCGACGCTGACGGGCCCGGCGAGGGCGCCACGGCCCACCTCGTCCATGCCGGCGAGCAACCGGTGCCCTGACCGTTGCAGGGCGCGCTCGACCCTGAGGGACGGCTTCTTGGAGGGAGCTGGAGGTGCCATGGCTGTGGTGCCCGCGGTCGTCAGCCGGCCGCGACCTTCGTGGCCGGCACGGTCGGCTTGGCTCCGGGCTTCGGGTTGACCGTCGCCTTGGTGGCGGGCTTGTTGAGGGGTCCCTTGACCGGCTTGGGCGCCGGCACCTGGGCGAAGGTGCGCTCGGGCACGCCGAGCCAGGTGACGTGATCGATCGGCCACACGACGAACAGCGCACGCCCGACGATCTTGTCCATCGGCACCGAGCCCGCGGCACCGGTGCCGTCGTCGTGCCACCGGCTGTCGGAGGAGTCGGAGCGGTGGTCGCCCATGACCCAGATGCGCCCGGCTGGCACGGTGATGTCGAACTTCTTGCCCTCGCTCGGGAAGTCTCCGGGCTTGACGTAGGGCTCGGTGATCTCGACGCCGTTGACCTTGAGCTTGCCGGTGCTGCCGTCGGCCTGGACGTGGTCGCCCGGGAGGCCGATGACCCGCTTGATGAGGTGGTTCTCGGCGTCCTCGGGCAGCAGTCCGACGAAGACGAGGGCGTCGTGGAAGGGTCCGCCGACGTCGCTTCGCTGCTCGCCGAGGCTGCCGAGCCACGGGCTCGGCGTGCCGGGGTCCTCGAACACGACGACGTCGCCGCGCTTGAGGTCGAAGGGGCCGGGGGTCAGCTTGCTGACGATCACCCGGTCGTCCTTCACGAGGGTGTTCTCCATCGACCCGGAGGGGATGTAGAACGCCTGGAACAGCCAGGTCTTGACGACGAACGAGAGCGCCATCGCGAGGACGACGACGATGAGCAGCTCCTTGAGGCCGGCCAGGACCGACCCCATGAAGCCGCGAGGCTCGTCGTCGAAGTCATCGTCGAGGTCGTCGGCCTCGTCCCCCTCGTCGATGCCGTCGACAGGTCGCCCGCGCGTGGGGTCCTCGGGGCGTCCGGTGTACTGCGACATCACTCACCATTTCGTGGGACGGAGGCAATTTGTCCTTGGTCGACCGGCCCGAGCCGATCGAGCGGCCAGTATCGCACCCAAACCTTGCCGATGATGTCGCTGCCGGGCACCATGCCGCCACCCGGCTCGCCGAGATGCGCGCGGGAGTCCGCGGACGCTCCACGGTTGTCGCCCATCATCCAGAAACGGTCAGGCGGCACGGTCACGTCGAAGGGGATGGCGCTCGGTCGGGCGCCGGCCGCGAGGTAGGGCTCGGTGACGGCGACACCGTTGACCTCGAGTCGGCCGTCGGCGGCGCAGCAGCGCACGTGGTCTCCCGGCAGGCCGATGATCCGCTTGACGTAGTCGGTGGGCTGGCCCTTGCCGGCGAGGCTCTCGACCGCCTCGACGAGCCTTTGCAGCACGCCGCGCTGTGGCACGTCGAGGTTGAAGGCCTCGGACGCGTCGAAGACGACGATGTCGCCGCGCTCGAGCTGGTCCGCCGGTGTCGTGCGAGACACCAGGAGCCGGTCGCCGACGAGCAGGGTGTCCTGCATCGACTCGCTGGGGATGCCGAACGGCGTCACGAAGAACGCCCGCACCACGACGACCGCGAGGAGCAGGACCGCAGGGCCGAGCATCCAGCGGTGCCGGCGGGCAGCAGCGTTCGCCCTCACCCCACCAGGACGCGACGAAGGCGCGGTGGACCCCGTGTCGGGGAGCGTCCCGGAACTCGTGTCAGGGACGACCCGCTCGGGGTCCACCGCGCCTCGCGTGGTCAGACGGACGACTGCGTCAGCAGCTCGTCAGCTCTTCGCGCCGGTCTTGGTCGGGATGCTGTCGCGCTTCTCGCGGATCTTGGCGGCCTTGCCGCGCAGGCCGCGCAGGTAGTACAGCTTCGCGCGACGCACGTCACCGCGGGTCATGACCTCGATCTTGTCGATGACCGGGGTGTGCAGCGGGAAGGTGCGCTCGACACCGACACCGAAGGAGATCTTGCGGACCGTGAAGGTCTCGCCGATGCCGCCGCCGTGGCGACGGATGACGACGCCCTGGAACACCTGGACACGCGAGCGCGTGCCCTCGATGACCTTGACGTGCACCTTGAGGGTGTCACCGGCGCGGAACTCGGGGATGTCCGAGCGCAGCGACGCGGCGTTGATCTCGTCGAACGTGTGCATGATGCTTCGCTTTCTCAGGCGCCACAGGCCACCTCGTCACAATGTGGGTGTCGCATCCGCCGGGCCGCGTGGCCGACCGTGTGGTGCTGGTGGGCCAACTCCCCCTGTGGCAGGGGCCGTCGTGTGCCGGACGCAAGGAGCAAGTCTGCCAGAGCAGGCGGCATACCTGAAATCGGAGAGCACCTCAGCC
The DNA here is from genome assembly GCF_052115265.1 of Terrabacter sp. 2RAF25. Taxonomy (NCBI): domain Bacteria; kingdom Bacillati; phylum Actinomycetota; class Actinomycetes; order Micrococcales; family Intrasporangiaceae; genus Terrabacter; species Terrabacter sp. 2RAF25. The sequence goes on from NZ_JBFRGJ010000003.1 coordinate 279,588, forward strand.
ACCCGGCGACCGCCTAGCGTGGGGGCCGTGGACGTCTCCCCCGGCTGGCCCGTCGTCATCTGCCTCGTCATCCTCCTGGCGGTGACGGTCGTCGCCGACCGCGTCGGGCGCATCGACCTCGACCGCCAGGCGGTCCTCGCAGCTGCCCGGGCCGTGGTCCAGCTCACCCTGGTCGCGCTCGTGATCACCGCCGTGGTCGGGTCGCTGTGGCTCTCGTTCCTCGCGGTCGCCGTCATGTTCACCATGGCGGTCGTCACGACGACGCGCCGGGTCGGGGCGCCGGGCGCGTGGCCGTGGGCGGCGGCTGCCATGGCCTGTGGCGTGGTGCCGGTGGTCGGCATCGTGCTCCTGACAGGAACCGTCCCCCTCGCCGGGATCGCGCTCATCCCCATCGCCGGGATCGTCATCGGCAACACCATGACCGTGCACACGCTCGTCGGCAGACGCACCTTTTCCGCCCTGCGGGACGAGCGAGGTCAGTACGAGGCGGCCCTCTCGCTCGGGCTGACCTCCGGCCAGGCCATCGACGAGGTCATCGCCCGGCGCGTGCCCGAGGGCATCCTGCCGAGCCTCGACCAGGTGCGCACGTCGGGCGTGGTGACGCTCCCGGGTGCGTTCATCGGCGTCATGCTCGGCGGCGGCAGCGCGGTCCAGGCCGCCACGGCTCAGGTGCTCGTGCTCTTCGCGATCATGGCGACGCAGGCGGTCACGGCCGGCGTGCAGGCGGCGCTCATCCGCCGGCGGCTCCTGCTTCCTGACGACCTGCGCGACGGGCTGGCCGCCTGAACGCCCGGCCGCCCGGTTCAGCGACGCCGCTTGACGAGGGTGACGGCGCCCGGGATCGGTGTGACGGCGCCGGTGGGGCGATAGCCCGCCTTCTTGTAGAAGCGCAGGTTGTCGGTGCTCCTGGCCCCCGTGTCGAGAGAGAACGTGCGTATGCCGTCCGGCGCGGTCGCCTCGGCGTGCTCCAGGAGGCGTCGGCCGAGGCCGCGGCCCTGCAGGTCGGGCGCGACGCAGAGGCGGCCGATGTACCAGTCGTCACCGCGACGCGACGTGCGCACCGCCCCGACGAGCCGACCGGCACTGCGGGCCACCCACGTCTGCGTCGTGTCGAGGCTGGCACGGACGTCGTCGAGGCTCTCGTGCAGGGCGGGGATCTCGAGCGTGGCGTTGGCGACCGCCTCCTGCACCCAGCACGCCCGCACGAGCACGGCCAGCTCGGGCACGTCACCCGGCGTCGCGGCGGAGATGTCGATCCCCCCGTCGCCGTGCGAGGCGTGCAGCAGGTCGGGTCGGCGCGCCGCGGTGCGGGCCAGCCGCTGCTCGTGCCGCCACGCCGCGATGGCGCCGTGGTTGCCCGACAGGAGCACCTCGGGAACCTCGCGCCCGTTCCAGGTGCGCGGTTTCGTGTAGATGGGGTACTCGAGCAGGCCGTCCTCGTGCGACTCCTCGACGAGGGATTCGGCGTTGCCGATGACCCCGGGAACGAGTCGACCGACGGCCTCGACCATGGCGAGGACCGCGACCTCGCCCCCGTTGAGCACGTAGTCGCCGAGGCTCACGACCGAGACCTCGAGCCCGAGGTCCTCGCGCGCGTAGTCGTAGACCCGCTCGTCGATGCCCTCGTAGCGTCCGCACGCGAACGTCAGCCACGGCTCCTGCGCGAGCTCGCGCGCCAGGGCCTGGGTGAACGGCTGACCACCCGGACCGGGGACGACGAGTCGTGGCCTGGCTGACGGATCCGCTTGTGCGACAACGTCGTCGAGGGCCTCGGCCCAGGGCTGCGGCTTCATGACCATGCCCGCTCCGCCGCCGTAGGGGGTGTCGTCGACGGTGCGGTGCCGGTCGTGGGTGTAGGTGCGAAGGTCGTGCACGCGGACGTCGAGCAGCCCCTCCTGGCGCGCCTTGCCGATGAGCGAGAGGTCGAGCGCCGCGAGGTAGTCGGGAAAGATCGAGACGACATCGATGCGCATGGCCTGACGCGAGACCGCCTCTGGCACAGGCAATTCGGGGGCCGATCCGGTCACTCGCTGCCCTCGCGGTATAGGTCGAACAGGCCGGGCGGGGCGTCGACCACGACATGGTCGTCGGCCACGGTCGGCACGATGCGCTTGACGAAGGGGACGTAAGCCGTGACGCCGTCGGTGAGCGTGATGACGAGACGGTCCTGCGCCGCGCCGAGCTCGAGCCCGCTGACGGTGCCGACCTGCTCGCCTGCGGGGTCGCGCACCTCGAGGCCGACGAGGTCCTCCTCGTAGTAGCCCTCGTCGTCGTCCGCCTTCGTCGCGAGCTCGGGCATCACGAGCCGGGTGCCGCGCAGCCCCTCGGCGCCGGTGCGGTCGGGGATCTCCTCGAACGTGAGGAGCCAGATGCCGCGGTGCACGCGGGTCGAGGCGATCGTGAGGGCGGTGGGCACCCCGGAGCCGGGCTCGGCCTCGGTCGCGACCACCGTCCCTGGTGCGAATCGCGACTCGGGCTCGTCGGTGTGCAGCTGCACGGTGACCTCGCCCCGCAGTCCGTGGGGCTTGCCGATGCGGGCGAGGACGACGTTCATGGCCCGAATCCTCTCAGGTTTGGCGGTGGCCCGGGCGCGCGCCCGGGAGTGCACCGACGGCATACGTGATCGGTGGCGAGGACGACAGTGGGGCACCCCGGTCACCCGGGATGCCCCACTGGTCTGGCGTTGTGTGGCGGTCGCTCAGCGGACGCGGTCGGTGTCGACGATGTCGACACGGACGTTGCCGTTGCCCGCGAGGGCGCCGACGACGGTGCGCAGGGCGCTCGCCGTGCGGCCGGAGCGGCCGATGACCCGGCCGAGGTCGTCGGGATGCACCCGGACCTCGAGCAGCTCACCGCGGCGGAGCTCCTTGCGGCGCACGACGACGTCCTCGTCGTGGTCGACGATGCCCTTGACGAGGTGCTCGAGCGCCTCCTCGAGCATGCTCAGGAACCGGCCTTGACGAAGCCGGCGGCCTCGGCGTCAGCGGCGTTCTTGAACCACACCTCGGCGACGGTCTGCTCGTACCACTGGCCGTCGGGCTCGTGGAACTTCATCGAGTCCTTGTTGCCCTTGACGGTGTAGCCCTCGGGCGCCGAGCCGTCCTCGTTGGCGGGAGCGGAGTTCGCGAACTCGGCAGCGGCGGCAGGCGCCTCGGCCTTCTCGTCGGCCTTCTCGTCGGCCTTGTCGTCGGCCTTGTCGTCGGCCTTCTTCTCGTCAGCCTTGGGCTCGGCCTTCTTGGCGGCCTTCTTCTTCTGCGTGGTCGCACCCTCGGAGCCGGCGTCGACCTTGCCGCCAGCAGCGGAGACGGCGGCCTCGTAGAGGTCGCGCTTGGAGGTCTTCGGGGCCTTGGTCTCGACCTTGCCCTCGTCGACGAGCTTGATGAGCGCGGCGACGGCCTCGGTCGGCTGGGCGCCCTGGCTCAGCCAGTAGTGCGCGCGCTCGATGTCGATGTCGATGAGCGACGGCTGCTCGGTGGGGTGGTACTTGCCGATCTCCTCGATGGCCCGGCCATCGCGCTTGGTGCGCGAGTCCATGACGACGACGCGGTAGAAAGGTGCACGGATCTTGCCCATGCGCTTCAGACGGATCTTGACGGCCATGCTGGCGGTCTCCTCAATCAGGTAGTGAGCGCGGCGAGACCGGCTGGGATCAGACGGGGTGCCGACGCTCGGTGTGTAGGCGTCCGGTCCAGCCGAGAGGGGGCCGGACGGGTACAGCCCTCCATTCTGCCAGACGTGAGGGAGTGGTCCGCACGCGGGCGGCGGTGCCGCGCTCCGTCGGCGGGATCGAGCCGGGATGGCGCCCGCTCAGGCGTAGGCGGCGCGCACCGCCAGGGCGTGCCGCACCACCTCGCTGCGGGGCAGGTCGAAGGCCGCCTCGAGGTGCGGCACGACGGAGGGGTCGAATCCGGCTCGGGCCAGGCCCATCCGGAGTTCGGGAGCGCTCGCGCGCACCTCGACCACGCCGCCGACGGGCGAGGCGCGGAGCAGCTCGAAGAGCACCGACGGGCTCTCGACCGTGGCCGCGGAGAAGAGCGGGATGCCGAGCTCGGCCGCGACGGCAGCCCCGACGCTCCTGCCGCGCGACGCGGCGTCGTAGCCGGGCGCGCCGGTGACGACGCACGCGATCCGCCGGTGCCCGTGGGGGCGGTACGGCACGGCCGGCCAGTCGGACGAGAGCATGGTGAAGCGCTCGTGGTCGCGCCAGTCACGGCGGCCGTCGGGGCCGGGAAGGTGCAGGAAGGCCCGCGAGAAGCCCTCGTGCACGAACCCCAGCGACCGCGCGAGCCCGGCCGAGCGGTGGTTCGCCGGCTGGATGTTGGCCTCGATGCGGTGCAGGCCCATCCCGTGGGGTTGGTCGTCGAAGGCGATGTCGACCGTCAGCCTGAGACCCTCGGCGAAGAGGCCGCGGCCGGCGTACGGGTCGTAGGAGTCGTAGCCGATCGAGGCGCTGCGGAACGAGCCGCCGACGACGTTCGCGATGTTGATCCGCCCGACGAGGCCGTGCGAGCCCTCGGGGTCGAGGGCGAGCACCATGAAGGTGCGGTAGGTCGGCGACTGGTTCTCGAGCACGACGGGCAGGTTGTTCGGGTCGGGGACCGCGAAGTCGGCGAGCCGCCGCTCGGACCGCGTCACGGCATCGGCGTATGCCGTCGCGTCGGCCGGGATGGGCGGGCGCACCTCGACGCGCTCCCCCACCGCGGTGAAGGGCGCGACGGCCTCGGGGTCAGCGGACAACGCGACCTCGCAGGACCACACCCAACGGCTCGGCGACGGTGGTGACATCGGCGCGGGGGTCGGAGGCGTACACCACGAGGTCGGCGTCCTCGCCCTCGACGAGGCCCGGCCGACCCAGCCACTGACGCGCCCCCCAGGTGGCGGCGGACACCACCTCGCTGTTGCTGAGCCCGGCCTTCGTCAGCTCGACCATCTCCTGGGCGACGAGGCCGTGGGGCAGGCTGCCACCGGCGTCGGTGCCCACGTAGATGGGCACACCTGCCTCGTGCGCGGCCCCGACCGTCGCGTAGCGCCGCTCGTGGAGGTCGAGCATGTGGCGGTGGTAGCCGGGGAACTTCTCCTTCGCCGGCTCTGCGAGGGCGGGGAACTGGGCGATGTTGACGAGCGTCGGCACGATCGCGATGCCCTGCGCGGCGAACGTGTCGATGGAGTCCTCGCGCAGGCCGGTCGCGTGCTCGATGCAGTCGATGCCGGCGGCGGCGAGGTCTCGCAGGGACTCCTCACCGAAGCAGTGGGCGGTGACGCGTACGCCCTCCTCGTGGGCGGCGGCGATGGCGTCGGCGACGGCCGGCCGCGACCAGCTCGGCGAGAGGTCGCCGACGTCACGGTCGATCCAGTCGCCGACGAGCTTGACCCAGCCGTCGCCCCGGTGCGCCTCGAGACGGACGTGGCGCACCAGCTCGTCCTCCTCGACCTCGTGGGCGAAGTTGCGGATGTAGCGCCGGGTGCGAGCGATGTGCCGGCCGGCGCGGATGATCTTCGGGAGGTCCTCGCGCTCGTCGACCCAACGGGTGTCGCCCGGCTGGCCGGCGTCGCGGATGAGCAGCGTGCCGTGGTCGCGGTCGGTGAGCGCCTGCTGCTCCGCCTCGTCGCGGGGCACCTCACCGTGCGGACCGAGACCGACGTGGCAGTGCGCGTCGACGAGACCCGGGAGCACCCACCCGTCGAGAGTCTGCTCGTCGCTGCGGTCGCCCGGTGGGGTGAAGGTCACCCTGCCCCCGACGACCCACAGCTCGTCGACCACCTCGTCCGGTCCGACGAGCACCCGACCGCGGACGTGGAGCACCGGTGCACTCATGGCCCGACCCTAACCGGCGGGGCGGGTGAGGTCCGTGAGGATGTCCGTCCAGTGCGCCATGAGCGTCGCGTGGTGGCCGGCTCCCTCGTGGACGACCAGCCGTGAGGTCGGCAGGTGCGCATGCAGCCACCGGCCCTGCTCGAGGCCGACGACCCGGTCGTGGTCTCCGTACCAGAGCGTCACGCGGGCCCGCACGTCCTGGGCCTCGACGTCCCAGCCTGCGGTGAACGCGAGCGCGTCCCGGGAGGCGCCTCGGTACGACGGGACGCCGGGTCGACCGGTCGGTGTCCACGGCTCCAGCACCTCCGGCGAGACGAAGCCGCCCAGACGCTGCCGTCGTCCGTCGCCCGACGGCGTGCCGGGTGCCTCCGCGGACCGGGTCGCGGCCGCGTCCTGCAGCGCCACAGCCCGCTCCGGGTCGCCCGCGAGCGCTGTCCGGACGGCTTGCTCGTCGGCGACCGCGGGGTCGATGGCGAGCACCGGAGCGATGCCGGCGACGACGCCGACCGCGCGCACGAGGTCGGGGTGCGTCGCTGCGGTCGCGAGCGCGTACGGCCCTCCCCCGGACACCCCGAGCACCGCGAACGCGTCGATGCCGAGGTCACCCATGAGGTGGCCGGCGTCGCGGGCGACGGACTTGAGGGACGTTGGCGCGTCGGTGGAGCCGCCGTAGCCCGGGCGGGAGAAGGCGACGAGACGCACGCCCGCCCGTCGGGCGGCACCGTCGCCGAGCGCGGCCTGGAGGCGTCCGCCGGGGGTGCCGTGGAAGAAGAGGACCGGGTGGCCGGCTGGATCGCCGCCCTGCCACACGTCGAGCCGCCGGCCGTCGGCCAGCCGGGCCCGCGACCGGCCGTCGGTGGTGACCACGCCTCGAGCGTATGCCGCCCGCCTCCTGCGTGGGTGGTCCTGTTCGCGCCGTGCTCCCCGCCCCCGCAGACTGATCCGCAGACTGATCCGCAGGTTGATCAGTCCGCAGAGAGTCAGACCCGTCTAGCGGCGGATCAGTCGGCGAACGGTGTTGCCCTGGCGACCAGATTCGCAGACTGATCCGCGGTCAGATGTCAGGCCGCCCACTGGTGGGCAAGGCGCGGCGTCGCCACCACGTCTGGCCGAGGGCTGCTCCGCGCCCGGCGCAGGCCTGCGACGACCGCTTCCAGGGCTCGATCGGGGTTCTTCGCGATGAGGTGCGGCGTGACCGGCACGACCTCGACTCCGGCGTCGCGGAGATCTTGGTCGGCAAGCACGGTCGCGTCCCAGTCCAGGACGTTCGAGTGGAACCGACGTGAGTGGACCATGACCGCCAGGCCCAGCTCGTCGAACCAGATGTCGGGCGTGGTCAGTGGGCGGCCGTGGATGTCGCGAAGAGTCGGGTTGGCCCAGAACCCGGACAGCTGCGGTGACCGACGCAGGATGCGACCCAGGTCCGCCTCAGGCACCGACCAGGCGCCTACGGCGGCCTCCGCAAGCGCGTTCTTCAAGCGAACCGTTCCATTGCGTCGTCGCACCCCGACCCAGTGCTGGATGTCCGGAAGCCGGACGAACCGTTCCTGCACAGCACCGACGATCATCGCCCGGCAGGCCCGCTCGTCCGGTGCCTCGGCCGCGGCGTCCACCACGGCCCGGGGCCGGCACGAGAGCCGGAGGGCTCCACGTTCGACGATCCGTTCGTTGGTGAGCCGAGTGGCTGCGATCGATAGCCACATGACACTTCGCGATCGCTGCGGGTGGGGCACGTAGAGCTTCACCCTGGGCCCCAGGGGCTCGCTGCCCCCCAGGCAGGCGAGCGCCGAGTCTGCGCGGAGCCACGAGTTCGGACCCGCATACAGCTGGGCGGCGACGAGCCGTTGACGGTCACTCGGTTGTCCGGTGTTCAGCATGAGCACGCCCGGCAGCAGCGACTGCCAGTTGCGGCAGCTGTGCCAGCGGATCAGGCCGGCAGCCACCCCTGCTCGCTCGAGCTGCCCGCGAGAGAGGACACCGTGCTGAAGCTCGGCAAGGGCGCGGAGATCGGGCGGGAGCTGCATGCGCCTGACGGTCCCCGCCAGTGGGAGCGGCGTCGAGCCCCTGTCGAAAACCCGTGGACGGAGCGGTTCCACCGTGTGGGGTGTGGATATCGGCACTCAAGCGCCGCCACAACCCCTCAATCTGCGAATCAGTCGGCATCAGGTGTCGCCCGGGCAGCACTGAAGGCAGACTGATTCGCCGCTTGATGCCCGTGGACAGTCAAGCGGCGGATCAGTCTGCGGTGCAGTCTGCGGATGAGCGGCGGGGCTCCGGCCGCGCGGCGGTCAGCCCTTGCCGAGGAACTTCTCGAAGCCCTTGGGCAGGTTGGCGGGGTCGAAGCCGGCCATCGGGTCGACGTCGGCGTCGGCTCCCTGCCCGTTCGAGCCGGGAGCACCGAACGCGCTCGCCGCCGACGAGGCACGACCGGCGGCGGCCTTCTCGGCTGCCGCGCGCTCCTCGGCCGCCCGCTTGGCCGGGTTGCCGCTCTTGCTCTTCTTGCGCTGCGGCGCCTGCTTGCCGCGCTTTCCGGCGCCCGGGATGCCCGGCATGCCCGGGAGGCCACCGCCGCCGCCGCGCGCCATCGACTTCATCATCTTCTGGGCCTGGCCGAAGCGCTCGAGCAGCTGGTTGACCTCGGTGACCGTGACACCGGAACCCTTGGCGATGCGCGACCGGCGCGAGCCGTTGATCTGCTTCGGGTGGGTGCGCTCGAACGGCGTCATCGAGCGGACCATCGCCTCGACGCGGTCGAACTCGCGGTCGTCGAAGGCGTCGAGCTGGTCACGCATGCCCTGCATGCCCGGCATCATCTTGAGCATCGACTTGAGCGAGCCCATCTTCTTGATGGCGTTCATCTGCGAGAGGAAGTCCTCGAAGGTGAAGTCCTCCTCGGCCAGGAACTTGCGGGCCATCTCGTCGGCCTCGCGCTTGTCGAACGCCTTCTCGGCCTGCTCGATGAGCGTGAGCACGTCGCCCATGTCGAGGATGCGGCTGGCCATGCGGTCGGGGTGGAAGACCTCGAAGTCGGTGACCTTCTCACCGACCGACGCGAACATGATCGGCTCGCCCGTGATCTCGGTGACCGAGAGGGCCGCACCACCGCGCGCATCGCCGTCGAGCTTGGACAGCACGACGCCGGTGAAGGCCACGCCGTCGTGGAACGCCTGCGCCGTCTCGACGGCGGCCTGGCCGATCATCGCGTCGATGACGAAGAGCACCTCGTCGGGCGAGATCGCCGTGCGGATGTCGGCGGCCTGCTGCATGAGGTTCGCGTCCACCGCGAGCCGGCCGGCGGTGTCGACGATGACGACGTCGTACTGCTTGGCGCGAGCCTGCTCGATGCCCATCCGCGAGACCGACACCGGGTCACCGAAGGAGCGCGTGCCCTCGCCCGAGTCGAGCACGGCGTCGTGGCCGCCCATGTTGCCGCGCTCGGGCGCGAAGACGGGGATGCCCGCGCGCTCGCCGACGACCTCGAGCTGGGTGACGGCGTTGGGGCGCTGGAGGTCGGCGGCGACGAGGAGCGGCGTGTGGCCCTGGTCCTTGAGCCACTTGCCGAGCTTGCCGGCGAAGGTCGTCTTACCGGAGCCCTGCAGACCGGCGAGCATGATGACGGTGGGCGGCTGCTTCGCGAAGCGGATCGTGCGCGTCTGCCCGCCGAGGATCCCGACGAGCTCCTCCTGCACGATCTTGACGACCTGCTGGGCCGGGTTGAGCGCCTGGCTGACCTCGGCGCCGAGCGCACGCTCGCGCACGCTGCCGGTGAACCGCTTGACGACGGGCAGGGCCACGTCGGCGTCGAGCAGGGCGAGGCGGATGTCGCGGATCGTCGCGTTGACGTCGGACTCCGAGAGCCGGCCCTTGCCGCGGAGGTTCTTGAACGTCGCGGTCAGGCGGTCAGACAGGGATGCAAACACCCGCCAAGGCTATCCGTTCCCGCGCACAGGTCCGACCCGACGCCCACCCGGCCCGCGCGGGCTGCCGGGCAGCCGACCCGAGGAGGTATGCCGCCCGCCGCGATCGCGCCGCAGCGTTACGTTGGGCAGGTGGCTGACCTCATCGACAAGATCGCGTGGATCCACCTCGAGCAACGGCGCCTGCTCGTGGCCCGCAACGCCGGGCGCGAACGGTTCTACCTGCCCGGCGGCAAGCGCGAGCCGGGCGAGAGCGACCTCGAGACGCTGGTGCGCGAGCTCGACGAGGAGCTCAGGGTCGTCGTCGACGCGGGCACGGCGGCATACGTCGGCACCTTCGAGGCGCTGGCCGACGCCCGCACGGACGGCCTCGTGGTGCGCCTGACCTGCTACACGGCGACGCACGCGGGCGCCTTCGCCCCCTCCCGCGAGATCGACGAGATCACCTGGGTCACCTCGGACGACGGCGACCGTGTCTCGGCCGTGGACCGGCTCGTCCTCGACCACCTGCGCCAGACCGACCTCATCGACTGACCCGCCTCTGCCTCCCAGCCCCCTCCGCCCGCTCCGTTCGATGCATTCGACGCGGGGTCAGGTCAGGTGGCGTCGCAGGTGTCGATGATCATCGCCACCGCCTGAGCGGCGCGTGCCGGCGCGAGCTGCCCGCCGCCGAACTCGGTCACGTAGAAGGTGTCGAGCGTCTGGCCGGCATACGTGGCGATGTGCGCGGACCGCACGGACAGGGAGGCCCGTGCCAGCGTGATCCCGATGTCCTGGAGCAGGCCGGTGCGGTCGGTGGCCCGCACCTCGATGACGGTCGCGGTGTCGGACGCGCTGCTGATGACCATGGCGCGCGTGGAGTCGACCGACCCGGAGCCGGGACTCCGCAGCCCCGTCGACCGGCGCCGCTGCAGCTTGCCGAGCGGCGACCGGTCACCGCTCGCGACACGGGTCAGGTCGCGCGAGATGACGGCCGGCAGCGGGGTCTCGCTGCCCGGGGAGTCCACCCACCACTCGTTGACCGCCAGGCCGTCGACGGTGCGCACGATGGCCGAGCGCACCACGAAGCCCTGGGCGGCGAGCAGCCCCGCGGTGTCGGCGAAGAGGCCGGCACGGTCGCGGTCGATGATGTCGATGCGGTGCGCCCCGCCGAGCGAGGTCACCGTCACGTAGGGCTCTCCGGACGCGATGCGGTCGAGCGCGTCGTCGGAGAGTGCCAGGGTCTCGATCGGTTCCACGACGAGAGGTCCCTCCGTCTCTGGTTGGGCGCTGAGAGCCGTCCGGCAGGCCTGGTAGAGCCGCTGGACGAGCCCGGCCCGCCAGTCGCTCCAGGCCTTGGGTCCGGCAGCTGACGCGTCCGCCTCGGTGAGGGCGCGAAGGAGGTCGAGCGTGCTGGCGGACCCGTCGACGGCGTCCGAGAGCGCGGCGATGGTCGCCGGGTCCTCGGGGTCGCGGCGGGTCGCCAGGTCGACGAGGGTCAGGTGCTCGCGAACCAGGCGCACGACGGTGCGACGGTCGGCCTCACCGACACCGATCCGCTGCAGCACCGTGTCGGCCAGCTCGCCCCCGGTCGCGGAGTGGTCCTGCGAGCCGGGCACCTTGCCGATGTCGTGGAGCACCGCGGCCAGCATGAGCAGGTCCGGACGGGAGACGTCGCGCACCATGCCGCTCGCCGCGACGACCGTCTCGATGAGGTGACGGTCGACCGTGTGACGGTGCACGGCGTTGCGCTGCGGCCGGCTGCGCACCGCCTGCCACTCGGGGATCCAGCGCTCGACGACGCCGGCGAGGTCGAGCCCCTCCCACACCGTGACGAGCCCCGGGCCGGCGGCGAGGAGGTCGGCGAAGAGGTTGCGGGCCACCTCTGGCCAGGGCTCCGGCATCGGGGGCGCCTGTGCCGCAAGGTTCTTCAGGGTCGTCGGTGACAGCGGGATGCCGCTCCGGGCCGCGACGACGGCGGCACGCAGCGGGATGATCGGGTCGGACGCCAGGTCGGCGGACGGCCCGAGCACCGCCTCACCGTCGTGCCGGTAGAGGCCGTAGCCGAGCGGCGCCAGCTGCGGTCGGCGCGGACCGACCCGCAGCGTCCTGGCACGCTGGGACTGCATGGCCCGCCGGAGGGTGCCGTCGACGGCATACGCGATGGTGCGCGCGGACGTCGAAAGGTCGGTGAGCAGGTCGTCGGCGTCGGTGTAGCCGAGCAGGGCGGCGCACGCGTCCTGGTCGTCGCGGGTCAGCCGGTCTCGTCCGCGCCCGGTGACGACGTGGATGGCGTCGCGCACGTCGAGGATGCGCTCGTACGCGTCGTCGACCTCGCCGTGCGGACGATCGGTCAGCCAGGCCGCGGTCAGAGCGCGGAGCACCGACATGTCGCGCAGGCCGCCGTGGGCCTCCTTGAGGTCGGGCTCGATGAGGTGGGCGAGGTCGCCCTGCCGGGCGTGCCGCTGGATCACCGAGTCCTGCATCTCGCCGAGGCGGGTGCGCGCGTTGGCGCGCCAGTCGTGGGCGACGGTCGAGCGGGCCGCGTTGACCACGTCCGCGTCGCCGGCCACGTGGGTCAGGTCGAGCAGCCCGACCGCCGCGGAGAGGTCCTCCGAGGCGACGGCCCGGCAGTCGGCCACGGTGCGGACGCTGTGGTCGAGGCGGACCCCGGCGTCCCAGATCGGGTACCACAGCTTGTCGGCGAAGGCGCCGACCTCCTTGCCCGAGATCGCCCGGGGGTGGTGCACGAGGACGAGGTCGTAGTCGCTGAGCGGGCCCCCGTCGCCCCGGGCGAGCGAGCCGACGGCAGCGAGGGCCACGCCCTCGTGCCGCCGGCCCGCACACGCCTCACGCCACAGCTCCTGGAGCCAGCCGAAGCCGAACTCGGCGAGCGCCCGGCGCCGGGTCTGGCCGGCGCCGGGCGTCGCGAAGGTGCGGGTGCCGGCAAGGTCCAGACGTCGGGTGGTCACATCCGTCATGTCAGGTCTCGCCGTCCCTCGAGTTGCGTGTGTACGTGTCGGGTCGTGCTGGTGCTACGGGGTCGCTCCTGCTGGCGGGCCCGACGCCTCAGAGGGCGTCGACACCACGCTCGCCGGTGCGGACCCGCACCACCTCGTCGACCGGGACGGCCCAGATCTTGCCGTCACCGATGCGGCCGGTCTGGGCCGCCTTGAGGATGACCTCGAGGACGTCGGCCGAGTCGACGTCGTCGACCAGGACCTCCAGGCGCACCTTCGGCACGAAGTCGACGGTGTACTCGGCGCCGCGGTAGACCTCGCTGTGGCCACGCTGGCGGCCGTAGCCGCTGGCCTCGCTGATGGTCATGCCGGCCACCCCGAAGGCTTCGAGCGCCTCCTTGACCTCGTCGAGCTGGTGCGGCTTGATGATGGCGGTGATGAGCTTCACGCGGATGCCCCTTCCTTGGAGGACGGCTCGTCGGCGACGGGCTGTCGGGTTCGTTCGGCCACGACGCCCGAGGAGGGCAGGCTACGGCTGCCACCCGTGAACGAGCCGAGGTCGTACGCGGTCTCCGCGTGCTCCAGCAGGTCGATCCCGCTGACCTCTTCCTCCGCGGAGACCGTGAAGCCCATGGTCTTGTGCAGGACCCAGCCGATGGCGAAGGTCACCACGAAGGAGTAGATCAGGACCGCAAAGGCCCCGAGTGCCTGGGCCCACAGCTGGCTGAAGCCTCCGCCGAGGAAGAGACCGTCGTTCATCGTGAGGCCGGCCGTGCCGGTCGGGCTGTTGGTCGCGTCGGCGAGGAAGCCGATGAGCAGGGTACCGATGAGTCCGCCGACGAGGTGCACGCCGACCACGTCGAGGCTGTCGTCGAAACCGAACCGGAACTTGAGGCCGACGGCGAGGGCACAGCCCACACCAGCCGCGAGTCCGACGACCAGGGCGCCCCACGGGGAGACGGTGGCGCAGGCCGGGGTGATGGCGACGAGGCCGGCGACGACACCGGAGGCGGCACCGAGCGAGGTGGCGTGGCCGTCACGGATCTTCTCCGTGATGAGCCAGCCGAGCATGGCCGTGCAGGTGGCGCCGAGGGTGTTGACCCACACGCCCGAGGCCAGGGTGCCCGCGCTGAGGGCCGAGCCGGCGTTGAAGCCGAACCAGCCGAACCACAGGATGCCGGCACCGATCATGACGAGGGTCAGGTTGTGCGGACGCATCGGCTCCTTGGGCCACCCGACCCGCTTGCGGAGCAGGAGAGCCAGGGCGAGTCCCGCGACACCGGCGTTGATGTGAATGGCCGTGCCACCGGCGAAGTCGTACGCGCCGGCGCCACCGAGGAAGAGCCCCTCGGCCTTGTTGGCGATCCAGCCACCCGTCTCGGCCGCGAAGCCGTTGAACGCGAAGACCCAGTGGGCCGCCGGGAAGTAGACGAGCGTCGCCCAGATCACCGTGAACACGGTCCACGTGACGAACTTGGCCCGGTCGGCGATGGCGCCCGAGACGAGGGCCACCGCGATGATCGCGAAGACGACCTGGAAGGCGACGAAGGCACCGCCGGGGATGCCGCCCGCCGCCGGCGTGCCCGCTGCGGCCGGTACGTAGCCGTAGATGGCATCGAGCACACCTGTGAGCCCGAAGTGTTCGAAGGGATTGCCGATGAGACCGCCGCCGACGTCGTTGCCGAACGTCTCGCTGTAGCCCCAGAGGATCCACACCGTGCCGACCGTTCCCATCGTGATGAACGACATCATCATCATGTTGAGGACGCTCTTGGTGCGGACCATGCCGCCGTAGAAGAGGGCGAGACCGGGCGTCATGAACAGGACCAGGGCGGCCGCTGCCAGGACCCACGCGGTGTTCCCGCTGTCGGTGAACGGCGCGTCTGCCGTCACGTAGGTAAGTGCGCTCATGGCGAGAACGATGGACGGGCCGGATGTCGGGCGACGGCGCCGTTTGTTACAGCCGTGTCAACAACGGGTGGGCGGTGTTAGCGGATGGTTTCCCCCTCCGTGGCCGTCCGGATCGTGGACTCCCCCGACCGCCCGCTGGACGGTCCCGCACGCCGGACGCTCCTCGGGACGCTCCTCCGGACGCACGTATGCCGTCCGGCTGGGCCGGACGGCATACGCGGCGTGACGACGTGGCGTCGCGACCGGGCAGGGTCACATGACGATGGCGTCGACGAAGGCCTCGGGGTCGAAGGGTGCGAGGTCGTCGGGGCCCTCTCCGAGACCGACGAGCTTGACCGGGACGCCGAGCTGGCGCTGGACCGCGACGACGATGCCACCCTTGGCGGTGCCGTCGAGCTTGGTCAGCACGATGCCGGTGACGTCGACCGCCTCGGAGAAGACCTTGGCCTGCTGGAGGCCGTTCTGGCCGGTCGTGGCGTCGAGGACGAGGAGGACCTCGTCGATCTCGCTCTGCTTCTCGATGACGCGCTTGACCTTGCCCAGCTCGTCCATGAGGCCGACCTTGTTGTGGAGGCGGCCGGCGGTGTCGATGATGACGACGTCGACCTCCTCCTCGATGCCGGCCTTGACCGCGTCGAAGGCCACGGCGGCCGGGTCGGCGTTGTCCTTGTCGGAGCGGACGGTCGCGACTCCGACGCGCGCACCCCAGGTCTCGAGCTGGTCGGCCGCGGCGGCACGGAAGGTGTCGGCGGCCCCGAGCAGCACCTCACGGTCCTCCGCGACGAGGACGCGCGCGAGCTTGCCGACGGTCGTCGTCTTGCCGGTGCCGTTGACACCGACGACGAGGATCACGGCGGGCCGGTCGCCGACGCGGCTGCTCGCGATTCGACGGTCCATGTCGGGCTGGACCAGTGCGAGCAGCTCTTCGCGCAGCCAGCTGCGGACCGTGGCCTCGTCGGTGGTGCCGTCGACCTTGACCTTGGTGCGCAGCGAGTCGACGAGCTGGGTCGTCGCCTCGACTCCGAGGTCGGAGCCGATCAGGGTGTCCTCGACCTCCTCCCACGTCTCCTCGTCGAGCTTGCCGCGAGAGAGCAGGGCCAGCAGGCCCTGGCCGATGGAGGAGTTCGAGCGGGCGAGACGCGCCCGGAGGCGCTGCAGGCGACCGCGCGCCGACTCGGGACGCTCGACCGTCGGCTCGGGAGGTGCGGTCGGTGTGGGAGGCGCCTCGGGGGCCGGCGCCTCGGGAGCGGGCGCCGGTGCTCCTGACGTCTCTGGGGGCGCGACCGTGTCGGTGGCGTCGGTGGGTGGTCTGCGGTCGAGGTCCTCGGCAGGGAGCCCCGGCGCCGTCGGAGGCGCCTCGCGCTCGATGGTGCGGCCGCGGCCCCTCACGAGGTTGACGCCGTAGGCGACCGACCCCGCGAGGATGACGACGCCGATGATGACGAAGATCAAGACAGTGTCCACGTCAGCCATCCAACCATCAGCCGCGTGGAGGGTGCTCCGCCGATCGCGAGCCAGCGGCTCGTCCGCGTGGCCCGACGAGTCCGCCGCGCTCCGACCAGAGGTCGCGCCACCACCACGTGGCCGCGACGACCACCAGGGGCAGGTAGGTGATCAGGTAGCGCGAGCGGCCCTGGAAGAGCAGCGTGAAGGCAGCGACGCCGACGAGCGAGGCCAGCAGCAGCAGCGACTCGGCGGTGACCCGGCCACGGAGCCATCCGACGCCGACGAGGGTCAGCACGAGCCACCAGAGCCCCTGGGTCAGCGCGACCCGCGCGCCGAGGAGCTGCCCGTCGGGCGAGTTCCAGGACTGCACGAGCTCGAACGGCCGGCCGTCGTGCACCGGCCGTCGGGAGAGGTCCGTGCCCTCTCCGTAGGCCCAGAACATCCCGTCACCCCAGGTGAAGTCGAGCTTGTTCACCTCGAACAGCAGGACACCGCCCACCCCCCGGCGCTGCAGGTCGTCGCGGATGAACCTCTGCGAGATCTTGGTCTGGACGTCGGTGGGCCTTCCGAAGGTCGCGGAGTTCACGGGCCGGTCATAGCCGCCGAAGACGAGGTTGCCGTTGGGGCCGACCTGCGTGCGCAGACCCGACGCGACGTAGTGCCAGGACGACGCGGCGACCCCGGGTGTGGTCCGTGGGGGCTCGGCGAGCGTCGTCACGACCGGACCCGACACCAGCTGGGCCGAGACGAGGCCGAGCACGATGCCGACGAGCTGGAGTCCGGACCTGCGCCGCGAACCGCGCACGCTGCCGGCGACGGCGAGCGCCACGAACCACAGGGCGCCGGCGACCAGGACGGCCACGGGCGTGACCTTGAGGGCATAGCCCAGCGCCAGGGTCACTCCCCCGCCGGCAGCCCACCCCACGGCAGCAGCCGGCCGACCGGACCGGTGGGACCTGACGAAGCAGTACACCGCCCACACGGTCGTCCACATGGACGGTATGTCGGTGTAGGGGACGGCCATCCACGGGCTCAGGCCCACCAGCGCGGTGAGGAGCACCATGGCCAGGAGGCCCGCCACCCGGTCGGCCAGGAGCACCGTCAGGCGGTAGACGCCCAGCAGCGCGATGGCGAAGAAGACGACCTGGATGAGGAGGAACGCCGTGCCATAGCCGATGCCGAGGGCGTCGCCGAGCCGCCGTGCCTGACGCGCGAGGGCGAGGAGCACGTCGTTGTTCGGGTAGCGCGAGAGGTAGGCGACCTGGGCCGGGGTGATGGCGTCGCGGGGCTGGGTCACGACGTTCTGGATGAGCTTCGAGTCCCACGTCGTGACGTAGTAGCTGGCGTAGCCCACGAAAGCTGCGACTGCCGTGCACCCGGCCGCGACGGGAAGTGCCAGGCGTCGAGCGAGGGCGTCGGACAGCGTGACCCCCCGGCGCCCGACCACGAGGGCGAGGACGAGCAGGCCGACGAAGGATCCGATGGCACCGAGCCGGTCATAGGGGATCGCGGTGAACCGCGGCACCACGATGGTCAGCAGGACCAGCCCGAGCAGCGTCGCTCCGGTCACCCGACTGGCCAGGATCCCCATCTTGGTGCTCCGCGCCGTCACCGCGGTTCTCATCGCCCCTCCAGCACTGCATCCCACCTTCGTAGGGTCGCAGGCTAACTCGCGATGCGGGGTGGGACCTGCACATCCCGCAGAGCGGGCCCGCCGACGCGACGCGCTACGGCATACGGGCGTCGGCGCGGCGAACGACGCCGGTGGCACGCCGGCGTGCGTCGTCGGCGATCGCCTCGCCCTTGGCGGTGAGCACGTCTCGACCACCACGGTGCGCCGGCACGGCGACGACGCCGACGACGGCCACGGCGAGCACGGTGACGACCAGCATCGAGATGACCAGGAAGACCATGTGACAAGAGTGACGCATGATGCGCGTGTGGCGCAAATAGCACAGTGTGAAGATTTGGCAACCCCAAAGTGCGCTCGCCCTGGAGCGGCACCCCACGTCGCCGCGAGGGTGCCGTGTCGTGTGCCGGGCTGGCTCAGGCGGGCTGGTCGGCGACGTCGCGCAGGCGCTGCGAGACGACCGTCGTCACACCGTCGCCGCGCATGCTGACGCCGTAGAGGGCGTCGGCGATCTCCATCGTCTTCTTCTGGTGCGTGATGACGATGAGCTGGGAGCTGTCGCGAAGCTCCTCGAAGAGCGTGATGAGGCGGCCGAGGTTCGCGTCGTCGAGCGCGGCCTCGACCTCGTCCATGATGTAGAAGGGCGAGGGCCGCGCCTTGAAGATCGACACCAGCAGCGCCACCGCGACGAGCGACCGCTCGCCACCGGAGAGCAGCGAGAGCCGCTTGATCTTCTTGCCCGGCGGACGCGCCTCGACCTCGAGACCCGTCGTCAGCATGTTGGACGGGTCGGTGAGCACGAGACGGCCCTCGCCGCCCGGGAAGAGCCGCTGGAAGACGCGCTCGAACTGCACGGCGGTGTCCTCGAACGCCTCGGCGAAGACCCGCTCGACGCGCTCGTCGACCTCCTTGACGATGTCGAGCAGGTCGCGCTTGGAGCTCTTGAGGTCCTCGAGCTGCTCGGTGAGGAACTTGTGGCGCTCCTCGAGGGCCGAGAACTCTTCCAAGGCAAGGGGATTGATGCGTCCGAGGGCGTTCAGCTTGCGCTCCGCCTGTCGCAGACGCTTCTCCTGCGCCTCGCGCACGAACGGGATGGGCTCGGGCTGGGCCGCGTCGGGGTCGGCGTCGGGGTCGGGCACGATCGGCACGAGCTGGTGCGGCCCGAACTCCTCGACGAGGTCGGACGGCGCGATGCCGAGCTCCTCGACGGCCTTGGTCTCGAGCTGCTCGATGCGCAGGCGCTGCTGCGTGCGTGCCACCTCGTCGCGGTGCACGGTGTCGGTGAGCTCGCGCAGCTCGGCCTGCAGCACGCCGATGTCGCGGCGGACCACCGCGAGCTCGGCGTCGCGTTCGGTGCGCTCGGCCTCGCCTGCGGCCCGTGCTCGGCCGGACTCGTCGGCGGACTCGGCGAGCAGACCGTGGGCCCACTCGGCCGCCGTGCGCACGGCGCCGGCGATTGCCGCCTCACGCTGACGGCGGGCGCGCTTCTCGGCCAGGCGCTCGCGAGCCTGCTCCTCGTGCAGCGCGCCACGCTCGAGCGCGTCGGCGCGGTCCTTGAGGGCGCGGGCGCGCTCCTCGCGGGTGCGAAGAGCCAACCGCAGCTCGGTCTCGGCAGCGCGGGACTCGCGGGCCACGGCCTCGAGACGGTCGCGCTCCTCGGTGGACGGCTCGTCGGCGAAGTCGCCTTCGCCGCTCGCCGCCTCGAGTCGTTCGGTGAGCTCGGCGTGCTCTGACTGGTCGGCCTCGAGCGCCGCGGTGGCGTCGGCGATCGCCTTCTCGGTGCGCTCGACCTCGGCCCGAGCGGCACGCAACGTCTGCCCCAGCGAGCCCAGCTTCTCCGCGATCGCGGCCATGCGCGCGTCGCTCTCGTTGAGCCGCTCCAGCGCGCCCTCGACGGCGTCGGCCAGCTCGGCCCGGCTCGCCTCGGCGCCGGCGACGCGGAAGCGTGCCTCCTCGCCCTCGCGCGTGGCGCGTGCCATGGCGTCCTGGGCGTCGTCGAGCGCGGCCTGCAGCTCGATCAGGCTCGGTGCGGCGTTGCTTCCGCCGCGCACGGCACCCGGCGCGTAGACGTCGCCCATCCGCGTCACCGCGGTGACCCCCGCGTGCGCGCGGACGAGCTCGCGAGCCGTCGCGCCGTCGGGCACGAGTGCGACGCGCTCGAGCACCTGGTCGAGCGCAGGGCGCACCGTGGCAGGGCACTCCACGACGTCGCGGGCCCAACGCGAACCGCCGGGAAGCGTCGGCCAACCCGTGTGGTCGAGCGCATCGGCGGACTCGGCGACGAGCAGGCTGGCACGCCCGTGGTCGCCGTCGCGGAGGGAGTCGACCGCGGCAGCGGCAGCGTCCAGCGAGCCGACCGCGAGCGCCTCTGCGGCAGGGCCGAGGGCCGCGGCGACAGCGTTCTCCAGGCCTGGCTCGACGGTGACGAGGGAGGCGACGGAGCCGAGGATCTCGTGACCGTCCTCGGCGGCGGCCAGCAGGGCGGCCGCGCCGTCCTTGCGGCTGAGGCTGAGCCCCAGAGCCTCGACGCGAGCGGCCGCGGTGGTGCGCGCTCGTTCGGCGGCGGCCTCGGCCTCCTTCCAGCGGGCCAGCTCGGCCTCGGCGGCCTCGAGGCGGGCAGCGGCCTCCTCGTAGGCGGTGTCGAGACCTTCCTCGCCCTCCTCGTCCTGGGCGACGCCGGCCTCGAGGCGCGAGAACTCGCGCTCGGCCTCGGCGGCGCGGGCCTGGGCTGCCTCGATGGTGCTGCGAAGGCGACCCACCTCGGCCTCGCGGGCCTCGATGCGCGACGCCTTGGCACCGACCTGACCACCGAGCTTGGCCAGCCCCTCACGGCGGTCGGCAGCGGCGCGTGCCTCGCGCTGCAACCGGGTGGTCTCCTCCGCGTGTCCACGCTCGGCCTCGGCACGGCTGGCGACGGCGTCCTCGAGGGCCGCCTGCGCCTCGGCGATCTCCTCGAGCAGGTAGAGCTCCTGCTCGCGCACCTCGGCCGCCTGGGCGCGAAGCTGCTCGGGGTCGCGGCTCTGGCCCGACTCCTCGGGGTCGTCGTCCTCGCTGAGCAGGCGTACGCGCTCGGCTGCGAGGGAGCGGGTCGAGGCCATCCGCTCGACGAGACGACCGAGGGCGACGTACTCGTCCTGGGCCTGCACGAGCGCGGGGCGGGCCGCCTCGGCGGCCTCCTCGAGGGAGCCCAGACGCGTGGCGAGCTCGGCGATGGCCTCCTCGACCTCGGCGCGCCGCTCGATGAGGGCGGACTCGTCGGCGACCTCCTGCTCGAGCGTCGACGTGAGCTGGACGAGGTCGTCGGCGAGCAGGCGCAGCCGGGCGTCACGGGCGTCGGTCTGGATGACGGCTGCCTTGCGGGCGGTCTCGGCCTGGCGACCGAGAGGCCCGAGCTGACGACGGATCTCACCCGTCAGGTCGTGCACGCGGGTGAGGTTGGCCTCCATCGACTCGAGCTTGCGGAGGGCGCGCTCCTTGCGCTTGCGGTGCTTGAGCACACCGGCAGCCTCCTCGATGAAGCCGCGGCGCTCCTCGGGCGTCGCGCGCAGCACCGTGTCGAGCTGGCCCTGACCGACGATGACGTGCATCTCGCGGCCGATGCCGCTGTCGGAGAGCAGCTCCTGCACGTCGAGCAGACGGCAGGGTGTGCCGTTGATGGCGTACTCGGACCCGCCGTTGCGGAACATCGTGCGGGAGATCGTCACCTCGGTGTAGTCGATCGGGAGCGCACCGTCGGTGTTGTCGATGGTGAGCGCGACCTCGGCGCGACCCAGAGGGGCCCGACCGGAGGTGCCGGCGAAGATGACGTCCTCCATCTTGCCGCCGCGCAGCGACTTGGCTCCCTGCTCCCCCATCACCCAGGCCAGCGCGTCGACGACGTTGCTCTTGCCGGAGCCGTTCGGGCCGACGATGCACGTGATACCGGGCTCGAGGCGCATGTGGGTCGCCGAGGCGAAGGACTTGAAGCCCTTCAGGGTGAGGCTCTTGACGTACACGAACGTGGGGTTCCTTCGGTGTCCTTCGGCGACGATCCCGGTCAGCGTACTAGCCGCCGGGCCCGACGCCGCGGAGGCGAGCAGCGTCGGACGGCGCGACGGCATACCGTTGGTGGGTGACCGGGCAGGCCCGACAAGACGACCCTCACACCGTGACCGACGTCGAGCGGCTGCTCGAGGTCTATCCGGGAACCCCTGCGGTGAACTCCATCGCCAAGGAGTCGGCGACCCTGACCCCCGGCCACGTCCGGACCATCGGGGCGTCGCCCTTCGTCGTCGTCTCGACGGTCGGCGTCGGCGGCCTCGACCAGTCCCCCCGGGGCGACCACCCGGGGTTCGTCGTCGTGCGCGACGAGCACACGCTCGTCATCCCCGACCGCCGCGGCAACAACCGGCTGGACACCCTGCGCAACGTCGTCGCGGACTCGCGGGTGGGACTGCTGTTCCTCGTTCCCGGTGTCGGTGAGGAGCTGCGCGTGCGCGGCACCGCCGTCGTCTCGACCGACCCCGCCGAGCTGGCCCGACACGAGGTCAGGGGCGCTCTCCCGGCGTCAGTGCTCGTCGTGACCGTGGAGCGTGTCTACTTCCAGTGCGCCCGTGCGATCAAGCGAAGCCGCCTGTGGGACAGCGAATCCCGCGTCGACCCGAAGGCGCTGCCGACGGCAGGCGACATGACTCGCGAAGCGGGCGGCTTCGCGTCCGCGGAGGAGGCTGCAGCCTACGACGCGGCCCTCGACGCCCGACAGGACGCGACGCTGTACTGACGCTCGTCGGATGGCCGACAGCGTCAGCCTGCTCACTCGTCGCCGTTGGCGATCCGCTCGTGGTGGTGGATGACCTCGGCGATGATGAAGTTCAGGAACGACTCGGCGAAGACCGGGTCGAGCCCCGCGTCCTGCGCGAGCGCCTGGAGCCGCGCGATCTGCCGCTCCTCACGCGCGGGGTCGGCCGCGGGGAGATGGTGCTCGGCCTTGAGCTGACCCACCTGCTGGGTGCACTTGAACCGCTCGGCGAGCAGGTGGACCAGCGCAGCGTCGATGTTGTCGATGCTGCTGCGCAGCCGGGCGAGCTCGGCTGGGACCTCTGGCACGTCGCTCACGCGGGCCAGCCTAGGCGCGTCACCGCTCGACGAACCCGGAGGTTCCGTCCCTCGGAACGCCCTGCTGCACGACGACGGTCTCGACGCGTCCGGGCCGGCGTGTCGTGGACGGGTCCTCGCGCAGCAGCGCCTCGAGCCGCTCCACCGCGGCGACGCTCCCCTGGGCGACCACCTCGACCCGCCCGTCGGCGGTGTTGCGGGCGTGGCCGACGAGCCCCAGCTCGAGTGCGCGGGCCCGCGTCCACCAGCGAAAGCCCACGCCCTGCACGCTGCCCCGCACGAACATCGTCACCCGCACCGTCTCGCCGCCCACGCTGACACGGTATGCCGCACGGTCGCCCACCGGGGAGGCGCCGCTCCCGACGGGTCCCGACGGCGCCGACAGCAGGCGCGACGCACCCCGACAACTGCCGCGTGGCGCCGCAACGTCAGCCCCGTGCGTAACTATGCTCTCGGCAGGCACAACGGTGAGTCCGCTCACCGGGGCCCACGGAAGGAGCGACGTGACGGCGTCGGCGATTTCTCGGGCGGCTGGCACGGGTCAGACCGCCGACACGGCCAAGGGGGCGACCCCTCCCTCAGGGCGTGCTCGACCCGCCCGCATCGAGGGTCTCGACGGCCTCCGCGCCCTCGCCATCGCGGGAGTGCTCGTCTACCACCTCAACGCCTCGTGGCTTCCGGGCGGCTTCCTCGGCGTCGACGTCTTCTTCGTCGTGTCCGGCTTCCTCATCACCACGCTGCTGGTGCGCGAGCACCACCGCACCGGCCGCATCGCCCTGAGCCAGTTCTGGGTGCGCCGAGCCCGCCGGCTGCTTCCCGCGTTGGTCCTGTGCGTCCTGACGAGCGTGCTCATCGCCCGCCTCGTCAGCCAGGACCTCCTCGTCGACGTGGGCCGCCAGATGGTCGGGGCGCTCACCTTCTCGACGAACTGGATCGAGGTCACGGCCGGCACCAGCTACTTCGACCAGACCGCGCCGCAGCTGTTCATGAACTTCTGGTCCCTCGCCGTCGAGGAGCAGTTCTACCTCGCTTGGCCGCTCGTGACCCTGGCCCTACTGGCGGTGTCGAGCCGCATCCGCGTCGGAGCGGCCCTCACCATCGGCGCGGCCTCGACCCTGCTGATGGGTCTGCTCTTCACGCCGGGCACCGACGCGACGCGCGTCTACTACGGCACCGACACCCACGTCATGGGCCTGATGGCCGGCGCCGCCCTGGCCTTCGCGTGGGCCAGCCCGCAGCTGGCGATGTGGGTGGCCCCTTCCCGCTGGGGTCGCACGGGCCGGTATGCCGTCCCGCTGGCCGGCGTCGTGCTGCTCGCGCAGATGGCCCTGCTCGACGAGCAGTCGTCACTCACCTTCCGCGGCGGCATCGCCGTCGCCACGGTCGCCACTGCGGTGCTCGTGATGGGCGTCATCGAACGGCGACCCGACGGGGTCACCACGCTCCAGCGCGTCGTCCGCCATCCCGCGGCCGCGTGGGTGGGGGCCCGGTCGTACTCCATCTACCTCTGGCACTGGCCGGTCATCCTGCTCGTCGCCCTCGACAACCCGTCGGCGCCGGGCACGCTGTCGCACCTGCTGACGCGCATCTGGTGCGTGCTCGTCACCCTGGCGCTCGCCGACCTGACCTATCGCTTCGTCGAGGCGCCGTTCCGCTCGCTCGGCTTCCGTGGCGTCGCAACCAGCCTGCGCGAGAGGGCGACCTCGCTGACCCGCCGCGGCAAGCAGGTCGTCGCAGGCATCGTGGCGGTGGTGGCCGTGGTCACCGCCGTCATCGTGCTCACCGCCCCCGACATGAGCGAGACGGCACGCATGCTCGCGGCCAACGAGGCCGCTGCCGACCCCACCGATCCCGTCGGCGCGCCGACGGCGGGAGCGACCGCGCAGCCGGGCGCGGCAGCTGCCTCGGCGCCATCGTCCGCACAGGCCCCACCGGCCATGGGTGGTGCCACGGCCACCAACGCCTCGTTCACGATGCCCGCCGGGCCCGAGATCGATGCGTACGGCGACTCGATCATGGTCGGCAGCCTGCAGGCGCTGCGCTACTACTTCCCCGGCATCCGCATCGACGCCAAGTCCAACCGGCGCTGGTCCGACGGCCTCACCGAGGTCACCGCGCGGGGAGATGCCAACCGGCGCGCGGTGGTGCTCGCGTTCGGCACCAACGCCGGTGTCGACGAGGACGCCGTCAACAAGGTGCTCGACGCACTCGGACCCAGACGCATGGTCGTCCTCGTCAACGTCATGGGCCCCTTCGCCCGCATCGACACCGACAACGCGACGCTCGAGGTCGTGGCCCGCAACCGCCCGAACGTCGTCGTCGCCGACTGGGCCGACGCGATCAGGGCCCACCCGGAGCAGGTGCAGTCCGACCGGGTGCACCCGACGATCAAGGGCGCTCACCTGTTCTCGAAGACGGTGCGCCAGGCCATGGCCGACCTCTCGCAGCGCAGCACGGGCAAGAAGGTCGTGCTCGAGGAGCTCCCCATCCCGTGACGGGCGACGCGACCGCCACCCGGACGAGCGGCAGCACCGGTGCCACTTCAGGAGGCGGCACGGCCACCGTCGGCATAGTGTCCCCCGGCGCCATGGGCAGCGCGCTGGGCCGGGCCTGGGCCAGGGCCGGCAACCGGGTCGTGGCCACCGTCACGGGCCGCAGCGAGCGCACCCGCGGGCTGGCCCACGGTCTCGAGCTGCTGGCCGACCTCGACGAAGTGGTGTCCTCGAGTGACGTCGTGGTCAGCATCTGCCCGCCGTCGGCGGCCGACGACGTGCTCGCGGACATCATCGCCTCGGCTCGTCGCGCCGGCTCCTCCCCCGTGGTCCTCGAGGCCAACGCCCTGGCTCCTGACCTCGTCGAGGCCCTCGCGTCCACGTCGTCGGCCGCCGGCCTCACCCTCGTCGACGGGTCGGTCAGCGGCGGCCCTCCGTCACCCGACGGTGACACCATGCTCTACCTGTCAGGAGCCGGTGCCGACCGGATTGCCTCGCTCCCGGCCGAGGGCCTTCGACGTCGGGTCGTCGGGCCGGAGGTCGGCCAGGCGTCGGCAGTGAAGATGTGCACCGCCTCGGTCTACAAGGGGACGACGGCGATCTGGGCGCAGGCGCTGCAGTCGGCGGCTGCGCTCGGCGTCCTCGACGTCGTGCTCGACGACCTCAGCGAGGAGTTCCCGCGGCAGGTCGAGGGGGCCGGCCGTCGCATCGCGGTCGCCACGGCGAAGAGTGCCCGATTCGTCGCCGAGATGGAGCACATCGCCCGCACCCAGGGCCGCGCCGGCACGTCGGTCGAGCTCTTCGAGGGCATGGCCGCCGTCTACCGACGCCTCGCCGGTACCTCCCTCGCAGCGCTGAGCCCGGAGGAGGCGGCCGCAGTCGTGGACCTGCGCGAGGTGCTGGCCCGACTCACCTGACACCCGGCGGCGGGCCCGGCCCGCGATGGGTCAGCAGGCGACGACGGGATCGCCGACGCGGACGGTGGCCGCGCCTGCGAGCGGGAGGACCGGCGTCAGCCGGATGCCGAACCAGGTCGCACCGTCCCACCTGCGGTGCCGGGCCAGGGTGCGGATCGGCTCCTTGGCGCTGCGCAGGTCGGTGCGGTCGATCGTCGTCATGACGCAGCGGTCGCAGATCATCGTGGCCCGGAACGGCACGTCACCGATGCGCACCGAGCCCCAGGTGTCCTCGGCGAACGGCTCGCCACCCGCGACGACGACGTTCGGCCGCCACCGGTCGTGACCGAGCGACGGGGCCGGCTGCTCGCCGCGATCCGTCGCCGTCTCCAGCAGCCAGTCGTTCAGGCGGCCCAGCGACGACTCCGACGTGACGTGCAGCGGGGCGGCATCGGACAGTGAGTTGCGGTCACCGTCCCGGCCGCCCATCTCGGGCCGCACCGGACGACGCGTCTCGTCGTCCTGCCACACGAGGCGCAGGGGGCGGCCGATGCGGTCCGACAACCAGGCGTCGGCTTCGGCACCCGCAGGCCGTGCACGGTCCTGACCCGAGAACGACACCGCGACCGGTGGCGCGTCGCGGGGTGCCACGACGTCGAGCGTCGTCGCGCCCGGGGCGAGAAGTCGTATGCCGTCGCCCGCAGGCTCGGCGCGCAGCCCGAGCAGGGCATGCTCCTCGCGCGCCGTCACCTGGTTGCCGTCGAGGTCGACCACGGCCCAGCGCCGGTCGCCCTGGAGCCCGACCTCCTCGACGCGTGCCTCGTCGACCTCGACGCCGGCGAACGACTTCACGGGGTAGGTCGTCAGCGCCGCGACGACCACGCGATCACTCGGCGAGCCAGGCGGCATACGCGTCGAAGGTGTAGGGGCGACCGAGGAAGTCCTCGACGAGGTCGGCGGCGTCGCGCCGCCCACCCTGGGCGAGCACCTTGTCGCGGTAGGCGCCGGCGACCTCGGGGTCGAAGAGGTCACCGCGGTCGAACGCCGAGAACATGTCCTTGGCGATGACGAGCGACCACATGTAGGTGTAGTACGCCGAGCTGTAGCCGTCGAGGTGCCCGAAGTGGCACTGCATGTGGGTGCCCGACAGGTACGGGAACACGGAGTACCTGGCCATCAGCTCGCGCAGCCGTGCCGTCAGGTCGTCCGTCTGGTTGACGTGGAAGTCGTAGGACAGTGCGGCGTAGAACATCTGCGTGCGTGCGTCGTAGCCCTTGCCGAAGTCGTCGGCCCGGCGCATCGCCTCGACGAGGTCTGCGGGGATCGTCTCGCCATCGGCGTTGCGCGCGAACGTCGCGAGCACGTCGGCGTCCCAGGCCCACTCCTCGAGCATCTGGCTCGGTGCCTCGACGAAGTCCCACTCCGTCGCGACCCCCGAGAACCGCACCCAGTCCGTGCGTCCCGCCAGCACGTGGTGGACGAGGTGGCCGAACTCGTGGAAGAGGGTGACGACCTCGTCGTGCTCCATGAGGCCCCGGTTGAAGTTGCACACCAGGACGCCCTCGGCGAGCTGGGTGCCGTTGACCCCGCGGGCGAGGTCGAACTGCGCCGCGTGCTTGTACTTGCCGTCGCGCGGGTGCAGGTCGAGGTGGATGCGGCCGAGGCGTTCGCCCTGGAACGACACGTCGTAGGTCGCCACCTCCTCGTGCCAGGTGCGGGCGTCCTCGCGAGGCACGGGGGTCCAGTCGAGGCCGAAGAGGCGGCCGGTGACGTCGAGCAGGCCCTGGCGCACGGCCTCGAAGGTGAAGTAGGTGCGCACCCGCTGGGCATCGACGGCCAGCTGCTCCTTGCGGACGAGCTCCGCGTAGTAGCTCGTGTCGGCGCCGTCGATGTCGGTGGCGTCGGGCCGGTCCTGGCGC
Organism: Terrabacter sp. 2RAF25; assembly: GCF_052115265.1. Lineage (NCBI taxonomy): Bacteria > Bacillati > Actinomycetota > Actinomycetes > Micrococcales > Intrasporangiaceae > Terrabacter > Terrabacter sp. 2RAF25. The sequence continues at coordinate 307,647 of NZ_JBFRGJ010000003.1, forward strand.
AGGCGTCCGAGGAGCACGGCCTTGTCACGCTCGGCACTGGCGGTCGACAGCTCGGTGATGCGGTCGATGAACTCGCCGATCGCCTTGCCGTTGCCGATCATCTTGACCTCGGCGTCGTAGTCGGCCCACGACTCGTAGCCGAGCAGCGAGGCGTGCTCACGGCGCACCGCGAAGATGTCCTGGAGCACCCGGTCGTTGTCGGGCCAGGCGATCGTCAGGAACGCGGTGACGAGCTCACGGCGGGCGTCGGCGTCGTGGGCGAAGGTGCGGAACGGCACGACGTCGGGGTAGTCCGTCGTGACCGTGACGAGGCCGTCGTCGCCGACGGGGTGCGCCTCGACCCAGTCGGCAGGCATGCCGGCGAGCTGCTCGGGGGTGACCCTGATGCTGCGGACGTCCTCGCGGATGTTCTTGCTGAACTCCTGGCTCAGCAGGATGGCACGCTCGCTCAGCTCGCGCAGGCGGTCGCGGGTGGCTTCGTCGCGGTCGACGCCGGAACGGCGGAAGTCGCGCAGCGTGCGCTCGAGCACTCGCGCGGCGTCCGCGTCAAGGCTGCTGCCGTCGAGGCCCGCGAGCACGGCGTACAGCTCGGTGTCGAGCCCCAGGTCGGTGTCGAGCTTCTGCACCTCCTGCGCCACGGACTCGGCGCGGTCACGCACCTGCTTGTCGGGGTGCACCTCGGAGAAGAGCGACCCGACCGAGCCGGCGTTCGACAGTGCGGTCTGCGCCTCGTTCCAGACCCGGAGCACCTCGAGGGGCTCCTTCGGCGGGGCGGCACGCAGGCCGTCGACGAGCGATCGGGCCAGCGCGAGCTGCTGCTCGCCGCGGGCGCCGACCCAGTCGAGCCAGTCGGACTCGAGGGGCAGGGGCAGGTGCGTGGGCTCGGTCGTCGTCACAGACGGCACTGTATGCCGCCGTGACCCGCTCGCGCCGGAAGGTCAGTCCCAGAGCCGCATGGACCGGCTGATGATGCCGGCGAGCGCGTCAGGATCGACCTCGCGGGGCGCTGTCGCGAGCAGGCGTTGCTGACGCAGCGAGCCCTCGACGAGGTCGGAGACGTCGCCCGGGCCGTAGCCGACGGCGGACAGCCCGTTGGGCATGCCGATGTCGCGCATCAGGTCGACGAGCACCCCCGGCAGCACGTCACGTGGTGCGGCCGACCGGCCTGACCCGCTGTCGAAGACGTCAGGGTCGAGCAGCCGCGCTGCGGCCAGGTGCCGCTCGGGGTCGGCCTCGAACGTCCAGCGGAAGGCCTCCGGCGCGGTGAGCGCGACAGCCATGCCGTGCGGCACCATCGGCTCGTCAGCGGGGTAGCCGTCGGGATGGAAGTCGCGTACGCGGCCGGCGACGGGGTACGCGTTGGCGTGCGGCACGTGGACACCCGCGTTGCCGAAGCCCAGCCCGGCGAAGGTCGCGGCGAGAGCCATGTCGCCCCGGGCGGACTCGTCTGACCCGTCACGCACAGCCCGACGGAATGCCTTGGCCAGCAAGGACATCGAGCGTTCGGCCCAGAGGTCCGAGATGGGGTTGCTGCCGCAGTAGGGCACCCGGTCGGCGGGCTGCTTGCGGTCGTAGCTGGAGAAGGGTCGTGCCGTCCAGCTCTCGAGGGCGTGGCACAGGATGTCCATCCCGGCACTCGCGGTGACGCCGGCGGGCTGGCTCGCTGTGAGTCTCGGGTCGACGACGGCGAGCGCCGGGCGCAGGCGCACGTGGCTGATGCCGGTCTTGACCTTGAGGTCGAGCACGTCGAGGACGCAGATCGTGGTGCTCTCGGCGCCCGTGCCGGTCGTCGTCGGCACGGCGACGAGGGGGGCGAGAGGGCGGGTCGGCGCGCGACCCCCACCGACCGGCACGTTGACGTAGTCCATGAGCTCGCCGCCGTTGGTGAGGAGCAGGTCGACGGCCTTGGCGGTGTCGATGGCCGACCCGCCACCGACGGCGACGAACCCGTCGAAGGGGCCGTCGGCGTGCGCCCGCTCGATCGCCGCGGCAAGGCTCGCATCGGTCGGTTCGACGTGTGCGGAGTCGTGCACCACGGCCTCGAGCCCGCTCTCGCGGATGGCCTCGGCCACGCGGTCGGGCCAACCCGTCGCGAGCACCCCCGCATCGGTGACGACGAGCACGCGTGTCGCGCCGAGCGCTCCGAGGTCGTGGCCGATCTCGTCGGCGGCACCGGCTCCGAACTTCAGCTGCGGGGCGCCGTACGTGAAGACGGTCTCGGGGTGCGTGGGGGACCAGGTCATGCCAGCCACCCTAGGGTGGGGCACGTGGCAGCCGAGCAGACCGAGCCGGGCGAGGCGCTCGTGGGTCCGACCCTCGTCGTCGGCGCCGGGCAGGCCGGCATCTCCCTCGTCACCGCCCTGCGCGAGCTCGGCGACGACCAGCCCGTCGTCCTGGTCGGGGACGAGCCCGAGTCGCCCTACGAGCGACCACCGCTGTCGAAGACGTACCTGCGCGGCGAGCACGACCGGGCATCCCTGCACTTCCGCGACAGCGGCTGGTTCGCCGAGCACGGAGTCGAGCTGCTCACGGGGGAAGCCGTCGTCGACATCGAGCGCGGCCCGACCGGGGGCCGCGCCGTCACGTCCGCCGGCCGTCGGGTGGACTTCACGCGTCTCGCCCTGACGACCGGGGCGGCCAACCGGTCGCTGCCCGTCGAAGGGGCGCAGCTCGAGGGGCTGCACTCGGTGCGCACGCTCGCCGACGCGGACCGTCTGGCCCCCGAGCTGCGCACCGCCGGCCACGTCGTGGTCATCGGTGGCGGCTTCATCGGTCTGGAGGTGGCCGCCGATGCGCGGGCCGAGGGCGCCTCCGTGACCGTGGTCGAGGCCGCCGAACGGGTGCTCGGTCGAGCGGTCACCGCGACGCTGTCGGACTTCGTGCGCGAGGCCCACGAGCGCCGCGGGACGCGCATCCTGCTGGGCGCCAACGTGGTTCGGCTGACGGGTCGGGGCGGCCGGGTCACCGGCGTGACACTCGCCGACGGCACGGAGCTGCGGGCCGACGTGGTCGTCGTCGGCATCGGAGCGGTGCCCCGCACCGAGCTGGCCGACCAGCTCGGCCTGGCCGTCGACCCGGCGGGGATCGTCGTCGACGAGCACGCCCGCACCTCGGACGGGCTCACCGTGGCTGCCGGCGACTGCGCCGTGGGCCCGAACCCCTTCGGCAGAGGGCTGCCCGGACCGACCAGGCTCGAGAGCGTGCCGCACGCGACCGACCAGGCGCGCGCTGCCGCGGCGACGCTGGCGGGCCAACCCACGGCATACGCCGCGGTGCCGTGGTTCTGGAGCGACCAGGCAGACCTGAGACTGCAGATGGCCGGGCTTCCCCAGGGCGCCGACCACGAGGTGGTGCGCGGAGACGTTGCGGCAGAACGCTTCTCGGTGCTCAGCTACCGGAACGGCCTGCTGCTGGCGGTCGAGTCGGTCGGGAGCAGCGCCGACTACCTCGCCGTGAAGAGGGCGCTCGAGAAGGGTATGACGATCGCGGCCGACGCTGCGGCTGACTCCACGGTCCCGCTCAAGCGGCTCATCTCGAGGCCGGTCGACACCCGATCGTCCTGACGCGCCCGGCGCACCCCACTGCGCTAGCGTGAATCGACGCCCAACGAAGGGACTGATCGCATGCAAGCACTGGCGGGTCTGCCCACAGCGGACACCCTCATCAGCGCCAACGCCGTCGACTACCTGATCATCGCGCTCTACTTCGTCTTCGTGCTGGGCATCGGGGTGATGGCCCGGCGGGCGGTCTCCGACTCGATCGACTTCTTCCTCTCGGGCCGCTCACTGCCTGCCTGGGTCACGGGTCTCGCGTTCATCTCGGCGAACCTCGGTGCGGTCGAGATCATGGGCATGTCGGCCAACGGCGCCGAGCTCGGCATCTCGACGGTCCACTACTTCTGGGTCGGCGCCATCCCCGCCATGCTCTTCCTCGGCGTCGTGATGATGCCGTTCTACTACGGCTCGAAGGTGCGCTCGGTCCCCGAGTTCATGTTCCGCCGCTTCGGCACCGGGGCCCACCTCGTCAACGCGCTCAGCTTCGCCCTCGCGCAGCTGCTCATCGCGGGCGTCAACCTCTACCTGCTCGGCTCGATCGTGCACGCCCTGCTCGGCTGGCCGCTCTGGGTGGCGCTGCTCGTGGCGGCCGCGATCGTGCTGTCCTACATCACGCTCGGCGGCCTCTCGGCGGCGATCTACAACGAGGTGCTGCAGTTCTTCGTCATCGTGGCCGCGCTGCTCCCGCTGACGCTCATCGGTCTGCACCGCGTCGGGGGCTACCAGGGCCTCAAGGACAAGATCACCGAGTTCGCCTCCTCCCCCGCCGCGGCGGCGGCGAAGGTGCCGTCGGCCGACCAGCAGCTGCACTCCTGGCCCGGCGAGGCGCTGTCCGGGTTCACGTCGCCGTTCTGGTCCGTCGTCGGAATCGTCTTCGGTCTGGGCTTCGTGCTCTCCTTCGGCTACTGGACGACGAACTTCGTCGAGGTCCAGCGCGCCATGGCCTCCCACTCGATCTCCGCGGCACGCAAGACCCCGATCATCGGGTCGTTCCCGAAGATGTTCGTGCCCTTCATCGTGATCCTGCCCGGCATGATCGCCGCAGTGCTCGTCAAGGAGATCGGCGAGCTCAAGGCCGGCGGCACCCCACCGGGTGGCGCGTCCGGTGAGGGCGTCAAGTACAACGACTCGCTGCTGCTGCTGATGCGCGACGTGCTGCCCAACGGTCTGCTCGGCGTCGCCATCGCGGGTCTGCTCGCCGCGTTCATGGCCGGCATGGCGGCCAACATCTCGGCCTTCAACACGGTCTTCAGCTACGACCTGTGGCAGCGCTACATCCGCAAGGACCACAGCGACGACTACTACCTGCGCATCGGTCGCCTGGCCACCGTCGGGGCCACCGTCATCGCCATCTTCACGGCCATCGTCGCGAGCTCGTTCAGCAACGTCATGGACTACCTCCAGACGCTCTTCGGCTTCTTCAACGCACCCCTGTTCGCGACGTTCATCCTCGGCATGTTCTGGAAGCGCATGACACCGACGGCCGGCTGGGCCGGCCTGTCGGCCGGCACCCTGTCGGCGGTGCTCGTCGCCTTCCTCAGCAAGGACGCCTTCGGCAGCCTGAGTCGCGGGGTGATCCCGCTCGAGGGTCAGGGTGCGGCCTTCGTCGCGGCCTCGGCGGCCTTCGTCGTCGACATCGTGCTGAGCGTCGTCGTCTCGCTGGCGACCCAGCCCAAGCCGGCCTCCGAGCTGCGGGGCCTCGTCTACAGCGAGACGCCCAGGGAGGACCTCGTCGACCCTGAGGAGCACCGGCTCCCGTGGTTCCGGCGCACGATCCCCCTGGCGGGCATCTCGCTCGTCCTCGTCCTCGTCCTCAACTTCTTGTTCTGACAGGAGCATCGACATGAGCGACAAGACCACCTCCGCCGGAGCAGCGGACGGCCGGCACACCGCCGGCGCGTTCGACATCCGCAACTTCATCGGCGCCCTGCTCGGCCTGTACGGCCTCATCCTCACCCTGATGGGGCTCTTCGGCGAGAAGTCCCTCGACAAGACCGGTGGCATCAACGCCAACCTGTATGCCGGCATCGCGCTGCTCGTCGTCAGCGCGGCCTTCGTCGCCTGGGCGCGGCTGAAGCCGATCGTCGTCCCGGAGCACATCGAGCCGCCCGACGACGACCCGACGCGACCCGCTCCGAAGCGCAGGCAGGGCGGTCACTGACCGTTTCACCGCAGCACCTCCGAGGCCCGTCCACCGCCCAGCGGTCAGGACGGGCTTCGGCGTCGCGGGCGCGGCTGGCAGACGGGGCACGAGAAGGACGAGCGGTTCATGAAGTGTTCGCGGCGCATGATCGTGCCGCACCGGTCGCACGGTGTTCCCGCACGGCCGTACGCGTGCAGTGACCGGTCGAAGTAGCCGCTCGCCCCGTTGACGTTGACGTAGAGGGAGTCGAAGCTCGTGCCGCCCTGGCCGAGCGCCTCTGCCATGACGTCGCGGGCGTGATCGAGCAGACGCGAGAGCGTCGGCTTCGTGAGGGTCGAGCAGATCCGCTCGCCGTGCAGCTTCGCGCGCCAGAGCGCCTCGTCGGCGTAGATGTTGCCGATGCCGGAGACGAGGGACTGGTCGAGCAGGGCCCGCTTGACGGCGCTGTCGCGTTGCTTCATCCGGCGCACCACGGCGGGCTGGTCGTAGACGGCCTCGAAGGGGTCTGGAGCGATGTGCGCCACGGACTCGGGGATGCCGTCGGTCTGCAGCGGCGAGAGCGCCAGCCCCCCGAACGTGCGCTGGTCGACGAACCGCAGCTGCGGCCCGTCGTCGGCGAAGTCGAGCTGGGCGTGGCAGTGCTTCTCGAGCGGCGCGTCGGCCGGCTCGACGAGCATCTGGCCGCTCATGCCGAGGTGCACGATCAGAGCGTCCTCGCCGTCGAGCGCAAGCCAGAGGTACTTGCCGCGCCGAGAGGCTGCCGTGACCGTGACGTCGTGCAGTCGGGCCGCGAGGTCCTCGGGTCCGGCGTCGTGGCGCCTCGCGACGCGTACGCCGGTGATCCGGGCACGCGTGACGTGGCGTCCGACGACGTGGTCCTCGAGGCCGCGCCGAACGACCTCCACCTCGGGGAGCTCGGGCACCCGCGGCTCAGGACCCGGTCGGGCCCGCGACCTGCGCGGTGGCCGGTGCGGTCGACTCAGGTGCCGTGCGGCGTCCGTCGAGCGTGTGCCAGGCCTGCTTGGCCGCCTTCTGCTCGGCTTCCTTCTTGGAGCGTCCGCGGCCCTCACCCAGGACCTCCTCGCCCACGACGACGCGGGCGTGGAACTCCTTCTCGTGGTCGGGCCCCTGCTCGCCGACGCGGTACTCGGGTGACCCGAGGGCGGAGCCGGCAGCCATCTCCTGCAGGCTCGTCTTCCAGTCGAGGCCGGCACCGAGGGTGGCGGCCTCTTCGATGAGCGGGTCGAAGTGGTGGTGCACGAACCGCGCCGCGTCGTTGATGTCGGTCGAGAGGAAGACCGTGCCGATGAGGGCCTCGAGCGTGTCGGCCAGGATCGAGGCCTTGTCACGCCCGCCGGTCGCCTCCTCGCCCTTGCCGAGCATGACGTACTCGCCGAGCTGGAAGGTGCGCGCGACCTCGGCGAGGGCCCGCATGTTGACGACGGCGGCCCGCAGCTTGGCGAGCTGTCCCTCGGCGAGGTCGGGGTGCTCGCGGTAGAGGGTCTCGGTGACGACGACACCCAGCACCGAGTCGCCGAGGAACTCCAGGCGCTCGTTGTTGGGCAGGCCGCCGTTCTCGTAGGCGTACGACCGGTGCGTCAGGGCACGCAGGAGCAGCGGCTCGTCGATGTCCTGGCCGACCACCTCGTGGAGGTGGGCGATCAGAGCATCGACGGGCCGCTGCGGCACCATCGGAACACCCCCAGACCCAAGGCCGTTCACGGGGCTGCTCACGGGGTGCTCAGGCCTGGTGCTCGGTGCGCTCGGCGACGGCGTAGTGACGGCCCTTGTACGTGCCGCACGAGGGGCACGCGATGTGCGGCTGGGCAGCCGCACCGCACTGGGGGCACGTGGTCAGCGTGGTCGGCGTTGCCTTCCAGTTCGCGCGACGCGAACGGGTGTTGGAGCGCGACATCTTCCGCTTCGGGACAGCCACGTCAGTTCCTCTTCTCTTGCGGGTCGTCCGCCAGCAGTCCGCTGAGGGACGACCACCTCGGGTCGATCAGTTCATGATGATGGTCCGGGTCCTCCGCGAGGTGCATCCCACACTCGGAACACAACCCCGGGCAGTCCTGCCGGCACACCGGTTGGAACGGCAGCGCAGGCACGACAGCGTCCCGGAGCACGGGCTCGAGGTCGATGAGGTCACCGACCAGCTCGTGCACCTCGTCCTCGTCCGAGTCGGCTCCCACCTCGTGGTGGTGCGCCGCCCGGTCGGCGTAGGCGAACAGCTCCTGGAAGCTCCCGTCGACATCGAGCTCGACAGGATCCAGGCACCGCACGCAGGCGCCGGTCGCCCTGGCGTCGACCGAACCCGTGACGAGGACTCCTTCGACGACGGACTCGAGTCGCACCTCGACCTGGACCGGCTCGCCGGCCTTGATCGAGATGACGTCGGTTCCGAGGTCGTCGGGCAACGTCACCGTGCGCGAGAGCTCCTGCATCGTTCCCGGTCGCCTGTTGAGCTCCCTGGTGTCGAGCACCAGAGGAGAACGGGGATCGGGACGGTCCATGGCTCCTGCGCACAGTAGAGGGTTCGGCCCGCGCCAAGACGGACGTGGACCGACCTCCAAGGCTACTAGAGGGGCGCCGTGCGCCCAAATCAGCCGAGTTTGTCGCGGAGGGCGGCCAGCACGACCTCGGGCACCATCCCGCTGACGTCGCCGCCGTAGCGGACGACCTCCTTGATGAGCGAGCTTGAGACGTGCTGGAGCGTGGGTTCGGCGGCGATGAAGAGCGTCTCGACCCCGGTGAGGTGGTGGTTCATGTGGGCCATCGGCAGCTCGTAGGCGAAGTCGGTGCCGCCGCGGAGCCCCTTGACCATGCTGTCGGCCCCCACCTCGCGGCAGACGTCGACGACGAGGGTGCCCGCCCAGGCGCCCACCCGCACGTTGGGCAGGTGGCCGAGGCTCTCCTCGATGAGCACGGTCCGCTCCTCGACGCTGAACGTGCCCTGCTTGCCGGGGTTGTGCAGGATCGCGACGACGACCTCGTCGAAGAGCCCACTGGCCCGCGTCACCACGTCGACGTGGCCGTTCGTGATGGGGTCGTAGGACCCGGGGCAGACACAGCGGCGCGCTTCGCTCGTCACGCGCCCAACCTACCGTCGGCATACGTCGTGGGTGCCTTCACGCCACGACATCCGTCGGCGGCGGCTCGGCGAACCACACGGCTGTCTCGCCGTAGCGCTTCTCCCCCGACAGCTCCAGGCCGTCGGGCCAGCTCGGTTGCGGCGACCTCGACGACCGCTCGACGACGACGAAGGCGTCGGGCGCGAGCCAGTGCCGCTCGACCAGGGCCTCGAGCACGGCGGCGAGCGACTCCTCCGTGACGTCGTAGGGCGGGTCGAGCAGGACGAGGTCCATGCGGACACCGCCGGGCGGACCGGCCGCCAAGGCCCTCTCGACCGTCTCGGCGAGGAGGCGCACCCCGTCGTGGCCGACGGCGCCGATGTTGGCGCGGATGACCTTGGCAGCCGCCTTGTGCGACTCGACGAGCAGCACGAGGCCCGCGCCCCGGCTGGCGGCCTCGAGCCCGAGCGCCCCGGACCCGGCGTAGAGGTCGAGAACGTTGGTGCCCTCGAGCAGACCCCGGTGCTCGAGCCGGCTGAAGAGGGCCTCGCGGACACGGTCGGACGTGGGCCGCGTCGAGGAGCCGGGCGGGGTCTGCAGGCGCCGGCCACCGGCGGCCCCGCTGATGATGCGCGTCACGTCAGCCCCGCTCGAGCCATGCCGCCTGCTCCTCGTCGAGGCGCATGGCGACGGCCGCCGCGAGGGCCGGGTGCGTGCGCAGGCCGGGGTCGTCGGCGACCAGCGCGAAGGCATCCTCACGCGCGTCGGCGATGATCTGCTCGTCCTCGAGGCGTCCGAGGCGCAGGTGGCGCACCGAGCTCGCTCGCCCGCTCTGCCGGGCACCGAGCACGTCGCCCTCGCGGCGCAGCAGCAGGTCGGCCCGGGCCAGCTCGAAGCCGTCAGTGGTCGCAGCGACCTGGTCGAGACGTTCGATGGCCCGCTCGCCCGGGTCGCGCGTCATCAGCAGGCAGAGGCCCGGCACCGCGCCACGGCCGACGCGGCCGCGCAGCTGGTGCAGCTGGGAGATGCCGAAGCGGTCGGCGTCGACGACGACCATGACCGAGGCGTTGGGCACGTCGACCCCGACCTCGATGACGGTGGTCGCGACGAGGACGTCGATCTCGCCGGCCGCGAAGGCGCGCATCGTGGCGTCCTTGGCGTCGGGGTCGAGCTGCCCGTGCAGCACCCCGAGCCGCACGCCGTCGAGGGCTGCGGTGGCCTGCAGCGTGCTGAGCATCGCGTAGACGCCGGTCAGCTCGCGCTCTGGCCCGGCGCCGGGGCCCGCACTCGCACCCTCGTCGTCGTCCCAGTCGTCCCAGCCGGCGTCCTCGTCGGAGGTGTCGGTGGCGGCACCCGTGCCGGTCGTGCCGGTCGTGCCGGTCGTGCCGGTCGTGCCGGTCGTGCCGGTCGTGTCGTCGTCGTCGACCTCGCCGATGCGCGGACAGACGACGTACGCCTGGTGTCCCTTGGCGACCTCCTCGGCCACCCGCTGCCAGGTGCGGTCGACCCAGCCGGGCTTGTCGGCGTCGACGACGTGCGTCGTGATCGGCGACCTGCCCCTCGGCAGCTCGCGGAGAGTGGAGGTCTCCATGTCACCGAAGACGGTCATCGCGACGGTGCGCGGGATCGGCGTCGCCGTCATGACGAGCACGTGCGGTGGCCGCAGGCCCTTCTCACGAAGGGCATCGCGCTGCTCGACACCGAAGCGGTGCTGCTCGTCGACGACGACGAGGGCCAGGTCGGCGAACTGGACGTGCTTCTGGATGAGGGCGTGGGTGCCGACGACGATGCCGGCCTCGCCCGACGCCGCGGCGAGCAGCGCCTTGCGCCGGGCGGCCGCGCCCTGGCTGCCGGTGAGCAGTGCCACCGTCGTGCCGTCGTCGGCACCCCCGAGCATGCCGCCGAGCGCGAGGTCACCGAGCATCGCCCCGATCGACCGGTGGTGCTGCGCGGCGAGCACTTCGGTGGGGGCGAGCAGGGCGGCCTGACCACCGGCGTCGATGGCCGCGAGCATCGCGCGCAGCGCCACGACCGTCTTGCCCGAACCGACCTCACCCTGCAGGAGGCGGTGCATCGGCCGCTCGGACGCGAGCTCGGCGGCGAGCACCTCACCGACCTCTCGCTGCCCGTCCGTGAGCTCGAACGGCAGCCGTGCGTCGAAGGCGGCGAGCAGGCCACCGGGCCGGGGCAGGCGAGGCGTCGCGAGCTCGGCCTCCGCCGCCTTGCGCCTCTGGGCGAGGATCGTCTGCAGGACGAACGCCTCGTCGTACTTGAGTCGGTCGAGCCCCAGGGACGGCTTGTCGTCGAGCGAGGGCCGGTGGACGAGCTCGAGCGCGGCGGCCCGGTCGAGCAGACCGCGCGCAACGCGTACGTCTTCCGGAACTGGTTCGCGCACCCGGTCGACCGAGTCGAGTGCCTGGTGCATCAGGCGCCGCAGCTTGAGCGAGTTGAGCTTTCCGGTGGTCGAGTAGACGGGCACCCTGTGGGTCCGGTACCACTCGACGGTCGCCTCACCCTGCTCGTCGTCGTCGAGGAGCTCGTACTCGGGATGGGTGAGCTGGAGCCGCCGGCCATAGGCCCCGATCTGGCCCACGAAGAGTCCGCGAACCCCCGGCAGCAGCTTCTTCTCGTGGCCGAAGGCGCTGAAGAAGGTCACGTCGAGCTCGTTGCCGTGGTCGTCTCCGATGACGACCGTGAGCATCTTGCCGCGACGGTTGCGCATCGGCCGGGTGGTGGCCTTTCGGACCTCGGCGACGACCAGGACGTCCTCGCCGACGTGCAGCGACGACAGGTCGGTGAGCTGGCCCGGCCGCACGTAGCGGCGCGGCGCGAACTCGAACAGGTCGCCGACGCTCTGCAGACCCTTCGTCTTCGCCAGCTGGGCGGCATCGGGTTTGGTGAGCAGCTTGGTGAGCGGCGAGTCCTCGGTGAGCGCGGGCACGGCGTCACTCCACCCCGAGCAGCACGGAGTAGACCGCCTGCCCGCCCTCGATGAGACACACCTCGATGCCGTGATGGGCCGAACGCGCTTCGGCCGTGACCGCGTCGAGCAGCCCACCGGGGGCGTCGACGCCGGCCACCACGGTGACGAGCTCTCCCCCGCTCGCGAGCAGCCGGTGCACGACCTCACGGGCGACCGCCAGCTCGTCGGAGCCGACGATGACGACGTCGCCGTCGACGACGCCGAGCACGTCGCCCGGCTCGCACGGACCTCCGCTCGTGAGGGCGGCCCGGTTGGCCACCGTGACCGCCCCGTGGCGGGTCGCGGATGCCGCTGCCTGCATCGCGAGCACGTTGGCCGCCGCGGCCGCCGTCGGCTCGAAGACCGCGAGCGCGGCGATGCCCTGGACGGCGGTGCGCACGTGGACGAGGTGGGCCTCGAGGCCCTCGTCGGCGGCCGCTCGGACCGCGGCTGCGGCGGCCAGCAGCGTGTCGCCGTCGTTGGGCAGCACGACGACGCCCGAAGCCCCGCGCGCGTGCTGCTCGCGGATCGCGTCGATGAGCCCGCCCGTCGAGGCGCGACGACCGGGCCCCGAGCGCACCACGACGGCTCCGGCCTCCTCGAAGAGTCCCTCGAGCCCCGCGCCGGCGGCGCAGGCGACGATGGCGGTGCCGGCCCCCTTGCTCGTGGCTGCGGCCTCGGCGCGGGTGTGGCGGGCAGCACGGGCTCCGAGGTCGTGGTCGTCGGTGAGGGCCGTGATGCGGACCCGGTGCGGGCGGCCGGCCTCGATGCCGGCCTCGACGGCGGCGCCGGCGTCGTCGACGTGCGCGTGGACGTTCCACTCACCGTCACCGCCCACGACGAGCACCGAGTCGCCGAGCTCGACCAGCCGGGCGCGCAGGACGTCGACCGCGGCGTCGTCGGAGTCGCGCAGGAGGTACATGACCTCGAACTCGGGGACGTCGGGCGTCGTGCCCTGCGCGGTCGGTCGCGCCGCACTCAGCGCCGCACTCAGCGCCGCGCTCGGCGCATCGGGCCGTAGCCGCGTACGCCGTTCTCCCTCGCCCTCGCCGTGGGCCCGCTGACCTGCGCAGACCCGTTCGAGGCACTCGAGCAGCACGACCAGCCCGGCCCCGCCGGCGTCGACGACGCCGGCCCGGGCCAGCACCTCGAGCTGCTCAGGCGTGTGCTCGAGCGCCTCGCGCGCGGCCTCGACGGCCGCGAGGGCGACGACGTGCACGCCGACAGCGGCGGCCTGGCGCTCCGGCGAGAGCGTCGGGGCGGTCGGCGGTGTCGCCGCCTCAGGTCCAGAAGCCGACGTCGCCGCCTCTGCCATGGCTCGGGCCACGGTCAGGATCGTGCCCTCCTTGGGGTCGGTGACGGCCTGCCGGGCTCGCGCCTCGGCGTGCCGCAGCCCCTCGGCGAGCGACGCGCCGTCGATCTCGGCCGACCCCGAGCAACCCTCGGCGAGGCCGCGCGCGAGCTGGCTGAGGATGACGCCGGAGTTGCCGCGGGCGGTCCACAGCAGGTGCTTCGCGAAGACGGCGAGCAGCTCGTCGGCCGACGTCACCTCGGCGGTGGCGAGCGTGCGCTCCACGGCGCCGTCGAACGTGAGGTAGAGGTTGGTGCCGGTGTCGCCGTCGGGCACGGGGAACACGTTGAGCGCGTCGATCTCGGCGCGCCGGGCGGCGAAGAGCGAGCGGGTCAGGACGGCCCACCGACGGACGGCCACCAGGTCGAGCACGGTGAGCGGCCCGTCGGGCGGCGGCGCGTCGCCGGGCATCGGACCTCCTGCTCGTCGTGCTGGGGAATCGGGCTCGCCGATGCTCGGCAGGCTAGCGCCTCGCCCGGACGGTCGCATGCACGGCTACGTTGGGCGCTGTGTCGAGCGCCTCCACCGCCCACCACCGCAAGTCGTGGACCGCTGCCCCGGCCGGCTTCTACGAGGTCGAGGCCGCCGGTCTTCGCTGGCTCGCGGAGGCCGAGCCCCTCGGCGGAGCCCGCGTGGTTCCCGTGAGGGCGGTCGGTGCCGACCACATCGACCTCGCCCGGCTGCACCCGGGCCGGCCGACCCTCGAGGTCGCCGAGGCGCTCGGCCGCGGCCTGGCGGTGACACACGGCACGGGAGCGCCCGCGTTCGGGTCCCCACCGGCCGGGTGGACAGGTGACGCGTGGATCGGACGGCAGCCGCAGTCGAACGAGCCGACGCCGACGTGGGGGCTGTTCTACGCGGAGCAGCGGGTGCTGCCGTTCGTGCGCCGGGCGGTGGACCGCGGACACCTCGACCCGTCAGGGGCGCGAGTGGTCGACCGGGTGTGCGACCGACTCGCGGCCGGCCACTTCGACGACGACCGGCCCCCCGCGCGGATCCACGGTGACCTCTGGTCCGGCAACGTGGTCTTCACGGCCGACGCGGCCGTCCTCATCGACCCGGCCGCGCACGGTGGGCACGGCCTGACCGACCTGGCGATGCTGGCCCTCTTCGGCTGCCCCGGTCTGCACCGCATCGGGGCGGCATACGAGGAGGCGGCCGGTCTCGCGCCCGGCTGGCGCGAACTCATCGAGCTGCACCAGCTGCACCCCCTTGCCACGCACGCGTCGTCCCACGGCTCCGCGTATGCCGTCCAGCTCGTCGACACCGCACGGACGTTCGTGTGAGGGTGGGGCCGAACGGTGCCCTCGCTCAGGTCGTGGGTTCAGTCGTAGGTGCAGTCGTAGGTGCACCGCAGGCCGGCCCCGTTCGGGGCGTCGCCGCCGTTTTGTCGTCCGGGCGAGTCGTCGGCTACTCTTTACCGGTTCCCCCCGTGCACCTCGGGGTGACGCGCGCCCTCGTGCGTCGGCCTCGATTCAGCGGTGGAGCTCAGCACTTCGTCAACATCGAATTTCAGGAGATACCCGTGGCTGCCAACTGCGACGTCTGCGGCAAGGGACCGAGCTTCGGTCACAACATCTCGCACTCGCACCGCCGCACCAAGCGCCGCTGGAACCCCAACATCCAGCGCGTTCGGACGCTGGTGGACGGTGTGACGCCGAAGCGACTCAACGTCTGCACCTCCTGCCTCAAGGCAGGCAAGGTCGTTCGCTGAACGTCCCTCACCAAACGCTGAAGGCCGGTCCCCTCGGGGGCCGGTCTTTTTCGTGCCCCGGCCCCCAGACCGGGTCGAGGTGACCGGTCGCGACCCGGCGCGACGGCATACCTCCGCGCGTGCAGGCTAGGCGTCGCGGAAGTGGTCCCATCCCGTGTGGCTGACCATCCGGCCGTCGACGAGGATCGCGGGCCGCTCCCCCTCCCCCGGCGCTCGGACGGTCCCGACGGCGCGCCATCCGTCCGGCAGCACGCCCGCGGGGAACGTGGCGATCAGCGAGTGCTCCTCGCCGCCCGCCAGGACACAGTCGAGCGCCACCTCCGCGCCGAGGGCATCAGTCAGCGTGGCCACGTCGGAAGCGAGGGCAGCGGCGGAGACGTCGATGACGACACCGCTCGCGCGCGCGATGCGGCCGCCGTCGCGCAGCAACCCGTCGCTGAGGTCGAGCATCGAGGTCGCGCCCGCGGCAGCGGCCTCGGGACCCGCCCAGAGCGGCGGCTCGGGACGCCTCTGGTGGGCGACCGCGCTGGGCATCCGGTCGGCCGCGTCGGCGCGCAGCAGGCGCAGCCCGGCGTCGGCCAGGCCGAGCGACCCGCAGACCGCGAGCACGTCACCGTCGCGCGCCCCGGACCGCAGCACCGGCTCGCCGTCGAGACGGCCCAGAGCCGTGACCGAGACCATCACGACGCCGGCAGGGGCCGAGGACAGGTCCCCTCCGAGTACCGCCACGCCGGCGTCGGCGCACGCCGCGGCGAGACCCGCAACGTGGTCGAGCACCCACTCGAGCGACAGCTCGGGGTCGGCGACGAGGGTCATGAGGACGCCCGTCGGACGGCCGCCCATCGCGGCGACGTCGGCGAGGTTCTGCGCGATGACCTTGTGGCCGACGTCGGCACCCGACGACCACGCGTCGAGCCAGTCGCGTCCGAGCACGACCGTGTCGGTCGTCGCGATGGTGCGCTCCGAGGTGCGCAGCACGGCCGCGTCGTCACCCGGCGCGACGAGCAGCTCGTCGGTCGCGCGGAAGGTCGGAAGGATCCGTCCGAGCAGCTCGTCCTCGTCGAGGGATCGCAGCGGCGTGCCGCCCGTCATCATCGGCCCGCGCTCTGACCGCTGCCCGTTCGGCACGGATCACACAACCTTTCGGTGGACGGCCGTTCGGAGGCCCGGTTTCCATGGGACGCGAGGCCCCATGGCAAGGTAGCGTCAGGGCACGGTCGCAGTCACACTGAGGCCTGCCGTTCAGCTCGGCCGTTCCCGGCGTCGCGCCGTCGCGGCCGTCCATCGATCGACAACACAGTGAGGTGACAGGTGGTCCAGGCGTACATCCTGATTCAGACCGAGGTCGGCAAGGCCGCGAGCGTGGCGGAGCAGATCGCCGGCATCTCGGGCGTGACCCTCGCCGAGGACGTCACCGGCCCCTACGACGTCATCGCCCGGGTCGAGGCGTCCAACGTCGACGACCTCGGCCGGCTCGTCATCGCCAAGCTCCAGGACGTCCCGGGCATCACGCGCACGCTCACCTGCACGGTCGTGCACGTCTGAGGTCCGACCTCCTGACCAGACACCGGTTCGCGACGACGGCGGCGCTCCTGGGCGCCGCCGTCGTGCTGTCCGCCTGCAACCGCTCGCCCGAGGTGGCCCTGGCACCGCAGGCCTCCGCGCCGGCCTGCGCGTCGGCGGCGTGGCCGGCCGACGTCAGCGGCCACGCCCGGGTCGCGACCCAGCCCGACGACCGCTCGGTCGCTGCCTGGGGTGACCCGGCGATCATCGCCCGCTGTGGGCTGGACCCCCTCGGTCCCACCACCGACGACTGCGTCACCGTCGACGGCGTCGACTGGGTGGTGCGGCCGCTCAGTGACGGGTCCGCGGCCACGACGTACGGACGCGACCCGTCGATCGAGGTGCTCGCCCCGGGCGCCTACGGCGCGGTGCCGCTCCTGCTCCCCGCGTTCACCACCGTGGCCAAGACCCTCCCCGAGACAGGCCGCCACTGCAGCTGAGCCCGTATGCCGTCGGCAGAGTGGGCACGCGACCTGCCCTTTGGTCGAGTGCGCAGTTCCCGACGCCGGCAAGTGGGCACTCCATGGAGACCTGCCGGTCCCTCGCCGGTCGAGTGCGCAGTTCCCGACGGGACTGGCTCAGCGCAGGCCGGTGCGCCGCTCGAGGGCGAGCGAGAGCAGCTCGTCGATCAGGTCGGGATAGGCGAGGCCCGAGGCCGCCCACATCCGCGGGTACATCGACGTCGGCGTGAAGCCGGGCATCGTGTTGATCTCGTTGATGATGACGCGGCCGTCGTCGGTGTAGAAGCAGTCGACGCGCGCGAGCCCCTCGCAACCGAGCGACTCGAAGGCCTCAGCGGCGAGGCGCTGCACCTCCTTGGAGATCTCCTCGGGCACGTTGGCGGGGCAGCTGAGGTCGACGTCCGCCTCGGCGAGGTACTTCGCCTCGAAGTCGTAGAAGGCGTGGTTGTCGTGGACCTGGATCTCGCCGACCTCCGACGTGCGCGGACCGGACGTGCCGTGGCCCTCGAGCACGGCGCACTCGATCTCGCGGCCGGCGATGCCGGCCTCGACGATCACCTTGGGGTCGTGCTCACGGGCGACCTCGATGGCCGCCTCGAGGTCGGCGGGGTGGTCGACACGGGTGATTCCCATCGACGACCCGGCGCGTGCGGGCTTGACGAACAGCGGGTAGGCCAGGCCGGCGCAGGCATCCATCGCGGCCGCCTTGTCGGAGCGCCAGGCGCGGTCGGTGACGACGGCATACGGCCCGACCGGGAGGCCGTGCCCCGCGAAGACCACCTTCATGTAGTGCTTGTCCATGCCGGCGGCAGAGGCGAACACGCCGGAGCCCACGTAGCGGACGTCGGAGAGGTCGAGGAAGCCCTGGAGCGTGCCGTCCTCGCCGAACGGGCCGTGCAGCAGGGGGAAGACGACGTCGACCTGGCCGAGCTCGCGGGGCGGCTGACCCGACTCGAGCACCGTGAGCGACGTCTCGCGCGTCGACAGCGGCAGCACGACGTGCGCGGGACTCGCCTCGACCTCGGGCGTGCGGCCCGCGGTCAGCTCGAACCGGCTGGGGTCGTCGGCCGCGAGCACCCACTGGCCGTCGCGGGAGATGCCGATGGGCACGACGTCGTACTTGCTGCGGTCGATGGCGCGCAGCACGCCGGCCGCGGTCGCGCACGAGACGGCGTGCTCCGACGAGCGACCTCCGAAGACGATGGCGACGCGGGGGCGGCTCTGCTGCTCGGGCTGGGGCTGGTCCGTGGTCATCAGACGAGACTCTATCCCGACCCCAAGAGGCCCCCTCGTACGCTGAACGCGTGGCCACCGATGCGGATCCGCAGCACCTGCACGTCGAGACCTTCGTCGTCGCGGCCGGACGACCCGATCGCTCCCCCGGGTCCTCGGCGAACGTGCCGGTGGAGCTGACGTCGACGTATGCCGCTGACGGTGACGTCAACTACGCCCGCTCCGGCAACCCGACGTGGAACGCCTTCGAGGAGGCGCTCGGCGGTCTCGAGGGTGGCCGCGCGCTCGTGCACGCGTCCGGGATGGGCGCCATCTCGGCCGCGCTCTCGCTGCTGCCCCACGGGGGCACCGTCGTGGCACCCGACACCACCTACAACGGCACCGGCGACCTGCTCACCGCCCACGAGAAGGCCGGCGGCACGGTCGTACGCGTCCACGCCACCGACACCGCCGGCTTCCTCGCCGCGCTGGAGTCGGCAGACCTGCTCTGGGTGGAGTCGCCGACGAACCCCCTGATGGACGTCACGGAGCTCGACGTCGTGCTGGGCCGGGCGCGTGAGCTGGGCGTGACGAGCGTCGTCGACAACACCCTTTCGACTCCGCTGCTCTGCCGCCCGCTCTCGCTCGGCGCCGACGTCGTCGTCCACTCGGTGACCAAGTACCTCTCGGGCCACAGCGACGTCGTGCTCGGCGCCACCGTGGTCGCCGACAACGAGCGCGGCCGGTCCATCGGCGAGCGCCTGATGCGGCACCGCACGCTGCACGGCGCGATCGCCGGCCCCCTCGAGGTGTTCCTCGCCCTGCGCGGGCTGCGCACGCTGTCGGTGCGCTTCGAGCGGGCGAGCGCCTCCGCAGCCGAGCTCGCCCGTCGCCTCGGCGACCACCCCGGCGTCGAGCGGGTGCGCTACCCCGGGGTCGGCGCGATCCTGTCGATCGACGTGGCCGGCGACGCAGAGGCCGCCGAGCGGGTGTGCCGCGCGACGCGGCTGTGGCTGCACTCGACGAGCCTCGGCGGCGTCGAGTCCCAGGTCGAGCGGCGGCGTCGCCATCCCTCCGAGTCCGAGCAGGTGCCGCCCAACCTGCTGCGCCTCTCGGTCGGCATCGAGCACGTCGACGACCTGTGGGCCGACCTCGACCGGGCGCTGCGAACCGTCTGACTCCCGGCGCGGGCCTGCGAGGATGGGCGCATGGAACGTGTGCTCGGCATCGGCGGCTACTTCGTGCGGGCCGCGGACCCCACCGCACTTCACGACTGGTACCGCGACTGCCTCGGGCTGGAGACCGACCCGCACGGACTGTGGGAGCCGGAGCCCGGACCAACCGTGTTCGCGGCGTTCGAGGCCGACACCGACTACTTCGGGTCCCGTCAGCAGCAGACCATGCTGAACTTCCGCGTGCGCGACCTCGACGCGATGCTCGCCCAGCTGCGGGCCAAGGGCGCCGCCGTGGACGACGAGACGCAGGAGATGGACGGCGTGGGTCGCTTCGGCTGGGTCACCGACCCCGAGGGCACCCGCATCGAGCTCTGGCAGCCCAGCTGAGGGTCGCTGAGGGTCGCTGAGGGTCGCTGAGAGTGTCGGACTGCTCTCGCGCCAGGTCGGCGTAGGCCGCGTCGACGACAGCTGCTCGGCTGAGCGCGCCGCCGAAGTTGCCGTCAGTAGTCAGGTGAGCCCGGTCCGTGCCGACACACGAAGTGCGCGGCCACGAAGCCCGTCGTGCTCACAGAGAGGCTGACGAGCGACCTTGCTGTGTCGCGCGGGACGCGGCCCGAGCCCGCGTCAGTGCTTCTCGGCCTTGAGGTCGCGCGACATCAGGCGCGGCCCGACCTCGCTCGCCGAGTGGCCGTCACGGATCACGGCGACGACCTGCTCGCAGATCGGCATGACGACGTCGTGCTGCTGGGCCAGGGTCAGGATCGACTGGCAGGACTTGACGCCCTCGGTGGTCGTGCGCAGCTCGGCGGTCGCCTCGTCGACGGTCATGCCGCGTCCGAGCCGGACGCCGAAGGAGTGGTTGCGCGACAACGGCGACATGCACGTCGCGATGAGGTCGCCGACACCGGCGAGCCCCATGAAGGTCTGCGGGTGCGCGCCGAGTGCGAGCCCGAGGCGAGTCGTCTCGGCGAGTCCGCGCGTGATGATCGTGGCCTTGGTGTTGTCGCCGAAGCCCATGCCCTCGGCCATCCCGGAGGCGAGGGCGACGACGTTCTTCGTCGCCCCGCACACCTCGGCGCCGATGACGTCGGTGTCGGTGTAGGGCCGGAAGTACGGCGTGGCGCAGGCGCTCGCCACGCGTTCGGCGGCCTCCATGTCGGTGCAGGCGACGACGCCCGCCGCTGGCTGCCGTCGCGCGATCTCAGGTGCCAGGTTGGGCCCGGACACCACGACGATGCGTCCCTGCTCGACGCCGGCAGCCTCGGCGATGACCTGGCTCATCCGCATCGTCGTGCCGAGCTCGACGCCCTTCATGAGGGAGACCACGGGAGCGCTGGAGGGGATGGACGCGCCCCAGTCCCCGAGGTTGGCGCGCAACGTCTGCGACGGGACGGCCAGCACGACGACGTCGGCGTGGTCGAGCGCCTCGCCCGGGTCGGTGGTCGCGCGGACGGAGGCCGGCAGCGCGAGCTCGGGCAGGTAGGCCTCGTTGCGACCGGCGTTGATGGTGTCGGCCACCTCGGCACGACGCGCCCACATCTGCACGTCACAACCGGCGTCGGCGAGGATCGCCCCGAAGGCGGTGCCCCAGTTGCCGCTGCCCATGACGGCGACGCGGGTCGCCGTCACGGCGTCGCCCCGTCACCGTCGCGGCGGTCACGCCGGTCACGCCGGTCACGGCCACGCCTGTCGTGGCGGCCGATCTCGTGGTGCTTCATCGGGTCGCCGATCTCTGGCACGCCGTGCTGGCGCGGGTCGAAGCGCTCCTGCGGCCGCTGCTCCCCGCGGATCTCCTCGAGCAGCCCCGTGATGCGGTCCATGAGGCGGTCGGTGGCCTCGCGCAGAACCTTCGTGTCGATGGGGCGGTCGTAGAGGTCGGTCAGGTCGACGGGCGGACCGGCATACATGTGCATCGTCTTGCGGGGGAACAGCGAGGGGCGGTGGCCGTAGGGCGACAGGATCTCCTGGGCGCCCCACTGCGCCACAGGGATCAGCGGGCAGCGGGTCTCCAGGGCCACCCGGGCGGCGCCCGTCTTGCCCCGCATCGGCCAGAGGTCCGGGTCGCGGGTGATCGTGCCCTCGGGGAAGATGCCGAGCGGCTTGCCCGCACGCACGCCCTCGACGGCCGACCGGTAGGCGCCGGCCGCGGCGACCGAGTTGCGGTAGACGGGGATCTGGCCGCTCTGCTTCAGCAGCCAGCCCACGACGGGGATGGTGAAGAGGCTGTCCTTGCCGAGGAAGTACGCCTCGCGTCCGCTGTCGTACATGAAGTGCGCGAAGACGAGCGGGTCGGCATACGAGATGTGGTTGGGCGAGACGACGAATCCGCCTTCGGCAGGAAGGTTCTCGAGGCCCTTCCAGTCGCGCTTCGTCAGGCCCATGAGCAGCGGCCGGAGCAGGAGTGCCACGAGGCGGTAGGCCCAGGGCAGCCGCCTCTTGCGTGCGCCGGCAGTCACGTTGTCACGTCCTCCTCGTCGTGCGCACGCCGGTCGACGTGGCAGGGCTTCATCTTGTCCACCTCACGGCACGGTGTCGAGCAGCGCGACGGCGAGTGGGACGATATCGCCAGCATGTCGACCTCCCCGAACGCGCGCCCCGAGTCCGCCCTGCCCTCCGTGTCGCCCGGCGACTGGGTCCTGGTCGTCCCGGTCAAGGACACCCGCCACGGGAAGTCCCGCCTGGCACGCGCAGTGGGCTCCGATCGGGCAGCCCTGAGCGGTGCGATCGCCCACGACACCCTATCGGCCACCGTCGAGGCGGTGGGCGCACGTCAGGTCGTGCTCGTCACCGGCGACGAGCCGTTGGCCCTCGCGTGGCAGGCCAAGGGCGTCGACGTCGTCGACGACCCCGGCCGCGGCCTCAACGACGCCGTCTCCGCGGGTATGCGGCAGGCCGGCACGGCGTCCCGGGTGGCGGTCCTGCTCGGCGACCTCCCGGCCCTCGACGCAGTGTCCCTGCGCATCGCCCTCGAGCGCGCCGCCCACGAGGGCGAGTCGTTCGTCCCCGACGACGAAGGCTCCGGCACGGTCCTGCGCTGCGGTCGTGCCTTCACACCGCGTTTCGGAGCCGACAGCGCTTCCCGTCATGCCGCCGACGGCGCCGTTCGCCTCGACCTGCCGCTGCCCCGGCTGCGCACCGACGTCGACGACGCGCGCAGCCTGGCGCAGGCGCGCCGCCTCGGCCTCGGGCCCGCAACGCGAGCAGTCCTGGAGGACCGCGCGTCTGGTTGGATCAGGAGCATGCAGGCGACCGTCCACCGCTTCGACCCCGACACCCACACCGGCAGCGTGCTGCGCGACGACGGCGTGCAGCTCTCGTTCGAGGCACCGGCCTTCGAGGCGAGCGGGCTGCGACTGCTGCGCACCGGCCAGCGCCTCACGGTCGACGTGGTCGACGACGTCGTCGTCGCGATGCGCATCGTCGGCGTCGGAGCGGGGCAGCCGATCCGCTGACCCGCCCTCTCGCGGAGGCGGACCCGCTGGGACGCGATCTCGCTGGGAAAGCGCGTGGGCCCGACCGGTGACCGGTCGGGCCCACGCCGTCGCCTCGAGTGGCCGTCAGGGCGTGTCGACGGCCGAAGCGATCACCTGGAGGCGGTCTTGCGAGCCGTCGTCTTGCGGGCGGACGCGGCCTTCGTCGTCGTCGCCTTCTTGGCGGCCGCCTTGGCGGGAGCCGCCTTGGTCGCGACCTTGCGCGTGGTCGTCTTCGCGGTCGCCTTCGTGGTGGCGGCCTTCGTGGCCGTTGCGCGCTTGGCCGGGGCGGCCTTCGTCGCGGCAGCCTTCGTCGTCGTCGTCCTGGCCGCAGCCTTTGCCGGTGCGGCCTTGGTGGCCGTCTTGCGGGCGGTCGTCTTCGCCGTGGCCGCCTTCGTCGCAGTGGCGGCCTTGGTGGCGGCGGCGGTGGCGCGTTTCGCCGGAGCCGCCTTGGTCGCGGCGGCCTTCGTCGTCGTCCGCTTCGCGGCTGCCTTGGCCGGTGCGGCCTTGGTCGCCGCCTTCCGCGTGGTCGTCTTCTTGGCCGCGGTCTTCGCCGGAGCAGCAGCAGCGGACGACCCGGCAGAGGCACGGGTGGCGGCCGACTCGGTCTTCGAGAGCTTCTTGCTGCCCGAGACGACCTCCTTGAAGTTCGTGCCCGACCGGAACTTGGGGACGCGGGTCTTCTTGATGCGCACCGTCGCCCCGGTCTTGGGGTTACGGCCGGTGCGGGCGGCCCGGTCGGCCCGCTCGAAGGTGCCGAAGCCGGTGATGCCGACCTTGCCACCCTTGGCCACCTCGCGGATGACGACGTCGAGGAAGGCCTCGAGGGCGTCGGAGGCGACCTTCTTGCTGCCGAGCTTCGTCTCGAGCGCGTCGATCAGTTCTGCCTTGTTCACGTCTTCCCCTCCAGAGGACTGTCGGTGTCAGGCGACCCGACGATTTGCGTCCGGAACAGGTCCGGCTACCTCCTGACGTTAGGACGACTCGACGGGCCGCGTCCATCACCAAATGGTGGGTTTTTCGTTGTGTCGCAAGGAGTTTGACGCCTTCTGCGGCCGTCCGAGGGCCAAGCCACCCCCTCCTGGGGTGCCGCCCGGGTGGCACAAGAAAAGACGGATTCCGCTGCATCGCAACGGAATCCGTCTCCTCAGCCGCTCGCAGCGACAGCCCACACAGGCCCGGTTCAGGCCGGCGTGGTCACCGGCTTGTGGCTGGGTCGTCGTGACTCGAAATCGGTGACGAGATCTTCGTGTCGCAGGGTCAGCCCGATGTCGTCGAGCCCTTCGAGGAGCCGCCAGCGGGTGTAGTCGTCGATGTCGAAGGGCGCCACGATCTCGCCGGCGCGGACGGTGCGGCCCACGAGGTCGACCGTGATCTCGGCGCCGGGGTTGTTCTCGAGGTACTTCCAGATGAGCTCGACGTCGTCCTGCGCGACGACGGCCGTGAGCAGTCCCTGCTTGCCGCTGTTGCCACGGAAGATGTCGGCGAACCGGGAGCTGATGACGACCCGGAAGCCGTAGTTCATCAGCGCCCAGACCGCGTGCTCGCGGCTCGACCCCGTGCCGAAGTCGGGACCTGCGACGAGCACCGAACCGCCGGCATACACAGGGTTGTTGAGAACGAACGACTCGTCCTTGCGCCAGGCCGCGAAGAGGCCGTCCTCGAAGCCGGTGCGCGTCACGCGCTTGAGGTACTCGGCCGGGATGATCTGGTCGGTGTCGACGTTGCTGCGGCGCAGCGGCACACCGACGCCAGTGTGGGTCTCGAACTTCTCCATGGCTCAGGCCTCTCCGGTCGTCGCGGACGCGAGCGGGGCGTTCTCGCCGCTCGTGCTCTGCAGGTCGGCCGGGCTCGAGAGCGTGCCGAGCACGGCGGTCGCCGCCGCCACGAGTGGGCTCACGAGGTGCGTGCGACCACCCTTGCCCTGCCGGCCCTCGAAGTTGCGGTTGGACGTCGAGGCGCTGCGCTCGCCGGGGGCGAGCGTGTCCGGGTTCATGCCGAGGCACATCGAGCACCCCGGCAGTCGCCACTCGGCTCCCGCGGCGGTGAAGACCTTGTCGAGGCCCTCGGACTCGGCCTGCAGGCGCACCTTGGCCGAGCCGGGCACGACGAGCATGCGGACGCCGTCGGCGACCCGGTGGCCCTGGACCACGGCCGCGGCGGCGCGGAGGTCCTCGATGCGGCCGTTCGTGCACGAGCCGACGAAGACGGTGTCGACCTTGATGTCTCGCAGCGGCGTGCCGGGCTCGAGGCCCATGTAGGCCAGCGCGTTCGCCGCGGCGACGCGGTCGCTCTCGTCGGCGAAGGACTCGGGGTCGGGCACCGACTCGGAGAGGGGCAGGCCCTGGCCGGGGTTGGTGCCCCACGTGACGAAGGGCGTCAGCTCGGCCGCGTCGAGGTCGACCTCGGCGTCGAAGACGGCGTCGTCGTCGGTGCGCAGGGCCGTCCACTCGGCGACCGCCGCGTCCCAGTCGGCACCGGTCGGGGCGTGCGGGCGACCCTGGAGGTAGTCGAAGGTCGTCTGGTCGGGTGCGATCATGCCGGCACGAGCACCGGCTTCGATGGACATGTTGCACACCGTCATCCGGGCCTCCATCGACAGGGCCTCGATGGCCTCACCGCGGTACTCGATGACGTAGCCCTGGCCACCGCCCGTGCCGATCTTCGCGATGACGGCCAGCACGATGTCCTTGGCCGTGACGGTGTCGGGAAGGGCACCCCGCACGTTGACGGCGAGAGTCCGGAACGGCTTGAGCGGCAGCGTCTGGGTGGCGAGCACATGCTCGACCTCGGAGGTGCCGATGCCGAAGGCGAGCGCCCCGAAGGCGCCGTGGGTCGAGGTGTGGCTGTCGCCGCACACGACCGTCATGCCCGGCTGCGTCAGTCCCAGCTGCGGGCCGACCACGTGGACGATGCCCTGGTCGGCGTCTCCCATGGGATAGAGGCGCACCCCGAACTCGTCGCAGTTGCGGCGCAGGGTCTCGACCTGGACCTTCGAGACGGGATCGGTGATCGGGCCCGGCGTCGTGGGGACGTTGTGGTCCTCGGTGGCGAGCGTGAGATCCGGCCTGCGCACGGGTCGGCCGGCCAGCCGGAGGCCGTCGAAGGCCTGGGGGCTGGTGACCTCGTGGAGCAGGTGGAGGTCGATGTAGAGGAGGTCGGGCTCCCCCTCGGCGCGACGGACGACGTGTGCATCCCAGACCTTCTCGGCCAGTGTGCCTGCCATGACTGCCTCTGACTCCCTTCGCGACGACGACTGCTGGTCCCGAGCGCGCGCGCCATCGAGGACCTGGTCGCGACATCGCTCTTCGGCAAGACTGAACCTTTTATGGGTCCTACGGATTGACGTCTCAGTGCCTGAGACGTCAATATCAGTGCATGGACAACTCTTCAGGGGTCGGTGTTCTCGACAAGGCCGCCACGGTGCTCGGCGCCCTCGAGGCGGGCCCTGCCACCCTCGCCCAGCTCGTCGGAGCCACCGGACTCGCACGTCCCACGGCCCACCGGCTGGCCGTGGCGCTCGAGCACCACCGTCTCGTCTCACGCGACATGCAGGGCCGCTTCGTGCTGGGCCCGCGACTCGGCGAGCTCGCCTCGGCAGCGGGCGAGGACCGCCTCCTCGCTGCGGCCGGCCCGGTGCTCGGCGCGCTGCGCGACCACACGAACGAGAGCGCGCAGCTCTTCCGCCGCCAGGGCGACCAGCGCATCTGTGTGGCCGCTGCCGAGCGGCCCGTCGGCCTGCGCGACTCGATCCCCGTCGGGGCGACCCTGTCGATGCTGGCCGGCTCGGCGGCCCAGGTGCTGCTGGCCTGGGAGGAGCCCGACCGCCTCCACCGTGGGTTGCAGGGCGCCGCCTTCACGGCCACGGCGCTCTCGGGCGTGCGCCGCCGCGGCTGGGCGCAGAGCGTGGCCGAACGCGAGGCGGGCGTCGCCTCGGTGTCCGCCCCCGTACGAGGGCCGTCGGGTCGCGTCGTCGCCGCGGTCTCGATCTCGGGCCCCATCGAGCGGCTCTCGCGCCAGCCCGGTCGGCTGCACGCGGCCACCGTCGTTGCAGGGGCCAACAAGCTCACCGAGGTGCTACGCCGCCACCACGCGATGCAACAGCAGCAACAGCAGCAACAGAACGCCTGAGCAGGAGAACGACCGCCACCGCCCGTGGGCCGTGGTGGCAGCCAGACGCGCATTGCGCAACAGATCGGTCACGATCTGTTGCACGGTCCCTTGTCGGACAACCTTTCAGGGGGTGGTCGCGTCACCCTCAGTGCAGTGCAAGGACGCACTGCAGGTCGCATGTCGAAGCATGCTGGACAAGGGGTCACGATGCAGGCAGCCAACTCAACGGTCCGTTCGACCGGCGCTCTGCGCCGAGCCCTGGTGCTGACCGGCGCCCTGGCGCTGATGGCCGGCACCGCCGCCTGCACTCCCACCTCGGCGCCCGAGGCCGCAGCGACCAACGTCGGCCAGACCGTGGGCTCGCCCCTCTCGACGCCCTCGGCGCCCGACGAGACACCCGCGTCGGCCCCTGCCGACACCGCGACACAGACGGCGGTCGCCACCCCGAGCTCCACGCCCTCGACCGAACCGACCACCGAGGCGCCGAAGCCTGCGCCACAGCCCGCATCGAAGCCGGCACCCGAGCTGGCGCCGAAGCCCGAGCCCGCCCCCGTCGTCATCCTCAGGGCGGGCGACAGCGGATCGAAGGTGCGCTCGCTCCAGGCCCGCCTGCGCCAGGTCGGCTGGTTCGCCGGCGACGTCAGCGACCGCTACGGCCAGAAGACCACCGAGGCCGTGCGCGGCTTCCAGGCCAAGCGCGGCTTCGACGCGACCGGAGACCTAGACGAGCGCACGTGGGACAAGCTCGTGTCGATGACCCGCCGGCCGACCACCGACGAGCTGGCCAACGTGAAGCCGAAGCCGGCCGAGCCGAAGGCCGACACCACCGCGTCCGACCTCGACGAGCGCTGCATGACCGGTCGCGTCATGTGCGTCAGCAAGACGACGCGCCGCCTGACCTGGGTCGTCGACGGCGTGCCGCAGTACGGCTTCGACGTGCGCTTCGGCAGCGACGAGCTGCCCACCCGCGAGGGCGTCTTCTCGGTCTACAAGAAGAAGGTCGACGTCATCTCGAACCTCTACCACACGCCGATGCCGTACTCGATGTTCTTCTCCGGCGGCCAGGCCGTGCACTACTCCTCGAACTTCGCGCGCCTCGGCTACGCGGGCGCCTCCCACGGCTGCGTCAACGTGCGCAACAAGCCGCTGCTGGTCCAGCTGTACAGCGAGGTGCGGATCGGCGACAAGGTCGTCGTGCACTGGTGACGCACCGGTCGCGACCGTCACGAGCTGCTCACCGACCTGGGAGCACGCGGCCGTAGGCTGGCGAGGTCCACTCCCCCAGGCCCAGAGGAGTCAGCGTGCTCAAGGTTGGTTGGAAGGCGTCAGCGGAACAGTTCGGACCGCGTGACCTCGTCACGTATGCCGCCCGGGCCGAGGAGGTCGGACTCGACTCGGTCTTCATCTCCGACCACTTCCAGCCCTGGCGCCACCAGGACGGGCACGCGCCGTTCGCCATGTCGTGGCTCGCGGCCGCCGGTGAGCGCACCGAGCGCATCCAGCTCGGCACGTCGGTGATGACCCCGACGTTCCGCTACAACCCGGCGGTCGTGGCCCAGGCGTTCGGCACGCTCGGCGCGCTCAACCCCGGGCGCATCGTCCTCGGCATCGGCACCGGTGAGGCGCTCAACGAGGTCGCGGTCGGCGCGGCCGGCTCCCCGTGGCCCGAGTTCAAGGAGCGCTTCGCCCGCCTGCGCGAGGCCGTGACCCTGATGCGCCGGCTCTGGACCGAGGAACGCGTCGAGTTCGAGGGCGACTACTACCGCACCCACGCGGCCACCGTGTACGACCGCCCCGACCAGCCGATTCCCGTCTACGTGGCCGCGGGCGGCCCCCTCGTCGCGAGGTATGCCGGCCGGTCGGGCGACGGGTTCATCTGCACGTCCGGCAAGGGTCGTGAGCTCTACGAGGACAAGCTCCTCCCTGCTGTCGACGAGGGGCTCGCGAAGTCGGGCCGCACGCGCGATGACATCGACAAGATGATCGAGATCAAGCTGTCCTACGACCGCGACCCCGACCAGGCGCTGCACAACGTCCGGTTCTGGGCACCGCTGTCGCTCAGCGCCGAGCAGAAGCACGGCGTCGACGACCCGGTCGAGATGGAGCGTCTCGCCGACGAGCTGTCGGACGAGCAGATCGCCAAGCGCTGGATCGTCACGAGCGACCCCCAGGAGGCCGTCGACGCGGTGCGGCAGTACGTCGACTGGGGCTTCGACCACGTCGTCTTCCACGCGCCCGGCCACGACCAGGGCCGCTTCCTCGAGCAGTTCTCGGCGGACGTGCTGCCCGGGCTGCGCGAGCTGGGCTGACCTAGCCCGCTGCCGCCCGATTGGCGAGCCTGGCGTGCCGGCGCCGGGACCTCTCTCCGGTCGTGCCGAACGCCTTGCCCAGCCCCGTGGGCGGCATCGCGACGTAGAGGCTCTCGTGCGCGCCCGAGGGGACGGCATACGTCTCGTGCCAGATGCCCACGGCGCCGGTCGCCCGGCGACTGCGCCGGTAGAACGCTGTCCAGGCCGGGCGGTGCAGGCGGTCAGGGTCGTTGGCGTACGCGTAGACCGACTCGACGTCGCGCCAGTACTGCACGACGGTGGGCCCTCGCGCCCCGACGAGGGTGCGGGCCTCGAGGAAGCCGAGGTCGGGTCCGTCGCCCCGGGCTGCGGCGGCCTTGGCGGCATACAGCTCGGCGATCATGCCCGGCATGGCGCCGAACACCGGCAGCCACAGGTCTGGCCGCCAGGGCTGGTTGACGCGCATGCCGATGAGGAAGACCGCGAGGTCGCCGTCGTGGGTGTGGGTGGAGTGCGCGAAGCCGGTCATGACTCGCCTTTCGGATAGTGGCACTATCCAAGTTTGGAGAGTCATACTATCCAAAGTCAAGGAGGTTCTTCCGTGCGCATCTCGGAGCTGTCGGAACGCAGTGGCGTCACCATCCCCACACTCAAGTACTACCTGCGCGAGGGGCTGCTGCACGCCGGCGAGCTGCAGGGCGCCACCCGGGCGGTCTACGACGACTCCCACCTCGAGCGCGTCCGCCTCGTGCGCACGCTGGTGGACGTCGGGCGGCTGTCGATCGAGCGGGTCCGCGAGGTGGTGCGAGCCATCGATGCCCCTCCAGCCGGCCGGCACGAGCTGCTGGGCGCGGCCCACGAAGCCCTGCGGCCACATCCGCCGACGTCCACGCCGGCCCCCGACGCCCTGGCCCAGGTGGCGGCCCTGGGGCTGCCCGAGTGCGACCACTCTCCCGCGAGCCTGCAGCTCGCCCACGCTCTGACCTCCGCGGCGGACGGAGGGTGGACCATCGAACCGACGACCCTCTCGGTGTGGCTCGGCGCAATGCGCGAGGTGGCCCAGACCGACGTCGTCGCGGAGCTCGGCGAGGTGTCGGCGGGAGAGGCGCTGCGCTACGCGATCGTCGGGAACGTGCTCACCGACCCGGTGCTGCTGGCCCTTCGTCGGGTCGCACAGGAGGACGTGAGCGCAGCGCGCTTCGGCTCCGGCCCCACCGGTCAGCCCTGAAACGCAGAAGACCCCGGTCCGTGTGGACCGGGGCCTTCTTGTCGCTCTCTCGAGCATCACGTAGCCCCGACGGGATTCGAACCCGCGCTACCGCCTTGAGAGGGCGGCGTGCTAGGCCGCTACACAACGGGGCCGTGAGCGGTGCCGAGCGAGCTCGGCACGAGAAGAAACCTTACCGTGAGGTTTGGATTTCTCCGAATCGGCTCACGTTGCCGTGAGCCAGAGCTGGGGTACCAGGACTCGAACCTAGAATGACGGAACCAGAAACCGTAGTGTTGCCAATTACACCATACCCCAAGGGGTTTCACTCCGAGCCTGCCTCGCGGCCGGTACGGGGTGAACCGAATGGGAATACTACCGGTCCGTGACCGGTGGCCCAAATCGACGGTCGAGGGCGGCCGTGAGCTCGTCGAGACCCACCACCGAGGCCACCTGCTCGGTGGTGCCGCGGGCCGCCCGGTCGAGCCAGACCGCACGCAGCCCCGCCGCCTCGGCACCGAGGACGTCCCACTCGAGGCTGTCGCCCACGCAGACGACGCGCGCCGGGTCGACCGCCATCAGGCGACACGCCTCGACGTAGACACGGGGGTCGGGTTTGCCGAAGCCGAGGGTGTCGGTCGTGACGACCACGTCGAAACGCTGCACGAGGTCGAGGGCCTCCAGCTTGACCCGGGTGGGCGCGAGGGCGGAGTTGGTGAGCAGCGCGACGGGCAGGCCGAGGCGGTGGGTCGCGTCGAGCAGCTCGGGCACATCGGGGAAGAGCCGCTGTGCGCTGCGGAAGGCAGGGGCGTAGGCGTCCTCGAACGAGCGGTGCGCGTCTGGCGGGACGTCGAGCCCGAAGGCTGCCGCGACCTCGGCGAGCCGGCCGGCGCGCATGGCGTCGAACGCGACGTCGCCGGAGGCGTAGCGGGGGAACCACCGTTCGGGGTCGTCGTAGTAGCGCTGGGCCATGGCCCGGTGGTCACCGGCGCGCTGCGGCCAGATCGCGGCCGCGGCCTCCGTGCCGGCCACGACCATCGCATCCCTGGTGTCGACGATGGTGTCGTCGACGTCGAGCAGCACCGCCCTGACACCGTCGAGGGCGGCGTCCAGCCTCGTCGCGCTCACGACGCCCCCTCCCCCAGTCCGAACAGGGGCAGCGCGGTGGCGACGCCGTCGACGACGACGTCGTGGGCGAGCCCTGACGCGGTCCACGTCGCCGCCTCGAGCCGGACGTGCTGGAGGGTCTCGCCCGAGTGCTCGAGGACCGAGCGGTGCGTGTCTCGGTAGCCCAGGGCCCGCGACACCCCGAGCGATCCACCGTTGCCGACGACGGCTGAGCTGATCGCGGCAACGGCGCCGAGGTGCCCGAACGCGAGGGCCAGCACCGCGGCCCTCATCTGCTTGCCGAGCCCCCTGCCCCGCGCGGGGCCGACGAGCCACGACGACGAGTCGACGGTGCGCTCGGACCTCCAGTCGGGACCCTCCAGCCACTGCACGCCCACGACGTCGCCGCCGCCACGCGCCACGAACGGCAGCGCCCAGTCGTCGGGCGACCACATGCCGAGCGCGCGCCAGTAGCCCTGCGCCAGGACAGCACGCCGATTGGCCCGCTCGTCGAGACCGGCATACCGGGTGGCGTGCGGGTTGAGCTCGAGGTCGGCCGGCATGACCTGCGCCAGCACCGGCAGGTCGGCCTCGGTCATGACCCGAAGGTCGAGCTCTGCGGTGCCCAGCCGTATGCCGTGCAGCGGCCACACGCTCCCGGGGCCGTGGTCGTCCACGACGGTCTCGACCACGCCGTCAGAGCGAGTCGCGCAGCGACCGCAGGCGGCTCAGCGTCGACGTCTTGCCGAGGATCTCCATCGACTCGAAGAGCGGGGGCGAGATGCGCTGGCCGGACACAGCGGTGCGCAGCGGGCCGAAGGCGAAGCGCGGCTTGATCCCGAGACCCTCCACGATCGCGGTCCGCAGGGCCTCCTCGATGGACGCGGCGTTCCAGGCGCTTCCGGTGCCGAGGACGCCCTCGCCGTGGTCGTCGATGTCACCGAGCACGCGGAGCGCCGCGTCGAGCACGTCACCCGCGTCGTCCTTGAGCTGGGCCCGGGCCTCGTCGGCGATCTCCAGCTGGTCGTCGGCGACGAAGAACGGTCCCACGAGCGCCGGGGCCTCGGTGAGCAGCGCCATCCGGGTCTGGATGAGCTCGGCGACGGCCTTGAGCCGCGCCAGCTCGCCGAGCGACTGGGTCTCGCCGAGGATGCCGGCGTCGACGAGGTAGGGCAGCAGGCGGCTCGCGAACTCGCCGACCGCGAGCTCACGGATGTGGACGCCGTTGAGCCACTCGAGCTTCTTGAGGTCGAAGATCGGGCCGATCGGGTTGACCTTCGACCAGTCGAAGGTGCGGCTGAACTCCTCGAACGTGAAGACCTCGACATCGGTGCCCTCGGCGTCCTGCTGCGGCGGGTAGGCAAGCAGGGCAAGGAAGTTCACGAGCGCCTCGGGCAGGTAGCCCTGCTCGCGGAACCACGTGAGCCGAGCCGCGGGGTTCTTTCGCTTGGAGATCTTGGACTTGTCGGTGTTGCGCAGCAGCGGCATGTGGGCGAACTTCGGCGGCTCGAGGCCCAGCCACCGGTAGAGGAGGACGTGCTTGGGCGTCGAGCTGATCCACTCCTCGCCGCGCACGACGTGGGTGATGCCCATCTCGTGGTCGTCGACGACGACGGCCAGGTGGTACGTGGGGAACCCGTCGGCCTTGAGGATGACCTGGTCGTCGGGGCGCGGCGCCGACACCTTGCCGCGGATGACGTCGTCGAAGACGAGCGGCACGTCGTCGGGGACGAGCATGCGCACCACGGGGGTCTCGGTGAAGCCGGGCAGGGCTGCGCGCTCGTCGCGGGTCTTGCCGACGCACAGGCGGTCGTAGCCCGTCGGTTGCTTGGTCTTCTGCTGGATCTCGCGCATCTGGTCGAGGCGCTCCTTGGAGCACCAGCAGTGGTAGGCGTGCCCGTCGGCGACGAGGCGGTCGACGTAGGGGCGGTATGTGTCGAGCCGCTCACTCTGGCGGTAGGGCGCGAACGGGCCGCCGATGTCGGGCCCCTCGTCCCAGTGGAGCCCGAGCCAGGCGAGCGTGTCGTAGAGCTGGGCCTCGGAGTCCTCGCGGAAACGGGCGCGGTCGGTGTCCTCGACGCGCAGGACGAACTGGCCACCCTGCTGCCGCGTGAAGGCGAGGTTGAAGAGCGACATGTATGCGGTACCGACGTGCGGGTCGCCCGTGGGGCTCGGCGCGACTCGCGTGCGCACCGGACCGCTGCCGTCGGACGTGCTGCGGCGGGCCTGCTCGGCCGGGCGCACCTCGACCTGCGCGTCACCCGAGGCGGACCCGGACGGGGTCCCCGGGAGGGAACTGGACGGCATACCTGCTGTGTTCTCGCTCATGGTGCGAACAGCCTAGTGGCCGCCGCGAGCCGATCGGCGTGCGGCTTCGGGCGGTCGGGCCGGCGTCGCAGGCCCCGGCAGTCAGTGCCCGACAGCGCCGGGAGGGCCGTCGACGTCGTCGTGCTTCGCGTCGTAGGTCGCGTCCTCGTCGGGCCCCTGGTCGGGCTCGCCGGCCCCCGCATGGCGTCCGGCGTAGTCGCCCTGCGGCTCGTCGGTCGGGTCGGAGGCGGTGGTGTCGTCGTTGCTCATGGCCTCGACCCTAGGTGCCGACGGCGGTCAGCGCCTGACGAAGGTGTTGGTGAGAGAGCCGATCCCGCCGATCTCGACGGTCACCTGCTGACCGGCCTCCACGAGACCCACGCCGGCCGGCGTACCCGTGAGGATGACGTCGCCGGGCAGCAGCGTGAAGGCGGCAGAGGCGTACTCGATGATCTTCGCGATGCCGTGGATCATGTCGGCAGTGGTGCCGTCCTGCTTCACGTCCCCGTCGAGCGTGGTGACGATGGACAGGTCAGCGGGGTCGAGCTCGGTCTCGACCCACGGTCCGAGCGGGCAGCTCGTGTCGAAACCCTTGGCCCTCGCCCACTGTCCGTCGGTGCGCTGCCAGTCTCGAGCCGTGACGTCGTTGGCGATGGTGTAGCCGTAGATGCACTCGGTGGCGTTCTCGGCCTTGACACCCTTGGTGATCGTCTTGATGACGACGGCGAGCTCGCCTTCGTAGGAGATCTCATCACTTCCGGCCGGGAGCACGACGGGGTCGAAGGGACCGACGACCGAGGTGTTCGGCTTGAAGAACATCATCGGCTCGGCGGGGGCCTCGCCGCCCATCTCCTTGGCGTGGTCGGCGTAGTTCTTGCCGATGGCCACCACCTTGGAGCGCGGGATGACGGGCGCGAGCAGGCGGACGTCGTCGAGCATGACCGGCGGCTGACCGCTGGGCTGCAGCCCGACGTAGAGGGGGTCGCCGGCGAGCGGCGTGATGACCTCGCTGCCGGGGTCGCCCTGGACGATGCCGTATGCCGGGTCGTCCCCGGTCGTGTACCTCGCGATGCGCACGCACCCACCCTAGCCACAGGGCCGACGCCGCCCGACGCCGCCCGACGCACGCCCGACGCATGCCCGACGCCCGCCCGGCGTCGTGCGCGTCCCGCCGGAACTGGTGTCAGAACGTGCGCCGCAACCGCAGTCCGAGCGGCCGGCCGTCCGGGTCGTAGACGAGCCGGTAGAGGGGGTCGGCCCACAGGCGGGTGAGCCGGCTCTGGTCCGGGTCGTCGAGCGGACGCAGCCGGCCGGGTGGCCGGGCCTCGAGGTCGCCGCCGGCAGCACGTCCCTGCCGCCAGCGCTCCAGGGCACGGGCACTCGCGGCGTACGCGTCGAAGTGGTCCTCGAGGGCCAGCTCTCCGTGGGCGCCGAGGTGCTCGCGGGCGAGTGCCTGGCGCAGGCTGCGGGCCAGGCCCCGGTGCGCGACGGCTGCGGACAGCTCGGAGTCGTGCGTCCACGAGCGTCGGTTGAAGTTGTCCGAGCCGACCGTGACCCACTCGTCGTCGACGACGCAGACCTTGGCGTGCACGTAGACCGGTGTGCCGGAAGGGTTCTCGATCCCGTAGACGGCGACGCGGCCGGGCGCGGCCGCCTTCAGGTCGTCGAGCAGGCGGGCGCGGCTCACGAGGTTGGGGGCGCGGGTCACGGCCCCGTCCTGGTCGGGCTGGTGCGGGAGCACGGCGACCAGGCGCAGGTTCGGCGCGCGGCGCAGGTTGTGGACGAGCAACGCGCACACCTCGCTCGACCACAGGTACTGGTCCTCGAGGTAGATGAGGTGCCGGGCGCGGGCAAACGCCTTGGTGTAGGCGCGGGCGACGCTCCGCTCGCCGCGGGGGGCGAACGGGTAGCCGCCCAGGCGACGGCCGTAGGTGCGCAGCAGCTGGACCGGGTGCTCGCCCGTCGGAGCGGGGTCGGCTGCCTGCTGTGGCAGGGGACGGCGGCGCGGACGGTCACCGCGCGAGGCGTCCAGCGCCAGTCGGACCGGTGAGCGGGTCAGCGCCTGCGGGTCGTCCCACCGCTCGCGGAAGACCGTCTCGACGTCGCCCACCACCGGCCCGGTCAGGGCCAGCTGGACGTCGTGCCACGGTGGCCTGGCCCCGTAGACCCGCGCCATCGACTGCGGCTGGGGGTCGCCGGCGTGGTCGGCGTCGTCGCGGCGACTGTGGCACAGGTCGATCCCGCCGAGGAACGCGACGTCGAGCTCGGGTCGGTCGGGGTGCCTCAGCACGACGAACTTCTGGTGGTGCGAGCCGCCGAGCCGCACGCGCATGTCGAGGTGGCAC
Source organism: Terrabacter sp. 2RAF25 (assembly GCF_052115265.1). Lineage (NCBI taxonomy): Bacteria > Bacillati > Actinomycetota > Actinomycetes > Micrococcales > Intrasporangiaceae > Terrabacter > Terrabacter sp. 2RAF25. Next base: position 343,690 of record NZ_JBFRGJ010000003.1, read on the forward strand.
TCGCCGCCGGCCGCGTTGACGTCCTCCTCCAGGTGGCGGTTCTCGTCCGCGGAGAACGCCAGCCGGTCCCAGTGGGAGCGCCAGACGAGGCCGCGCACGTCGACCCCCCGCCGTGCGGCGTCGGCGAAGAGTCGGGCGACCTCGCTGCCTGGCTCACCCGTCAGCCGCTCGTCCGGGTCACCGCGCCAGTCGACGAAGAGCAGCAGGTCGCCCGCGCGCATCTCCGCCACCCGTCGGGTGAGCTCCGCGAAGTACGCCTTGCCGTGGATGAGCGGGGTGACCGTGTTGCCCTCGCTCCACGCACGCCCGTCAGGGTGTCGCGTGTCGAGGCGCGTCCACGGGTTGCCCCGTTCGGAGGCGTCGAGATACCAGTCGGCGGCGACCACGGACCGAGCGTATGCCGCCGCGTCCCCGGAGCAGGTCAGCGCGGCCAGACGATCGTGACGTCGGCCGGCGAGCCGGGCGTGCCGCTGCGGCGCGTGCGGTACTCCGGCACCCCGACGCACGTCCACAGCAGCCCCGCGACGTCCTCGCCGAGGAGGCTCTCGAGGTCGGAGTCACGGAAGGTCATCCCGGAGGCGGCCGCGCCCAACGCGTACGCCATCAGGTGCAGTCGGCCCTCCACGAGTCCGGCGAGCAGCTGGACGTCGCGGTAGTCGTGGTCGTCGAGGTCGGTCAACCGCGTGCCGCTCATCGCGACGAAGGAGGCGTCGCGTGCGAGCCCCTGCTCGAGAGCGGCGCCGAACAGCTCGTCGCGCACCACCTGCTGTTCGAGCGGTCGGACCGGGGCGTCGACGTCGGGCCAGCGCGCCACACCGGTCGGCACGCCCTCGACACCGCTCACGCCGACCCAGTGCGGGACGGTGATGCCGCGCAAGGCGGCATTCATCGCGTCGTGCAGCACGTCACGCGAGAGGGTGCGGTCGGCATGGAGTCGACGGATCGAACCCTTGCTGGCGACGACGGCGTCGATGGCCGCTCCCGCACCGGTTGCCGCGACGGCGACGGGGGCCCCACGCGCGATCTCGGCACCGAGGCCGGTGCGCTCCCCCGCCCGCTGGGCGGCCGTCACGAGCGGGAACTCGAGGCCGTCGGCATCGTGGTGGCCGCCGAGCGCGTCCCCTGTCGGCTGCACGGCCGGTGCGCCGGGGCCGAGGGCGACGAGCGCGACCGGGAACTCCCGGACGCCATCGGCCCCCACGAGGGCCGCGACCTCCCGGTCGGCGAACGTCGTGAAGAGGTGGGCCGGCACGCCGGCGCCGTCGGCGAGCGCGAGCAGCTGGGCCAGCATCGTGCCGGCGTCCCAGTAGATGTGGCGGAAGCCCCTCTCGCGGTAGCGCCAACCGGTGCGCCAGGGGATGCCCGTGACGACGACCGTCGGCGCGTGGCCGGACGGAGGCGCACCCACCGTCACGAGCGCGTGCGCCTCGGGGTCGTACCAGTAGACACCCGGCGCCACGTCGGCGGAGAGGACGTCGGGGTCGACGCCGCGCGGCACCGCGACGTAGAGCTCCAGCGGGAAGCGCGCACCGGCCGATCCCGCCGCCCGGAAGAGCATGACGCCGCCGTCGGGTCGCTGCGTGCGACGGGTGACACCCGACGACAGGTAGAGCAGGCGCGCCAGGCCGGCCAGGTCGAGCCCGCTGGTGGGAACGTCGGCGGTGCCGGCGAGCACGGCGGTGGCCGGAGCGGTGGCGGCGGGAAGCTCCTGCGGAAGGAGCGTGCGCCTCAGGTCGTCGCCGTAGCCCTTGTACCAGGCGGGGCGGCGGGTGAGGTCGTTCGGCACCAGCTCCTGGACGAGGCGATCGTCGTCGGGCACCTCGGTCCACTCCCGTTCGTGGGAGTAGCTCGTGAGGCGGTGGAGCAGGTGGGTGGGCCGTTCGGCGTCCGCTGCCATGGCCCCATCCTGCTCCGGACGGCTCGCGGATGGCGGGATGTCGGGCGCGATCGCCTACCCTCGTGGGGTGCAGGTGCTGGGCGAGCGGGAATGGCGGGAGCGCACCGCGGCCCACGAGACGCGGGTCACGGCGGCCACCGCGGCGCACCTCGAGCGCCGACGCGACCACCGGACGCACCCTGTCGAGGACTTCCTCTTCGCCTACTACTCCTACAAGCCCGCCCAGCTGCGGCGCTGGCACCCGGGCGCCGGGGTGGCCCTCGCCGGGGCCGTGAGGGCGCCGCACCGCGACTGGCGGTTCTACGTCGTCGACGGGCACCAGGCGCGTGTGGACGACGGCGCGTTCGTGGCAGCGCGCGGCGACACCCTGCGCTTCGTGCGCGAGCTGCTCGTGCGGACCGCGGACCGGCCGGCCCGTTTCGGCTGCTTCGGCCTGCACGAGTGGGCCATGGTCTACCGGCAGGGTTCCTCCGACGTGCGACACACGGGTTGGCCGCTGCGGCTCGGCGGGCAGGGCACCGACGCCGTCGTCGAGAGCCACCAGATCTCGTGCTCGCACTTTGACGCCTACCGCTTCTTCACCCCGGACGCCCTGCCGCGCAACGCTCTTCGCCCGACCCGTGACAGCCAGGTCGACCTCGAGCAGCCGGGGTGCCTGCACGCCGGCATGGACCTCTACAAGTGGGCCCACAAGCTGGTGCCGGTCGTGTCGAGCGAGCTCGTCATGGACTGCTTCGAGCTGGCCCGTGACATCCGGTCGCTCGACATGCGCGCCGCACCGTACGACCTCCGCGAGCTCGGTTACGAGCCGGTGCCGATCGAGACGAACGAGGGCAAGGCGCAGTACGCCGCCGAGCAGCGCGCCTTCTCGGTGCGGGGCCAGGCCCTGCGCGAGCGCCTCGTCGAGGCCGTCGACCGCGTCACGGCGGGTCAGCCGGCAGCATCGACGTAGAGGCAGAAGGGATGGCCGGCGGGGTCGAGCATCACCCTGACGTCGTCCTGCGGCTGGAAGGTCGCGACCTCGGCACCCGCACCCACAGCGAACGCGACGGCCTCCTCGAGGTCGTCGACCTCGATGTCGAGGTGCACCATCATGAGGGGCTCCCCCGGCCGACTCGGCCACACGGGCCGCACGAAGTTCGGCTCAGTCTGGAACCCCAGGTTGTAGCCCCTGGACTCCGAGGGCGCGAGCGTGGCCCAGTCAGGCTCGTCGGTGTAGAGCGTCCAGCCCAGCAGTCGCTGGTAGAAGTGCGCGAGGTCCGACGCCCGGGGCGCGTCGAGCACGACCCCGAACCAGGTCTTGGTCGTCCGTAGTGGCATGCGGCCAGTCTGCCGCCCGCTTCCCGCTGCAGGCGCCTCACAAGTTTTTCGATTCCGCGCGTATCACCGCCGGGATGCGCCACTCTGATGAGTGTCGGCGAAGGTCCACGGCACGCGCGCCGGCGATATCCACCCCTCGGGGGTGGTGCTGGGCGGGGCCTGGGCCGCCCAGCACTTTCGCGTCTCCGCTCAGTGAGCGGAGCCGAGCCCTCGCACGATGACGGCGAGACCGACCTCGAAGGCCTTGGCCTCGGAGGTGGCGTCAGGCGCCGGGAGGTCAGGCTCCACCTGTGATGCGAGCGCGCGGTTCTGCTGCGCCGCAACCGAACCCAAGATGTGGTGGACCACGAGGGCGGCGACGTCGTCGCGCTCGGAGGCTGTCGCCCCGGCCTCGTGCACGAGCCGCGCCAGGTCGCGCAGGGCGCGGGCGCCCGGCTCGACGGCATACGCGAGGCCGACGACGTCGGCAGCGTCGGGCACCTGCACCAGGGCGTCCCGCACGGCGACGGCGAGACCGGTCAGGGCCTCGGCCGCGGGCCGGTCGGTCGACGGCGGCGCGATCTCGGCCAGCAGCACGTCGGCCACCTCGACGAGCAGCTCCTGCTTGTTGGCGACGTGCCAGTACAGGGCGCCGGGTGCCACCCCGAGCTCGCGCGCCAGGCGTCGCATCGACAGGTCTCCGAGGCCATAGCGGCGCAGCAGGGCGACGGCCGTGCCGACGACCTGCTCCCGGCTCAGTGCCACGTGATCCCCCGTCCTCGGCGCGCGGGCCGGACCCGGCCCCGCGTTGACAGCCGAGCCTAGCGACTCGGCATACTGAACACCGTTCAAGTTGAACACCGTTCAACGACGCGCGCAAGGAGCCTGCATGACCCGCCGTTTCGACGACCTCGCCGACGCCGTCCTCGCCGGCACCCCCGCCGACACCGACGACGCGCTCGACGTGCTGCGCGCGAGCGACGACGAGCTCCTCGCCCTCGTCTCGGCGGCGGCACGGCTGCGGCGCAAGCACTTCGGCAACACGGTGAAGGTCAACTACCTCGTCAACCTCAAGTCGGGCCTCTGCCCCGAGGACTGCCACTACTGCTCTCAGCGCCTCGGCTCTCAGGCCGACATCCTCAAGTACACGTGGCTGAAGCCCGACGAGGCCGTCGAGCAGGCGGCCGCCGGCCTGCGCGGCGGGGCGACGCGCATCTGCATGGTCTCGAGCGGGCGCGGCCCGACCGACCGTGACGTCGACCGGGTGGCCGGCATGGTCGGCGCCCTCAAGCAGGAGCACCCCGACGTCGAAGTCTGCGCGTGCCTCGGGCTGCTCAAGGACGGCCAGGCCGAGCGCCTTCGGGCGGCCGGGGTCGACGCCTACAACCACAACATCAACACGGCCGAGTCGCACCACGACGACATCGTCACGAGCCACACGTACGCCGACCGCGTCGACACGGTGACCAAGGCCAAGGAGGCCGGCCTGTCGCCCTGCTCGGGCCTGATCGCCGGCCTGGGCGAGAGTGACGAACAGCTCGTCGAGGCGCTCTTCGCCCTGCGCGCCCTCGGCTCCGACTCCATCCCCGTCAACTTCCTCATGCCCTTCGACGGCACACCGCTCGAGGGCACGTGGGAGCTGACTCCCGGACGCTGCCTGCGCATCCTCACGATGGCCCGCTTCGTCTGCCCCGACAAGGAGATCCGCATCGCCGGCGGACGGGAGATGCACCTCCGGTCGCTCCAGGGCCTCGCCCTCCAGGTCGCCAACTCGATCTTCCTCGGCGACTACCTCACCTCCGAAGGGCAGTCGGCCGAGGCCGACCTCGAGATGATCCGGGACCACGGCTTCGTCGTCCTCGGGGCGGAGGCCGGGCGCGTCCCCACGGACACCGGAGGCACCCACGACCCCGCCAAGCGCCGCCGCGGTGCCGGCACCGACGTCCCGGCCAATGCCTGAGAGCGTCGGCACCTCCCTCGCGGCCCGCGACCGCGGGCTGGTCTGGCACCCGTACGCCCCGCTCGACGGACCCGAGCCGTATGCCGTCGAGCGGGCCTCGGGCGTGCGTCTGGGTCTGACCGCCGCCGACGGCGAGACCTTCGACGCGATCGACGCCATGGCCTCGTGGTGGTGCGCCGTGCACGGGTACCGCCACCCCACGCTCGACGCCGCAGCCCACGAGCAGCTCGACCGTTTCAGCCATGTCATGTTCGGCGGCCTCACCCACGAGCCGGCCGTCACCCTCGCCGAGCGGTTGACCGCCGTCGCGCCGGGGCCCATGGCCCACGTGTTCTACGCCGACTCCGGTTCGGTGTCGGTCGAGGTCGCCCTCAAGCTCGCGCTGCAGTTCCAGGCCGCGCAGGGCCGACCCGGCCGGCAGCGGTTCCTCACCGTGCGAGGCGGCTACCACGGGGACACGTTCGCCGCCATGAGCGTGTGCGACCCCGTGGACGGCATGCACTCGGCGTTCCCGGGCGCACTGGCCCGGCAGCTCTTCGCCCCCAGGCCACCAGCAGGCCGCCTCGTCGTGACCGCGGACGGTGAGGAACGTTGGGAGACGGACGAGTCCGCACTCGAGGCATGGGTCGCCGAGGTCAGGGAGCTGGCACGCGCCCACACCGACGAGCTGGCAGCGGTCATCGTCGAGCCGGTGCTGCAGGGGGCCGGCGGCATGCACGTCTACCACCCGGACTGCCTGCGCGCGCTACGCCGTGTGGCCGACGAGCACGGGCTGCTCCTCGTCGTCGACGAGATCGCGACGGGGTTCGGTCGCACCGGCCGGCTCTTCGCCTCCGAGTGGGCCGACGTCTCCCCGGACGTCATCTGCGTCGGCAAAGCCATGACGGGCGGATACCTCACTCTCGCAGCGGTGCTCACCACACGTCACGTCGGCGAGGCGATCACCCGCTCCGAGTTCAGGGCCCTGCTGCACGGCCCCACCTTCATGGCCAACCCGCTGGCGTGCGCGGTCGCCAACGCGTCGCTGTCCCTCGTGGAGCAGGGCTGGAAGGACGACGTGCCGCGGGTCGGGCGCCTGCTCCAGGAGCACCTCCTACCTGCCGCGGACCTTCCCGCCGTGGCGGACGTGCGCACCCTGGGCGCCGTCGGGGTCGTCCAGCTCGGCTCCCCTGTCGACGTCGCGGCCGTGACCCGTGCCGCGCTGAGACGCGGAGTGTGGGTGCGCCCCTTCCGCGACCTCGTCTACACGATGCCGCCGTACGTCTGCACCGACGACGACGTGCGCACCATCGCCGACGCGATCGTCGGCGCCGTCTGGGAGGTCCACGGGTGAGCGACGTCTGGGACACGTGGCTGCGGGAGCGCGCGACGCTGCGGGCCGAGCGCGGTGTCGAGCGGTTCGACCCCGTGCTGCGGCTCGGCGGCCGCCTGCCGGGCGGGCACGACGCCCTCGATCTCGCGTCCAACGACTACCTCGGGCTGTCGCAGGACGAGAGGGTCGTCGCCGCGGCCCACGACGCCCTACGGCGCTACGGCGCCTCGGCCACGGCGAGCCGCCTCGTGACCGGCACGTTGCCTGTTCACCGCGGCCTGGAGGCGGCGCTGTGCCGTCTCACCGGGCAGCCGAGCGCCCTCGCCTTCTCGACCGGGTATGCCGCCAACCTCGGCGTCCTCACGGCGATGAGCGGGCGGGGGGCCGAGATCCTGCTCGACGCCCACGCGCACGCCTCCCTGCACGACGCGGCGCGGATGTCACGCGTGCCCTACGCGACGTTCGCCCACAACGACCCGGCGGACCTCGACCGCGAGCTGGCTGCCCGCTCGGACCGGAGGCTGGTCGTCGCCGTGGAGTCGGTCTACTCGGTTCTCGGCGACGCCGCCCCGCTGGCCGCCATCGTCGAGGTGTGCCGCCGCCACGACGCGCTGCTCATCGTGGACGAGGCCCATGGCATCGGCGTTCGGGGCGGAGGCCACGGGCTCGTGCACGAGCTCGGCCTCCTCGGGGCGGGCGACGTCGTCGTCACGGTGACCCTGTCGAAAGCTCTCGGCTCGCAGGGCGGCGCCGCGCTGGGCTCCACCGCGGTGCGCAACCACCTGGTCAACGCCGCACGCCCGTTCATCTACGACACCGGCCTCGCGCCGGCGGCGGCCGGGGCGGCCACGGCGGCCGCCGACATCGTCGCGAACGAGCCGTCCCTCGCGGACGCCGTGCGCGACAACGCCCGGGTCATCGCGACCGTGTGCGGCATCGACCAGGCCGCCGGCGCGGTGCAGTCGCTGTCGATGCCCTCGCCAGACGCGGCCGTGGCGGCCTGCCTCGACCTGCGGGCCCAAGGCGTCCTCGTCGGCTGCTTCCGACCGCCGAGCGTCCCGGACGGCATCTCGCGGCTGCGTGTGACCGCGCGGGCCGACCTCACGGGTGAGGACCTGCTGCAGGCTGCACGGCTCGTCGCGCGCGCCGCGCGCGACCACGGACTGTCACCGGGCGGCGCGGCGGCCGTCGAGGGGCCACGGGCGGCGGACGCTCCCTCCACCGTCCGTGGCCTCCCGTCGGTCGCTGCGGTCGAGGGCGCGCAGGACCCCGCCTCGACGTCGCCGCTCTCCCAGATCCCGCCCCACGACACCCATGGGTGAGCCGAGCCTGCCGTCGGTCGTCGTCGTGACGGGCACCGACACCGATGTGGGCAAGACCGTCGTGACGGCCGCCGCCGTCGCCCTGCTCGTCGGGGCGGGGCTGCGCGTCACGGCGTACAAGCCGACCCAGACCGGTGTGGCCCCCGGCGAGCCCGGCGACATGGGGGAGGTCGAGCGGCTCACCGGTGCTGCGACCCGGGAGGGCGCCCGGCTGCGAGCGCCCATGGCACCGCGCCCGGCGGCTGCACTCGAGGGAGGCTCGCTGCCGACGCTCGCGCACCACCTCGACGTCATCGCGCACCTGTCCGCCCGCCACGACGTCGTGGTCGTCGAGGGAGCGGGCGGCCTGCTCGTCGAGCTGACCGACGGCGGTGAGACGCTCGCCGACCTCGCCGCGGCCCTGCCCGACAGCGGGACGGTGCTCGTGGCTCGCAGTGCGCTCGGCACCCTCAACCACACGATGTTGACGCGAGAGGCTCTCTCGCACAGGGCGATCCGCCTGCTCGGGGTCGTCATCGGCGCGTGGCCCCGCGAGCCGGATGTCATCGAGACGACGAACCGCGACTACCTCTCGGCGCTGCCCGAGGGCCTGCTCGGGGCGGTGCCGCAGGGCGCCCCCGCCCTCCCTCCGGACGTGTTCCGGGAAGAGGCGCGGGCGTGGTTGCCCGGGCTGGCAGCGCTGGCCGGACTGGCAGGGCCGGCCGCGCCGACGCGGCCCGCCTGACGCTCGCACCGGCCGGGACTCGACGCTCGTGCTCAGCGGCGCGGCACGCCCTGACGCAGCAGACCGTGGACGATGCCGTCGGTGAGGGCCCGCCACGACGCGGCGAGGATCGAGCCCGCGACGCCGATGGTGTCCCAGGACGTCTCTCCGTCGGAGGTCTCGATGAGCACACGGGTGACCGCGTCGGTGCCGTGCGACGCGTCGAGGATGCGCACCTTGAAGTCGATGAGCTCGATCTTCTCGATCTCGGGGTAGGCGCGGCTCAGGGCCTCGCGCAGCGCGTGGTCGAGGGCGTTGACCGGGCCGTTGCCCTCGCCGGTGGCGATCAGCCGTGAGCCGTCGGCGCGCAGCTTGACCGTCGCCTCGGACGTCGCGTCACCCTCGCCCGACGAGTCGGTGATGACGCGCCACGACTCGACCTCGAAGTAGTCGGTGCAGCCGGGCTCGAGCGCCTCGCGGAGCATCAGCTCGACGGTGGCGTCCGCGGCGTCGAAGGTCCACCCGCGCAGCTCGAGGTCCTTGACCTCAGCGAGCACCCTGGCCACGACGTCGGGCCGCTCGGACAGGTCGAGCCCGGCCTCGCGCGCCTTGAGCTCGATGCTCGCCCGTCCGGCCATGTCGGAGACGAGGGTGCGCATGCCGTTGCCGACGAGCGCCGGGTCCATGTGCTGGTAGAGGTCGGGGTCGACCTTGAGCGCACTCGCGTGGAGGCCCGCCTTGTGCGCGAACGCACTGGCACCGACGTACGGCTGGCGGCTGTAGGCGGGGACGTTCGTGACCTCGCTGATGGCGTGGGCGATGTGCATGGCCCGACGGAACGAGTCGACCTCCATCGCCTCGAGCCCGAGCTTGAACTGCAGGTTGGCGGCGACGGTCACCAGGTCGGCGTTGCCCGTGCGCTCGCCGTAGCCGTTGACGGTGCCCTGCACGTGGGTCGCGCCGGCCCGAACCGCGGCGACCGAGTTGGCGGCGGCGCAGCCGGTGTCGTTGTGGCAGTGGGCGCCGATGCGGGCGCCCGTGGCGCCGATGACGTCGGCCACGACCTGCTCCACCTGGTGGGGCAGCATGCCGCCGTTGGTGTCGCAGAGCACGACGACCTCGGCGCCGGCCTCGTGGGCGGTGCGCACGACGGACAACGCGTAGTCGCGGTCGAGGTGCCACCCGTCGAAGAAGTGCTCGCAGTCGAGGAAGACCCGACGGCCCTGTCCGACGAGGTACGACACGGTGTCGCGCACCATCTCGAGGTTCTCCTCGAGGGTCGTCTTCAGCGCGCGCTCGACGTGGCCGGTGTGCGACTTGGCGACCAGACACACGACCGTCGCACCCGAGTCGACGAGGGCCTGGACGAGCGGGTCCTGCGCGGCGGCCCCGCCGGCCTTGCGGGTGGCCCCGAAGGCGGCGAGGGTCGCGCGGCGGAGGTGGAGCTCCTGGCGGGCCCGCTCGAAGAACTCGGTGTCCTTCGGGTTCGCGCCCGGCCAGCCCCCCTCGATGAAGTCCACCCCGAGGTCGTCGAGCAGTCCGGCGATGGCCAGCTTGTCCGACACCGAGAGGTTGAGACCTTCCTGCTGGGCGCCGTCGCGCAGGGTGGTGTCGTAAACGTGCAGGGCATCCATGACCTTCATTGTCCTCGATCCAGGGGGCGGGTCCATGTGGCCGCTCGGTCCTCGGTCCCATTCATCTGTGCCGCTCGGCCCGGTGTGGCTCTGCAGCGGTCTCCGTGGCTCGTGGCCGGGAAACAAAAAGACCCCCCGGGAACGGGAGGTCTGCGCGACGAGAGGTGTTCTCGTCGCGCTAGCTGATAATGAGCGTGCTCGTGGCGAGCCGGGAAGCGGTCACGGGTTCAGGGTGGCAGGACTGCTCGCCCAGCGAAACCGCGGGTCCGCCATGTGGGACCACGTGGGCCGTCACGCTCAGGAGCAGCGACCGTCAGCCGCGCGCGTCCCCACGCCCGGCGGCATACGCCCTCGCGGCCGCGACGAGCGCGTGGAAGAGGCGTGGGTCGTCGCCGACCTCCGGGTGCCACTGGACGGCGACACGGAAGAAGGCCCCCGGGTCCTCCATCGCCTCCAGGGTGCCGTCGTCGGCCCATGCCGAGGGCGCGTACCCGGGGTGGGTCAGCACCGACTGGTGGTGGTAGCTCGGCACGTCGGCGCCGTCGCCGATGATGCCGGCCAGCCTGGTGCCCGGGACGGTGCGCACGTGGTGGCTCCCGTAGGTCGCGGGTGCGGGCGAGTGCAGGTCGTGCCCCACGCGGTCGGGCAGGTGCTGCTCGAGCACTCCCCCGGCTGCGACCGCCATCACCTGCATGCCCCGGCAGATGCCGAGCAGTGGCACGTCGAGCGCGGCGGTGGCCTCGGCGAGGGCGAGCTCGGTCGTGTCGCGGTCGGGCCGCGACGCCTGCACCGATGCATGACGCTCGTCGGCGTAGAGCTCGGGTGCCACGTCGACGCCGCCCGCCAGGATCACTCCGTCGAGCCGCGAGAGCAGCTCGTGGGCCACGCCGTCGTCCGCGTCGGGTCGCGGCGGGACGACGACCGCGATGCCGCCGGCGTCCTCGACGTGGCCGACGTAGCGGTAGGGAACCAGCGCTCCCGGCACGTCGACCCACCGGCCCCACGAGGCCCGTTCGACGTATGCCGTGATGCCGATGACCGGCCGCGCGTTCACCTCAGCCCCCTCAGAGCGGCGTGACGTACGCGCCGGAGATGCCGCCGTCGACGAGGAAGGTCGAGGCCGTGATGAAGCTCGACTCGTCGGACGCGAGGAAGAGGACGGCGTTGGCCATCTCCTCGGGCTCGCCGAACCGGCCCATGGGCACGTGAACGAGCCGACGCGCGGCGCGCTCCTCGTCCTTGGCGAAGAGCTCCTGGAGCAGCGGGGTGTTGACCGGGCCCGGGCAGAGCGCGTTGACACGCACCCCCTCCCGGGCGAACTGGACCCCGAGCTCGCGGCTCATCGACAGCACGCCACCCTTGCTCGCGCTGTAGGAGATCTGCGACGTGGCCGCGCCCATGACGGCGACGAAGGAGGCCGTGTTGATGATCGACCCTGATTGCTGCTCGAGCATGTAGGGCAGCGCCGCCTTGCAGCACAGGTAGACAGAGGTGAGGTTGACCTCCTGGACCTTGCGCCAGGCGTCGAGGTCGGTGTCGAGGATCGAGTCGTCCTCGGGTGGGCTGATGCCGGCGTTGTTGAAGGCGATGTCGACAGAGCCGTAGGTCTCCTTGGCCGTGCGGAAGAGGGAGTCGACGTCCTCCTTGCTCACGACGTCGACGCGCACGAACGTGCCCCCGACCTCGTCGGCGACGCGGGGCCCGTTGACCTCGTCGAGGTCACCGATGACGACCTTGGCACCCTCCTCGGCGAACCGTCGCGCCGTGGCGAGACCGATGCCGGAGCAGCCACCCGTGATGACCGCGACCTTGCCGTCGAGCCTGCCTGCCATGAGTCCTCTTTCCTTGCCGTTCAGACGATTTCGGTGGTTCGTGATCGTTTTGGACGGGCTTCAGTCGGTCGAGATGAAGACGTTCTTCACCTCGGTGAAGGCCTCGAGCGCATCAGGTCCGAGCTCGCGGCCGATGCCGCTCTGCTTGAAGCCGCCGAACGGCGTCGAGTAGCGCACGCTGCTGTGCGAGTTGACCGAGAGGTTGCCGGCCTCGACGCCGCGAGCGACCCGCAGGCCGCGCCCGAGGTCGCGGGTCCAGATGGACCCCGAGAGGCCGTATGCCGTGTCGTTGGCCTTGGCGACCGCGTCGGCCTCGTCGTCGAAGGGGAGGACGGCGACGACCGGCCCGAAGACCTCCTCCTGCCAGACGGCGTCCGTCGTCGAGCGCGGCAGGACGACGGTGGGGGCGTACCAGTGGCCGGCCCCCTCGGGAGCGGTGCCGCGGAACGCCACGTCGACGTCGTCAGCCGCTCCCTCCACGTAGGCGCTGACCCGGTCGTGCTGCTCGGCGCTGATGAGCGGGCCCATCTCGGCGGCCTCGTCGTGGGGGTCGGTGACGACGACGCCGCGCACCGCGGTCTCGAAGTGCTCCATGAAGGTGTCGAACGCGCTGCGCTCGACGAGGATGCGGCTGCGCGCGCAGCAGTCCTGGCCCGCGTTGTCGAAGACGGCATACGGCGCCCGGGCGGCGGCGAGCTCGAGGTCGGAGTCAGCGAAGACGATGTTGGCGCTCTTGCCACCCAGCTCGAGGGTGACCCGCTTGACCTGGTCGGCGGCACCTCGCATGATCCGCTGGCCGACCGCGGTCGACCCCGTGAAGCAGATCTTGCGGACGTCGGGGTGGGTGACGAAACGCTCCCCCACGACCGATCCCTTGCCGGGCACGACCGTGAAGACACCCTCGGGGATGCCTGCCTCGAGGGCCAGCTCACCCAGGCGCATGGCCGTGAGCGGCGTGAGCTCGGCCGGCTTGAGCACCACGGTGTTGCCCGCGGCGAGCGCCGGGGCGAAGCCCCAGCCCGCGATCGGCATCGGGAAGTTCCACGGCACGATGATCCCGACGACCCCGAGGGGCTCACGGAAGGTGATGTCGATGCCGCCGGCCACCGGGATCTGCCGGCCGAAGTTCCGCTCGGGCGCCCCGGAGTAGTAGGCCAGCACGTCGCGCACATTGCCCGCCTCCCACCGGGCGTTGCCGATCGTGTGCCCGGCGTTCTCGACCTCGAGCAGCGCGAGCTCCTCCTGGTGGTCGCCCACGAGGTCGGAGAAGCGGCGCAGCAGCAGGGCCCGGTCGGCGGGGGCGACGGCACGCCAGGCGGGGCCGGCCGTCGACGCCCGGGCGATCGCGGCGTCCGCCTCCTCCACGGTGGCGAGCTCGACGCTGCGGACGAGCTGCTCGGTGGCGGGGTTGATGACGTCGTGCGTGGTGGTCATCTCTCTCGTCTCCTCGTTCGATGTGGTGGCCGGTCACGGGTGACCGTCGAACACATCGATCCGGGTTGGTGGTGGGGAAGGCGGGGGGTCACAGTCGCTCGAATCCTCTCCTGCGCTCCCAGTCGGTGACCGCGGCGTTGAACGCTGTGATCTCGACGTCGGCCGCGTTGACGTAGTGGTCGACGACCGCGTCACCGAAGGCGGCTCGGGCGACGACCGAGCCGGCGAGCAGGTCGCGCGCCTCCTGCAGGGTCGAGGGCACGTGCGGCTTGTCCGAGGTGTAGGCGTTGCCCTCGAGGGCGGGCTCGAGCTCGAGCTGCTGCTCGATGCCGTGCAGGCCGCCGGCCAGCATGGCGGCCACCGCGAGGTAGGGGTTCAGGTCGCCGCCGCCCACCCTGTTCTCGACGCGCAGCCCCGGACCGTGGCCCACGACGCGTAGCGCACAGGTGCGGTTGTCACGCCCCCAGGCGACGGCGGTCGGCGCAAAGCTCGCCGATGCAAAACGCTTGTAGGAGTTGATGTTCGGTGCGTAGAAGTAGGTCAGCTCACGCTGGGTCGCCAGGATGCCCGCGAGGAAGTGCTCGAACATCTCGCTGTGGCCGTGCTCGCGGTCGTCGTCGACGAAAACCGTCTCACCGCCCTGCCCGCGCAACGAGAGGTGGATGTGGCACGAGCTGCCCTCACGCTGGTCGAACTTGGCCATGAACGTCAGGGACTGCCCGTGGTGCGCCGCGATCTCCTTGGCCGCGTTGCGGTAGATCACGTGGTTGTCGCAGGTGCGCACGGCGGTGTCGAAGAGGAAGCCGATCTCGTGCTGGCCGTAGTTGCACTCGCCCTTGGCGCTCTCGACGACCGCGCCGGCGGCGTACATCTCGTTGCGGATCTCGCGCAGCAGCGGCTCGACGCGGTCACCGCCGAGGATCGAGTAGTCGACGTTGTAGCGGTTGGCGGGGGTGAGGCCCGTGTAGCCGGCGTCCCAGGCCTGCTCGTAGGACTCCTGGAAGACGATGAACTCGAGCTCGGTGCCGCAGTGGGCCGCCATGCCGAGAGCCGCGGCCCGGTCGACCTGCGCCTTGAGCACCGACCGGGGCGACTGCACCACCGGACCGCTGCCGTCGAGCCAGGTGAGGTCGCACTGGACCGTCGCCGAGTGCGGCGTGCCCGGGGTGCGGCGGAGGGTGTCGAGGTCGAGGTCGAAGAACATGTCGCCGTAGCCGCGCTCCCACGAGGAGATCGCGTAGCCGTCGACGGTGTTCATGTCGACGTCGACGGCGAGCAGGTAGTTGCAGCCCTCCGTGCCGTCCTCGAGCACGTGGTCGAGGAAGTAGTGCCCGTGCAGGCGTTTGCCCTGCAGCCGGCCCTGCATGTCGGTGAAGGCCACGACGACCGTGTCGATCGTGCCTTTCTCGATCTCGGTCCGCAGCTGGTCGAGGGTCAGGGTGGGCGCGGGCGCCATGTCGTGCCTTCCTGTCGCTATCCGATGAGGCCGCGCAGCAGCGCGGAGGTGGCGTCGCAGTGCTCCTCCATGACCGCTCGGGCTCGTTCCGCCTTGCCGCCGAGGACGGCCCCGACGATCTGGTGGTGCTGGGCGTTGGAGTGCTCGATGTTGCGCCGCAGCACGGGGATCGCCATGAGCATGTCGTGCAGGGCCGACTGCGAGCGGGTGACGGCGTCGATGAGCATGGGCGACCCGGACAGGGTCGCGATGGCCAGGTGCAGCCGCGAGTCGGCCACGCGGTGGGCGGCCGAGTCTGCCGCCTCGTCGACCTCGACGAGGCAGTCCATGAGCCAGGCCCGCTGGTCGCCGGCCAGCGCCTGGGTGGCCGCGAGCCAGGCCGCGCCCGGTTCGACGACACGGCGGAAGGTCAGGGCGTCGAGCATCGCGGCACCGCTTCGCACGAACGCCCCGGGGGCCGGTGGCGGCAGCTCCACCGAGTCGGTGACCCACGTGCCGCCGCCGCGGCCGCGGCGGGTCGTCACCAGCCCCGAGTCCCGCAGGGCGGCGATGGCCTCACGGAGGGTGTTGCGGCTGACGCCGAGACGCTCGGCGAGCTCGCGCTCGGGCGGCAGCTGCTCGCCGCGCGCGAAGACGCCGAGACGGATGGCGGTCGCGAGCTGCTCGACGGTGCCCTCGAAGACGTTGCCCGTCGCGGGGCGCAGCACGACGTCCGGAAGGGACGGCTGTCGTACCGTGGCGCTCACGTGTCGATCCAATACCGTCACCTCCTCCGCGTCAATGGTCTGAGAAAGAACCATTATGGTGTGTCGTTACCGTCGCGCCGCAGTCGGCGCCCGTCGGGGTCCAGCGGCGGCCGCACCCCGACCGTCAGCGGGTGGCGACGTCCCGCGACGTCGATCTCCCACTCCCCCGACTGGATCCACGCCGACGTGGCCGCGCCTGACTCGCGCTCCCCGACCAGTGCGAGGCCGACGCCGGTGCCGAGCGTCGCGCCCCACGCCGCGCTCGTCACCTGGCCGACCGGGCGGCCGTCGCGCAGCACGAGCTCGCCGCCCCACGCGTATGCCGTCGGGTCACCGACGACGAACGACACGATCCGGCGCGGCGAGACGGCGGCCCGCGCCGCCTCGACGGCGGCCCGGCCGAGGAAGTCGTGGTCGGAACCGAGCTTGCACGCGAAGGCCAGCCCCGCGGTCACCGGTCCCGTCTCGGTCGTCAGCTCGCGGCCGAACGCCCGGTAGCCCTTCTCGAGCCGCATCGCCTCGATGGCGTAGTAGCCGGCCGGGCGCACGCCCAGGTCGGCGCCGCTGCGGAACAGGTCGTCGTACACCCCGGCTGCCAGGTCCGTCGGGACGTAGAGCTCCCACCCGAGCTCACCCACGTACGTGATGCGCGTGGCGCGGACGCGGGCGGAGCCGACCCTGACCTCGCGGCTGGTGCCGAAGGGGAAGGCGGCGTCGCCGAAGTCGTCGTCGGAGAGCGCGGCCAGCAGCTCGGCCGAGCGTGGCCCCATGACACCGAGGACGGCATACGCACTCGTCACGTCGACCACGCTCGCGTCCGCGCCCTCGGGCACGTTCCGGGCGATCCAGTCGAGGTCACGCACGGTCGTGGCCGCGCTGCTCACCACGAGGAACGTGCGCTCCCCCGTGCGGGTGACCGTCACGTCGGACTCGTAGGTGCCGCCCGCGTTGAGCAGTCCCGTGTAGACCGTGCGCCCGACCGGGACGGCGACGTCGGCGGTGCAGATCCACTGGAGCGCGCGCTCGGCGTCCCGACCGACGACGAGGTACTTGGAGAACGACGTCTGGTCGAAGACGGCCACGGCTTCGCGCGCGGCCCGCTGCTCGTCGACGCACCAGTCTACCCAGGCAGGACGATCCCAGGAGTAGTCGAGCACCGGCGAGCGGCCCCGTGGTGCAAAGACGTTCGGGCGCTCCCAGTGGTTGCGGCTGCCGAGGACCGCGCCCTGGCGCACGATGCGGTCGTGGACGGGCGAGAGCCGCTGCGGTCGACCTGTCTCGAGCTCCCGGTTGGGCCACGGCACCGCGTAGTGCAGACCCAGCACCTCGACGACGCGGTCGCGCAGCCAGACGTTGTCGTCCGAGAGCGGTGAGAAGCGCCGGATGTCGGCGCTGATCAGGTCGATGGTGGGCCGCCCCTCGACGACCCACTCGGCCAGCGCGCGCCCCGCCCCACCGGCACTCGCGATGCCGACGGAGTTGAAGCCGGCAGCGACGAAGAAGCCCGGCAGCTCGGGAGCCTCACCGACGACGAACTGGTTGTCGGGCGTGAAGCTCTCGGGGCCGTTGTAGAACTTGCGGATGCCCGTCTCGGCCAGCACCGGCAGCCGGTGGACCGCGCTGTCCATCAGGATCTCGAAGTGCTCCCAGTCCTCGTCGAGCAGCGCGAACTCGAAGGGATGGGGGATGCGGTCGGGTGACACCCACGGCTTGGCCTCGGGCTCGAAGCCGCCGACGAGCAGGCCGCCGACCTCCTCCTTGACGTAGGTGAAGCCGTCCGGGTCACGGAGCACGGGCAGGTCGCGGTGGACGCCGTCGATCGGCTCGGTGACCACGTAGAAGTGCTCCGCCGAGTGCAGCGGCACGTTGACGCCGGCCATCGCCCCCACGGCCCGGGCCCACTGGCCGGCGCAGTTGACGACGACGTCCGCCTCGACGTCGCCGTGCTCGGTGCGCACCCCCGCGGCGCGGCCTGCCCGCGTGATCACGCCGGTGACGCGCACCCGCTCCGCGACCCGGGCCCCGAGCTGGCGGGCGCCCTTCGCGAGCGCCTGGGTCAGGTCGGTCGGGTTCGCCTTGCCGTCGCCCGGAAGCCAGATCGCCCCGAGGAGGTCGTCGGACCGGATGAGCGGGTAGCGCTCCTGGGCCTGCTCGGCCGTGAGCAGCTCGCACTCGAGGTCGTAGGCGGCGGCGCTGGCCGTGGTCCGACGCAGCGCGACCATCCGCTCCGGTGTGCGGGCGACCGTCAGGCCCCCGCACACGCGGTAGCCCGTGCCGAGGCCGGTCTCGGCCTCCAGGCGCGAGTAGAGGTCGGTGGAGTACTGCACGAGACGGGTGCCGGCCTCGGTCGCGCGCAGCTGCCCGACGAGCCCGGCCGCGTGCCACGTCGTGCCGCACGACAGGCTGCCCTGCTCCAGCAGGAGCACGTCGGTGCGCCCGAGGTGGGCCAGGTGGTAGGCGACACTCGCGCCGACGACTCCCCCACCGATGACGACGATCTCTGCGCGAGAGGGGATCTCGACCATCAACTCGCCCTCGGATCTGCAGGGTCCTCACCGACGGCGGCGTCGATCAGGGTGTCGAGGCGTGCACCCGTCAGAAGCCGGGCGGCGGGCTCGAAACGCTCCATCGCGAAGGACCAGAAGTCTGCCTCGAGATCGGAGACGCCGTGCTGGATCGCGCCCCACAGGGTCCAGGCGTGCTGCCCCGCAAGACCCCACAGCTCGGCGCGCGCCAGGAGCCGGTCGCTGAGCCGCCCGTGGTACGCCTCCACGACCTCGGCCAGCCCGTCGGGCCCCAGCTGCGACTCGTTGACGAGGTTGCCGAGCTCGAATGCCGCCTCGTTCGTTCCGGAGTACTCGTAGTCGATGACCCGTACGTCGCCGCCGTCGTCGAGGAAGTTCGCCGCGAGCAGGTCGTTGTGGCAGGGCACCAGCGGGTCGGGATGCACTCGCAGCGCCAGCTCCACGCGGGCGATCGCGTCGTCGAGTGCCCAGTAGCCGTCGGGCACGGCGAGTCCCCTCTCGAGGACGAGGGCGGCATACGTCCTCTGGATCGCGAACATGTCGAAGCGCGAAGCGAACTCGGGTCCGGCGTGCAGCCGGCGCAGCGAGGCGGCAATGCGGCCGAGGTTCGCGCCGACGTCTGCCGCGGCATACGTGCGACCCGGGAGGAACTCGACGACGAGGATGCCCTCGCCGGGCACGTAGTCGACGACGGGGGCCCCGACACCCGCGGCGGCGGCGGCGCGCGAGTTGTGCCACTCGTGCTCACGGTCGACGGCGAGCATCGCACTGGAGGCTGACGAGATGCGGACGACCACGTCGATCCCGTCGGCCCGCACCCGGTAGTTGTGGTTGGTCAGGCCGCCCGGCAGCGCCGTCACCTCGCTCGGCCGTCCCGAGAGGGAGAGCCGAGCGAGGGCGGTGGCGAGCTGGTCGGTCGTGCCGGGAGCGTGGGCCGGCCGGGCCCGCGGTTCGTGGGTCACTCGCCGTAGACGGCCGCGACCTCGGGGTCGACGTTCTGCTTGGGACCGGCGAACCAGTGCCGCGCCGAGGCCTGCCACCAGATCGTCAGGGCCACCAGGGCGCCGATCGTGACGAGCGGCGCGTAGTTGACGAACTTCCACGCGAACGCGTCGTTGAACGGCACCGCACCGGGGACGAACGGCATCATCAGGTAGAGCGAGACGATGACGATCTCGGCCACGGCGATGGGGTTCATCCAGCGGTACTTCGCGCCGTTGTTCCACGAGCCCACCTGGAAGCTGTCACCCGCGCGCCAGCGCAGCCAGATCGGGATCGCAAACGACAGGTAGAGGCCGATCACGGCGATCGAGGTGACGGCGTAGAAGGCGACGGGAACCACGAGCGGCGCCTGCTCGGTGCCGAGGTTGACCCGGATCAGCGCAGGCAGCGTGACGACCGCGCTGACGACCGCCACGACCAGCACGGCGTTGGCCGGGACACGCTTGGGCGAGAGGGTCGACCACAGCCGCGAGAACGGCACGGCCCCGTCCCGGCTGAACGCGAAGAGCATCCGCGACGCCGACGTCATGCACGAGGTGGCGCAGAACACCTGCGCCGCCGCCGAGATGAAGAGGACGAGGCCGCCCCAGCTCGTGCCCAGCGCTGTCGTGAAGATGTAGCCGACACCGCCGGCGCCCACGCCCGCGTCATCGGGTGCGCCACCCTTGTTCGGAACCGCGAAGACGACGCAGAGCAGCAGGAGGTAGCCGCCGAGGGCGGAGTAGGCGATCGAGCGCCACATCCCTTGTGCGGCAGCCTTCGACGCCGACTGCGTCTCCTCGGAGAGGTGCGCGGACGCGTCGAAGCCGGTGATCGTGTACTGCGTGAGCAGGAAGCCGAACGGCACGATCGCGAACCAGTAGCCGAGGCCGCCGGTGTCGGCGTCGAAGAAGCCGGAGTTGTTGAAGCGGTGCGTGAAGACGTAGCTGAAGGACTGGTGCTGGTCGGGGATGACGAGCAGGATCACGATGATCGCCGCCGCCCCGAAGACGTGCCACCAGACCGAGACGTTGTTGAGGACCGCCATGAGGTGGCCGCTGAAGATGTTGAGCACGACCACCAGCGCCAGCACCGCGACGAAGACGAGGAAGACGCGCGTCAGCGAGTAGCTCGCGGCGTAGCCGGAGGACCAGGTGGAGATGGTCAGGTCGATGAAGGTCGCACAGCCGTAGGCGACACCGGCCGTGACGGCGATGAGACCGATGAGGTTGAGCCATCCGGTGTAGAAGCCGGCGCGAGGGCCGCCGAGCTTCGAGGCCCACCAGTAGATCCCGCCCGAGGTCGGGAAGGCCGACACGAGCTCGGACATCGTGAAGCCGATGATGAGGATGAAGACGGACAGGATCGGCCAGGACCAGGAGATCGAGATGGGCCCGCCGTTGTTCCAGCCCGCCCCGAAGTTCGTGAAGCAGCCGGCGAGGATGGAGATGATCGAGAACGAGATGGCGAAGTTCGAGAAGCCCGACCACGACCGGTGGAGCTCCTGCTTGTAGCCGAGTTCCGCGAGCCGGCGTTCGTCGTCGGAGAGTTCGGTCACGTCGGACATGAGTGCACTCCTTGCTTCGGTATGAAGTTGCGCCGATGCTACTGCTGCGAGAGTGCGGCGAACAGACCTCTTTTCCCTTCGGTTTCCGTAGGTGGAGGGGGCGTTTCAACGCCGTGGGCGTCATCGAGCTGCCCGTCAATGGCCCAGAAGGAGACCATTTGTGCCGGGTCAGCTCGAGAGCACCGATTCGATCGCCCGGGCGACGCCGTCCTCGTCGTTGGCCGCGCACCTGCGATCGGCCATGGCTGCGACGTCGGGATGGGCGTTGGCGACGGCCCACCCGACGCCCGCCCACTCGATCATCGGGAGGTCGTTGGGCATGTCGCCGAACGCCCAGACGTCGGCGGCGTCGATGCCGAGCCGGCCCGCCCACCGTTCGAGTGCAGACGCCTTGGTCACGCCGGGGGCGTTGATCTCGGCGAGTCCGAACGCTCCAGAGAAGTGCAGGTGTCCCCTGTCGCCGACCACCTCCTCCACCGTCGCGAGGAACTCCTCGAGCGGCACGCCGTCGGTGACGGCCAGCAGCTTGCCCACCGGCTCGGCCGCGATCCGGTCAACGGGACCGTGCGCGGCCCCCTCGGCGACCGAGTCCTTGTGCGGGTCGGGATAGCCGGGGCCGACGTAGGGTCCGCTCGCACGCTCGGCGAGAAAGGCGATCTGAGGGAGCGCCGAGGTGAGGTCGGAGACGATCGACTCGACGGCGCCCGGCTCGAAGCAGTGCGTCTCGAGCAGCCGCCGCCCGGCCACCTCGTAGACGAACGCTCCGTTGCCGCAGATCGCGACGCCGCGCGGGCCGACGACGTGCTCGAGGTCGTGGAGCCAACGCGGCGGGCGTGCGGTGACGAGAACCGTCTCGATGCCGGCCTCGTCGGCGGCCGCCCACACCGCGCGCGTTCGCTCCGACACCGAGCCGTCGGAGCGCAGCAGGGTGCCGTCGAGGTCGGTCGCGACGAGACGCGGCCGCCGCAGCGTCGGCTCCCCCGGTGCGGCCACCGGGTCAGACGAGACGGGTCAGCCAGCCGTGGGCGTCCTCGGTGCGGCCGTACTGGATGTCGAGCAGCTTGTTGCGAATCGCCTCGGCGTAGTGGTCCTCATGGCCCTCGCGGCGGTGGTCTACCGACCCCCCGTCCCAGCGCAGCTCACCCACAGGAGTCACGACCGCGGCGGTGCCGCAGGCGAAGATCTCGACGATGTCGCCACTGGCCGCACCCTCCTTCCACTCCTCGATGGGGATGCGGCGCTCCTCGGGCTCGAGGTCGAGCTCCTTGGCGATCTGCAGGATGGAGCTGCGCGTGACTCCCTCGAGGATCGTGCCCGTGAGCTCGGGGGTGATGATGCGCCCGTCCTTGGTCACGAGGAACAGGTTCATGCCGCCGAGCTCCTCGATGTACGTGTGCGTCGAGGAGTCGAGGAAGACGGCCTGGTCGCAGCCGTGGTCGATGCCCTCGAGCTGGCCTGCGAGAGAGCTGGCGTAGTTGCCGCCACACTTCGCCGAACCCGTTCCGCCCTCGCCCGCACGGGCGTAGTCGGTGGAGATCCAGAGGGTGACCGGCTTGAGGCCGCCCGAGAAGTAGGCACCCGCCGGGGAGGCGATCACGGAGTAGGTGACCTGCTGGGCCGGGCGCACGCCGAGGAAGGCCTCGGACGCGAACATGAACGGCCGCAGGTAGAGACTCTTCTCCCCCGCGTCACCGGCGGGCACCCACTCCTGGTCGACGGAGACGAGCTGGCGGAGCGACTCGATGAAGTCGGCCTCGGGCAGCACCGGCAGCGCCAGGCGCCGGGCCGAGCGCGCGAACCGAGCGGCGTTGGCCTCGGGACGGAACGTCCAGATGGAGCCGTCGGCGTGGCGGTAGGCCTTCATCCCCTCGAAGATCTCCTGGGCGTAGTGGAGCACCGCCGCCGCGGGGTCGAGCTGGAACGGGCCGTAGGGCTTGACCTGTGCGTCGGCCCACCCGCCGGCGGCGGTCCACGTCGCGACGACCATGTGGTCGGTGAAGGTCTTGCCGAAACCGGGGTTCTCGAGGATCTCGGCGATGCGCTCTGGCGGGGTGACGTCGTCGCGGCGCGTCACCTCGAAGGACAGCTGGGTCATGACAAAACCTCCATGGAGCGAAATCTGCGGTGATCCGATGTCAGGTTATCGCCCACATCGTGAGATGAGACAGCCGCCCCGGGCGCCGCAGCGGGGTCGCGTCCGCGGGCGTCCTGCCCCGGCATCCTCCGCGGGTTTCGGTCGCGTACGCCGCGTATGCCGCACGTGCGGCCCAGCCACCCGCGTACGGGGCAGTCGCGCGCGTACGCAACATGGACCCGCGTGCGAGCGGCGGGTCAGCCGGGCGTATGCCGTGTCGTGCGCGTCAGAGACGACCGACCACGGCGTCGCCGACGGCGGAGGTGCTGCGTACGGCGTCTCCGCGGTCGGCGAGGTCGGCAGCCACGGCGGTGTCGACGCGCTCGGCCTCGGCATCGAGCCCGAGGTGGGCGAGGAGCATCCCGACCGACAGGATCGCAGCCGTCGGGTCGGCCTTGGACTGGCCCGCGATGTCGGGGGCCGAGCCGTGTACGGGCTCGAACATGCTCGGGGTCGTGCGCGCCGGGTTGATGTTGCCCGAGGCGGCGAGCCCGATCCCGCCGGCGATGGCAGCGGCGATGTCGGTGAGGATGTCACCGAAGAGGTTGTCGGTGACGATGACGTCGAAGCGACCCGGGTCGGTCACCATGAAGATCGTGGCGGCGTCGACGTGCTGGTAGGCGGTCTCGACCTCGGGGAACTCGGCCCCGACCTCCTCGACCGTGCGTCGCCACAGATGGCCGGCGTGGGTCAGGACGTTGTGCTTGTGCACGAGCGTCAGGTGCTTGCGCGGGCGGCCCTGGGCGCGGGCGAACGCGTCGCGCACGACGCGCTCGACGCCGTAGCGGGTGTTGACGCTGACCTCGGTCGCGATCTCGGCCGGCGTGCCGACGCGAAGGGCGCCGCCGTTGCCGACGTACGGGCCCTCGGTTCCCTCACGCACGACGACGAAGTCGATCCCGTCGGGGGCGACGCGGGCCACGTCGAGGGGGCTGGCCACGCCGGGGAACAGCTTGGCCGGGCGCAGGTTGACGTAGTGGTCGAGCGCGAAGCGCAGCGGGAGGAGCACACCCCGCTCGAGCACGCCGCTGGGCACCGTCGGGTCGCCGATGGCACCGAGGAGGATCGCGTCGTGGCCGCGAAGCTCCTCGAGCACCGAGTCCGGCAGCGTCTCGCCGGTGGCGTGCCAGCGACGCGCGCCGAGGTCGTAGTCCGTGGTCGCGAACTTCGGACCGGCTGATCCGGTGACGGCGTCGAGCACCTTGAGGCCCTCGGCGACGACCTCGGGACCGATGCCGTCACCGCCGATCACGGCGATCGAGTAGGCGTCCTTGACCTGCGTCTCTCCCATGCGGCAAGCCTAGAACGCGTCTTGTGATGTGGAACGTGCGTCTCATTTGGTGAACGACGACGAAGGCCCCCGCCCAGCTGGGAGGGGGCCTTCGTCAGGCGTTCGGTGCGCCTGCGTCAGTCCTCGGTGTGGCCCTGGTCTCGCAGGTCCATCGACTCCTGCAGGGCCTGACGGGCGGCCTTGGCGTCTTCGCTCATGGTGATCACGTCTTTCGAGTTGCCGTGCTGTCGGTGGTCTCAGGTGGCTCAAGCCCGGGTGGGCGAACCTGTCAGCAGGAGGGTGCGCGGGATCTCCGCGGCGAGGTGCTGACTACCTGGACTCGCCGCGGCGGGGAATAAGTACGACCTGCCGCGTCATGCATTTCACGGTACGCGGGGCTACCCATGGGTAAAGGGGGTTTCCACAGGATGAGACGCGGCGTCCACCATTCGTTCGGTGCCGAGGACGTACGCGTGTCGCGGGTCACCGGTGGACTCGCGGGGTCCTCCACCCCCGTCGTAGGGCTCACCTGCCGCGCCGTCAGGCGCCTCTCGTCCGTGCGCGGCCTCCCGCACCGGGCGCACCCGGGACCGTAGGCTCGCCGCGTGAGCGCTCACCACCCCGACTCGCACGCCGACTCGCACGCCGACTCGCACGCCCACCGTGCCGATCCGCACACCGATCGGCCCGACCGGCACGACCGGCACATCCACCATGCCGTCCCCGGGGTGCCGTTCGACGACGAGGCCCGATGGATCGCCGTGACACCGGGCAACGCGCGACGCATCACGATCATCGTGCTGACGGGCGTCGTGCTGCTCTCGATCGCGACCTGGGCCTTCCACGCGCTCGCCAGCTTCCTCTTCCTGCTGCTGCTCGCCTGGCTCGTGTCCATCGCGATGGAGCCGGTGGTGCTCTTGCTCGCCTCGCGGGGCATGAAGCGGGGGCTCGCGACCGGCCTGACGATGCTCGGGCTCCTCCTGCTCTTCGCGGGTCTCGCCGAGCTCTTCGGGCAGGTCTTCATCTCGCAGGTGTCCGAGCTCGGTACGCAGCTGCCGGGCGCCGTCACCTCGGCGATCAACTGGGTCAACTCGACCTTCGGCACGACCTTCGACCTCGAGCAGGTGCGCTCGGCGCTGAGCCTCACCCCCGACAAGCTGGGCGAGCTCGCCGGTCGCTACGGCGGCGGCATCGTGGGCATCTTCGGCTCGCTGTTCACCTTCCTCTTCGACAGCCTGACGATCCTCGTCTTCGCCTACTACCTGTCCGCCGACAGCCCGCGCCTGCGCCAGACCATCGGCTCCTGGCTGCCGCAGCGCTACCAGCGGGTCTTCATCACGGTCTGGACGATCTCCGTCGAGAAGACCGGCGGATACGTCGTCTCCAAGCTGGTCCTCGCAGCACTGTCGGCCGTCTTCCACGCATCGTTCTTCTGGGTCATCGACGTCCCGTTCTGGCTCCCCCTCGGCGTCTTCGCGGGCATCGTCGGCCAGTTCATCCCCACGATCGGCACCTACATCGGCGTGGCCCTGCCGGCGCTCTTCGCGGTGCTCGACAAGCCGATCAACGCCGTGTGGATCGCGGTGTTCGCGACCATCTACCAGCAGCTCGAGAACTACGTCTTCACGCCGCGCATCAGCCGGCGCACCATGGACGTCCACCCGGCCGTGGCGCTCGGCTCGGTCATCGCCGGCGCGGCCCTCTTCGGGGCGATCGGTGCCCTCATCGGCATCCCGATCGCCGCGGTGGCTCTCGCGATCCTCGACACCTTCAGCAAGCGCCACGAGCTGGTGCCCGAGCTCGCCGAGCTGGACACGTCCGACGACGACGATGACGAGGACGACGAGGACGACGAGGACGACGAGGCGGCGAAGGACGCCACGGCCCGCTCCTGAGCGGACCTGTGCCCCGGATCAGTCCTGCAGGTCGACGACCGAGAAGTTCTCGGCCTCCACCACGTCGGACAGCTCGGCCGCCAGTGCGGGCGGGACGGCGCTGTCGACGTTGAGCACCCCGATCGCGCGGTCCTGCTGGCGCGAGACCTGCATGCCACCGATGTTGATGTCGGCGTCACCGAGGATGCGGCCGATGTTGCCGATCACGCCGGGCCGGTCTGAGTACTCGAAGACGAGCATGTGCTCGGTGAGCGGCACCTCGAGGTCGTAGCCGTTGACGCCGACGAGCTTCTCGACGAGCTTCGGGCCGGTCAGGGTGCCCGAGACCGAGACGACGGTGCCGTCGGCGAGCGTGCCGCGCAGCGTCGTGACGTTGCGGAAGTCACCCGAGTCGGGGTCGGTGACGAGGCGCACGACGCAGCCACGCTGCTCGGCGAACACCGGGGCGTTGACGTAGGTCACGGGGTCCTCGACCACGTCGGTGAACAGGCCCTTGAGCGCGACGAGCTTCCAGACGTTGACGTCGTGCTCGATGATCTCGCCCCGCACGTCGACGTCGAGCTGGGTCGGCACGCTGCCCGCGACGGCCGTGAACATCCGCCCGAGCTTCTCGACGAGCGGGATGCCGGGCCGGACCTCCTCGGCGATGAAGCCGCTGGAGACGTTGACGGCGTCGGGCACGAGCTCGCCGCCGAGGGCGAGGCGTACCGACTTCGCGACGGCGATGCCGGCCTTCTCCTGGGCCTCGTCGGTCGAGGCGCCGAGGTGCGGCGTCACGACGACCGACTCGTGGTCGAAGAGCGGGGACTCCGTCGTCGGCTCGGTCGCGAACACGTCGATGCCGGCGCCGGCGACGCGGCCCTCGGCGATGGCGCGCGCCAGGGCGGCCTCGTCGACGATGCCCCCGCGTGCGGCGTTGACGATACGCACCGAGGGCTTGACCTTCGCCAGCGCCTCGTCGCCGATGAGACCGAGCGTCTCGGGCGTCTTCGGCAGGTGGATGGTGATGAAGTCGGACTGGGCGAGCAGCTCGTCGAGGCCGACGAGCTGGGCGCCGAGCTGACCGGCCTTGGCGGGCGACGCGTACGGGTCGTAGGCGACGATCTTCATGCCGAAGCCCTTGAGCCGCTCGGCGACGAGGGCGCCGATGCGCCCGAGGCCGACCACGCCGACGGTCTTGTCGAGCAGCTCGACCCCGGTGTACTTGCTCCGCTTCCACGCGCCGGCCTTGAGGGCCTGGTTGGCGGGGGCGATGTTGCGCGCGGTCGCGAGGAGCAGCCCGACGGCCAGCTCGGCGGCCGAGGTGATGTTGGACGTCGGCGCGTTGACGACCATCACACCGGCCTGCGTCGCTGCCTGGACGTCGACGTTGTCGAGCCCGACGCCCGCGCGGGCGATGACCTTGAGGCGCTTCGCTGCGGCGATCGCCTCGGCGTCCATCTTCGTGGCCGAGCGGATGAGGACGGCGTCGACGTCGGCAAGAGCCGGGAGCAGCACGTCACGGTCGGCCCCGTCGACCGAGCGGACCTCGAAGTCCGGTCCCAGAGCCTCGATCGTTGCGGGCGACAGCTCTTCGGCGATCAGGACAACGGGCTTGCTCACAAGGGTTCCCTTTCCGAGACGGAGCGGCGGGGAGGCCGTGGAGGGCAAGGGCCAGGTCCATCGCGGACGCGGGCCGTCGGCGGCACCGCGGCGTGCCGTCGGCGAGTCTAGGGGCTGCGGTGCCGAGAATCACGGACCGTGACCAATCCGTGAACCGCCCCCACATCCCACCCGTGTCTTGGTCGCTGGACGCCCGGTCCCGTATGCCGGGACGGCGGAACCGCGGTCGGGCTACGGTGGGTGACGTGCGAGTGGTCGTGACGGGTGGCGCGGGAGACCTGGGCTCCCGAGTGGTGGCGCAGCTCCGCGAGCGAGGCCACGAGGCCGTGCCCGCGAGCCGCCGCACCGGGGTCGACCTCAGCACCGGGTCCGGGCTCGATGCGGCCCTCCGGGGAGCCGACGCCGTCGTGCACTGCGCAGACGACACGTCCGCCGGCGACGCCGTGACGGTCTACGGCACACGGCGGCTCGCCGACGTCGCGGCCGCCCAGGACGTGCACCTCGTGCACATCTCGATCGTCGGCATCGACGGCCATCCCCTGCCCTACTACAAGCGCAAGCTCCGGGCAGAGCAGGGCATCGCTGCCGCCGGCGGCGCGGCAACCGTCTTGCGCGCGACCCAGTTCCACTCTCTCGCAGCGTACTTCGCGCGGGTGCTGACGAAGGGTCCGGTTGCCTTCGCCATCGGCGACATGGTGATCCAGCCCGTCGACACCGACCACGTGGCCGCCCGCCTCGCCGACCTGGCGCTGGGTGCCCGCCCGGCGGCATACGCCAGGGCGACGGACCTTGCCGGCCCTGACGTGCTCGCGCTCGTCGACATCGCGACTCTCGTCCGCTCCCACCGTGGCGCACCGGCGCCCCGCGTCGTGCACCTGCCCGCGGTCGGGGCCGTGCTGAAAGCGTTCGCCCGCGGCGCCAACGTGCCGCCGGCAGGAACCGCCGACACGGGTGGCCGAACATTCGCGGCCTGGCTCGCCGAGCAGCCGTCGCGGCTGTCGGGACGCTGACGCCGACCGCCGTCCCGGGAACGACGACGGCCGGCCACCCCACGAACGGGTGACCGGCCGCCAGGCAGAGACGGTCAGCGCGCGGCCGAGCCCTCGGTGTAGTCCGAGTCGGTCTGCTTGACCCAGGCCATCAGCTTGCGCAGCTCGCGGCCCGTGCCCTCGATCGGGTGCTGGGCGCCCTTCTCGCGCAAGGCCTTGAACTCCGGGGCGCCGGCGTCCTGGTCGTCGATGAAGCGCTTGGCGAAGGCACCGTTCTGGATGTCGCCCAGGACGGCCTTCATGTTCTCCTTGACGTGCGGGTCGATGACACGGGGACCCGAGACGTAGTCGCCGTACTCAGCGGTGTCGGAGACCGACCAGCGCTGCTTGGCGATGCCGCCCTCGATCATGAGGTCCACGATGAGCTTGAGCTCGTGCAGGCACTCGAAGTAGGCGACCTCGGGCTGGTAGCCGGCCTCGACGAGGGTCTCGAAGCCGTACTGCACCAGCTGGCTCGCACCGCCACAGAGCACCGCCTGCTCGCCGAAGAGGTCGGTCTCGGTCTCCTCGGTGAACGTGGTCTTGATGCCGCCGGCGCGCAGGCCGCCGATCGCCTTGCCGTAGGCCTTGGCGAGGTCCCAGGCCGTGCCCGACGCGTCCTGCTCGACAGCGAGGAGCACGGGCACCCCACGGCCGTCGGCGAACTCGCGGCGCACGATGTGGCCGGGGCCCTTGGGGGCCACCATGAGCACGTCGGCGTCGGACTCCGGCTTGATGTAGCCGAAGCGGATGTTGAAGCCGTGCCCGAAGAGGAGGGCGGCGCCGTCCTTGAGGTTGGGCTGGATGTCGTTGGCGTAGACGGTGCGCTGCACCTGGTCGGGCGTCAGGATCACGACGAGGTCGGCCTCCTTGACGGCGTCGGCGACCGAGGTCACGGAGAGGCCCTCGGCCTCGGCCTTGGCCCGGCTCTTGCTGCCCTCGGCGAGGCCGACGCGCACGTCGACGCCGGAGTCGCGCAGGTTCAGCGCGTGGGCGTGGCCCTGGCTGCCGTAGCCGATGACGGCGACCTTCTTGCCCTGGATGATCGACAGGTCGGCGTCGTCGTCGTAGAACATCTCGGCCATGGTGGCCTTCTCCTTCGGTTGCGGTGTGCTGTTGGTCTGGGGGTGGGTGGAGTCGCTCAGGCGCTGCGCAGGCTGCGGTCGGTGATCGAGCGCGACCCGCGGCCGACGGCGACCATGCCCGACTGGACGAGCTCCTTGATGCCGAACGGCTCGAGGACGTCGAGCAGCGCGCGGAGCTTGTCGGAGTTGCCTGTCGCCTCGATGACGACGGCGTCGGTCGTCACGTCGACGACCTTGGCCTTGAAGAGCTGGATCGTGTCGATGACCTGGCTGCGCGTCGCCGCGTCGGCCCGGACCTTGACGAGGACGATCTCGCGCTGGACCGAGGCGTGGGCGTCGAGCTCGACCACCTTGAGCACCTCGATGAGCTTGTTGAGCTGCTTGGTCACCTGCTCGAGGGCAGCGCCCTCGACCTCGACGACGACGGTGATGCGCGAGATCTCGGGCAGCTCGGTCGGACCGACCGCGAGCGAGTTGATGTTGAAGCCCCGGCGCGAGAAGAGCGCTGCGACGCGGGTCAGCACGCCGGGCTTGTCCTCGACGAGCACCGACAGGGTGTGCTTGCTCATGCTCAGTCCTCCCGCTCCCAGACCGGTGCCTCGTGGCGGGCCGCCTGGATCATGTCGTTGCTGACGCCCGCCGGGACCATGGGCCACACCATGGCGTCGCGGTGGACGATGAAGTCGATGACGACCGGCCGGTCGTTCGTCTCGAGCGCCTGCTTGATGACGGCGTCGACCTCGTCGGGCGTCTCCGCGCGGAGGCCCAGGCAGCCGTACGCGTCGGCGAGCTTGACGAAGTCGGGCACGCGCTGGCTCATCGGCTGGAGGTCGGTGTTGGAGTAGCGCTCGTTGTAGAAGAGCGTCTGCCACTGGCGCACCATGCCCAGCGAGCTGTTGTTGATGATGGCGACCTTGATCGGGATGTTGTTGATGACACAGGTCGCGAGCTCCTGGTTGGTCATCTGGAAGCAGCCGTCACCGTCGATGGCCCAGACCGTGCGCTCGGGCTCGGCGACCTTGGCGCCCATCGCCGCCGGCACCGAGAAGCCCATGGTGCCGAGGCCGCCCGAGTTGATCCACGCGTTGGGGCGTTCGTACTGGACGAACTGCGCCGCCCACATCTGGTGCTGCCCCACACCCGCGACGTAGGTCGCCTCGGGCCCGGACAGCGCCCCGATGCGCTCGATGACGTACTGCGGCGACAGGGTGCCGTCCTCGCTCTCGGTCCACCCGAGGGGGAAGGTCGACTTCCACTCGGCGACACGCTCACGCCAGGCCGTGTAGTCCCAGGCCCCGCCCTCGGCGGTCGCGCGGTCGAGGGTCACCTGCTCGATGAGGTCCTTGATGACCTCACCCGCGTCGCCCACGATCGGCACGTCGGCGACCCGGTTCTTCGAGATCTCGGCAGGGTCGATGTCGGCGTGGATCACCTTGGCGTCAGGGGCGAACGTCGACAGCTGACCCGTCACGCGGTCGTC
This sequence comes from Terrabacter sp. 2RAF25, assembly GCF_052115265.1. NCBI lineage: Bacteria > Bacillati > Actinomycetota > Actinomycetes > Micrococcales > Intrasporangiaceae > Terrabacter > Terrabacter sp. 2RAF25. Next base: position 374,852 of record NZ_JBFRGJ010000003.1, read on the forward strand.
GAATCGGGCACCCAGGGCGATGATCAGGTCGGCCTTCTGCAGGCCCGTCACGGCGGCGACGGTGCCGTGCATCCCGGGCATGCCGAGGTTGAGTGGATTGCTGTCGGGCACGGTGCCGCGCGCCATGAGGGTCGTGACGACCGGGATCTGCGTCAGCTCGACGAGCCGGCGCAGCGCGTCGCTGGCGCGGGAGCGCACGACGCCGCCACCGACGTACAGGACGGGTCGCTCGGCGGCTGCCATGAGGCGCGCAGCCTCGCGGATCTGCTTGCCGTGCGGGCGCAGCACCGGGCGGTAGCCGGGAAGGTCGATCTTCGGCGGCCAGCTGAAGGTCGTGCGCGCCTGCAGGGCGTCCTTGCTGATGTCGACCAGCACCGGCCCCGGACGCCCGGTGCTCGCCACGTGGAAGGCCTCGGCGATCGCCTGCGGGATCTTGGCCGGGTCGGTGACGAGGTAGTTGTGCTTCGTGATCGGCATCGTGATGCCGCGGATGTCCGCCTCCTGGAAGGCGTCGGTGCCGATCGCCGCGCTCGCGACCTGGCCCGTGATCGCGACGACCGGGACGGAGTCCATGTGGGCGTCGGCCAGGGGCGTGACGAGGTTGGTGGCACCGGGTCCGGACGTCGCCATGCAGACGCCGACCTTGCCGGTGGCCGAGGCGTACCCCTCGGCCGCGTGGCCGGCGCCCTGCTCGTGGCGGACCAGGATGTGCCGCACCTTCTTCGAGTCGAGCATCGGGTCGTAGGCCGGCAGGATGGCACCGCCCGGGATGCCGAAGACGGTGTCGCAGCCGATGGCCTCGAGCGAGAGTACGAGCGCCTGCGCCCCGGTGACCTCGAGGGCCGGGACGGCCGCCGGGACCGTCTCGACGGGCTTGCCCTCAGCGGGTCGGGGACGGGCCAGAGAGGCCACGTCAGCCGGCGATGGCGCCTGCTTGGTCGTGTCGCTCACGATCTCTTCCTTGTCTCGAGCACTCGTGGTCCTACGGGACGTCCTGCGGGAAGCCCCGCAGATGGACTGCGGTTCTGGCTGACTCCAGCCACAAAAAAACCCTTCGGTCCCGCGGTGGGACGGAAGGGAGCGCGCTGACCGGTGGGGCTGGTCGGCGCGCTAGGGAAGTACGAGGAGTCGGGCCACGTGACAACCGTCCTACGCGGCCCCAGTGGTGTCAATCGAGCGTCACCGGCGTCTCAGGATGTGGCATCGTGATCTCACCCACTGTCAGCCCCGCACGAGCGACGCCGCCGGGCTGCCTCGCCTGCGCCCAGGCGCCGAAAGTCGCTTGTCGCACCCGGACCGCGCTCGCGACACTGGCCCGCATGACCAGCACCGTCGCCGACCTGCTGCCCGCGCCCGGCCTCCGAGTCATCGGCGGCTCGTTGGAGCTGCGGGGCACCGGCCGCGACACACGCGAGCAGGAGCAGCCATGACAACCCCGCACCCCTCGGCTCCCACGAGCGACGCCGACCCGGTCGCCCTCGTCCTGCCGGCCGGCTCACAGGCGCTGACCGTGCGTCCGTTGGCACGTGCCGACGCCCCAGCCGTCGCCGCGTTGATGGCAGCGTGCGAGCAGCACGACGTCGGCGAGGTCCTCATCGAGGAGGCCGACATCGTGGGCGACTGGCAGCGCCCCGCCTTCGACCTCGCCAGCCAGACCGTCGGCGTCCTCGACGGCGAGCGACTCGTCGCGTACGCCGAGGTCTACAAGGCGCGCTGGGCCGACGGTGCGGTCGAGCCGGCATACAGGGGTCGCGGCATCGGCACCGCGCTGTCGCGCTGGACCCGAGCCGTCGGGGCGCGTGACGGCGGCACCATCGTCGGGCAGCCGGTGCCTGGTGACTCTGCAGGCGAGCGGCTCTTCACCGCGCTCGGCTACCGCAACCTCTGGACGTCGTGGGTCCTCCAGCTGCCTGCCGGTCAGACGATCGTGCCGCAGCCCACCCCCGACGGGTACGCCATCCGCGAGCCGCGCGACCACGCCGACCTCGAGGCGGCGTGGAGCGTCAACGAGGACGCCTTCCTCGAGTGGTCGGAGCGCGAGCGCGCGACCTTTGCCGAGTGGGCGGCCACCGTGGTCTACCGCCCCGGCTACGAGCCGTGGCAGCTGCGCCTCATGGTCGACCCGGTCGGCGAGGTCGTGGGCATGGCGTTCGTCATCGTCTCGAGCGGCTGCGCGTACGTCGACAAGCTGGCGGTCCGCCGCGACCAGCGCGGGCGTGGACTCGCCCGAGCCCTGCTCGTCGACGCGTTCGAGGTCGGGCGCGCGCACGGGGGCGACCGGTCAGAGCTGTCCACCGACTCGCGCACCGGGGCGCTCGGGCTGTACGAGAAGGTCGGGATGCAGGTGACCTCCGTGTGGCGGCACTGGGCCGCTGACGTCGTCGGCAACCCGTCGGCCGCTGCCGTCGGACCCGCCGCACCCGCCACACCCGTCGCCGTCGAGGCCTGAGGAGGCATGGTGGAGCAGCACACGAGCATCGAGATCGACGCCCCGGCGAGCCGCGTCTGGGCCATCCTGGCCGACGCCGAGCGCTGGCCCGAGTGGACGCGGTCGGTGCGCAGGGTGACCCTCCACGACGGGGTGCTCGAGGTCGGCGCGACCGCCACGATCGACCAGCCGCGCATCCCGACCGTGAGGTGGACGGTGACGGCCCTGACCCAGGGGCAGTCGTTCACGTGGGAGTCCGGCGGTGCCGGCGCCCGGACCATCGCGCACCACAGGGTCGAGACGATGGGCGAGAACCGCTGCCGGGTGACGCTCTCGGTGAGCCAGCAGGGGCCCGTCGGCTCCGTCGTCGGGCGGCTCTACCGCGGGCTGACCGACCGCTACCTCGCGATGGAGGCGGCGGGCCTCAAGGGACGGGCCGAGTCCGACTGGACTCCCCCACCGGGGACCTAGCTCCGCGCCGTGGTGAGCGACGGGAACGTGTCGGTGGGCACGTGCGTCAGCCGCAGACGGCGCCGCCGCTCGCGCTGCCGACGAGCTTGCGGTACTTGGCGAGGACGCCGCGGGTGTACTTCGGCTCGGGGTGCGTGACGCCCTCGGACCGGCGACGCTGCATCTCCTCGTCGTCGACGAGCACGTCCAGCGTGCCGCTCGCGACGTCGAGGCGGATCGTGTCGCCGTCGCGGACGAAGGCGATCGGACCCTCGTCGACGGCCTCGGGCGCCACGTGGCCGACGCACAGACCTGTGGTGCCGCCGGAGAAGCGGCCGTCGGTGAGGAGCAGGACGTCCTTGCCGAGACCGGCACCCTTGATGGCGCCGGTGACGGCGAGCATCTCGCGCATGCCGGGGCCACCCTTGGGGCCCTCGTAGCGGATGACGACGACGTCGTTCTTCTGAAGCGACCCGGCCTCGACGGCGTCCATCGCGGCCCGCTCGCCGTCGAAGACCCGGGCCGTGCCCTCGAAGACCGACTCGTCGAAGCCGGCCGACTTCACCACGGCGCCCTCGGGGGCGAGCGAGCCCTTCAGGATCGTCAGGCCACCCGTCTTGTGGATCGGGGTCGCCATCTCGCGGATGACTCGGCCGTCGATGTGCGGCGGGTTGAGCTCGTCGAGGTTCTCGGCCATGGTCTTGCCCGTCACGGTGAGACAGTCCCCGTCGAGCAGGCCGGCATCGAGGAGCGTCTTCATGACGACGGGGATGCCGCCGATGTGGTCGATGTCCTTCATCACGAAGCTGCCGAACGGCTTGACGTCGGCCAGGTGCGGCACCTTGGCGCCGATGCGACGGAAGTCGTCGATGGTCAGGTCGACGTCGGCCTCGTGGGCGATCGCGAGCAGGTGCAGCACGGCGTTGGTCGAGCCGCCGAAGGCCATGACGACCGCGATGGCGTTCTCGAAGGCGGGCTTCGTCATGATGTCGCGCGCCGTGATGCCGCGGCGGAGCAGCTCGACGACGGCCTCACCCGACTTGCGGGCGTACATGTCGCGGCGGCGGTCGGTCGCCGGCGGGGCGGCCGAGCCCGGGATCGACATGCCGATCGCCTCGGCGACCGCGGCCATCGTGTTGGCGGTGTAGAAGCCACCGCAGGCGCCCTCGCCCGGGCAGATGGCCCGCTCGATCGCGTCGACGTCCTCGCGCGACATGAGTCCGGCGTTGCACGCCCCGACGGCCTCGAAGGCGTCGATGATCGTGACCTCCTTCTCGGTGCCGTCGGAGAGCTTGGCGACACCCGGGAGGATCGTGCCGGCATACAGGAACACGGAGGCGAGGTCGAGGCGCGCTGCTGCCATGAGCATGCCCGGAAGCGACTTGTCGCAACCCGCGAGAAGGACTGAGCCGTCGAGTCGTTCGGCGTTCATGACGGTCTCGACGGAGTCGGCGATGATCTCGCGGCTCACGAGCGAGAAGTGCATGCCCTCGTGGCCCATCGAGATGCCGTCGGAGACCGAGATGGTGCCGAACTCGAGCGGGTAGCCGCCGCCGGCATGGACACCGTCCTTGACCGCCTTGGCGAGCCGGTCGAGCGACAGGTTGCACGGCGTGATCTCGTTCCACGAGCTCGCGACGCCGATCTGCGGCTTCGCGAAGTCGTCGTCACCGAGGCCTACCGCCCGAAGCATCCCCCGTGCCGCGGTCTTCTCGAGACCGTCGGTGACGTCGCGGCTGCGGGGCTTGATGTCAGGCGTCTGCGTCATGCCTGCAGCATAAGACCGTGTCCGCTGGGTGGACACCGCATCTCACAGCCTGATCGCGGGGCCAGCGGGCTCAGTCGTCGTGGCCGCGGCTCACGTGGAAGCGCGCCAGGGCGCACGAGCCGAAGTCGATGTCGGCCCACTCGCCGGCATACCTCAGGACCGCGAGCCCGCTGGTCACGAAGCCCGCGCCGAGGGCGTCATGGGCCTCGCGCGAGCCCTCACCGTCGGTGAGCAGGCTGGTCAGCTGCGCCATCGTCGGGTTGTGACCGAGCACCAGCACCGTCGAGGTCTCACCGGCGTCCTCGCGCACCGTCTCGAGGGTCTGCTCCGACCCACCGAGGTAGACGCTGCGCCGGTACTCGACGAACTCGGTGTGGGCGCCGCCGTGGCACGCCTCCTCCCACGTCTGGCGGGTGCGCTGCGCGGTCGAGCAGATCACCAGGTCGGGCACGAGGCCCTGCTCGTGCAGCCACGTGCCGGCGGCCTTGGCATCTCGACGGCCCCGCGCCGCGAGCTCTCGCTCGTGGTCGGCCTTGCCGAGACCCTCCTCGGCCTTGGCATGTCGCATCAGGATGAGGGTCTTCTCTCTCGAAGCACTGCTCATAGGTCTAGAGCATGCTCCGCAGCGGCCCGCTTGTCAGCCCGGAACCCCGGCCGGCGCGGCGACCGGCGCGACGACCGGCCCGGTGACCGGACACGTGCCGGCGCGGTCGTGTCAGAGCGCGAGCTCGGGCTTGATCCGCTTGGGCGTCCACATGCGCGACCGTCGCGCCGCGACCGTCGACACGACGAGCGCGCCGAGGAGGTATGCCGTGAGCACCCCCACCGCGCCGAGCACCGGAGCGAGGTCGGCGCCGTAGAGCAACCGGCGCAGGCCGTCGACGGCGTAGCTCATCGGGACGACGTGGTGAACGGCCTGGAGCGGCGCCGGGAGCGTCTGCCACGGGAACGTGCCGCCGGCGCTGACCAGCTGGACGACCATGAAGACGAGACCGAGGAACTTGCCGACCGCCCCGAACCGGGAGGCGAGCGCGTGCAGGATCGCCACGAACGTCATCGAGGTGAAGCAGAGGAACAGGAACGCGAGCACCGGGTGGGCGATCTGGATGTCGACACCACGCCCCACCACCAGCACGAGCGCCGCGGCCTGGACGATGCCCACCGCCGCCGGTGCCAGCCAGCCACCGAGGGCCGTGCGGAACGAGCGCTGGCTGGTGGCGAGTGCGCGCTGCGACAGAGGGCGCACGAACAGGAAGAGGACGTAGGCGCCGATCCAGAGAGCGAGGCTCATGAACAGCGGCGCCAGGCCGGCGCCGTACGAGCCGGCCGACGACAGCGAGTCGTTCTGCACGCCGACGGGGTTGCCGATCGTCTGGGCCATGGCCTTGCGCTGTGCGGCGGTCGGGTCGGGCACGGCGTCGCGGCCCTTGACGAGACCCGCGTGCAGGTCGGTGGTGCCCTTGGCGAGCGAGTCGAGCCCGGTGGCCAGCGATGTCGAGCCGGAGGCGAGCGAGCCTGCACCGGTGGCGGCGGACGAGGCTCCGTCGACGAGTCGGTCGGCCCCACCCTCGAGCCGGTCGAGGCCCGTCGCCAGCGTGCCCGCGCCGTCCCGCACCCGGACGGCGCCCGAGTGCGCCCGGGCGATGGCGTCGGTGAGGGCCGGGGTGGCGTTCGCGAGCGCCCGCGCACCGGTGGCCACCTGGTCGGCGCCCTTCGACAGCCTCGTCAGACCGCCCGACGCGGACTGGATCGTCGCGTCGGCGCTGTCGACGTAGCCGTCGACGACGTCGAGCCGTGACTCGACGACGGCCAGCTGGGCGTCGGTGAGCCCCTGCGCCCGAAGGGTCGAGAGCAGTCCCGCCCGGTCGGCAGCGATGCGGGACCTGAGCCGCGTCGACGCCTGGGCCGCCTGGGTGCCGTAGCCGGCGATCTGGCGGTTGCCCGCCGCCACCTGGGCGGCACCGTCGGCGAGGCGGTCGGTCTGTGCAGGCAGGTCCGCGGTCCGCGACTGCAGCGTGGAGAGGCCGGACGCGAGCCGGGCAGCGCCCGCCCGCAGGTCGTCGGCGCCGGAGGCTGCACGGGCGATGCCGGCGTCCAGTGTCCTTGCGCCGGAAGCGAGCTCGCCCAGCCCGGTTGCGAGGGAGTGCGCACCCGTGGCCAGCCGGTGCGCCCCGTCGTCGGCCTTCACCGCCCCTGCACGCAGCTTCTCCGAGCCGTCCACGGCCTTGGCGAGCTGGTCGTGCACGTCGCTGAAGCCGAGCAGCAGCCGGCTGGCGGCGGTCTGGCTCACCTCGCCTGCGACGGTCGCCGTCACCTGCTTGATCACCTGGTTGCCGATCATCGAGGTCATGTAGTTGTTGGCGTCGTTGGTCTCGAGCAGCAAGGTGGCCTGTCGCGGGGTGAACTCCGCCGTCGAGGCGAGGTCGGCCGAGAAGGTCTTGGGCAGGATCACGGCGAACGCGTACGTCCCGTCGTCGACCCCGTGCATCGCGTCATCTCGCGAGACGCGGTGCCAGTCGAACGTCTTCGACTCGACGAGGTGGTCGGCCACCTGCCCCCCGACCTGGAGCCTCTCCCCCGTGCTCAGTGCGGTGCCGGCGTCGTCGCTGACGACCGCGGCGGGCACCTGGGGGAACGCGCCGTACGGGTCGTGGTTCGCGTAGAGGTAGAGCCCGCCGTACAGGGTCGGCACGAGGACGAGGGCCGCGAGGGCGAGACGGGCCAGGCGCGACGCGGTGAGGCGGCGCAGCTCGGCAACGGCGAGACGGACGGGGTTCATGCGGGCTCTCCCTCGGTGGTGAGGTCGACGGCTTCGGGGTCGCAGGCGTCCGGATCGGACGTGAGGTGGGTCAGCGCCGAAGCCGTGGCCGGGGCGCACAGCACGACGACGGTGAGGCCGCGGTCGGCGATCGACCGCGCGGCCTCGAACCACTCGAGGGGGTCGCCACCGTGCCGGTCCGGGCCGGTGAGGACGATACCCGGACCTGGGGGTGCCAGGCGCCGAGCTCGAGCAGCAGCGACGTGCGCAGGCCCGCCGACAGGCTCTCCCACCGCCGACCACCCAGCTCGGCGAGGCCGCGCTCCCGGAGGAAGGCTGCGACGTCCTTGCGCGACGAAGGTCGCTCGGCCAGGGCCAGCTCCTCCGCCACGACGGCGCGGAGCGGGAGCGCGTCCTCCGGAGCGGTCACGTCGGGCACGTCGACGAGGCGGGTGCGCAGCTGGAGGTGCGCACGGTCGGTCGAACCACCGATCGACACCGAGCCGGTGAGCAGGTCGACGCGTCCCCCGATCGCGAGGGCCAGCGCGACCTGGCCGGCGCCGGGGTCCGCCCCGACGACGGTGACCGACGCGGCGGGAGCCGTGAACCTGATGCCCGACACGAACGGCTCGTGCGTGCCGCTGACCGACACGTCTCGCGCCACCACGTTGCGCTCGTTCACTTGACCCATCCTCCAGGCGGGCACTTCCCGCCTTTCGATATAAGTATGCATCCAATACACTGTTGTATTCAATTCGAGGGCGTATCGTTGGCGTATGCCGTCCCTCACGTCCCACGAACCGGGTGCCCGTCGCATCACTGCACGCCGTCAGGCGACCCGCGACCGCGTGCTCGAGGCTGCCAGCGAGGTCTTCGCCGAGCGGGGCTTCCACGGGGCGAGCGTCGAGGACATCTGCGACCGCGCTGGCTTCACGCGCGGGGCGTTCTACTCGAACTTCTCGTCGAAGGACGACCTCGTCCTCGAGCTCTCCCGCCGGCACTCCGAGGCTCTCGTCGAGCGCATCCGCGCAGCCAGCAGGCAGGAGCACGCCCGAGCCGAGGACGTGCTGCAGGCGGTCTTCGCGGCTCTCGCCGACGACACCCGCGGCAAGGAGCAGTGGCTCGTGCTGACGACCGAGTTCACCCTCCATGCGATACGCGACGCAGGGGCCCGACGTGCGTGGGCCGCCCAGCAACGTCGGGTGCGCGACGAGCTGGTGGCCGTCGTCGACGAGGCCGTGGCCCGGCAGGGCCTCAGCCTGCCCATGCCGACCGACACCTTCGTGCGTGCAGCCATCGCACTGGCACAGGGCTCGATGACGCAGCGGCTGGTCGAGCCGCGCTCCCTGGCGACCGGCGAGCTCGAGCGCACGGTGCTCCCGGTGCTGCTGGGCGTCGACGCCTGACCCGAGCCAACCGCCACCGGCCGCGTGGCACACCAGTGGCGGGCGCCCGCTGGGGACGCCCGCCTCTCCTGGGGGATCAGGTCACAGGGTTTCTCATCACCACCGAGGTGGAGATCCCGCCGAGGACGGTCCACGACACACGGGGTCCGGCGCAGCCCGCTTGAACGACGTCTCCACACCCTGATCGGGTGCAGTCCCAGTCTCGGCCCGCGCCCTTGCGGAAACCTTGGGAGGGACACTTGCCCCAAAGACCCCAGATGTCCGAAATGCATTGGCGTTCGGCCGGATTCATCCAAGGTATCAACAAGGTCGCTGGGTTCCTCTTGAGGCGGAAAGGACATGACCAAGGGAGGAACCATGTCTTTGTCTCGCCGAGACCTCATGAAGCTGGGCGTCGTCGGGGGCGCCGCCCTGGCCTTGCCCCTGGAGCGCACGGTGAGTGCGAAGTCCGGCGCGCAGGGTCGACTCGCAAGCAGCCGACTACCCCGACCGTTCACCCTGCCGTTCCGGACGCCGCCGGTCCTGCAGCCGTACCGCACCGATGCCACGACCGACTTCTACAAGGTCTACATGAAGCCCCTCCAGGCAGAGGTGCTGCCGGGACTGCAGACGCCGCTGTGGGGCTACAACGGGCTCGTGCCGGGCCCGACAGTCAGGGTCGCCCAAGGCCGGCGCACCGTGATGCGTCAGGTCAACAACCTGCCGGGCAAGCACCCGGTGCTGAACTACACGCCGTGGACCTCGGTGCACCTGCACGGGTCGCCGTCGCTGCCGCAGTACGACGGCTACGCGAGCGACATCACCAACCCGGGCCAGTACAAGGACTACGTCTACCCGAACACCCAGACCGCCCGCACCCTCTGGTACCACGACCACGGGCTCCACCACACGGCGGAGAACGTGCTCATGGGACTCGCCGCCCAGTACCAGCTCGTCGACCCGCTGGAGCGCTCGCTCCCTATCCCCAAGGGCGAGTTCGACGTGCCGCTCCTCATCAGCGACGCGATGTTCGCGAGCGACGGGTCCCTCTTCTTCGACAACCACAGCGAGTCCGGGATGTACGGCGACGTCGTGCTGGTCAACGGCGTGCCGTGGCCCGTCATGAAGGTCAAGCGCCGCCGCTACCGCTTCCGCATCCTCAACGCGTCCATCTCGCGGTCGTACCAGTGGTCGCTCGACTCGGGCGACCCCATGACCGTCATCGCGACGGATGCAGGGCTGATGCCGCATCCGCAGACCGTGCAGCGCTTCCGGCACGGCGCGGCGGAGCGATACGAGGTGGTCATCGACTTCAGCAAGCTGCCGGTCGGGCGCCGCGTCGTGCTGCGCAACACGAGCCCGAAGAACAACATCGACTACGCCGACACCAACAAGGTGATGGCCTTCGACGTCGTCGCCGACGACTTCGACCGGACGAACAACTCCGTCCCCGACGCCCTCAACCCGACCAACCCGGCCATGCTGCTCACGGCGGCCGACGCGGTGCGGACCCGTCGCCTCGACCTGGTGCGCAAGCACGGCATGTGGACGATCAACGGTCACACGTGGGACGACGTCGTGAAGAGCAAGTTCTCGCTCGTCGAGGCGGACCCGCGCGAGGGCGACGTCGAGATCTGGGAGATCCGCAACTCCTCGGGCGGTTGGTTCCACCCGGTCCACATCCACCTCATCGACTTCCGCATCCTCGACCGCAACGGCAAGCCGCCCATGCCGCACGAGCTCGGCCCCAAGGACGTGGTCTACGTCGGCGAGAACGAGACCGTGCGCGTCGTCGCGCGCTTCGAGGGTCGGGGCAAGTACATGATCCACTGCCACAACCTCGTGCACGAGGACCACGACATGATGAGCCAGTTCGAGGTGCGCGCGGACAACGACGTCAGCGACCCGCTCAGCGACCCGTGCACGTCGCTGCCCGAGATCTCCGACCTCTGAGGCGGGGACGACCATGTCGACCACGGCCTCGCACTCGAGCACCCCTTCGGACATCGGGTCGGTTCCGTCTGCGGGACGGGTGCTTGCCACTCCGGCACGGGCAGCCGCGGCGCTCAGCTGCGTCGCCGGTCTCGTCCACCTCGTCGTGGCACCGGAGCACTTCGAGGAGTGGGCACCGGCCGGCGTCTTCTTCATCGTCGTCGCGGCAGGTCAGCTCTGGCTCGCCCAGGCGCTGTGGCGAGGCCTGAGTGCCCGGCTCGTACCCGCCGCGGTGCTGCTCACCTCCGCACTGGTGGCGCTCTACGTCGTGTCCCGCACCATCGGGCTGCCGTTCCACACAGACGGTGCGGACCGGGGCGTCGGGCTCGGCGGCAGCCACCACGGCGGGTCGCAGGTGCCCGGTGGCCACGGCAACGGGATGCCGATCATCCCGGGCTCGGGCGCCGGAGCGGCGGTCGAGACCGTGGGCGCGCTCGACCTCGTCTGCGTCGTCGCCGAGCTGGGTGGCCTCGCGCTGCTCATCGGCATGCTGCCGGTCGGACAGCGCCGGTCCGTCGGCAACCTCCTCCTCGCCGTGGGTGTCTGCGGCTGGGTCGTCTGGGCGCTGGTGCGCTTCACGTGAACCGCGAGGCGCCGGACCGTGTCGGTCTCGAGGGCGGCTCGTCTGCGCTCGAGACCAGCTCCGGTCGATCGCGTGCCGTCGTGCGGCGGGGACCCGGCGTGAGGCTCGCACGGCACCGCCGGGCAGTGTCGGTGGGGGTCGTGGCCGCAGGCCTGGCGGCCACCCTGACATGGGTCGTGCAGCCCGTGCGGGTCAGCTCCGACTCGATGACCCCCACCCTGCAACCCGGCGAGCAGGTGCTGCTGCTCAAGAAGCCCTGGGCCGGCCACGTCGCCCGCGGTGACGTCGTCGTGCTCGACGGGACCCGGTGGGTCGAGACCGCCACGGCAGCCACGGCCGCCGGCGGGGTCGTCGGGCTGTCCCCCGACCGCGTCCGCGCTGCAGCCCACGACGTCAGCGGCACGTCGCTGGTCAAGCGCGTGGTCGGCGTCGGCGGTGACACCGTCGAGCTCGACGACGGAGCGCTCGTCGTCAACGGCGCTCCTGTGGTCGAGCCGTTCGTGGACCTGGAGTCGGTCGACGGGGTGTGGTTCGGGCCGATCACGGTGCCGACAGGCGCGGTCTTCGTGCTAGGTGATGCCCGGGCGAGCTCGGTCGACTCCCGCGACCTCGGCGCCGCCGACCTCGACACGGTCGAGGGCCGCGTCCTCAGTCCGTAGTCGAGGCGACCGTCACCTGCTCCATCCGGCGCACCACGATGACGGCGGAAGACCTCCCGTGCGCGGGGTGGGACGAGCTCGGCATTTGGGTCCGTTTTCCGTCGCGCCCATTCGACTGCCGTGATACTGGGAGGCCAGGGGGAGCGCCGGGGGGCGCCGGCCCCGTGAGGGGGTACGCGATGTCGTCCGATGTCCTGCGAGTCCTGGTGGTGGACGACCACAGGACCCTCGCCGACGCGCTCTGCCTCGCCATCTCGGCCGAACCCCGCATGCAGTGCGTCGGCACGGCCCACGGCGCGCGCGAGGCGACGGCCCTCGTGGCCACGGCCTCGCCCGACGTCGTCGTCATGGACGTCCGACTCGACGACGGCGACGGCGTCGACGTGACCCGCACCATCACCAGCGACCGGCCCGAGACCCGGGTCGTGGTCCTCACCGCTCACGTCGACGAGTCGCTGCTGACCCGGGCCGCCGAGGCCGGAGCCTGTGCGGTGCTGCCCAAGGGTGGTCCACTGACGGAGCTGATGGAGTCCCTGCGCACCGCCCCGCGCGACGGTTTCGCCGTGCACCCGCTCCTGCTGCGCACGCTCGTCGGCACGTCCGCGGCGTCGCGACCCACCCCCGACCTCCTCACGGCCCGCGAGCGTGAGGTGCTCACCCTCCTGGCCGAGGGACGCGACCCGACGACCATCGCTCGTGCGCTCGGGATCTCGGTCCTGACGTGTCGGGGCTACATCAAGAGCCTCCTGGTGAAGCTCGACGCCCACAGCCAGCTCGAAGCCGTCATGATCGCCCTGCGCCGCAGGCTGATCCAGCTCCCCAACGAGGACTGAAGCCATGGCCGTCACACACCCGCCGTCGACGTCGGAGACCACCGCGCGGAACCCTGTCAGGTCGCGCGCGCAGCTCGACGTCCCCCAGCGGGGCCGTTCCAAGGTGGTCCGTGGCGCCGTCCTCCGCTTCGTGCTCTGGAGTCTGGCGGTGCTCGCCCTCGTCGCGACGGGCACGCTGCTGCTGTCTACGCCGTTGGCCGAGCGACTGTCAGTCCGCGAGGCGACCACCCGGAGCGTCGCGTACGCCAACTCTGTCGTCGCACCGCTCATCGACGACAAGGTGCTCGCCGGCGACCGTGCCGCCACGGACGCCCTCGTCCGGCTCATGCGCACGCGCATGGCGGACGGGTCGATCAAGCACATGAAGATCTGGACGGCGAGCGGCCGCGTGCTGTGGAGCGACGAGACCGGCGTGACCGGGCAGACGTTCGAGCTCGAGCCAGACGTCGCAGAGCTCTTCGGCACCACCGAGGCGACCGGCCAGGTGTCCGACCTCGACAAGCCGGAGAACGCCCAGGAGCGGTCGGAGGAGGAGCTGATCGAGGTGTACGTCGGCTTCAGGGCCGACAAGGGCACGCCACTCGTCTTCGAGGCGTACTGGCCGACCGAACGCATCCGCCAGGACGTCAGCGACATCCGCTGGCAGTTCACCCTGCTCGGTCTCGTGGCGCTCCTGCTGCTGGCCCTCGCCCTGCTCCCCCTCGCCCTGTCCCTCGCCAGACGGGTCGACCGCGGCCTGGCCGAACGGGAGGCGGTGATGGCGCAGGCACTGTCCGCCTCCGACCTCGAGAGGCGCCGCCTGTCGCAGGACCTCCACGACGGCATCGTCCAGGACATCATCGCTCTCGGCTACGCCCTACCGACGGTGGCGGCAGCGCTGCCGCGCGAAGCCACGGCCGCGCGGGGCCTGCTGGAGCAGGTCCACACCGACGTCGCCCGCGGCGTGGCCGGCGTGCGCGAGCTGCTCACCGACGTCTACCCGGCGGACCTCGAGCACGGTGGGCTGGAACCCGCGGTCCAGGACCTCGCCGAACGACAGCGGCGCCATGGCACCGAGGTCGCCGTGGCCGTCGACTCACGACTGGGCGAGCCGCTGGCCGTCGCCCAGCTGACCTACCGCATCGTGCGCGAGGCACTGAGGAACGTGGCCAAGCACGCCCACGCCACAACGGTGGAGGTGACGGCAGCCGTCGAGGACGACCGGGCCACGGTCGAGGTGTGTGACGACGGCGTCGGTCTGCCGCCCGAGTCCGACGGCTCCGTCGGGTCCGTGGGCGCCGTCCGGAGCGACGGCCTCCCGGGCGGTCAGGGGCATCTGGGACTGCGACTGCTGCGCGACACGTTGCGGACCTTCGGAGGGGACGTCACGATCAGCGACCGACCCGAGGGTGGCACCGTGCTGCGCGGCACCTTCCCGCTGGAGCTTCGGCCTGTCGCGTCGCGCTGACCGGACGGCCTCTCGCGTCAGCCCCCTGACACGGCGTTGATGATGTGCACCCGCGCCCCGGCCGGCACCAGGGCCCCGGTGCCCTCGCCCCGCGTGGCGTCCTCGCCGTTGACGAACACCTTGACGTGACGACGGATCTGCCCGCGTTCGTCGCGCACCTTGCCGTCGAGGATGCGGTGCTGCGAGAAGGCACGGTCGAGCAGCTCGGCGACGGTCTGGGTGTCGTCGGGCGACTCCACCTCGATCTCGGCGACGCCTCCCACCAGGTCGCGGAGCATGCCCGGCAGGATGACGCGAACGGGAGCTGACGGCATACGGAATCCCTTGAGAGTCAGGCGAGCTGGGCGGCGCGGACGACGAGGACGTCGGGCAGCTGGGTGGCGATGCGCTGGAACGACTCGCCCTCGTCAGCGGACGCGAAGACATCGCCGTTGCGGGTGCCGAGGTAGACCCCGACGGGGTCGGAGGCGTCGAGGGAGGCGGCGTCTCGCAGCACGCACGTGTAGCTGGCACCGGGCAGACCGCTCGACTGCTGGTGCCACGTGGCGCCGGCGTCGTCGGTTCGCTGCACCTGCAGCTGCGCACCGGGCGGAATGCGCTCCCCCGCGTCGGCGACGGGCACGACCCACGCCACGCCGGGGCGAGTCGGGTGCGCGAGCACGGTGAAGCCGAAGTCGGTCGGCAGTCCGTCGGCGATGGAGTCCCACGTCGCGCCGTTGTCGCCCGAGCGGTAGACGCCGTTGTGGTTCTGCGCGAAGAGCTCGCCCTCGCCCTGCCCGCGGGCGACCTTGTGCACGCACTGGCCGTACTCGGGGTACTCGTCGTCGGGCATGAAGCCCGCCTTGATGCCGGGGTTGCTCGGCGCCCACGTCTCGCCGCCGTCGCTCGAGCGGTAGACACCCCCAGCGCTCATGGCGACGAGCATCGACTCCGGCCGACCGGGCTCGGGAACGATGGTGTGGACGGCGCCACCCCCGAACCCGGGCTCCCACGTCGGGCGGTGCGGGTGGTTCCACAGGCCGCGGACGAGGTCGTAGTGCTCGCCCCGGTCGGTGCTCTTGAAGAGGGCGTGCGGCTCGACGCCGGCCCAGACCACGTCGGCGTCGTTGGGGTCGGGCGTCAGCTGCCACACGCGCTCCAGCGCGGTGTCGGTGTCGCTCGGGAACGCGAGCGCGCGCTCGGCGCTCTCGGTCCACGTGCGGCCGCCGTCTGTCGAGGCCTGGACGGTCGGGCCCCAGTGCCACGACTTCACGCCGGCGAGGACGGTGGAACGGCCCTGCCTCGTGTCGATGGCGACGGACGCCACCTCGCTCATGAGGAAGTGCGGGCCTTCGAGGGTCCACTCGGTGCGGTCGCTGCTGCGTGCGATCCACAGGCCCTTGCGCGTGCCGATGGCGACGATGGTCTCGGTCATGTTGACAGTGTCCACTATGGGTCGGACAGCGACAAGGTCCGGCGAGCAGCCGCGCCGCCGCCGGCTCACCTCGCCGAGGGCCCATCCGTCGCGGAGCGGCCCGTCGCGACCGCGTTCACCGGGGCGCTCCCGGCGAGCATCGCCTGCACCTGGCGACGAACGAGCGCCTTGGCCCGCGGGCGCATCGCCCGCGTCGCGCCGCCGACATGGGGAGTGATGAGCACGCCGGGGGTCGTCCAGAGGGGATGCCCGGCCGGCAGCGGCTCCGGGTCGGTCACGTCGAGCGCGGCCCGCAGACGGCCGGAGGTGCACTCGGCCACCAGCGCGTCCGTGTCGACCACGGGGCCACGCGCCACGTTGACGAGAAGCGCGCCGTCCGGCATACGGCCCAGGGTGTCGGCGTCGAACAGCCCCGTCGTCGAGTCGGTCAACGGAACGATGACCACCACCACGTCGTGCCGGGGCAGCAGCTCGGGCAGCTCGTCGATGCCGTGCACGTGCGGAACGAGGTCGTCGCCGTCCCTGGCTCGCGAGGCGACCGCGGTGAGCGTGACCTCGAAGGGGGCGAACCGACGCGCCACCGCCCGGCCGATCTGGCCGTAGCCGACGACGAGCACCCTGCTGTCAGCGAGCGCACAACGCAGGACGAGTGGCTCCCAGGTCGAGTTCGCCTGCGACACGACAAACTTCGGCATGTCCCGAATGGACGCGAGAGTCAGCGCCAGCGCCAGCTCTGCCGTCGACGCGTCGTGCACACCCGCGGCATTGCACAGCGTGACGCCCTTGGGCACGTCGGCGAGGAACTGCTCGAAGCCGGCGCTCTGCAGCTGCACGACCTCGAGGGAGTCCAGCCCGACCACGACGTCGGCAAGGCTCAGGCGCGTCATGTAGGGCAGCACGGCGAGCTGGATGTCGCCGCCCCGGGGGTGCGGCTCGGCCATGTCCCAGACGAGGGCGTCGACGCCTTCGAGGTCGACGAGCGCCTCGGCGTAGTCGGCATCGGGCACGGACACGACGAGCGGTTCGGCAGGCATGCGGCCACGCTAGGTGACCGGCCCCGCCGCCGCACCCGTCCGCGCGGCAAGCCGCCGGCGCGGCAGCCACGCCGTCGAGCGACATCCGCGCCGCACTAGGCTCGCGCAGGTGAAGGCCGCCCACGTCCTGTCCCTCAACGCAGGGCGTCGCACCCGGCCGCCGGGTGGTGGCGCTGCGACGGCCATCGACAAGAAGCCCGTCGAGTCGTTCGAGGTGCGCGACCCCGGCCCCAAGCACGGTGGGCTCGGCAGCGGGGTCGTCGGTGACGAGATCGGCAAGCCGCAGCACCACGGCGGGGCCCTCCAGGCCGTCTACGCGTACGCCCGCGAGGACCTCGACCGCTGGCAGCGTGAGCTCGGGCGCCCCATCGCCCCAGGCGGTTTCGGCGAGAACGTCACCACGGTCGGTGTCGACACGACGCGCGCGCGCGTCGGCGAGCTGTGGCGGATCAACGACGTCGTGCTGCGCGTCGAGGTGCCTCGGATCCCCTGCGTCACCTTCGCCGCGCACATGGGCGTGCCCCGCTGGGTGCGCCGCTTCACGGACGAGGGGCGCACCGGCGCGTACCTGTCGGTGGTCACGCCCGGGGTCGTGCGGGCGGGAGCCGACATCACGGTCGAGCGCCCCGACCACGATGTCGACCTGCTGCTGCTGTTCCGCGGTCTGATGGGAGACCTCGACGCCGCGCACCGAGTCATCGACGCGGGCGTCGTGCACCCCGAGGTGCGCGCGAGCCTCGCCGAGACCGTGGCGCGACGCGGCGGTTGACCATCCTCGCCAACGGCCGCCGTTGGGACACAATGAGGTATGCCGCATCGTTCCCGTTGGATCAGCCGTGCCCTCGCGGGGGGTGTCGTCCTGGTGCTCGGTGCCGCGGCATGCACGAGCCCCACCCCGAACGCGTCGTCGACGAGCCCCGGCTCGACGCCCGTCACGAGCGCGCCGCCGGCCTCGAGCACGCCGGTCGAGACGAGCACGGCGGTCCCGCCCAGCACGACGCTTGCGCCCAGCAGTCCGACCTCGACGAGCAGACCACCCACGAGCACCGCGGCCCGCACGCCGCAGCCCCCCAGCCCGTCACCGAGCAGGCCTCCCAGCCAGCCGACGGGCCCGGTGACGCTCGTCGGCGGCCTCGACATCGCCTGGTCGGTGGCCGTGCTGCCTGACGGCAGCGCACTGGTCAGCGAGCGCAACACCGGCCGGGTCCACCACGTGCCGAAGCCGGGGACCGGCGGCAAGGCCACCGTCGTCGGGCGGCTTCCGATCTTCCGCGCGGAGGGCGAGGGCGGGCTCCTGGGGCTGGCGGTGGCACCGGACTTCGACACCGACCCGGTGCTCTACGCGTACTACACGACGGAGAGCGACAACCGCATCGCCGCCGTGCCCTGGAGCGACGGCCGGCTGGGAGACCCGGAGGTCATCTTCTCGGGCATCCCCAGCGGGCGTCGCCACGACGGTGGCCGCATCGCCTTCGGACCTGATGGCTATCTCTACGTCGGCACGGGCGAGGCGGGCGACACCGGTCTGTCGCAGAACCTCGACTCCCTCGGCGGCAAGATCCTGCGCATCACCAAGGACGGCGACCCTGCGCCCGGCAACCCGTTCGGCGGCTCCCCCGTCTGGTCCTACGGCCACCGCAACGTTCAGGGGCTCGCGTGGGACAGCCGGAAACGCTTGTGGGCCAGTGAGTTCGGCCAGAACACCTGGGACGAGCTGAACCTCATCGAGGCGGGCAGGAACTACGGGTGGCCCGAGGTCGAGGGCCGGCAGGGCAACCCCGACTTCGTCGACCCGGTCGCGCAGTGGTCGACCGAGGAGATGTCGCCGAGCGGCATCGCCGTCGGTCCGGACGGCGCCGTCTACCTGGCGGCCCTGCGAGGCGAGTCGGTGTGGCGCGTGCCGGTCAACGCCGACGGTTCGGCCGGAAGGGCGACCCGTCACCTGCGCGGCACCTACGGCCGCATCCGCGACATCCACTTCGTCGGCGACCGCGTCTGGATCACGACGAGCAACAACGACCGGGCCGACCGGCTGATCTCGTTGCCCCTCTCCGCCGTCGGTGCCGGCTGACCGCGGCGACATCAGTCACCTCGCTGACTGCCGAGGACCGCTGTGCGTGACTAGCCTGACGACCAGGGCTCGCATCGGCGCGTGCCCGCGACGAGGAGGGCCGCTACATGGGTTCGTACGACGAGATCCTTGACCAGGTCCCGGTCGACCAGCTGGCCAGTCAGCTGGGGGTCGGGAGCGACGAGGTACGCCAGGCAGCAGAGAGTGCCCTGCCCGCCCTGCTCGGCGGGCTGCACGCCAACTCCTCCGATCCGGCAGCGGCCGACTCCCTGATGGCGGCGCTCTCGGACCACCAGGCCCCGGTCGCGGGGCTCGACGACGTCGACGAGCAGGACGGCCGTGCCATCGTCGGCAACATCTTCGGCGACAACACCGACCAGGTCGTCAGCCAGCTCGGAGGGCTCGGCGGCGCGTCGGGTGGCATCGCGCAGAAGCTCCTGCCGATCCTGGCCCCGATCGTGCTCTCGTGGCTGGCCAAAAAGGTGGGCCAGGGCGGCGGGCTCGGTGGCATGTTCGGCGGCAGCGACCCGTCCACCTCCTCCGGCGGCGGCGCGACCGGCGGCGGCGCGACCGGCGGCGGCGCCCTCTTCCCGGGCGGCGCCGGAGCCGACAGCGCACCCGTGCAGACCCCGGGCGCGGCCACGCCGACCGGAAGCGCCTCCGCGAGCGACTCGGCAGCCTCCTCGAACCCGCTCCAGGACATCCTCGGTCAGGTGCTCGGTGGCGCATCGGGCGGCGGTGGGGCCTCCGGTGGCGCCGGCGACATCCTCGGCGGTCTGCTCGGCGGCCTCCTCGGCGCCGGCAAACGCTGACCTCAACCGTCGAGGGGCCCCACGTGGCCTCTCGACGGTTACTGGAGCTTGGCGAGGATGAGCTCGCGGGCCTTGCCGGCGTCGGCCTGGCCCTTCATCTCCTTCATCACCTGACCGATGAGCGCACCCGCGGCCTGGACCTTGCCGTCGCGGATCTTCGCCGCGACCTCGGGGTTGGCCTCGATCACCGTGTCGACGGCGGCCTCGAGGGCTCCGTCGTCCTGGACGAGCTCGAGCCCGCGCGCGTCGGCGACAGCCGTCGGCGCGCCCTCGCCGGCGAGCACGCCGTCGAGCACCTGGCGCGCCATCGAGTCGTTGAGCCGGCCCGACGTGACGAGCCCGTCGAGCTCGGCGACGTGGGCGGGAGTGAGGCCAAGCCGGGCGGCATACGTGACGATGTCCTGGCCCTCGGCGTTCGCGCGGCGGGACGGCTCACCGAGCCACCACTTCTTCGCCGCACCAGCACTCGCGCCGGCGGCCACGGTCTGCTCGATGAGCTCGACGGCTCCGGCGTTCATGACGTCGCGCATCTCGAGATCGCTGTAGCCCCAGTCGGACTGGAGCCGCTTGCGACGAGCCGCAGGATTCTCGGGCAGCGTGCCGCGCAGCGCCTCGACCGTCTCGCGGGGAGGCGCAACCGGAACGAGGTCGGGCTCGGGGAAGTAGCGGTAGTCCTCGGCGTCGGACTTCACGCGGCCCGAGGTCGTGATGCCGGTGTCCTCGTGCCAGTGCCGCGTCTCCTGCAGGATCGAGCCGCCGCCGTCGAGGATCGCCGCGTGCCGCGAGATCTCGTAGCGCACGGCGCGCTCGACCGAGCGCAGCGAGTTGACGTTCTTCGTCTCGGTGCGGGTGCCGAGCGGCACGGCGAGCTGCTCGGCCGAGGTCGGGTCGCCGACCTTGGCACGCAGCGACACGTTGGCGTCGCAGCGCATCGAGCCCTGCTCCATCTTCACGTCGCTGACGTCGAGGGCGCGCAGCAGGTCGCGCAGCGCCGAGACGTACGCCTTGGCGACCTCGGGCGCGCGCTCCCCGGCCCCCACCATCGGCTTGGTGACGATCTCGATGAGCGGGATGCCGGCGCGGTTGTAGTCGACGAGCGAGTGGTCGGCGCCGTGGATGCGGCCCGTCGCGCCCCCGATGTGCAGCGACTTGCCGGTGTCCTCCTCCATGTGCGCGCGCTCGATCTCGACCCGGTAGACGCTGCCGTCGTCGAGCTCGACGTCGAGGTGGCCGCCGTAGGCGATCGGCTCGTCGTACTGCGACGTCTGGAAGTTCTTCGGCATGTCCGGGTAGAAGTAGTTCTTCCGCGCGAAGCGGCACCACTCGGCGATCTCGCAGTTGAGCGCGAGGCCGATCCGGATCGCGGACTCGACGGCCTTCTCGTTGACGACCGGCAGTGCGCCGGGCAGGCCGAGGCAGACCGGGCACACCTGCGAGTTCGGCTCGGCGCCGAACTCGGTCGGGCAGCCGCAGAACATCTTGGTGGCCGTGTGCAGCTCGACGTGGACCTCGAGGCCCATGACGGGGTCGAAGCGCGTCATGGCCTCGTCGTAGTCGACGACGGCGTCGGCGGTGGCCGTGCTCATGGTCAGGCTCCCTTCACAGCAGCGGCGTCACCCAGCAGGGGCGCGCGGTCGAGGATCGGACCGCCCCATCGGTCGACTAGCGCCGCCTCGAGGGCAGCGCCCACCGAGTACAGCCGCTCGTCCTTCGTGGCGGGCGCGAGGATCTGGATGCCGGCGGGGAGGCCGTCCTCGTCGGCGAGGCCCGACGGGATCGACATGCCGGGCACGCCGGCGAGGTTGGCCGGAATCGTGGCGATGTCGTTGAGGTACATGGCCATCGGGTCCTCGAGCTTGTCACCGAGCTTGAACGCCGTGGTCGGCGCTGTCGGGCTGACGAGCACGTCGACGAGTCCGTACGCGTTGTCGAAGTCCTGCGCGATGAGCGCGCGCACCTTCTGCGCCGAGCCGTAGTAGGCGTCGTAGTAGCCGGAGCTCAGGGCATACGTGCCGAGGATGATGCGGCGCTTGACCTCGGGGCCGAAGCCGGCGTCGCGCGTGGCGGCCATGACCTGCTCGGCGCTCGGCGCGTCGACACCCTCGGGCAGCACGCGCATGCCGTAGCGCATCGCGTCGAACTTCGCGAGGTTGCTCGAGGCCTCGCTCGGCAGGATGAGGTAGTAAGCGGCGAGGGCGTAGTCGAAGTTCGGGCAGCTCACCTCGACGACCTCGGCGCCGAGCTCCTCGAGCAGTGCCACGGACTCGTCGAACCGGGCGCGCACGCCGGGCTGGTAGCCCTCGCCGCCGAGCTCCTTGACGACGCCGACGCGCATGCCCTTGACGTCCGCCGCGCGGGCCGCCTCGACGACCGGCGGCACGGGTGCGTCGATGGAGGTCGAGTCCATCGGGTCGTGGCCACCCATGACGGCGTGGAGCAGGGCGGTGTCGAGCACGGTGCGTCCGCACGGGCCGGCCTGGTCGAGCGAGCTCGCGAGGGCGACGAGGCCGTAGCGCGAGACGCCACCGTAGGTCGGTTTGGTGCCGACCGTCGCCGTGACGGCGGCCGGCTGGCGGATCGAGCCGCCGGTGTCGGTGCCGGTCGCGAGGGGCGCCTGGAAGGAGGCGAGCACCGAGCTCGAGCCACCGCCCGAGCCGCCCGGGATGCGCTCGAGGTCCCACGGGTTGTGCGACGGTCCGTACGCGGAGTGCTCGGTCGAGCTGCCCATGGCGAACTCGTCCATGTTCGTCTTGCCGAGGATCGGGAGGCCGGCCTCACGCAGCCTCGTCACGACGGTCGCGTCGTAGGGCGGCACCCATCCCTCGAGCATCCTGCTGCCGCACGTGGTCGGCACGCCCTTCGTCGTCATGACGTCCTTGACGGCGATCGGCACGCCGGCAAGGGCACCGAGGCTCTCGCCCGCCCTGCGACGCTCGTCGATCGCCCGGGCCTGTGCCAGCGCCCCGTCACCGTCGACGTGGAGGTAGGAGTGCACCTGCCCGTCGACGGCCGCGATCCGGTCAAGGTGCGCCTGGGTCACCTCGACGGAGCTGACGGCTCCGCTCGCGAGGGCGTCAGCCAGGTCGGCGGCGGTGGCTCTCGTCAGGTCAGTTGGCAGGTCGGTCACGTCAGTGCCTTCGGTTCGTAGCTGCGACAGGAGTTTTCGTGGTGCCCGTCACGGGCGGGGCGTATGCCGGGTGCTCGGCAGGGCGGCATACGCGGGCTTCAGGGGTGGCTCAGTCCTCGTCGAGGATGCGCGGCACCGAGAAGCGCTGCTGCTCGGCCTCAGGGGCGCCGGCCAGGACGGCCTCGGCGCCCAGGCTGGGACGCACGACGTCGGGGCGGGTCACGTTGGTCAGTGGCATCGGGTGCGACATCGGGGCGACACCGTCGGTGGGCGCCTGCTGGACCTTGGCCACGGACTCGAGGATGACCCCGAGCTCACCCACCATGCGGTCGAGCTCGGCGTCGGAGAGCTCGATGCGGGCGAGGCCGGCCAGGTGGGCTACGTCGTCGCGGGACAGGGATGACATGCGGGCCAGTCTATGGGGCACCGGAGCCGGCCCCGAACCGGTGCCCGGGTGCCCGTCGAGCACGAAAACCCGACGCGGGCCGTGTCCTGTGGGGCCCCTGCCTCGTTGAGTCGTCAGAGCCACGTACGACAAGGAGAACCCCTCGATGACGAGCACCGCCAGCACGACCTCCTCGACGCCCTCCCCGAGCCCGGCCTCGGGCACCTCGACGTCGGAGGAGCACGACCCGGGCGACGCCACGGTCACCGAGCAGCCGGGTGCTCCTGCAGGCCGCGCGGCAGCCAAGGCGTCGCAGGCCGAGTCCGCCGCGCCCACGGCGCCCGAGCCGGTCGCGGCCACGGGAGCCGAGCGCGCCGCACCCGCCGAGCCGACCCAGCGCACCGCACGCGTACGCCGCTCCCCCGACCTGCGAGCCGGCGCCAAGCGCGCCGCCACGCTGACGAAGTCGGGCGTGAACCGCGTGCGCACGCTGCTCGGCGAGATCGCGTGGATCGTCTGCCTGCTCGCCGCGGCGGCGCTGCTGCTCGGCACGGCAGTCGTGGTGCTCGAGGCCAACACGCACAACGCCCTCGTCGAGGGAGTGCTCAAGGCGGCCGACGTGGCCGACCTCGGCGTCTTCAGCCGCACCGGGGGCGTCAAGCAGTTCACCGGCGAGAACGCGGTCATCAAGAACGCCTTCGTCAACTGGGGTCTCGGCGCCGTCGCCTGGCTCGTCGTCGGGCGCATCGCGCGCCGCGTCCTCACCCCCTGAGCCACCCCGCGTTCGATGTGTCCGCGTCGTGGTCCAGCTGACGCGAACACATCGATCGCGGGCGACGCCTGGTCAGTCGCGGGGCTTCTTGCGGCGGTCGAGGACGTACCTGCGCAGCACGTTGCGGCCGGTTCCCCAGATGCCGTGGCGGAACAGCAGCACGATGAGCACGAAGATCGAGCCGGTGATCAGGCCGATGCCCTCGAAGCCCGAGCTGGCGAGGAAGTCCTCGAGAGTCACGACGACGCCGGCGCCGACGAGGCCACCCCAGATGGTGCCGATGCCGCCGAGCACCGTGACGAGCACGACCTTGCCCGACGTCGTCCACATCAGCTCCTGGAGCGACGCGAACTGGTGGCTGATCGCGAAGACGCCTCCGGCCAGCCCGGCGAGGCCCGCCGAGATGACGAAGGCCTTGATCTTGAAGCGCTCGACGTCGTAGCCGAGCGCGCGAGCGCGAGCGGGGTTGTCGCGTACGGCCGTGAGCACGCGGCCGAACGGTGAGTTGACGACCCGCCAGGCGACGAGGACACCGACGAGGATCATCGCGGCACCGACGTAGTAGAAGTAGAAGGAGTCGGTCTCGACGAGCTCGACGCCGAAGAAGCTGCGCGGGATGCCCTGCAGGCCGTTCTCGCCACCGGTGAGGTCGCGGGCCTGGTTGGCGATGAAGTAGAGCATCTGGGCGAAGGCCAGCGTGACCATGGCGAAGTAGATGCCGGTGCGGCGCACCGACAGGTAGCCGATCGGCCAGGCGATGAGCATCGCGAACACGGAGCCGCCGATGACCGCGACGGGGAACGGGACGCCCCAGTGCGTCGCGATGAGGCCGGTGCAGTAGGCCGAGCCGCCCCAGAACGCCGCATGACCGAAGCTCAGCAACCCGGTGAACCCGAGCAGCAAGTCGACGCTGATCGCGAAGAGACCCCAGCACAGGATGTCCATCGCGACGGGCGGGTAGATCCAGTAGGGCAGCAGCACGAGGACCGCGAGGCCCCCGAGCAGCATGAGGTAGCGCACTGGTCCCCGCCGCGACAGGATCGAGGGCTGGGCCAGGTCGACGTCGACCTTGGCGGTCATCTGCTCACTCATGCGACCTCCTCCCGTCCGAAGAGCCCGGAGGGCCGGACGAGGACCACGAGCGCCATCAGGACGAAGATGACGATCTGGGCGTACGTGGGGGCGTAGGCGATGCCGTAGGCCTCGACGAGTCCGACGAGGAACCCTGCGACCACCGCACCGAGGATGCTGCCGAGGCCGCCGATGACGACGACCGCGAACAGGATGATGATGAAGTTGCTGCCCATCTCGGCCGTGATCGCCCGGGTGGGTGCGGCCAGCACGCCGGCGAGGCCCGCGAGCGCGATACCGAAGCCGAACACCGGCGTGACCCAGCGGCCGACGTTGATGCCGAGGGCGCGGGTGCGCTCCGGCGCCTCGGTCGAGGCCCGCACGATCATGCCGATGCGGGTCTTCGTCAGCAGCAGCCCGACCCCGACGCAGACGACGAGGGAGAAGAGGCACGCGAAGATCGCGTAGACCGACAGGTTGACGCTGCCGACGCTCACCTGCCCGCCGAGCCCGGCCGGCACCTCGTAGGGCAGCCCGGAGACGCCGTACCTCTGCTTGACCGCCTCGACGAGGATCAGGGTCAGGCCGAAGGTGAGCAGGAAGTTGTAGAGCGGGTCGAGGGCGAGGAGCCACCGCACGAGCAGCCGCTCCATGAGCACCCCGAAGCCGAACATCAGGATCGGCACGACGAGGAGTGCGACCCAGAAGCCCACGTGCAGCTCGGCGAGCAGCACCGCGGAGATGACGGCGCCGAGCATGTAGCAGGCGCCGTGGGAGAAGTTGACGACCCCGAGGACGCCGAAGATGACGGCCAGGCCCAGGGCCGACAGCGCGTAGAAGCCGCCGGCGGCCAAACCTTGGAGGGTGTACTGGAGGAATGCGCTCATGTCTCTCGCTCGCTCGCGGTCGGTCGGGCGCGATGGCCCGGTCGGGAGCCGGACCCCGGCCGTATGCCGTCCGGCGCGGCCTCGTGGGCGCGGCCGGACGGCATACGTGCTCGGGGGTCAGCCCATCTTGCAGGCGGGGTTGGCCTCGCCGTACGCCTCGGCCGCCGGGATGGTCTTCTCGATGTCCTCGTAGTCCCACTCCTCGGGAGCGGAGCTCTTGACCTTGGCCAGGTAGACGTCGTGGATGACGGCGTGGTCGGCCTTGCGGACCTCGCCGTTGCGCAGGAACACGTCGTTGATCTTCTTGCCCTCGAGCTTGCCGACGATCGCATCGGCGTCGTCGGTGCCCGCCTCCTGGACGGCCTCGAGGTAGTTCATCGCGGCCGAGTAGTTGGCAGCGTGGGCGAAGGACGGACGCGTGTTCGTCTTCTCCTTGAACCGGTCGGCCCACTTCTTGTTCTGGTCGTCGAAGTTCCAGTACCACGCGTCGGTGAACTGCGTGCCGGCGAACTGGTCGACACCGAGCGAGTGGATGTCGGTGATGAACATGAGGCCGACCGCCAGCTGCGCCTTGCCCTTGAGCGAGCTCTGGTTGAACTGCTTGACGAAGTTGATGAGGTCGCCGCCGGCGTGCATGGAGCCGATGACCTTGGGGCTGCCCTCACCGGCCTTGGTGATGAAGGTGGCGAAGTTGTCGCTCGGGAACGGCGAGGCGATCGACTGGCCCACGGTGCCACCGGCCGCCGCGACCTCCTTCGAGAAGGACTTGTTCATGTCCTGGCCGAAGGCGTAGTCGGGGTAGACGATGTTCCAGCTCGTGCCGCCCTCCTTCGTGATGGTGCCGGCCGTGCCGCGCGCGAGAATCGCGGTGTTGTACGCCCAGTGGAAGGTGTACTTGTTGCAGCTCTCGCCCGTGAGCTTCGTCGTGCCGGCGCCGATGTTGATGTAGAGCTTCTTCTTGTTCTTCGCCTGCGTGGCGACGGCGAGGGCCGCAGCCGAGTTCGGCACGTCGAGGATGATGTCGGCCTTCTGCCGGTCGTACATCTCCTGGGCCTTGGAGTTGGCGACGTCGGCCTTGTTCTGGTGGTCGGCCGTGACGATCTCGATGTCCTTCGCGACCGCCTTGTCGCCGTACTTGGCCTTGTAGTCCGCGATGGCGAGCTCGATGGCCGCCTTCGAGTTCGGCCCGGAGAGGTCCTTGTAGACGCCCGACTGGTCGTTGAGCAGGCCGATGACGATCTTGTCGTCGGTGAGCTTGCCCGCGCCGCCCGACTGCGGGCCGCCGGAGCCGCTGCCGCACGCGGCGAGCGCGAGGGAGGCAGTCGCCGCGATGGCGACGGTGCCCTGAACTGTCCTGCTACGCATGTCCCCTCCTGGGGTGTGACGAGATGTGACGTGGTTCGGTGACGTGGTTCGGTGACGTGGTTCGGTGACGTTGAGCGGTGACGCGGACGTCGATGACGTGCTTGGTGGACATGCCCGTGCGACCCGGGCGCGGGCCGGCCGGCGGCTACATCCCGAGATAGGTGAGCAGATCGCTCTCGCGAGCCCGGAA
This sequence comes from Terrabacter sp. 2RAF25, assembly GCF_052115265.1. Taxonomy (NCBI): domain Bacteria; kingdom Bacillati; phylum Actinomycetota; class Actinomycetes; order Micrococcales; family Intrasporangiaceae; genus Terrabacter; species Terrabacter sp. 2RAF25. Next base: position 402,283 of record NZ_JBFRGJ010000003.1, read on the forward strand.
GTCGTCGTTGCTCAGGTGCTCGACGACCTTTCCCTGCGCCAGCAGGTAGTGCCGGTCGGCGACCGTCGAGGCGAACTTGACGTTCTGCTCGACGAGAAGCACGCCCACTCCCTGGCCCTTGATCTCGCGGATGATCTCGCCGATGCGCTGGACGATCACGGGGGCCAGGCCCTCGCTGGGCTCGTCGAGCAGCAGCAGTCGCGAGCCCATCCGCAGGACCCTGGCCATGGCGAGCATCTGCTGCTCGCCTCCCGACAGCTTCGTGCCGGGGAAGTCGCGTCGTTCGTGGAGCACCGGGAAGAACTCGTAGACCCGCTCGATCGGCCAGGCGTCGGCGTGGACGACAGGCGGCAGCAGCAGGTTCTCGGCGACGGTGAGGCTCGCGTAGATGCCGCGGTCGTCGGGCACCCAGCCGATGCCGGCCCGGGCTCGGGCGTCGGCCGACTTCTTCGCGAGGTCGGTGCCGTCGAGGGCGATGACGCCCTCCATCTGGCGGTGCAGTCCCATGACCGACCGCAGGAGCGTCGTCTTGCCGGCGCCGTTGCGACCGACGAGGGTGACGACCTCGCCGGGCGCGACGTCGATCGCGACGTCGGTGAGCACCCGCGCCTCACCGTACCACGCGGAGAGTCCGGAGACCTCGAGCATGCGCGAAGGCTGTTGTGCTGCAGAGGATCTCGCAGCCGGGTCGGCTTGCTCGGCGTTGCTGTCGGCCGCCGTGGTCGGCTCGGTGGTCGTCGTGTCGTCACTCATGGGTGGCTCCGAGGTAGGCCGTGATGACGCGCTCGTCGGCGCGCACCTGGTCGTAGGGGCCCTCCGCGAGGACCTGCCCCGACTGGAGCACGGTCACCTGGTCGGCCAGCGAGCCGACGACGTGCATGTTGTGGTCGACGAACACGACGGTGCGTCCGACGGAGAGCTGCTTGACGAGGGCGATCGTGCGGTCGACGTCCTCGATGCCCATACCTGCGGTGGGCTCGTCGAGCAGGAGCAGCTTTGGGTCGAGTGCCATGGCGATGGCGAGCTCGAGTGCCCGCTTCTGGCCGTACGCGAGCGACGAGGCGGGCGCGCCCGCGCGGTCGGCGAGGCCGACCTGCTCGAGCAGCTCCATGGCGCGGTCCTTGAAGATCGCCATCCGGGTGACCGAGCGCCACCACTGCTTGCCCATGCCGGTGGGGCTCGCGAGGGCGAGCTCGAGGTGCTCGCGCAGCGTCATCGCCTCGAAGAGGCTCGTGATCTGGAACGAACGGGCGATGCCGAGCGGGGCGATCTGCTCGGGGGCGCGGCCGGTGATGTCCTGGCCGTCGAACGTGACGCTGCCCGAGGTCGGGGTGAGGAAGCCGGTCAGCAGGTTGAACAGCGTCGTCTTGCCGGCACCGTTGGGCCCGACGAGGGCGTGGACGGTGCCGTGCGCGACCGTGAGGTCGACGTCCGAGACGGCCCGGAAGCCCCGGAACTCCTTGGTCAGGGCCCTGGTCTCGAGCAACGGGATACCCGTCAAGACCTGCACCTCCTCGTGCGTCGCGCTGCGTCAGCGGTGTCGACCGGGCGGCCGACGGCGTGAGTCCCCTGCGGCTCCGGATGGCAGAACCGGGAGACTTCGGGAAAGCCTAGGAGGACCGACTTCCGAAATGACGGTGGGGACCCACACACCTGCCCCGGTTCTGTGGTGTGGGCACACATGAGAGCGTGGGCACCTTGCGGGGGTGTGGTGGCCCTTCCGGGTCGGGAGTTAGGCAGTCGCCAGCGCCCTCCGGAGCGAACTCCTTGCCGGGACGGGCCCGCCATCACCACGCTCCGGCGCCGGGCCCCTCGCATCGGAGCCCGAGCTCACCGGCGAACAGCGGCGCTCGTGTGGCCCCAGATAACCGGCGTGTCTGCGAAGACGACGCGGTAGTCGCGGATGCTCGACGTCGAGTAGGTGAAGCTGTACCGACCATTGGACCCCGGGTAGACGTACTTCAAGCCGGTCCACGTCTTTGCCGTCGGTGCCTTGTACTGGAGGGTGCCCCGCACATTGACCCACGGCACGAACTTGTCGAGTGAGTAGGCGTAGCGAGCGGCGGAAACCGTCAAGGTGAGGCGGGTCCCCAACCGTGTGGCTGTCAGGCCGGACCAGCCACCGAGGCGAACGTCCATCGTTCGGGTGTTCTGCGTGCAGTCCGTGAAATCTGGGAGGAAGCACGATGACGGTCGCCAGGTCCATCGGCCCAGGGTCGCGAAGTCGTACACGTCGAGATAGGCGGTCCGAGCGTTGTTGAAGATCAGGATGTCCTCGAAGCCCCTGCTCGAGTAGGCGTCCCAGCTGGCGTACACCCCGGGTGCACAGTCACCGGCGAGGCTGACGACGGCGCTCTTGAAGGGGCTGGAGATGGTCCAACGCACCGGGGTGTTCACTGAACAGGAGCCCAACGCCTGGGCGGGAGTAACCGCGGTCGAGAACAGGGCGGCGGCACAAGCTGCACTGGCGACTATCGCCACGAAACGGCGGAGGATGGATGCAGACATTGCGGCACTTCCCTGGTTGCACGAGGTTCTGGCCTCTCGAGCGTAGGCACCACGAGTTCGGCCCCGCTCGTCCTTGCCACTTCACGGGCTGTCTGCTGCATCACGTGGCAAGCACGTCCCGGGCGGCGAGGGTCAGTCCGGTGAACCGGTCTCGAGGAGCCGGCGGAAGCCGTCCTCGTCGAGGATGTTGAGGCCGAGCTCCTCGGCCTTCGCTGCCTTGGACCCTGCGTTGGCGCCGATGACGACGAAGTCGGTCTTCTTCGACACCGAGCCCGACGCCTTGCCACCCCGGCTGATGATCGCCTCCTTGGTCTCGTCGCGCGAGAAGCCCTCGAGCGACCCGGTGACCACCACCGTGCGCCCCTCGAGGGTGCGCTCGACGGATGCGTCGACCTCGTCGGCCATGCGCACGCCGGCGTCGGCCCACTTGCGCACGATCTGCTGGTGCCAGTCGACCTCGAACCACGCGGTGACGGCCTCGGCGATGACGCCGCCGACGCCCTCGGCCTGCGCGAGCTCCTCGGTCGACGCCGCGCGGATGGCGTCCAAGGACCGGAAGTGGGTCGCGAGCGCCCTTGCCGCAGTGGGCCCGACGTGCCGGATCGACAACGCCACGAGAACCCGCCAGAGCGGCTGGGTCTTCGCCTTCTCCAGCTCGGCCAGCAGCTTCTCGCCGCCGGCGGAGAGCACCCTCCCGTCGACGACGCGGTCGTCGGGGTCGGTCTTCTTGGCCGCACGTGTGTAGAGCGGGACCTGCGCCAGCGTCTCGCGGGTGATGCCGTGGTCGCCGGCGTGCGGGCCGTCGGCGGCCGGCGCGAAGAGGTCGCCCTCGTCGGTGATGATGCCGGAGTCGAGCAGGGCGTTCGAGCCCTCCCACCCGAGGGCCTCGATGTCGAGGCCACTGCGGGAGGCGAGGGCGAAGACGCGCTCGCGCAGCTGGCTCGGGCACGACCGCGTGTTGGGACAGCGGATGTCCTTGTCACCCTCCTTCTCGGGGGCGAGGGTCGTGCCGCACGCAGGGCACTCGGTCGGCATGACAAAGGCACGCTCGCTGCCGTCGCGCAGGTCGACGACGGGCCCGACGATCTCGGGGACGACGTCACCGGCCTTGCGCAGCACGACGGTGTCGCCGATGAGCACGCCCTTGCGCTCGACCTCGTACGCGTTGTGCAGGGTCGCCTGCTCGACCGTCGAACCAGCCACGACCACGGGCTGCATGACGCCGTAGGGCGTGACGCGGCCGGTGCGCCCGACGTTCACCCGGATGTCGAGCAGCTTCGTGTTGACCTCTTCGGGTGGGTACTTGAACGCGATGGCCCACCGGGGCGCGCGCGAGGTCGCGCCGAGCTGGCGCTGCAGAGGCACCTCGTCGACCTTGACGACGATGCCGTCGATCTCGTGTGCCCGGTCGTGCCGGTGCTCGCCGTGGTAGGTGACGAACTCCTGCACGGCCGCGATGTCGTCGAGGACCCGCACCTCGTCGGACGTCGGAAGCCCCCAGCCGCGGAGCCGGTCGTAGGCCTCGCTCTGGCGCTCGATGTCGAACCCGCGGCGGGCGCCGATGCCGTGCACGAGCATGCGCAGCCGCCGGGTGGCGGTGACCTTGGGGTCCTTCTGCCGCAGCGAGCCCGCGGCCGCGTTGCGCGGGTTGGCAAACGGCGCCTTGCCCGCCTCGACGAGGCCGGCGTTGAGGTCGGCGAACGCCGCGGTCGGGAAGAACACCTCGCCACGGATCTCGACGAGGTCGGGCACGTCGTCACCGGAGAGCCGCTCGGGGATGCCGTCGATGGTGCGGACGTTGTTGGTGACGTCCTCGCCGGTGCGCCCGTCTCCACGCGTGAGGGCCCGCACGAGGCGACCCTTCTCGTAGAGCAGGTTGATCGCCAGCCCGTCGATCTTCAGCTCGGTGAGGAAGTGCGCACCAGTGCCGACCTCGCGCTCGACCCGCTCGGCCCAGGTCTGCAGCTCCTCGAAGGAGAACGCGTTGTCGAGGCTCAGCATCCGCTCGACGTGGTCGACGGTCTCGAAGCCCGTCGCGAACGACGCACCTCCGACGTTCTGCGTCGGGCTCTCCGGGGTGCGCAGCGACGGGTGCTCGTCCTCGATCGCGTTGAGCCGCCGGATGAGCCCGTCGTACTCGCCGTCGCTGATCGTCGGCGAATCCTTGACGTGGTAGGCGAACTGGGCCGCCGCAGCCTGCTCGGCGAGCTCGGCCCACTCCTGGTGGACCTCGGTCGGGACGTCGTCGGTGACGGGCGTTGGGCCGCTGGTCTCGCTCACGCGCCCATCCTGCCAGCCACCCCCGACGCAGCCCGGACCGTGAGCCTCGGCACGTCGTGAGGAAGGTCTGTTCACGACGCGACCGAGCAGTAACAATGAACCCGAGCCCGCGCCCACCCCCTGCGAAGGAGAAGAGATGACCAACCTCGCCGCCAACCTCGTCGCGACAGCCGGGCGCGTCCCCGACAAGGTCGGGATCAAGCTCGACCAGGCCGAGGTCAGCTGGTCGGCCCTCCACCGGGCGGCCGCGGCGGTGGCAGGTCAGCTCCGCGCAGCGGGACTCGAGCCGGGCGACCGCGTGTCGCTCATCCTGCCCAACGTGCCGGCATACCCCGTCACCTTCTACGGCACCCTGCTGGCCGGCGGCGTCGTCGTGCCGATGAACCCGCTCCTCAAGTCCGGCGAGATCCAGTACTTCTACGAGGACAGCGGCGCCAGGTTCAGCTTCGTGTGGCCCGACTTCGCCGAGGAGGCCGGCAAGGCCGCTGCCGAGACCGGCACCCGCCTCGTCGTCTGCGGTCCGATGGGCCCGGCCGACGGCCAGTTCGACGCATCCGAGACGGCGGCCGAGCCGGTGACGGAGCCGGTCGACCGCGCCGGCGACGACACGGCCGTGATCCTCTACACGAGCGGCACGACGGGCAAGCCCAAGGGTGCCGAGCTCACGCACTTCAACCTGCACCGCAATGCGGAGCGGTCGGCGAGCGACATCATGCAGATCACCGAGGACGACGTGATCATGGGCTGCCTGCCCCTCTTCCACGTCTTCGGGCTCACCTGCGGGCTCAACACCTCGGTCCAGCGCGGCGCCACCCTGACGCTCATCCCCCGGTTCGACCCCGCGAAGGCCATCGAGGTGCTGGGCCGCGACCACGTGACGATCTTCCAGGGCGTGCCGACCATGTATGCCGCGATCCTCAACCACCCGAACGCCGACCAGGCCGACACGAGCAGCCTGCGCACCTGCGCGTCCGGCGGCTCGGCCATGCCCGAGGCGGTCATGAAGGCGTTCGAGGCGAAGTTCGGCTGCCAGATCCTCGAGGGCTACGGACTCTCCGAGACCTCGCCGGTGGCCTCCTTCAACATGCCCGACAAGCCGACCAAGCCCGGCACCATCGGCCGTGCCATCCCCGGCTGCGAGATGAAGCTCGTCGACATCGAGGGCAACGACACCCCCGCAGGCGAGATCGGCGAGATCGCGATCCGTGGCGAGAACATCATGAAGGGCTACTGGAACCGACCCGAGGCCACCCAGGAGGCGATCCCCGACGGCTGGTTCCGCTCCGGCGACCTCGCGACCGTCGACGACGAGGGCTACTTCACGATCGTCGACCGCAAGAAGGACATGATCATCCGCGGCGGCCTCAACGTGTACCCCCGCGAGGTCGAGGAGGTGCTCTACACCCACCCCGACGTGCTCGAGGCGGCGGTCGTCGGCGTGCCCGACGACCTCATGGGCGAGGAGGTCGGCGCGGCCGTCGTCTTCCGGCCGGGCTCGAGCGCGACGCTCGACGACGTCCAGGCGTACGTCAAGGAGCGGCTGGCGGCGTACAAGTACCCCCGCCGTCTGTGGACGCTCGACGAGCTGCCCAAGGGCCCGACCGGCAAGATCCTGCGTCGCGAGGTGCGCCCGGTCGACGCGTCCTGAACCCTCGCCCCCGGCCGAAGGCATACCTGCGGGTTGTGAGTCGGGCGCGCCCTGCGTGGCGCGACACGCGGGAGTTTGGACGCGCCGTTCGTTTTGGAGTATCGGGTCGCCATCGGTGACACTGGAGCAGGGTCTATCGACGCGACGCACCACGCTCCGCCCTGGAGCGCCCGGCGTCGCGTCCGTGAAGGGTTTACAAAGCGTGAAGTCGAGCATCCGTACCGCCGCAGTCTCGGGGATGGCCGTCTTGGCCATGCTGGGCGTGACCGCCTGCAACGCAACCGCCACGGCCGAGAACGGCAAGCCCGCGAGCTCGTCGTCGACCGCATCCGGAAGCTCCGAGACGACCACGTCCACGCCCACGCCCACCACGGACCCGGTGGTCTACACGACCACCCCCGCGGCCGACGCGGCAGACGTCCCGGTCGACACCCGCGTCACGGTGTCCGCGCAGCAGGGCACCCTCAAGAAGGCGACGCTGTCCTACATGAGCAAGAAGGGCAACCGCGTCACGGTCGACGGCGCGCTCAAGGACGGCACGTGGACCGCCGGCGACCTGCTCGAGCCCGGCGTCAAGTACACCCTGGCCCTCGAGGCCGAGAACTCCGACGGCGGCACCGACGAGACCACCCGTACCTTCCGTACCGCCAACCTGACGCTCGACGACCAGGTCTACACCTCGGTGTCGCCGCGCGACGGCGGCACAGTCGGCATCGGCATGCCGGTCGTCATGCGCTTCGACCTTCCGGTCAAGGACAAGGCGAACTTCGAGAAGCACATGAAGGTCACCTCCTCGCCCGCCCAGGCCGGCTCCTGGTACTGGCTGTCGTCCCAGGAGGCCCACTGGCGGCCCAAGGCGTACTGGCAGCCCGGCACCAAGGTCCACGTCGAGGCGACGCTCAACGGCGTCTCCGCCGGCGGCGGCCGTTGGGGTGAGCAGTCGCGCACGTCCGACTTCACGATCGGCCGCTCCGTCATCGCCAAGGTCAACCTCCAGACGCACCAGATGGACGTCATCATCAACGGCAAGCTCGCGAGGCGCATCCCCGTCACGGGCGGCCGTCCCGGCTTCGTCACCCGCTCCGGCGTCAAGGTGATCATGGACAAGGTCACCAACATCACGATGCGTGCCGAGACCATCGGCCTCAAGAAGGGTGACACCGGCTACTACCCCGACACCCCCGTCAAGTTCGCCATGCGCGTCACGAACTCCGGTGAGTTCCTCCACACGGCCCCGTGGTCGGTCGCCGACCAGGGCCACCGCAACGTCAGCCACGGCTGCACCGGCATGAGCGACGCCAACGGCGCGTGGCTCTACGGCCAGACCCGCATCGGCGACGTCGTCGAGACGGTGGGCACGCCCCGCCCGATGACGATGGGCAACGGCTACGCCGACTGGAACCTCAGTTGGTCCAAGTGGACCTCGGGCTCGGCTCTCTGAGCTCGCCTCCCGGCACACTGCAGTCGGCGAAGGCCGGTCACCCTCGAGGTGACCGGCCTTCGCCGTCTGCACCGTCTGCCGAGCGATGGTGCCGTGACGTCGCAGTGCGCGCTCAGGCGACGCTGCGCTCGTCCAGCTCTCGGGCGGTTTCGACGGCGGCACGCTGGATCGTGCGGGCGAGGTCGGGCGCCGCGCCTGCCAGCCCGCAGGCGGGGGTCACCACGACGTCGACGAGGGAAGCCAGCGGCATCCCGATCTGTCGCCACGCGTCGACGAAGCGGTCGGCGAGCGCCTGCGGCCGGGTGACGCTGCCGTCTGTCGGGATCGCTCCCGCGTGCAGCCGTATGCCGTCCTCGACCGCCACGGCGACTCCCTCCCACCCCCGCGGTCGCAGCAGCGAGGTGTCCACCGAGAGCGCCGACGGGCCTGCCGCGCGCAGCAGGGGCAGCGGCGGCTCCGCGGCGCAGCAGTGCAGGACCGTCTCGCCGTCGTGCGCGGCCAGCACGGTCTTCAGCCCGGCCGCGGCCACCTGCGGGTCGAGACTCGGCAGCCGGCCGAAGCCCGACGAGGTCGGCAACCTGCCGGCGAGGATGGTCGGAAGCGACGGCTCGTCGACCTGGAGCACGATCTCGGCGTCGGGCACGAGCCGCCGCACGGCGCGCACGTGCTCGCGGATGCCCTCGGCGAGCGACTCGACCAGGTCGCGGCTCGCGCCCTCGTCGACGACCATCCGCTCACCCCTGCTGAGCCAGACGTTCGCGGCGAGCGTCCACGGCCCGACGACCTGCAGCTTGAGGCGGCCGTTGTGGCCGTCGAAGGCCTCGGCGAGCTCGTCCAGGTCCTCGCGCAGCAGGGCTGCGGTGCGCGTCGCGTCACGCCCCGGGCGGTCGACGAGCCGCCAACCCACCGGCTGGAGGTCGACCGGCATCTCGACGAGCAGACCCGCCGTGCGGCCGATCATGTCGGCTCCGGGGCCGCGGGCCGGCAGCTCGGGCAGGTAGGGCAGGTGCCCGTCGAGGATCTCGCGCACCTGCGCGAGCGCGTCACGCACGGAGGTTCCGGGCCAGGAGCCGATGCCGGTTGCCAAGGTCACCGCGCCAGCCTAGGGGCCAGCGGCGAGAACGCTCGCAGTGGGCGGGCCGCGCCGGGTCCCGTCTACGCTGGCGCGATGCCGACCGCACGTCGTGACTTCGCCGGACCCGACGACCTGCGGGCCATGCAGGCCATGGCGTCGCGGCAGTGGTCCCCCACGAGCCGCTTCCACCCCGGCCAGCTGGCGTGGAGCCGCTACTACCGTCCGGTCGACCCCGACCTGCTCGACGAGGGCGAGTCCATCGCCGTCTGGGCCGACGAGGGGCAGGTCGTGGGGTTCGGCTGGGCCGAGGCGCCCGACTGGCTGGAGCTGCAGGTGGCACCCGACCGGCCCGACGTCGCCGAGGAGCTCGTCGAGTGGTTCGAGGAGATCAGCGACGCAGACACCCAGTCGGCACTCGTCATGGAGCACGACGTCGCCGAACCGGCCCTGGCCGCAGCGGGTTTCGTGGCTCAGCCCGATGTCCCGTGGTTCACGCACCACACCCTGGCCCTCGCCGACCTCACCTCCGTTGGTCCCGTGGACGGCTACCGCTTCCGGCACGTCGAGCCGCACGAGGCCCGCGAGCGCGCCGCCGTGCACGCGGCGGCATGGTCGGACTTCGGACCGTCGAAGGTCGACGAGGGCGCCTACCGACAGCTGATGACCGCGTGGCCCTACCGGCACGACCTCGACTGGGTGGCCGTCGACGACCAGGGCCGCATGGTGGCGTCCGTGATCGTCTGGCTCGACGAGGCGACTGGGGTCGGGCTCGTCGAGCCGGTCGGCTGCGTGCCCGAGCACCGCGGTCGTGGCCTCGCGGGCGCCGTGACCGTCGCCGCACTGCTCCACCTCCGTGCGGTCGGTGGGTCGCACGCACAGGTCAGCCCCCGTGGAGACGACGACTACCCCGGCCCGCAGCGCCTCTACCGGTCGCTCGGCTTCCGACCGACGGCCCGCACCGTCACCTGGACGCGGTCCCTCGAGTGACGAGGCGTGGTCGAGCTCAGGCGACGGGCGTGCGCTCGAGACTCGCGGCCGCGATCGTCGCCGAGCCCACGACCCGCGTGCGGTCGTAGAGGACGACCGACTGCCCCGGGGCGACACCGCGGACGCGCTCGTCGAGCCGCACGTGGACCCTCTCGCCCTCGGCCCACGCCCGTGCGGCGTACTCCGCGCCGTGCGCGCGCACCTGCGCACCCACGGAGACGACGCCCTCGGGCGCCGGGCCGCACCAGCGAGCGTGGTCGGCGGTCAGCGCGTTGACGCCGAGCAGGTCGGCCGTGCCGACGACCACCTGGTTGGTGTCGGGGCGCACCTCGACGACGTAGCGGGGCTGCCCGTCGGGCGCCGGCCTGGACAGCCCGAGGCCCCGACGCTGACCGACGGTGTAGGCGAACGCACCGTCGTGGCTTCCGACGACGGCACCCTCGGTGTCGACGATGTCGCCCGGGGCCGCTCCGAGCTCGCGGCCCAGCCAGCCGCGGGTGTCGCCGTCGGCGATGAAGCAGATGTCGTGGCTGTCGGGCTTGGCCGCGACGTAGAACCCCCGCTCGGCCGCCTCACGGCGGATCTGTGGCTTCGTCGTGTCGCCGAGCGGGAAGAACGAGCGGGCGAGCTGGTCGGCGTCGAGCACGCCGAGCACGTAGCTCTGGTCCTTGGCGGGGTCGACGGCCCGATGCAGCTCCCGGCGCACGGCGCCATCGGGCTCGCGTGCCTCCACGACCTGGGCGTAGTGACCGGTCGCGACCGCGTCGAAACCCAAGGCGACCGCCTTGTCGAGCAGGGCGGCGAACTTGATCTTCTCGTTGCACCGCAGGCACGGGTTGGGGGTGCGGCCCGCGGCGTACTCGGTCCTGAAGTCGTCGACGACGTCGCGCTTGAAGCGCGCCGCCATGTCCCACACGTAGAACGGGATGCCAAGCACGTCGGCGACCCGGCGAGCGTCGCCGGCGTCCTCGATGGTGCAGCAGCCGCGCGCCGACTCTCGCAGGGTCGCGGCGCTCTGGGACAGCGCGAGGTGCACCCCGACGACCTCGTGCCCGGCGTCGAGCATCCGGGCGGCGGCGACGGCCGAGTCGACGCCGCCGCTCATCGCTGCGACGACCCTCACGACGCCGTCGCCTCCCTGGCGCGACGCGCACGCTCGATGGCGGCGGGCAGCGCCTCGACGAAGGCGTCGACGTCGGCCTGGCCGGACGTGTGGCCCAGGGTCACCCGCAGGGCGCCTCGGGCGTCGGTCTCGGGCACACCCATGGCCAGCAGGACGTGGCTCGGCTGGGGCACGCCGGCCTGGCAGGCCGAGCCGGTCGAGCACGAGACGCCGGCCGCGTCGAGCAGGTAGAGCAGGGAGTCGCCGTCACAGCCCGGCACGAGCAGGTGTGCGTTGCCGGGTAGACGCGACGTGCTGTCACCCGGGGTCCAGGCGCCGGTCGGGCGGATGTCGGGTGAGAGCGCCATGGCGCGCTGGATGAGGTCGTCGCGCAGGGCGACGAGCCGGGCCGACTCGGACTCGATGGCGGCAGTGGCCTCGACCAGTGCGGTCGCGAAGCCGACGACGGCCGGGGTGTCGAGCGTGCCGGAGCGGACCTGGCGCTCCTGGCCGCCGCCGTGGCTGAGCGGCACGAGTGTGGCGTCGCGCCTGACGACCAGGGCACCCACGCCGATCGGGCCGCCCAGCTTGTGGGCGGTCACCGACATGAGATCGGCACCGCTGGCGGCGAAGTCGACGGGCAGGTGCCCGACGGCCTGGACCGCATCGGTGTGGAACGGGATGCCGAACTCGTGCGCGACCTCGGCGATGGCCCGGACGTCCTGCACCGTGCCGACCTCGTTGTTGGCCCACATGACCGACACGAGCGCGACCGACGCCGGGTCGGCCTCGATGGCCGCACGCACCGTGGACGGCTCGACGACGCCCTCCGCGGTGCACTCGAGCCAGGTGACCTTCGCTCCTTCGTGCGCGACGAGGAAGTCGACGCAGTCGAGCACCGCATGGTGCTCGGTGACCCCGACGAGCAGCCGCACCCGCGCCGGGTCACGGTCGCGTCGGGCCCAGAAGGTGCCCTTGACAGCGAGGTTGTCGGACTCGGTGCCACCGGACGTGAAGACGATCTCCGACGGACGCGCGCCCAGGCAGCGGGCGATCTTCTCGCGGGACTCCTCGACGGCGCGGCGGGCCGCCCGACCGGTGCGGTGCAGCGACGACGCGTTGCCCACGATGCCGAGCTGCTGGGTCATCGCCGTGATGGCGGCGGGCAGCATCGGCGTGGTCGCCGCATGGTCGAGGTAGGCAGTCACCCATCGATTCTAGGACGGCCTCGCCGATCCCCTGACCGGCCGGCGAGACCACTACCGGCGCGTAACCTCCGCGCGCTCCGCCTCGTTGGCCCTGCACGTCGCCGTCCTCCACTGCAGCAGGGCGGCCCTGCAGAGAGGCAACTCATGCGCTCCACCCCATCTCGTCGTCTCCGTCTCGGAGCCGTGACCCTGGCGGCGGCCGCCGCACTGGCCTCGGGCACCGTCGCAGCGGCGTCCCCCGCTCCCCAGTCCGGGCCCGCCGCCGGCCTCGGCCTGCTCGGCCCGGCCTCGGCCAAGGCACCCCTCTCGCCATGGCTCTCGGCGCACTGGACGACGCTGTCCGCGGTCGCCCCGACGACGGTCCTGGTCCACGCCAGCGACGTCGCCACCGCACGCCAGGCCGCGACGGCATCCGGCCTCGTGGTGCGCGAGAGCTTCGACAAGATCGGCGTCGTCGTCGCTGCGGGCCTCCCCCGGCAGATCGACGCGGTGCGTTCGCGGGCCGGCGTCAGCTACGTCGAGGGCAATGCCCCCATCGACATGTTCCTCTCGACCTCCAACACGGCGACGCGCGGCTCCGAGGCCCGGGCCACGCTCACGGGCGCCAACGGCAAGGCCCTCGACGGTTCAGGCGTCAGCGTCGCCGTCATCGACTCCGGCGTCGACCCGACACACCCGTTCCTCCAGAACGCCGACGGCACGTCGGCCGTCGTGAAGAACCTCAAGATGGTCTGCGACCCGCTCGAGCTGCTCCCCTGCCAGCCCGTCGACGCCGGCAGCCTCAACACCGACCTGCTCGCGGCGGGCGGCCATGGCATGCACGTCTCGGGCATCGTCGCCGGTCGTGACGTGACCCTCTCCGACGGCACGAAGATGCACGGTGCGGCCCCCGGCGCGAGCATCGTGAGCCTCGGCACCGGCGCCGTCCTGTTCATCGTGGGCGCGGACTCCGCCCTCAACTGGGTGCTCGAGAACCACGCTGCACCGTGCGGCGCCGGCGTCCCGGCCAGCACCTGCCCGCCCATCAAGGTCACGAGCAACTCCTACGGTCCCACCGGCGGTGGCGAGTTCGACCCCAGCTCGGCGACCGTCAAGCTCCAGCGCGAGCTCGTCAAGGAGGGCGTCGTCAGCGTCTGGGCCAACGGCAACGACGGCGGCGACGGGTCGGCCAACTTGTCGAACCCGCCCGGCCAGGACCCGACCGGCGGCATCATCTCCGTCGCGTCCTACAACGACCAGGACACCGGCACCCGCAACGGCACCGTCAGCGACTTCAGCTCGCGAGGCCGCTCCGGCCAGTTCGCCACCTACCCCGACATCTCGGCGCCGGGTGAAGGCATCACGAGCTCGTGCCGCATCTACCTGCCGATCTGCACGACCGGCGGCGACCCGCGCAACAACGGCGACTACAACACGATCAGCGGCACCTCGATGGCCACACCGCACATCTCGGGCATCGTCGCGCAGCTGTTCCAGGCGAACCCGAACGCCACCCCGGCCCAGGTGGAGGCCGCCATCAAGGCGACCGCGTACAAGTACGCCGACGGCGCCGCCTACGTCAGCGACCCGGGCGGCAACGGCACGACGTCGTTCGACAAGGGCCACGGCCTCGTCGACGTCGTGGCGGCCGCGGCAGCCGTCCGCTGAGCGACGGGCGGCCCGGCTGAGGACCTGACGCACGTCTGACCCGCGAGACCCCACCCATGGGGCCGATCGACCTATGATCGGCCCCATGGGTGACGCGCACGTGGGCACCGGGCGCAGCCGCCTGCGCGCCCCTGCCGCGCATCGGGCCGTCTCGGCCCTCGCCTCGCCGGTCATCGGCTACTTCGTGGCACGGCTGGTGCTGCACCTCCTGCCCGGCGTCCCCAGTGCAGCCGTGTATGCCGTCTGCCTCGCCCTCGCGCTCGCCCTCGGCTGGCGCGCGTGGTCGGCCCGCATCGAGCTCGGGCCGACCAGCCTGCGGGTGCACAACACCCTGGCCTCGACCACGGCCGCACGCCGCGACGTCCGGCGCGTCTCGGCGGGAGGCCGACTCGAGTGGAACCGCGGCGGTGGACGCCCGGTGCGCCTGCCGTCGGAGGCCCTCCGGGGCGCCTGGTGGACGCTCGGCACCGGCAGGGCGGCATACGTCCTCAACCGGCAGCGGCTCGAGAGCTGGGCACGCGTCGGGCGCAACGACCTCGGCGCCGAGTCGCCGGTCGACTCTCATGTCGACCCGGACCTCGACCCGGCCTGAATTTCGCTCCGCCCCCGAACGCACGACTGAGGCCCCCGACTTCGTGGTCGGGGGCCGCAGTCACGTGCGTGGGCCGGCGCTCAGTCCTTCGTGGCCTTGATCGCCTCGGTGGCCTGGGGCAGCACGTTGAACAGGTCGCCCACGACGCCGAAGTCGACGAGCTCGAAGATCGGGGCCTCGTTGTCCTTGTTGACGGCCACGATCGTCTTGGAGGTCTGCATGCCGGCCCGGTGCTGGATCGCGCCGGAGATGCCGCACGCGACGTAGAGCTGCGGGCTGACCTGCTTGCCGGTCTGGCCGACCTGGCTGGTGTGCGGGTACCAGCCGGCGTCGACAGCCGCGCGGCTCGCGCCCACGGCGGCGCCGAGGCTGTCGGCGAAGTCCTCGACCTTCGAGAAGTCACCGCCGGTGCCACGACCACCGGAGACGACGATGGCCGCCTCGGTGAGCTCGGGACGCCCGGTGGCCTGCTTCGGCTTGGACTCGGTGATCTTCGCGCCCTTGGCTGCGTCGGACGGGGTGAAGTCGACGACCTCGTCGGCAGCCGCACCCGCGACCTCCTCGGGGGTGGCCGAGTTCGGCTTGACGGCGACGATGGGCGTGCCCTTCGTGACCGTGGCGGCGACCGTGTAGGAGCCGGCGAAGACCGACTGGGTCGTGGCCACGCCACCGTCGGCAGCCTGGACGTCGACGGCGTCGGTGATCAGGCCCGACTCCGTCTTGACGGCGAGGCGGGCGGCGATCTCCTTGCCCTCCGGCGATGCCGGCACGAGCACGGCGGCCGGGGACGTCGAGGCGACGAGCTGCGCGAGCAGCTCGGCCTGCGGCACCACGAGGTGCTCGAGCACCTCGGGCGACTCGACGCGGTAGACCTTCTCGGCGCCGAAGCGGGCGAGCGACTCCTTCGCGGCGTCGAAGCCGGCACCGACGAACACGGCCGACGGCTCGCCGAGGCGGCGGGCGATCGTCAGCAGCTCGGCGGTGGTCTTGCGGACCTTGCCCTCGACGTGGTCGACGAGCACGAGTACTTCAGCCATGGTGTGGATCTCCTTTGCTGGCTGGGAAAGTCAGTGACGGGTCAGCGGAGCGCGGCAGCTCAGACGAACTTGCGCTCGGACAGGAAGGCGGCGAGCTTGCTGCCACCGTCACCCTCGTCGGTGACGATCTCGCCCTGCGTGCGCGGCGGGCGGGCGTCGAACGAGGCGACCTTCGTCCAGGCGGCGTCGAGGCCCACCTGACCGGCGTCGACGCCGAGATCGGCCAGGGCCCACTGCTCGACCGGCTTCTTCTTCGCGGCCATGATCCCCTTGAACGAGGGGTAGCGCGGCTCGTTGATCTGGTCGGTCACCGACACCAGCGCCGGCAGCGTGGCCGTGATCGTCTGGGTCGAGGCGTCACCGTCACGGCGGATGGTGGCGCTGCCACCGTCGACGGTCAGCTCCGACGCGAAGGTCACCGCCGGCAGGCCGAGGCGCTCGGCGAGCATCGTCGGGACGACCCCCATCGTGCCGTCGGTGCTGGCCATGCCGGTGATGACGAGGTCGACGTCACCGAGCTTCTTGATCGCCTCGGCGAGCACGAGCGAGGTCGCGACGGCGTCGGAGCCGTGGATCGCTGCGTCGTTGACGTGGACACCCTTGTCGGCGCCCATCTGCAGCGCCTTCTTGATGGCGTCGGCAGCCTGGTCGGGACCGACGGTCAGGACCGTGACCTCGCCCTCGCCGGCCTCGACGATCTTCAGGGCCTCCTCGACCGCGTACTCGTCGAGCTCGGACAGCAGGCCGTCGACGTTCTCGCGGTCGGTCGTGTTGTCAGATGCGTTGAACGTGCGCTCGGCCTGGGCGTCCGGCACGTACTTGACACAGACGACGATGTTCATGGGTGAACGTCCTCTTCCGTTTGCGGATGGTGGTGCTCATGGAGCTGCCGGAGGTCGCTCCGGCACTGCCAGCCATCCTCTCACCGAGCCCCCGCACAGTCCGCACGCCGCAGGCGTGACGCTCACCACCAGCCGTCCACCGCGCCGGACCATGCGGTTGTCCGGCGCGCGTCCGGCCCGGAGGATGTCCGGCATGTCACACGACGTCACCGCCCGCGCGCCCTTCGACCGAGCCGACGCACACGGACCGCGTCGCGTGGCGCTCGTCACGGGCGTCGGCCGCCGCGACGGACCGGCTCGGACCGGTCACCGGGCTGGTCATGTCGCACTGCGAGTCGGTGGGCAGCTCGGTGCTCACGACCTCCCTCGAGTCGTGGCAGCGGCACTTCGATGTCAACGCCCGCGCGGCGTGGCTGCTCATCCGGGCCGTGGCCGGGCGCCTGCCGGTGCTCGAGGCCCCGGCACCGCCGGTGGCACGCATCGTCGCGCTCACGAGCGACCACACGGCGAACAACCTGCCCTACGCCGCGAGCAAGGGCGCCCTCGACCGCATCGTCATCGCGTCGGCGGTCGAGCTCGCCGATCGCGGCGTGCGGGCCAACGTGGTCAACCCGGGACCGATCGACACGGGCTGGATGACCGACGACATCCGGGCGACGGGGGTCGCGGCCACCCCGGCGGGTCGTCTCGGCACGGGCCGCGACACCGCCGACCTCGTCCGGTTCCTCTTCTCGGACGCCGGCAGCTGGGTCAACGCCCAGCTGCTGCACAGCAGCGGGGGGTTCCACACGTCCTGACCCGCGGCGCCCCCGCACCAGAACCGCGCCACGGCGCACTTTCGGGCACGCGTCCGCCGACCCCCGCACCAGAACCGCGCCACGGCGCACTTTCGTGCACGCCTACGCCGACCCCCCGCTCCGGAACTGCGCCACGGCGCACCTCGGGTGCGCGGTCAGGCGGGGTCGACGAAAGCCGTCTCGATGACGTGGAAGGCGGGCTCCTCGTACGGGTGCGCGGCGCGCAGGGCCGCCACGACAGCGCCGCGCAACGACCGGTCGAGCACCACCTCGACGCGGTCCTCGGCGAGCCGCTCGAGGTCGCCGACCGAGCCGATGGACGGCGTGGCCCCGGCCAGCGGGCGGAACTGTCCGGTGCCGCGGGCCACGAACGCGCACTCGCGGTAGTCGCCGATCGCACCGGCGCCGGCGGCGTGCACCGCCGCGAGGACGCCCTCGGTCGACTCGACGGGCGAGTAGAACACGAGGACGTCCAGCGGTGGTGTCATCGACCCTCGAACTGCGCCTTGCCCGGACCGTGCTCGACGAACGAGCTCATGCCGATCTCGCGGTCCTTCGTGGCGAACAGTGAGGCGAAGAGCATCCGCTCGATCTCGAGACCGCTCTCGAGATCGACCTCGAGACCGCGGTCGATGGCCTCCTTGGCGGCGCGGACGGCATACGAGGCGGCTCCGACGAACGAGCCGGCCCACTCGCGGGCGGCCGTGTAGACGTCGGCCGCGGGGACCACCTTGTCGGCGAGCCCGATCGCGAGCGCCTCCTGGGCGTCGACGAAGCGGCCGCTGAAGATGATCTCCTTGGCGCGCGAGGCGCCGACGAGACGCGAGAGGCGCTGCGTGCCGCCGGCCCCCGGGATGATGCCCAGCAGGATCTCGGGCTGGCCGAGCTTGGCGTCGTCGGCGACGAGGCGGAAGTCGCAGGCGAGGGCGAGCTCGCAGCCGCCCCCGAGGGCATAGCCCGTGATGGCCGCGATGACCGGCTTCGGGATGCGCGCCACCGACGTGATCGAGCTCATGAGCGGGGCTGAGCGCTCGACCATGTCGGTGTACGACATCGTCTGCATCTCCTTGATGTCGGCACCTGCGGCGAAGACGCGCTCGCCGCCGTAGACGATGACGGCCTTGACGTCGGTGCGCGACGTCGCCTCGGCGGCGGCCTCGCGGATCTCCTCCTGGACCTGGACGTTGAGCGCGTTCATCTTCGGCCGGTCGAGGCGGATCGTGCCGACTCCGTCCTCGACCTCGAGCCGGACGAACTCGCCCATCAGGCGGTCGGGCCGGCGGGCGCGTCGTCGACGGGCAGCCAGGACTGGAAGAAGAAGCCGACGCTCTGGAGGATGTGGTTCACCGAGAGCGGCACGAGGATCTCGAGGTCGGCGTTCGGCGTGATGACGTGCTCCGCGGAGACGACGAGGCTCTCCTGCACGAGCGAGAGCTTGACGATGTTGAGCTGCATCGTGAGGTCGTTGCAGCGGGCGATGCGCTCGTTGCGGTCGGGCGAGACGGGCTCGGCGAGCTGCCACTGGCCGAAGAAGCGGACCAGCGCGAGGTCACCCTCGGCCACTCGGGCGAAAAGCGTCGTGCTGGCGCCCTCGTCGTCGACGATGGCGAACTCGAGGTCACCGTCACCGTCGATGGACGCCTCGATGCCGAGACCCTTCAGCACCTCGAGGATGCGGTCGCGCACGGGGGCGTCGCTGGTGGGGGCCTGCGGGCCGCCGTCGGGCCCGGCGTCGGGGGCGCTCGGCATGAAGTTGGGCAGCGAAGTCGGATCGGTCATGCGCCAACCGTAACGAGACGTCGCGGCGAGGTCGATCCGGCCCGGACGTCGACACCCCGCCTGGGCGGGCGGGGCGTCGCGTCTGCCCCACTTCCTCCGGCCCCCTACGCTCAGACGCATGCGCCCGTCCCCCGCCGCGACGCCCGATCTCCCGCCGGAGCTCGGGGCGCGCCTCACAGACGAGGGCGCCCAGTTCTCGGTGTACGCCGGCCACGCCCGCTCGGTGGAGGTGTGCCTCTTCGACGGGCCGGACGGGCCCGACGGACGGGCGACCGAGCGGCGGGTGCCGCTGCGGCACCGCGCCCACGGAACGTGGTTCGACACCGTGCCCGGCGTCGGGGCCGGCCAGCGCTACGCCTTCCGCGTGGACGGTGAGTGGAACCCGGACCAGTCGCTGCTGCACAACCCCGCCAAGCTGCTGCTCGACCCCTACGCGCGAGCCATCGAGGGGGAGGTCGGTCTCGACCCGGCCGTCTACGGGCACCGGGTCGGTCCCGACCTGCGGGGCGACCTCTGGGTGCGCGACGACCGCGACTCGGCACCCCACGTGCCGCGCTGCGTCATCGTCGAAGACGAGTTCGACTGGGGCACAGATGATTTCCCGCGTCGGTCGATGACCGAGTCGCTCATCTACGAGGTCCACGTCAAGAATGCCACCATGCTCCACCCCGGCGTCCCCGACGAGCTCAGGGGAACGTATGCCGGCCTGGCCCACCCCGCGTTCGTCGACCACCTGCTCGGGCTGGGAGTCACCGCCGTCGAGCTGCTTCCCGTGCACACGTTCACCCACGAGCCCGACCTCGTCCTGCGCGGCCTGAGCAACCACTGGGGCTACAACACCCTCGGGTTCTTCGCCCCGCACGCGCCCTACGCCGCGGCGACCGACCCGCAGGGGGTCCTCGACGAGTTCAAGGGCATGGTCAAGATCCTCCACGCGGCCGGCATCGAGGTGCTGCTCGACGTCGTCTACAACCACACCGCCGAGAACTCCCGCGAGGGCATGACGCTGTCGTGGCGCGGCCTCGACCAGCGCGCGTACTACCGCGTCGACGCACGCGGGCGCGACATCGACGTCACCGGCTGCGGCAACACCCTCGACCTCACTCACCCGGTCGTGGCGCGCATGGTGCTCGACTCCCTGCGCTACTGGGTGCAGGAGTGCCACGTCGACGGCTTCCGCTTCGACCTCGCCGTCGCGCTCGGCCGGGGCAAGGACGACGGCTACGACCGCGACCACCCGTTCCTCGTGGCCCTGCGCACCGACCCCGTGCTCTCGCGCGCCAAGCTCGTCGCGGAGCCCTGGGACCTCGGCATCCACGGCTGGCGCACCGGACAGTTCCCGCCACCGTTCTCCGAGTGGAACGACCGCTATCGCGACACGGCCCGCACCTTCTGGCTGCGAGACCTCGCCGCCTCGGCCTCGGGTGGCGTCGGCCACGGCGTGCGCGAGCTCGCCACCCGGCTGGCCGGCTCGCAGGACCTCTTCGACAGCCATGACCGAGGCACCATCGCGTCGGTCAACTTCGTCACGGCGCACGACGGCTTCACCCTGGCCGACCTCACGGCCTACGACACGAAGCACAACGGCGCGAACGGCCACGGGGGCACCGACGGCTCCAACGACAACCGGTCGTGGAACCACGGCGTCGAGGGCCGCACCGACGACCCCGACGTCATCGCGGCGCGGCGTCGCTCGATCCGCAATCTCCTCGGCACGCTGCTGCTCTCGACCGGTGTCCCGATGCTCAACGCCGGCGACGAGCTGGGCCGCAGCCAGCGCGGCAACAACAACCCGTACTCCCAGGACAACGAGATCAGCTGGATGAGCTGGGACCTCGAGCCCTGGCAGGACGACCTGCTCGAGACGACCCGTCACCTCGTGCGGCTCCGGCGTGACCACCCGGTGCTGCGCCAGCGGGAGTTCTTCTCCGGCAGGCCGACCCACGAGGGTGGCTCGACCGACCTGGCCTGGTTCGCGGCCGACGGGGAGATCATGGGCCATCGCTGGGATGGTCCCGCGGTCGACGTGCTCCAAGCCCTCTACAACGGCGCCTGGTTCTCGCAGCAGTCGGTGCTGATCGCCGTGAACGGGTCGGCGCGCAAGACCGAGGTGACCCTGCCTGACGCCCCCGGCGTGACGGCATACCAGCTGCTCTGGGACAGCTCCGACGACCGGCCGGCCGCGCCGGGCGAGCCCGTGCTGGCACGCACCGCCGTCACCATGGACGCCGCCTCGATGCGCGTGTGGTGCTCGGTCGCGCCGTCCTGACCCACCGGCGTCTCTGCACCCGGCGGCATACGCCGGGAGCCCGGACCCACACGGGTCCGGGCTCCTCGATGCTGGAGACTGCCCGACGCGGGCGGCGCCGTCAGGCGTTGCGCGCGAGGCCCAGCTCGGCGGCGCTGGCGAGCCCCGGGTGCTTCGGCACGACTCGGACGCTGTAGCCGAACGACCCGGTGCGACGTAGCGGCTGCGAGCCGGCGAACTGGTGGCGACCGTCGTCGTAGGACTCGACCAGCTGGAGCGGGGCGACCTCCATGCCCCAGAGCTCGTCGACGTCGTTGACGTGGCCGTGGACCAGCTGCACGTCGACGTCGTCGGGCGTCAGGCCGTCGAGCGCGACGTAGGCGCGCAGGTCGAGGACGTCGCCGATCTGCGGGGAGTCCGACAGGCCCGAGGGCTCGACGTGCTCGACCTTGACCTTTGGCCACGACGCGCGGATCTTCGCCTTGAAGGCGGCGAGGTCCTTGGCACCGGCGAACTCGGAGGCGACGACCGAACGGCCTGCTCCGGCGGCCGGGCTGTAGAGCTGACCGGTGTAGTCCTGCACCATGCGGCTCGCGAGCACCTTCGGGCCGAGGGTCTTGAGGGTGTGGGTCATCATCGCGATCCACCCCTGCGGAAGCCCGGCGGCGTCGCGGTCGTAGAACTTCGCGGCGACGTCGTTCTCGATGAGGTCGTAGAGCGCGGCAGCCTCGATGTCGTCACGACGCTCCGCGTCCTCGACACCGTCGGCCGTCGGGATCGCCCAGCCGTTGCGGCCGTCGAACCACTCGTCCCACCAGCCGTCGAGGATGGAGAGGTTGAGGCCGCCGTTGAGGGCGGCCTTCATGCCCGAGGTGCCGCACGCCTCGAACGGGCGCAACGGGTTGTTGAGCCAGACGTCGCAGCCCGGGTAGAGGTGCTGGGCCATCGCGATGTCGTAGTTCGGCAGGAAGACGATGCGGTGGCGCACCTCGGGGTCGTCGGCGAACCGGACCATCTCCTGGATGAGGCGCTTGCCGGTCTCGTCGGCCGGGTGCGACTTGCCGGCGATGACGAGCTGGACCGGCCGCTCCGGGTGGAGCAGCAGCGCCTTGAGGCGGGCCGGGTCGCGCAGCATGAGCGTGAGGCGCTTGTAGGTCGGCACGCGGCGGGCGAAGCCGATCGTCAGCACGTCGGGGTCGAGCACGTCGTCGACCCAGCCGAGCTCGGCGTCCGTCGCCCCGCGCTTCTGCCACGACGAGCGGACGCGGCGGCGGGCGTCGGCGACGAGCTTCTCGCGCATCTCGCGCTTCGCCGACCAGACGGCGTCGGCGGGCACTTCGTCGATGCGGCCCCAGGCGTCGGTGCCGGCGATGTCGGCCGTGCCGAGATGCTTGCGGGCGACGTCGTAGACCACGCGGTCGACCCACGTCGGGGCGTGGACTCCGTTGGTGATGCTGGAGATCGGCACCTCGACGTCGTCGAAGCCCGGCCACAGCCCGTCGAACATGCCGCGGCTGACGACCCCGTGCAGCTGGGAGACACCGTTGGCGCGCTGCGCGAGCCGCAGGCCCATGACGGCCATGTTGAAGATGCCGGGCTGGCCGCCCTCGTAGTCCTCGGCGCCGAGGGTGAGCAGGCGCTCGACCGGCACGCCCTCGATGGCGTTGGAGCCGCCGAAGAAGAGGTTGATCTTCGCCGCGTCGAACCGGTCGATCCCGGCGGGGACCGGCGTGTGCGTCGTGAACACGGTCGCCGCGCGCACGGTCTCGAGCGCCTCGTCGAAGGTGAGGCCGTGGTCGCGCACCAGCTCGGTGATGCGCTCGACGCCGAGGAAGCCGGCGTGGCCCTCGTTGGTGTGGTAGACCTCCGGCGTCGGCGCACCGGACAGGCGCGACCAGAGGCGCAGGGCGCGCACGCCACCGATGCCGAGCAGCAGCTCCTGCTCGAGGCGCGTGTCACCGCCGCCGCCGTAGAGCGACTCGGTGACCTTGCGCGTCTGCTCGTCGTTGCCCGGCACGTCGGAGTCGAGCAGCAGCAGCGGAACTCGTCCGACCTGCGCCTTCCACACGTGGGCGTTGAGGACGCGACCGGCCGGGAGGTCGATGGTGACGACGGCGGGCGTGCCGTCGTCCTCGCGGAGCAGCGCCAGCGGCAGGCCGTCGGGGTCGAGGACGGGATAGGTCTCGACCTGCCAGCCATCGCGGTTGAGCGACTGCTTGAAGTAGCCGGTCTTGTAGAAGAGGCCGACGCCGACGATCGGCACACCGAGGTCGGAGGCGGACTTCAGGTGGTCGCCGGCGAGGATGCCCAGGCCGCCGGAGTACTGCGGCAGCACCGCGGTGATGCCGAACTCGGGGCTGAAGTAGGCGATCGCGGCGGGGGCGGCCTTGCCGGCGCTCTCCTGTTCGCGGCTCCACGACTGGTACCAGCGCTCGTCGGTGAGGTAGTGGTGCAGGTCCTCGTTGGCCGTCACCACGCTGTTGACGAAATCGTCGTCGGCGGCCAGCGCGGCCAGCTCGTCGGCCGACAGGCGCGAGAGCAGCTTGACCGGGTCCTCACCCGCCTCGGCCCACTTGCGCGGACTGATGCTCTCGAACAGGTCACGGGTCGGCGGGTGCCACGACCAGCGGAGGTTGCTCGCGAGGACGCCGAGACCCTCGATGCGGCTCGGCAGGACGGTGCGGACGCTGAAGCGACGGATGGCCTTCACAAGGGGACAGCATAGGGGGCGTCGTGACGGGTTCTTGCAACACTTGCAGCCGCGTTTCACCCAACGGACGGACCCGCGGTGCGTCATGGGCCTGACGCCCCAACTTCGATACGGTCGATCTCGTGACTGGCTCAGCGAAGAAGTCCCGTTCCAGCAAGCCAACCCCCGCGCGCACCACCGCCCAACCCGCGACACCCGCGACACCAGCGACACCAGCGATGTCGACGCCTCCGCCCGAACCCGCGACGGCCGCCTCTCTCGACGCGCCGGCCCAGGCGTCCGCGACGGCGGCCTCCCTCGACGCGTCCGCACCGGTGAAGCGCGTCGACGCGACCCCGAGCGCCGACGAGGCGTTCGTCGACGACACGGAGGCCGGCGCGGTCCACCTCGCCCCCGAGCACCCGGTGAGCATCCCGCCGACCGTCGAGGGCATGCCCGGAGGTGCGCTCCCGATCGGCCGCATCCCGGTCAGCGACGTGCGCCCGCTCGTCGACGGTGGCACCCGCCCGGCGAAGTCGGTCGTGGGCGAGGAGTTCACGGTGCGCGCCAAGGTGTTCCGTGAGGGGCACGACGCCGTCAACGCGACCGCGGTGCTCACCGACCCCGACGGCGGCGAACACTACTTCGCGATGCACAGCGACAACCCCGGGCTCTCCGAGTGGTCCACGACCGTCGTCGCCGACCGCGAGGGCTGGTGGACCTTCCGCGTCGAGGGCTGGTCCGACCCGTACGCGACGTGGGTCCACGACGCCGGCATCAAGATCGCTGCGGGCGTCGACGAGGACCTCATGTGCGCCGAGGGCGTACGCGTGCTCGAGCGTTTCGCTGCCGCCGTGCGTGGACTCGGCCTCGACGCCGCCGAGATCGACAAGGGCATCGTCGCGCTCGGCGACAACAGGGCACCCGCAGCCCACCGGTTCGGCGCCGCGACGTCCCCCGAGATCACCGGCCTGCACTCGCTCGTGCCGCTGCGCGAGTTCCTGTCGCCCTCTCCCGCCTACTCACTGCTCGTCGAGCGTGAGCGCGCCCTCTACGGCGCGTGGTACGAGATCTTCCCGCGGTCGGAGGGCGCGCACCGCGACGAGAAGACGGGCGAGTGGGTCTCCGGCACCTTCCGCTCGGCGGCCAAGCGCCTGCCGGCGATCGCCGAGATGGGCTTCGACGTGGTCTACCTGACCCCGATCCACCCCATCGGCACGACGGCGCGCAAGGGACGCAACAACAGCCTGACCGCGCAGCCCGGCGACCCCGGGTCCCCCTACGCCATCGGCTCGCCCGACGGCGGGCACGACGCCATCCACCCCGACCTGGGCACCTTCGACGACTTCGACGCGTTCGTCGCCGAGGCGCAGCGGGTCGGCATGGAGGTCGCGCTCGACATCGCGCTGCAGGCCTCCCCCGACCACCCGTGGGTGCAGACCCACCCCCACCTGTTCACGACGCGGGCCGACGGCACCATCGCGTACGCCGAGAACCCGCCCAAGAAGTACCAGGACATCTACCCGCTCAACTTCGACAACGACCCGGCGGACGCCTACGCCGAGGTGCGTCGCGTCATCCAGGTGTGGCTCGACCACGGAGTCCGCATCTTCCGCGTCGACAACCCGCACACCAAGCCGGTCGCCTTCTGGCAGTGGCTGATCGCCGACGTCGCCAAGGACCACCCCGACACGATCTGGCTGTCGGAGGCGTTCACCAAGCCGGCCATGATGCACCAGCTCGCCAAGGCCGGCTTCCAGCAGAGCTACACCTACTACGCGTGGCGCAACGCGAAGTGGGAGCTCGAGGAGTACGGCCGCGAGCTCGCCGGCGAGACGAGCGGGGCGGCATACATGCGCCCGGCCTTCTGGCCGACGACGCACGACATCCTCACGCCCTACATGCAGTACGGCGGCCCCACGGCGTGGAAGCTCCGGGCGGCCGTCGCCGCGACGATGTCGCCGACCTACGGCATCTACGCCGGCTACGAGCTGATGGAGCACGTCGCCCGGCCCGGCGCCGAGGAGCAGATCGACAACGAGAAGTACGAGTACAAGGACCGTCAGTGGTACCTCTACGAGCCCGGCGGCCCGCTCGAGAGCCGTTCGCTGACGTGGTATCTCAAGCGGCTCAACGACATTCGCGAATGGCACCCAGCCCTCCGGTGGCTGCGCAACCTGCGCTTCCACGCCGCCGACGACGAGAACGTCCTCGTCTTCAGCAAGTCGCGCATCGTCGACCGCGCCACTGGCGAGCGCGACACAGTGCTCGTCATCGCCAACCTCGACCCGCACGCGACCCGTGAGACGTGGGTGCACCTCGACATGGAGGCGCTGGGTATGGCGACATGGTCGAGCTTCGACGCGCACGACCACATCACCAACCAGACCTGGGAGTGGCGTCAGGACAACTTCGTGCGCCTGGGGCCCGACTCCGAGCCCGTCCACATCATCCACGTGAGGAGCCACTGACCGCATGCAGGGACTCAACCTCTCCCAGCCGGGGCTGAAGCACGACCCGCAGTGGTTCAAGAAGGCGGTCTTCTACGAGGTGCTCGTGCGCGCCTTCGCCGACAGCAAGGGCGTCGGCGCCGGCGACTTCACCGGCCTGATCCAGCGGCTGGACTACCTGCAGTGGCTGGGCGTCGACTGCCTCTGGCTGCCGCCGTTCTACGCGTCCCCGCTCCGTGACGGCGGCTACGACATCTCCGACTACAAGGCGGTCCTGCCCGAGTTCGGCACCCTGCCCGAGTTCACCGAGCTGGTCTCGCAGGCGCACGCCCGCGGCATCCGCATCGTCACCGACCTCGTGATGAACCACACGAGTGACCAGCACCCGTGGTTCCAGGCGAGCCGCGCCGAGCCCGACGGGCCCTACGGCGACTTCTACGTCTGGTCCGACTCCGACGACGGCTACGACGACGCGCGCATCATCTTCGTCGACACCGAGGTGTCCAACTGGACGTTCGACCCGGTGCGCCGGCAGTTCTTCTGGCACCGCTTCTTCAGCCATCAGCCCGACCTCAACTTCGAGAACGAGGCCGTGCAGGAGGCGATGTTCGACATCGTGCGCTTCTGGATGGACCTCGGCATCGACGGCTTCCGCCTCGACGCCGTGCCCTACCTCTTCGAGGAGGAGGGCACCAACTGCGAGAACCTCCCGCGCACGCACGAGTTCCTGGCCCAGCTGCGCGCGATGGTCGACAAGGAGTACCCCGGTCGCATCCTGCTTGCCGAGGCCAACCAGCCGCCGGCCGAGGTCGTCGACTACTTCGGCAACGACGAAGCGCCC
This sequence comes from Terrabacter sp. 2RAF25, assembly GCF_052115265.1. Taxonomy (NCBI): domain Bacteria; kingdom Bacillati; phylum Actinomycetota; class Actinomycetes; order Micrococcales; family Intrasporangiaceae; genus Terrabacter; species Terrabacter sp. 2RAF25. The sequence continues at coordinate 429,454 of NZ_JBFRGJ010000003.1, forward strand.
GAGTGCCAGATGTGCTTCCACTTCCCGGTCATGCCCCGCCTCTACTACTCGCTCCGTGAGGAGAAGGCCCAGCCGATCATCGACGTCCTCGCCGAGACCCCTGCCATCCCGAACGGCACGCAGTGGGGGACGTTCCTGCGCAACCACGACGAGCTCACGCTGGAGATGGTGACGCCCGAGGAGCGAGCCGCGATGTACGGCTGGTACGCCCCGGACCCCCGCATGCGTGCCAACGTCGGCATCCGCCGGCGCCTCGCCCCGCTGCTCGACAACAGCCGGCCGGAGATCGAGCTCATCCACGCGCTGGTGCTCTCGCTGCCGGGCTCGCCGTGCCTCTACTACGGCGACGAGATCGGGATGGGCGACAACATCTGGCTCACCGACCGCGATGCCGTGCGGACACCGATGCAGTGGACGCCCGACCGCAACGCGGGCTTCTCGAGCGTCGACCCCGGCAAGCTCTACCTCCCGGTCATCAGCAGCCTCGTCTACCACTACAACAACGTGAACGTCGAGGCCCAGATGGCGTCGTCGGCGTCACTGCTGCACTGGGTGCGCGGCATGCTCCAGGTGCGCGGTCGCCACCCGGTGTTCGGGCTCGGCGCGTTCGAGGTGGTGGAAGCCGACAACGACGCGATCCTCGCCTTCACCCGCGTGCTCGGCGGCGACGCCGACCACCCTGACGAGGCGGTGCTCTGCGTCAACAACCTCTCGAGCCGCCCGCAGGCCGCGACGATCCAGCTGCCCGACCACCTGTCGGGCCGCCAGCTCATCGACCTCTTCGGCGGCCAGGGCTTCCCCTGGGTGGCCAACGACGGCCGCGTCACGCTGACCCTGGGCTCGCGAGACTTCTTCTGGCTGCAACTGCGCGGCGGAGAGGACAACCGCTGATGGCAATCATCCACAAGGGCGCGACGATCGTGCCGACCAAGACCGAGATGGTCACCAGCTGGATGCCGCAGCAGCGGTGGTACCACGGCAAGGGCCACGTGCCCGAGCTGCGCCGGGTCGGCGGCTTCCGGCTCGAGGACCCCGACGGCGAAGTCGGTTGCGAGACACTGCTGCTCGCCGACGAGGCCGTGACACCGGCCGTCGTCTACCAGGTGCCCCTCACCTACCGTGGCGCCCCTCTCGAGGGGGCCGAGCACGCCCTGATCGGCACCATGGAGCACAGCGTCCTCGGCACGCGGTGGGTCTACGACGCACCGCACGACCCCGTCTACGTCTCGCAGCTCATGGCGGTGATCCTAGGGTCCGGCCTGTCCGACGAGGCCCAGGCCTCGGTCGGCAGCAACGAACGGGCCAGCGGCTCCAGCACGGGGCACGCCGCGGGGTCGGTCGCCTCGTCGTCGGTCCTCAGCGGCGAGCAGTCCAACACGTCGATCATCTGTCGCATGTCGGCTCCTGACGGTGGCCCGGCCGAGCCGCTCATCGTCAAGGTGTTCCGCACCGTCCAGGACGGCGACAACCCCGACGTCGTCGTGCAGTCGGCCCTGACCCGCGAGGGCTCCGACCGCGTACCCATGGCGGTCGGGCACCTGGACGGCGCGTGGGATTCCCCCGTCGACGGCGCACCCCAGCACGGGCACCTCGCCTTCGCGCAGGAGTTCATCCCCGGCGTCGAGGACGCCTGGCGCGTGGCGCTCGTCGCCGCGGCCTCGGGCACGGACTTCACCGCCCGCGCCCGCGACCTCGGGGTCGTCACGGCGCAGATCCACACGGCCCTCGCGCACGCGCTGGGCACCTCCGAGGTCACGCCCGAGTCGCGCGACGCCCTCGTCACGTCGATGCGCCAGCGGTATGCCGCCGCTGCCGCCCTGGTGCCCGAGCTCTCCGCGCACTCGGCTGCCGTCGAACGCATCGCGCAGTCGGTCCGCGACGTCCACTGGCCGCCGCTCCAGCGCATCCACGGCGACTACCACCTCGGGCAGGTCCTCGACGTCCCCGAACGGGGATGGGTCGCGCTCGACTTCGAGGGCGAGCCACTGCGCCCGCTCGCCGAACGCACCCAGCCCGACCTCACGGCTCGCGATGTGGCCGGCATGCTCCGTTCGTTCGACTACGCGGCCGGCTCCGTCGCGCTCGCCCAGTCACCGGTCGACGCGACAGCGTGGGCGGCTGCCTGCCGCGAGGCATTCCTCGACGGATACGCCTCTGTCGCAGGCACTCCCGATGTCGACGCCGTCGCCCTCACTCGCGCCCTCGAGCTCGACAAGGCGCTGTACGAGGTGGTCTACGAAGCCCGAAACCGCCCGTCGTGGCTGCCGATCCCGCTCGGCGCCGTCGAGCGGCTCATCACTCCGGAAGGCACGCCATGAGCAGCGACACCACCCACGGACCCTCGCTCGACGACGCCGCCATCACGGCATTCCTCCACGGTCGCAACGGTCAGCCCCACGACCTCCTGGGGCACCACGTCGGTCCGGGCGGACTGACCATCACGGCCTACCGCCCGTACGCGAGCCGGGTCTCGGCACGACTCGACTCGGGCGACCGCGTCGAGCTGCAGCACGTGCGCGACGGCATCTGGTCGATGACCTCGCCCGACTTCGGCTCGACGCACGACTACCGCCTGCTCGTCGAGTACGGCGACGGGGTCGAGCACGAGCAGGACGACCCCTACCGCTTCGCGCCGACGCTGGGCGAGATCGACCGGCACCTCATCAACGAAGGCCGGCACGAGCAGCTGTGGACCGTCCTCGGAGCCCATGTGCGCCACTACCCCGGGCCGCTCGGCGACGTCTGGGGCGTCTCGTTCGCCGTCTGGGCGCCGCGGGCCAAGGCGGTCCACGTCATCGGCGACTTCAACGACTGGGACCGGCGCACCCACCCGATGCGCGCCCTCGGCGAGAGCGGCATCTGGGAGCTGTTCCTCCCCGGCGCCAGTGAGGGCATGAACTACCAGTTCGCCGTGCGCGGACCCGACGAGCTGGTGCGCCTCAAGAGCGACCCGATGGCGCGGATGACCGAGGTCGCTCCCAAGCAGGCCGCCATCGTCACCGAGAGCCATTACCACTGGGGCGACGACGACTGGATGGAGCGGCGCCGTACGTCCAACGCCCACCAGGGCCCGATGAGCATCTATGAGGTGCATCTCGGCTCGTGGCGCCAGGACCTCGGCTACCGCGGCCTCGCCGAGCACCTCGTCAACTACGTGCGCGACCTCGGGTTCACGCACGTCGAGTTCCTGCCCGTCATGGAGCACCCGTACGTCCCGTCGTGGGGCTACCACGTCACGGGCTACTACGCGCCGAGCTCGCGCTGGGGCAACCCCGACGACTTCCGCCACCTCGTCGACGAGCTGCACCGGGCCGGCATCGGCGTGCTGCTCGACTGGGTGCCCGGCCACTTCGCCACCGACGAGTGGGCGCTCGCCCGCTTCGACGGGCTGCCGCTCTACGAGCACCCCGACCCCCGCAAGGGCTGGCACCCCGAGTGGGGCTCCAACATCTTCGACTACGGCCGTCCCGAGGTGCGCAACTTCCTCGTGGCCAACGCGATCTACTGGCTCGAGGAGTTCCACCTCGACGGTCTCCGTGTCGACGGCGTCGCCTCGATGCTCTACCTCGACTACGCCCGCGACGCCGGCGCCTGGGTGCCGAACAAGCACGGCGGACGCGAGAACCTCGAGGCCGTCGAGCTGCTCAAGGAGACCAACGCGACCGCCTACAAGCGCGTCGGCGGCATCGTCACCATCGCCGAGGAGTCGACGACGTGGCCCGGCGTCACGAAGCCGACCAACCAGGGCGGGCTCGGCTTCGGCTTCAAGTGGAACATGGGCTGGATGAACGACTCGCTCAAGTACCTCGGCGAGGAGCCCATCTACCGCAAGTACCACCACGGCAAGCTGACCTTCTCCCTGATGTACGCCTTCGACGAGAACTTCGTGCTGCCGATCAGCCACGACGAGGTCGTCCACGGCAAGGGCTCCCTGCTGCGCAAGACGCGCGGACCGCGCGAGGAGCAGGTGGCGACGCTGCGGGCCTTCCTCGCCTACCTGTGGTGCCACCCCGGCAAGCAGCTGCTCTTCATGGGCTGCGAGTTCGGCCAGGAGTCGGAGTGGTCCGAAGGCCGCAGCCTCGACTGGTGGCTGCTCGAGCAGCCGCTGCACTACCGCGTGCACAACCTCGTCAAGGACCTCAACGGCATCTACCGCGGCAACCGCGCGCTGTGGGAGCTCGACGCCGACCCGTCCGGCTTCGAGTGGCTCGAGGCCGACGACGCCGACCACAACACCTTCTCGTGGCTGCGCCTCGGCCGGGGCGACCGCACGACCGACGCCCCGGTCGTCGCCTGCGTCATGAACTTCAGCGGGCAGACGCAGGAGTCGTACCGCATCGGCCTGCCACGCGGTGGGCGCTGGACGGTCGTGCTCGACACGGCGGGCTACCACCCCGACGCCCCCAGCAGCGCCGGCATCGTCGTGGAGGCCCGTGAGGAGGCGTGGCACCAGCAGCCGTATGCCGCCGACGTGACGGTCCCGCGGCTCTCCACCGTGTGGCTCGTGCCTGTCGACGAGCCCGGCCCCGCGTCGAATGCCACGGTGCACGCAGTGGCCGCGAGCAGTACCACCGAGGCCAACCCCCACGAGCACGCGACGAACGGAGACCCCTCATGACCCACCCACGCGCCGGCCAGCCGGCCCAGGCCGAGGACCTCGTCGACGTCGACGCCCTCATCGGCGCGTACTACGACCTGCACCCCGACGTCGACGACCCCGACCAGCAGGTCGCCTTCGGCACGTCGGGGCACCGTGGGTCGAGCCTGCGCACGGCCTTCAACGAGGACCACATCCTCGCGACGACGCAGGCGATCGTCGACTACCGGGTGTCACAGGGTTTCGACGGACCTCTCTTCATCGGGCGAGACACGCACGGCCTGTCCGAACCGGCTTGGCGCTCGGCCCTCGAGGTGCTCGTGGCCAACGGCGTGCAGGTGCTCGTCAACGACCGTGACGGCTACACGCCGACGCCGGCCGTCTCGCACGCCATCCTCCGCGCCAACCACGGAAAGACCTCTGGCGCAAGGGGTCTCGCCGATGGCATCGTCGTCACACCCTCGCACAACCCGCCGGCCGACGGCGGCTTCAAGTACAACCCACCCCACGGTGGCCCCGCCGACACCGACGCCACGTCCGTCATCGCGGCCCGCGCCAACGACCTCGTCCGCGGCGGGCTCAAGGACGTCAAGCGGGTCGCGTTCGACCGGGCGCGGGGCGAGGCCGGCGCGTACGACTTCATGGGCACGTACGTCGACGACCTGCCCAACGTCGTCGACCTCGCCCGCATCCGCGAGGCGGGCGTGCGCATCGGCGCCGACCCGCTCGGCGGCGCCTCCGTCGACTACTGGGGCGAGATCGGCGAGCGCCACGGCCTCGACCTCACCGTCGTCAACCCGAGGGTCGACCCCCAGTGGGCGTTCATGACGCTCGACTGGGACGGCAAGATCCGCATGGACTGCTCCTCCCCCTCGGCGATGGCCTCGCTCATCGGCAACAAGGATGCCTACGACCTCTCCACGGGCAACGACGCCGACGCCGACCGCCATGGCATCGTCACGCCCGACGCCGGCCTGATGAACCCCAACCACTACCTCGCCGTGGCGATCCAGTACCTCTACGGCGGTGCCCGGCCCGGCTGGGGCCCCGACACGGCCATCGGCAAGACGCTCGTGTCGAGCTCGATGATCGACCGCGTCGCCTCCGACCTCGGGCGCACCCTGCTCGAGGTGCCGGTGGGGTTCAAGTGGTTCGTGCCCGGACTGCTCGACGGCTCCGTCGGCTTCGGTGGCGAGGAGTCGGCGGGCGCCAGCTTCCTGCGCTTCGACGGCACGGTCTGGTCGACCGACAAGGACGGGATCCTGCTCGCGCTGCTCGCGTCGGAGATCCTCGCTGCCACCGGCAAGACCCCCAGCCAGCACTATGCCGAGCTGACCGCCCGACACGGCGACCCGGCATACGCCCGCATCGACGCAGCAGCGTCCCGTGAGGAGAAGACCAAGCTCGGCGCCCTCTCCCCTGACGACGTGAGCGCGGAGTCCCTTGCCGGAGAGTCGATCACGGGCAAGCTCACTACGGCACCGGGCAACGGCGCGAAGATCGGCGGGCTCAAGGTCACCACCGAGAGCGCGTGGTTCGCTGCGCGCCCCTCGGGCACCGAGGACGTCTACAAGATCTACGCCGAGTCGTTCCAGGGCGCCGACCACCTCGCACGGGTGCAGGCCGAGGCGAAGGACGTCGTGTCGGCCGCTCTCGGCGGATGAGCACGCCCGAGCCGGAACAGCCGGGCTCGTCCGGCCTCGTCGGTGGTTCCGACGCGCCTGACGCTCGCGGACGGCTCTTCCTGCTCACCGGGGCCGATGCCTCCAGCCTGGGACAGCTGGCCCGGGCCATCGGCGGGCGGCTCGGTGCCTCGGTCGTGGTCGACGGCCCGGTGCTCGACGGGATGCTCGTGGCCCCGGCCGGGGACGGTGAACATCCTCTCTTGGAGGACACGGGAGTCCGCCTGGTGCGCCGCCAGCTGCTGCGCTGGTCGGCCGGGCTCGCCCTCGCCGAGACCTACCTCATCGAGGGGTACGACGTCGTCGTGGCCGACCGCGTCGAGGGCGACCGCCTCGAGGACTACCTCGACCTGGCCGCCCCCGAGCCGGTGCACCTCGTCGTCGTCGGTACCGGCATCGATCCCTCCACCCCCGGGTGGGGTCTGTGGGTGACGACGCCACCCGTGACGGGTGACCCGGAGTCGCTCGCCGGCACCGCGGCCGAGGTCGTCGAGCGCCTCGCCGAGTCGGTCGTGCCCACCGCCACGACCGGCTGACGACCAGCACCCCGCCGCACCCGGGCAATCGAGAGATCGCTTCGTCACCACACCATCGAAGGAGCAGTCCGTCACTCGAGTGACGGACTGCTCGATCGATCGTGTGACGAGGGCGGCTGACCCGCCTGGCGGCTCAGAACAGGGCGCTCATGAGCGACTTGCGGGCCTTGGCCACGCGGTCGTCGCCCGTGCCGACGACCTCGAACAGCTCGACGAGGTGCTCGCGGGCCTTGTTGCGGTCGGCGTCGGCCGTGACGCGCACGGTGTCGATGAGCCGCACGAAGGCGTCCTCGACGTGCCCTCCGAGCAGGTCGAGGTCGGCAACCAGGATCTGGGCGTCGACGTCGGTCGGGGCCTCGGCCGCGGCAGCCCGGGCCGCCTGCAGGTCGACGCCCTGGGTGCGCTGCAGGAGACCGACCTGCGCCAGCCCGATCTTCGCGTCGGCGTCGGCGGGACTCTCGAGGAGCGCCTCCCGGTAGGCGGCGGCCGCACCCTCCAGGTCGCCCTCCTCGATGGCGTCGAAGGCCTGCTGGTGCAGGGGCGGCAGGGGCTGCTCCTGCTCGTCGTCGGCGTTGTCGCTCGGCTGCTCGCCATCGACGGCCACCGTGCCGGTGACGCCGTGCTGCGCTGCGAGTGCAAGCACCTGGTCGATGACCGCCGTGACCTGGTCCTCGGGCTGCACGCCCTCGAAGAGCGGCACCGGCTGGCCCTGCACGAAGGCGAAGGAGACGGGCACGGCCTGGACCTGGAACGCCTGCAGGATGGTCGGGTTCGCGTCGACGTCGACGGTCACGAGCTGGAAGCGACCGGCATAGCGCCGCGCGAGGTCTGCGAACGTCGAGACGAAGTCGGCCGACTCCTGCAACCGTGGCGACCACAGCACCATGACGACCGGGTGGGTCGCCGACGCCGCGAGGACGTCGCGGATCGAGGCGTCAGTGCCCTCGACGACGAGGGAAGCACCGTCCGCGGAGGTGCCGGCCGCGCCTGATGCGGGGCCACCCTGCGGGGCCGGACGCTTGAGCGAGGACAGGTCGACGGCACCGCGCAGTGCTGCTGCGGTGAATGGCTGGTGACTCATAGATCAATCCTGCCTCACCGACCCGAGCCGGCGACGAGCTGGTCCGAGGCCGCGACGACGCGGGCCTGTCCAGACGCGGGGATGACGATGGCGACGACCTCGTTCGAGGTGAGGTCGGCCTCGGTGGTGATCTGCTTGATGCCGGTCAGGAGGGTGAGGTCCTTGGCCGGGGTGAGCTTGAGTGGCGTGCGCATGGCGATGGCGTCGTGACGCACGAGGTGGGCGAAGACGATCGCGCCGTTGCCGTCCTTGAGACGGAGGCCGCCGATGACGCCCTTGGGGTCGTGCTCCTGGGTGAAGGCACCCTGGTTCTTGAGGGCCTGCGACTGGGCCAGCGCCGACTGGCGCAGCTGCTCCGAGAGCGGATCTGCCGCCAGCACCTTGCTCGCGGTGGGCTTCGGGAACTTCACGGATGCTGCGAACGCGGCGAGCACGTCGTCGGGCGTGGCAACGAGGCCCTTGCCCTCCGCGAGCGCGGGCGAGCCGTTGGTCGTCGGGTCGAGCGCCTCGAGCTTGGCGTCGGGCAGCATCGGCGTGACCGCGGCCGCCTTGAACGCGCCACTCGCGTCCGCGACGAGCAGCACGAGCACCGCGGCGCCGGTCTTCTTGAGGGTCGTCTGGGCCAGGATCTGGCGCGGGTTGTCGCCACCGCGGGAGATCGCGAGCACCTTCACGCCCGTCGTGGCCAGCTCGGCCTCGGCCCTCTCCGCCGCGGTGCGGCCCGGGAGCGTCTTCGCGTACGCGTTCGCCGACTCGAGCGCGACACCGGCGAACGCCTTGGCGCGCGCGGCGGCCCCGGCGGCCGAGGCGTCGAGCGACGACGAGGCGACGGCCGACACAGCCGTGGACGCCGTCGACGCGGCCGCCTCGGGCGCGACCGCCGGGGTCGCCGACACGCCGGTGCCGTCGGTGCCGTCGTCGGAGTTGCCGGTGCAGGCCGAGAGCATCGCGGCGGAGGCGAGCGCGGCGGCCAGGGCACGTCGGATCGCGGGGCGGGGCATGGATGGGCCTTTCGATGGTGCAGGGGGAGGTGGCCGAGTGGGCTCGACCGCGCCCACGATACGGCGCGGGGTGCCCCCAGCCCCAATCCGCCGAAAGGCGCGTCTCGTGACAAACCAGTGCATTCGCGGCTCCGTCGGTGCTCGCGAGAGGCCAGAAGTCGGGCAGGTCACGTCCGGGCGAAGCGTATTTTGCCCCCGTCGAGGCCCACCTCGCGCCCGGTCTCGGCCGCGGCTTCGGGGTCGTGGGTTGCCATGACCACCGTGGAGCCCGCGGCCGCCAGGTCGTGCAGCAGCCCCAGCACCCGCTCACGGTTCGCGTGGTCCAGCTCCGAGGTGGGCTCGTCGGCCAGCAGGACGCGCGGCCGGGACGCGAGCGCCCTCGCCACGGCGACCCGCTGCTGCTGCCCGCCCGAGAGCTCCTCCACCAGGTGGTTTCCGGAGTCCTGGAGGCGGCCTCAGCTGCCAGCCGGATTCGGACGTCTCACTCATCTCGCTGACGGTCGAGCGCATCCTCGAGCCGCTCGAGCTTGCCGTCGAGCTCGCCCGCGAAGCCCGGCCGGATGTCCGCCTTCAGCACGAGCCCGACACGCGGGGAGGTCTGCGCCAGCACGTCGCAGCACGACTTCACGACAGCCATGCACTCGTCCCACTCCCCTTCGATCGTCGTGAACATGGCGTCGGTGCGGTGCGGGAGACCGGAGTCACGCACGACGCGGATGGCACGGGCGACGGCATCGCTCACCGAGCCGGTGTCATCGGCCGCGACGGTGGGGGCGACGGAGAAGGCGATCAGCATGGCCCCAACCGTATGCCGCGCACTCCGTGCCTCGGCCGTCGCCCCGCGCCCTGTCGCCCGCCGGGCCGCCTGCCGTCAGAACGCCTTCTTCATCGAGAGCGCCTCTTCGATGATCTCGAAGCCCAGGTCCTTGTTGATCTGGACCATCCACGGGTTCTGCTCGTCGTTCATGGTCTGGACCGACCGGCGTTCGGGAGCGACGCGTGCGAGCCCGTCGAGGTTCGCGACCTTGACCGCCATGCCGAGCCGGTGGCCGCGGAACTCGGGCAGCACGAGCGTGCCCCACTGGAAGACGATGTCGGGATCGCCGGAAGGCACCGACAGGTCGGTGTAGGCGGCCACGACTCCGCTGTCGCGGTGCACCGCGACAGCGGTGATGATGGTGCGGCCCGTGTCCCGCAGGTGCTCGAGCATCGTCTCGTAGTCCTCGACCGTCTGGGACTCCGGCTCGAACTCGACGTCGCCGGTGGGCGCGTCGAGGATGAGCCGGTTCGACGCGTCGCACACGCCCTGGCGCAGCTCCGCGGGCACGCCCCCGACGTGGACGCTCAGCTCGAACGCGTCGCCCATCGCGTCGGCGGAGCGCTGCCGGTGGTCGTCGAGGACGTCGGCTGCGACCGGGAGCGGGAGGGAGCGCACGATCTCGACGCTCGAGACGGCATACCCACGCTGCAGCGCGAACTCACGGTCGGCGTGGGACTCGCGGTCGCCGACGGGGACGAAGACCTCGCTCAGGAGCATGTCCCGGCCGCCGGCGCGGGCGCGCTCCTCCGACCACTCGAGCAGGGCCGAGCCGACGCCGCGACCGCGGTGCTCCGGGTCGACCTCGAGGTGGTTCCAGCACTTGTCGAGGTTGTCGCGCTCCGGGAAGAAGACCCGCGACCAGCCCACCGGAGAGCCGTCGACGACCGCGACCGCCCCCTCCTCGCGCTCGCCCGGGAACGAGAAGCGCACCATCTTGAGGAACTCGTCCTCGGTGCGCTGGATCGGCTGCACGCGCGAGGTCGCCTCGCTGCGGGTGGCCACGCCGAAGAGCCCTTTGAGCATGACGTCGTCGTCACGGTCGAGCGGGATGATGTCCATGCCTCGACGGTGACACCAGCGCCGTCCGCCCGACAACAGGTTTACGAATGCCGCCCCGCCCCCCGCCGCGTCCGCGGGCCGTCGCGACGTCCCTCGCGACATGCGAAACCCCGTTGCCGCCCCGGCCCTCAGCACCCAACCCGCATCAGACCCGGACTTCCTGTGTTCTCGTGGCCCTGTGGACGGGGGGCACGGGAGCGCCCCCTGCTTGTCGAGAGGCCGCTCGGATGGAGCCCGTCGACGCGGTCCGGAGACTGGGTGGCGCTGCGACCCCAGCCGAGCTGCGGCAGCTCGTCACCAAACGTCACCTGGGACAGGCGGTCGAGCAGGGACGCGTGCTGCGACCTCGTGTCCGGCGCTATGTCCTGCCCGAGGTCGACCGGGCGCGGGCCGTCGCCCATGGGCTCACAGCGGTCTTCTCGTTCTCGCGGGAGTCACGTCACCGATCCGCACGGTCGTCGACTGCGCCCGGCATCTCCCCTTCGACGAGGCCCTCGCCATCGCCGACTCGGCCCGCCGCTGACGCGCAGTTCGGCCCGGCGACCTCGCGCAGGCCGAGGTTCGTGGCCCTGGCGCCCGCGCGTCGTCCGCGTGCTGACAGCCGCGTCGGGCAAGGCGGCCAACCCCTTCGAGTCGGTGCTGAGGGCCATCGCCCTCGACGTGCCAGGGCTCGACGTGCGCCCGCAGATCGGCATAGCGGTGTCCGGCGGCGCGCGTGTCGTGCCCGACCTCGTCGACGCGTCACTCGGAATCGTCCTCGAGGCCGACAGCCACGAGTTCCACACCGGCAGAAAGCAACTGGTGACCGACTGCTGGCGCTACGACGAACTGGTCCTGGGTTCGTGGGACGTCTACCGGTTCGCCTACGAACAGGTCATGTTCCAGCAGGAGTGGGTCCGCTTCGTGCTCGTGCGCGCCGGGGCAAAGGCCCGCGCGACACAGCAACTGCGGGGCGCAACCGCCACGTGAGCACGAAGCCGACCGAAGCCGCTCAGTTCACGTGTCAGGCGGACCGCGCGGACCGAGTCGACCGGACCCTCCCGCTCAGGAACCGAGCTGGTCGACGAGACGGTCGGCGGCGGCATACGGGTCGGTGGTGCCGGCGAGCACCTCGCCAGCCAGGGCCAGAACGCTCTCGCGCCCGCCGAGGTCGCCGAGCCGCGAGCGGAGCGTGGCCAGAGCGATGGTCTCGATCTCGTCGGCCGCGCGACGCTCTCGGCGCCGGGCCAACTCGCCGGTCTCCTCGACGTGGGCCCGGTGCTTGTCGAGCGCCTCCATGACCTCGTCGATGCCGACCTTCTGTGCCGCAACGGTTTTCACCACCGGCGGCCGCCACAGGCCGGGCTCGGTGCGGTCGCCGAGCGAGATCATGTGCCGCAGGTCGCGCACCGTGGCGTCGGCACCGTCGCGGTCGGCCTTGTTGACGACGAAGACGTCGCCGATCTCGAGGATTCCGGCCTTGGCCGCCTGGATGCCGTCGCCCATGCCCGGCGCGAGCAGCACCACCGAGGTGTCGGCGAGCCCTGCGATCTCGACCTCGGACTGTCCGACCCCGACGGTCTCGACGAGCACGACCTGGCAGCCGGCCGCGTCGAGCACGCGGATGGCTTGCGGAGTGGTCCAGGACAGGCCACCGAGGTGTCCGCGCGAGGCCATGGAGCGGATGTAGACCTCAGGGTCGAGGACATGGTCCTGCATGCGGATGCGGTCGCCGAGGAGGGCTCCTCCGGAGAAGGGTGACGACGGGTCGACGGCAAGGACGCCGACGCGCAGGCCTCGTTCACGGAAGGCACCGACAAGTGCCGTCGTCGTCGTCGACTTGCCGACGCCCGGCGAGCCCGTGAGACCGATGACCCACGCCGAACCGGCATGTGGCGCAAGGGCGGCCATCACCTCACGCAGCGCGGGGTGGCCGTCCTCGACGAGGGAGATGAGACGCGCCACGGCGCGCGGCGAACCCGCCCTGGCCGACTCGACCAGGGCGGGGACGTCGACGGATCGGCGTGCCACGCGGCTGTGGAGAGGTGCGCGTCAGGCGGACGCAGGCACGCGGACGATGAGGGCGTCGCCCTGGCCACCGCCGCCACAGAGGGCGGCCGCGCCGACACCGCCACCTCGGCGCTTGAGCTCGAGGGCGAGGTGGAGCGCGATGCGCGCGCCGGACATGCCGATCGGGTGGCCGAGCGCGATGGCCCCACCGTTGACGTTGACCTTCTCGACGTCGATGCCGAGCTCCTTGGCGGACGCGAGACCGACGGCCGCGAACGCCTCGTTGATCTCGACGAGGTCGAGGTCTGCGGGCGTGATGCCCTCCTTCTCGCATGCCCGCGCGATCGCCCGTGCCGGCTGCTGCTGCAGCGTGGAGTCGGGGCCGGCCACGACGCCGTGAGCGCCGATCTCGGCGATCCACGTCAGGCCGAGCTCCTCGGCCTTCGCCTTGCTCATGACGACGACCGCAGCGGCACCGTCGGAGATCTGCGAGGCCGACCCGGCCGTGATCGTGCCGTCCTTGCTGAACGCCGGGCGAAGCCCCGAGAGCGAGGCCGCCGTGGTGTCGGCCCGGATGCCCTCGTCGTTCTTGAACTCGATCGGGTCGCCCTTGCGCTGCGGGATCGAGACGGAGACGACCTCGTCGTCGAAGAGACCGTCCTTCCAGGCCTTGGCGGCGAGCTGGTGCGAGCGAGCGGAGAACTCGTCCTGCTCCTCGCGCGTGAACGCCTGCGAGCCGGTGTTGGCCTGCTCGGTGAGCAGCCCCATGGCCTGGTCGGTGAAGGCGTCCCAGAGACCGTCGAAGGCCATGTGGTCGCGCATCGTGACGTCGCCGTACTTGTAGCCCTCGCGCGACTTCGTCATCAGGTGCGGCGCGTTGGTCATCGACTCCTGCCCGCCGGCGACGACGACGTCGAACTCGCCGGCGCGGATGAGCTGGTCGGCCATCGCGATGGCGTTGATGCCGGAGAGGCAGACCTTGTTGATGGTCAGGGCCGGGACGGTCATCGGGATGCCGGCGGCGTGCGCTGCCTGGCGGGCTGGGATCTGGCCGGCGCCGGCCTGCAGCACCTGGCCCATGATGACGTACTCGACCTGCTCGGGGGCGACGCCCGCCTTCTCGAGAGCACCCTTGATGGCGACGCCACCGAGGTCCGATCCGGAGAAGTCCTTGAGCGAGCCGAGCAGCCGACCCATGGGGGTGCGGGCGCCCGCGACGATCACGGAGGTGGGACGGTCAGCAGTCATGGGTGAAGCCTCTTCCGACGTCATTGGGGATGTCGCCGTCAACTCTAGCCGCGCCCCGCGAGGCCCCCGGACCAGCATGACCAAGCGCACACGGCATACCCCGGCCGTATGCCGTGTGGCCGCCCTACGTTGGGAGCATGAGCGCCACTCCGGACCCCCTCTTCACCCACATCGACCACGTCGGCATCGCCGTGCCCGACCTCGACGCGGCCATCGCGTTCTACGAGGAGAAGTACGGCATGACGATGCTCCACGAGGAGACGAACGACGAGCAGGGCGTCCGCGAGGCGATGATGGGCGTCGGCGACTCCGGGTCGTGCATCCAGCTGCTCGCACCCCTTTCGCCCGAGTCGACGATCGCCAAGTTCCTCGACCGCAGCGGTCCGGGCATGCAGCAGCTCGCCTACCGCGTCAGCGACATCGACGACGTGTGCGCGACGCTGCGCGAGCGCGGCCTGCGGCTGCTCTATGACACCCCGAAGCGCGGCACGAGCAACAGCCGCGTCAACTTCATCCACCCGAAGGACGCCGGCGGCGTCCTCGTCGAGCTCGTCGAGCCCGCGGCGGCTGCCGGCCACTGACTCCGCGGGCTCAACGGGGTGTGCCGCCCGCGACGAGGTCCTGCACCGGCACGCCCACGAGCCGCCGGCGTCGCAGGCTCTCGAGCATCGTGGGCAGCGCCGCCAGGGTGCGCGACCGGTCGATGTCCTGGGGGTTGGGCCCGACCACGCGTCCACCGTCGTGCGCGAGCACGATGTCACCGGCCCGGAGGCGCGCACCCACCTCCTCGCCTGCGGCGACCGGACCGTCGTGCAGCGAGGACTCGAGGCAGGCCGTCCAGAAGACCGACCGCAGCCCGAGGTCGCTCGTGCAGCGGGCGACGGTGCGTGACGTCCAGCCGCGGGGTGGGCGCGCGAGCTGCCCGCCCTGGCGGTCGTACGCCGCCACCGCCTCTCGTCCTCGGGTGAGCTGGTCGGTCACTGTCGCAGCGTCGACCCGGTCGAGCCAGAGGTGGTCGTGCGTGTGGTTCGAGAGGCGGTGCCCCTCGGCGACGATGCGTCGCGCGAGGTCGGGGTGCGCCTCGACGTTGCTGCCGACTGCGAAGAACGTCGCCCGGCAGCCGTACGCGTGCAGCACGTCGAGCACGTCGGGCGTCCAGCGCGGGTCGGGCCCGTCGTCGAAGGTGAGCGCGACCCAGCGTCGCGTGGTGCTCACCCGCGTGATTCCCCGCGGGTCGACGTCGTGCCGGAGCGCTGGGCTGTCGGTCTCACGCCCGGGTCCGCCCGGGTGCAGGGCCTCGTCGACCCGTGGCCACGCGACGAGCGCACAGAGGCCCGCGACGCCGAGCACGACCGAGCGGCGCGACACCGCGGCGAAAGCATCCACCTGTGCCACGCCGCCAGTGTGGCCCAGAGTCGGCGCCACCGCGCCGGAACCGCGTCAGAACCCGCCGGGGTCGCTCGCGACGCGAGCCCGGCGGGACACGAGCACCCAGGCGGCCCCGGCCAGCCACGGGTAGGCGGGCCAGAGGGTGGCCCTCTCGAAGGCTCCCACCCACGAGCCCGCTCCGAGGCGCGCCCCGAACGCAGCCGCGGCACCGAGGGTCATCGCTCCGACGGAGACCCCGGACCCCGCCAGCCACCGACGGGGGGGCCTCGAACGCCCGAGAGCCACACCCGTGACGACCAGGGCGAGGGGTTGGAGCACGAAGACGGGGAGGGCCAGTGCTGCGTGCAGCCCGGGCACGACGTCGACCGGGGCCAGCCCGACGGCCGCCGCGGCGGTACCGGACACGACCCAGAGGCCGCACGCCGCCGTGCCCCAGCCGCCTCCACCGACCAGCGGACGCACCAGCACGGCCCCAACGGCGCGGAGCACACCGAAGACGACGAAGGCGGTGTCGAGCCCGACCGGAGCGGCGGAGCAGACCTCGACGAGTGAGCCCTCGTGGCCCGGCGCGCAGCCGAGCTGCCCGAGAGCGCTGATCGTGTCGTCGCGCAGGCTGTAGGAGGACGACGCGGCGGCGGCCACGACGAGCTCGATCACGAGGTAGAACGGCTGGACGAGCCAGCACGCCGCACCCACCGTCGTCCTTCGCACCGCCCGACCGTAGCCCGTGACTCACGTCACCTGTGGTGGGAGTCTCAGAAGTACTCATCGGTACGGGGGCCGTCGCTACGTTCGGCGGGAGGAGTCAATGCCTCGACACTGCCTCGAACCACCAATGACGCTGCGACGTAAGGACCTTCAATGCAGGCCATCCGCGACGCCATCCTCTCCGGCGACCGCACCCAGGAGACCTACGCGACCATCGAGATCCCGAAGACGTATCGGGGCGCCACCGTCCACAAGGACGAGGTCGGGATGTTCGAGGGGATCGCCACCCGCGACAAGGACCCACGCAAGTCGCTGCACATCGACGAGGTGCCGGTGCCCGAGCTCGCGCCCGGCGAGGCCCTCGTGGCCGTGATGGCGAGTGCCATCAACTACAACACCGTGTGGACCTCCATCTTCGAGCCGGTCTCGACGTTCGGCTTCCTCGAGCGCTACGGCCGCACGTCGGAGTTCGCCAAGCGCCACGACCTGCCCTACCACGTCGTCGGCTCGGACCTCGCCGGCGTCGTGCTCCGCACCGGCCCCGGCGTGACGAAGTGGAAGCCGGGCACCGAGGTCGTGGCCCACTGCCTCTCGGTCGAGCTCGAGGACGCCGAGGGCCACAACGACACGATGATGGACCCCCAGCAGCGCATCTGGGGCTTCGAGACGAACTTCGGCGGCCTGGCCGAGCTCGCGGTCGTCAAGGCCAACCAGCTCATGCCCAAGCCCGGCCACCTGTCGTGGGAGGAGGCGGCCTCGCCCGGCCTGGTGAACTCGACGGCCTACCGCCAGCTCATCAGCAAGAACGGCGCTGCCATGAAGCTCGGCGACCGCGTGCTCATCTGGGGCGCTTCGGGCGGCCTCGGGTCGTACGCCACGCAGATGGCCCTCGCCGGCGGCGCGACCCCGATCTGCGTCGTCTCCTCTCCGGAGAAGGCCGAGATCTGCCGCTCGATGGGAGCCGAGCTGATCATCGACCGCAACGCCGAGGGCTACCGGTTCTGGAACGCCGAGGGCACCGAGCAGGACCCCCGCGAGTGGCAGCGGCTCGGCAAGAAGATCCGAGAGCTGACCGGCGGCTACGACGTCGACATCGTCTTCGAGCACCCGGGCCGCGAGACCTTCGGTGCGAGCGTCTACGTCGCGCGCAAGGGCGGCACCATCGTCACCTGTGCCTCGACGTCGGGCTACATGCACGAGTACGACAACCGCTACCTCTGGATGAACCTCAAGCGCATCGTCAGCTCGCACTTCGCCAACTACCGCGAGGCGTGGGAGGCCAACGAGCTCGTCAACCGGGGCCTGATCCACCCGACCCTCTCACGGACGTACACCCTCGACGAGGTCGGCCAGGCCGCGCTCGACGTCCACCAGAACGCTCATCAGGGCAAGGTCGGCGTGCTCACCCTCGCCCCCGAGGCAGGGCTCGGCATCACCGACCCCGACAAGCGCGCCGGCTTCGAGAAGGCGATCAACCGTTTCGCGAACCAGTAGACGGGACCGCGCGTCCGGGCCGGCGTCACCAGCCTGACGTAGGCTCGCCGTCGTGAGCATCTGGGGACGCTGGGCGCGCTACCGGCGCGCCCAGCGTGCCCGGATGGACGGCTTCCTGGCCCGCGACCTCGGCTTCGACTCGCACGCCGACGAGCCGGCACACGACTCGCCACCGCGCGGGCAGGACGACCCGGCGCGGGGCGACCTCCTCGCCGAGACGCTGCCGCTCGGTCCGAAAGAGGGAGCAGCCGAAGCGGACGCATCCCGGACCAGCTCATCTGCGAGCTCGGAGGCCGGCTCAGAAGCCCGCTCGACGACAGGCTCGGAGGCGGACCGGGGCGCGGGCTCGAGCGCCGACGGGAGCCCCGAAAGCAGGCGACCCAAGGGCGCACGCCGCGACTTCGGCCCGAGCGGCATCCCCTTCAACCGGCAGTCGCCGTTCTACGTCGGCTTCGTCGGCGCCGTCGGCGTGCTCACCGCGTATGCCGTGGTGCAGGCGGTCGGGCGCCTCGGCACCGTCATCTCCCTGCTCGTCATCTCCTTCTTCCTCACCCTGTCGCTCAACCCGCTCGTCGAGGCCCTGACCCGGCGGCGGGTCTCGCGCGGGTGGGCCGTCACCATCGTCTTCCTCGGCGTGCTCGCGGTGTTCACGCTCGTCGGCTGGGTCGTCATCCCGCCGGTGGCCGAGCAGGGCAGCGAGCTGGCCACCAACGCGCCGCGAATGTTCGACAACCTGCTCGCCAACCCGTGGGTGCAGGAGGTCGACCACCGCTACCAGCTCGTCCAGCGCATCCAGGAGGAGGTCAACCGCCGCGTCGCCGACGGCAACCTGTGGGCCGGCATCTTCGGCGGCGTGCTCGACGCCGGCAAGCTCATCGCGTCGGGTGTCTTCAGCGTGCTGACGGTGCTCGTCCTCACCCTCTACTTCCTCGCCTCGCTCCCGGCGGTCAAGCACGCGGCATACGCCCTCGTCCCGGCGAGCCGTCGCCCGCGCACGGTCTCGCTCTCCGAGGAGGTCATGCGACGCGTCGGGTCGTACGCCATCGGGCAGGTCGTCGTCGCGGCGATCAACGCGTTCTGCGCCTGGATCATGATGAGCCTCATCGGCCTGAGGTTTGCCGCCGTCCTCGCCGTCGCGGTCGGCTTCCTCGGGCTCGTGCCCATGGTCGGTGCGACCCTGGGCGCGTCGGTCGTGGCGATCGTGGCCTTCTTCGACGAGCCGAAGAAGGCGCTCATCGTCATCATCTACTTCGTCGTCTACCAGCAGATCGAGAACTACGCCGTGATGCCGCGCATCATGCAGCGCACCGTGGCCGTCCCAGGCGCGGTCACGGTCGTCGCGGCCCTCGCCGGCGGCACGCTGCTCGGCATCCTCGGCGCGCTGCTCGCGATCCCGTTCGCGGCGGGGGCGCTGCTGCTCTACGAGGAGGTGCTGGTCCCCCGGCAGCGCCGGCACTGACGTGGCAGGCTCGACGGCATGACGTTCTCTACGACGTTCGCCCACGACGTCATCGCCCAACCGGCCAAGGCCCAGCTCGAGTCGTTCATCGACGAGCACCGCACGGCGCTCCGTGCGACCCTCGAGGGGCTGAGCGAGGAAGAGGTCAGGCGCTCCCTCGTGCCCTCGGCCACCACGCTGCTCGGACTCGTCAAGCACGCGACCTACGTCGAGAAGGTGTGGTTCGACCACGCGGTGACGGGCCGCAGCCGGGCCGAGATCGGCATCCCCGAGGACTCGAGCGAGTCGTTCCGACTCACCGAGTCCGACACGGTCGACTCGGTGTCACGCGCCCACCACGACGCGTGCGAGGCCTCACGACGGGCGACCGAGTCCCTCGCGCTCGAGGACGTCCTGCCGGGCCACCGGCTCGGCCCGCTGCCGTTGCGCTGGGTCTTCCTCCACCTGCTGCGCGAGCTCGCCCAGCATTGCGGACACGCGGACATCCTGCGCGAGCAGGTCCTCGCCGCGCGGCCCTGACGCGGGTCGGCGATCGACGACCACGGGCAGGTCGATGACATCGAACGAGTGAGGTCGCTCAGCGATACGCGTTGCCCGGGGGCCGGGCGTCGCGCTTCTGCCAGCATCCCGTGTGCCAGTGCCGCCGGTCGCCGAGCCCGCCGACGCCCTCGGCCGGCCACACGACGACGTGCGGCACGCCGGGGGTGACGTCCTGCTGGCACCCGGGGCAGAGGTACGCCCGGGTGGCGGACGCACCACTCACCGCGCGCACCGTCCAGCGCGTGCCGGCATACGTCTCCTCGCGCGTCGCCCCGCCCTGGATGCGCGTCACGTCGAGGGGGACGTGCTCGCGCGCGTGCTTGCTGGGTCGGCGTCGCGAGGGCATGGCTCCAGCGTAGGTGTCAGGCGTAGGTGCGGAACCCACGCCCCGTCTTGCGTCCGAGGTAGCCGGCGGTGACGAGGTGCTCGAGGAGCGGTGCGGGCGCGTAGCCGCGCTCACGGAACTCGAGGTAGAGCTCGCGCTCGATGGCGAGCGACACGTCGAGACCGACGACGTCGAGCAGCTCGAACGGTCCCATCGGCAGGCCGCAGCCGGTCTTCATCGCGGTGTCGATGTCGTCGGCCGTCGAGTAGTTGGCCTCGAGCATCTTCACGGCGTCGTTGAGGTAGGGGAAGAGCAGCGCGTTGACGATGAAGCCGGCCCGGTCACCGCACGTCACGGCGTGCTTGCCGATGGTCGAGCAGAGTGCCTGCACGGTGGCGACGACGTCGGGCGCGGTGGAGACCGTGTGCACGACCTCGACGAGCCTCATCACCTGGGCCGGGTTGAAGAAGTGCATGCCGATGACGTCCTGCGGCCGCTTCGTCGCGGCCGCGCACTCGACGACGGGCAGCGAGCTCGTCGTCGTCGCGAGGATCGCGCCCGGCCGGCAGATCTCGTCGAGGTTCTCGAAGAGCGCGCGCTTGACCGTGAGGTCCTCGACGACGGCCTCGACGACGAGGTCGACCTGGGCGAGGTCGTCGAGGCGCGTCGTGCCGGTCACGCGGGCCAGCGCCGCGTCGCGCTCCTCCTCGGTGGACTTGCCGCGCTGCACGGCCTTCTCGAGGCTCTTCGCGAGCGCCGCACGCACCGCCTCGACCTTGGCCTCGCTGCGGGCCACGAACGTCACATCGAGTCCGGCCTTGGCGAAGACCTCGACCATGCCGGTGGCCATGGTGCCGGAACCGACGACACCGACGGTGCGGATCGACCGGGTGCCCTCGGCGCCCACGTGGGCACCCGTCGGCGTCAGGGCGTCGTCGACGACCTGCGAGCTGCCGGGCTCGGCGTAGGTGTAGAAGCCGCGACCGCTCTTGCGGCCCTTGAGCCCGGCACTGACCATCTGCTTGATGATCGGGCTCGGGGCGTGCAGCCGGTCGCGCCCCTGCTTGTACATCGTGTCGAGGATCTCGTACGCGGTGTCGAGACCGATGAGGTCCATCAGCGCGAGCGGGCCCATCGGGTAGCCGCAGCCGAGCTTCATCGCGGCGTCGATGTCCTCGCGCGTCGCGTAGCGGCTCTCGTACATCGACACCGCGTGGTTGAGGTAGCCGAAGAGCAGGGCGTTGGCGATGAAGCCGGCCTTGTCGCCGACGATGACCGGCTTCTTGCCGAGGCGCTCGGCGAGCGCCTTGACGTCCTCGAAGATCTCGTCGCTGGTGATGACCGTCTTGATGACCTCGACGAACTGGAGCACCGGGGCGGGGTTGAAGAAGTGCATGCCGACGACGCGCTTGGGGTTGATCGTGGCGACGGCGATCTCGGTGACGGGCAGCGAGCTCGTGTTGGTCGCGAGGATCGCGTCGTCGCTGACGATCGTGTCGAGCCGGCCGAAGATGTCCTTCTTGAGGTCGAGGTGCTCGGGCACGGCCTCGACGACGAGCTGGCACTCCTTGAGGTCGGCCATGTCGCTCGTGAACTGCACGCGGTCGTGCAGCGCGGCCTGGTCGTCCGCGCTGAGCTTGCCGCGGGAGACCGCCCGGTCGGTCGAGTGCTGGAGCACCCCCTTGCCCTTCTCGACCGCCTCGTCGGTGACCTCGACCGCGACGACGTCGATGCCGTTGCGTGCGAAGACCTCGACGATGCCGGCACCCATGGTGCCGAGTCCGATGACGCCAACCTTGGTGAACTCACGAGCCATGGGCGAAAGTCTCCCAGAGGGCGTATGCCGCCCACACCCGTCCCCGGGGTGACGCTCCCCACGCCGGCTGCGCGCCACCCGTCGCCACCTCCTCTAGGGTGGTCCGGTGCGTCTCGTCATTGCCCGCTGCAGCGTCGACTACGACGGTCGGCTCACGGCCCATCTCCCGCTCGCGACACGGCTGCTCCTCGTCAAGTCCGACGGCTCGGTGCTCGTCCACAGCGACGGCGGCTCCTACAAGCCGCTCAACTGGATGTCACCCCCGTGCACCATGGCGGAGGTCGAGCCCGACGAGACCCAGGGCGGCGAGGGGGTCGTGGCGGTGTGGCGGGTGCAGCACGCAAAGAGCGAGGACCGCCTGACCGTGCTCATCCACGAGGTGCTGCACGACTCGGAGCACGAGCTCGGCGTCGACCCCGGTCTCGTCAAGGACGGCGTCGAGGCGCACCTGCAGAAGCTGCTCGCCGAGCACATCCACACCCTCGGCCACGGATACTCGCTCGTGCGCCGCGAGTACATGACGGCCATCGGCCCGGTCGACATCCTCGCCAAGGACTCGGCCGGCGTCAGCGTCGCGGTCGAGATCAAGCGCCGCGGCGAGATCGACGGCGTCGAGCAGCTGACCCGCTACCTCGAGCTGATGAACCGCGACCCGCACCTCGCGCCGGTGACGGGCGTCTTCGCCGCCCAGCAGATCAAGCCGCAGGCCCGCACCCTCGCCGAGGACCGCGGCATCCGCTGCGTCGTGCTCGACTACGACGCCCTCAAGGGCATCGACGACGCAGAGTCCCGCCTCTTCTGACAACCGCTGGCGTATGCCGCCTGGCCGGGCCGCGCCGTCAGCGACCGACCCAGCGGGACCGGATCTCGGGCGGCAGCTTCTCGACCGCGAGCCGCACGGCCGGCCTCGGCATGGCATCCGCGTGGCCCTCGAGGAAGGTGACCAGCCGATCGCGGTCTCGCTCGCCGGCGTGCTTGAGGAAGATGCCGACCGGCTTGTGCACCAACGGATCCGGGTCGGCGTGGAGCGTATCGGCGATCTCGTAGCCGGCCTCGACGTCGGGGCTGTCGAGGAAGCCGAGGGGCGCTGTCATCGCGGTGCGTCGTCGAAGCGGGTCGGCCGATCCGGCCAGGTCGCGCAGGAGCTGCTTGTCCTTGCCCACGAGCCACCCGCCGACGACCCGTGGCGCTGCGCGGTCGACCATGTCCCACGACGTGATCGCGTGGTGGTGGCCGAGGTAGGTGCGAGCCAGCGTGCCGCGTTCGTGCCCGCCCGTGCGCTTGCGTCGCGCCTTGAAGTCGAGGATGCAGAACGCCGCCAGACGGGCCTCGTACGCCGGGTGGGCGAGCAGCCGCTGGACCTCGGCCAGCGGCATCCCGGTGCTCGACTTCGCGATCGCGAACAGTGTGCCCATGCGCACGCCGATGGCCGTCTCACCGTCGGCGAGGCGCGACCGCACCTTGGCCAGGTCTGCCTCGGTGCGCTCCTGCTCGAGCTGCGCGACGACCGCCGCTGCCGTTGACGCGGAAGTTGACGCTGCCGTCGACGCAGCCGCCATCAGGTCAGTCCCTCGATGGGCACTCGGGTGGTGCCGTCGGCGTCGACGAGCAGCATCACGGGGTCAGTGTCGGCACCGCCCCGCACGACGACGATGCACTCGCCACGGTGCCGGTCGACGAGCTCGCCGAAGCCCTCGGAGCCGTCGTGGAGGTCACCGTGGCCGAGGTGCGAGGGCACCCCGAGGTCGTCGGCCAGGGTCTCGACCGGGCCGGTGTCGGGCACGTCGTCGGCGGCATACACCGCCTGGACCTTCTCGAGGTGGATCGCCGACGCGAGCCACGCGACGTCGGAGAGCCCCGGGGGGTTGACCACGACGATCCGTGCGGCGCACTGCAGGTCGCTCATGCCCCGACGCTACGCCAGTCAGGCCGGTGCGGTCTCGAGCGGCGCGAGTCCGCGGGCGGCCCGGATCACCCCGACCATCTCGCCCATGATGTCGTTGAGCCCGAAGTCCTTCGGGGTGAAGACCATCGCGACCCCGGCAGCCTTGAGGGCGGCTGCGTCGGACTCGGGGATGATGCCCCCGACGATGACGGGCAGGTCGGCCGCACCGGCCTCCGCGAGGCCTCTGAGCACCTCTGGCACGAGCTCCATGTGCGAGCCGCTGAGGATCGAGAGACCGACGAGGTGGACGTCCTCGGCGACCGCGGCGGAGACGATCTGCTCCGGAGTGAGGCGGATGCCCTGGTAGACGACCTCGAAGCCGGCGTCGCGGGCCCGCACCGCGACCTGCTCGGCGCCGTTGCTGTGGCCGTCGAGCCCCGGCTTGCCGACGAGGATGCGCAGCTTCTCGCCGAGGTCGTCGCCCGTGCGGGCGACGAGGTCGCGGACTCTGGCCAGGGCGTCACCGGGCTCGCTCGAGCCGACACCCACCGAGCCCGAAACGCCTGTGGGAGCGCGGTACTCACCGAACTGCTCGCGCAGGGCCCCGGCCCACTCCCCCGTCGTGACCTCTGCCCGAGCGCACTCGAGCGACGCTGCCATGAGGTTGGTGCCGGAGGCTGCGTCGGACCTCAGCCGGTCGAGCGCGACCGCTGCTCGGTCGCGTCGCGCAGGGTCGGCGTCACGCGACTCGCGCCACACGCGTACGGCCTCGGCGGCCGCTCGCTCGACGCCGGCGTCGACGGTCTGGATCGCGGTGTCGAGGTCGGCGGTCAGCGGGTTGGGCTCGGTCGTCTCGAACTTGTTGAGACCGACGATGACGGACTCACCGGCCTCGATGCGGCGGCGCCGCTCGGCGTGCGAGGCGACGAGCGCGGACTTCATGTAGCCCGACTCGACCGCCGCGACCGCGCCGCCCATCTCGTCGATGCGCGCCATCTCGGCCCTGGCCCCGGCCACCAGCTCGGCCACCTTGCCCTCGACCACGACGGAGCCCGCGAAGAGGTCGTCGTACTCGAGCAGGTCGGACTCGTAGGCGAGCACCTGCTGCATGCGCAGGCTCCACTGCTGGTCCCACGGCCGCGGCAGGCCGAGCGCCTCGTTCCACGCGGGCAGCTGGATGGCGCGGGCCCGCGCGTCCTTGGAGAGGGTCACGGCGAGCATCTCGAGGACGATGCGCTGGACGTTGTTCTCGGGCTGCGCCTCGGTGAGGCCGAGGCTGTTGACCTGCACGCCGTAGCGGAAGCGACGCGCCTTGGGGTCGGTCACGCCGTAGCGGTCACGGGTCAGCTCGTCCCACAGCTCGACGAAGGCGCGCATCTTGCACATCTCCTCGACGAACCGCACACCGGCGTTGACGAAGAAGGAGATCCGCGCGACGACGCTCGCGAACTCGTCGGCGGGCACCTGCCCCGAGTCGCGCACCGCGTCGAGCACCGCGACCGCGGTGGACATGGCGTACGCGATCTCCTGCACGGGGGTGGCACCCGCCTCCTGCAGGTGGTAGCTGCAGATGTTGATGGGATTCCACTTCGGGATCTCGCGCACCGTGTAGGCGACCATGTCGGTGATGAGCCGCAGCGAGGGAGCCGGCGGAAAGACGTAGGTGCCCCGCGAGAGGTACTCCTTGATGATGTCGTTCTGGGTGGTGCCGGCGAGGGCGTGCACCCACTCGGCCGGGTCGTCACCCGCGGCCTCGGCCTGGCGTTCGGCGGCCACCTGGTAGAGCGCGAGCAGCCACATCGCAGTCGCGTTGATCGTCATCGACGTGTTCATCTCGCGCAGCGGGATCGCGTCGAAGAGCGCCTCCATGTCGCCGATGTGGCTGACCGGCACGCCGACCTTGCCGACCTCTCCGCGCGAGAGCACGTGGTCGGGGTCGTAGCCGGTCTGGGTCGGCAGGTCGAAGGCGACAGACAGGCCGGTCTGGCCCTTGGCGAGGTTGCGGCGGTAGAGCGCGTTGCTGGCAGCGGCACTCGAGTGGCCGGCATACGTGCGCATCACCCACGGACGGTCGGGCGTCACCAGGGCGGTCGCGTGCGGTGTGCTCTCCGTCGAAGACATGGCTCGACGGTAGTGGCGGGCTG
This sequence comes from Terrabacter sp. 2RAF25, assembly GCF_052115265.1. Classification (NCBI taxonomy): domain Bacteria; kingdom Bacillati; phylum Actinomycetota; class Actinomycetes; order Micrococcales; family Intrasporangiaceae; genus Terrabacter; species Terrabacter sp. 2RAF25. The sequence continues at coordinate 455,227 of NZ_JBFRGJ010000003.1, forward strand.
GTGCGGTGGGGAGGCGCTCAGGCGGTGAGAGGCGCCACAGTGACGGCGTGACGCGGCGCGATGATGCGCTCGAGCCGGCAGCCCCGCAGCAACCGGGTGGTGCGGTCGCTCGCGTCGACGAGCAGCAGCCGACGCTCGGCGCGCGTGGCGCGGCGATGCAGGTGGACGATGACGCCGAGCCCGGTGGCGTCGCCGATCTCGGCGCTGCCGAGGTGGAGACGGAGCTCACCCGGGCCGAGCACGATCACGGCGTGGATGGCGTCGCGGATGTCAGGAACGGTGTGGACATCGAGTCGACCCTCGATGATCACGTCGTGGCCATCAGGTGCGTCGAGCACCCTGACCGGTCCCCTGCTGTGGGAGTGCAGCGTCATGTAGACCCCTCTCAACGCTGTGCCGTCACCCATGATGACGCGTCAGCCTGCCGAAACGTTGCCCCTAGGAGTCAAGATGTGGTCAAGAAAATACGTACCTCGCGACAAAGTTCGGGGGCCCGCCGATGCACCATCCGAACGCTTGCGACAAAGCGGACACGCAGTCGCGGTCACGGTCGCCCGCGAGGAGGCTGCGGCCTACTCGAACGGCGCGTCGTCGGGCTCGCGCGTGACCTCGGCGCCGAGAGCCCGGAGGGCCTGCTCGAACCGGGGGTAGCCGCGGTCGATGTGGTGCACGCCGCTGACGAGCGTGTCGCCCTCGGCCACCAGGCCGGCGATGACGAGAGCCGCGCCCGACCGGATGTCGCTGCTCTCGACCGGCGCCCCCGAGAGGATCGGGACGCCGTGGGTCATGACGTGGTGCCCGTCCACCTGGGCGTCGGCCCCGAGCCGGGCCAGCTCCTGGACGGTGCGGAAGCGGGCCTCGAAGAGGTTCTCCGTCACCATCGCGGACCCCTCGGCCACCGCGTTGTAGGTCAGGGCGAAGGGCTGCAGGTCGGTGGGGAAGCCCGGGTAGGGCAGGGTCGCCACGTCGAACGCCCGCACGCTGCGGCCCGTGGCCGAGACGCGGAACCCCCGGTCGGTGGACTCGACGTCGCAGCCGGCCCGCTCGAGGGCACCGAGTGGCGCCCGCAGGTGATCGGCGACGCCGCCGACCACCTCGATGTCGCCACGGGTCGTTGCCGCGGCGAAGGCCCACGTGCCGGCCGCGATGCGGTCGGGCACGACGGCGTGCTCGCACGGAGAGAGCGAGTCGACCCCGGAGACGGTGATGCGCGAGGTGCCCGCGCCCTCGAGCCGCGCGCCCATCGAGGTGAGCATCTCGGCGATGTCGACGATCTCGGGCTCCTTGGCGACGTTGTCGATCGTCGTCGTGCCGCGGGCCAGGACCGCGGCGGTGAGGATGTTCTCGGTGGCCCCGACGCTCGGGAAGTCCAGCCGGATCTCGGCGCCGTGCAAGCCGTTCGGGGCGGTCGCGACGAGGTAGCCGTGCGTGACGTGGACCTCGGCGCCGAGTGCCTCGAGACCTGCCGCGTGCAGGTCGAGGCCGCGAGAGCCGATGGCGTCGCCACCGGGCACGGCGACGTCGGCCTCGCCCACGCGCGCGACGAGAGGTCCCAGCACCGAGATCGATGCCCGCAGCGCGCGCACGAGCTCGTAGTCGGCGCGGTGGCCGATGCGCTCGGGCACGTCGAGCACGACGGTCCCGGCGGCCGCGTCGTAGTCGACACCCACGCCGAGCCGACGCAGCAGCTCGGCCATGATCGTCACGTCGGCGATGGCCGGGACGTTCGTGAGGGTGGTGCGGCCCACCGCGAGCAGGGCCACCGCCATGAGCTTCAGGGCGCTGTTCTTGGCCCCCACGACGGCCACCTCGCCGACGAGGTGCGCGCCGCCGACGACCCGGAATCGCTCTCTCACCCACCGAACCCTATCGGCCACCGGCCGCCGCCGACCGCCGCTCACCCGCGCTCCGGCGGGTGAGAGAGTGTGCCCATGGTCAACCTGACGCGGATCTACACGCGCACCGGCGACGACGGCACGACGAGCCTCGGCGACTTCTCGAGAGTCAGCAAGAACGACGCCCGGCTGCACGCGTACGCCGACTCGAACGAGGCCAACGCCGCCATCGGGATCGCGGTCGCCTGCGGCGAGCTGCCGGACGACGTCAAGGCGACCCTGCAGCGCGTGCAGAACGAGCTCTTCGACGTCGGGGCCGACCTGTCGACCCCCCTGCGCCAGACCTACGACTACCCGCCCCTGCGGGTGGAGCAGCCGTGGATCGACGACCTCGAGGCCGACTGCGACCACTACCTCGAGTCGGTCGAGAAGCTGCGGTCGTTCATCCTGCCCGGCGGCACCGCCGGATCGGCGCACCTGCACCTGGCGACCACGATCGTGCGCCGCGCAGAGCGCTCGGTGTGGGCGGCGGTCGACCAGCACGGCACCGAACCGGCTCCCGAGGGCACCGATGTGCGCGGGGTCGGCGGCGTCAACGTGCTGACGGCGAAGTACCTCAACCGGCTCTCCGACCTGCTCTTCATCCTCGCCAGGGTCGCCAACAAGCCCATCGGTGGCGACATCCTGTGGCAGCCGGGCGGCGGCCGCGTCGAGAAGCCCGAGCGCCACAAGAAGCACTGACCCAGCGACCCGGCATACGCCCGGGGCTGGCTCTACCCGGCGTCTGCTCGGGCGCGAGATCGCGCAGCCAGTGTCGCCAGAGCGCAGCAATGGCGCGATGACGCGCAGGACCAGGCCCCGAAACTGGCGTTCGTCCACATCCCCCGGCCACTCCCCTGCGTGGTCCACAACCGAAGCCGCGCGGCTCGCCGTGGCTGCTCATCACGCGCACCGTGGGCGGATGGACCGATCCCTCCCGCCCGACCTGCGCGACCTGGCGCAACACCAGCTCGGTGTCCTGACCCGGCGCCAGCTCCTCGACGGCGGGGTCACGCCGGCACGGCTTCGCACCCGCCTCGGCCGCGAGTGGCGGCTTGTGCTGCGGGGTGTCGTCCTGCTCTCCAACGCCCTGCCGAACGAGCAGCAGCGGCTGATGGCGGCGCAGCTGTTCGCCGGACCCCGCAGCTGGCTGGCAGGTCCCACCGCGGCAGCGCTCCACGGCATCGGCGACCTCACGGTGACCAACCCGATCCACGTTCTCGTGCCGGCACCTCTCCGGTCGCGCCGTCACGCCTGGGTCGTCGTGCGCAACACGACCCTGCTCGACGAGCCGCTCCACGCGCGAGCCTCTCAGGGTCTCGTGCCCGGCACGCGCCGCGGTGGACGCTGCCGCGGCCGCCCCCTCCGACGAGCAGGCCCGGGCCGTCCTCGTCTCGGCGGCGCGCTCACGAACCGCCCGGACGAGCGACCTGCTGCACTGGGCCCTCGCGCGCGGCCAGGTCGGCTCGCGCCGACTCCACGACGGACTCGCGCTCGCGGCGACGGGCGCGTGGTCGCTGGCCGAGTCGGACCTGTTGCTCCTGCTGTCCACCTCGAAGGTGCTGCCCGAGGTGTGGGCCAACCCCGAGCTCCGGGACGCCCAGGGGATTCGCCTGACCACCCCCGACATCTGGGTCGACGACGTGGCGATGGCGGTCATGGTGCACAGCCGGAAGTGGCACGCCGGCGAACGGGAGTGGGAGTCGACGGTCGAGCACGACACGGACCTGCAGGCCGTACGCGTCGTGGTCCTCGGCGTCACCCCTCACTCGATCCGCGCGCGACCGCGGTGGGTGCTGGAACGCGTCGAGACGGCATACGTCCGGGCCCGGGCGTCGGGCGAGCGCGCCGACGTGGTCGCGACGCCCAGGGATCCGTGGCAGAACGGCCGGCTGCTGCCGCCGGGAGCCGTCCGGGCCGGACGAGGCGCCTGATACTGCGCCTGATCGTGCGGCTGATCGCGCAGGCGGTGTCACCCTGCAGCACCTGCTGCGCGATCTCGCGCCGGGTCAGGCGCAACGACGAGGTGCGAAACCCGCCTGGGCGCAGCTTCGGGACCTGACGCCCGGGGCCGGAGACGGTCAGGCGACGTTGACGTTGTAGCCGGGGGGTGCGGCCTCCTGCCACGACCGCAGCGCGGTGTAGGCCGGGCCCTGCAGGGCGAGCTCGAAGGCGGTGTCGCCGTCGGTGCACGGGACGCGGCTCGCGTCGGGCAGCAAAGGGATCGAGTCGCGCCCGACGAGCAGCTCAGGGGCGTCGAGGATGAGTCTCTGGCGCAGCCAGCGGTGCTTCGGGCGCACGGAGACGCCCCCGAGCGCGTGCCACTCGAGGGCGTTGTCGCCGAACCGGATGAGCCCGAGGCGCCAGCGGTCGGACTGCGTGCGGCGCAGCCCGCAGAGCGTCAGGGGCAGACCCTTCGCGATGTAGCGGCGGCGCAGGTAGGTCGTCGCGAGGACGACCACCGCGACCACCAGGAGCGTGCCGATCACGATCTCGGTCGAGACGAGAACGGACGGCACGCGGTGGCCTCAGTTCGCCTGTAGCGACGACGCGTCGACGTGCTCGGCCACGATCGTGACCACGTCGGAGTCGACGGACAGGAAGCCCCCGTCGACGGTCACCGTGCGTCGGTCGCCCTCGAGCGACTCGATCGCGACCTCGCCCTCGACGAGGACGCCGAGCAGCGGGGTGTGGCCGGGCAGGATGCCCAGCTCGCCCGAGATGGACCGGGCGCGTACGAACTTGGCCTCGCCCTCCCAGACCTTCCGGTCGGCGGCAACCATCTCAACCTTGAGCGAACTCACGTTTCCTCCGGATCGTGGGGGTGTGCTCTGCAGTTTAGTGCCTCTGGGAGGATGCTCCGTACGCGAGGTGGCATGGGCCGCCCGCTCCGATTCCCCACCTCCACAGGAGTCATGACCGATGAGCACTGCCGTGTCCGATGCCCTTCTCGAGCCGACCCGCCGCCCGGTGGCCGTCGCCACCCTCACCGATGTGATCGACGCCGAGGTCGCCGACAAGTCCGGCCTCGGGGGCGCCGCCGTCAAGGCCGGCTATGCCGCCGCGAAGAAGCTCGGCGGCAACTTCGTCACGAGCGCCACCGACCGCCTGCTGCCCCAGTTCGCGACGGCGCTCGACCCGTTCTGGGCCACCAAGGGCGAGCAGTCGTTCGGCGCCCACCTCGCCGCGCAGCCCGAGGCCGCCGCTGACGCTCTCCTCGCGGTCACCGACGCGAAGGCCGCGAGCACCTCGCACGGCGCGGCGGCGAAGGTGTACGGGTCGCTGCGCGGCAAGGCCAGGGAGCACGTCGTCGCGGCGCTCCCCCGCCTCGGCGCTGCCGTCGAGCGCCTCGTCCCCTGAGTCGTCCCGAGCACGTATGCCGCTGGGTCGGCTCCCCGGGTGGGAGCCGACCCAGCGGCGGACCGACTGCGGTCGGGTGGGTGCCTCAGTCGCTCTGCTCCTCGTGCGGCCGGTCCTTGACCAGCCGTGGGAGCTCGGGGCTGTAGCCGGACCCGAGGTCGGCGATCGCCTGTCGCGCGAACACCTGCTGCTCGGTGACGACCCGCTCGGAGCGGCCGCGTCCGATGAAGGTGACGACCCAGTGCAGCAGCGTCGTGATGCGGTGCTTGAAGCCGATGATGTAGACGAGGTGCACGGCCAGCCAGAGGACCCAGGCGATGAACCCGCTGAACTGCGCCTTGCCCACTGACGCGACGGCCGAGAAGCGCGAGATCGTCGCCATCGAGCCCTTGTCGAAGTACTCGAACCGGCCCTTCGGCGGCTGGCCCTCGAGCCGGCGCTCGATCTGCTCGGCGGCGTAGCGCCCGCCCTGGATCGCGACCTGCGCGACGCCCGGGAGCCCGCGCAGCGACATCATGTCGCCCACGACGAAGACCTCCGGGTGGCCCGGCAGGGTCAGGTCGTCGTTCACCTCCACACGGCCCGCACGGTCGATCCCGGCACCGGACTGCTCGGCGAGCTGGCGCCCGAGCGGTGAGGCGCTGACGCCGGCTGCCCACACCTTGCAGACCGACTCGATGCGCTCGCGGGAGCCGTCGCCCAGCTCGACCTCGATGCCCGTCGAGTCGACGTCCACCACCTTGGCTCCGAGGCGGACCTCGACGCCCATCTCGGTGAGGCGCTTGACGGCCCGGTCGCCGAGCTTCTCGCCGAACGAGCCGAGCACGGCGGGTGCGGCGTCGAGCAGGATGACCCGTGCCTTCGTCGGGTCGATGCGGCGGAAGTCCCGTCGCAGGGTGCGCTTGGCCAGCTCCGAGATCTGTCCGGCCATCTCGACGCCTGTGGGCCCCGCGCCGACGACGACGAAGGTCATGAGGCGCTCGATCTCGGCGGGGGTCGAGGCCAGCTCGGCGAGCTCGAACGAGCCGAAGATGCGCCCGCGCAGCTCGAGGGCGTCGTCGATCGACTTCATGCCCGGGGCGTGCCGGGCGAACTGGTCGTTGCCGAACCACGACTGGCCGGCGCCGGCGGCGACGATCAGCGAGTCGTAGGGGGTGACGGTCTCGCGTCCGACGGCGGTGTGCGTCACCGTGCGCGTGGCGAGGTCGATGTCGGTCACGTCACCGAGCAGCACCTTGGCGTTGCGCTGTCGGTGCAGCACCTCGCGCGTCGACGGGGCGATCTCGCCCTCGGAGAGGATGCCGGTCGCGACCTGGTAGAGCAGCGGCTGGAACAGGTGGTGCGTGGTGCGGGCGATGAGGGTGACGTCGACGTCGGCGCCCTTCAGCTTCTGCGTGCTGAACAGTCCTCCGAAGCCCGATCCGATGACGACGACGCGGTGGCGCGCTGCGTCGGGTCGGGTGGGCTGGGTGGGCAGGCTCATGAGGTTGGCTCCTTGCTGCTCGACGTGACTCGTCAGTTGCTACAACGACGCAGCGCCGGCATCCCTTTCGGGACACCGGCGCTGGCGCGTGTCTGCTCGGTCACACCTGGTCACCGAGCGATGCGGCATCAGAGGTTCTTCTGGATCTCCGACCACTGGCGCTCGACGTCGTCGAGGCCACCGCACATGAAGAACGCCTGCTCGGCGACGTGGTCGTACTCGCCGTCGGCGATCTTGGTGAAGCCCTCGATCGAGTCGGCGAGCGACACGGTCGAACCCTCGATGCCGGTGAACTGCTTGGCGACGTAGGTGTTCTGCGACAGGAAGCGCTGGATGCGACGGGCCCGGTTGACGAGGATCTTGTCCTCTTCGGAGAGCTCGTCGATGCCGAGGATCGCGATGATGTCCTGCAGCTCCTTGTTGCGCTGGAGGATCGACTTGATGCGCACGGCCGTGTTGTAGTGGTCGGCCGTGATGTAGCGCGGGTCGAGGATTCGCGAGGTCGACGACAGCGGGTCGACGGCGGGGTAGATACCCATCGACGCGATGTCACGCGAGAGCTCGGTCGTCGCGTCGAGGTGCGCGAACGTCGTGGCCGGGGCCGGGTCGGTGTAGTCGTCGGCCGGAACGTAGATCGCCTGCATCGAGGTGATCGAGTGACCGCGCGTCGAGGTGATCCGCTCCTGGAGCGTGCCCATCTCGTCGGCGAGGTTGGGCTGGTAGCCCACGGCGGACGGCATACGGCCGAGGAGGGTCGAGACCTCCGAGCCGGCCTGCGTGAAGCGGAAGATGTTGTCGATGAAGAGGAGCACGTCCTGCTTCTGGACGTCGCGGAAGTACTCCGCCATCGTCAGCGCCGACAGGGCGACGCGCAGACGCGTGCCCGGCGGCTCGTCCATCTGGCCGAACACGAGGGCCGTCTGTCCGAGGACGCCGGCCTCCTCCATCTCGACCATGAGGTCGTTGCCCTCACGGGTGCGCTCGCCGACACCGGCGAACACCGACACACCGCCGTGGTCGCGGGCGACTCGCGCGATCATCTCCTGGATGAGCACGGTCTTGCCGACACCGGCACCACCGAACAGGCCGATCTTGCCGCCCTGGACGTACGGGGTGAGCAGGTCGATGACCTTGATGCCCGTCTCGAACATCGTGGTCTTGGACTCGAGCTGGTCGAAGGCAGGCGCCTTGCGGTGGATGCCCCAGCGCTCCTTGACCTCGAGCGTCTCGCCCTCGGCGAGGTTCATGCACTCGCCGGTCGTGTTGAACACGTGGCCGAGCGTGACGTCGCCGACGGGCACCGTGATCGGGCCGCCGGTGTCCTGCACGGACGAGCCGCGCACGAGGCCGTCGGTCGGCTGGAGCGAGATGGCGCGGACCATGTTGTCGCCGATGTGCTGGGCGACCTCGAGGTTGAGGTTCTTCGTCTCGCCGGCGAGGGTCACCTCGGTCGTGAGCAGGTTGTACTGCTCGGGCATCGCGTCGGAGGGGAACTCGACGTCGACGACCGGGCCGATGATGCGGGAGATGCGTCCGACGCCGCCCGCGGGCGGGGCCGTCCACGTGGTGTCGCTGACAGTTGCAGTCATGGTGGTCTGCTTCCTTACCTGTGGGCGTTACTTCTTGGCGTCGGCGAGGGCGTTGGCGCCGCCCACGATTTCGCTGATCTCTTGGGTGATGCCGGCCTGGCGGGCCTGGTTGGCGAGGCGCTGGTAGGTCTTGATCAGCTCCGTCGCGTTGTCGGTGGCCGACTTCATCGCCCGCTGACGGGCGGCGAGCTCGGAAGCCGCCGAGCTGAGCAGAGCGGTGAAGATCCGGTTGCGGACGTACTTCGGCAGGAGCAGGTCCAGCACCTCGGCGGCGCTCGGCTCGAAGGAGTACTCGGGCGGGATCTGCCCCTCCTCGTAGCGGTTCACCGACAGGTCGAGGTCGGTGTCCTCACCGGCGTCGTCGGCCTCGACGACCTCGAGCGGCAGCAGGCGCAGCACGTGCGGGTCCTGGCGGACCATGGAGCGGAAGCGCGTGAAGACGATGTGGATCTCGTCGTGGCCCCCCTCCGCCGTGTCCTTGAGGAAGTCGGCCGTGATGCGGTCGGCGATCTCCTTGGCGTGCTCGAACGTCGGGGCGTCCGTGAAGCCGGTCCACTCGGCGGCATAGTCGCGCTTGCGGAACTTGTAGTAGCTCACGGCCTTGCGACCGACGAGGTAGGGCACGACCTCCTTGCCCTCGGCGGTCAGCTTGGAGATAAGCTCCGCGCTCTCCTTGATCGCCGCGACGGAGTAGGCACCGGCAAGTCCGCGGTCCGCCGTGATGATGACGACGCCGGCCCGGGTGGCCGTCTCCTTCGCCGTCGTCAACGGGTGGTCCTCGTTCGTGTTGGTCGCCACCGCGGACACGGCGCGCGTCAGCGCGGTCGTGTAGGGCGTCGCCTCGGTGGCCCGCTGGCGGGCCTTGACGACGCGCGCGGCCGCGATCAGCTCCATCGCGTTGGTGATCTTCTTGATGGAGTTGACGGACTTGATGCGCTGGCGGTAGATCCGCATCTGCGCTCCCATGTGCTCCGCCTCTCTTGGTCTCGAAAAGTCTGTGGTTGCCTGCAGGGTGGGCTCACGCCCGCTCCCGTATGCCGCCCGGCCGGGCCGGGCGGCATACGGGACTGGTCACTTCTGCTTGACGATCTTCGCCTGGGTGATCTGGTCGTCGGCGATCTCGTCGAACTCCTCGTTGCCGGCCTCGAGGCCGTCCTTGCCGGTGCCCCGGAAGGTGAACTTGACCTCGTCGACGACCTTGCCGAGAGCGGTCTCGGTGTCGTCGTCGAGCTTGGCCGTCTCGCGGATGGTCTGCAGGATCGAACCGTCACGACGCAGCGTCTCGAGCAGCTCGGTCTCGAAGGCGCGGACGTCCTCGACCGCGACGTCGTCGAGCTTGCCCGTCGTGCCGGCCCACACCGAGACGACCTGCTCCTCGACGGGGTACGGGTTGCTCTGCGGCTGCTTGAGCAGCTCGACGAGGCGCGCACCACGGGCGAGCTGCGCTCGCGAGGCGGGGTCGAGGTCGGAGGCGAACATCGCGAACGCCTCCATCGCACGGAACTGCGCGAGGTCGAGCTTGAGTCGACCGGCGACGGACTTCATCGCCTTGATCTGCGCGGCACCGCCGACTCGGGAGACCGAGACACCCACGTCGATGGCCGGACGCACGTTGGCGTTGAAGAGGTCGGCCTGCAGGTAGATCTGGCCGTCGGTGATCGAGATGACGTTGGTCGGGATGTACGCCGAGACGTCGCCCGCCTTGGTCTCGATGATCGGCAGACCGGTCATCGAGCCGTGGCCGAGGTCGTCGGAGAGCTTGGCGCAACGCTCGAGGAGCCGGCTGTGCAGGTAGAAGACGTCACCCGGGTAGGCCTCGCGGCCCGGCGGACGGCGCAGCAGCAGCGACACGGCGCGGTAGGCCTCGGCCTGCTTGCTCAGGTCGTCGAAGACGATGAGGACGTGCTTGCCCTGGTACATCCAGTGCTGGCCGATGGCCGAGCCGGTGTAGGGCGCGAGGTACTTGAAGCCGGCCGAGTCGGACGCGGGGGCCGCGACGATCGTGGTGTACTCCAGGGCGCCGGCCTCTTCGAGCGTGCCGCGGACCGACGCGATGGTCGAGCCCTTCTGGCCGATCGCGACGTAGATGCAGCGGACCTGGGCGTCGGGGTCGCCCGACTCCCAGTTGCGCTTCTGGTTGATGATCGTGTCGATCGCGACCGTCGTCTTGCCGGTCTGGCGGTCGCCGATGATGAGCTGGCGCTGGCCGCGGCCGATCGGCGTCATCGCGTCGATCGACTTGATGCCGGTCTGGAGCGGCTCGTGGACCGACTTGCGCTGGACGACGTTGGGCGCCTGGAGCTCGAGGGCGCGACGCTCCTCGGTCTTGATGTAGCCGAGGCCGTCGATCGGGTTGCCGAGCGGGTCGACGACACGGCCGAGGAAGTCGTCACCGACCGGGACCGAGAGGACCTCGCCCGTGCGCTTGACGGTCTGGCCCTCCTCGATGCCGGCGAAGTCACCGAGGACGACGACACCGATCTCGTGGACGTCGAGGTTCAGCGCGAGGCCGAGCGTGCCGTCCTCGAACTGGAGCAGCTCGTTGGTCATGGCCGAGGGCAGACCCTCGACGTGAGCGATGCCGTCACCGGCGTCGGTGACGCGGCCGACCTCTTCGCGGGAGGCCGCGCCCGGCTCGTAGGACTGGACGAACGAGTCCAGTGCGTCCCGGATCTCATCCGGACGGATCGAAAGCTCCGTCATGTCAGATCTTCTCCTCGGTTTCGGCTCGCGGTGCGGGCCGGTGGTTGTTCACAGCTGGTGGTGGGCGGTGCGGTGCGGTGCGGTGCCTCAGGCACCCATGGCGCGGCGCGCCGCGTCGATCTTGCGGATGACGGTGCCGTCGATGACCTCGTCACCGATCTCGACCTTGACCCCGCCCATGACCCGGGGGTCGACGACGGTGTTGACGTGGACCGTGCCGCCGTAGACGGCGGCGAGCCCCGCGGCGAGGCGGGTGCGGTCGTCGTCGCTGAGGGGCACGGCCGAGGTGACCGTGGCCGTCTGCTGCTCGCGACGGCTGGCGGCCGCATCGAGGTAGCGCTGGATGGCACGGTCGAAGCGATCGCCGCGCGGCGCGACGACGGCCTGGCGGGCCAGGACCAGCGTCTCGGGTGCGACCTTGCCCTCGAGGAGCGTGGCGACGAGGGTCGCCCGCGTCTCGGGCGGGGCCTGGGCGTCGGTCACGGCGGTGCGCAGGGCCGGGTCGGCTGCCACGATCCGCTCGAAGCGGAAGAGCTGGTCCTCCACGGCGTCGGCGCGGTTGCCCGTCTCGGCCTGCGCGATGACGGCCTCGACGGCATACGCCTCGACGGTGTCGGTCAGGTCTCGCTCCGAGCTCCACCGCTGGCTGACGACGCCCTTGAGCACGACCAGCGACTCGGCGCTGACCTTGCCGGCGAAGAGGCGTTCGGCGAGCTGGGCCTTGTCAGCGCCCTCGCGGGACGGGTCGGCCACGGCGCGACGCAGGGTCGCGCTGCCGTCGAGGACGGCGACGACGCCGAAGAGCTCCTCGGCCAACCGCGAACGGTCGGCACCGGCCGCGAGGGCGCCGGTGAACGCGTCGCGGCTTGCGGCCGCTGCTGCGCGTGAGGGTCCCTGCATCAGGCGTCTCCGCCCTGGCTGCCGGCGGGACCGCCGACCTTCTCACGCACGACGTCGCCCGACTCGAGCTCGGCCAGGAAGCGCTCGACGATGCCCTTCTGGCGGGTCTCGTCGTGCAGCGACTCGCCGACGATGCGGCTCGCGAGGTCGGTCGAGATGCGGCCCACGTCACCGCGGAGCGAGACCACGGCCTGCTGGCGCTCGGCCTCGATCTGCTTGTGCGCCGTGTCGGTGATCCGCGCGGCCTCGGAGGCTGCGTGCTCACGCATCTCGGCGATGATCTGCGCGCCCTGGGCCTTGGCGTCCTCACGGATGCGGGCGGCTTCGGAGCGGGCCTCGACGAGCTGCGCCTGGTACTGCTCGAGCGCGGCCTGGGCCTGCGCCTGGGCCTCCTCGGCCTTGTTCATGCCGCCCTCGATGGCCGCGGTGCGCTCGGCGTAGATCTGCTCGAGGCGCGGCACGACCTTCGTCTTGACGACGTAGTAGAGGATCGCGAAGCACGCCAGACCGAAGAAGAACTCGAGCGGGTGCGGGATGATCGGTGCCGCGGTGGCCCAGAAGCCGCCTTCGCCGCCCTCGGCGGTCACGGTCACTGCTTGCATGAGGTGCTCCTAGTGAGAATCGAACGATGTCTCGGGATGCCCCGGGAAGGGGCGTCAGCCCTTGAAGACGAAGGCGAGCGCGATACCGAAGATGGCGAGCGCCTCGGTGATGGCCATGCCGAGGAAGGCGATCGGCTGGAGCATGCCGCGGGCCTCGGGCTGACGGGCGACGCCGTTGATGTACGCGGCGAAGATCAGACCGACACCGATACCGGGGCCGATGGCGGAGAGGCCGTAACCGAGGATGGCGATGTTGCCAGTCATGTTTGTTCCATTCCTTCGTGTGTTGTCCGGCTGGCGGTTGTCAGCCGGGCTGGGCGGAGCTCGGGGTCGTGCAGGTGGTGCAGTCTGTGGGCACTCAGTGCTCGTCGGCGACCGCGCCGGCGATGTAGAGGGCGGCGAGCAGGGTGAAGACGTAGGCCTGCAGGAACTCGACCAGCAGCTCGAAGAGCGTCATGACGAAGGCGAAGACCCACGTGACGCCGCCGGCGGCGATGAGGATGCCGCCAGAGGTGAGCATGTACCAGCCACCGGTGATGAACAGGACCATGAGGATGTGGCCGGCGAACATGTTGCCGAAAAGTCGCAGCGCCAGGGTCACCGGGCGCGTGAAGAGGTCGGTGATCAGCTCGAGGATGAAGATCGGGAGGATCATGCCCTTGGGCAGGCCGGCCGGGACGAGCGACTTCCAGTAGCCGAAGAAGCCGTGCTTCTTCATGCCGACGACGTGGAAGACGACCCAGACGATGAGGGCCAGGGCAATCGGGAAGCCGATGCGGCTCATCGTCGGGTAGCTCATCGGCGGGATGACGCCGAAGAAGTTGTTGACGAGGATCAGCACGAACATCGAGAAGAGCAGCGGCACGAACCTCATGAACTCGTGGCTGCCGATGAGGTCCTTGGCGACGCCGTTGCGGACCAGGCCGTAGACGGCCTCGGTGCCCATCTGTCCGCGGCTCGGCACGAGGGCCTTCTTCTTCGTGGTGGCGAGCAGCCACCAGATGATCAGGCCGGTCGCGAAGACCATCAGGAAGATCGGACGCGTGATCGCCCACGGACCGTCGCCGATGAGGGGCTGCCAGAACTCCTCGATACCGGGGGCGGTGTAGTCCGTCGGGGCGGCGGCCACGATGCTCACGGGTTGCTCCTTCGTAGGTTCTGGGCACTTCGGGTGACGCTCTGCGTCAGCGGTGCTGGATCAACGCCCGGGTTCGTGCTCCCGGCGGGATCCCAGGTCGGCGTGCTGGCTCGGGGCGCGCTGTGCGACAGCACGGGGGCCACTGGGCTCAATGGGTACCGTATCGGAACCAGATCAGGTAGAGCGACAGGGCCATCCCACCCACGATCCCGGCTCCGACGAGCCACGACGTGCCCAGCCAGTGGTCGGCGAGGGCACCCAGGCCGCCGTAGACCAGGGGTCCTGACAGCAGGTAGGCGACAGCCCGCCAGGCGGAGTCCTGCTCGCGGGTGTTGAACGCCCGCAGCTCCTCGTCCGCGTCTCGCTCGGGTGTCGGGTCGTCGTTCGGTGACGTGGTCATGGTGACCTCCCGTGTCACGGCTCATCACGCGGCTCCCGGGTGGGGGGCTCGTCGAGGGACGCCTCGCCGTCGGGGTCGTAGGCGAAGATGCGCAGCCGCTTGTAGGCGCGCATCTCGAAGAACAGCCAGACGACGGCGCACACGGTGACTGACAAGCCGATGGCATAGCCCGACGCCCACGTGACGTCACGCAGGGCGAACATCACGACGCCGAGCACGATCACCTTGAACGTGTAGGTCGCCATCACGATCATCATCGTCGTGGTGGGCGCGAGGTCGGCCGTGCGCTTCATGACCAGCAGCGTGAGGCTGAAGAAGAAGATCACGATCGCGGCCCCGAGCGCGGCCGACCAGGCGGCCTTGGGGCTGGAGACCAGCCCGACGACGATGCACACGAGACCCGCGGCGGCGGTCGGCAGCAGGGACCCCCGGAGGAGCTGCGCGAACGCATCGGACTGTGATGCGCTCGGGGCCGGTGTGGCGCTCAAGAAAACCTGCCTGGGTGCGTCGTGAGGCGTAGTGCGGGCGGGGCTCGGGCTGAGTCACGGGTGTGGCCCGTGATCGACTGTGCGTGAAGCGATTTCAGCGCCTCGGAGAGACCTTCTCAGACTCCCCTCAGGTGCTTGTGAATGCTATCACAAGCGTTCGGAGGGCCTCCACCGCGGAAGCCAGACGGTGAGCACGACACCCATCGCAGCGGCGGCGCCGACCACCGCGAGCGGGCGAGGGCCGTCCCAGATGACGAAGGACACCGACCCCAGGGCGACGATCGCCGCCCAGAGGTAGAGGATCAGCACGGCCCGGCGGTGGCCGTGGCCGATGCGCAGCATGCGGTGGTGCAGGTGCATCGCGTCAGGATGCCAGGGGCGTCTGCCGGCCCGGGTGCGCCGCACGACGGCGAGGAGCATGTCGAGCAACGGCAGGAGCAGGACCGCGAGGGGGACGAGCATCGGCAGGAACGCCGCCGACACGTCGTTGGTGCTGACCTGGCCCGGGTCGACGTTGCCCGTCAGGGTGATCGTCGCGGCTGACAGGAGCAGCCCCAGGGTGAGCGCGCCCGAGTCGCCCATGAAGAGCCGGGCCGGGTGGAAGTTGTGCGGCAGGAAGCCGGCGCAGCACCCGACGAGGGCGGCGGAGATCAGCGTCGCCGTCGAGAACACGTTGGCCGGCTCGAACGCCTTGGACACCGAGTAGCTGTAGACGAAGAACGCGAACGACGCGATGCCGACGACCCCCGCGGCCAGCCCGTCGAGGCCGTCGATGAAGTTGACCGCGTTGGTCGAGGCGATGACGACCACGACCGTGACGAGCACGAGCACCGGCGTGGGCAGGATCGTCGTGCCGAAGATCGGCAGCGAGAGCAGCTGGACCCCGGTGTACGCCATCAGCCCGGCCGCGAGCATCTGCCCCGCGAGCTTCGTCAGCCAGTCCAGCTCGCGGATGTCGTCGAAGGCACCGAGGAGGCACACGATGCCGCCGGCGACGAGCACGCCCCACAGCTGTCGGTTGGAGAAGAGCCCGCCGAGGTAGGGCAGGGCCCGGGCCACGAGCACCGCAGCGACGAAGCCGAGGTAGATCCCCACTCCCCCGAGCCTCGGGATCGGCGTCTTGTGGACGTCGCGCTCACGAACGGCCGTGAAGGCACCGGTCGCGACGGCGACGCTGCGCACGAAGGGTGTGGCGAGGTACGTGACCGCCGCGGCCACGATGAGGACGAGGACGTACTCGTGCACCTACCGACCTTCGTTCGTGCCCTGACGCGCGCGGGTGGACCCCACTCAGCGAGGGTATGCCGGGAACCGCGTCACGAGGTCGGTGACCTCCGAGCGGACCTGCTTGCTCACGGCGTGGTCGGGGTCGGCATCGCCCGTGGTGACGGCCGTGTGGATCAGCGAGGCGATGGTCTTCATCTCCTCCAGGCCCATCCCCTGGGTCGTGACCGACGGCGTGCCGACGCGGATGCCCGAGGCGATGTTCGGCTTCTGCGGGTCGAACGGGATGGCGTTCTTGTTGAGCACGATGCCGGCGGCGTCGGCGCGCTCCTCGGCCTCCTTGCCGGTGACGCCCACGCCCTGGAGGTCGAGCAGCGACAGGTGCGTGTCGGTGCCGCCGGTCGTCGGGCGGATGCCGACCTCGAGCAGGCTGGCCGCGAGCTGCTTGCTGTTGGCGATGACGTCGGTGGCGTACTGGGCGTACTCGGGGCTCGCGGCCTCCTTGAAGTTGACCGCCTTGGCCGCGATGGTGTGCATCTGCGGGCCGCCCTGCATCATCGGGAACACGGCCTTGTCGAGTGCCGGCTGGTGCTCGGCCTTGCAGACGAGCGCGCCGGAGCGGGGGCCGCGGAGCACCTTGTGCGTCGTGAAGGTGACGACGTCGGCGTACGGGACCGGGGAGGGGATCGCCTTGCCGGCGACGAGGCCGATGAAGTGGGCGGCGTCGACCCAGAGGATCGCGCCGACCTCGTCGGCGATGGCCCGGAAGCGTTCGAAGTCGATGAGCCGCGGGATGGCGGAGCCGCCGGCGCAGATCACCTTGGGCCGGTGCTCCTTGGCGAGCGCCTCGACCTGGTCGTAGTCGATGTCCTCGGTCTGCTTGTCGACGCCGTAGTGGACGGCGTTGAACCACTTGCCGGAGAAGGAGACCTTCGTGCCGTGGGTGAGGTGTCCGCCCATCGGCAGCGCCATCGCGAGGATCGTGTCGCCGGGCGCCATGAAGGCGCCGTAGACGGCCTGGTTGGCGCTCGCGCCGGAGTGCGGCTGGACGTTGGCGTGGTCGGCGCCGAAGAGCTCCTTGGCGCGGTCGATCGCGATCTGCTCGGCCTTGTCGACCTCCGCACAGCCGCCGTAGTAGCGGCGACCGGGGTAACCCTCGGCGTACTTGTTCGACAGGGTCGACCCCAGGGCCGTCAGCACCGCGGGCGAGCTGATGTTCTCGCTGGCGATGAGCTGCAGCCCACCGCGGATGCGGTCGAGCTCGGACAGCAGCACCCCCGCGATGTCGGGGTCGAAGGACTGCAGGGCGCCGAAGTCGGAGCCGTAGAACGTGTCGTCAGCCATGGGGGATCTCCGGGTGGGTCGGGAGTGGGGCGCGAGCGCTAGCCAACTCTATGCCGTCGGGGGACGCTCGCCCGAGGGGCTCTCGGGCGTCGGCAGGTCGCCCTCGACGATGACCGCCGAGGGAAAGCCCGAGGACTCCGCGGGCGGCACCTCGTCGGCGGTGGTGCCGGAGCCGTAGGGGTTGGTCTCGGGCACGTAGTCGAGGTCGGGTTCTCCGTCGGGTCGGCCTGATGGCTCGGACCCGTGCTCGCCCTGCGCGGAGTCGGCCTCGGCGTCGGCCGCCGCGGGCTCGACCGGCTCGGGCTCGAGCGCGGCATCGATGTCGTCCTGCGAGAGGGCACCGAGGCGGAGCGTCACCGGGGTCTCGCCCGTGCAGTCGATGATCGTCGACGGCTGCCCCTCACCGGCCGGGCCGCCGTCGAGGTAGACGCCGACCGACTCACCGAGCATGGCCACCGCCTCGTCGGCGGTGCGGGCGGCGGGGTCGCCGGTCGTGTTGGCGCTCGTGACCGCCATGGGCCCGATGTCGCCGAGCAGCTCGAGGGCGAGCTCGTGGTCGGGGACGCGCAGCGCGACGGTGCCGTTCGTCTCGCCGAGGTCCCAGTGCAGCGACGTCTGCGCCTTGAGCACGAGCGTCAGCGGACCCGGCCAGAAGCGCTCCATGAGGCGCTGGGCGTAGTCGGGCACCTGCGTCGCCAGGCCCTGGGCCGTGCGGGCCGTGGGGATGAGCACCGGCGGCGGCATGTCGCGCCCGCGCCCCTTGGCCGCGAGCACCGACGCGACGGCGTTGGCGTCGAAGGCGTCACACCCGATGCCGTAGACGGTGTCGGTCGGAAGGACCACGATCTCGCCGCGCCGGACGGCAGCTCCGGCCGCCGGGATTCCCTCGGCACGCTGCTCGGGGTCGGTGCAGTCGTAGCGCTCGCTCACGGGGGCGAGCCTACTTGGGGCCTTCCGCCGTGAGCGGCCCGGTCCGGCATTCGCCGCCGACCCGGCATTCGCCGCCTGCCCGGGTCAGCCCGCACGGCGCGCGGTCGTGACCCGCGGACGGCCGGAGAGGTCGGGGTGGTCGACCACGTCGACCCACAGGCCGGTGGACACGAGACGACGGGGCAGGCTCTCGCCCTGCGAGTCCGCGTGCTCGACGAGCACGAGCGCGCCCGGACGCAGCAGGCGTGCGGCCACGCGTACGACGGCGAGCGGGATCGCCAGGCCGTCCTCGCTGCCGCCGTAGAGCGCCACCTCGGGGTCGTGGTCGCGGACCTCGGGGTCCAGCGGCACGGCCCCCACGGGGATGTAGGGCGGGTTGACGGTGACGAGGTCGACGGTGCCGGCCCAGTCGGGGAAGCACTCAGCCGTCGCGTCTCCGTTGACGAGCGTGACGTCGAGCCCCAGGCGGTCGCGGTTGGCCACCGCCCAGGCGTACGCGTCGGGTGACAGCTCGACGCCGCGCACCTCGGCATCAGGCCACTCGTGCTTGACCGCCAGGGCGATGGCCCCCGAGCCCGAGCAGAGGTCGACGACCCGCGGGTCACGTTCTTCCGACGGGAGCTGTCCGAGCTCGGCGAGGGCCAGCTCGACGAGGACCTCCGTCTCGGGGCGGGGCACGAAGACGCCCGGGCCGACCGCGAGCGTGAGCCGGCGGAAGTGCGCTCGACCCGTGAGGTGCTGCAGCGGGACCCGGCGCGCGCGCTCGTCGACGAGGACGGCATACGTCGGCGGCAGCGAGCGGCCCCCGAGAACCATGAGCCGCCGCACCTCGGAGGCGTCGGCGCCCAGCACGTGCGCGGCCAGCTCGACCGCGTCGACGTCGGCGGACGCGACGCCGGCGGCACGCAGCTGCCCGGCCGCAGCCCGTATGCCGTCACGCAGGTCGGTCACGCCGACGACCCCGCGCCGTCGGCCAGCGCCGCGAGCTTCGCGGCCTCGTCGGCGTCGAGCGCGGATTGGACCACCGGGTCGAGGTCACCGTCGAGCACCGAGTCGAGGTTGTAGGACTTGTAGCCGGTGCGGTGGTCGGAGATGCGGTTCTCGGGGAAGTTGTAGGTGCGGATGCGCTCGGAGCGGTCGACGGTGCGCACCTGCGAGCGGCGGGCCGCGGATGCCTCGGCATCGGCCTCGTCTTGGGCGACCTGGTGCAGCCGGGCGCGGAGGACGCGCATCGCGGCCTCCTTGTTCTGCAGCTGTGACTTCTCGTTCTGGCACGAGACGACCAGGCCCGTCGGCACGTGGGTGATGCGCACGGCCGAGTCGGTCGTGTTGACGCTCTGGCCGCCGGGACCGCTGGACCGGTAGACGTCGATGCGCAGGTCGTTGGGGTCGATGGTCACCTCGACCTCCTCGGCCTCGGGCATGACGAGCACGCCCGCGGCGGAGGTGTGGATGCGGCCCTGGCTCTCGGTGACCGGCACGCGCTGCACACGGTGCACGCCGCCCTCGTACTTCAGACGCGCCCACGGCGCCTCGCCGAGACCCGGCGTGCCCTTGGCCCTGATCGAGACCCGGACGTCCTTGTAGCCGCCGAGGTCGCTCTCGGTGGCGTCCTCGACCGCCGTCTTCCAGCCGCGCTGCTCGGCGTAGCGCAGGTACATCCGCAGCAGGTCGCCGGCGAACAGCGCCGACTCGTCTCCCCCCTCCCCTGCCTTGACCTCGAGGATGACGTCGCGGTCGTCGTCGGGGTCGCGTGGCACGAGCATCCGACGCAGGTGCTCCTCCGCCTCGGCGAGGCGGGCCTCGAGCGCGGGCAGCTCCTCGGCGAACGACGCATCCTCGGCAACGAGCTCGCGGGCAGCCGTCACGTCATCGCCCGCTGACGTCCACTCACGCGCAGCGGCCACGGTGGGGGCCAGGGCCGCATACCGCTTGTTCAGGGTGCGCACGAGGTCCTGGTCGCTGTGGACTGCCGGGTCGGCGAGCCGGGACTCCAGCCCGGCGTACTCATCGAGGATCGACTGCACGGAGTCCAGCACGGTGGGGTCCTTCGGTCGGCGTCAGCGGGGGTGGAAACACGAACGCCGGCCCCCGACGACCGAAGTCGTGGGAGCCGGCGAGCGGGAGACCTACTTGGCGGCCTTCTTGCCGTAACGGGCCTCGAACCGGGCGACGCGGCCGCCGGTGTCGAGGATCTTCTGCTTGCCCGTGTAGAACGGGTGGCACTGCGAGCACACGTCGGCGGCGATCTTGCCGGACGGCTCGGTGCTGTGGGTGGTGAACGTGTTGCCACAGGTACAGGTGACCGTGGTCTCCACGTAGGCGGGGTGAAGGTCCTTCTTCAACGTCGTCTCCTCGAGGTAGTCGGCCGGGTCGGTGTCGTCGCTCGCCACCCTGGTGGGTCGCTCGACCGTGAACCGGTCCAAAGGAAGAGTGTGCCAGAAAGGCGCACCTCCTCCCAAACGCGCAGGAGGGACGGGGCATTCCCCCGGCATCCCCCGGCGTTTCCCCGGGATCGGCGCCGGTCGGGGGCGGCCCACGGGGTGCCCGAGACCGGCGCGCTACGCCGGGACGCTCGCCGGCTGGGCCACCGGGAGCACGACCTGCATCGTCGACCCCTCACCCTCGACGGAGGCGATGACGAGCTCGCCACCGTGCCCCTCGACGATGGCCCGGACGATCGCGAGGCCGAGCCCCGTGCCCGGGATCGCAGCAGCCGTGGCGTTGCCGGCGCGGAAGAAGCGCTCGGACAGCCGGGCCAGGTCGGCGGCCGGGATGCCGATGCCGGTGTCGTGGACGGAGATGATGGTCGACCCGCCCGACCGCTCTGCGGTGAGCACGACCTCACCGCCCTCGGGGGTGAACTTCACGGCGTTGGAGCCGAGGTTGATGAGGGCACGCTCGACCTGGCCGCGGTCCACCTTGACGACGAGGTCGTCGGGGACGGCCGGGCAGATGAGCTGCACCCCGGAGGCGGCCGCGACCGGCTCCATCGTCTCGGTGACGGTGCGCAGCAGGTCGCGCACGGCCACCTCCTCGGCGATCGCCTGCAGTCCGCTGATCTCGATCTTGTTGAGCACGAGGAGGTCCTCGATGAGGCCGCGCAGCCGGGTCGCGTTGCGTCCGATGATGTCGAGGGCGACGTGCTGGCCGTCGGACACCTCGCCGAAGTCGCCGTCGACGAGCAGCTCGAGGTAGCCGCTGATGGAGGTGAGCGGGGTGCGCAGCTCGTGGCTGACCGTGGCCATGAAGTCGGTCTTCTGACGGTCGAGCTCGGTGAGCCGCTGGACCTGCTCGTCCTGCATCTGCGACAGGCGCAGCGACACGATCGACTGGGCGGCGATGGCCGCGCACTGCTGCGCGGCCTGGATCTCGTGCCGGTGCCACCGCCGCGGCGCGTTGACCATGAGCACCGCCATGATGCCGAGTCCACGACCGCCGGTGCCGACGGGCAGCATGAGCAGCGAGAGCGCGCCCGTGGCCCGGTGGAAGGCGCGGACCCGCTCATCGGCGTACGCCTTGTGCGCGAGCAGGTCACCGAGGTCGAAGAAACCGGCGTCGCGACGCAGCTCGTCGTTGACGGCACCCACCTGCTGCGCGAGCGAGCGCGGCAGCGGTGGCAGGTCGGGCAGGTCGTCGGTGTGCCACTGGAGGCGATCCCCCACGGACTGACCGTCGTCGGCGAGCGTGTAGAGCAGCACTCGGTCGGCGCCGAGGCCGGCGCCGAGCCTGGAGGTGACGCGCTGCAGCGCCTCGCGCACGTCGGCTGCCCCACGGGCCCCTCGGCCGACGTCGAGGACGAGCTCCTGCATCTCGAGCACTGCCGCCTGCTGGTCGACGAGGCGGGCGTTGGCACGGGTGAGGTCGTTGAAGTCGCGGGCCAGCATGCGCACCTCGAGGGCCCCCTCCTCCTGGTTGGCCATCGCGATGACGTCCTCCTCGGCCTGGCGCCGCACGACCTCGCGCAGCCTGGCCAGGGGGCGGCCGACGGCGCGGTCCATGCCGAAGCCGGCCGCGACGAGCACGATGAGCACGAGGGTGGCGGCGGCGATGATCACGCCGGACGTGATGTCGGTGGCCTCGCGGGAGTCCACGCGGGCGGCGTTGCGGTGCGCACGGATGGTGTCGCCGAGGGTGCCGCTGGCCGTGCTGAAGCTCGCGTATGCCGTCTCGACGCGCGCACGTGCGGCGGGGTCGACGGCCGGTCCCGATGTCGTCGCCGGGGGTGCCGTCGGGGCAGCCGCGATCGAGGCCCGCGCCGCCGCGAACCACTCGGCGACGGTCGCTCGCTCGGCGGCGAGGAGCGTCGCGAAGCGCGCCCGGTCGGCCGCGGCGAGCTCGCCGCTCTGGGTGCCTTGTTCGACGCGGTCGAGCTGCTGCTCGATGCCGGGCTGGAGCGAGAGCGGGTCAACGGGCGCGGGCGCGCCGACCACGGCCTCGCGCCAGGCCCCCTCGGCGCGGGTCATGTCGAGCAGCACGGTGTTGTTGGCCTCGGACGCGGGCCCCAGGGCGAGCGTGAGCGCACGCACGGCAGCGCTCTGGGAGTGGATCGTGGCGACCGACACGATGGCCCCCAGCGGCACGAGGACGACCAGGATCCCGATGAGCACCCGGATCTGGCTGCCCACCGACCGCCTCGAGACGGCCGGCAGGCCGCCGCTCACGCGGCGTCCTCGTCGAAGCCGGTGCGGGTCATGACGCCCCACACGTGCTTCTTGCCGCGCAGGCTCGACCACCATCCCTCCAGGCGCCACCACACAGTCAGCTGCCGGTAGCCGATGTTCTCGAGCACCGAGGCGGCGATGGTCTGCCAGATGGCGCGCCACCGGTCGTGCTTGTGGAAGGCCCACTCGTCGACGACCATCGCCGACAGCGTCACGAGCACGGCATACCCGTAGGCCAGGACGAGGAAGAGGATCGCGAACGGCACGTTGACCACGCCGAGCAGCAGCGCCAGCGGCACGATGAGGATGCCGAAGAGCTCGAGGAGCGGGGCGATGAGCTCGAAGAGCCAGTAGTACGGCAGGGCGAGCCAACCGACGCGGCCGTACTTCCGCCGGAAGAGCATGCCGCGGTAGGCCCACAGGGTCTCCCAGAGACCCCGGTGCCAACGGCGGCGCTGGTTGCGCAGCACCGTGGCCGTGACCGGGACCTCGGTCCACGAGACCGGCTCGGGCACGAACTCGACCCTGTAGTCGCGGCCCTGGTCGCGCATGCGCTTGTGGATGCGCATGACCAGCTCGAAGTCCTCGCCGATGCTGTCGGGGTCGAGGCCGCCGACCTCGACGACGACGTCACGACGGAAGAGCCCGAAGGCGCCGCTGATGAGGATCAGGCCGCCCAGGCGCGACCATCCGGTGCGGCCCAGCAGGAAGGCTCGGAGGTACTCGACGAGCTGGATGCGCGGGATCCAGGTCTGCGGCATCTCGACGCGCACGATGCGCCCTGAGACCACACGGCTGCCGTTGACCGGGCGGATCGCGCCGCCGGTGGCGACCATGCGGGTCGGGTCGTCGGCGAAGGGACGCGTGACGTGCAGCAGGCCGTCGGGCTCGAGGATCGAGTCGCCGTCGATCATGGCGACGAGGGGCTCGCTGGCGGCGTTGATCGCGACGTTGATCGCCTCGGACCGGCCGGAGTTCTCCTTGCGCACGACGACGAGCCGGGTGCGCCCGTCGCGCGGCACCCAGATGCCGAGCACCTTCGCCCGGATCGGCACCTCGCTGGGCAGCTCGCGAGGCACGTGGACGAGGTCGAACGCCTCCTCGAGCCGCGCGAAGGTCTGGTCGGCGCTGCCGTCGTCGACGACGACGACCTCGTGCCTGGGGTAGCGCAGGGTGAGGAAGGACTTGACGGCCGTGACGATGCCGGCCTCCTCGTTGTAGGCCGGCACGAGCAGCGAGACGCCCGGCGCCATCCCGGCCCCCTGCCAGGTGAGCGCCGTGGCCCGCCGCCGCTGCTGCGCACGGAACTCGAGGTACGCGAGCCCGATGAGCAGGAGCAACGAGGAGTTGATGAGCACGAAGTAGACGATGATCGGGACGCTCGAGACGTCCATCACCCACACGACGAAGGAGCGCAGCCCCTCCACGAAGCCCGGCCAGCTCATGCGCTCGCCTTCTGCAGGCTCACCATGAGTCGCGCCGTGCGCACGGCAGGGTCGTCCTCGTGGCCCGAGAGGGCGTCGGTGCCGTCGGCTCCGAGCGCGAGGAGCGCGCCCGCGGCGAGCTCGGCCAGGCGCGGGTCGGGGTCGTCGAGCAGGGTCGACAGGGTCGGGATCGCGGCGTCCTCGCCCAGCTCACCGAGGGCCTGGACGCAGGCGCGACGCAATGACAGCGGCTCCTCCGGGGCCGTGTGGCGGCCCAGGACGACGGCGTCCTCGCCGCGGCCGAGCCGGCCGATGGCGACTGCTGCGGTCTCACGGACCGTGAGGTCGGTGTCGTGGTCGAGTAGCCTGCGCAGCTCGGGGAGACCACGGGTGAAGCTGCGCTCGCCGCTGAGGTGGGCCGCGACCATGCGGGTGCGGGCGTTGGCGTCGCCCATGCCCTCGCGCAGCACCTCGGAGATTCCGACGCCCATCGACTGGAGGGCCCCGGCAGCGGTGGCCGCCGGCAGGCCGCGGTCGGGGACGCCGATGGCGTCCAGCACGGCGCCGGCCGCGGTCGGGTCGCCGATGAGACCCAGCGCGTAGGCGGCGCTGTTGCGCACTTCGACGGACTCGTCGCGCAGCGCCTGGACCAGCCGCGGGACGGTGTGGTCGGCCCGCGCCAGCCCCAGCAGCTGGGCGGCCCGGGCCCGTCGGACCGAGGAGCGGTGGCCCAGGTCGTCGACGGCCGCCTCGACGGCCCCGTGGACCTCGAGGACCCGGACGAGCTGGTCGCCGGGCACGCCACGGATCTTCGTCAGGAGCTCGACGATGTTGCGGTCGAGGACGGTGCGGGTGACGCCGGTGGCCCAGGTCAGCTGCTCTGCCGCGGACCCGTCGTCGTCCTCGCCCGAGGCCACCGTGATCAGCGGCCCGCGCAGCGGGGACAGCAGCATCTGGTCACGCTGGGTGCGGCTGTGACGCCTCGCGCGAACTGCGACCACGGCAAGGATGAGGAGCAGGCAGCCGCCGAGCACGGCGATCGTCGCGCCGAGCAGCAGGGCTCCGCCGATGATCACGACATGGCGCCCTTCGCCTCGCCCTTCGCAGCGCCCGTCACCGCACCGGTCGTCGCGCAGGCCATCACCGCAGCCCTTCCGGTCGTCATCTGGCCCGGGCGAGCATGCCGTTGACCCGGTGCAGGAGCTCGCGCGGGCTGAACGGCTTGATAACGTAGTCGTCGGCGCCGACGGCGAAGCCGGTGTCGACGTCGGAGTCACGGGACTTCGCGCTGAGCAGCAGGACGGGCACCGACGGGTTGTCGCTCTCGCGGATCTTGCGCAGCACGTCGATCCCCGACAGGCCGGGCATCATGACGTCGAGCACGGCCAGCTGCGGCGGGTTGGCGGCGAACGCCTCCCAGGCACTGAGGCCGTCGGGAACCGCCTCGACGGCATAGCCGGCCTGGGTCAGCTTGAACTCGACGAGGTCACGGATGTCGGCGTCGTCGTCGGCCACGAGGACACGGACGGGACTGGCATCGGGGTCGCCGGCGGGCGCAGACATGGCACTCCATGGGGATGTTCGAGTGTGAAGCACCATTTTAGGAACAAATCACCCGAATGGGCTACGAAACGCCGAAGGGGAGCAGTGTCGTGAGACACCACTCCCCTTCTGTCGCGACTCGTGCGAGCGCTACGTCAGGACTCGTCGAGCTTCGAGCCGCTCGTCTGCTGCACCTGCGTGAGGAACTCGTAGTTCGTCCGCGTCTTCTTGAGCCGGTCGATGAGCAGCTCGATGGCCTGCTGCGGGTCGAGCGCGGCGAGCACCCGGCGCAGCTTCCACATGATCTTCAGCTCCTCGCTCGCCAGGAGGATCTCCTCACGACGTGTGCCGGAGCTGTTGATGTCGACCGCCGGGAAGATGCGGCGGTTCGCGAGCTCGCGGTTGAGCCGGAGCTCCATGTTGCCGGTGCCCTTGAACTCCTCGAAGATCACCTCGTCCATCTTCGAGCCCGTCTCGACGAGAGCGGTCGCGAGGATGGTCAGGGAGCCGCCGTTCTCGATGTTGCGCGCGGCACCGAAGAACTTCTTCGGCGGGTAGAGCGCAGCCGAGTCGACACCGCCGGACAGGATGCGCCCGCTCGCCGGCGCGGCGAGGTTGTAGGCGCGACCGAGCTTGGTGATCGAGTCGAGCAGCACGACGACGTCGTGACCGAGCTCGACGAGACGCTTGGCCCGCTCGATGGCGAGCTCGGCGACCGTCGTGTGGTCCTCCGCCGGCCGGTCGAAGGTCGAGGAGATGACCTCGCCCTTGACGGCGCGCTGCATGTCGGTCACCTCTTCGGGGCGCTCGTCGACGAGGACGACCATGAGGTGGCACTCGGGGTTGTTCGTCGTGATGGCGTTCGCGAGCGTCTGCATGATCATCGTCTTGCCGGCCTTGGCCGGCGCGACGATGAGGCCGCGCTGGCCCTTGCCGATCGGGGCGACGAGGTCGATGATGCGCGTCGTCAGGACGTTCGGCTCGGTCTCGAGCCGCAGGCGCTGCTGGGGGTAGAGCGGCGTCAGCTTGCCGAACTCGACCCGCTTCGCCGCCTCCTCGGGCGTCGTGCCGTTGACGGTGTCGAGGCGCACGAGGGCGTTGAACTTCTGGCGTCCGACGTTGCCCGACGGCTGCTCGCCGTCGCGCAGCGCCTTGACCGCGCCGGTGACGGCGTCGCCCTTGCGCAGACCGTTCTTCTTGACCATGCCGAGCGGCACGTAGACGTCGTTGGGGCCGGCGAGGTAGCCGGACGTGCGCACGAACGCGTAGTTGTCGAGCACGTCGAGGATGCCGCCGACCGGCACGAGGACGTCGTCGTCACCCACCTGGATGTCGGTGTCGTTCCAGTCCTGGCCGCCCTCACGACCGCGGCCCCGCTTGCGGTCGCGGCTGCGCTGGCGGTTGCGGCTGCGGCGGCTGCCCCCGTCGTCGTCGAAGTGCGACTGCTGCTGGCCGCGGACGTCGCCCTGGCGGTTGTCATGGTCCTGCTGCCGGTTGTCCTGCTGCCGGTTGTCCTGCTGGCGGCTGTCCTGCTGACGGTTGTCGTGCTGGCGGCTGTCGTGCTGGCGGCTGTCCTGCTGCCGGTTGTCCTGCTGGCGGTTGTCCTGCTGGCGGCTGTCCTGCTGACGGTTGTCCTGCTGCCGGTTGTCCTGCTGACGCGCCTGCTGGCGGTCGCCACGGTCGGTCTGGCGGTCCGACTGCTGGGCCCGGTCGTTCTGGCGCTCCGCGCGGCTGCCCTGCTGACGGTCGGACTGCTGGCGGTCGGACGGCTGCCGGTCGTCCTGCTGACGGTCGGACTGCTGACGAGCCGAACGGTCGTCGCGGCGGTCGGACTGGCGCTCCTGCTGACCACGGCTGCGCTGACGCCTGCCGTCGTCGTCGCCATCGGCGGCCTGAGTGGTGTCCGCGGTGCCGGCGGTGCCGGCGGCATCGTCACGCGAGACGCGCGCGCCCCGGGAGGACCGCCCGGCGCTGGTGGTGTCGGCAGTGTCGGCGATGTCGGCCGTGCCGGCGGAGACGGACGACGCGGTCGAAGCCCGCTCGCCCGCGGCGCCGGACTGGTCGGCGGCGGCCTCGGCGGAGCCCGCCTGCTCGACGTTCTTCTCGGCCTGCTCGTTGCCGGCCGAGCCCGCCGGGCGGCTGGCGCGGCGCGACGTGCGGGCCGGAGAGGCGCCGTCGGACGTGTCGCTCTTCGCTCCCCCAGAGGCAGGGGGCGGGGTCGATGTGGCGGCGGCGGACGAGCCGCCCGCCTGCCGGGCCTTGATGGCCTCGACGAGGTCGCTCTTGCGCATCTTCGTCGTTCCGGTGATGCCCATCGACGACGCGACGCCCTTGAGCTCGTCCAGCTTCATGGCCGACAGGCCGGACACCGGACGGGTGGTTGTTTCTGACACGAAGGATCCTTCCCCCTCGTTTGCGGCCCGGGAGGTCCAGCGGGCCGGAGTTGGACCAGGTGACCTGGCCGTCTGAGATCCACTTCGGCGCAGAACGCGCCCAGAGGCAGGTGACTTCGCCTCAATGTGGGGGTGATGCACCGTCCTGCGAATGTCGCGGCTGTGGTGCGCGGCCAGAATACCACCCGGGCGCCTCCGCGCCGGGGCGGATCGCACGTGTGTCGACGGTCAGCCGGCCGTGACCCTCGCTCCACGGGCCGGCACCCCCGGGGTCAGCCGCTCCCAGTGCGCCGCGAGACGACCCGCCTGGACGCTCGAGGCCGCCGCACGCGTGGTGAGGACGAGCACGCTGGGTCCCGCACCCGAGACCACCGCCGCGTGACCCTGCGAGCGCAGCAGGTCCACGAGCTCCATGGTGTCGGGGTAGGACGGGCGTCGAGCCTCTTGGTGCAGCCAGTCACGGGTCGCCGCGTGGAGGTGCGACGGGTCGGCCGTCAGCGCGTGCACGAGCAGGGCGGCCCGCCCAGCACCGGCGGCGGCCGCCGCGAGCGGCACCGTCGCGGGCAGGACGGCGCGGGCCGTGCGGGTGGCCAGCTGCGTCTCGGGGACGAAGACCACGACCTCGACGTCGGGGTGCGGCTCGATGCGAGCCGTCACGGTGCGCTCGCCGTGATCGTGGCCGCTGTCGTCGGGCATCCAGCTCACCGTGAGGCCGCCGAGGGCGCTGGCCGACGCGTTGTCGGGGTGCCCCTCGAGCTCGCTCGACAGGTGCGTCGCCAGCCCGAGGTCGACGGGCACGTCGTCACCGCCGGCCGGCCAGGCGGCATACGGCTCGGGCGTCGAAGGTGCGACACCGAGTGAGAGTGCTTGTGCGGCAACGACCCCGGCGACGATCGCGGTGGCCGACGATCCGAGACCGCGACTGTGCGGCACGCCGTTGGTGGCGACGATGCGCAGCCCGACCGGGGGGCGAACGCCCAGGGACTGCCAGGTGTGCTGCATCGTCGCGTGCACCAGGTGCCGCTCGTCGGTGGGCACGTCGGCAGCGCCCTCGCCGGTCACCTCGATGACGAGACCGAACTCGTCGGAGGTCGTCACGGCGTAGTCGTCCCAGAGCCCGAGGGCCAGGCCGATGGAGTCGAAGCCGGGGCCGAGGTTGGCGCTGCTCGCCGGCACGCGCACGTGAACGGACCGCCCTGCGGGCACCCGGCTCACGCGGTCAGCCCTCGAGCCCGAGCGCCTGCGCCGCGCTGAAGGCGTCGATGCTGACGCGCGTGGGCACGACGTCGCTGCCGTCGGCGGTGCGCAGGGCCCACTGTGGGTCCTTGAGTCCGTGGCCGGTGACGGTGCAGACGATGCGCGCGCCGGAGGGCACGAGACCGGCCGCGTGGCTCGCGAGCAGACCGGCCACCGAGGCGGCCGAGCCGGGCTCGACGAAGACGCCCTCCTCGGAGGAGAGGTAGCGGTGCGCGTCGAGGATCTGCTCGTCGGTGACCGCGTCGATGCGCCCACCGGACTCGTCGCGCGCTGCGACCGCCTGCTCCCACGAGGCCGGGTTGCCGATGCGGATCGCTGTCGCGATGGTCTCGGGGTGGTCGACGGGGTGCCCGAGGACGATGGGCGCAGCACCCGCGGCCTGGAAGCCCCACATCCTCGGCAGGTGGGTGGCCGGCCCTGCTGGCGCGTCGGTGACCGGCGAGGCGAGGTACTCGCGGTAGCCGCGCCAGTACGCGGTGATGTTGCCGGCGTTGCCGACCGGCAGGCAGTGGATGTCGGGGGCGTCGCCGAGGGCGTCGACGACCTCGAACGAGGCGGTCTTCTGGCCCTCGATGCGGGCGGGGTTGACCGAGTTGACCAGCTCGACCGGGTAGGCCTCGGCGAGCTTGCGTGCGAGCGTCAGGCAGTCGTCGAAGTTGCCGTCGACCTGGAGCAGGGTCGCGCCGTGCGCGATGGCCTGGCTCAGCTTGCCCATCGCGATCTTGCCGTCGGGCACCAGCACGCCGCACGTCATGCCGGCCTTCGTCGCGTAGGCCGCTGCCGACGCCGACGTGTTGCCCGTGCTGGCGCAGATGACCGCGCGCGCGCCCTTGGCCGCGGCGACGCTGATGGCGGTCGTCATGCCGCGGTCCTTGAAGGAGCCGGTCGGGTTGAGGCCTTCGTACTTGAGGTGGACCTCGGCGCCGACCCGCTCGGACAGCTTCTCGGCGTGGATGAGGGGCGTGCCGCCCTCGTGGAGCGTGACGACGGGCGCGCCCTCGAGCATCGGGAGGCGGTCGGCGTACTCGCGGATGACTCCGCGCCACTGGTGGGCCATCACGAACCTTCCACGCGCATGACGGAGTTGACGCCACGGACGACGTCGAGCGTGCGCAGGCGCTCGACCGTGGACGAAAGGGCCGCGTCGGTGGCGGTGTGGGTCACGATGATGAGGTTGGCCCGTGCGGACTCACCGTCGGCGGCCGCGACGAGCTGCTGGCGCACGGTCTCGATGGAGACGTCGTGGTCGGCGAACGCGGCGGCGACCTGCGCGAGCACGCCCGAGCGGTCCTCGACGTCGAGGCTGATGTGGTACCTCGTCTCGGCGTCGCCCATCGTGAGGACCGGCAGGTCGGCATAGCTCGACTCCCCAGGTCCGAGCCCTCCGCCGACGCGGTGACGCGCGACGGCGACGAGGTCACCGAGCACGGCGGAAGCGGTGGGGTCGCCGCCGGCTCCCTTGCCGTAGAACATCAGCTCGCCGGCCGCGTCGGCCTCGACGAAGACGGCGTTGAAGGCCTCGCGCACGCCGGCGAGCGGGTGCGAGCGCGGGATCATCGCCGGGTGCACGCGTACGCTCACGCCTCGCTCGCTGCGCTCGCAGATCGCGAGCAGCTTGACGACCGCGTCCATCTCGCGAGCGGCGGCGACGTCGGATGCCGACACCTCGGTGATGCCCTCGCGGTAGACGTCGGTGCCTGAGACGCGGGTGTGGAAGGCGAGGGAGGCGAGGATCGCCGCCTTGGCGGCGGCGTCGAAGCCCTCGACGTCGGCGGTCGGGTCGGCCTCGGCGTAGCCCAGGGCCTGGGCCTGCTCGACGGCGTCGGAGAAACCGGCGCCGGTGGTGTCCATCTTGTCGAGGACGTAGTTCGTCGTGCCGTTGACGATGCCGAGGACCTTGCGCACCTCGTCGCCGGCGAGGGACTCGCGCAGCGGTCGCAGCAGCGGGATCGCGCCGGCGACGGCCGCCTCGTAGTAGAGGTCGACCCCCTTCTCGGCGGCCGCCGTGTAGAGAGCCGGGCCGTCCTCGGCGAGGAGGGCCTTGTTGGCCGTGACCACGGAGGCCCCGTGGTCCATGGCGCGCAGGATGAGCGAGCGGGCCGGCTCGATGCCGCCGATCACCTCGACGACGACGTCGGCGCGCGTCACGAGCTCGTCGGCGTCGGTGGTGAACAGCGACGGGTCGACCCCGAGCTCCGAGCGGTCGCGCCCGGCGCGTCGCACCGCGATGCCGACGATCTCGAGCGGGGCACCGACACGGGCCGCCATGTCGTCGGCGTGCTCGGTGAGGAGGCGGGCCACGGCTCCGCCCACGACACCCGCTCCGAGCAGGGCGACGCGCAACGGCCGGGGGTCACTCACTGCACTGTCCACGGTGCGAATCCTGCCGTCTGTCCGGGATCTGGACGCCCATTGTTTCGCGATCCGGACATGCGCGGCGCAGGATCTGCAGATCCATCAGACGTCGAGCGCGAGCAGGTCGTCGACCGTCTCGCGCCGGACGATGACGCGAGCCACCCCGTCGCGCACCGCGACGACGGGGGGTCGAGGCGTGTGGTTGTACTGGCTGGACAGGGAGCGGCAGTAGGCCCCGGTGCCGGGCACGGCGACGAGGTCACCGGCCGTCACGTCGGCGGGCAGGAACTCGTCCTTGACGACGATGTCTCCACTCTCGCAGTGCTTTCCGACGACGCGGGCGAGCACCGGGTCGGCCGTGGAGGCCCGGTTGGCGAGCGTGCACGAGTAGTTGGCGTCGTAGAGGGCGGTGCGCACGTTGTCGCTCATGCCGCCGTCGACGGAGACGTAGACGCGCTGGGCCCCGCCGTCGAGGTCGACCGGCTTGACCGTGCCCACCTCGTAGAGCGTGAACGTGCTGGGTCCGGCGATGGCGCGGCCCGGCTCGACCGAGATGCGCGGCACGGCGACTCCGTCAGCGCGGCACTCACGTTCGATGATCTCCGCCATGCCGGCAGCGAGGTTCTTCGGCGGCAGGGGGTCGTGCTCGGTCGTGTAGGCGATGCCGAACCCGCCGCCCAGGTCGAGCTCGGGCAGCTCGGTGCCGAGCTCGCGGGCGACCTGCGTGTGCAGGGCGACGATGCGCCGCGCCGAGACCTCGAATCCTGACGTGTCGAAGATCTGCGAGCCGATGTGGCTGTGGAGACCGAGCAGCCGCAGCGACTCCGGCTGGGCGAGGATGCGGCCCGCCGCCTCGAACGCGTGACCGCCCGAGAGCGACAGGCCGAACTTCTGGTCCTCGTGGGCCGTGGCGATGAACTCGTGCGTGTGCGCCTCGACGCCGACCGTGACACGGATCAGGACGGGTGCCACCACCCCGAGCTCGGCCGCGACCGCGGCCACCCGGTCGATCTCGTCGAACGAGTCGACGACGATGCGCCCGACGCCGTACTCGAGCGCGGTGCGGATCTCGCCGATGCTCTTGTTGTTGCCGTGCAGGCCGATTCGCTCACCGGGCACGCCGGCACGGATCGCGACGGCCAGCTCGCCGCCGGTGCAGACGTCGAGGCTCAGCCCCTCGTCGCGGATCCAGCGCGCGACCTCGGTGCAGAGGAACGCCTTGCCGGCGTAGAACACGTCGGCGCCACCTGACAGGCTGTCGAACACCTCGGCATACGTCTGCTTGAAATCCCTTGCGCGCGAACGGAAGTCGTCCTCATCGATGATGTATGCCGGCGTGCCGAACTCACGCGCGAGCTCGGCCACGCTAACCCCGCCGACGGTGAGGGCTCCGTCGGCGCCACGTCCGACGGAGGTCGCCCAGAGCGAGGGGACGAGGGCGTTGACGTCGACGGGGGTCTGGAGCCACGCGGGGCCGCGATAGCCCTCGGCGTGCAGCGCTCCTGCTTCGTGTGCGCGCATGCCTACATCCTCTCCGGGGCCGACGCGCCCAGGCGCGCGAGTCCATTGCGCAAGACGACTCGGACGGCGTCGGCGAGCAGCAGCCGCGCGGCGTGGACGGCCCGCACCGGCTCGTCCGCGACGGCCGGGCGCAGGGGGTGGTCCCAGGCCCCGACGAGGTCGGCCAGGTCGGTGACGGCGCGCCGCTGCTGTGAGACGTCGCCCGAGTGGGTGTCCAGCCGTTGAGGCAGGTCGGCGAGGGCCACGAGGAGGTGCCGCTCGATCACGTGGGTGAGCCGCTCGACCCGTGCCGACTCGCGCCGCTCGACACCGGCCGCCTCCGCGTTGCGGATGAGACGGCAGAGCCGCGCATGGGCCAGCTGCCCCCCGAGGAGCGGGTCGCCGGCCGGCCTGCTGCCGGGCAGCTCCGCGGGGACGGGCCCGACGGCTCCCCCGCCGAGGGCGTACGCGTCCTGGTGCCCGAGGACGTGCGCGACGATCGCCGACCGCGCGGCGTCCTCGAGCGTCACCGCGATGAGGCCACTCGGCGCGACCTCGACTGCGGCCACGGGCTTCTGGAGGGTGAGGCCCTGCGCGAGGACGCGCGCCAGGTCACGAGCCCCCATGCCGAGCCGCGGCGCCCAACGCTGCGCGACGGGTGTCACCCAGTCGGCCACCACCCCCGCCGCGCGGGTGTCGGTGGGGCGGAAGATGGCCCCGCCGGGCGCCCCTGTGGCGGCCCCACCGGGCAGCTCGCCACTGCGTGCGGCTTCCGCGGCCACCTCCTCGAGGAGGGCGCGCAGCTGCTCCGGCGTCATGGCGGCGAGTCTACGAGGAGGCCCCGGACGGCCGCCGGAGCACCGGCTCGCGGGAGGTCCGACACCGATCGCGCATGCCGCTGCGACCGTGTCCGCGGACCTGCCGTCCCGGGGCACCCCGCCGGATGGGGGTGCATTCAGCGTTCGGCCGTCCCGGCTGCTAATCTCACCGGGCGCACGAAAGTGCGCACGCCCCCGTAGCTCAGGGGATAGAGCACCGCCCTCCGGAGGCGGGAGCGCAGGTTCGAATCCTGCCGGGGGCACCGAACGACGAGAGGTCGACCTGAAGGCGCGGAGCGCCACTCAGGTCGACCTCTCGTCACGTCGGCGACGGACCGGGCCAGGTGTCACGATGGGGCGTGCTCATCTCCAAGCCTGTCGCCGAGGCCATCCGAGCGGGAACCGTGACCCAGGCCTTCCGACGCTGGGACACTCCGAGGGTCAAGGTCGGGGGCGTCCAGCTGACGCCCGCCGGCCTCGTCCGCTTCGACGCCGTGAGCCAGGTGCGCGACCCGGACAAGCTGACCGAGCGGGACGCACGCAAGGCGGGGGTCAAGGACCTCGCGGCGCTGCAGAAGTTCCTGAGCCCCACGGCGCGCAAGCCGTCTGCGCGCGGCGGCCGCGGCGGCCGCGGCGGCGACAAGGTCTATCGCATCCGACTGAGCTGGGCCGGAGAGGACCCGCGAATCGCCTTGCGCCAGAACGTGCCCGACGACGCGACTCTGCCGGACATCGCGGCCCGACTGGCTCGGCTCGACGCGCGACAGAGCGGTCCCTGGACACGCGACATCCTCGAGTGGATCCGGGACAACCCCCGGGTGGTCTCCAAGGAGCTCGCCGCGCTGCGCGGCTGCGAGCTGCTGCCGATGAAGGTCGACATCCGCAAGCTCAAGGCCCTCGGGCTGACCATCAGCCACGAGGTCGGATACGAGATCTCGCCGCGCGGCGCGGCGTACCTCGACTGGGCCGACCGGCGAGACCTGCCCGACGAGCCCGACCAGCCCGACCGCTGACAGCGGCTCGGCCGACCCAGGCGTCCGCAAACGCCCTGGGGACCGTGACGGTGAGGAGCGCGCCCCCGTCGGCCGGCGCCTCGAGGACCAGATCTCCTCCGAGGTCGCGCACCGTGTCCCGCAGCAGGTGCAGGCCCACGTGCCCCTGCCCGGAGCCCACGGGCCCCACCCTGGGCGCGAGGCCCCTGGGGTCGCGCGGGCCGACGCCGTCGTCGCGCACGCTGATGACCACCTGGTGCCCGACGACCCTGGCGCGAAGGACCACGGACGAGGCCTCGGCGTGCTTGACGACGTTGCGCAGCCCCTCGCGGATCGAGCGGTACACCACCTGGGCCATCGGCAGGCCGGACCGGGCGATGGCCGGGTCGAGGTCGACCTCGACGTCGAGGCCCGAGGACCGCGCCTGCTCCGCGAGCCACTCGACGGCCGGCACGAGGCCGCCCTCGGCGAGGTCGGCCGGGTAGATGTCGGTCATGAGCGAGCGGAGGCCCTCGGCGTCGCGCTTGAGCCCCGTCGACAGCTCGCCGACGATCGTGCGGGCGCGGGTCGCCTCGGGGGGCAGGTCGTCCACGAGGGCGCCCATGAGGTAGCCGAACCCGGCGAGGTTCTGCAGGACCCCGTCGTGCAGGTCGTCGGCGATGCGACGTCGCTCGAGGTCCGACGCGGACAGCGCGTGGCGCAGCATCCTGCTGCGGTCGGCCTCCCCGCGTTCGACGCGGCGCGCCAGGGACACGGCGAGCGGCAGCACCATCACGGCGAAGAGCAGCAGCGACCCCAGGCCCAGCAGCGCCAGCCGCCCGAGGAGGGCTGACTCGTCCTCGTGCATCGGATCGGCCGTCCAGTAGGACTCGAAGACGAGCGGCACGCCGTCCGCGTCGTGCAGGCCGGCATACACCTCGAGGAGCTCTCCGCTGGCCCGCTCGTCGGCGTTCTCCGCCTTGGACAGGTCCGACACGGCCGAGGTGACGTTCTCGGAGCCGAAGAGCTCGGCGACGTCGGCATCGAGGGCGAAGGTGTGCCCGATGAGCTGCTTCTCGTCGGACCACAGCACCCGGCCGTCCTCGGTCCAGATCTTCACGTGCACGATGGACCCGTCGCGCATCCGGTTCTGCAGCAGGTAGGCGAGGGTGGAGGTGGGCCCGGGGTCGCCGGCACGCACCCGGCGGTCGACGAGGGGCGCCACGACGTACCGCGCGAGCCCGGAGCCTCGCACCGTCGCATCGCGCAGGGCGATCTGTGACGCGAGAGGGCGGGCGAGCAGCACGGTGCCCACCCCCACGAGCGCCAGAGCAGCGAGCGTCCAGAGCAGGAAGCGGCGCAGTGCCGAACGCGTCACCCCTCCGGCCAGGGGGTCCGCAGCACGGAGCAGCGCCACGTCAACCAGTCCCTCGGAGGCTCACCATCCCCAGCCTGCTGGCGGTCACCACGGCCTCGAGCTGCGAGTGCGCCCCCAGCTTCGCGAGCACGCTCTTGATGTGGCCGCGGCTGGTGAGCACCGAGATGCCGAGGCTCCGTGCGATCTCGGTGGCGTCGCGCCCCTCGGCGAGCAGGCCGAGCACCTCGGCCTCGCGCGAGGTCAGGTCGACGGGCGGCAGACCGCGAGCGGGCTGAGAGCCCACGAGCCCGCGCAGCAGCTTCGGGTGCACGTGGAAGCCGTCTCTCGCGGCGCTGTGGATCGCCGCGATGACGTCCTCCCACGAGCCGTCCTTGGGCAGCAGCGCACACGCACCGGCGTCCGCGGCGCGACTGAGCAAGCCCTGGTCGAGGTGGGCGGTGAGCACGATGACGCGCAGGTGCGGCAGCCGCTTCGTCAGCTCCGCCGTGAGGTCGATGCCGTCGTCGTGGCCGAGTCGCACGTCCATGAGCACGGCGTCGGGGGCCTCACGCTGCAGCAGCTCGAGTGCCGCCCCGGCCGAGTAGGCGACCCCGGCGCAGGTGAGGCCGTCCTCGCGGTCGACCGCGAAGGCCATCGCGTCGGCGACAGCCCGGTGGTCGTCGACGACGGCCACCGCCAGCAGCTCGACCGGCTCGACGTGCGCTTCGACGCGCTCTTCGACGTGTTTCAGGTGCCCCACGGGCAGGCCACGAACCATCTGATCCCCCATACGTTCCAGTGCGGGCCACCCCTCCCGTGCCGCAATTATCACAAGGCCGGGGCGAGGTGGGAGGCGTTTCCCCCAAATCTTGGGGAGGGGTTCTGCCGACGATGGGTGTTGCCGGTGTCAGCGCCACCGCCCACCCTTGGACATACCGGGTGCAGAGGGCAGAACCCGGCCGAGGGCGTCCGTCACCCCCATCCCCACCGACTCCCCCGAACGGTGACCCGGTCGTTCCGCCCTCCCCGGACCGGCGTCATCACCACGGTGGCCGCGTGCCACCGGTTGACGCCCGCCGAGCCGCCCTCGGCGGGCGTCAGCGCTGCGTGGTGTCCGTGACCTCGCCGACGAGCTCCTCGAGGACGTCCTCCAGGAAGACGACGCCGGTCACCGCGGCATCGGCGTCGATGACCCGCGCGAGGTGCGCGCCGCTCAGCTGCATGGTGGCGAGGACGTCCTCGATGTCGTCGCCGTCGCGCACCGTGGCCAGGCGGCGGATGCGCTTGGGTGGGATGGGCTGCTCGTGACGCTCGTCGTCGGCGTAGAGCACGTCCTTGAGGTGGATGTAGCCGGCGATCTCACCGGCCGCGTCGCACACGGGGTAGCGCGAGAAGCCCTGCTTGGCGACGAGCCGCTCGATGTCGGCGGGCGTCGCGCCCAGCTGCACCGTCGTCAGTTCGGTGACGCCGACGGCCACGTCGTGGGCCAGCTTGTCGGAGAACTCGAGGGTCTTGGCGACGAGCCCGTGGCGCTCCTCCTCGATGAGCCCCTCGCGGCGTGACTCACCGACGATGTGGGCGACCTCCTCGACGGTGAAGGCCGAGGTGATCTCGTCCTTGGGCTCGACCCGGAAGAGCCGGACGAGGGCCTTCGCGACGGTCTCCATCGCGTGCACGATCGGGCGCAGGGCGCGTGAGATGAAGAAGAGCGGCGGCACCAGCACGAGCGCTGCGCGGTCGGGCCCGGCGATGGCGAGGTTCTTCGGGATCATCTCGCCGACGACGACGTGCAGGTAGCTGACGATGAGCAGGGCGAGGGCCAGCGCGACCCCACCGGCCCAGGCCTCGGAGAGTCCCCAGGCGTGGAAGACGGGCTCGAGCAGGTGGTGCAGCGCCGCCTCTGCGAGGGCACCGAGACCGACGGAGCACACCGTGATTCCGAGCTGGGCCGTCGCGAGCATCGAGCCGAGCCGTTCGAGCGCGAGCAGGCACGCCACCGCCCGTTTGCTGCCGGCGTCGGCGAGCGGCTCGAGCGTCGACCGGCGTACGGCCATGGCGGCGAACTCCGCGCCCACGAAGAACGCGTTGCCCAGAAGCAGGAAGAGCGAGATGACGTAGACCCACGGCCCGTTCACGACCGCTCCCCCTCGTCGCCCGAGGACGTATGCCGTCCGCCCGGGTGTTCTCCGGCGGCTCGGTCGCGCTGCCCGTCGGCACCCGGGTGCCCGCCCTCGGCGTCGCCCGCGGAGGGCAGGGAGTCGGGATCGGGCACGAAGCGGAGCCGGTCGACCCGGCGCCCTTCCATGCCGACGACGTTGATGCGCCACCCGGGCAGGCCGACCACGTCTCCGACCACGGGAACCCGGCCGAGCACGTGCATCACGTAGCCGCCCATCGTCTCGTAGGTGTGCCCGTCGGGCACGTCGGCGTCGAAGGCGTCGCGCACCTCGTCAGGGCGCCACAGCCCCGGGACCGTCCACGAGCCGTCGATGAGCTCGCGGCCGCCCTGCCTGCTGCGGTCGTGCTCGTCGGAGACCTCGCCGACGATCTCCTCGACCACGTCCTCGAGTGTGACGATCCCCGAGGTGCCGCCGTACTCGTCCACGACGACGGCCATCTGGAAGCCGCCCTCGCGCAGCTGCCGCAGGAGCGGGTCGAGCCGGATGGTCTCGGGTACGACGAGTCGGTCGGACATCAGGGCCGAGACCGGCACGTCCTTGCGGCGCTCGTGCGGCACGGCCATCGCCTTCTTGACGTGGACCACGCCGTCGACGTCGTCCCAGTCGTCGCCGAGCACGGGGAACCGTGAGTGGCCGGTGCGCCGCGACAGGCGGAGCACGTCGTCGGCGGACTCGTCACGGTGGATGCCGGTGCAGCGCACCCGCGGTGTCATGACGTCGTCGGCGGTGCGCTCGCCGAAGCCGAGCGAGCGGGTCAGCATGCGTGCGGTGGTGACGTCGAGCGTGCCGGCCTCCGCCGAGCGCTGCACGAGGCTCGCGAGCTCCTGCGGGGTGCGGGCACCGGACAGCTCCTCCTGCGGCTCGATGCCGAGCGAGCGGAGGAATCCGTTGGCCGACCCGTTGAGCACGACGATGAGTGGCTTCGCGATGGTGGCGAACACACGCACGGGGAGCGCCACCACCTTGGCGGTCGCGAGGGGTGCCGAGATACCGAGGAACTGCGGCAGCAGCTCGCCGAAGACCATCGAGAAGACCGTGGCGAGCAGCAGGGCGAGCGCACTCGAGGCCGCCTCGACCGCCGCGTCCCCCAGGCCGAGGCTGGTGAGCGGCCCGGCGACGAGCACACCGATCGAGGGCTGCGCGAGGTAGCCGACGACGAGCGTCGTGATGGTGATGCCCACCTGCGCTGCGGACAGCTGGGTCGAGAGCTGCTTCAGCGACTGGAGCACGACGCGCGCGCGCGAGTCGCCCTCGTCGATGGCGCGCTGCACCGTCGGCCGGTCGAGCGCGACCAGCGAGAACTCGGCGGCCACGAAGACGGCCGTCCCCGCCGTCAGCAGCACGGCGCCGAGGACGAGAAGCCACTCGGTCACGGTCGCGCCGCCAGTCGGGTCGGGACGGAGCGCACCTGGGCTCGGATGGACGTCATGGTGGGCCCACTATAGGGAGCGGGAGCAGCGGCGCGGCGACCCGAGCCCTCGGTCATCGGCACACCCGGCCCACGCCGATCCGGGTGTGCCGGTCTGCCTGTGGCCGCTGTGCGCCGTGTGGTTGAGTTGGGCGCATCAGGGTGACTCGGCGGGGCGAGCGAAAGAGGGCACGGTGGCAGGCGCACGACCTGAGTTCGGCGGTCGCATCGAGGTGCGCGGCCTGACCAAGCGCTTCGGCTCGTTCACCGCGGTCGACCACCTCGACTTCGACGTCGAGCCGGGACGCGTCACCGGCTTCCTCGGGCCCAACGGCAGCGGCAAGACGACGACGCTGCGCATGCTGCTCGGCCTCGTGCGCGCCACCGCCGGCACCGCGACGATCGACGGTCACCGCTACCGCGACATCCCCAACCCGCTCACGGTGGTCGGTTCGGCCCTCGAGGCCACGAACTTCCACCCCGGCCGCACCGGGCGCAACCACCTGCGCGTGCAGGCCGCGGTCGCGGGTGTGTCCGACCGGCGCGTCGACGAGCTGCTCGAGCTCGTCGGCATCCCCGCAGCGGCCCGCAAGCGTGCCGGCGGCTACTCGATGGGGATGCGCCAGCGGCTCGGCCTCGCGGCCGCACTGCTCGGCGACCCCCGCGTCATCATCCTCGACGAGCCGGCCAACGGCCTCGACCCCGAGGGCATCCGCTGGCTGCGTGGCTTCCTGCGCCACCTCGCCGACCAGGGGCGAACCCTGCTCATCTCGAGCCACATGCTCTCGGAGGTCGAGCAGACCGTCGACGACGTCGTCATCATCGCCAACGGCAAGAGGGTCGCCCAGGGCACGGTCACCGAGCTGCGCGGCAACCCCACGGCATACGTCCGCACGTCCGACCCCGACCGGCTGGCCGAGGGGCTGCGCCGTCGCGGGCTCACGGTGACTCCCGCGGGTCCCGGCCTCCGGGTCACGACCGAAGATCTCGCGACCGTCGGCGACGTCGCCCACGCCAGCGACGTCGCGATCCACGAGCTGCGGTCCGAGCAGACCCACCTGGAGGAGCTCTTCTTCAACCTCACCGAGAGCGAGGAGTTCCGCAACCGCAACCTGCTCACCCAACCCGGAACGGGCGACGTGCCTCCAGCCGGTACCCCTGCCGGGACTCCGACCGGGACGCCGGCCGGGACGCCGACCGACCTTCCTCCACCGAGCGGGCCGCCGATCGACCCCGCCCTGCTGGCCGAGCCCGGCGCCGCCGCCAGCACCGACCACGACCTCGACCTCGACCACGACCACGACCCCAGCCACCACGGCGGGCGAGACGGAGGCGCACGATGACCGCCGTGCGCGCCGAGCTGCGCAAGTTCTTCACGACGCGCCTCTGGTGGGGCATGGCGATCGCCGTGCTGCTCAGCGGGGCAGCCTTCGCGGTGCTCTTCGCGTTCGTGTTCACCAGTGACGCCGTGCAAGGGCCCCAGGGTGCGGTCGCGCCGCGCACCGACGCCGCCATCGCCAAGGCCGTCTTCACCGGGGGCCTGCAGGTCGGCTACCTGCTGACGCTGGCCATCGGGGTGCTGACCATCGGCTCCGAGTACCGCCACCAGACCGTCACCGCGACCTTCCTGGCCATCCCGCGGCGCGGTCGGGTCATGGCCGCCAAGGTGGCCGCGCTCCTCGTCGTCGGTGCCTTCTACGGGGTGCTCTCGCTGGCCGGCGCCGTCGGTGCCGGGTCGCTGGTGCTCAGCTCGAAGGGCATCGCGCCCTTTGCCGACACGTCGATCTGGCGCACCCTGGCCCTCTGCCTGCTCGTCCTCGGCCTCTGGGCCCTGATCGGACTGGGCGCCGGCATCCTCATCCCCAACCAGATCGCTGCACTGCTCATCTCCGTCGCCGTGGCCTGGATCGTCGAGCCGGTGCTGAGCCTGGTCCTCGCCCTCACCGAATGGGGCAAGAGCATCTCGCCATACCTCCCGAGCCGGGCGACGAGCGCCATGGTCGAGGCGACGAGCGGCGGGTTCGACGGACGGCCCATCCAGCAGCTGTCGTGGTGGGCCGGTGCGCTCGTGCTCATCGCGTATGCCGTCGTGATGGCCGGTCTCGGCACGTGGCGCACGCTGCGCAGCGACATCAGCTGAGGCCGGTCGAGCGGCTGGCCGGGCGTCCGGCGGGCGTCCGGCGGCACTGCTCGTGTCAACGTGACAAAGCCCTCGCCGACGCCCCGGCTCGACATCCGAGCCGCCGTCGGGTATCAGGGCGTTCAGGGCTAGGCTTGACCCCTGTATACGCAACGTCGCTCCCAAGCCAAACGAAAGAGGCGCATTCGCCGTGTCCGATC
This sequence comes from Terrabacter sp. 2RAF25, assembly GCF_052115265.1. Taxonomy (NCBI): domain Bacteria; kingdom Bacillati; phylum Actinomycetota; class Actinomycetes; order Micrococcales; family Intrasporangiaceae; genus Terrabacter; species Terrabacter sp. 2RAF25. The sequence continues at coordinate 497,471 of NZ_JBFRGJ010000003.1, forward strand.
AGTCCACGTCCGGTGACCCGATTGCAGCGTTCGGGCCGAACGAATGGCTCGTCGACGAGCTCTACCAGCAGTTCCTGACCGACAAGTCGTCGGTCGACAAGGCCTGGTGGGGGTTCTTCGAGGACTACCGGCCCGGTGAGGCCGACACGAGCCAGACCACCACGGCGGCCCCGACCCGCACGGCGACCGCGACCAAGCCCGAGCCCGCGAGCGCTCCCGCGCCGGCAGCGCCCTCGACCAACGGCTCGACGAACGGCAGCCCCGCCAAGACGCCGGCGACCATCGACTCCAAGGCCGCCGCCCAGCCCACGGCCGCCGCCCAGCCCACGGCCGCTGCCCAGCCCAAGGCCGCTGCCCAGCCTCCGGCCACCGCTGCGCCCACGGCAGCCCGCACCGAGGTCAAGACCGAGCCCAAGAGCGAGCCCAAGAGCGAGCCGAAGGGCGAGCCCGGCGCCGAGGCACCGAAGCCGCGCGACATCCCGGCCGTCAAGGGCACCGGCCCGGTCAACGAGGACGTCGTGACGCCCCTGCGCGGGGCCCCCTCGCGGGTCGTGTCGAACATGGAGGTCTCGCTGTCGGTGCCGACCGCGACGAGCGTGCGCGCCGTCCCGGCCAAGCTGCTCATCGACAACCGTGTCGTCATCAACAACCACCTGGCCAGGTCGCGCGGCGGCAAGGTCAGCTTCACCCACATCATCGGCTACGCCATGGTCAAGGCCCTGGCGATCATGCCCGAGATGAACAACGGCTTCACCGAGGTGAACGGCAAGCCGGCCCTCGTGCAGCCCGCCCACGTCAACTTCGGGCTCGCCATCGACCTGCAGAAGCCCGACGGCAGCCGCACCCTCGTCGTCCCGTCGGTCAAGTCGGCGGAGGAGATGGACTTCGTCCACTTCTGGACCGCCTACGAGGACATCGTCCGCAAGGCGCGCGCCAACAAGCTCACCGTCGAGGACTTCCAGGGCACGACGATCTCGCTGACCAACCCCGGCGGCATCGGCACCGTCCACTCGGTGCCGCGCCTCATGGCCGGGCAGGGCGCGATCATCGGTGTCGGCGCCCTCGACTACCCCGCCGAGTGGCAGGGCGCGAGCACCGAGACGCTCAACCGCAACGCCGTGAGCAAGATCCTGACGCTCACCTCGACCTACGACCACCGCATCATCCAGGGCGCCCAGAGCGGCGACTACCTGCGGATCATGCACGACCTGCTCCTCGGCAAGAACAACTTCTACGACGAGATCTTCGAGTCGCTGCGCCTGCCCTACGAGCCGGTGCGCTGGATCCAGGACATCGACAGCTCGCACGACGACGACATCAACAAGGTCGCCCGCGTCCAGGAGCTGATCCACGCCTACCGCGTGCGCGGTCACCTGATGGCCGACACCGACCCGCTCGAGTACAAGCAGCGCCGGCACCACGACCTCGACATCACCACGCACGGCCTGACGCTCTGGGACCTCGACCGCACGTTCGCCACCGGCGGTTTCGGCGGCTACCCGTTCCTCAAGCTGCGCAAGATCCTCGGCATCCTGCGCGACTCGTACTGCCGCACCGTCGGCATCGAGTACATGCACATCCAGGACCCCGAGCAGCGCAAGTGGATCCAGGACAAGGTCGAGCGGCCCTACGAGAAGGCCAACCGCGACGAGCAGATGCGCATCATGCGCCGCCTCAACGCCGCCGAGGCCTTCGAGACCTTCCTGCAGACCAAGTTCGTCGGTCAGAAGCGCTTCTCGCTCGAGGGCGGCGAGTCGGTCATCGCCCTGCTCGACCGTGTCCTGTGCCGCGCGGCCAGCGAGAACCTCGACGAGGTCTGCATCGGCATGCCGCACCGAGGCCGTCTCAACGTGCTCGCCAACATCGCGGGCAAGTCCTACGGCCAGATCTTCCGTGAGTTCGAGGGCACCCAGGACCCCAAGTCCGTCCAGGGCTCCGGCGACGTGAAGTACCACCTCGGCACCGAGGGCGAGTTCGTCTCCGAGGACGGCAGCAAGACCAAGGTCTACCTCGCCGCGAACCCGTCGCACCTCGAGGCCGTCAACCCGGTGCTCGAGGGCATCGTCCGCGCCAAGCAGGACCGCCTCAACCTCGCCGGCGAGTCGTTCACCGTGCTCCCCGTGCTGCTGCACGGCGACGCGGCGTTCGCCGGCCAGGGTGTCGTGGCCGAGACGCTCAACCTCTCGCAGCTGCGCGGCTACCGCACCGGCGGCACGATCCACGTGGTGATCAACAACCAGGTCGGCTTCACCACCTCGCCGAGCAGCTCGCGCTCGTCGGTCTACTCGACCGACGTGGCGCGGATGATCCAGGCGCCGATCTTCCACGTGAACGGCGACGACCCCGAGGCGTGCGTGCGCGTGGCCGAGCTCGCCTACGAGTTCCGCCAGGAGTTCAACAAGGACGTCGTCGTCGACATGGTGTGCTACCGCCGCCGTGGTCACAACGAGGGCGACGACCCGTCGATGACGCAGCCGCTGATGTACAACCTCATCGAGGCCAAGCGTTCGGTGCGCAAGCTCTACACCGAGTCGCTCATCGGCCGCGGTGACATCAGCGTCGAGGACGCCGAGGCCGCACTGCGCGACTACCAGCAGCAGCTCGAGCGCGTCTTCGTCGAGACCCGTGAGGCCAAGAAGGCGCAGGCCGCCGGCGGTCCGGCGCCCGCCGATCGTCGCGACTCCGACGCCCCCGACAACGCCGGTCTCGAGCGCCCGACGGCCCAGGTGCTCGACGACGAGGCCCCTGTGCGCTCGGCCACCGAGACGGGCGTCCCGGCCAGCGAGATCGTCCACATCGGCGAGACGTTCGCCAACCCGCCGCAGGGCTTCACGATCCACCCGAAGCTCAAGCAGCTCATGGACAAGCGCGCCCAGATGGTGCACGACGGCGGCATCGACTGGCCGATGGCCGAGCTGCTCGCCTTCGGCACGCTGCTCAAGGAGGGCACGCCGATCCGGCTCGCCGGCCAGGACAGCCGCCGCGGCACCTTCGTCCAGCGCCACGCCGTGCTCATCGACAAGGACACCGCGGAGGAGTGGACGCCGCTGCTGTACCTCGGCGAGGGGCAGGCCCGGTTCTGGGTCTACGACTCGCTGCTGTCCGAGTACGCCGCGATGGGCTTCGAGTACGGCTACTCGGTCGAGCGGCCCGATGCCCTCGTGCTGTGGGAGGCGCAGTTCGGCGACTTCGGCAACGGCGCGCAGACCATCGTCGACGAGTTCATCTCCAGCTCCGAGCAGAAGTGGGGCCAGCGCAGCTCGGTCGTGCTCCTCCTTCCCCACGGCTACGAGGGCCAGGGTCCCGACCACAGCTCGGCGCGCATCGAGCGCTACCTGCAGCTGTGCGCGGAGAACAACATGACCGTGGCCTACCCGTCGACGGCCGCGAGCTACTTCCACCTGCTGCGCCGTCAGGCGTACGCCCGGCCCCGCACGCCGCTCGTCGTCTTCACCCCGAAGTCGATGCTCCGCAGCAAGGCGGCGGCGAGCTCGGTCGAGGCGTTCACGCAGGGCGGCTTCCAGCCCGTGCTGGCCGACCACGAGGGCGTCACCAAGGACGTCACGCGCGTGCTCCTCGCGAGCGGCAAGATCGTGCACGAGCTCGACGCCGAGCGTGAGAAGCGCGGCGACACCTCAACCGCGATCGTGCGCGTCGAGCAGCTCTACCCGATCCCCGAGCAGGAGATCGTCGACGCCGTCGCGAAGTACCCCGGCGCCGAGCTGGTCTGGGTCCAGGACGAGCCGCGCAACCAGGGTGCGTGGCCGCTCATGGCCCAGTGGCTCCACGAGGACCTCTGCGGCATGGGCGAGACCCGTCCATGGCGCGTCGTCGCGCGCAAGGCCGCGGCATCGCCGGCCACCGGCTCGTCGAAGAAGCACGCCCTCGAGCAGGCCGAGCTGATGGAGCGCGCGTTCGGGCGCTGACCCGACGACGCCCGGGCAGCGGGCACGACCTGGCAAGGACCGGGCAATGACACGGGCAATGACACGGGCAATGACACGAGGGACCCCGCCACCACGGCGGGGTCCCTCCGTCGTTCCCGGCGCAGGCATCTCCCGGTGAGCGGTCGACCACCCGTGCGACCGCTCACCGGCCCGCCTCCGCCAGGGCACCCGCCACTCGCGATAACCTCCCAACGTGTACTTCACCGACAGGGGCATCGAGGAGCTGGCGGCCCGTCGCGGCGAGGAGGAGGTCACCATCGAGTGGCTGGCCGAGCAGCTGCGCGCGTTCGTCGACCTCAACCCCGAGTTCGAGGTGCCCATCGAGCGACTCGCGACATGGCTCGCGCGGCTGGACGACGACGAGGACTGAGCAGTGAGAGACCGCACCACCGGGCCGCAGGCCACCCAGTCTCCCGAGGCCCCGCGGGAGCCCTACGGCGTGGGCCCTGCCTACCCCTCGTCCCACACCCAGTTCACCGACGAGGCACCGGGCAGGTATGCCGCCGCGCCGGCCACCGACGACACCGCGCCGTCCGAGCCCCACGACGTGTCATCGGCCACCTCGACACCGGCGGCGGCGAGCTCGTCGGCGGCCCCGCCCGTCGCCGACGACCCCTACTACACACCGAGCGCCGAGTTCACCGTCGCCGAGGGCCTGCGCGACGTGGGCATGGTCTTCGTCGGCGCGTCGATGACAGCCGGCTACGGCGACCCGAAGGGCCTGGGCTGGGTCGGCCGCGTCGTGGCGCGCACGCAGCACCCGGAGCTCGACCTCACGGCATACAACCTCGGGGTGCGTGGAAACACCTCCGGCGACGTCGTTGCTCGCTGGGGCTCCGAGTGCCACCCCCGCTGGAAGGGCCGCAGCGAGCGTCGGCTCGTGCTGTCCGTGGGCATCAACGACGTGCTGTCCGGCATGACGATGGCCCGCTCCAGGCTCAACCTCGCCAACGTGCTCGACGAGGCCACCAACGCCGGCATCGGCGTCTTCGTGGTCGGCCTGACGCCGACCCTCGACGACGACCTCAACCGCCGCATCGAGTCCCTCGCCGAGGCCCAGGCCGACGTCTGCGCACGCCGCGGCATCACCTACGTCGACTGCTACCGGCCACTCGCCACGCACGACCAGTGGATGGCCGACCTCGCGGCGAGCCCCGACCGCTCACACCCGGGACAGGCCGGCTACGGCCTCATCGCGTGGCTCGTGCTCCACAACGGCTGGAACGACTGGCTCTCGATCAGCTGACGACGTCGGAGTCGTCGCCCGCGCCGTCCTGATCGCGCCTGGCGGGGCTCGACAGTGCGGCCACGATGCTCGCGACGGCGACGGCTGCGACGCCCAGCGCGACCCCGTCGCGGTCGGACTCGTGCAGCGACCACGCGACGGGCAGCAGCAGGACGTTCCAGAGCACCGTGGGGGTGCGGGCCCACGGTGAGGCGCGGCCCCAGGCGCGGGCCAGGGCCAGCAGGGCCAGCCCGAAGACGAGGATGAGGGCTCCTGACGTGGCCGCCCGCGTCAGGTCGTCTGTGGCACCCGTCACCATCTCGTAGACGTAGAACCCCGCGAAGCCGAGGACGACCAGCGCCTCGACGAACGTGAGCACGGCTGCGGCACGGTGGGATCGGCCCACCTGACGACTCGGAGTCATCGATTCGGTCACCGTCGCAGCCTAACGACAGGGGGCCCACCACCCGCCGTCGCTCCCCTGCGACGCCCGGTTGGGCCGCCCGAGGTATGGAACTGGGAGCCGTCTGCCGATAGACTCAATCCTTGGTGTGACCAGCGCCCACGGCGTTGAACACGGACACGGTTGCCGGTCACACTGGTACATGGTCCACGACGCGTACGGAACAACTTCGTGCGCGTTTCCGTTGGTCAGGGGGTCATCCCCCGATGACCACCCCCCGACACCATGACCAGGCTCCGACAACGACGCTGGCGCCCGAGGACATGCACCGCGACCGACAACCCGGGCGCTAGGTGCCGAACACGACACATGAAGGAGCACGATCCACATGGATTGGCGCGACCGCGCTGCCTGCCTGGATGCCGACCCGGAGCTGTTCTTCCCCATCGGGAACACCGGACCGGCCATCCTGCAGATCGAGGAGGCGAAGGCCGTGTGCCGGACCTGTCCGGTCATCGACACGTGCCTCAAGTGGGCCCTTGAGTCCGGCCAGGACGCCGGCGTCTGGGGAGGCCTCTCCGAGGACGAGCGCCGCGCCCTGAAGCGTCGCAACGCACGGGCCCGCCGCGCCGGCTGAGCCCACACGACCCTCGTGCGCAAGCCCGGTGGCCGTCACGGTCGCCGGGCTTTTGGCTGCCCGTGATGCTGCCCGTGATGCTCCCGGTCGCGCGCGGTCGGTCGTGACGGAGCTCAGCTGATCGGGCGCAGGCTCGCCGTGAACCGCGCGCGCGTGCCGTGCGGCGTCACGGGCTCCCAGGTGATGCGACCCTGCAGGTCACCGACGAGCGACTGCACGATCTGGGTGCCGAGCCCCGAGCCGGGACGCCGTTCGGGGTCGATGCCCTTGCCGTCGTCCTCGACGGACACCACGAGCATCGGCTGGCCCCGCTCGTCGGCGTGCCGCTCGATCGCGATGCGCACCTCTCCCCCGGCGTCACCCAGACCGTGCTCGATGGAGTTCTGCACGAGCTCGCTCATGATCATCGCGAGCGACGTGGCGTCCTCGGCCCGCAGGCGGCCGAACGACCCCTGCGTCACCGTGTGCACCGGTGCGCCGTTGGCCGAGACCTCGACGACGGCGTTGAGGCCGCGCTGCGCGATGCCGTCGAAGTCGACGGTCTCGTCGAAACCCTGGCTCAGCTGGTCGTGGACCATGGCGATGGTGCCGACGCGTCGCTCCGCCTCGGCCAGGGCCACCTTCGCCTCGCCGTCGGGAAGGCGCCGCGCCTGCAGGCGCAGCAGGGCGGCGACCGACTGCAGGTTGTTCTTCACGCGGTGGTGGATCTCGCGGATCGTCGCGTCCTTGGTCATCAGCTCGCGCTCACGCCGGCGCAGCTCGCCGACGTCGCGCATCAGCACGATCGCTCCGAACCGCTGGCCGGCCTCGGTCAGCGGGATGGCCCGCATCGACACCGTGGTGCCCCCGGCCACGACCTCGGTGCGCCACGGCTGACGGCCGGTGACGACGAGCGGCAGGCCCTCGTCGACGGGGTAGGACTCGCGCACGTTGTCGGTGACGATCTGCGCCAGGCTCGCGCCCACGACCTCGCCGAGGTGCCCGAGCCGGTGCAGCGCCGAGACGGCGTTGGGGCTGGCGTAGGTGACGACGCCGTCGACGTCGAGACGGATGACCCCGTCGCCGACGCGCGGGGCGCCGCGTCGCAGGCCGGTCGGGGCGCCGCTGTGCGGGAACTCGCCGCCGGTCACCATGCGGCAGAGGGCATCGGCCGTGGCCAGGTAGGTCAGCTCGAGGCGGCTGGGCGTGCGGGTGGTCCAGAGGTTCGTGTGGCGCGTCATCACGGCCACGACGTGCCCGCCGCGGACGACGGGGATGTATTCCTCGCGTACGGCCTGGTCGGGTCCGGGGTCGTGCGGCACGACCACCTGGCGCACCCGCAGGATCCGCTGCTCGGCGGCCGCCTCGTCGAGCAGGTCGCGGGTGCGTCCCGGGTCGGCGACCCGACCGACCTGGTCCTCGACGAAGACGAGCTGGCCGGTGGTGGGGCGCACGTGCGCGACGGCCTCCCACCGGTCACTCAGCGAGCGGACCCAGAGCACGAGGTCGGCGAAGGAGAGGTCGGCGACGAGCTGCCAGTCCCCCACGAGCAGCTGCAGCCACTCGACGTCGTGGTCGGGCAGGTCGGTCCGCCCGCGCAGGAGCTCGCTCAGGGTTGCCACGGGACGAGCCTAGTGAGCCGGGTGCAGTTGCCCGTCGACGGTGTCGGGATCGGGAGCGGGGCATGGCGATGCTCGCGGCGTGGAGCGTCGGCGGGAGTATGCCCTGACGCCCACTCCCAGCGCTCGGCTCCCGCCGCCGACGCCGCTCGCACCACCACGCCCCGCTCCCTCAGACCCGCCTGAGCAGCGGGCTCGAGTCAGGTGCGGGCTGCCGCGGCCACCTTCTTCGCTGCGGCCTTCGTGGTGGAGGGCGCCGCCTTCTTGGTCGAGGACGCAGCCTTCTTGGCGGCGGCCTTCGAGGCCGGCTTCTTGGTCGCTGCCTTCTTGGTCGCTGCCTTCTTGACGACGGACTTCGACGCCGACTTCGCCACGCCCGTCTTCGTGGCCGCCGCCTTCCTGGCCCCCGTCTTCTTGGCGGAGGCGCCCTTGGTCGGTGCGGCCCCGTTCGGGGACGGTTCAGCGACCGGGGCGGGCTGGCCCGAGGCGGCCGGCTTGGTCACCGTGCGTAGGGTGCGCAGCGCGACCGAGAGCGCGGCGATGCCGGCGTGGCTCATCCGCTCGATGCCGCCGAGGGCAGCACGTGCCCGGCCCAGCGCGTCGGCGTTGAGCTCGGACCACTCCGCGAGCCGGGCCTGGGCGTCGTTGCGGGGGTTGCTCACCTCGAGCACTGAACGGGTCAGGCTCTCGAGCACCGCGTAGAGGTCGTCGCGCAGGGCTCCACGCGCCATCGCGTCCCAACGGTCGTCGCGCGGCAGCATGGTCACTCGGGTCAGCATGGCGTCGATCGAGAACGTCTCGGACGTGAGGAAGTAGCACGGCACGACGTCGTCGAGCTTCTCGTCCGTCTCCTCGGCGATCTCGATGCAGTCGAGCAGGGAGTACGCGTCGAGCAGGCACGCGGCCGAGACTGCGAGCTCCTCCGGGACGCCCTTGCCCTCGAGCTCGCGTGCCCGGCGCTGCAGGCGGGTGCGCTCGCTGCCCTGGAGCAGCTCGCCGATGCGACCGCTGAAGGCCTGGATGCCGGGGCGGAACCGGGCCACCTCGGCCGCGATGTCGAGCTCTGCCGGCCGCGACGAGAGGAACCATCGCACGGAGCGGTCGACGAGCCGCCGGAACTCGAGGTAGAGCGCCGTCTGTGCAGCGGTGCTGACGACGTTGTCGGTGGCCTCGACACGGCGCACGAAGCCCGCCAGGTCGAAGATCTCGCGACAGACGACGTACGCGCGCGCGACCTGCTCGGGAGACGCGCCGGTCTCCTCCCCAGCCCGGTAGGCGAAGGTGATGCCACCGCGGTTGACCATCGAGTTGGCGACGGCGTTCGTGATGATCTCGCGGCGCAGGGGGTGCTCGGCGATCTGCTCGGCGTACTTGGCGCGCAACGGCTTCGGGAAGTACTCGGCCAGCGTCGCCGCGAACCAGGGGTCGTCGGGCAGCGAGGTCGAGATGAGCTGGTTCTTGAGGTAGAGCTTGGCGTAGGCGACGAGCACCGAGAACTCCGGCGAGGCCAGACCCAGCCCGTCCTTCTGCCGGCGCGCGATCTCGGCGTCGCTCGGCAGGAACTCGAGGGACCGGTCGAGGTCGCCCTTCTCCTCGAGGAACTGGATGAGCCGCTCGTGCACGCCGAGCATCGCGTGCTGCTGCGCGCGGGCGTTGCCGAGCAGCACGTTCTGCTCGTAGTTGTCGCGCAGCACCTGCTCGGCGACCTCGTCGGTCATCGAGGCCAGCAGGGTGTTGCGGCGCTTCATCGTGAGCTCGCCCGACCGGGTCAGCTCGGTGAGCAGGATCTTGATGTTGACCTCGTGGTCGGAGGTGTCGACACCGGCGCTGTTGTCGATGGCGTCGGTGTTCACGCGCACCCCGGCGAGCGCCGCCTCGATGCGGCCGAGCTGGCTGGCGCCGAGGTTGCCGCCCTCACCGACGACCTTGCACCGCAGGTCGGCGCCGTTGACGCGGATCGCGTCGTTCGCACGGTCGCCGATCTCGGAGTTCGTCTCGGCGGTCGCCTTCACGTAGGTGCCGATGCCGCCGTTCCACAGCAGGTCGACCGGAGCCAGCAGGATCGCCTTCATGAGGTCGGCGGGCGTCATCGACTTCGTGTTGGACCTGAGGCCGAGGGCGGCCACCATCTGCGGCGACACGGGCACCGACTTGGCCGAGCGGGGGAAGACCCCGCCGCCCTTGCTGATCAGCTTCTCGTCGTAGTCGGCCCACGACGAGCCCGGGAGGTCGAACATGCGCCGGCGCTCGGCGTACGACGTAGCGGCATCGGGGTCGGGGTCGACGAAGATGTGCCGGTGGTCGAAGGCCGCGACGAGCCGGATGTGCTCGGACAGCAGCATGCCGTTGCCGAAGACGTCGCCGCTCATGTCGCCGACGCCGACGACGGTGAACTCCTCGGACTGGGTGTCGACTCCGAGCTCGCGGAAGTGCCGCTTGACCGACTCCCACGCGCCGCGGGCGGTGATGCCCATGCCCTTGTGGTCGTAGCCGGCCGAGCCGCCGGACGCGAACGCGTCGTCGAGCCAGAAGCCGTAGTCGGAGGAGAGACCGTTGGCGATGTCGGAGAACTTCGCGGTGCCCTTGTCGGCGGCGACGACGAGGTAGGTGTCGTCCTCGTCGTGCCGGACGACGCGCTCGGGGGCGACCGCCCGACCCGAGACGAGGTTGTCGGTGACGTCGAGCAGCCCCGAGATGAACAGCTTGTAGGAGGCGATGCCCTCGTCCATCCAGGCCGCCCGGTCGACGGTGGGGTCGGGCAGCTGCTTGGCGTAGAAGCCGCCCTTGCTGCCGGTCGGCACGATGACGGCGTTCTTCACCATCTGGGCCTTGACCAGGCCGAGGACCTCGGTGCGGAAGTCCTCGCGACGGTCGGACCAGCGCAGGCCGCCGCGGGCGACCTTGCCGAACCGCAGGTGCACGCCCTCGACGCGGGGGCTGTAGACCCAGATCTCGAACATCGGGCGCGGCGCCGGCAGGTCGGGCACCTTCTTGGGGTTGAGCTTGAGCGACACGTACGGCTTGTCGTGGCCGTGCTCGTCGGGCTGGTAGAAGTTCGTGCGCAGGCTCGCCTGGATCACGCCGAGCAGCGCCCGGACGATGCGGTCGTGGTCGAGGCTCGCGACGTCGTCGAGCGCCTCGCGCACCGCGGCCACGACGTGCTTCTCGCGGGCCGCGCGCTTGTCGTGGCCGGCCTCGGTGGCGGGGAAGGCGTCGGGGTCGAACCGCGCCTCGAACAGCTCGACGAGGCTGCGGGCGATACCGGTGTTGGCGACGAGCGCCGACTCGACGTAGTCCTGCGAGAAGGTCGAGCCCGTCTGGCGGAGGTACTTCGCGACGGTGCGCAGGATGACGACCTGGCGCCAGGTCAGACCGGCTGCGAGCACGAGGGCATTGAAGCCGTCGGACTCGGCGCGGCCGTCCCAGACGGCCCGGAAGGCCTCCTCGAAACGGACCCGGACGTCAGCGGCCAGGGCGGCGTCGCCGGCGCCCCACGTGCGGGCGTCGGCGCAGAGCCCGAAGTCGAAGATGTGCAGGGTGCGCCGGTCGGAGCCCGGGATCTCGTACGGGCGCTCGTCGGTGACCTCGACCCCGAGATGGGTGAAGAGCGGCAGCACCTGCGTCAGCGACAGGTCGGCGCGCCGGTAGAGCTTGAACCGGCGCTCGCGCGGGTCGTCGGACGCCGGGTCGTCGTAGAGGTGCAACCCGGTGGTGCGGTCGCCGTCGCCCAGCGCGTCGATGCGGTCGAGGTCCTCGACGGCGGTCGAGACGTCGAAGTCCTCCTTGTACGCCTCCGGCAGGGCCTTCGCGTAGGCCGCCATGGTGCGGGCGGCGCCGTCGAGCCCCCGGGCCTGGCTGAGAGCCTCGGAGAGGTCCTCGTCCCAGGTGCGGGTGGCGTCGATGACGCGCCGCTCGAGGGCCGCCTCGTCGATGTCGGGGATGTCGGCGCCGGCCGGCATACGGACGACGAAGTGCAGGCGTGCGAGGGTGGACTCGCTGACGCGGGTGGTGTTGTCGATGTTCTCGCCGCCGAACGCCTCGAGCAGGAGCGCCTCGATGCGCAGCCGGACCGTCGTGTTGTAGCGGTCACGCGGGAGGTAGACGAGGCAGGAGACGAAGCGACCGAACTCGTCACGACGCAGGAAGAGCTTGGTCTTGCGACGCTCCTGCAGGTGCAGGACGCTCGTCGCGATGTCGGCGAGCTGCGCCGGGCTGGTCTGGAAGAGCTCGTCGCGCGGGTAGGTCTCGAGGATCTGGAGGATGTCCTTGCCCGAGTGGCTGTCGGCGCTGAGGCCCGTGAGGCGCAGCACCTCCTGCGCGCGGACGTCGATCAGCGGGATGTCGTGGATCGTGTCGTTGTAGGCCGCCGACGCGTAGAGGCCGAGGAAGCGCTGCTCGCCGACGCACTCGCCGCGGGCGTCGAACTTCTTGATCGAGATGTAGTCGAGGTAGACGTCGCGGTGCACGGTGGCCCGCGAGTTGGCCTTGGTGATGATGAGGATGTTGGAGTCGCGCGCGGCGCGGCTGGCAGCCGGTGTCAGCACGAGACCCTGTGCGGCAGAGGGACGGTCGTAGCGCAGCAGACCGAGACCGGTGCCGGGGACCTGCCGGGAGACGTCGTGGCCGTCCTCGTGCGAGAGGGAGTACTCGCGGTAGCCGAGGAAGGTGAAGTTGTTGTGCGCGAGCCACTCGAGGAAGCGGCTCGCCTCGCGCGCGTGGTGGGGGTCGGTGCCGGGAGGCGTGGCCGAGCGCAGCTCGCTCGCGATGGTCAGCGCGTGCGCGCGCATCTTCGGCCAGTCCTCGACCGAGTCGCGGACGTTGTCGAGGACGTGACGCAGCCGGGCCTCGACGTCGGGGAGCGCGTCGGCGGGGAGGCGGTCGATCTCGAGGTGCATCCACGACTCGCGGACGAGCCCGAGGGAAGAGGACTCGAGGGTGGTGGACCCGTCGGTGACGACCGACCGGAGCTCACCCGTGATGGTGCGAGACACGGTCATCTGGGGGTGCACGATGAGGTGCACGCCCCGGTCGAAACCGCCGAGGGCGGCCACGACGGAGTCGACGAGGAAGGGCATGTCGTCGACGACGACCTGGACGACGGTGTGGCCCGTCGACCACCCCTCGTCGTCTGAGCTGGGGTTGAAGGCGCGCACGTTGAAGGTGCCCACCGGTCGGTCCTGGGCGAAGGCGCGGTGCTCGGTCGCGATCGTCGCGAGCTCGCGAGCGGGACGCGCCAACAGGTCCTCGGTGGCCACGAGCCGGTAGTACGCGAGGAGGAACTCCACGAAGTCGGCCTGCGCGGTCCCACCGGACCGGCCGCGACCCCGTCGGCCGGGAGGCGCCACTGCCGCGGCAGCGGCCTTCATGACGTCGATTCGAGACTGTTCGAGTGACGCTGACATGCGGTTGTCGGATTCCTCACCGTGCGGCCGTGACGCGGCACGTCGCTGTGCCGCGCATCTCACGATGTGAGCCTATCCCCGTCCGGGGCCCCACCCGCACCACCCCCGGTGGAGAACCCGCGGGCTCCTCGGCGCGCAGTCCATAGAGTGGTGCCATGAGCGAGGGGAACCGCGGGCCGGGCGTCGCGGACCCTGCGACCCTGCGGGCCCTCACGACCTCCCGTGCCGCGGCACGGTCGATGTCCGATGAGCTGCTCACCCACCTTCCCGACCTCGGCGACCTCCCCACCCAACGAGCGCTCGACGCGTGGGTCGAGCAGGCCGCCGACACGCTCCGGGCCCTGTCGGAGGCACTGGAGGAGCGTCTGCTGGACCTCGGTTCCGCTGCAGCGCATGACTCGTCGGGCCGAGCACGGCACGGGGGCCACGCGTGAGCCTCTCGCCGGGAGACCCGGGGTCAGCGTCCGCGCTGGGGGGCACCCTCCGCACCCAGGCGGGCCGTCTCGCCGACCTCGTCGTCGAGCTCGACGACGCCGCCGCCCGCGTGGCGCGCACCGGTGCGGCCGACCCGTCCGCCCGCGAGCGCGACCTCGTCACCCGGGCCGCGACCGAGCTCGACCGCGTCGGTGGGCTGCTGCAGTCGTGGACGACCACGGCGGTCGAGTCCGCTGCGGGGCTCCGGTCGCTCGAGCCCGCCCTCGCCCACAGCGACCTCGTCGTCCACGGGCAGCTCGTCGTCGAGCGCAGCGGCCCGAGCCGGGTCGAGCCCGAGCGACGGCTCGCCGAGCGCGAGCGTCTCCAGGAGCTGCTCAACCGCGTCACAGCCGTCCGCGCACGCGAGCTGGCCCGGCTGCGCCGCGAGCTCGAGGCCTCGCACGCGTCGCTCGCCGCGCTCTCCGACCGGGCGAGGTCCGGCAGCTGAGCTCCCGGCCACGTGCGTGAGCCGCCGCCGGGAGCGCGGGGCCCGGTGCAATAGCGTGTGCGCCATGAGGATCACCGAGACGATCACGTATGCCGCACCGCCCGAGACCGTCTACGAGATGGTCACCGACCAGGCCTTCCAGGAGCGCAAGTGCGTCGAGGCCGGAGCCCAGCGGCACGAGGCGGCCGTGAGCCCGGCCGGTGACGGCGCACGCGTCGTCACGAAGCGCGACCTGCCCGCCGACGACCTCCCCGACTTCGCGAAGTCGATCGTCGGCCCGACCCTCTCGGTGACGGAGACCTACGAGTGGGCGGCCGCGGGCGGCGACGGCGGGCGTGCCGGCACGCTCACGGTCGAGGTCGCTGGGGCACCCGTCGCGATGCGCTCGAAGATCCGGCTCGCGCCGACCGGCGGCGGCAGCGAGATCACCATCGACGGCGACCTCAAGGCGTCGATCCCGCTGTTCGGCGGCAAGGTCGAGAAGGCCGCCGCCCCGGCCGTCATCGAGGCGATCCGCAGCGAGCAGCGCACGGGCACCGCCTGGCTCTCCGAGCGCGGCTGACCACACACCCCGGCACGCGGACGGGCCCGCCCCCGCATGGGGACGGACCCGACGGCATACCTGCTCGGACGACCGGGCGGACCGCTCAGCCCATGTGCGGGTAGGTGTGGTTCGTCGGCGGGACGAAGGTCTCCTTGATCGAGCGGACGCTGGTCCAGCGCAGCAGGTTCTGCGCGGCACCGGCCTTGTCGTTGGTGCCCGAGGCGCGACCGCCACCGAACGGCTGCTGACCCACGACGGCACCGGTCGGCTTGTCGTTGACGTAGAAGTTGCCGGCGGCGAAGCGCAGGCGCTTCGTGGCGTCGGCGATGGCCCGGCGGTCCTGCGCGATGATCGAGCCGGTGAGGCCGTAGGGCGCGAAGCGCTCCATCTGGTCGAGCACCGTGTCGTACTGCGCGTCGGGGAAGACGTGCACCGACAGGATCGGCCCGAAGTACTCGGTGCGGAACGACTCGTCGGCCGAGTCCTTGATCTCGAGAACCGTGGGGCGCACGAAGTAGCCGACCGAGTCGTCGTAGGTACCGCCCGCGACGACGTCGATGCCCTTGGACGCGTGGGCGCGGTCGATGGCGTCCTTGTGCTTGGCGAAGGCCCGGTCGTCGATGACGGCGCCCATGAAGTTGGACAGGTCGGTGACGTCGCCCTGGCTCAGGCCGTTGGTGATGTCGACGAGGTCGCCCTTGATCTGCTTCCACACCGATGCCGGCACGTAGGCGCGCGAAGCGGCCGAGCACTTCTGGCCCTGGAACTCGAAGGCGCCGCGGATCATGGCGGTGCGCAGCACGGCCGGGTCGGCGCTCGGGTGGGCGAGGATGAAGTCCTTGCCGCCGGTCTCGCCGACGAGGCGCGGGTAGGTGCGGTAGCGCTCGAGGTTGGTGCCGACCTCGTGCCAGAGGTGCTTGAACGTGGGCGTCGAGCCGGTGAAGTGGATGCCGGCGAGGTCCTCGTCGGCGAGAGCGGCCTTGCTCACGTTGATGCCGTCACCGGTCACCAGGTTGATGACGCCCGGCGGCATGCCGGCCTCCTCGAGCAGCTCCATCGTCAGCTGGGCGGCGAGCTGCTGGGTGGGGCTCGGCTTCCAGACGACGGTGTTGCCCATCAGGGCCGGGGCGGTCGGCAGGTTGCCGGCGATCGCCGTGAAGTTGAACGGCGTGATCGCGTAGACGAACCCCTCGAGCGAGCGGTAGTCGGAGCGGTTCCAGATGCCCTTGGCGTTGAGCGGCGGCTGCTGCTCGAGAATCTGCCGCGCGAAGTGGACGTTGATGCGCCAGAAGTCGATGAGCTCGCAGGCGGCGTCGATCTCGGCCTGGTAGGCCGTCTTGCTCTGTCCGAGCATCGTCGCGGCATTGAGGCGAGCGCGCCACGGGCCCGCGAGCAGCTCGGCAGCCTTGAGCAGGATGGCGGCGCGGTCGTCGAACGACAGCTCGCGCCACATCGGAGCGGCGGCCTTGGCGGCGTCGACCGCGGCCTGGCCCTCCTTGACCGTGGCGTTGCGCATCGTGCCGAGCACCTTGCGGTGGGCGTGCGGCTGGCGCACGGCGATCTTGCGGCCGGTCCCGGTGACGCGCTCCCCGTTGATCGTGTGCGGCAGGTCGTGCTCCGTCGACCCCAGCTCGGCAAGGGCGACTTCCAGCGCGGCTCGCTCGGGCGAGCCCGGGGCGTAGTCGAGCACCGGCTCGTTGGCCGGTGCGGGCACGTGGGTCACGGCGTCCATCAAGTTCTCCTGCGGGTTGGCGCGGTCATCGCCCGTGCACGGGCGGTGGGGTGACCCCGCCTCGTGGGCGGAGCCACCCCATCGTTCCATGCCTGCAGGACGGGCCGTCAGCGCACGATGTCAGCGCAGGATCGTGATCCCCCACGGGTAGTGGAAGACCTCACCGCGGTTGGCTGCCATCGCCGCGCGGATGTGGAACCACAGCGCGGCGAGGACGGCTACGACCCAGACGATGATCGCTACGGGGATGAGGATCACGGTGAAGAACATGATCCAGCCGACGATGATCGCTGCCCAGACCGCCAGGTTGAAGTTGAAGGAGCCCGCGGCGGCCTGGCGGACGAACGCGCTGCGGTCCTTGTGAATGGCCCAGATGAGGAGCGGGCCGACGAAGCTGAGCCAGCCGACGGAGATGATGGCGGCGACGATGGCGGCGAGGTGCCCGAGGATCGCCCACGTGCGCTCGTCGCTGGTGGGCGTCGTCAGGTCCCGGCCCGACGGGTTGGGGATCGGTTGTGTCATGAGTCCATCGTGCCTGCGAAGCGCGGTCGTGCGCTGCCGGGGACGGCCCTGATCCGACCCTGACTCGGCCCTGACCCATGGTGCGCGGGTCGAGGGTGGACCCTCAGGCGCTGGCTCCCACCCCGTCCTCGACGACGAGCGAGCAGACGGCGCTCGCGGGGTCGTCGATGCCGAGGGTCTTGAGGAGGGTGAGGGTCATCTCGTGGTGGCCACGGGCGTTCGGGTGGAAGGAGTCGTCGAGCCAGCCGGCCGGGGCCACGTCGTCGGCCGCCGTTGCCGCCTCGTGCCACGCGGCCGCGTGGTCGACCACGAGCACGCCGAGGTCGCGTGCCACCTCGCGCACGGCCTCCGCGTAGAGGGAGATGAGACGGGGGCTGCGGCCGCCGTCCTGCAGCACGGGAGGCGGCGTCTGGAGCACGACGGTCGCCCCGACGTCGCGCGAGCGCTGCACGATCTGGTCGATGCGGAAGCGGAAGTCACGAACGCCGTCCTCGCCCGAGAGGATGTCGTTGGTGCCGAACATGACGAAGACCACGTCGGGCGCGAAACGTCCTGCACGCCAGTGGAACTCAGGCAGGAGGTCTTCAGCAGTGGCGCCGGAGACCCCGCTGTTGACGACGGTGTCGCCCCGCCGACCGAGCTCACCGCGTACGCGCTCGGCGAAGTGCTCCACGTAGGCGCGGTGCCCGTGCGTGTGGGTCACCCCCTGCGTGATGCTGTCACCGAGGAAGACCCAGGTCACGGGTGGTCCGGAGAGGATCTCGCGGAGTCGGTCGGCATCGCGGCGGGCGTACTCGTCGGCGGTGAAGTCCATTCGCGCAACGTAACAAGCCAGCGCGCCATCGCGACTCCCCCGGACCAGCACGTGGACGGTCAGGCCGCGCCCGAGACCGTGTCGCCGGCCGCGGTGGTGAGCCCGCGAGGGAACGGGGCGGGCCGGTCGTCGCCGTGCAGCGAGGGCTCGACGGGCAGCCGGTCGACGAAGCGCGACACTGCTCCCCCGACCGCGGCGTCGGCCAGGATGCGACGGTGGCCGAGTCCCGAGGTCGAGAGCAGCTCGGCGCCCGGCCACGACCCGACGAGGCGGGTCGACGGCCCGTGGGGGGCCTCACGGTCGAGCAGGTCGTGGACGACGAGCAGCTCGGGGCGCTCGTGACGACCCAGGCTGCCCGCGATCCTCTCGAGGTCGAGGTCGTCGACGGCGTAGCCGGTACGCCGTCGCGCACGCTCCGCAAGCCGGCGAGTGGCGTGCGGCCCGAGCCCGAGCTCACGCCGGATCCTGTCGAGCAGGTCGGGTATGCCGCTCGGCGGAGCGAGGAGGACGAGCCGCTCGGACGCCAGCCACCCGTCGCGGATCGCCAGCAGGGCGGCGAGGGCGCCCATGGAGTGCGCGACCACGGCCCGGGCCGGACCGAAGCGGGCGGCCACGGCGTCGAGGGCCCGGCCGAGCTCGACGGCATCGCTCGACCGGGGGCCGTGGATCCCGGCATCGGACCTGCCGTGGCTGGGGCCGTCGAACGCGACGACCTGCAGGCCGCGGTCGAGCAAGGGAGCCACGAGCGGCACCATCTGCTCGAGGCTGCCGCCCCAGCCGTGCACGAGGTAGACGACCGGGCCCGAGCCCCACGACCAGCCCCGGACCATCCGCCCACGCAGGTCGACCTCGAAGGGCGCGCCGAGCAGCTCGCGCACCGTCGGCTCCGGGGCATCGCCGGCAGACGGCGCTGCCGGCAGCCGGAACCAGAGCGCCTCCGCGGCGCGGGCGGCGACGGCAGGCAGAACCCGGCTCACGCCCCCGACGCCCCTTCTCACAATAGACCGAACGATCGTTCTTTTCATTGTCGATGAAACAGCCATGATGTGGCCTGCTTTCTGGGTGATGGTTGCGCCCGCCGCCGGTGCGGTCGATCAGGCGGAGAGGGTGGCACCGGCGGGCCGACTGCTGTCGAGGAGGCGCTCGAAGGCGCGCCGGGCCCGCGTCTCGGCAGAAGCGTCGCGCATGAGCCGACGGGCATGGTGGTGGGCGAGCACGATCCCCTCGAGCTCGTAGGCGAACTGCTCAGGGTCGACGTCGTCGCGGAAGTGCCCCTCGCGCACGGCCGTGCCGACGATCAGCGTCACGGACTCGAGCTTGTCGCGTTCGGCGCGCACGAGCTCGTCTCGAACGGCACCGTCTTGGTCATCGAACTCGCTTGCGGCATCGACGAACACACAGCCCCCCCCGAAGGCAGTCGACTGCCACGTGAGCCACCGGTCGAAGAACTCTCGCAGCCGGGGCTCACCGCGGGGCGTGGCCAGTGTCGGCCGCATGACGACGTCGACGAACTTCTCGCGCGCGTGCACGAGCACCTCGACCTGCAGCGACTCCTTCGACGTGAAGTGGGCATAGAGCCCGCTCTTGCTCAGCTTCGTCGCCGCGGCGAGGGTGCCGATGGTGAGGCCGCCCAGGCCTACGAGCGAGGCGAGCTCAGTCGCCTCGTCGAGGACGGCGGCCTTGGTGCTCTCTCCCTTGCCCATCCACCAATAAAAGCACGATCGTTCGGCATCTACAAGACCCCGAGCGTCGCCTCATCGCGACGGCAGCCAGCCGCGGAGGATCGAGGACCAGACCGCGACGCTGTCGGGCACGAGGCTGTCGGGCGCGTCGTCGATGCGCCGCACGAGCTCGGCGAGGGAGACCCACTCCCCCCAGGAGACCTCCTCGGCCTGCCACCGGATGGGTCCGTGCCACGTCGTGACGTAGCGGAAGGCCCGGTAGCGGGTCTCGGCGTCGGCGTAGTCCACCGACCCGAGGTCGACGAGCGGCACTCCGGCCACCCCGAGCTCCTCCTCCACCTCGCGGACCGCGCCCGTCGACGGCTCCTCACCTGCGAGCACGACCCCACCGGCGGCGAAGTCCAGCAGGCCCGGGTAGACGTCCTTCGTCACCGTGCGCCGGTGCAGGTAGACGCGTCCGAGCGGGTCGCGCACGACCACCGACGAGGCCGCATGGCGAAGGTTGCGTGCCCGCATCCGGGACCGCGGCGCCGACCCGGTCACGCGCCCGGCTCCGTCGTAGAGGGCAACCTCCTCGTCGGCCACGTCGACCGCTCAGCCGAAGAAGGCGCGTACGTCGTCGAGCTCGGTGACGTCGTACCAGAGCAGCTCGTCCGCCTCCTCGTCGACACTGCCGGTCACCTCGTCGTCGACGTGGAACGACGCGACGCGCGACAGCGCCACCGGGGCGGTGAGCACCACCCGCGACACCGGCTCGCCCTCACGCGGGGCCACCGCGCCGGGGTCGACGTCGGCGGAGGCGACCACCCGCCGGTCGCGGGGAGACGACCGGAGCGCGGCGGCTGCCTCGACGGCGTCACTGAAGGCGGCGTACTCGAGGTCCTCGACGTCGAGGCCGGGTGCGGCCTGCTCGAGACCCGACGTGACGGCATACGCCACGCGGGGCTCGCCCGGACCGGCTGCCAACGAGCCGTCGGTCGACAGCTCCTCGAGACCCTTGCGCCCCAACGGCACGTAGACGCGCACGACGGGCATCAGCCCTCCCTCCCACTCGTCAGCTCGGCGAGCGACTCGACGATCGACTGCCCCAGCACGTCGACGTCGGGCATCGCGTCGCGGTCGGCGTTCAGCCCGAAGTAGACCCCTCCGTTGTACGAGGTGATGCCGATCGACAGCGCCTGCCCCTTCGCGAGAGGCGTCACCGGGTAGGTCGAGAGCATCTCGGCGTCACCGGCATACAGCGGCTCCTGCGGACCGGGGACGTTGGTGATCATGACGTTGTAGAGGCGACGCGACATCGCCGAGCCGAGGCGGGCGCCCAGCGCGTGCAGGGTCGGCGGCGCGAAGCCCGCGAGGTTGGCCAGCGAGGTGGCACCCACCGCCTGACCGCCCTCCATCTGCTGGCGCATCGCGAACGCGATCTGGTGCAGGCGCATCGACGCGCCCGGCTCACCCACGGGCAGGTTCACGACGCACGCCATCACCTGGTTGGCGTACATGCCGGCCGGGTCGTCGCCGTAGATGCTCACCGGCACCATCGCGCGAACCACGGTGTGCGGGCTGACCGGCTCGCCTCGCCCGAGGAGCCAGGCACGGAAGCCGCCCGCGATCGTCGCAAGCACGACGTCGTTGATCGTCACGTCCTCCGCGTAGGCACCGCGGGCCAGGCGCTTGCGCACCAGGCGGTAGTCGTCGAGGTCGGTGGCGACCATGACCCAGCGCCGCGCCGACCCGATCTCGGCGTTGAGCGGCGAGTCGGGGGCAGGGCGGGCGGCGGTGCGCGCCACGGTCGAGAGCACCTGGCCGGCGGACTCGACGGCACGCAGGCCGACGTTGAGGGCGTCGTTCAGGCCGCCGCGCACGAGGTCGACCACCTGGGTGGGACGCCGCACCGCGTCGACGACCGCGCCGGTGACGAGTTCGACCGACGACGGGCCCCGCTCGGGCTCCCACGGCGGCGGGTCGTCGTCGAGGTCCTCCCCCTTGACGGCGTCGACGATGACGTGGGCGATGTCGAGGGCGTTGACGCCGTCGATGAGGGCGTGGTGCGTCTTCGTGACGATGGCGAACCGGCCGTCGTGCAGCCCCTCGACGAGGTAGACCTCCCAGAGCGGGCGGGTGCGGTCGAGCTTGCGAGGCTGGACGCGGGCCACGAAGTCCTGCAGCTGGCGGTCGCTGCCCGGCCGGGGCAGCCCGGCCCGGCGCACGTGGTAGCCCATGTCGAACGCCTCGTCGTCGACCCACACCGGGTTGGCGATGCGCCCCGGCACGTCGCGGACCTTCTGCCGGAAGCGCGGGATCGCGCCGATGCGGCTCTCGATGATGCGGACGAGCTGGTCGTGGTCGAACCCCCCACTCGGGGGCTCGAAGACCATGACCGACCCGACGTGCATCGACGTGGTGGACTCCTCGAGGTAGAGGAACGACGCGTCGAGCGAGGTCAGGCGGTCAGACATGGTCACACTCTGCCAGAAGGCCTTACGTAGGATCGTGGCCATGCCAGCGTTTCGCGCCCTCCCGTATGCCGTCTGCGTGCTCGCCCTCGCCGGCGTCGCCGCGTGCTCCTCGACCAGCTCGAACGCGGGCGCCGGGTCACCCACCGGTGTGAGCTCCACCGGTTCGGTGAAGCGGCTCGAGGTCACGATCAAGGGCACCACCGTCACGCCGGCCCCGGCCCAGGTCGAGCTGCCCGTCGGGTCGACGCTCGAGCTCGTCGTGACGTCCGACCACGACGACGAGCTGCACGCCCACGGCTTCGACGTCGAGACCGCGCTCAAGGCCGGCGCCCCGGCCACGCTGCGGCTCACCGCCAAGGAGCCGGGCTCCTACGAGGTCGAGACGCACGAGCCGGCCCTCACGCTGCTCACGGTCGCCGTCCGCTGACCCCGCAGTGCCCGTCACGCTGACCTCCATGGCCGCTCTTCTCCCTCTCCACTCGCCGGTGCTGGTCCCGGTGCTGGACCCGGTGCTGGACCCGGCGATGGTCCCGGCGATGGTCCCGGCGATGGTCCCGGCGATGGTCCCGGCGCTGGCGCCGGCCCACGGTGTGGGCAGCCGCGGCGACCTACCGCTCCCGTTCACCGCGCTCGTCGTCGCCGCCGTCGCCGCCCTGCTCATCTCGTTCGTCGCGATCAGCACCTTGTGGCGTGAGCCGCGCCTGCGGGCGAGCGACGGCATCCTCCTGCCCCCCGCCTTCGCCGCGGCGCTCGACTCCCGGTGGCTGCGGGTCGTCGCCCGGCTGATCGCCGCGCTGCTGACCCTCTGGACCCTCGTGGCGCTCGCGTTCGGGCCGGACTCGGCTCGCAACCCCGTGCCCCACGTGGTCTACGTGTGGCTGTGGGTCGGTCTCGCGTTCGCCTCGATGCTGCTGGGCCCGGTCTGGCGCGTCCTCAACCCGATCCGGTCGCTGCACGCCGGCCTGCTCCGCCTGGCCCGGGTCTCGCCCGACCTCGCGGCGCTCCCCTACCGGTGGGGCCTGTGGCCGGCCGCCGTCGGGCTCGGCACCTTCACGTGGGTCGAGCTCGTCGCCGAGGACACCACGTCGCTCGGCTTCCTCCGCGTGCTGGTCGCCGCCTTCTTGGCCCTGTCGCTGCTGGGCGCCGCCGTCTTCGGTCGCGCGTGGTTCGAGAAGGCTGACCCCTTCGAGGCCTGGTCCCGGCTGCTCGGTCTGCTGTCACCACTCGGGCGCCGTGACGACGGGCGGTGGGTGCTGCGCACCCCCCTGCACGGCGTCAACGGGCGCCGCGGCCAGCGGGGGCTCGTGCCCACGGTGGCCGTGATGCTCGGCGGCACGGCATACGACGGCTTCTCCGCCAACCTCTCGTGGGCCACGTTCGTGCAGACCTCCTCGCTGCCGTCCTCGCTGCTCAAGACGGCCACGCTGCTCGCCTTCTTCGCCCTCGTGGCCGTGACCATCTGGCTCGCGTCGGCAGTCTCGGTGCGGCTGGCCGGCGAGCCACTGCGGCGCTCGTTCGCCTTCGTCAGTGACATCGCACCATCACTGATCCCGATCGCCGGGGGCTACATCGTCGCCCACTACTGGTCGCTGTGGGTCTACCAGGGTCAGTACGCCTGGGTGCTGCTCACCGACCCCCTCGGCACGGGAGCCGACCTGTTGGGCACGGGCGGCCTCACGCCGAACGACGCGCTGATCCAGCCCACCCTGGTCGCCACGATCCAGGCGGTGAGCATCGTCGTCGGCCACCTGCTCGGCGTCTTCGCCGCGCACGAACGGGCGATCACCGTGCTCGAGCGGCGCGCCGCCGTGATCGGGCAGGTGCCGCTCATGGTGGTGATGATCATCTACACCCTGGGCGGGCTCACCATCCTCTTCGCCCCCTGAGGGAGACCCGCGACCGCCGAACACCGGGTCAGTCGACCGGAGCCGCGGCGCGCCTGCGGCCGCGGCTCCCTCGTCGCTCCCGTCGGTCCGAGCGGCTCACCTCACGGGCCGTCCACGGCACGATCGAGCTGACCAGGTCTGCGACGGCGCGACGGACCGGCGACTCGGGCGCGTGCTCGACCAGCGAACGGCCGGCCAGCAGCGCCCCGTCGAGGGCACCCGGGTCGTCGGGGATGAACCGAACCGAGGAGAGTCCCGCGAACCGGAGCAGGGAGTCGGCGATGCGCGACTCAGGGCGTGACCCGACGGCCCCGGCCCTCACCCGGTTGACGACGGGCACCGGCTCGCCGGAGGGCACGGTGCCGAGCTCCTGAAGGCCGCGGACGAAACGCTGCAAGGCCACCGGGTCGGCCCCACCGACGGCCACGACGATGTCGGAGGCCGCCAGGGAGGTCAGCGTCGCCTCGTTGCGGCGGGGTGCCGAGGTGTCGTAGCTCAGCTCCTCGTCGTCCTCGAGGCAGAAGCCGCAGTCGACGACGACCACGCCCACCAGCGACCTACCGAGCTCGAGCACGCGCTCGAGAGCGGCGGAGCGCACCTCGGGCCAGCGCTCGGCCTTGGGCAGACCGGTGAGGACACGCAGACCGGGCACCACCTCGGGAGCCACCCGCGCGAGCATCGGCAGGTCGAGCAGACCCTGGTCGGCCGCGCGGCAGGCGGCGGCGACGCCGGGCGCCTCGTCGAGCAGCCCGAGCGACTGCGCGACGCATCCGCCGTAGGTGTCGGCATCGACCAGCAACACGTCCACCCCGCGGCTCGCGATCTCGGCAGCGAGCGTCGTGGCGACCACCGTTCGACCGGGTGCGCCCGTGGGGCCCCACACCGCCACGACCGGTGCCCGTTGGGGCCCGCGGCGTGCGCCGCGGCCAAGCCCCTCGCCGCCGGCGCCGGGGGCGTCGCCCCCCGAGGAGGTCGACGCCTCGCCCGGCGGGGGAGCCCCGGCCGGACTCCACCCTCCCGTGCCGTCGAGCCCCGGGGGTCCGTCATCGGACGTCGTGGGCGGGCCCGCGGCGCTCGTTCCGATCGGGTCGACACCACCGGCGCCGGCTGCGTCGTCGGGTGCGGCGTCGGGTGCGGCGTCGAGCCCGGCGCCACCGGTCAGCGCCGCCTCCAGGTCGTCGACGTCGTCGTTCTCGAGGCAGCGGGTCCAACGATCGGACCCCGCGTCAGCCGGGAGGGTGGTGCTGATGGCGAGCTGGCGCAGCCGACGCTCGGCCTGCTCGTCGTCTGCAGGGTGCACACCGATGACGCGGACCCGGTTGGCGCGCAGACGGTCGACGACCGAGAGGTCGAGTCCGCGCAGGTCGGACGACACCACCACGGTGTCGCCGAGACCGGCCTCCGCCACCGAGAGCAGCTCGGACACGTCGGCGCAGCGACGACTCACCACGACGCCGCGGACGCCCTCGAGGGCCGTGGCGACCGCTGACTCCCAGTGGTGGCTGAGCGCCGTCAGGACCTCGGTCATGCCCCGCCGCCGGAGACCGCCCCGACCGACGGCACGAGAGTCAGCTTGGCCTCGGCGTCGACTGCCTCGACGAGCGGTTGCACCTTGTCGGCCGGCACGTAGATCTGGACCGAGGTCATCGAGCCCGCGCCGAAGCCTCCGCTGCTCGTCAGGACGTTGGCGACGGCCGCTGACTGCAGCACGCGCTTTGTCGAGACCGACGCCTGCCCGCTGGACGACGTCGCCTTGGGCGTCACGAACACGTCGACGCGGCTACCGCGGGCCAGCCCTGAGGTCGACATCGCGTCGGCACGCACCGTCACTCGCTGGACGTCCACCTCGTCGGCCGAGCCGACGGCGGAGACTGGCACCAGCTCGCCGGCACGGACGTCCCGGAGGATGAAGGAGCCCGTCGGGGCCGGAGCGTCGGCGCCCAGGTAGGCGTTCATACCGTCGGCCAGACGCACGTCGGCCCGCACGAAGGACGCGGGCTCGACCGTGTCACCGGCCACGAGGTTGGTGGCCGCGACCCAGACCGGCACCCGGTCGTCGGCGCTCGCCACGGCCTTGGCGCCGAGCGTGGCGGCGAGGATGACGAGGAGCACACCGACCACGAGACGGCTGTCGCGCCACGAGGGTCGTTGCAGTCGCTTGGCGCTCGGCCTGGCCAGCTCGGTCATGTGGGCCCCCTGTGGTCCGCTGTCGATGGCGGCGCCCTGCGGGGATGGACACCGCACGACACCGGGATCATCTTGCATCAGGTCGCGGCCTCCCGCTCGTCCGGACCCACAGCTGTGGACGACGGTCGGCGACGCGGTCGTCACCCAACTACGATGAGGGCGTCCGACCCGGCTGCCCCTGGCCACCCGAACGCGGGTGGCACGTCAGCCGTGCACCGACCCCGCGGTCGGGGTGCGACGGGTCGGGATCGTCTGCCGGCGCCCTCGAGGAGGAGTCAACGTGGCCCAGCGGTTCCTGCAGCTCACCGAGGTGTCGGAGATCCTCAACATCTCTTCCGCCCAGGCCTACGCCCTGGTGCGGTCGGGCGAGCTGCCGGCGATCAAGATCGGTGGCCGGGGCCAGTGGCGCGTCGAGGCGACCGAGCTCGAGACCTTCATTGAGCGGATGTACGCCGAGACCAAGTCGTTCGTGCAGGCGCACCCCTTCGGCGGCAGCGGCGACGAGTGACGTGACGGCCTCCCGAGGGCCGTCCCGGGCGCCCGCCGGTCCACAGACGCGCGCTCCCGTGCACCTCAGTGGAGCCGGCGCACCGACCCCAGTGACCAGAAGGGCACGAGCAGCCGGCCGGTGACGTTGGCGGCCCGCCGCATCTCGTCCGGAGCGTGCTCGGCCAGCTCGAGGTGGTCGGCCCCCACGACGTCGATCGTGCCGGTCACGACACGGCCGTCGACGTCGGCGAGCTCGACGACGGCACGGTCGCGACTCACCGCCCGGAGCGCCGCCCCCAGCCCGAAGCGCTTGGCGACGACGGACGGCGTCCGGGCGCCCGGGCCCAGACCCGTGATGCCGCGCACCGCGGCCAGCGCGACCAGGCAGGGGCGATCGGGAGCCGTCTCGACCAGGGCCCAGTCCGGACCCACGTCGGTCAGGCGACCGGTGATGAGCCGGCCCGGGAGGCGCAGCCCCACGTGGGTCGCCTCGACGTTGGCGAGCATCCGGGTGTGGACGTCGAGCAGGGCCCGCTCGCGGCGAGTGCGGTCGGCGACCTCCGCCTCGAGCTCGCGGGTCTCGTCGAGCGCCAGCTGGGCCGCGAGGTCGTCGAAAAGTCGGTCCCAGCGCATGCCCTCACCCTTCCTTGCCCGGCGGCTCTCGGCCAGCGGGCCACCTTTCTTGACCAACACCATACTTGACCAAACGCAAGCAAACTGCATTGAATGAAGTCATGTACAGGGGAACGCGCGCAGCAGCACACCACGACAGCAGTCCCGATGGTCTCGGGACTGGTCGCGAGCCTGGTCTCGGGCCGAAGTGGGTCGGCACCTCCTGTCACCCGGCGCTGGGCCTGCCCGGGCGGGCGGCCGACAGCCACGGCCCGCGCCTCCGCGGTGTCGGCCTGGCGGTCCTCGGCCTCGTCGTGTCCCTGATGGCCCTGCGCCTGCTGATGACCATCGCCACGCGCGGCACGGGAGCCCCGTCCGGGGCGGTTCGTCCCGACGACGTGCTGCTCGTGGGCCTGGCCTGGGTGGGGGTGGCCCTCTCGGCCTGGCTCGCCCTGGGTTCGTTCCTCGCCCTGCTGGCCACCCTTCCGGGCGTCACCGGCAGGCTCGCAGGCGCACTGGCCGAGCGCATCACACCGCTGGCGGCGCGCAAGGTCCTGACGCTCGTGCTCGGCGCCTCCGTCGGTTCGGTCGCCCTGCCGCCGGCGCCGGTCTCCGTCGCCGGTTCGGGGCCGCTGTCGGTCACTGCGGCCGAGGCCGGGGCAACAGGACGCGGGCCCACGTCGGCCGACCTCGCGCCGGGTTTCGTGCCCAGCCGAGCACTCGGCGGTGCCGCCCCGCTCCTCGACCCCGGCTTCACCCCGACGAGCGCGACCCCAACCGGCGCGCGCCGCGGCGAGGACGTCCCTTCGGGACCGGCCCGGACGAACCAGCCGACGGGGCCCCGACCCGGCGCCCTCACGCCTGGCTTCATCCCCACCCACGGTGAGCCGAACCGCGACAGCCCTCGCGACGACGAGGGCCCGGGCTACGTCCCGTCGGCCCCGGTCCGGGTGCACGTCGACGACCGCTCGCGCCTGATGGCGCCGCCACCGAGGCCGACGGCCGGCACCCACGACGACGTCACCGTCCGTCGCGGCGACTCGCTGTGGACCGTCGCCGCCCGCCACCTCGGGCCGGGCGCGAGCGACGCGCAGGTCGCCCGCGAGTGGCCGCGGTGGTATGCCGCCAACCGTGACGTGATCGGCGACGACCCCGACCTGATCAAACCGGGCCAGCAGCTGCGGCCGCCGACGGCCCTGGCCGCCCCACCTTCCGTCGACCTGACGGCGTCCGTCCCGGCAGAGCGAGGAGCCCACCGATGAGCAGCGCGTCCCGCACACCAGGCAGCACCCCTGGCAGCACCTCAGCTGGCAGCTGCGTCAGCACCTCGACCAGCACCTCTCCCGATGCCGGCCCGCCCGCACCCGGAGGTTTCGTCGTGCGTCGCATCCCGCAGACCGCACCACGGGTGATCAGCGCCGACGAGGCCTGGCACGGAGAGCAGCCGTACGCCCAGGACGCCCTGGCCCTCGACTTCTTCGGCGCGCGCGGCGACGAGGACTTCGGGCGCCAGCCCACTCGCAGCAGCCTGCTTCCCGACCCGGCGCTCGTCGTGGGTCGCCTGGCGCAGGCCGTCATCGAGGTCGTCTCCGGTCAGCGGCCGGCGCCCCAGCTGATCCGTCACACGGCGCCCACCGTCTACTCGGTCATCGCGCGACAGGCGATGGTGGCGGCCCGACGTCGGACGCCCGGACCACAGCGCGCGGCGGTCGTGCGACGGGTCCGGGTGTGCGAGCCGGCCGACGGCATCGTCGAAGCCTGCGCCGTCGTCGTGTCGCACGGGCGGGTCCGCGCCCTCGCGCTGCGGCTCGAAGGACTCGACGGCCGGTGGCTGCTCACGGCGCTCACCATCGGGTGAGGGGGAGGGGCGCCCCGCCGCCCCTCCCCCGCCATCGAGAAAGCGATCCGTCCGGGTGGACGGATCGCTTTCTCGATGCATTGATCGCGGGCATCGGGCCGAGGGCCGACGGCGGCATGGTCAGCGACGCTTGCGCTTGACCTTCTTGCCGCGACGGTCGGCCTGGCGCTCGACGGTCTGCTGACCGCCCGACTCGACGGCCCGTCCGTCCTCGCCGGGGGCCGTGTAGCGAAGGGCACCCGCACGCTGCCCGTCGGTGTCGAGGTCGACCCCCGACACGCGGACGCCGGCGCCCGCACCGAAGGCTCGACTGCCGTTGGATCCGGCGGCCTCGTCGTCGGGCGCGGTGCCGGTGGCGTCGTCGGGCACCGGGGAGGCTGCGAGGCCACTGACGAGATCGCCGACCGACATGGGGGCCGCACCGACCGGCGTCGCGGGCGCCTCG
Source organism: Terrabacter sp. 2RAF25 (assembly GCF_052115265.1). Taxonomy (NCBI): domain Bacteria; kingdom Bacillati; phylum Actinomycetota; class Actinomycetes; order Micrococcales; family Intrasporangiaceae; genus Terrabacter; species Terrabacter sp. 2RAF25. The sequence continues at coordinate 526,832 of NZ_JBFRGJ010000003.1, forward strand.
GGCACCTGGACCTCCACGGAGAACAGGTGCGAGACCGACTCCTCCTTGATCGCCTCCATCATCGCCTCGAAGAGCTGGTAGCCCTCGCGCTGGTACTCGATGAGCGGGTCGCGCTGGGCCATCGCCCGCAGGCCGATGCCCTCCTGCAGGTAGTCCATCTCGTAGAGGTGCTCGCGCCACTTGCGGTCGAGCACCGACAGGACGACACGGCGCTCGACCTCGCGCATGGTCTCCGAGCCGAGGGTCTCCTCGCGCTGGTCGTAGGCGTGGTGGGCGTCGGACATCAGCTGCTCGCGCAGCAGGTCGGCGGTGACGGCCTGGCGGCCACCGGCCATGTCCTCGACCTCGTCGATGGTCAGCGACACCGGGAAGACCTGACGCATGGCCTCCCACAGCTTCTCGAGGTCCCAGTCGGCGGCGAAGCCCTCGCCCGTGGCCGCGTCGACGTAGGAGTTCACGACGTCGTTGACGAAGAGCCGCAGCTGCTCGTGGAGGTCCTCACCCTCGAGCACGGCGCGCCGCTCGTCGTAGATGACCTGCCGCTGACGGTTCATGACGTCGTCGTACTTGAGGACGTTCTTGCGGATCTCGTAGTTCTGGGCCTCGACGGCGCCCTGGGCCTTCTGGATCGAGTTCGTCACCATCTTGGACTCGATCGGCACGTCGTCCTCCATGCCGGCGGTCTGCATGAAGCGGTCGACGAGGCCGGCGTTGAACAGGCGCATGAGGTCGTCGTTGAGCGAGAGGTAGAAGCGGGACTCGCCCGGGTCACCCTGACGGCCGGAACGGCCACGCAGCTGGTTGTCGATGCGACGGGACTCGTGACGCTCGGTGCCGAGGACGTAGAGACCACCGAGCGCGGTGACCTCCTCGTGCTCGGCCGCGACGTCGCTCTCGGCCTTGGCGAGGGCCTCGTCCCAAGCGGCCTCGTAGTCCTCGGGCGTCTCGTGCGGGTCGAGGCCCCGCTTCTTCAGCTCGGCCACGGCGCGGAACTCGGAGTTGCCACCGAGCATGATGTCGGTGCCTCGACCGGCCATGTTCGTCGCGACGGTCACGGCACCCTTGCGGCCGGCGTCGGCGACGATCGCCGCCTCGCGCTCGTGCTGCTTGGCGTTGAGGACCTCGTGCCGGATGCCGCGCTTCTTCAGCTGCTGCGAGAGGTACTCGCTCTTCTCGACCGACACCGTGCCGACGAGCACGGGCTGGCCGACGCCGTGCTTCTCGGCGATGTCGTCGACGACGGCGTCGTACTTGGCCACCTCGGTGCGGTAGACGAGGTCGGCCTGGTCCTTGCGGATCATCGGGCGGTTCGTGGGGATCGGGATGACGCCGAGCTTGTAGATCGAGTTGAGCTCGGCGGCCTCGGTCTGGGCGGTGCCCGTCATGCCGGAGAGCTTGTCGTACATGCGGAAGTAGTTCTGCAGGGTGATCGTGGCGAGCGTCTGGTTCTCGTTCTTGATCTCGACGCCCTCCTTCGCTTCGATCGCCTGGTGCATGCCCTCGTTGTAGCGGCGGCCGGGCAGCATGCGGCCGGTGTGCTCGTCGACGATGAGGATCTCGCCGTTCATGACGACGTAGTCCTTGTCCTTCTTGAACAGCTCCTTGGCCTTGATGGAGTTGTTGAGGTAGCCGATGAGCGGCGTGTTGACCGTGTCGTAGAGGTTGTCGATGCCGAGGAGGTCCTCGACGCGGGCGATGCCCGACTCGAGCACGCCGACGGTGCGCTTCTTCTCGTCGACCTCGTAGTCGCCGCGCCCGTCCTCGCCGCGGTTGAGGCGCGCTGCGATGCGGGCGAACTCGACGTACCACTTCGTCGCGAGGTCGGCCGGGCCGGAGATGATGAGCGGCGTGCGGGCCTCGTCGATGAGGATCGAGTCGACCTCGTCGACGATGCAGAAGTTGTGGCCGCGCTGGACGAGCTCGGACGGGTCCCACGCCATGTTGTCGCGCAGGTAGTCGAAGCCGAACTCGTTGTTGGTGCCGTAGGTGATGTCCTTGGCGTACTCGGCCCGCCGCTGCTCGGGCGTCATCTGGCTCAGGATGCAGCCGGTCTCCATGCCGAGGGCGCGGTGCACGCGGCCCATCAGCTCGGACTGGTACTCGGCGAGGAAGTCGTTGACGGTGATGACGTGGACGCCCTTGCCCGAGAGCGCGTTGAGGTAGCTGGGAAGGGTCGCGACGAGGGTCTTGCCCTCACCGGTCTTCATCTCGGCGACGTTGCCCTGGTGAAGGGCGGCGCCGCCCATGAGCTGCACGTCGAAGTGCCGTTTGCCCAGCGTGCGCTTGCTCGCCTCACGCACGGCTGCGAAGGCCTCCGGCAGGAGCATGTCGAGGGTCTCGCCGTTGTCGAGGCGCTCGCGGAAACCCTTGGTCTCGTCGCGCAGCTCCTCGTCGGTGAGCTTCTCGAAGTCGGCCTCGAGGGCGTTGACCTGCTTGGCGATGCCCTGGAGCTTCTTCAGGGTCCGGCCTTCGCCGGCGCGAAGCAGCTTCTCGATGACGGCCATCTGGTGATCTCACTCCCGACTGAACGTGTGGACTCGCCCGGTGGGCGGGCTCCATCGCCCGTGATGGGTCACGGGACCCGCCTAGGCTAGCCGCCTTCCCGACGGAACGACCAACGCACCGGCCGACGCTGGGGTTCCGCGCCGACGGCGGAGGACCGGTGCACGCTCAGGCGGCCGCGAGATCGATGCTCGACAGCCCGAGCCAGGCAGCCATCGACTCGAGGTTGGCCACCAGCGCGGGGCGCGCCTCGGCTGGTGCACCGGGCTCCCAGGTGACCCGGTGGCAGCGCAGCACGCCGGCCGCCCGGTCGGCCTTGAGGTCGCAGCGCGCCACCAGCGCGTCACCGAAGAGGAACGGCAGCACGTAGTAGCCGTGCACCCTCCTGTGGGCCGGCGTGTAGATCTCGATGCGGTAGTGGAAGTCCCACAGCGCGAGGATGCGTTCGCGCTGCCACACCAGGGAGTCGAACGGGCTGAGCAGCGCCTCGGCGTGGACCCGACGGGGCAGGCGGGCGTCGGCGTGCAACCAGGCCGGCTTCCAGCCGGGCACCGTCACCGGCACCAGCTCGCCGTCGGAGACGAGCCGCTCGATCGCGGGGCGAGCCTCCTCGCGCCGGATGCGGAAGTAGTCGGCGAGGCACAGCTCGGTGCCGACGCCGTGCGCCCGCGCGGCGATGCGTACGAGCTCCACGAAACGCTCGGGGTCGGCAGGCGGGCCGGGCCGGTCGGTCCACGCCGAGCGCAGGACCGGAGGGGCCGTGGCCTCGAGAGCGGCGTAGCGCCGTTCGAAGGCGGTGGTGCGCCCTGCGGAGCTGATGCGGCCGGCCCAGAAGAGGTACTCGAGAGCCTGCTTGACCTCGGACCAGTTCCACCCCCAGTTGCCGCTGGTGCGCGGCTGGTCGTGCGCCAGCGCGACCTCGACCTCGCGCGCCGTCATCGGCCCGCGCGCCTCGACCTCGGCCTGCACGACGTCGACGAAACCGGGCCGCTCCTGCAGGATGCGGCGCATTCCACCCCACGCCTTCTCGGCGGCGGCGCGCATGCGGAAGTCGAGCAGCGGCCAGGTCGAGGGCGGGACGAGGCTCGCCTCATGGGCCCAGTACTCGACCAGCCGGCGCGGCGCCCGGTCGCGCGCTCGGTCGAGCAGGGTCGTGTCGTAGGGGCCGAGCCGGGCGAAGAGCGGGAGGTACTGGCTGCGGGCCAGCACGTTGACGCTGTCGATCTGGATGACCCCGACGCGGTCGATGACCCGCTGGACGTGTCGCATCGTCGCCGTGAACGGTGCCGGGCGCGGGTCGAGGAAGCCCTGGGCCGCGATGGCGACGCGGCGCGCCTGGGCTCGCGTCATCGCGCGGGTGGCCACGGTCATGCGGTCACCCGCCGCTCACTCCTCGGGGTCGATGAGCCGCTGACGGACGGCATACATGGCGGCTTCCATGCGCGAGTGCATCTGGAGCTTGTCGAGGATGTTGCGGATGTGGTTGCGCACGGTGTTCTCGGAGATGAACAGCTCGCCCGCGATCTCTCGGTTGAGCCTCCCGCGCGCGACGAGCTTGAGGATCTCGAGCTCGCGGTCGGTCAGACGCGGCAGCTCGAGCCCGGGGGTGTGCGCGGGGACGGTCTCACGCTGACTGATCTGGGCGAACTCGAGCAGCAGCTTGGAGGCCATCAGCGGTGACAGCAGGGACTGGCCGTTGAAGACGCCGCGTATGCCGGCTGCGACCTCCTCGGGAGGGACGTCCTTGAGCAGGTAGCCGTTGGCGCCGGCGCGGACCGCCTCGAAGAGGTTGGCCTCGTCGTCGGAGCTCGTCAGCATGAGGATGCGGGCCGACGGCACCCGCTGCTTGATGACGCGGCATGCGTCGATGCCGCCGCGCTTGGGCATGCCGACGTCCATGACGATGACGTCGGGGAGCTTCTCCTCCGCCTGGTCGACCGCTTCGACGCCGTCGGCCGCCTCTCCGACGATCTCGATGCCGTCCTCGGTCGCGAGAACGGTCTGCAGTCCCCGTCGGTAGAGCGCATGGTCGTCGACGATGAGGACGCGGATGACGTCAGGGGGCGGGTTCACCCACCCAGTTTGTCAAAGAGTGCCGACACCGCGCTCGAGGAGGTGCGGGACCTGCGCCGGGCGCGGCGTGAGGGGAGCACGGACGGGTCGAGGCGCCTCGCCGGGGGACGCCTCGACCCTGTGGCCGACGGCGGAGGCTCAGCCCGTGGCAGCGACGTCGACGTCGGTCTCGAGGTGCAGCACCCCGTAGCTCCATCCGCGCCGCCGGTAGACCACGCTCGGGCGGTCGGTGTCGGCGTCGTGGAAGAGGAAGAAGTCGTGGCCCACGAGCTCCATCTGGTTGACGGCGTCCTCGAGGGACATGGGGGCCGCGGTGTGGATCTTCTCGCGCACCTCGATGGGTGAGTTGCCGAGCGCGCCGAAGCGCTCGAGGTCGTCGACACCGCCACTGCCGGCAGCGCTGTCCGCCTCGGTGGGGCGGGAGCCGTTGGCTGATGCGTCGATGCGCGCGGTCGCCTGTGCGACCGACTCCGGGATCCGTCGTCCGCGGCTGACCCGCCGCTTGTCGTGCACCCGCCTGAGTCGTTCCATGAGCTTGTCCACGGCCGCGTCGAGGGCGGCGTACTTGTCGTCGAGACAAGCCTCCGCCCGGATCACGGGTCCCTTTGCGTGGCAGGTGATCTCGACCTTCTCGGACCCGCGGGCAACTCGCTCGTGGGTGACGACGACGTCGACACGGTGCACCTTGGGGGCGAGCGCCTGGACCTTGGCCAGTCGTTCGTCGAGCTGCTCACGGAATCGGTCGGGGATCTGGACGTGACGTCCAGTGACGACGATCTCCACAGTTCCTCCTTGATCGCGCACGTCTTCTTCGTGCGCCGCAGTGAGAGTGGTCCGGGCCTCTGGTCACCTAGGACAGGCCCGCGGTCAACGCGGCACCACCTCTTCCGGTCGATCACGTCCCGAGGAGTCGACCGGAAGGCCGCTCCCATGGGGACGGGGGTCCATGACCCGACACTACTTGGGCCCGGCGTCCACAGGGAAGGCATCCGGCGGAACCCGCTGGAACATCACATTCCGCCTTCTCCAACCGGCGCTCGGCATCCCTTCAGGAGCATCACGGAGTCACCCACGAGTGCGCTGCGTGGCTGCCATGGCAGCCCCCACGACCGGTCCCGCACCCGCCTCCCGCAGGGCCCGCGCCGCCTCGGCGAGTGTGGCTCCCGTCGTCACCACGTCGTCGACCAGCAGGCATCGCCGACCGCGAACGACGTTGTGCCACAAAGGTTTCACGGTCAGCGCACCCTTCAGGTTGCCGCGACGTGCTGCTGTGCCGAGTCCCGACTGGTCCTCGACGCGGCGCACGTGCCGGAGTGCCGGCGCGACCCGGAGGACGAGCCCGGCACCGCCCCCTGAGCCACGTCGAGAGTCGGGCCCGTCGGCCCGGCCGACGGCAAGGACCGCCGCCCCACAGAGATCGACGATCGGCGTGTCGCCACGGTGGCGCTCGGCGCGTCGCGACGACGGGGCGGGCACGACGAGCACGGTGCCGCCGACCCACCCGACGCCGTCGAGGGCCCCTGCGATCGACTCCGCCAGCACCGGCTCGAGGACGCGCAGGAGGTCGCGCCGACCTCCGTCCTTCCAGGCCGAGACGACGGCGCGAAGGGGGTCGGCGTAGATGCCCCAGGCATGCACCGGCGGCATCCCGCCCGGCGCGCGGTGCGGCACCACCCACGGGGCACCGCCGACCCGCGCCGGCCCCGGCCCGTCCGACGCCTGCGGTCCCACCGCGCCACGCGCCCCGCCAGGGGCTCCGACACACCCATCCGAGGTCGTACGCGTACGGCCCCGTGGCGGGTCTCCGCGGTCCGAGGGAGCCGACGGTGCGGAGGAGGTCGCGGGCGTTGCGGGGACGACGAAGGCGAGGGCCGCGAGGGCGCGCGCGCAGCGCGCACACCACTCCACGCCTGCGCGCCGGCACCCACCACACTCACGCGGCAGCACCAGGTCGAGCAGCTCGCTCCCCCACACCGCGCCGGCCTGCTGCCCGAGCAGGTCCCGAGCTCTCCGGGCCCACCCGACTGCGACGCGGTGGGTCATCTGCCCCCTCCGTCGACGTGTTCGGTCATGGAGCCAGCCAAGCGGATACACCCCGCTCACGGATCTCCCCGTCCCGCGCTGGGGACGGGAACACGTCACGCCCAAGGGGGTGTGGATGGGCTTCGGCTCGGGCGCGCGCTCAGCCGCCGGGAACGAGCACGTCGCTGCCCTGCTCGATGGGCGGCCAGTTCGAGCCCGCCCGGGCGAGCACTCGGTTGTCGCTCGTGACGATGATGATGCCGCGAGGGCCGCCGACGGACGTGATCGTCACTGCGCCGGGGACCGCGTTGAGGCGGCCCACCTCGCGGCGTGTGCCGTCCACACCGGATCCGATCGTGGCGAGCCACGGCCGCATCGGGTCGCCCGCCCGGACCTGTCCGAGCAGCGCGTAGCTGGTCGGGTCGAGCCAGGTCACGTCCTGGATGCGCGTGAGCGACTGGGCCTGTCGCAACGGCGCAGTCAGCGACTGCGGCTCGCCGTTCGGCGTCCGGACGACCCCGCTCAGGCCGACCTGCTCGTCGATGCCGTTGCGGTCGGTCGTGACGAGCAGCAGTCGCGTGCCGTCGGCAGACATGGACAGCGACCTGACCCGTCGGTCCTTGAGCCAGGGCGTCGCGACGGCCTTCGGGGTCGCTTTCGGGTCGCTCGACACCGCGTCGAGCACGAACACACGGTCGGCGCCCGATTCGTCGACTCCGGCGATCCACAGGTATCCCGGCTGGTCGTACACCGGTCGGATCAGGGCCGTCGCGAAGGGTGGCACCGCACGTGTCGGCTCGGTCGCCCGCCAGATCGAGAGGTCGTTGCGGTCACCCGACACCGCGGCGACCTGCCTGCCGTCGACCGACTGCGCGAGGTTGCGCCACGTGTCGGGGATGCGCCCGACGTCGCCGTCCTTGGGCTTGAGGTCCGGACGCTTAGCCGCCTGGGTGTCGGGGACGTACCGCGGATCGAAGCGCCGGATCGTGTCGCCTCGTCGCAGCAGGGCCGTGTCGAGCGGGGCCTCGGACGCGACGTCATAGCCGAGCTCGGCCGGCGACCCCACCGAGGTGACCCCTCCCGGCAGCTCGAGCGGCGTGTTGTCGACCGACAGGGAGACCGACCCCACGGACGCGACCTGGCTCAGTGTCTTGGTCAGCTGCGCCCACATCGCAGCCCGCGCGGCCGGGTCGGCCGAGAGGGCCTGGCTGCTCAGGTTGACCTGGGCCCGGCCGTTGGAGACGGGCACGGCGTTGACCGCGAGGCTCGTGCCGGCCGGGACCCCGGTGGTGACCGCGCCAGCGAGGTGCGGCGGCAGCGTGCTCAGCTGGGCCCGCGCCAGGGTCGTGGCCAGACGCGACCCGTTCGGGAACCAGCGTGAGTCGGGGACCAGGGTGCGCCCGGTCGGGCTCACGTAGTAGATGAAGCGGTTGGCGAAGACCCGGTTGAACTGGTCGTTGTCGAGCCACAGCCCGAAACCGCTGGTGGGCAGCTCGATCCGCCACTCGCCTCCGACCTTCACCAGACCGAGCATGAGTCGTTCGCGCATCCCCGGTGGCTGCTCGACGTAGCGACCGTCGGGCGTCAGGCGGGCCAGCACGTCGGCGGTGACCTCGACGGAGTCCTCATCGACCTGCCGGAAGGCGAGGTCGCCGTCGTAGACGATCACGTCGGCGTTCGACCAGCGCCACAGGTCCACCGACTGGGGTGCCAGGAAGCTCTTGCCCGTGGCGTGGGTCTCGTCGGCGTCCTCGCCGGCCCGGAGGAAGCCGCGCACGACCGACTCCTGGCTGGCGCCGGCAGCGGGGCCGACCGCGACCACGCGCACCGGCTCGTTGACGACGTCGCCGAGCACCCTCCCCTCGATCACCGGCCCCGTGGTCGGCAGACCGCCACACCCCGCGAGGAGCGTGGCGGCCGCCACGACCAGGGCGACGAGCAGGCGGCGTCTCACGGGGAGCGCTCCACGGTGATGCGTCTCAGGCGCAGCGTGTCGTCGTCGGCACCCTCAGAGGAGGTCGCCCGGGCGGCACGCGCCGACTCGGCGGCGAGCGGGCTCAACGGGAGGGGCGAGCTCGTGATCGTCGCCTCGGCCATGCGCGGGAGAGTCAGACGGAAGCAGGAGCCCTCGCCCCGCGCACCCCACGCCTCGAGGCGACCCGCATGGAGGCGGGCGTCCTCCAGCGCGATGGCGAGACCCAGGCCCGTGCCGCCGGTCGTGCGGGCCCGGGCGGGGTCGGCTCGCCAGAACCGGGTGAACACCAGTGCCGCCTCACCGGGTCTCAGGCCCACGCCGTGGTCACGGACGGTCACCGCGACGGCGGTGTCGTTGTAGCCGATCGTCACCTCCACCGGTTTGCCCTCACCGTGCTCGACGGCGTTCGAGACGAGGTTGCGCAGGATGCGCTCGATGCGGCGCGAGTCCATGTCGGCGACGACGGGTGCGGCCGGGGTGTTGACCACGAGACGGGTGCCCTTTCGGGCAGCGAGGGTGCGGTGGGCGTCGACGGCCCGCTCGACGCACGCGCGCAGGTCGCTCGCCTCGACCTCGAGCACCGCGGCACCGGCGTCGAAGCGGGAGATCTCGAGCAGGTCGCTCAGCAGGGACTCGAAGCGGTCGAGCTCGCCGCGCAGCAGCTCGGCCGAACGGGCCACGGTCGGCTCGAAGTCGCCGCGCGAGTCGTGGATGAGGTCGCCGGCCATGCGGATGGTCGTCAGGGGGGTGCGCAGCTCGTGGGAGACGTCGGAGACGAACCGCTGCTGGACGCGCGAGAGGTTCTCGAGCTGGGCGATCTGCTGCTGGATCGAGGCAGCCATGCCGTTGAACGAGGTGCCGAGTCGCGCGAGGTCGTCCTCGCCCTTGGCCCGCATGCGCTCGTTGAGGTTGCCCTCGGCGAAACGCTCGGCCACGGCTGCGGCGCGTCGCACCGGGTCTGCGACCAGGCGGGTGACGACGAAGGCGATCGCGCCGATCAGCACGATGAGGGCGAAGCCTCCGACGAGGAAGGTGTTGCCGATCGAGCTGATGATCTCGCGCTCGCGGTCCATCGGGTAGATGAAGTAGAGGCCGTAGTTGCCGGCGACGGGGAGCACGACGGTCTGGCCGACGATGACGGCCGAGATGCTGTCGTTGCCTTCGGTGATGGTCGCGACCTGCAGGTGCTGGCGGTCGGTCTGGGCCGCGACCTGCCGGCGCAGCTCGTCGGGGATGAAGCGCAGGCCGACGCTCCCGCTCTCGACGGACCTGACGTTGAAGGGTGACGTGTTGCCGTCGGAGCGGGTCAGCACGACGTAGCGGGTCTCGTTGCCGGCGTCGCGCCGATAGGAGTTGACCAGCGTCGTCGCGAACTGCGTCAGCTTCGCCTCGGTGTCGGTCTGGTCGGTCGAGTCGAACTTGTCCTGGGCGTCCTGCCCGTCGCGCAGGCTGTCCTCGGCCGCGATGCGCTGGCGGCTGTCGACGAGGCTCTGCGCGATGGAGCCGTAGAGGTAGGTGCCGACCGCGGTGAGGACCAGGATGCCCAGCAGCATCGTCACGACGACGACGCGGAACCCGAGGGACGCCCGCCACAGGTGGAGGATGCGCTGCCACCAGCCGCGCAGCGTCGAGCCGGCCCGCGAGGCCAGGCCCGCGAGTCCGCTGGTGGCCGGCCGCTCACTCATCTCAGGAGGGACCCGCCTTGTAGCCGACGCCGCGCACGGTCACGACGATCTCGGGGCGCTCGGGGTCGTGCTCGATCTTGGAGCGCAGCCGCTGGACGTGGACGTTGACCAGGCGGGTGTCGCCGGCGTGGCGGTAGCCCCACACCTGCTCGAGCAGCACCTCGCGGGTGAACACCTGCCAGGGCTTGCGGGCCAGCGCGACGAGCAGGTCGAACTCGAGCGGGGTCAGCGACAGCGCCTGGCCGTCGCGCTTCACGGAGTGGCCGGCGACGTCGATCTCGAGGTCGCCGATCGACAGCTTCTCGGGGGCCGGTTCGTCCCCGCGACGCAGGCGGGCGCGTACGCGTGCGATGAGCTCTTGCGGCTTGAACGGCTTGACGACGTAGTCGTCGGCACCCGACTCCAGACCCACGACGACGTCGACGGTGTCGGTGCGGGCCGTGAGCATGACGATGGGTACGCCGCTCTCCGCGCGGATGCGGCGGCACACCTCCATGCCGTCGAGGCCCGGGAGCATGACGTCGAGGAGCACGAGGTCGGCCCGCGACTCACGGAACGCGCCCAGGGCCTCAGAGCCGTCGGCCACGTGGGTGACCTCGAGCCCCTCGTTGCGCAGCACGATCCCGAGCATCTCGGCGAGCGCGAGGTCGTCGTCGACGACCAGAACCCGACCCTTCACGACACACTCCCTCCCGGGTCCGTGGACCACGGCCCCGTACGTCCTGACCAAATCATCACACACGCACGGCAACGCACCGGCGCACCACGGTGCGCGCGGTCGCCTGCATCATTGCCGGGTCACCCTCGGCTCACCCCTGCGTGATGTACCACTTCCCGGCGATCTTGACGGCCTTGAAGTTCGCGACGACGTCGGCGGCGAGAGCGGGCTCGGTCGTCACGCTCTCGAAGCTGGCGTTGTTGCCGTTGACCGTGGCCCCGTTGATCTGCAGGCCCTCGAAGGCTGCGCCCAGCTCCTTGATCTGGTCGAGCATCGGCGTGATCGACGAGCCACAGGCGGCCGCGGCACCCGGGATGCTCGGGATGGCCTTGCCGCCCGCTGCCATGAGGGAGCACACAGCAGTGCCGTCGCCGGCCACCATGGACCCGAGCCACGACGTCATCGCCGCCTCCGGTGTGGACTGGTCGATGGGGGGCCGGGTCGCCGAGGCCGTCGCCGTGCCCGAGTCGTCGGCCGTGCCGGTCGACATCGAGTCGCTGGGGGTGGTCACGCTCGACGAGGAGCCGGTCGGGGAGGCCGCAGTGGCGGCCGGAGTGGTGGCCGGGGCAGCCCCCTGGTCGGCCGACTTCGAGCAGCCGGCGAGCGTGACGGACAGCGCCAGTGCGAGAGCACCGGGGAGGAGCTTGTTCATGGAGGGTCCCTGCGATCCAGGTGGTGGTGAGTCCGGCAATCCTCCCACGAGGGCATCGGGGCGGCCCGCTGGCGAGGTCCCCCCAGCACTACACCAATCCACCCAAAACGCCCCGATCACGCGTGCGACCGGGGATGATCGGGCGGTGACGAGCGACACGAGGGAACTCGCCCCGACGCCCGACGCGGCCGATGTGAAGGCGGGGCCGGCCGGGCCAGCCGGGCCGGCGGCCGACGGGGGTGACCCGAGCGCTGGGAGCGCACGTCGGTCCGTGCTCCCCCTGCTGCTCCGTCAGCTGCTGCCGGGGCTCGTCGTCTTCTTCACGGTGCTGCGCGTGGTGAGGCCGGTCAACGACCCCGACACGTTCTGGCACATCGCAGCCGGAGACCGCCTGCGCGAGACGTGGTCCTTCAGCGGCCCCGACCCGTGGAGCACGATGTCGACGCAGCCCTGGCGGCTGCACGAGTGGCTGCCCGAGCTGGTCATGAGCTGGGCGCAGCAGGCCTTCGGCCTCGCGGGGGTGTCGTGGCTGCTCCCGGCCGGCGCTGCGGCGGTCGTCCTGTGCTTCTGGGTCGTCGTCCGGCGGCAGGCGCCACTGCTCGTGGCCACGATCGTGCTCGTCGTCGCGACGGTGGCCCTGAGCGGCAGCCTCTCGCTGCGCCCCCACCTCGTGTCGTTCGCCCTCGCCGCGGTGACCACCGGCGCGTGGCTGGCGACGCGCCGCGACCCCAGGCCGCGGTGGTGGCTCGTCCCGCTCACGTGGGTCTGGGCCTGCAGCCACGGCATGTGGTTCGTCGGCGTCGCGATCGGGGTGGTGGCCCTCGTCGGCTTCCTCGTCGACGGGACCGTTCGCGGCCGGGCTTGGCTGCGACTGGCTCTCGTGCCGCTGGGCTCACTCGCCGCCGCGGCGTTGACACCGGTGGGTCCCGGGCTGCTCCTGGCGCCCCTGGCCGTGGGCGAGACCACCCATTTCGTCGACGAGTGGCGGTCACCGTCGCTGACCGATGTCTACTTCGTCGCGTTCCTGGTCCTGGCCGTGACGACGTTGCTCATCTGGTCGCGAGAGCGCCGACGCACTCCCGCGACGGAGATCCTCCTGGTGGGCCTGGCCATCGGCTTCTCGCTGCTCTACGTGCGCACGATCGCCGTCGGCGCGGCCATCATCGCGCCGATGGCCGCCATGGCCATCGCGCGCGTCGTGCGACTCCCCCGCGAGCCGATCGCCCGGCGCGAGGTCGCCCTGACGCTGGGGCTCGCGGCGGCGGGCCTCGCGGTCGCCGGGCTGCTCGCACCGTCGCGCGGCGCCCAGCCCGAGTGGGGTCCCAACGACCTGGACCGCCAGCTCGCCGCGCTGCCCGCCGGCACCGTGCTGTGCAACGACTACGGCAGCGGCGGCTGGCTCATCTGGAAGCACCCCAACGTGCGTCCCGCCATCGACGGGCGCATCGAGGTGTATGCCGTCGCACACGTCGAGGCGTACATGACCTTCCAGAGCGCCGCCACCGGCTGGGACGACTACCTCACCCAGACGGGCTGCCGTTGGGCGCTCGTGCCCAAGGACCTCCCGGTGGCCGAGGCGCTCGTGCGCCAGACCTCGTGGAGCGTCGCCGCCCGCGGGTCGACCTACCTGCTGCTCAAGGCGCCCAACGCCTGACGGCGTCGCCGCGCCACGCCCGAGAGCACGTATGCCGCCCACCTCGCGAGGTGGGCGGCATACGTCATCGGTCGGCTGGGCCGAGGACCGGGTGAGGGTGCTCAGTACCGGTAGTGCTCCGGCTTGTACGGGCCGGCGACGTCGACGCCGAGGTACTCGGCCTGTCCCTTGGTCAGCTCGGTGAGCCTCACGCCGAGGGCGTCGAGATGCAGGCGCGCGACCTTCTCGTCGAGGTGCTTCGGCAGCGTGTAGACCTGCTTGGCGTACTCGCCGGGCTTGGTGAAGAGCTCGATCTGGGCGATCGTCTGGTTCGAGAACGAGTTGCTCATGACGAAGCTCGGGTGGCCGGTGGCGTTGCCGAGGTTCATCAGGCGGCCCTCGGAGAGCACGATGATCGAGCTGCCGCCCTCGAACGTCCACTCGTGGACCTGCGGCTTGATCTCGGTCTTGGTGATGCCGCCGACGCGGGCCAGGCCCGCCATGTCGATCTCGTTGTCGAAGTGGCCGATGTTGGCGACGATCGCCTTGTTCTTCATCTTCGTCATGTGCTCGGCCGTGATGACGTCGTAACAGCCGGTCGTCGTGATGAAGATGTCGGCGGTCTCGACGACGTCCTCGAGGCGGGCGACCTGGAAGCCCTCCATGGCAGCCTGCAGGGCGCAGATCGGGTCGATCTCGGTGACGATGACGCGGGCGCCCTGGCCGCGGAGCGACTCGGCGCAGCCCTTGCCCACGTCGCCGTAGCCGGCCACGACCGCGACCTTGCCGCCGATGAGGACGTCGGTGGCGCGGTTGAGGCCGTCGATGAGCGAGTGGCGGCAGCCGTAGGTGTTGTCGAACTTGCTCTTGGTGACCGCGTCGTTGACGTTGATGGCCGGGAAGAGCAGCTCGCCGGCCTCGGCCAGCTGGTAGAGGCGGTGGACACCGGTGGTGGTCTCCTCGGTGACGCCCTTGATGCCGGCGGCCACGGTGGTCCACTTCTGCGGGTCGGTCGCCATCGTCTGGCGCACGAGCTCCTTGAAGACGCCGAACTCCTCGGAGTCCTCGTCGGTGGTGGCGGGCACCTGTCCGGCCTTCTCCCACTCGAGGCCCTTGTGGACGAGCATCGTGGCGTCGCCACCGTCGTCGAGGATCATGTTCGGGCCCTCGCCGCCGGGCCAGGTGAGGATCTGGTCGGTGCACCACCAGTACTCGGGCAGGGTCTCGCCCTTCCAGGCGAAGACGGGCACGCCCTGGAGGTCGTCCGCAGAGCCCTTGGGGCCGACGACGACGGCGGCCGCGGCCTCGTCCTGCGTCGAGTAGATGTTGCAGGAGGCCCAGCGGACCTCGGCTCCGAGCGCGGTGAGCGTCTCGATGAGGACGGCCGTCTGGACGGTCATGTGCAGCGAGCCGGCGATGCGCGCACCCTTGAGGGGTTGGGCGGCGGCGTACTCCTCACGGATGGCCATCAGACCGGGCATCTCGTGCTCGGCGAGGCGGAGCTGGTGTCGGCCGGCCTCGGCGAGGCCCAGGTCGGCAACCTTGTAGTCGAAGGACATGAGTGATCGTTTCCTTTGATGGTCGGTGTGCTGACCCGGCGCGCCCCTCTGGGCTCATCTGGCGGGTCATCACCCACGCCGGCAGTCCACGAGTCTAGCGGCGACGTCGCGTCGACTCGAACGGTCTGTCGAGCGTTCACCGTGACCCACCGGCCGGCCGCACACCTTCAGGACGCCGGCACACCGTGTCCGCCGGCCCCATGGCCCGGGCGTGTGTCGCTGTCCCCATCGCGTGTGCACCTCACGCAGCGCGGCGCGTGCACCGCGCGACCGCGTCGAGGATCCGACGGTGTATGCCGCCCGGGTCGGCGAGCTGGCGCCAGACCACCCGCACCACCTCGTAGTGCTCGTCGCGGATGGCGTCCTCGCGCACCCTCTCGTCGAAGAGCGGGTTGTCGGCCGGGCCGGTGCGCTGCCCGGTGGGTTCGCCGATGCCGGTGGGCGCCCGGTACTTGACGGCGCCGTCGAACTCGAGGACCACGGGGTGGTCGTCGAGCAGGGCGTCGACCCTCTTGCGCCCCAACCGGGTACGGATCCACACCTGCGGCGTGGCCGGAAGTCCCAGGTCGCGCAGCACCCCGGCCAGCCGGGTCTCCCCCGGCGACTCCGTGCCGGGCGTCGGCGTGGGCCAGGGCCGCACGGACCGGCGCCACACCCGTTCGGCCCTTGAAGAGGTCGAGTGCGGCTGCAAGCTGCGAGACGTCGACGAGATCCGCGCGCAGGGCCGCATCGGCCGCGATCAGGGCATCCATCGGGCCGCTGAGGATGCCGGTCTGGACGATCGCCACGGCGACCGGGACGCCTGTACGCTGCGGACCGGCCGCGGCGTCGAGCCCGTCGACGGCCGGGTGGACCGCAAACCCTTCCCGCCTGCGAGAGCCGCGGTCCTGCACGCGAGTCAGGTGCACGACCGACAGGTCGGCACGCCACACCGGGAGACCGACCGCCAGCAGACGGGAGTGGTGGCTCGGGACAGCCCGGCCGTCGAAGTGGGTGGTCAGGGCGCGTGCCGTGAGCAGGTGGCGATCGACCGCGTCGCCGGGTGGTCGGGTGGCGAACCAGCCCCTGACCAGTTGATGGAGCGTGCCGGCACGGCAGAGCCGAGCGACGTCGTGGGACGTGAGGCCGCGGGCTCGAAGGCCGGCCGAGTCGATGACGCCGTCCGGGCAGTAGGGAACGAGGTCCATGTCGACATCGTGTCGGCGTCGGCGGTGATGACGACGGACCCGCCCCTCCCCTGTGGACGACCGAGGGCTCAGGCCACGGGGGTGTGAACGCACTGGTCGGCGGCGCGCCGCACCGCTCGAGGCTGGTCCCACACCGGATACGAGGAGCGGTCAGCCTGGACGTGTGCGGGTGGCCCCCAGCTGCGCACCTGACCGGCCGGGGGCGGCGCGAGTCAGTGGGCCGAGGCGGTCTCGTCGGCCTTCCTGCGGCGAGGCACCACGTGCAGTGCCGCGACGACGATCGCACCCACGACGAGGCCGATGAGGGCCGAGGCGAGCGTGTTGACGAGCCACGCCAGGACGCCGCCAACACCGGCGACGCCGGCCACACCCTCCTCGAGATGGTGCACGAGGTCGTAGAGCGGGTGCCAGCCCAGCTCGTCGACCCCGACGAGCAGGATGTGCCCACCGACCCAGAGCATGGCCGCGATGCCGACCGTGGACAGCACCGACAGCAGCTTCGGCATGCCCTTGACGAGGCCGCGGCCGATGCGCTGCGAGGCGCCGGAGTCGCGCTCGGCGAGGTGGAGGCCGACGTCGTCCATCTTGACGATGAGCCCGACGACGCCGTAGACGAGCGCCGTGATCAGCAGGGCGACGATCACCAGGATGATGAAGCGCGAGAGGAACGGCTCGGTGTCGACCTCGTTGAGCGCGATGACCATGATCTCGGCCGAGAGGATGAAGTCGGTGCGGATCGCGCCCGCGACGACGGCCGACTCGTCGACCTCACCCGTCTCGGGCTCCTCCGCGTGGTGGTCCGAGACGAGCTCCCACACCTTCTCGGCGCCCTCGTAGGCCAGGTACGCGCCACCGACCATGAGGGTCGGCGTGAGCAGCCAGGGCAGGAACTGGCTGAGCAGCATGATCACCGGGAGGATGATGAGCAGCTTGTTGCGCAGCGAGCCGAGCGCGATCTTCTTGATGATCGGCAGCTCGCGCTCCGGCGCCAGTCCCTGCACGTAGCGCGGCGTGACCGCGGTGTCGTCGACGACGACGCCGGTGGCCTTGACGCTGGCCTTCGCGGCTGCCGCCCCCACGTCGTCGACCGACGCCGCTGCGAGCTTGACCAGTGCCGCGATGTCGTCGAGTAGGGCTACGAGTCCGCCTGCCATGGCGTCATCCTAGGGTGGTCTGGGAAACGGCTGGGAACGCGCTCAGGCCGTGCCGTCGAGCCGCAGGCCGAGCAGGGCGTTCTCCACGACCTCGGCCAGCGCGGGGTGGATCCAGTACTGGCCGCGGGCGAGGTCGTGCACGGTCGTGCCGAACGCCATGCCCTGCACGAGTGGCTGGATCAGCGACGTCGCGTGGGGGCCCATCAGGTGGGCGCCGAGCAGGCAGCCGGTGGCCGGGTCGGCGACGAGCTTGCACACGCTCGAACGATCCTCCATGGCCCAGCCGTATGCCGTGTCGCCGTACGCCTGCACGTAGGTCACGTGTGCGCGGCCCTGTTCCACGCACTCCTGCTCGGTGAGGCCGACGGTGGCGATCTGCGGGTGGCTGAAGATCCCGGACGGGACATGGTCGTGCGGGAGCCGCTGCGGGTCGTCGGGGTGGACGAGGTTGTGGGCGATGACCCTCGCCTCGGCGTTGGCGACGTGCTTCAGCTGGAAGGGCGAGCTGACGTCGCCGAGGGCCCACACGCCCGGCGCGCTCGTGCGGCCGTAGGCGTCGACGTCGATGCGTCCGTCGTCGAGGACGGCGAGGCCGCCGGCCTCGGCTCCGAGCCCGGCGCTGTTCGGGTGCCGGCCGGTGGCGACGAGCAGCAGGTCGGCGTCGACGACCGCGGAGCTGTCGAGGTGCAGCCGCACCCCCGCTCCCCCGTCACCGCGTTCGACGGCCACGACGTTCGTCGCGGTGCGCACGTCCCACTGCTCTCGGGCGAGGTCGGTGAAGCGCTGCGAGATGTCGCTGTCGAGGTGGCGGAGCAGCTGGGAGCCGCGCGCCACGATCGTCACGTCCACCCCGAAGGATGCGAAGACGTGCGCCATCTCGGCGGCGATGAAGCCACCACCGATGATGGCCAGGCGCCGCGGCAGCTCGCCGATGCGCATGATCGTGTCTGAGGTGTGGACGAGGGTTCCGAGCTCGAGGCCCGACTCGGCGACGACGTCCGGCAGGACGGGGTGGGCGCCCGCCGCGACGACGACCTGGTCGGCGGTGACCGTCTCCCGGCGTCCGTCGGACAGCTCGACCGTGAGCGTGCGGTCGCCCGTGAAGGTCGCATGCCCGAGGAAGGCGGTGGTGTTCGGCCCCTCCTGCCGGTAGCGGCGACCGCCCTCCGAGATCGGGTCGATGCGTGCGAAGACCCGGTCGCGCACGTCGGTCCAGCGCACTCCCTCGAGCGTCGCGTCGACCCCGTAGCGGGCGGCCTCGCTCACGGTCGTGGCCACCTCGGCGGCGTAGACGAACATCTTCGTGGGGATGCAGCCGACGTTGAGGCAGGTGCCACCGAAGGTACCGCCCTCGATGACGGCCACGCGCTTGTCGTCGAAGTCGGGCGTCACCAGGGAGTTGCCGGAGCCGCTGCCGATGATGGCGAGGTCGAAGTGCTGGGTCACCGGGGCAGGATACGTTCCGGTGACGCGCGACCCGTCAGGCGCCTCGGGATCCCCGCAGCAGGCGTACGTGCGGGGACGTCGCCGGGTCGAAGCCGAAGCCGAGCGCGAGGTAGGTGGCGGCGAAGTCGGTGAGTGCGACGTGCTGCGCCAGGCGCAGGAGGGGGTCAGGGGCGTCAGCGTCGAGCAGCGACACGCGTACGCCGGCGTCCCCCGCCACCGAGACCACGGTGTCGGCGAGCCGCGCGCCGTCACCGCCGGACGTGTCGCGCAGCATGATCAGGCGCAACGGAGGCCTGGTCGGCCCGTCGAGGAAGGGGTCGGCGAAGATGTCGTCGGTGCCGCCGCCCCCGGACTGGCCCGGTGCGAGGGGTCCGTCGAAGCAGGCCACGATCTGGCTGGCCGCGTCGGGCAGGCAGCCGTGGGCGACCGGCACCCGTCCGGTGCGTCCGAACATCGAGGCGGCACGCCGTGCCGTCACGTCACCGAAGGGTCCTTCGCCGAGCACGATGGGCGTCGACTCGGCGAGCTCCGTCGCCAGCACCTTGGCCGGGTTGACGAATGACTCGGACCCGGGCCGGGCGTCCGTGGCGACGCGGTCGAGCACGTCGGCGAGCTCGGCCAGCGTCTCGGGGCTGCACGACGCGATCCCCATGGCGTCGGCGGCCAGCAGCGCCGGGGTGGCCTGGGCCCACATGGACGTGCGGGACGAGGACCCGGTGACCGGGATCGGCACGTGGACGCCGTGCGCCCTCGCGCTCACGTCGGCGAGCGGTGAGCCGTCGGCGCCGACGGTGACGAGGAAGGCCCCGCGACGGGCAGCCTCGGCTGCGAGGGCCAGGGTGCCCGCGGCGCTGCCGGACTGCGAAACGGCGATGACGACGTCGAGCGCACCGACCCAGCCGGGCAGCGACCCCGACGAGCAGCTCTGGACAGGAAGCGCGGCAGCCCCGTGCGAGACGGCCTCGAAGAGGTCGGCGACGGCGGCCGAACCCCCGGCAGCCGCGACGACGACACCCCGCGGCTCGATGTCACGCAGCCGGTCGAGGCCGGCCTCGCCGGCCGCGGCCGTCGTGCGCCTCACCTGGGCGCCGGACCCGGCCAACGCTCGCAGCGTCTCGCTGCGGTCGAGGACGCTCAGGGCGCCCTCGTCGTCGAGGCGGGCTTCGTCGAACACGGCGCCCACCGGCCTCAGCCGTCGGTGCGGCGGGCGAGGTCGACCAGCAGGACCGGCACGCCCCCCTCGACGGGGTAGGCGAGATGACAGGTGTCGCAGCGCAGCTCTGCGACCTCGGTGCCACCCGAGGCAGCCACGTCGGTGACCTCGCCCTTGCACTGCGGGCAGCGGATGATCCCGCGCAGCCACGGCTCGATGGTCTGGTGGCTCTGGCTCACGAAGCGTCTCCTGCGTCCTGGGTGGTGGAGCTGGTGGTGGACCCGGTCTGGTCGCCCGCGGTGGCGGCTGCGGCGCCTGAGCGGATCAGGGCGAGCAGCTCGTCGCGCACGCCCTGCATCGTCTCACGGTCGGCGGCCTCGACGTTGAGACGCAGCAGCGGCTCGGTGTTGGAGGCGCGCACGTTGAACCACCACGTCGGCGACTCACCCTCCGGGCTGGTCACGGTCAGTCCGTCGAGCTCGTCGGTGCCCGCGCCGCGGACCTTCGCCCAGGCGCGCACCTGCTCGACGACGGCGGCCTGGTCGGTCACCGTGGAGTTGATCTCTCCCGACGCGACGTAGCGCTCGAAGTCGGCGCAGATGGCCGAGAGAGGCTCCTGCTGCTCGCCCAGGGCCGACAGCACGTGGAGCGCGGCGAGCATGCCGGTGTCGGCGAACCAGAAGTCGCGGAAGTAGTAGTGGGCGGAGTGCTCGCCGCCGAACACCGCTCCGGCCCGGGCCATCTCGGCCTTGATGAAGGAGTGCCCCACCCGAGTGCGTACAGGAGTCGCGTCCGCCTCGAGCACCACCTCGCGCACCGCAGCGCTCGAGATGACGTTGTGCACGATCGCGACGTCGGTGTCGCCGCCGGCGCGGGCCCGGGCGATCTCGCGCACCGCCACGAGCCCCGTGACCGCGCTCGGCGAGACGGGCTCGCCGTCGGCGTCGACGACGAAGCAACGGTCTGCGTCACCGTCGAAGGCGAGACCGAGGTCGGCACCGTGCTCACGCACCGCCGCCTGCAGGTCGACGAGGTTTGCCGGGTCGAGCGGGTTGGCCTCGTGGTTCGGGAAGGTGCCGTCGAGCTCGAAGTAGAGGGGGACGACCTCGAGGGGAAGCTCGGGCAGCCCTGCGCCGGTGCCCAGCACGGCCGGCACGGTGTGACCGCCCATCCCGTTGCCCGCATCGACGACGACCTTGAGGGGGCGCGAGCCGGAGAGGTCGACGAGGCTCCGCAGGAAGGCCGCGTAGTCACCCAGCAGGTCTCGGGTGGTCACCGTGCCGGGACCGCCCACGGGCTGGGCCAGCCCCGAGCCACCGTCGAGCATCCACTGGGCGAGGTCGCGGATCTCGGCGAGACCGGAGTCCTGACCGACGGGTCGCGCCGCCGACCGACAGAGCTTGATGCCGTTGTACTGCGCCGGGTTGTGGCTGGCCGTGAACATCGCGCCCGGCAGGTCGAGGGCGCCGCTGGCGTAGTAGAGACCGTCGGTCGAGCAGAGACCGATCATCGTCACGTCGACGCCGCGCGAGGTCACCCCGGCTGCGAAGGCTGCCGACAGCTCCGGCGAGCTCGGCCGCATGTCGTGGCCGATGACGATGCCGGCAGACCCGTCGGGCACGGCGACCACTTCCGCGAAGGCGGCTCCGAGGGCCTGTGCGACTGCCGGTGACAGCTGGTCGGGCACGGTTCCGCGTACGTCGTAGGCCTTGACGAAGTCTGCGAGGCGAGGCACGCCGAACACCCTAGTGGTCAGGAGTCCCTGAGGATGCGCAGGTGCCCACGACGGCCGGCCTCGACGGCGCCCGAGCCCGCCTCGGCGTCGGCCTGTCCCCTGGGCGTGGTGCGGGCGTCGCTGCCACGCGGGGTGCGCGGACGGCCGGCCTCGCGCACGGCGTCGGCGAGGGCGAGCAGGTCGTCGGCCGCGAGCACGGGCTCGGGGAACTCGCCGCCGACGCGGACGACCTCCCAGCCCCGGGGAGCGGTCATGCGCTCGGCGTGCTCGAGGCACAGGTCGTACGTGTGTGGCTCGGCGTACGTCGCGAGCGGACCGACCACGACGGCCCGGTCGGCGTAGGCGTAGGTCAGGGTCGCGACGGCCGGGCGAGCGCATCCCGTCTTCGAGCAACCACGTGTCAGACCCACGATCCGGGACTCTAGCCCCCGCCCACGCCGAGGACGAATCACCACGCCGTCCGAGCGGCTGCGGAGGCGGAGTCGGGGCTCCGGGGACGGCCGATGACGATCGCACGTGACCGCAGACGACCGGGGCCGGCCGTAGGCCGGAACGCCCTGCGGCCGGCGGTTCGGTGGGACTTCCCGCAGGCGCCGCGATCTAGAGTGGAGGCGTGGACACCGTCTCGCCCCGTACGCCTGCGCGGCGCCGCCGGCGCGACCGGCACGGGCGCGGCCAGCGGGGGCCGTTGGCCTGGCCTCCGGTGCCGGCCATGACGTCGCGGCGCGACGAGTTCGACGACTTCGTGCTCGATGCTGCCGCTCGGCTGGAGGCGACCTGCGGTCGGGCCTTTCCTGCCGTGGAGTTCGCGGTGGAGGACGTCCCACGCGGTCCGGCGCCCTGGGACCACCGCGAGGTGCCGCTCGGGCGGCTCTACCCCGCGACCAGCGCCCGGCCGGCCCGCATCGTCGTCTACCGCCGGCCCGTCGAGACCAGGGTGACCGACCGTCGTGATGTCGCCGCGCTCGTCGCCGACATCGTCACCGAGCAGGTCGCCGGCCTCCTCGGGGTCTCCCCCGAGGAGCTCGACCCCGGGTTCGGCGAGTGACGAGGTCGGTCGCAGGGGCACGGCGCGGCTGACGGGCACTCACGCCTGGTGGCGTCGGGTGACGTCGCCGGGGATCGGTTCGGGCGAGGGTCAGTTGCGGACCTGGCGCACCGGCACCGACAACGCCCTCACGGGGGCGTCGACGAGCGGCGCCACCGAGTAGTACGGCACGCCGGCGTCCTGCCCGGCCACCGACACAGCCGCCCGCACGGTCCCGCTGACCGGCACGACCCACACGGCAGTCGCGCCGCCGGCGTCGACGACGGCGGTCGAGTCGGGCGCGACCGTCACGGTCGAGACCTTCGGGACACCACTGCCGCCCAGGCGCACCGAGACGGTGCTCGAGGCCGAACCTGCCGTGAGCAGAAGGCGTTTCGTGGATCCGTCGAGCCCCGGCAACAGCACTCCGGCGACACCGAGGATGGGTGGTGTGGCGGGGGTCCACGCGAAGTCGCCCATCTGGTCGGCGGTCTTCGCTCGGCGCTCAGCCCAGGCGCCGGCCACCAGTGGCTGGTCGGAGCGGATGCCCAGACCCGACGCCGAGGACGCCACCACGGGCACGTCGAGGGTCGACCCCGCCGGCACGCGGACCGCGCGGAGTCCGGCCGGCTGCTCCACCCCCTTCGCCCCGAGCAGTCGCACCTGGGCGAGCGCCTCGGTGTCGCCGGGATTGGCCAGGCGCAGCCAGACGTGGTCGGCGGTGTCGACGCCCGGAACGACGAGGTCGGTGCCGGGGGCGGCCGCCCGGGTGGAGTCGTCGATGCCGCGACCTGTGGCGCCGGAGATCCACTGGTCGTCGAGAACCGCTGACACGACCCCTCCGGTGGCAACGACGTGCACGACCGGGCTGACCTCGTCGGGCGCGATGGCGTCGAGCGAGATGACCTGCCGGGACAGGGGCGCGATCGCGACGCTGCGGTCGGCGGCGCCCTCGATGCGACCTGAGCGGCCCAGCACGTCGATCGACACGGCCACCGCATTCGCGCCAGGGTTGCTGACGATGACGCGCTCGGTGCGGGACGGGCCGGCACCGCCACCCACCAGCCAGACGTCGGACGACGGCAGCTGGCAGGGAGTCAGCGCGAGCCCCCTGTCGTCGTCGCCCGTGTGGCGCCACACCTGGGTGGCGGCCAGGCCCGGCGCCAGGGCACCGCTCGCTGCGGCGATGACAACCTCGGGCGTCGACACGCCAGCGGTGGCAAGGCTGCCTGCCGACGCGGTCTGCGCAAGGCCCGTGGACGACGCGCCGAGCGACAGTCGGACGGAGCCGTTGCCTCCAGCGGGCACCCCGGTGACCACACCGGACTCCGGCGCGGCCGCGGCCACCGAGAGCGTGCCGGCGACGTCGCGCAGCCCGACGGCCCCGAGACGCTGCTGCCCCGGGCACACGAGGGCGGCCTCGTCGACGAGCACGCTGGACGACTCGGGCAGGCCGGCACGTTCGCCGGCGGTCGCGAGACCCAGCGTGCCGCCGACGCGGGTGGCGCCGACGGCCAGCGCCGCCGCGACGACCGTGACCGAGGCGACCCGGACGATGCCGGCTGTGCTGCTCATGAGCGCCTCCTCGAACGGCGGTTGCCGAAGGGCAGGGCAAGGAAGACGACGAGGCCGACGAGGAGGGCCTGACCCAGGCGCCACCAGGGCTGGGCCGCGGCGAGATCGACCACGAGGTCACCGGAGGTCGGGGGGACGGCATACGTGGGCTGGACGGTGCCAGGCAGCGGGTCGAGACGCCGGCCGTCGAAGGTGACGACGGCCTGTGCCGACCACTCGGTCGGCTCGGCCAGCACGAGGAGCCGCCGGCCCGGGCCCGCGGGGATCGTGGTGTCGACGGCGGCGTGCGGTCCCGTGGTGGGGACGACCTGGAGCAGGGCGCCGTCGGCGTCGACGAGCCGCGCCCGTGACGGCGCCGTGGCGACCGAGGCTCCGTCGGCTCCGCCGAGCGGCTGGACCTTCCAGAGGATCCCCCGCTCGTTCGCCCCCAACCGGCTCAGCCCCGCGGAGGAGTCGAGCCGTCGCGTCAGGGGCGAGTCGCTCGTCGCTGCGACCTGCACGTAGCCGATGCCCAGCCGGGCGAGGGTGGTGGAGTCGAGGGAGTTGGCCCCGCGGCCGCCCACGATGTTCGCCACCGCGTCGACGAGCGGTGCGTCGTCGGCATCGGGGACCCGGTCGAGATCGCGAAGGACCTCACCCGGCTCCTGTCCGGCCAGCACGAAGTCCACGACCTGGTCGGACGGGCGGAGCACGAGCAGGCGGTTGCCGAGCGGGCCGCTGCCCTGGTCGACGGCGACGGCGGGCAGGGTCGCCTGACCGACGGACAGCGTGCGCCCGAGGCCGTCGTACGCCTGCAGCCCGGCGGCGGTGACGACCGGCAGCACGGCGAGGGCGGCCGCGGCCACGCCCGCTGCGAAGCCCCAGCGGCGGCCGGGACGCTGGAGGGAGGCGAGGACGGGGCGGCTCCCGGCCAGCAGGCCGACGACCAGCCCGGCCAGCCACAGCTGGACCCCGAGGCCCGCCCACAGGTGGGCGGGGCCGGACTGGCCCACTCCGGTCTCGGCCGAGCCGAGCACGACTCGCTGGGAGGCCAGGGCCCCGGCCAGGCCGATCAGGGCCACGAGAGAACCTGCCACGAGCCCGACCGACTCGGCTCGGCTGCGACCGCGGACGGCGAAGCCGAGCACGCCCAGGACCACCAGCGGAGCCCCGAGCCAGACAACGACGCCGGCCCTGCCGGGCTCACCGAGCACCATGGCCAGGACCCCCCACGGTCCTTGGTCGTCGGAGGTCGACACGAGGCCGGGTCCGGACAGCAGCAGCCGCCAGTCCTCGACGAAGCGGGCGGCCCAGGGGCCGAGCAGGGCAGCCGGGACGACGAGGAGCACGAGGGCGCGCGGCCGCCGCAGGCCCGGACCCAGGACCAGCAGCACCAGGGCGGCCACGGCCGAGAGGCCGAGCAGCGGCGGGGCGAAGGCACCGAGCACCGCCGTCGCGAGCGCCGTGGCGAAG
Source organism: Terrabacter sp. 2RAF25 (assembly GCF_052115265.1). Lineage (NCBI taxonomy): Bacteria > Bacillati > Actinomycetota > Actinomycetes > Micrococcales > Intrasporangiaceae > Terrabacter > Terrabacter sp. 2RAF25. The sequence continues at coordinate 552,380 of NZ_JBFRGJ010000003.1, forward strand.
GTGGCCGTGAACGTGCCGTCGCGGCGGGCCGCCAGGGCGAAGCCGGCCAGCACGAAGGGCAGGAACACGTGCACCACGGCGACGCTGACGCGCCCCTGCGAGATGCCGGCGGCCGCGACACCGGCGGTGCCCCAGGCGAGGGCGCCGAGCGCGCGGGCGGCCCGGGCCGGCGTGACGACGCGAGCCGCGAGGTAGGCGGACCACGCCGCGAGCACGGGGGCGAGGAAGAGCAGCCACGCGATGGTCACCCCGGCGCTCGACCGGCTCTCGGCGACACCGGGCACGCGTTCGGCGAGCCAGGTCAGCAACGACAGGACGGCCAGGTGCGGCCCCGAGTCGGCCCCGGTGCCGAGGCCGGCGCCGTGCCAGGCGTCGCGGAAGGCGTGCCACAGGCCCGCGGCCCCGGACGTGACGGGACGCAGCTCGCCACCGGCGACCCCGGTGTTGGTGGGCGAAAGGGCCCCGGTGCGGATGGCATCGCGCCAGGCCACCACCGTGGTGACGAGCACGGCGGCGACGGCGAGGAACCCGGGATGGCTCGCGATGCGGCGCGGCAGCGAGGCCGGGAGGTGGTCGAGCGACTCGGACTCGTCGGCCACGGGACCGGTCTCGGTGGTGGCGGCAGCCTCGCGGCGGGCCCGCGCGCGCTCGGGGGTGATGGCGTCCTGGATGTGGTCGACCGTCGTGCGGGCGGCCACGCCGGGCGCCACGAACAGGGTGCCGAGATGGTCACGGCGCAGTCGCTTGGTGCGGCGCCCGCGCCAGCGCGCGGCGAGCGTCGCGAAGGGGTGGAGCAGGGCCGAGACGTCGGTCAGCTCACGCCATGCCTGCCTCGGTCGCTTCGCCACCAGCAGGGTGAACGAGGCCACGAGGGCCGAGAGCGCCATCCAGAGCGCGAGGAAGGGGGCCGCGAAGGGTGAGCAGCGGGCCAGCGTGACCTGTCGGGCCGCGCGTCGGCCGCGACGCTCGAGCTCCCTGGGCCGGGCCCCGCCCGGGCGCTCGCCATCGAGGCTCGCGGAGGCGTCGCGCACGACGGCTGCGGGCACGACCACGACGCGGTGGCCGGCGAGCTGGGCCCGCCAGCCGAAGTCGAGATCGGCTCCGTGCTCGACGAAGGCCGGGTCGAACCCGCCGAGGTCGTCGTACGCGGAGCGCCGCACGAGCATGCCGCTCGTGCTCACCGCGAGCACGTCGGCGCGGTGGTCGTACTGGCCCTGGTCGGCCTCGCCGCGAGCGGGTGACGCGAGGCGCCGCCCGGTGCGGGTGATCTGGATGCCCATCTCGACGAGTCGCCGGGGGTCCTCCCAGCTGACGATCTTGGGGCCGGCCACGCCGACGGACTTCGAGCCCAGACCGGCCTGGAGCAGCTGCGCAAGGGCGTTCGCGCGCGGAACGGTGTCGTCGTGCAGCACCCAGACCCAGCTCGACGACGCGTCGTCCCCCACCGGCAGCCGGGCGATGCCGCGCTCGATGGCGCGACCGACGGGCACGCGCGAGTCGAGCGGGAGCACCTCGACGGAGCGGATCCTCGCCCGCACGCCTTGGTGCGCCGTGGCGATGGCTCTGGAGGTGTCGGTGCTCGCGACGTCCACGATGACGAGCCGCGCTGGCGGCAGCGTCTGGGCGGCCAGGCCGTCGAGACACTGCGCCAGCCACGCAGCCCCGTTGTGCACGACGACGACCGCATCGACCGTCGCGTTCGGTCGCTGCCCGGTGGAGGGAGGGGCAGACAGCGACACGGACGACACACTCCCCGCGCCTGCGGGGGTGCTTCGGTCGGTGGTGAGCTCGTCGGGCACAGCGGCTACCTTCACCCGGACACCGGCGCGAACGGCACGGTGCCGGGTTCGTACCTCACGATCAGACCGCGCGCTTCTTCAGCTTGCGGCGCTCCCGCTCGGACAGTCCGCCCCAGATGCCGAATCGCTCGTCATTGGACAGGGCGTACTCGAGGCATTCCGAACGCACCTCGCAACCCACGCAGACCTTCTTGGCCTCGCGCGTGGAGCCGCCCTTCTCCGGGAAGAACGCCTCCGGGTCGGTCTGGGCGCAGAGCGAGCGCTCCTGCCAGGAGAGCTCGCCCTCCTGCTCGCCCGTCTCCGACCAAACCACCATCAGCTCGTGCATGACCCCTCCTCGACCCTGACTGCACTTTGCGTCAGCACATGCTGTACCCGTCACCAGCGGTTTTCGGCAGGAATGGGGGGAACTGACCCTTTCCTCCCAGGAACTCCGGAGAGAACGAATACAACAATGAAATTACATGCGTGTCATACGCCCCACGTCAAGCCCGATAGTGATATTTGCTGCCGGAAATGTCCGTGGGGACCCCGCACGAGGTGAGGGGGACGGCCTGCTGAGAGGATCGATGCATGCGCATCACCGCCCTGGCCGGAGGAGTCGGCGGCGCCCGGTTCCTCCGGGGCCTGCTCCACCACGCCCGACGGTCCTACCCAGTGGGCCCCGACGCCGATCAGACCGGTCAGGCCGGTCAGACCGGTCAGCACGAGCCGGTCGAGCTGACGGTCATCGGCAACACCGGCGATGACATCACCCTCTTCGGACTTCGGGTGTGTCCCGACATCGACACCCTGCTCTACACGCTGGGCGGCGGCATCCACGAGGGCCAGGGCTGGGGCCGGGCAGACGAGACGCACAGCCTCGCGGGCGAGCTGGCCGCCCTGGGGGCCGAGCCCCAGTGGTTCACCCTGGGCGACAAGGACTTCGCCACCCACGTCTACCGCTCGCAGCTGCTCGGACAAGGTATGCCGCTGAGCGCCGTCACCGAGCGCCTGTCCGCGCGCTGGGGGCTGGGTGACCTGGGAGTCCGGCTGCTGCCCATGACCGACACCCCCGTGGAGACGCACGTCGTCGTCCGGGCCGACGGCGACGACGGGCAGCGCGCCATCCACTTCCAGGAGTGGTGGGTCAGGCACCGGGCCGAGCTGCCTGCCGAGCGCTTCGTCGTCGCCGGTCTCGACCGTGCGACGCCCGCCCCCGGGGTGCTCGAGGCCATCCGCGAGGCCGACGTCGTCATCCTGCCGCCGAGCAACCCGGTCGTCTCCATCGGCATCATCCTCGGAGTCCCGGGCGTGCGCGACGCCCTGCGGGGCACACGGGCACCGGTCGTCGGCATCTCGCCGCTCGTGGGCGGCCGCCCGGTCCGGGGGCACGCCGACGTGTGCCTGCGCACCATCGGTGTCGACGAGACCAGCGCCGGGGTGGCCGGGCTCTACGCCGACTTCCTCGACGGCTGGCTCGTCGACGAGGACGACCCGATGCCCGAGAGACGTGGTCTGCAGGTGCTGCGCCGCCCGCTGCTGATGAGCTCCGTCGAGGCGGCTGCCGACATGGCGGGCGCGGCACTCGACCTCGCGATGCGACTGCGCGCGCAGAGGGCCGGCGCGTGAGCGGTCCGATCACGATCACCCCGCTCACCGGCATACCTGAGGTGAGCGAGGGCGACGACCTCCTCGACATGCTCCAGACGGGGCTCGACCACGCGGGCGTCTCGCTCACCGACGGTGACGTGATCGTCGTGTCGAGCAAGATCGCGAGCAAGGCGCTCGGGCTCGTCACCCACGACCCCGACAAGGACCGCGTCGTGCGCGGTGAGACCGAGTACGTGGTCGCCGAGCGGGCCGTCGGCGACCGCGTCACCCGCATCGTCCGGGCCAAGGCGGGGCCGATCATGGCGGCTGCCGGCGTCGACGGGTCCAACACGGGCGCTCGCGGCGGCTGGCTGCTGCTCCCCCACGATCCCGACGCGGTCTGCGAGCGGCTCCACGACGGGCTCCTCGAGAGACATGGCGTACGCGTGGGCATCGTCCTCAGCGACACCGCGGGCCGCCCGTGGCGGGTCGGCCAGGTCGACTTCGCCCTCGGCGCCCACGGGGTGGTGGTGCTCGACGACCTCCGGGGTGGCACCGACGCCGACGGCAAGCCGCTCGAGGTGACGGCACGGGCCGTGGCCGACGAGATCGCGGCCGCGGCCGACCTCGCGAAGGGCAAGGTGTCGGCGGTGCCGGCCGCGTTGCTGCGGGGGCTGCCGGGGGCTCTGGTGCCCGAGCCTCTGGAGTCGCACCCCCGCGGGCGAGACCTCGTGCGCACGGGTCCGGGCGACTGGTTCGGCTACGGCCGGGTCGAGGCGGTCCGTGCGGCCCTCGGAGTCGAGCCCGGCAGCGCCGAGGCCACGGCCGTGGGCATCGCCCCGACGGGCACCGACACGCGCATCGACGCCGTGGGTCGGGCCGTGCGCGTGGCGCTGCACGGTGTCCCGTCGGCCACGGCGGACATCGGCCCGCTCACGGTCACGCTGGGCGCCGACACGGCATACGAGCTCGGACGGCTCGTGTCACGCCTGTGCACCGCCCTGTGGTGCGAGTGGCTGGCGGGCACGCCGGGCCACCCCTCGGCCGACGGGCTCTCGGTCGAGGTGCACGTGGCAGGGGCCCAGGCCGGCTGAGACCCCTCCACGTGCTGCGCCGCGCGTCGGTGCAGGGTGTCAGCCGACGGTGAAGACGACCTTGCCGAAGACGTCGCCCTCGACCATCCGCGCGAACCCGTCGCGGGCGTCGGCGAGCGGCAGCACTGAGTCGACAGCGGGCTCGATGCCCTGCTGCACGACGAGCCGTGCGAGCTGGCCCAGCTCCTCGCGCGTGCCCATCGTCGACCCGACCACGCGGAGCTGCTTGAAGAAGATCTTCGTCAGCTCCGCCTTGGCCGGGGCGTCACCGGAGGTCGCGCCGGAGATGACCACCGTTCCGCCAGGGCGCAGGCTGTTGATCGAGTGGCTCCACGTCGCGGCCCCGACGGTCTCCATGACGGCGTCGACGCGGTCGGGCAGGCGCTCCCCTGAGGCGAAGACGCGGTCGGCGCCGATCGCGAGCGCCCGCTCACCCCTGGCCTCGTCCCGCGAGGTCACCCACATGCGGTAGCCCGCCGCTGCGCCGAGCTGGACGAGCGCCGTGGCGACCCCGCCACCGGCTCCCTGCACGAGCACGGTGCCTCCAGGCCGCACGCCGGAGTTCGTGAAGAGCATCCGGTAGGCCGTGAGCCACGCCGTCGACAGGCAGGCCGCGGTCTGCCACGACATCGACCCGGGCTTGGGGACGACGTTGCCGGCCGGCACGAGCACCTTCTCGGCGAGGGTGCCGTCGTGCAGCTCCGACAGGAGCGTGCGCCGCGGGTCGAGCGTCTCGTCGCCTCGCCATCCCTCGGAGGGGACGACGGCGTGCACGATGACCTCGTTGCCGTCGGCGTCGACGCCGGCACCGTCGCACCCGAGCACCATCGGAAGCCGGTCCGGGGCCAGTCCCACGCCCTTGAGCGACCATACGTCGTGGTGGTTGAGGGCTGCGGCGCGGAGGTCGACGACGACCCAGCCGGGCCGGGCCTCCGGGTCGGGCCGTTCGCCGACGACGAGGCCGGCGAGGGGGTCGGACGCGGACTGACTGGCGGCGTAGGCAGCGAGCATTCCAGCACCTTAGTGACCGGGGCATCCTTCGGGCCCCGGTAGGGTCCTGCCGTGACCGACGACACCCGGGTGACCGCCCCCACAGATGCACCGGCCGCCCCGGCGATCGACGCCGCAGCGGGCCCGCGGCGCGGCGTCGATGCCCAGTCCGTGGCCCTGGTGGCCGTCTTCACGGCGCTGCTCGTCGCGGCTGCCGTCGTGCCCGGCATCCCGCTCGGCGGGTTCGGGGTGCCGATCACCCTCCAGACCCTCGCCGTCATGCTCACGGGACTCGTGCTGGGCCCCGGCCGCGGTGCCGTGGCCGTGCTCCTCTACCTGCTGCTCGGTTTCGTGGGCCTGCCGGTCTTCAGCCGGGGCCAGTCGGGGCTGCAGGTGCTCAGCGGCCCCACCGCCGGCTACCTCGTGTCGTTCGTCGTCGCGGCAGCCGTGGTCGGTCTCGCCGCACAGGTCGTGGTCCGGCGCACCCGCAAGGCCCTCTGGATGCCGCTCCTCGTCGCCGCGTCCGTCGCCACGAGCATCGTCGTCGTGCACGTGCTCGGCGTCGTCGGGCTGATGGTCAACCTCAGGCTGCCGACGGCCGCGGCGATCTCCGCCGACCTGCCGTTCCTGCCGGGCGACCTCGTCAAGGACGTCGTCGCGGTGCTGGCCGCCGTGGCGGTGCACCGTGCGTTCCCCGACGTGCTCGTGCGCCCGCGTCACCGCACCGCCGGGGCGGCTCGTCGTTGAGCACGTCGTGACGCAGGGCGCGACCGGTGGTTGAGGCCGTGGTGGCGACCTCCGTCCGCATCGCCGCGGCCACCGTGGACGTGCCGCTGGACGACTCGCCGGGCCACCGCACCCGCACGATCCTCGGCCCCGTCGACCTGGCTCTCGACGAGCGCCGGGTCAGCGTCATCGGCGCCAACGGCTCGGGCAAGTCGACCCTGCTCCGCCTCCTCAACGGGCTCGTCGCGCCGACCTCGGGAACCGTCACGGTCGACGGCCTCGACACCGTGCGTCAGGGAGCCCGGGTCCGCCGTCGCGTCGCCTTCGCCTTCACCGACCCGCTGTCGCAGCTCGTCATGCCGACCGGACGTGAGGACGTCGAGCTGTCGCTCCGACGCCGTCACCGGTCGCGCAGTGAGCGCCGGCAGGCGGCGCACGAGGTGCTCGAACGGTTCGGCCTGGGCCACCTCGCCGACCAGAGCGTCTACGACCTGTCCGGCGGCGAGCGCCAGCTGATGGCCCTCGCCGCCGTGCTCGCCACCGACCCCACGCTGCTCGTGCTCGACGAGCCGACCACCCTGCTCGACCGGCGCAACACGCGCCGCCTGCGCGAGCTGCTCGACACGCTGCCGCAGACGGTCGTCATCGCCACCCACGACCTGGATCTCGCGCTCACCGCCGAACGCACCCTCGTGGTCGACTCGGGTCGGCTGGTGTTCGACGGAGCTCCCGCCGACGCCGTCGAGCGCTACCAGTCGCTGGTCGACGAGTCGTGACGGCGCACGGGCTCTTCACCGCCCACGTCCCCGGCACGTCGTTCGTGCACCGGATGCCGTTGTGGGCCAAGCTCGCCGGGGTCCTGCTCGTCGGGGCGTCACCATGGCTGGCACGGTCGGCGTGGCCGCTCGCCGTCGTCTCGGTCGGGCTCGCGCTGGTGATCGTCTCGACCCGCCTGCCTGCCCGCCGGCTGGCACGGTCGATGCGGGGACTGCTGCCCCTGCTGGTCGTGCTCCTCGCCTTCCAGTGGTGGTCGTCCGACCTGGCCCATGCCGTCCGGGTCGTCCTCGGGATCGCCAACGGGTTCGTCGCAGCGGGCATCCTCACGGCCACGACCCCGGTCACCGACCTGCTCGACGGGGCGGCGCGCGCCGCCCGCCCGTTTCGTCGCCTCGTCGACCCTGAGGTCGTCGCGCTGACGCTCGGCATCGTGGTCCGTTCGGTGCCCTGGGTGGCCGGGTCGTTCTCGAGCGTCCGGCAGTCCGCTCGAGCCCGAGGCCTGGACCGCAACCCCCGGGCCGTCGTCGTGCCCACGGTGGTGCACGTGGTCGCGTTCGCCCGCTCCACCGGCGAGGCCCTGGCCGCGCGAGGGCTCGTCGACCCGGCCGCCGACGAGCGCAGGCTGCGGGGCCCGGCTGAAGGCGGGATGCCCGAGCACGGCGCCGCCGCCGGCCACTGAGTGCGGTGGCCGGCGGCGACGACGCCTGGCGTCAGGCCGTCGTCGGACGACCTCTCTCGGGCACGAGCGCCGACACGGCAGCCGCCACGACCGGCGCGACGCGCTCGTCGAACACGCTCGGCACGACGCGGTCGGCCGTCGGGTTCTCGACCAGGCTCGCGATCGCACCTGCCGCGGCCAGCTTCATCTCCTCCGTGACACGACGAGCCCCGGAGTCGAGAGCGCCACGGAAGATCCCGGGGAACGCCAGCACGTTGTTGATCTGGTTCGGGAAGTCCGACCGTCCGGTGGCGACCACCTCGGCGAAGCGCGCGGCCACGACCGGGTGCACCTCCGGGTCGGGGTTGGCGAGCGCGAAGATGACGGCACGCGGTGCCATCCGGAGGAGGTCGCGCTCGGCCACCGTGCCTCCCGAGACGCCGATGAGCACGTCCGCGCCGGACAGCGCGTCACCGATGCCCCCGGTGACGCCGCGCGGGTTGGTCACCTGACGCAGCTCCTCCTTGTGCGGGGCGAGGTCGTCGCGGTCGGGACCCAGCACGCCCCGCGAGTCGACGACGACGACGTCGCGCACGCCCGCACCCAGCAGGATCCTGCTCACGGCGACACCGGCCGCACCGGCGCCCGACACGACGACCCTCAGGCCGGCGAGGTCCTTCTCGACGACCTGCACGGCGTTGAGCAGCGCGGCCAGCGCGACGATCGCCGTCCCGTGCTGGTCGTCGTGGAAGACGGGGATGTCGAGCTGCTCCTGCAGACGCCGCTCGATCTCGAAGCACCGGGGCGCCGAGATGTCCTCGAGGTTGATGCCGCCGTAGGTGGGTGCGATGCGGGCGACTGCCTCGACGATCTCGTCCACGGTGCCGGTCTGCATGCAGACCGGCACGGCGTCGACGTCCGCGAAGTGCTTGAAGAGCACCGCCTTGCCTTCCATGACGGGCAGGGCCGCGAGCGGGCCGATGTCGCCCAGTCCGAGCACGGCCGTGCCGTCGCTGACGACCGCGACGGTGTTGCGCCGGGAGGTGTAGACCGCGGCCAGGGCCGGCTCGGCCGCGATGGCCAGGGACACCTGGGCCACGCCCGGCGTGTAGAGGAGGGAGAGGTCGCCTGCGTCGCGCAGGTGCGACGTGGCGTGTACCCCGAGCTTGCCGCCCTCGTGGACGCGGAAGACCGGGTCGCTCGGGTCGAAGAGCTGGCTGGTGGGCAACGCACTCATGCTGGAACACCTCGTTCGCATGGAGAAGAAGAGGGCAGGCGCCCTCACTGGTGGAACAGTGCCGGGGGTCTGGCCTGCAGGACTCGTTCTCGCGACGGGGGTTGCCCGAAGCCGTCAGTCTGGCACGGCGGGAGGCCGCGGCCCAGAGCGCGGCGCGGGGTGTGATGGCAGTCTCAGCCGGCCTGGACCCCGCTGTCGATGGACTTGAGCAGCGCGTCGACGACTCTCGGGTCGTACTCGTAGCCGAGCCCGAGGTAGATGCGCTCCACGGCCGCGTCGCGTGCCCGCGCGCTGCGGGCGCCGGCCGTGAGGTCCTCGTAGGCGTTGACCACCTTGACGATGCGGCTCGTCATCGGGATCTCCTCGCCGAGCTCGCGCACCTGGCGGTACGGGGTGGTCTGGTGCTCGAGGATCTTGGCCACGCCGTCGAAGACCCCCGTCTCGCGCACGATCGCCACGGTGTCGGCCTCGATGCGACGCTGGTCAGCCGGCGCGGCGAGCACCGTGGCGCCACCCGGGATCGGCTCGACCAGCGCCACCTGACCGATGTCGTGCAGCAGAGCGGCGTACTCGAGGTCGAGCAGCTCACGCTCGGAGAGACCGAGCTCGCGGCCCACCCGCACCGAGAGGGCGGCGACGCGCTCCGAATGGCCTGCCGGGGTGTAGCCGGCCGCGTCGGTGAGACGGGACAGGGTGCGGATGCTCTGGAGGTAGGTGGCTCGGATGCTGACGTAGCGACGGAACGCGAAGAGCGTGAGCACCAGCGGCATGAGGAAGAGCGGCAGGGCCACGACGCCGAGCGGCCGGGCGGCGAGGGCGACGAGCACGCCCGTCACCGCGACCGCCATCGACAGCGCGAACGACGACTGGAACTCCTCGACGAACGTGCGCCGCAGGCTGACGGCGGCCGACAGGACCCGCATGACCGACGTGAAGAGTGCGTCGGTGACGAGGGCGAGCATGCAGATGCCGAGCAGGAGGAGCGCGTGCTGCCACGGCACCGGGGTCTTGTCGGCGGCGGGCGTGGCGGGGTCCTGCCCGAGCACGGCGACGCGGTAGACCAGCGTGGCCACGAGGATCGCGACGAAGCGGCCCGTTGTCTCCACGATGCTCGTCTCTCGACCGGCGACGACGCGCACCGTGGCTCCTAGCGCCATCGACACGGCCGTCACGGACAGCACGAAGGCGGGGCCGTAGGGCAGCTGCTCGCCGGCGGGCATCTCGGTGGTCAGGGCGAGCCCGAACGCTGCGGCCATGGCGATGGGCGCCCCGCCGCGGAAGCCGGGTGCGGTGATGTGGAACCACTCCCCCAGCACGATCGCGAGGGCGAAGGTGGAGACCGCGGCGAAGGTGGCCTGGTCACGCAGCGGCGGCACGTCTCCACTTCGGATCGTCACCACCAGGGAGACGACCAGGCCGAGCAGGCCCAGCACGGCGGCGACCGGCTCGCGGCGAAGGGTGCCCGTCACGGCGACACCCCCGACGGGGTCCTGGCGGGCACACCGTGCTTGTCCAGCGCGACGATGGTGGCCGCCACGACCTCGGGGTCGAAGCGACCGGGGTCGCCCTGGAGCTGCCGGGCCACGTCGGCGATGGCCGCCCGGCCGCCTGTCGCCGGGTCGACGAGGGCGCGCTCGACCGCTGCGACGACGGCGACGATGCGGGCGGCGACCGGGATCGCGTCGCCCGCGATGCCGTCGGGCCGGCCGCTGCCGTCGAAGCGCTCGTGCTGGTGCCGGATGCCCGACCGTGCCTCCTCGAGGAAGTCGATGCCCTCGATCATCCGGGCGCCCATGACGCAGTGCCGGTCGAGGACGCTCCGCTCGGCCGTCGTCAGCGAGTCGACCGGTCGGCGCAGCAACCGGGTGGCGACGCCGAGGTGGCCGATCTCGTGCAGGGTCGCGGCATACCGCACCGTGCCGATCTGGCCCGGTGGGAGGCCGAGCTCCTCGGCCACCCACTCGGCAAGCGCCGCCGCGCGCTGGCTCCGGTCGACCGCCGCCGGCTCCTTCGTGCCGAGGGCGGTCACCAGCGTGTCGATGGTCCGTTCGTGCGAGCGCATCTCCTCGCCGTACTGGACGAACGCCCATCTCGCAGCCAGGAGCGGCGCCATGATCAGAAGGGCGCTGAAGGCTCCCAGTCCCGCCGGGAACCACAGGATCACGAAGAGGAGCCCGATGATGCCGTAGCCGATGTAGGCGACCCCGGACCCGGTGAGCGCCCGGCGCACGACGACGCCGAACGGGACGCCCTGGTCGAGATGGATGACTCCGGCGAGCAGCACCGCGTTGACGAGGCACGCCACGACGTCGGCGGCGAGCAGCGGCCACCCGACCCTGGCGGCGAGGTCACTCGTGTGCATGCCCAGCATGCCGTCGCCCTCCTCACCACCGAGCAGCGCATAGGTGAGCGCACCCGCCGCTCCCAGCAGGCCGCTCATGGCGGCGTTGAACATGGTCGCCGACCATCGACGTTGTCGACGGTCGATGAGCATGGAGAGGGTGCCGACGAGCCAGGCCCCGAAGACGCCGACGATCGCCGCGGAGGCCACGAGGATGATCGAGAGGAAGGAGAAGCTGATCCGCGACGCTGCTTCCGGTTCTCTGATCTGAAAGCTGACCAGCCCCATGAGGCAGAGCAGGAGGACGGGCCCCAGCTGGGGCCGCGGAAGCACGACCCACGCGCAGGCACCGACCGCCACGGAGGTGGCAAGGACGAACCCGAGGTAGGCCGGTAGCCACCGGGAGCGCCCGCTCGCAGCTGCTGCCTTGCTCATGTTCGTCACCGTACTGGGACGGCACCGAGGCCCTCAGGGGCCCCGGTGCCGTCCAGTGTCTGGTGTGTGGTCAGCCGGTCCAGCCCCAGACGCTCGAGATGGCGAGGATGGCACGGGTGGCGTAGTCGTTGGTGGCGAGTGCTGACAGCAGGGCAGCGAACATGTTGGGGGGCTCCTTGACTCAAAAGGTGTTCCGGATGCGTGCGCCATGGAGGGGCGTTGCTGCGGCAGCACAGAACAACTGAGGTTTCCCTCGGTAGGCAGCGTCCCAGAATCAGCAGGCGCACGTAAGGGATCCGATCGCCGTCGACCGGATCCATACCAAGATTTTACCGTTGAAGGGGCAATGAGGTGGGCGAATCGTCCCCCAATTGGGCCACTCACTCCGGTTGTGGAAGAATCGGGGCTTCGTGCCCGTACGGGGACGAGACCGCAGCAGCACCAAGGAGAGCCGACGATGAGCAAGCGCGCCCGCAAGCGCCGCTCCCGCAAGGGCAACGCCGCCAACCACGGCCGCAAGCCCAACGCCTGAGCCGCAGACGCCAAAGGCCCGCACCCGATCAGTTCGGGGCGGGCCTTCGTCGTGTCTGCGCCGGCCGGTCCGGGCCGGGGTGTGCGTGCGGCCACGTCACGCCGGAGTGGTCCGTGCCGCGGCGCGAGGGCTCGGCTCAGCCGCGCTCGACCTGGATCACGGTGAGGGAGATGCGCGACATGATCGTCATGCGCAGTGCCTCGGGCGCCTGCTCGCACTCACAGGAGCGCTTGATCAGCGACTTGAGCGTGGTGTCGAGGTCGTACTCCTTGAGGCACGGGCCGCACTCGTCGAGGTGCGCCTGGATCTTGGCGCACTCCTCGGGACCCAGCTCGCCGTCGAGGTACTCGTAGACCCGCAGCAGCGCCTCGGAGCAGTCCGTGCGCGCCTCGTTGCCGGGCGCGCTCACCGTGTGCTCGTTCATGACCGGCTTCCTTCCGTGCCGTCGCCCGGGGCACCGGCGGTGCCGGCTGCGACGAAACCGCGGTCGGCGGCATACGCCGAGAGGAGCTCGCGCAACTGGCGCCTCCCCCGGTGCAGCCGGCTCATCACGGTGCCGATGGGCGTGTCCATGATCTCGGCGATCTCCTTGTAGGAGTACCCCTCGACGTCGGCGAAGTAGACCGCGAGGCGGAACTCCTCCGGGATCGACTGGAGGGCGCGCTTGACGTCGCTGTCGGGCAGGTGGTCGAGCGCCTCCGCCTCTGCCGAGCGCAGTCCGGAGGACGTGTGCGACTCGGCGCGCGCGAGCTGGTAGTCCTCGATCTGGGCCGAGTCGGACTCGAGGGGCTGGCGCTGCTTCTTGCGGTAGCTGTTGATGTAGGTGTTGGTGAGGATGCGGTACATCCACGCCTTGAGGTTGGTGCCCGGCTTGTACTGGTGGAACGCGGCGTACGCCTTCGCAAACGTCTCCTGGACGAGGTCCTCGGCGTCGCTGGGGTTGCGTGTCGTGCGCAGCGCGGCACTGTAGAGCTGGTCGAGCAGGGGCATCGCCTCGCGCTCGAAGCGCGCGCGGCGGTCGGGCTCGTTCTCGGCCGCGACGTCGACGCTCGCATCGGCCGCCTGCTGGGCAGCCGCCTCGTCGACGGGCGCGCCTGCGGCAGCCACGCCCGGGTCGGCCAGCCGCAGGGCGGCGCTGGGGTCGGTGTTCTTGTCCTTTGCCATCGCGGTCCAGCCTAGACCGGCGGGCTGGGCGTTCCGGCCGTGCTCCACGGGCCGGCTGTGCCAGGGCAGCACGGGGGCGTCCTCGGGTGCGCGGGTGCGGCTCGTGACCATGCCTCCTGCAACGACACCTAGCCGGGCAGCATTCCCGCGATCGCGGTGAGGGCCTGGGTGAGGGCGCTGCGTGAGCCCTTCGGGTAGCTGTGGGCGCCCGGGACCTCGACCAGTCTCGTGCCGACGGGCAGGTGGGGGCGCAGCTCGTCGGGGGTGCCGAAGGTGTCGTTGGTGCCCTGCACGACCCAGGACGGGTCAGGCGCGAGGGCGAGCTCGTGGGCCCGCAGCTTGGCAGGCTGCCCGGGCAGGTGCAGGGGGAAGCTCAGCAGCAGCCCGGCGTCGGCCTCGAGCGGGCCGGCGGTGCGACACGCGACGCGGGCCCCGGCACTGCGGCCACCGACGACGAGGGGTCGCGGCAGCCTGCCGCGACCGGTGAGGAGCGCCTCCACGATCGGCACCCAGGCGATGTCGAGCGTGGGCGGCCGTCCCGCGACCTTTCGGCCTGCGACGAGCCAGGGCTGCTCCACCAGCACGACGGCCCAGCCGGCGCCGAGCAGCACCTCGCGGGCGATGGCGAGGTCGATCGCGCCCAGCCCGCCGCCGGCGCCGTGGCCGAGAACCACGGTTCCGCGCGGGTTCACGGGACGCTGGACGTGTGCGCGGCCGGGGCCCCCCGGGGTCTCGATCTCGCGCACCGTGGCCCTCGTCGGACCGCTCACGCTCCGATCACCTCGCCGGTCATGGGGTCGACGACGCCCTCGGGCTCGGATGCCGCCACCGGCTCGACGAGGGTGGGGCCGTTGTTGCCGGTTGCCCCCACGGCCCGGCTCACGGGGTGGGCCTCGAAGCGGCCGGGGTCGGCGAACTCGAGGACCCCCTGGACGTAGCCGGGGTCCTTCTCATCGGGGTCGAGCCACTGCTCCCACTGCCCCGGCTCGAGGACGAGGGGCTGCCGGTCGTGGATGCGGTCCATGCCCGGGTCGGCAGCCGTCGTGATGATCGTGAACGTCGTGAGCCACGCGCCGGGGTCGCCGTCGGGCAGCTCCTTGTCGCGCCAGAACTCGTAGAGGCCGGCGAAGGCGACGGGTGCCCCGTCGGCGCGGTGGATGAAGAACGGCTGCTTGCGCGGCTTGCCCTTCGCGTCGACGGCCGTCGGCGAGACCTGCCACTCGTACCAGCCCTCGGCCGGGACGATGCAGCGACGCGAGAGCGCGGCCTTGGCGAAGGCACCCTTGCCGAGCACCGACTCGGCCCGCGCGTTGGTCATGCGCAGCCCCATCTTCACGTCCTTGGACCAGGCCGGCACGAGGCCCCACGTGAGGAGGCGGAGCTGTCGGGTCGGCTCCGGGTCGTCGTCGGGGCCGTCGCTGCTGCGGGGTCGGCGGGTCAGCACGACGGGCGCCTGCTTCGACGGGGCCATGTTCCAGTCGGGCTCGCCTGCCGGCGGGCTCTGGGGGTTCTTGAGCACGCTGCGCGCGGGCTCGGCCGTGTGGTCCTCGTCGACGTCGAAGGCCTCGATGAGCTCGTCGGGCCGCGCGCTCGCGGCATACCTCCCGCACATGCGGCACAGCGTATGCCGCGTGACCGACGCCCACGGGTGGGCGCGGCCTCCGGGGCCGTGGGTATGTCGATACCGTAGGTGTCCACAGGTCCACCATGGTCACGGCGCGGGCTCGCGCCGTCGGCCGGAGGAGGAGTTCCGCATGATCGTCCGTCGTCTCGCCCGTCCCCTGCTCGCATCCGTGTTCATCGCCGCCGGCGTCGAGGCACTGCGCCACCCGGCCGCACGCACCGACCAGGCGGCCCACCTGCTGCAGAAGGTGCCCGGACAGGTGCCGGGGGCAGAGGTCGCGGCGAAGGACCCCGACCTGTTCGTGCGGGTCAACGGCGCGGCCCTGCTCGGCGGCGGGATGCTCCTCGCGACCGGCCGCCTGCCCCGTCTCGCCTCCACCGTGCTCGCGGCCTCCGTCGTGCCGACGACGGCCATCGAGCACGCGTTCTGGGAGGAGACCGACCCGACGCTCAAGGCCCAGAGCCGCAGCCTCTTCCTCAAGAACGTCGGCCTGCTCGGCGGCCTGCTCCTCGCCGCCGTCGACACCGAGGGCAAGCCGGGCCTCGCCTGGCGCGCCCAGCACGCCACGAAGACCACGCGCCGCGAGGCGCGGCACGCCAAGCAGACCGCCAAGCGCGAGGCCCGCCTCCTCGCCCATCGAGCACAGGACGTCGTGAGCTGAGTTGAGTCCCGCTGATCCATCGCCCCAGTTCCCCTCCCCGACCGGTGCCGCGTCCGGCGACACCCTGACGGCCGAGCCGGACTGGGCGGCCCCGCTCGCGCCAGGCCCCCTCAACGCGACGGTGGTGCTGCCGGGCAGCAAGTCCCTGACGAACCGCTACCTCGTGCTGGCCGCGCTGGCCAGCGACCGCTCACGGCTCAGGGCACCCCTGCGCTCGCGCGACACGCTCCTGATGGCGGACGCGTTGCGCTCACTGGGAGTCCGCATCGACGACGTGGCGCCCGAGGGCGAGGCACCGGCAGGCACGCCCGCCACCGTGCCCGACTGGCTGGTGACGCCACCCGAGACGCTGACCGGCGGCGTCACCGTCGACTGCGGGCTCGCCGGGACCGTCATGCGCTTCCTGCCCGCGGTCGCGGCCCTCGCCGACGGCCCGGTGCGCCTCGACGGCGACCCGCAGGCCCGGGTGCGGCCGATGGGTCCGGTCATCGACGCCCTGCGCGCCCTCGGTGCCGACGTCGACGACGACGGCGGCTGCCTCCCGCTCACCGTCCACGGACGCGGGAGCCTTCCCGGTGGCTCCGTCACCATGGATGCGTCGGCGTCCTCGCAGTTCATCTCCGCCCTGCTGCTGGCCGGCGCCCGCTACGACGAGGGCGTCACCGTGCACCACGACGGCAAGCCGGTGCCGAGCGAGCCGCACATCCTGATGACCGTCGAGACGCTTCGCGACGCCGGCGCCGTCGTCGACGACAGCGAGCCCGACACGTGGCGGGTGGAGCCCTCCGAGATCAACGCGCTCGACGTGTCGGTCGAGCCCGACCTCTCCAACGCCGGCCCGTTCGTCGCCGCCGCCCTCGTCGCGGGTGGCATGGTGCGGGTGCCCGGTTGGCCGCAGCACACCACCCAGGCTGGCGACCTGCTCCGCGAGATCCTCGACACGATGGGGGCCGACGTCCGGCTCGACCGGGCGGGACTCACCGTGGAGGGCACGGGCGAGCTGGTCGGCATCGACATCGACCTGCACGACGCCGCCGAGCTCACGCCCACCGTGGCAGCCCTGGCTGCCCTGGCCTCGACCCCGACCTGGATCCGCGGTGTCGCCCACATCCGCGGCCACGAGACCGACCGGCTCGCGGCACTCACCGCCGAGCTCGGTGCCCTCGGCTCGCGGGTGACCGAGACCGAGGACGGCCTGCGCATCGCGCCGTCGACCCTGCGCGGCGGGCGCTTCCGCAGCTACCACGACCACCGCATGGCCACGGCCGGCGCCATCCTCGGGCTGCGCGTCCCGGGCGTCCAGGTCGAGCACATCGGCACCACTCGCAAGACGCTGCCCGACTTCGTGGGCCTGTGGCGCGGCATGCTCGACGGCTCGGCGTCCGTGGTGCTTCCTCGATGAGCTGGCGGGACCTCGACGAGGGCGACGTCCGGGTCCGCCCCAGCCGCAAGGGATCGAGGCCCCGCACCAAGGAGCGTCCCGCCCACGCCGACGCGGTCGTCGCGATGGTCATCGGGGTCGACCGTGGCCGCTACACCTGCCTCGTGCCGAAGGGCGCCCTCGGCAAGAAGGAGCCCGAGCGGGTCGTCACCGCGATGAAGGCCCGAGACATCGGGCGCACCCGCGTCGTCGTCGGTGACGACGTCGCCCTGGTGGGCGACCTCGCCGGCGGCCCGGACGCCCTCGCACGCATCGTCCGCATCGAGGAGCGCCGCTCGGTGCTGCGTCGCACGGCTGACGACACCGACCCCTACGAGCGCATCATCGTCGCCAACGCCGACCAGCTCGTCATCGTCACCGCGCTCGCCGACCCCGAGCCGCGTCCTCGCATGGTCGACCGGTGCCTCGTCGCCGCCTACGACGCCGACCTCGAGCCCTTGCTCGCCCTGACCAAGGCCGACCTCGTCGACCCGGCCCCGTTCCTCGCCAGCTACACACCGCTGGAGGTCGAGCACGTCGTCACGTCGCGGACCGCCGACGACTTCACCGGGCTCGATGACCTGCGGGCGCGCTTGTCGGGCAAGGTCTCCGTGCTCGTCGGGCACTCCGGCGTCGGCAAGAGCACACTCGTCAACGGTCTGGTGCCGGGGGCCCTGCGGGCGACCGGCGTCGTCAACGACACCACGGGGCGTGGCCGGCACACCTCGACCAACGCGGTCGCGCTGCGCCTGCGCGGCGCCGACGGGGCCGACGACGGCTGGGTGATCGACACCCCTGGAATCCGGTCCTTCGGTCTGGCCCACATCGACGTCGACCGCATCATCGACCACTTCCCCGACCTCGCCGCCGGCACCGACGAGTGCCCACGCGGCTGCACCCACGACGAGGAGGAGTGCGCCCTCGACGCGTGGGTGGCCGACGGCCACGCCGGCGCGGCGGGACCCTCGCGCCTGGCGTCACTGCGGCGGCTGCTCTCGAGTCGGTCGGGCGAGGAGCACTGAGCCGCAGCGGCATACGGCCTCGGGCGTGTCTGCGCCGACGAGACACCGTGCGGGACGCCCGCCTTCCGGGTGCTCCCCGCCCGCGTGCCGGGCGTTGCCGCTAGGTTGACCCGGTGACCTCCTACGACGACGACCTCCGTCTGGCCCACGTCCTGGCGGATGCCGTCGAGCGGGTGACCATCGCCCGCTTCCGAGCCGCAGACCTCGTCGTCGAGGAGAAGCCCGACCTGACGCCGGTGACCGACGCCGACCGGGCCGCCGAGGAGCTCGTGCGCTCCCAGCTCAAGCGCACCCGGCCGCGCGACGCCGTCGAGGGCGAGGAGTTCGAGACCACGGGGCACGGCCCGCGCCGCTGGATCATCGACCCCATCGACGGCACGAAGAACTTCGTGCGAGGCGTGCCCGTCTGGGCCACGCTCATCGGCCTCGTCGTCGACAACACGCCGGTGCTCGGGCTCGTGGCCGCGCCTGCTCTCCAGAGGCGCTGGTGGGCGGCCACTGGGTCCGGCGCCTGGACCGGTCGCTCGCTCTCGTCCGCCCGGCGGATCTCGGTCTCGAAGGTCGGCCGACTCGGTGACGCGTCGCTGTCCTACTCCTCGCTCGCTGGGTGGCGGGTGCGCGGTCGACGCGACGACTTCCTCGACCTCATGGACGACTGCTGGCGCACGCGCGCCTACGGCGACTTCTGGTCCTACATGCTCGTCGCCGAGGGCGCGGCCGACATCGCGGCCGAGCCCGAGCTCGCCGTGCACGACATGGCGGCACTCGTGGCCATCGTCGAGGAGGCCGGCGGGCGGTTCACCGGCCTCGACGGCCGTGACGGTTGCTGGAGCGGCAACGCGCTGGCGACGAACGGCCTGCTGCACGACGAGGTGCTGAGCCGCATCGGGATGGCGTCCGAGTGAGCAGCCTGGCGACGGATCGGTCACTGCGACAGGTGTTTTCGGCGTGAGCGTCACACCCGACCCGAGCGCCGCGGCGTCGGTGCGACCGGCCTGCGCGGAGGACGTGCCGGCGCTCACCGCGGTGGCGGCTGCCACGTTCGTGCTGGCCTGCCCTCCCTCGATGTCACCCGAGCGCGTGCAGGCCTTCGTCTCGGAGGTGCTCTCGGCCGAGCGCTTCACGGCGTACCTCGCCGATCCCGCCCGGCACGTGCTGCTCGCCGAACGCTCGGGCACCGCCCTCGGCTATGCCATGCTCGTGAGCGGCGAGCCGGGCGACGACGACGTCCGTGGGGCGATCCGCCACCGGCCCACGGTCGAGCTGTCGAAGATCTACGTCCTGCCCGAGGCGCACGGCTCGGGTGCCGCGGCCCTGCTCATGAGCCGGTGCCTCGACTGGGCCCGGAGTGCCGGAGCGGCCGGCGTCTGGCTCGGCGTCAACCAGCAGAACGAGCGGGCCCAGCGCTTCTACGCCAAGAACGGGTTCGTGCGGGTCGGCACGAAACGGTTCCTCGTCGGCGGCGTCCACGAGGACGACTACGTGATGGAACGCCCCCTCACCCCCCTCCCCTGACCGAACGCCGCGTTCGGTCTCGAACGCAGTGTTCTAACAGCGCTTTCGGCACCGAACGCGGCGTTCGGTCAGGGCTGTGGTGGTGGGTCAGGGGTCCTGGACCACGGTGACGTCGCCGAGGCCCAGCGCCTTGAGTGCCTCGAGGTGCTCCGACGCGTCGCCGACCATGACGATCGTCCAGCCCGTGCCGGGCGCCCCGTCGCCGATCCCGGCCGCCGCAGCGAACCGGGCGTATGCCTGGTCGACGCGCACGCGGTCGACGGTGGCGAGGTCGCGCAGGTTCGCCGTGGTGAACTCGGTGGTGCGCCCGTCGAGCGCCATGCCGACGGCCTCGTCGGCGATCGTGTCGGCAGTCGCGTAGCGACCGGGCGCCGTCTTCGCGATGAAGTCGACGCCGGAACGGACCTCCTTGTCGCTGAAGCCTTTTCGACCGCTCTCGAGGATGTCGACGAGCAGTTGGAGCGACTCTGCCGTCGAGTCCGCGCGCACCGAGCCCGAGGTGAGGAACACTCCCCCACGCCGGCGCGGGCGGAAGCTCGACCTGATGCCGTAGGTGTAGCCCTTCTCCTCGCGAAGGACGGCGTCGACCCGCGCGTTCGGGGACCCGCCGAGCACGAAGCCGAGCACCGGGTAGGGCGCCCAGCCGCCCTCGACGGACCGGTCGGGACCGGGAGCCCCGATGACGAACTCGGTCTGCACCGACCCCGGGCGCGAGACGAGCACGATGCGACCGCGGTCGTCGGCCAGTGCGGCTGCGTGGTCGAGGTGACGCGCACGGTCCGCCGGCCCCTTCTGCCAGCCCCCGAGAGCCGACTCGACGAGGGCAGGGACGTCGAGGCCGTCGAGGTCTCCGGCGACGACCGCGGTGACTCCCGCGGCGACGACGTGCTTCTGGTGGAAGGCCGCGACATCGTCGCGGGTGATCGCCCGGACGGTCTCACGCGTGCCCCCGGTGGGCCTGGACGACCGGTCGTCGGCGGCGTAGAAGGTGCGCACGAACTCGAGGCCCGCCCGGTGGGCGGCGACGGAGCGCTCCTGCTCGATCTCGGCGAGGCGCGTGCGCACCTGCCGCGCCACCTCTGCCTGCGGGAACACCGGCTCGGTGAGGATCTGCCGCAGCAGGTCGAGCGCCGGTTCCAGGTTGCCCTTGACGACGTCGAGGTCGATCGAGAGGCCGGCGTCGGCCATGCCGGCGCCGAAGCTGACACCCTTGCGCTCGAGCAGTCGCGCGAACTCCTCGGCCGTGTGGTTCGCGGTGCCCTCGTCGAGCGTGCGGGCCATGATCGAGGCCACGCCCTCACGTTCGCGGGGCTCGTCACGCAGCGACACCGGCAGGCCGAGCCGCACCGACAGGACGTACTGCCCCGGCACGTCGTAGGTGATGAGCCTCAGGCCGTTGGGCAGGTCGTGCGTGCGCCCCTCGGGGAAGTCCCAGGGCTCGGGCGGGGCCACCACGGGGCGGGCGACGGCGGTCATGCGGCCTCCTCCGAGTCCTTGGTCGAGTCCTTGGTCGAGTCCTTGTCGTCGGCCTCCTCGTCGGGAAGCCCCGGGTCGGCGAGATAGCGCACGACGGCGCGAGAGCGGGGGTCGAGCCACGCCTGTGCGGCGGCGCGGGCCTGCTCGGCCGTCACCGCCCGGATGCGCTCGACGAACGTGTTGACGTATGCCGGGTCGCCGGTCAGCAGCGCGTGGTGGCTGATGTGGTCGGCGCGCTCCTCGATGCTCGCGAGCGCGCTGAGCCACGAGCGCTCGGTGTCGGCGATGACGGACTCCAGCTCTGCGGTGTCCGGCCCGTCGGCGATGAAGCGCGAGATCTCCTCGCAGACGGCCGCTTCGACCTGCTCGACGTCGGCGCCGGAGGAGACGTCGACGGTGATGGTGCCGAGGCCGACCCCGTCGACGAGGCCCATGGTCCAGCCGCCGACGGCGACGGCGGTCTCGTCGGTGCGCACGAGGCGGCGGACGAGCCGTGAGCTGGCCAGACCGCCGATCACGTCGACGGCGACCTGGCAGGCCAGGTAGTCCGGCGTGGTGTCGACCGGCAGGCGGAAGCACACGTAGATGCGGTCGTTGGGCACGTCACCGACGCGGTCGAGGCGGACGGGCTCGGGCAGCGGCGGCAGCTGCCCGAGGCGCTCCCGCGTGTTCAGCGCGATGGCCGGGAGCGGCCCGAAGTACCTCTCGGCGGCGGCGAAGCCGTCCTCGGGCGTCACGTCGCCGACGAGCGTGAGCACGGTGTTGTTGGGCCCGTAGTGCGCCCGGTAGAACGCGTGGACGTCCTCGAGGGTGGCCGCGTCGAGGTCCTCCATCGAGCCGATCGTGGGGTGGTGGTACGGGTGGCCCTCGGGAAAGGCCGTCGCGTAGATGTCGATGAGCGCCTTGCCGTAGGGCACGTTGTCGTAGCGCTGGCGCTTCTCCTCCTTGACGACGTCGCGCTGGTTGTCCAGGTTCTCCTGGGTCACGGCGTCGAGCAGGTGGCCGTGGCGGTCGGCCTCGAGCCACAGCGCGAGCTCCATCGCGCCGGTCGGCACCGTCTCGAAGTAGTTGGTGCGGTCGAACCACGTCGTCGCGTTGAGCCGGGCGCCTTCGTCCATCAGGGCCGAGAAGTGCTCGCCCGAGGCGACGTTCCTGCTGCCTTGGAACATGAGGTGCTCGAAGAGGTGGGCGAACCCGGTGCGGCCCGGGCTCTCGTGGCGGCTGCCGACGCCGACCCAGAGGTTCACCGCGACGTTGGGCACCGTGTGGTCCTCGCTGACGATGACGCGTAGCCCGTTGGCCAGCGTCCGCTCGACGAGGGGGTAGGAGATCGCTGTCACGGGCTCGACCCTATGCGACAACTTTGCGAAGTTGTTATCGCTCCGGAGTGCGAGCAGGCACCACGCACATCGGCGACCCGGCACAATCTGCTGGCGCGACCGCACCGCGCGTCGCGGCCCGATGAGGCCATCACAGGGGTCACAACTTTCTCCACGAGGAGCGTTCCACCATGCCCGAGCAGCCCACCACCGACCCGTCGCCGACGGCCGCCGCACCGGAGCCGACGCCCGCCCCGCCGGCCACCGCCGACACGACGTCGGCAACGGCCGAGACGGCGCCGGCAGCCACCGAGACGACGCCGGCGGCCACCGAGACGACGACCGCCGCCCCTGGGTCCTCCGTGCAGCCGCCCGCGTCGCCCGAGGCCCCCGCCACCCCGGGTTCCACGTCCAAGCGCAAGAAGATCCTCTCGGCGATCGGCACCGTGGCCGTCGTGCTCCTCGCCAAGTTCGGGCTCGGCTACATGCTCTCGGACAAGCCGGCGGCCGACACCCTGTCGATCGGACAGTGCGTGCAGCGTGGCGACGACGACGCGATCACCGCGGTGGACTGCGGCGACAAGAGTGCCGACTTCAAGGTCGTCTTCATCAAGAAGGACACGCTCGAGTCGGCTGCCGACCAGACCTGCTCGCCGTACGAGGCCACGACGATGACGTTCTTCGAGTCCGAGAAGGGCGCCACGACGGGCAACACGATCTGCCTCGGCGCGGTGCGCTGAGCCCAGCCCAGCCCGGCTCCAGCCGCCGATGCCCCTGCCGCCCACCAGGGCGGCAGGGGCGTCGCCGTCCCCACGCCGTGGTGGATTAATCAACAGTTATGGTTTGGGCAGATAGCATCACTTCGCGCTATGGTTTGATCATGGCTGAACTCAGCGACCGCGACGACCTCCTCGCCACGATCCGGGCGAGCGTCATCGGCGACGACCACGTGATGTTCGGCCCCTACGGCCCGCGCCGGGTGACCTACGCCGACTACACGGCATCGGGTCGCGCCCTCGGGTTCATCGAGGACTTCATCCGCGACGAAGTGCTCCCCCGCTACGCCAACACCCACACCGAGAGCTCGGGCACCGGCCTCCAGACGACGCGACTGCGCGAGGACGCCCGGCGCACCATCCGCGACGCCGTCGGCGGTGACGACGAGACCGTCGTCGTCTTCGCAGGGTCGGGCTGCACCGGAGCGATCGACAAGCTCGTCGGCATCCTGGGACTGAGAGTGCCCTCGAACTTCGAGGACCGCTGGCACGCAAGCAGTCTCGTGCCGGCCGATGAACGACCGGTGATCTTCATCGGGCCCTACGAGCACCACTCCAACGAGGTCATGTGGCGCGAGTGCGTGGCCGACGTCGTCGTCATCCCGCAGGACCTGGACGGTCACGTCGACCTCGCCGTGCTGCGCGAGCGGTTGACGGCATACGCCCACCGCCCGCTGCTCATCGGCTCCTTCTCTGCGGCGAGCAACGTCACCGGCATCGTCACCGACACCGACGCGATCTCGACGCTGCTGCACGAGCACGGAGCTCTCGCGTTCTGGGACTACGCCGCAGCGGCACCGTACGTCGAGATCGAGATGTACGGCCGTGGCGGACGCGGGGTCGCCGACCCGTCGGCACGAAAGGACGCCGTCTTCCTCAGCCCCCACAAGTTCATCGGCGGCCCGAGCACCCCCGGCGTCCTCGTCGTGCGCCGTGAGCTCATGACCAACCGCGTGCCCGACGTGCCGGGCGGCGGAACCGTCAGCTACGTCAACCCGGCGGCCCACGACTACGTCGCCGATCCCGCGCACCGCGAGGAGGGCGGCACCCCCGCCATCATCGAGGCGATCCGGGCGGGACTCGTCTTCAAGCTCAAGCAGGCGGTCGGCGTCGAGACGATCCGTGCCCACGAGGACCGCTTCCTCCAGCGGGCCGTGCAGGCGTGGGGGGCGGAGCCGTCGATCGAGATCCTGGGCAACCTTGGGGCAGAGCGACTCTCGATCGTGTCGTTCGTGGTCCACGCCCACGGCGAGCGCTACCTTCACCACAACTTCGTCGTGGCCGTGCTCAACGACCTCTTCGGCATCCAGGCCCGTGGCGGCTGCTCGTGCGCCGGTCCCTACGGCCACTACCTGCTCGGCATCGACCTCGAGCGGTCGCACGAGTTCGAGCGCGAGATCGGGCGCGGCTGCGAGGGCATCAAGCCCGGCTGGGTGCGGGTCAACTTCAACTACTTCATCTCCGACGTCGTCGCCGACTACGTCATCGACGCGGTGCGCCTCGTCGCCCGCGACGGCTGGCGACTCCTCGGCGACTACGACTTCGAGCCCGCCACCGGTCTCTGGAGGCACCGCAACGGCTCGGTGGAGCCGCCCCTGCGCCTCGACGCGATCGGTTTCGGCGACGGACGCCTCACCTACCCCGCCCAGCCCGAGCGGGCCGGCGAGGACGCTCTCGCGGGCTATCTCGACGAGGCCCGAGCGATCCTCGGGTCGGCCGAGCCGGAGCGCTGCGACGAGGCCCACGTGAACGTCGACTTCGACCACCTGCGCTGGTTCGAGCTGCCCGTCTCCAGCCTGTCGCGCTGAGGGCGCCGGCGTCTCACCGAGGACGTATGCCGTCCGGCCCCCTGTGCGCTGCCTCCTCGCCCGCGGACGAGTCGCGTCGCAGGTCGCGCGGGAAGGCTGTGGATGACGGCAGCGTGCCCGCGCCGCCCCTGACTAGCGTGCGGAACATGGAGAGGGCACGCGCGCACGCGAGGCTGCTGAGGACTACTCGGGTGGTTGGGCGTCGCGCCGCAGCCCGGTGCCGGGGGGTCCCAGCCCCCTCACCGGCCTGGGTGCCGCGCATGGCGCGATCCAGCGCGTGGCCGGCCGCGCGGCTCGCCGCACTCGATCTCGCGTGGGGTCAGGTCTGGAAGGTCGATGTGCGCCGCCAGAGCGGACGGGTCGCGGATGGACACTCG
Source organism: Terrabacter sp. 2RAF25 (assembly GCF_052115265.1). Lineage (NCBI taxonomy): Bacteria > Bacillati > Actinomycetota > Actinomycetes > Micrococcales > Intrasporangiaceae > Terrabacter > Terrabacter sp. 2RAF25. Next base: position 577,703 of record NZ_JBFRGJ010000003.1, read on the forward strand.
CGCCCGGTCGAGTCGCACGACTCCCTCGCTCTCGAGGCGGCGCAGGACACGGTTGGCCGTGGGGCGCGTGACGCCCGCGAGCTCCGCGAGCACCGTCTGGTTCAGGGCGACGGTGATGGGTGGCTCCCCGGGGGCCGGCGAGCCGTAGAGGCCGCAGAGCGAGAGCAGGACCCGGACGACCCGCTGCTCGGCCGGTTCGTGGAGGGCTTGCATCAACGCGTCTGTCAGCCGCGTCACCCGCGCGGCCAGCAGGCGCAGGAGCAGGCGGTTCACCTCCGGGTGGGCCGCGCAGAGCTGCTCGAAGTCGGCGTACCGGAGGCTCAGGGTGACGGTCGGTTCGAGGGCCTCGATCGTCGCGGTGCGCCGACGCTCCTGTCGGATCATGGCGATCTCCCCGAAGGCCTGTCCCGGCCCCATCACGGCATACGCGTGGACGTCACCATCCGCGGACGCGCGGCGAGCCACGATCCGCCCTTCCACGACGAAGTGCACGGCGTCGGCAGGATCTCCTTCGGTGCACACGACGTCGCCGACGGCGTACGTGTGCCGGCTCATCCGGGCGAGCACGGCCCGGCGCTCGGCCGGGGACAGCTCTGCGAGCAGCCCGATGGGCCGGGTCATCGCCGGACCGGGGCTGCCGTGCCGACTCGCTCTTCCGCGCTGTGTCGCCGCGGGCACAGACGAGCGCGGCCTCCGGCGAGATGGTGCTGCATGAAGGCAGCACCATCTCGTTCCGGGATGGATCCTCCACCGTCGAAAGGCATTCCGATGACCACCTCAGTGACGCAGCGGAGGTCCCACGCGGACCTGGCACACCACCATCCCCGGGTTGCCCGGTCGCGGCGGGGCGGCTGGACCTGGGAGTGCAGCTGCGGCGGCGCATCGGCTCGAGCTGGCAGGGCGCGCCTCACCTGGCACCAGGCCTTCGTCGGAGCACTCATCCACTCCGCCTCGATCGCCCCCTGAGAGCTCATCACCGACCCTCGCCGAGGGGCTCCCGAAAGGGCACCGGGAGCGGTACTGGAAGGGGCGCCAGGGACGCGCGCGCCTCGGCGAGCAACGCCGACTCCGCCCGGTCGAACACATCCTGGGCGGAGTCTGGCGTGTCCCCGATCGCCGTCATCCCGACCTGCCCGCACTCGGTGATCGAGCTGATCATGTGGAAGACGACCCCGGACTGGCGGGACGGGTCGAAGTGCAGACCGGTCCGGGCGACGAGGTCGAAGAGGTCCTCCACCCGCAGGCCCTTCAGCGCAGGGTCCTCCAGGTGGTCCGTGGCGACGAGGTGGCGCACGTCGCCGGCCGGGGTGCGGAAGAGGCCTTCCTCGTGCCGGTAGATCCCGTCGGTGAGGAAGTGGAGCGTGAGGAACGGGTGCGTCGTCCCGCCCCTGCGCAGGTTCACCTCGATCGCATGGGCCTCCCACCGCGAGCCGTGCCGCACGACCACGAAATCGAGGGCGAACCGACCCAGGACGCCCTTGTCCGCGAGCACCCGCCCCACCTTCTCGGCCTCGCGGGTGATCGTGGTCGCGTATGCCGGGTCGGCCGGGGAACGCGCGCCGAGGTACATCTGTCCCGTCGGTCCGCCGAGGACCTGGTCGTGGGTCGACAGGATCTCGAGCTCACCCACCGGCGTGACCCGCATCTGGACGCTCGGGCTGCGCACCTCGTCGCCCACGACGCGCTCCTCGAGAATGCCTCCCCGCTCGTCCAGCCGCCGCAGGTACGTCTCGACCTGGACGTGCGAGTCCTCGAGCTGCATGGCACTGACCCGCTGCGCGACTGCCCTCCGGAGCTGCTCGTTGTCGGCGACGTCCTCGTGGTCCGCCGGCAGGTCCCGCAGGTCGACCAGCGCGTTGCCGGAACCCGACGCTCCCTCGTTGAGCTTGACCATGGCCCACTGGGCCGCGGGTCGGGTTCGACGCAGGGCGATGGCGGCCTCCAGGAGGTCGTCCGTCGTGTGGAGGTCCTCGGCGCCGAACGGGAACTCGACGCCGGACTCGGCGAAGACGCGACGGCAGCCGCTCTTCGTGCCCAACGGGAACAGGCGTGGGTCGGCGGCATACATGGGGATGCCGAGCAGCAGCGCCAGGTCACGCTCGTTGGTCGTGCTGTTGTACGGGATGAGGTGAGAGCGCCCGGTGTCGGGGATGAGCGAGGCGACGTGAGCGAGCACCCGGGGGCGCGCCAGCAGCTTGTCGCTGAGGGGCGCGGGCGAGGAGTCGCCGACGGACACCAGCGACAGACGAGAACGCGCGTGGCTCGGGATGACCCCGGGGAGCAGCGACAGGTAGTACTCGATGATCGCCTCGTCGATGGGCATCGACGTCACGTAGACCATGCGAAGTCGGGGCTGACGCAGCAGGAGCAGCAGGAACAGGAAGCGCTCCTCCATGGCCTGGTTCAGCGCACCCGACCAGTGGCCGACCCGGTCGACGCTCATGGACGGCACGACGACGACCGACTCCGTGGGGTCGTCGTGGCGAATCAGCCGCCAGACGTCGGCGAGCCGCCCCTGGAGGTCGTCGAAGAGCCTTCCCCGGTCGTCCTCCGTCAGGCTCGCAAGGTCGTCGGCCGCACGGGCGCCGGGGGTGCCATCAGTGGTCACGCTTCCTCCTTCGGGGTGGACGCGTCGTCCGACAGACCCAGGACCTCATGGACCTCGAGGGGACGAGCGATGCCGCGCAGCTCGAGGGGTCCGAGCGACCGGGTCTCGAACCGTCCGTCCAGTCCAGCGCGAACACGAGGGCTGATGAGCACCTGGCGCGCGGCCGCCGCGGCGCACAGGCGCGCTGCCACGTTGGTCACCGTTCCGATGGCGGCGTAGTCCCAACGCCCTTCGAAGCCGACTCGACCCAGGGTCGCGTACCCCTGGGCGATGCCGACGCCGAAGCCGAGGTCGTGACCACGTCGGCGCCAGGACGCCGCGAGCTCGTCCACACGGTCACGCATGGCGAGCGCCATCCGGACGGCGCGCTCGGGGGCGTCGGGGCACGGTGGCGGGTCGTTGAAGAAGACCATGAGCCCGTCACCAGCGAAGTGCTCCAGCGTGCCCTCGTACGCGAAGACGAGCTCGCCCAGCACCGCGTGGTACTCACGGAGGACCGACGTCGTCTCCTCCGGTTCCGCGGTCTCGGCGAAGGCGGTGAAGCCACGCAGGTCGGTGAAGACTGTCGTGATGTCGCGACGGTGGCTCTCGAGGAAGGACTCGTCACCGGACTCGAGGATGAGCCCGGCGATCTGGGGCGAGAGGAAGCGCCGCAGCCGGTTGAGTCGCTGCAGATCCTCGACCTGCGCCTCGACCCGCGACTCGAGCTCGGTGTTCCACCGCTCGAGCGCCGCCGCCTGTTCGAGGACGGTGGCGTGGAGGCGCTTGACCCGTGCGAGCGACCGGACGCGCGCCATCAGCTCGGCCTGGTCGAAGGGCTTGGTGATGAAGTCGTCCGCCCCCACCTCCAGGGCACGGAGCCGCTCCTGCGTGCCGCTGGCGGTCACCATCACGACAGGGAGCAGTGCGGTTCGAGGGTCCGCCTTGATCCTGGCGCACGTCTCGTAGCCGTCCATCTCCGGCATCAGGACGTCGAGCAGCACCACGTCGACGTCCGTCTCCGTCAGGGCGTGGAGGGCTGCTGCCCCGGACGGTTCCGACCTGACGACGAAGCCACGGGGCTCGAGCACCGCGTGCATGAGCTTGCGGTTCTGCTCGAGGTCGTCCACGACGAGGACCGACACCCCGGTGAGGGGCGCGAGGGTGGGCGTGACCGAGGCCGTCGTCATCCCTCCACCCCGTCGTTCCGGCGAGGCAGGTGGCGGCGCACCTGGGCGGCGAACTCGCGCACGCTGATCGGCTTCTCGAGGTAGCCGGAGAAGCCTGAGGTCAGGACCCGCTCGCGGTCGTGACGCATCGCGAACGCCGTCAGGGCGACGACGGGAATGTGGGCCGTCGGTCCGTGCTGGCGGATGAGCGCGAACGCGGCGAAGCCGTCGATGCCGGGCAGCTGGAGGTCCATCAGGATGACGTCCGGCAGCGTGGCCCTGGACTGCTCCACCCCTTCCTCGCCCGTCGTCGCCACGACCACCGAGAAACCGGCGTACTCGAGGACGTCGCGCGCGAGCTTCAGGTTGCGCGCGTTGTCCTCCACGAGCAGGACCACCGGCGATCGGCTCACGGCTCCTCACCTCGGCTCCCGCCGTCGAGGTGCGCCGAGGCCACGGCCGCGAGGCGGCGAGCGAGACCGGGAAGATCGAGGCCGGCCTTCTCCGCCACGAAGGCGATCCGCCCCTCGAGACGTGACCGGTCCTGTGGTGTCAACGATTTCGCGGTGAGGACCACGATGGGCGGCCCGTCAGAGTCGCGGTCGGGACGCAGCTCGTCGATGACCGCGAAGCCGTCCACCTGAGGCATGAGCAGGTCCATGACGACGACGGACGGCGACACGGCGCGCACGACGTCCGCCGCCTGCTGGCCGCCGGTGCACGTGTGAACGGTCCAGCCGAGGGGCTCCAGGGTGCTGCGCACGAGCTTGAGGGCGAGGGGGTCGTCGTCCACGACGACGACGCTGAGCCGGTCCGGGTCGACCTGCGCGCCCGCGACGCCTTGCGGCAGCAGGCGCGTGACGGCCGCCAACAGGTGCTCGCCCCGCACGGGCTTCACGAGGTACTCGGTGGCACCGAGGGCGAAGCCGCGGCCGCGCTCCGGCTCCACGCTGACGATGACCACGGGCACGTCCGCCGTCGCCGGGTCCGACTTCAGCTCGGCCAGCACGTCCCACCCGTTCATGCCCGGCAGGTGGATGTCGAGGATGACGGCGACGGCGTCGTGCGTGCGGACCAGCTCGAGCCCCCGCTCACCGGTCGGGGCGGCAACGGCCCGCAGACCGGCGGCGTGCAGGTGGAGCTCGACGAGCTCCGCGGAGCGTGGGTCGTCCTCGATGACGACGACCGTCGGTCCGGTTCCGCCGAGGTCGCCCTCCAGCCAAGGGTCCTGCGCCGTGTCGGGGGCCCTCTCTGGCTGGGGGATGACGACGCCGAAGGTGCTGCCCCTGCCGGGGGCGCTGGTGAGCCACAGACGCCCACCGTGCAGCTCGATGATCCGGCGGCTCAACGTGAGGCCGAGCCCTGTGCCCTCGACGGACGAGGCCGTGCGCTCGCCCTGCTGGAACGAGTCGAAGATCCGCTCCTGGTCGCTCGGGTCGATGCCGATCCCCGTGTCGGACACCGTGACCTGCAGGTCGCGGCCCTCACGCCAGGCCCGCACCTCGACGGTCCCGCCGTCCGGCGTGAACTTGACGGCGTTGCTCAGCAGGTTGAGGAGCACCTGCTTGAGGCGCAGCTCGTCGGCGGTCACCGGACCGAGCGGCTGAGCGTCCAGCACCAGGTCGATGGAGTGCAGGGCGGCCCGCTCGCGCACGAGCGAGAGCGCCTGCGCCACGACGTCGTCCATGGGGAAGGTCGTGAGGTCCAGCTCCATCCGTCCTGCCTCGATCTTCGACAGGTCGAGGATGTCGCCGAGGAGCGCGAGCAGGTGCCGCCCCGCCGAGTGGATGTCCTGGAGGTAGTCCTCCTGGCGCTCGTTCAGCTCGCCGAACATGCGCTCGAGGAGCACCTCCGAGAAGCCGATGACCGCGTTGAGCGGCGTGCGGAGCTCGTGCGACATGCTGGCGAGGAACTCGGACTTGTGCCGGCTCGCGTCGGCGAGCTCGACGCTCTGCTGCTCGAGCTGCTGGTAGAGGCGGGCGTTGGTCAGCGCAACGGCCGACTGGCTCGCAAACGCCACGAGCAGCTCGCAGGTCTCGGCGCTGAAGGCGCCCGTCGACTTGCGGCGCACAACCAGCGCACCGACGACGCGGTCAGGGCGCGTCAGCGGGATCGCGACCAGCGAGCGCCACCCTGCCGACCGGAGCACGTCGAGGTGTGGGTCGAGTGGCGTGGGCTCCGCACCGAGGTCGGCGATCTGGAGGACCGTCCGGTCCCGGGCCGCTCGCCCCACCCAGGTGTGGTCGATGTGGATCTTCGCCCTCCGCAGGGCGTCGACGACGTCCGGGCTGGTGCCGTGGACCGTACGCACGCCGAACAGCCCGGTCGCCTCGTCGAACTCCATCAGTGAGCCGCCGTCGGTTCCCGACAGCTCGACGGCATGGGAGACGATGGTCTTCAGCACCTCGTCGGGAACGAGGGTCGAGCTGATGGCCTGCCCCACCTCCGCGAGGGCCTCCAGCTGGTCCACCTTGCGCGCGAGCTCGGCGGAGCGGCTCTCCAGAGCCGCGACGAGCTCCACGTGCCGGACGGCCAGCGCCGCCTGCCCGGCGAAGGTGGTCAGCAGGGTCGTGTCGCTGTCGTCGAACGGGGCCACCTCGTTGCGCCAGACGTTGAGGGAGCCGACCACCTGGTCCCCGACGATCATCGGCGCGCCCATGATCGAGCGGTAGCCACCCACCCGCTGGTAGTCGCTGCGGCCGTACTCCGGGTCGGCGAGGACGTCGTCGATCTGCTGCACCGTCCGGTCGAGGGTGACCCGCCCGACGAGCGTGCGCCGGTCCCTGGCGAGGGGGTGCTGCGCCGCGAAGTCGAGGTAGGCAGGCGTGAGCCCGCTCGAGCGCCCCAGCACGTAGGAGTCGCCCTGGACGAGGAAGATCTGGGCCACGTCGGCGTCGAGCAACCGCCGGGCGCTCTCGACGATCGCCCCGAACACGTCGTCCCGGCTGCCGGACCCGGATGCGCCACGGGTGAGGACGTCGAGGATGTCGCTGGTCGCACGCAGCTGCTGCTCGACCTGCGCCAGTCGTCCCGACTCGCGTCCGTGGGCGCCGGGAACGTCGGAGCCGGCCTCGTCGTTGCCGGGCTGCCCGAACTCTGCCATCGAGTCCCCCATCGCGCGATGCATCAAGCTGCAGTCGTGGGTCGTCCCGTAGCAGTCTGCTCCTGCCGGGTTTGCCCGGCGAGGAAACCTCCGAGATCCGCCCCTTTTGTGGGGATTCCCGGTGTGCTTCGGCCTCCGGGTGACCGGGACAATGACGAAGGCCCCCACACTGTGGGGGCCTTCGTTGCCGCGCGATGCGCTGTAGTAGCGGGGGCAGGATTTGAACCTGCGACCTCCGGGTTATGAGCCCGGCGAGCTACCGAGCTGCTCCACCCCGCGTCGGCAAGAGCAACGTTACGCGAAACCTCCCGCAGGACCAAATCGAGGTGGCACGTCGGCCCAGAGACCGTGTTGTTTCAGCGAAATGCCCTGCGGCAGCACGCGATTCGCGCGCTGCCGCAGGGCATTCGGAACGTGCAGGCGTCAGGGGGCCGCGGGTGTCGACTTGGGCGACGCGTCGACCGCGCGCTTGAGAGCGTCCTTGAGCTTGGTCTGCGCCTGGCCGTACGCCGCGAAGTCGCCTCGCTTGAGTGCGGCCTCGCCCTCGGCGTACGCGGCCTCGGCGTCGCTGAGCGCCTTGGTCAACGCCGGGGCGTTCGGGGTGCCTGCCTGCGAGGTCGCGGTCCCCGTCGGGGTCTGCGACGGGGTGCCCGTGGTCCCCGGGGTCGGCGTCGAGGTCGGCGGGGTGCCGGTCCCGTTGTCGCCGGCCTGGACACCCGAGCCACCGAAGAGGTCGTTCAGCGCGGCGTCGAGCGACCCCGCCCAGGCGATCTTGTCGCCGAAGGCGACGGCGACCGCCGAGAGCCTGGGGTAGGTGCCGGAACCGCTCGAGCGGGCCTGGACGTAGATCGGCTGCACGTAGAGCAACCCGCCCCCGACCGGCAGCGTCAGCTGGTTGCCGAAGATGACGCTGGCGCCGGTCGACGACGTCGTCGAGATGAACTGGGCGAGCGTCAGCTGCCGCCCGAGAGAGGCGTCGTTGGAGGTGACCGCCGAGGTGCGCATGTCGTTGAAGACCTGGCCCGGCCCGTTGACGGAACCGCCGGTCGTCTCGAGCAACCGCATCGTGCCGTAGCTGTCGGCCTTCTTGCCGCTCTGCGACCCGGCGTCGCCGTCGACGGCTAGGAACCCGGAGAGCACGTTGCGGTCACCGGTCGGCATGAACGTCGAGGTCAGCGAGAAGGCCGGGCGTGCCTGGTCTGGCATGGCCAGCGAGAGGTAGTACGGGGGCTGGAGGAAGTCCGACTGGGTGGGGTCGTCCGGCACCCGCCAGAAGTTCTGGCCGCCGTAGAAGGAGGACGCGTCGGTGTCGTGGTACTTCTGCAGCAGCGTGCGCTGCACCTTGAAGAGGTCCTCCGGATAGCGCAGGTGCTGCATGAGCGAGCCCTTGATGTCGGAGAGCGGCTTCACCGAGTCGGGGAAGATCGACATCCAGGCCTTGAGGATCGGGTCCTTCTCGTCCCACTGGTAGAGCGTGACGGTGCCGTCGTACGCGTCGACCGTGGCCTTGACCGAGTTGCGGACGTAGTTGACCTGGCCTGCCTGCACGGCCCGCACGGAGTTGCGCGTGCTGGTCACGGCGTCCTCCGTCGCGGTGTCGAGCGTCGTCATCTCGGAGTACGGGTAGTTCGCCGACGTCGTGTAGCCGTCGAGCACCCAGAGCACCCGGCCGTCCACCACCGTCGGGTACGCGTTGCCGTCGAGCGTCAGCCAGGGCGCCACCCGCTGGACGCGGTCGCGCGGCGTGCGGTGGTCGAGGATGCGCGAGTCGTTGTTCACGGCGTTGGAGAGCAGGAAGTTGATCTCGCGGTACTTCACGGCGTACGCGAGGCGCTTGATCCCGTCGAGCGCGACGCCACCGGTGCCGGCATACGTCGTGTTGATCTGCCCGGTGCCCCGGGGGTCCGGGTAGTCGAACTCCTGCTTGTCGCCACCGACGATGGAGTACTCGGGCGAGCTCTCACCGAAGTAGATGCGTGGCTCGTACTTGCCCAGCGCCCCCTGCGTGCCGATCTGGGACTCGATGAAGGTGGGGCGTCCGTCGTCCTCGCGGGTGTTGCCCTTGGCCGCGACGAGGCCGTAGCCGTGGGTGTAGACGGTGTGGTCGTTGAGCCAGTTGCGCTGCCCCTCCGGGACACCGCTCAGGTCGAGCTCGCGGGCGGCGATGACGGTGTCCTGGGACTTGCCGTTGAGCTGGTAGCGGTCGACGTCGAGCACGTCGGCGAACTGGTAGTAGCCCTTGCTGGCCTCGAGCTGCTTGAAGGTGGGGGTGACGACGTTGGGGTCGATGAGCCTGATGCCGGGCACCGTGGCCGCGTCGTCACGCAGCGCGTTCCGCTCGGCCACCGTCTTCGTGTCGTAGGGCTTGACCTCGATCGTGTTGAAGCCGTAGGCCGCCCGCGTCGCGTCGATGTTGTGCTGGATGTAGGGCACCTCGAGCGACTTCTCGGAGGGGCGGACCTTGAGCGACTGGACCAGGGCCGGGTAGATGCCACCGACCGCGACGACGATGACGGCCAGGACGGCGACGCCGACGAGCGGCAGGCGCCACGAGCGCGTCCAGATGGTCGTCAGGAACATGATCGCGCACATCACCGCGGCGACCGCGAGGATCCCCTTGGTCGGGATGATCGCGTGCGACTCGGTGTACTGGATGCCGGTGATCTTGGTCGACTCGGCGGTCGCGAGGTTGTAGCGGTCGACCCAGAAGGCGACCGCCCGCACCAGCACGAGGGCTGCCGCGATCGCGGAGAGGTGCACGCGTGCCGCGTGCGTGGACCGCATCTTGTTGCCGGCGACGATGCCGCCGTAGAGGTAGTGCGTGAAGGCTGCGGTGATGAAACCGATGACGAGGATCATCGTCAGGAAGGCCACCACGAAGTTGATCCACGGCAGGTCGAAGACGAAGAAGCTGATGTCGAGCTTGAACTCGGGATCCTGGGTGCCGAACGGGTTGCTGTTGCGCCACAGCAGGAAGGTGTCCCACTGGGTGGCGGCCGACAGCCCGGCGAACAGCCCGACGGCCAGCGGCGCGGCGACGGTGGCCGTGCGGCGCATCGGCTCGACGAGCTGGCGGTAGTGCTCCATCGCCTGCGTCTCGGGCGACGGAGCGTAGATCGGCCGGCTGCGGAAGGCGACGTGGATGCTCGACCACACCATGGCGGCCGTCAGCAGGCCGCCGACGACGCCGAGCAGCAGCTTGGTGAGCAGCTGGGTGGTGAAGACGCCCGAGAAGTGGACCGACTGGTACCAGAGCACCTCGGTCCAGAACTGCGCCGCGATGGCGATGACCACGAGCAGTGCGGCAGCCACCACCAGTGCGGTGACGAGCGGGCGTCGGGTCGGCGGCAGGACCGTCGTCTCCCCACGCCGGTGCGCGCCGGAGTCGTCGTCGTTGAAGTTGCCCGGCGGAGGGCCGAAGTTGCTGTCGCTCACGTGGCGTGCCTTGGGTGCGAGGGCGGGCAGGTGGTCGGGCGGAGCCCGGTGGCAGCCACCTCGGGCCGCCTGCGGCAACCATAACCCGCGCGCGCTCCGGGCCAGCGGGGCGATACCGCACCGTGACCCGTCGTCCGACGATCGGAGGCCCGCGCACCGAGCTGATCACCCGGCACCGCCCGGCTGTGTGCCGCACGGTGGCAGGCGTGCCGGACGACGCCCCGCACGCCGCTCACGCCGCTCACGGCACACGGCGACGGGCCACCGTGCGGCATACGGCAGCATGGGGGCGTGAACGCGCAGCCCGTCATCGACCCCCTCGCCATCGCCGCCCTCGACACCGAGCGCCACGTCGCGGCCGCCGGCTGGGACCAGCCGGCCAGGCTCTTCGCCCTCGTGCGCACCGCCGACCTGCTCGAGCGCGAGCCTCAGCTGCGCGACCAGATGGGTCCGGCCGACCTGGCCGAGGGCGCTCTCACCGCAGTCGAGCAGGAGGGCCTCCCGACGACGAGCTCGCTCGAGACGCTGCTCGGGCGACTCGCCTGGCCCGACGAGGTCGACGGCTGCGCCTTCGCCATCGAGCGCATGGTCGTGCCGCCCGAGGCCGAGCGCGACCTGCCCACGAGCGGCGACGATGCCGTCGACCACCTCGCCGCCCACCCCGACCGCAAGGACGTGCGGCTCGTCGTCGCGGTGCTGCGCGACGGGACGTCGATCTGCCTGCTGCGCCAGCGCGACCACGACTCGGACGACGCGGTGGCGACCGGCAAGGACATCGCGCCCGGACTCGTCGAGGCGCTCAGGGCGACCTTCGAGGACTGAGCCGAGTCGCCTGCCGTTGCGGTCGGCGGGATCCTCCCGCGTGAGCGTCAGCAGCGCGGCAGCGACCCCGTGCGCCCCTTGGCGACCGCCTCGACCGCGGTGCGGGCGTCGTCGAAGGTGCCGACCTTGAAGACGTCGAGCCCGTCGGGCACGTGCCCGACCACCTCGTCGCAGTTGTCGGCCGGCGCGAGGAAGACCTGGGCGCCGTCGGCGCGGGCGCCGGCCAGCTTCTGGCGGATGCCCCCGATCGGGCCCACCTTGCCCTCGTCGTCTATGGTGCCGGTGCCGGCGATCTGGTGGCCGGCCGCCAGCGGGCCGGGCGTCAGCTTGTCGTAGATGCCGAGCGAGAACATCAGCCCGGCCGACGGGCCCCCGATGGCGCCGGCATCGATCTTGACGGTGGCCGGGAAGTCGTGGTCGAGGCCCAGCAGCACGCCCAGCGCCGTGCGGCCCTCCTGGCCCACGATGGTCGGCACCTCGAGCTTCTGCTCCTTGCCGCCCCGCGTCACCGTGACCGAGACGGTGTCGCCCGGGCGGGACTTCTGGAGGGCGTCGCGGACGGCCAGGGTCGAGGCGATCGGCTCGCCACCGATCGCGGTGATGCGGTCGCCGACCTTGAGCAGGTCCTTGGCCTTGGACGAGTCGGTGAGACCGGCAACGGCGATGTGGGTCGGGACGTTCTTCCCGATGGCCCGCAGCGCCACCGCGGTCGCCTCCTCCTGGGAGCCCTCCATCTGGATGGCGTTCTCCTCGGCGACCTGCTCCTTGGTGACCTGCGGGTCGAAGACGTCGTCGACCGGCAAGACCTCGCGCGCGGGGTCGATCCAGGCCTGCAGCACGTCCCAGGCGTCGACCGGGTAGCCGGGGCCACCCTCCACGCGGACGGTGGTGAAACGCAGCGCGCCGTCGGTCGGGTAGGTGGGCAGGCCGGTGACCGAGATGATCGGCGTGTTCTTGCCGTCGCCGGACGAGCCGAGGGTGTCCTGGGTCGGGCCCGGACTCATGACGGCATACGGCAGGTGGACGACCGAACCGACCACGATGACCACGAGGAAGAGGAAGAACGCCGCGAGCACGGCCTTGTTGCCGCGGGTGAGGGTGCCCCGGCTCTCGCCGTCGAGCAGCTCGGCGCGCGTGGGCAGCTCGGTGTCGGGAGCCTGCTCGGGGATGCGCTTGATCGTCTTCACGGCAGACCCACCCACTCGTCGGCGCCGTCGGCGAACTGCTGGTGCTTCCAGATCGGGATCGTCGCCTTGAACTCGTCGATGAGCCGGCGGCACACGTCGAAGGCCTCGCCGCGGTGCTCGGCGCTCACCCCGACGACGACCGCGATGTCGCCGACGTCGAGGTGCCCGACCCGGTGCACGACGGCGATGCGCACCGCGCGGCCGTCGGCAGCGAGGCGCTCGGCGAGCTCGCGCGCGGTGTCGGCCGCCTGCGGGTGGGCCGAGTAGTCGAGGTGCGTCACGGCGCGGTCGCGCCCCTGTGCCGCAGTATCGGAGACGCCGGTCCCGGCGGGGCCGTCGTGGTCGCGCACGGTCCCGACGAACAGGCAGACGCCGCCGGCCCGGGGGGAAGAGACGCTCGCGAGCACCTCGTCGACCGACAGGGGCGTCTCACGGATCTCGGCAAGGGTGACCGTCACGCCGGCAATCGTATGCCGCCGAGAAGACAGCTGCTCCCACGGAGCGCGTCGGACGGCACCGTGCACGGGAACCAACGCGGTCGATCCGTGGTTGTCTTGGGTGTACGGCCGAGCGGCCGGCACGACACCAGTTCGAGTGGGGATGAGCACGCATGGCCGACGACCGCGGACGCGGTGACGACAACCGCAGCGACCGGGACGACGATCTCCCGGAGAGCCCGGACGAGCGCGACGAGCAGCAGCAGCGAGGGCCCGACCGGGCGCCCGGCGAGTCCCCCTTCGGACTGCCCCTGAACAGGCCGGCCGCGAGTGGTGCGGGCGCCGGCGGCACCGGGCCCGGCGACATCCTCCCCGACCTCGCCGGGATGGACCCCTCCGACCTCGGCGCGATGCTGGAGAAGGTGCTCGGCGAGGCAGCCGAGAACCCCGATCTCGCCGAGGCGATGCGCTCGATGGGCGTCGACCCCCGTGATCCCGCGACGCAGGCCGCCATGCGTGCCCAGCTCGGCACGTTCATGGCCGCCCAGCAGTCGCCGACCGGCTCCCGCGACCTCGCCACCGAGGTCGCCCGTCGGCTCGTGCTCACGGTCGAGGGCAACGACGTCCATGACGACGCGGCCTCGCGAGCCGTCCACGATGCCGTCGCCGTCGCGACCCTGTGGCTCGACGAGCAGACCACTCTCGATGCCCCCGCCTGGCGCGCGACCGGCCTCAGCCGGGCGGAGTGGGTCGACACGACGATGCCCCGCTGGTTCGAGCTCATCGAGCCGGTCTCCGACGGCGTGACCGCCGCCACCTCCGATGCCATGCGCAAGCAGATCGGCGAGCTCGGGCCGGAAGCCTTCGGCGAAGCGCTCCCGGAGGGGCTGCCCGCGGGGTTCGACCCGCAGCAGATGGTCGAGCAGTGGGCACCGATGCTCGGCAACCTGAGCCGCCAGATGTTCGCTGCCCAGCTGGGGCAGGCCGTCGGCACCCTCGCGACCGAGGTCGTGAGCGGCACCGAGGTCGGGCTCCCCCTCACCGAGCCCGGCCTGGTCGCCCTGCTCCCCGGCAACGTGGCCCAGCTGGCCGAGTCGCTGGAGCTCGACGTCGCGCAGGTGCGGCTCTACCTCGCCGTGCGCGAGGCGGCGCGGGTGCGCCTCTTCTCCGCGGTCTCCTGGCTCGGCCCGCAGCTGCTCTCGGCCGTGTCGGACTACGCCCGCAACATCACCATCGACACCGAGGCGATCGAGTCGGCGCTGTCGACGATCGACCCCTCCGACCCGGAGGCCCTGCGCACAGCGCTGCAGGGCAACCTGTTCCGACCCCAGCCCACCGCCGCCCAGCGCACGGCCCTGGGCCGGCTCGAGACGCTGCTCGCCCTGGCCGAGGGCTGGGTCGACCACGTCACCGACAAGGCGACCGGCCGGCACCTCCCGCAGTCGGCGGCGCTCGCAGAGACGATCCGCCGGCGTCGGGTGGGCGGCGCCGCCCAGAAGACCTTCGCCGGGCTGGTCGGCCTCGAGCTGCGCCCGCGTCGCCTCCGCGATGCCGCGAACCTCTGGGCCGCGTTGGAGAGCGCCGGCGGGCAGAGCCTGCGCGACGGCCGCTGGGCCCACCCCGACCTCGCTCCCACGTCGGCAGACCTCGACGACCCCATCGGTTTCGTGGAGCGCGCCACCGGCGACGGAACGACCGAGGGGCAGGCGACCGACCGAGGACTCCCCGAGGGTCTAGGTGACGGTCTGGGCGAAGGGTTCGGGGACGACCTCGACTCGGTGCTCAAGGGGATCCTCGACGAGGCCGACCGCGAACGCAGCGGCGAGCCGTCGGCCGGGCCCGCCGCGGCACCCGAGACCTCACCGGGCCACTCCGGTGAGCCGGACGAGCCCCGCGACCCGGAAGACCCGCAGCAGGGCGAGAGCCGGTGACCGGAGCGGCTTCCAGCCTGCCGTCGACCGCCGCCACCACCGAAGGAGCAGCCGAGACGACGTCCATCGCCTCGGCAGCTCCGACGTGGCGCCTGCTGCACGACGACGCCCTGTCGCGGCTCGAGGCCTGGGTCGCGCCCGACGACGAGCAGGAACAGCTGCGCCTCACCTACCTCGCCCACCTGCGCGCGCATCCCGACGCCGTGAGCAAGGCAGGCCCCCCGGCCCACCTCACGGGCAGCGTCATCGTGCTCGACGAGTCCGGCGAGTCGGCGCTGCTCACCCTGCACCGGCGGGCCCGGCAGTGGTTCCAGTTCGGCGGTCACTTCGAGCCCGGCGACGAGTCCGTCTGGCACGCGGCGACCCGTGAGGCCCGCGAGGAGTCCGGCATCGCCGACGTGACGGCGCTGCCGGAGATCGTGCAGCTCGACCGGCACGTGCTCGTCGGCGACTTCGGGCGCTGCAGGGAGCACCTCGACATCAGGTTCGCCGCCGTCACGCCACGGTCGGCCGCCGCGGCTGTGAGCACGGAGTCGATCGACGTGCGCTGGTGGCCGGTCGATGCCCTGCCCGAGGGCACCCGCGCCGAACTGGGCCCGCTGGTTCGCGCAGCGGCCCGCGTCATCAGGGGCTGAGAGTCCGAAACCGGCAGACACGGACCTTTTCGGGCCGCGACACGTGCTCCGCGATGTGATCTGCGTCATGCTCTCTCATCACTCGAGCCACATGAGTCACACGGCACGGACGCCGACCCACCCACGCGTCATGCTCCCTGGCACGCGTGCAGGTCACCGATCCCCGGCGTCGGAGCGCGGTCTTGCACGTCCTGAACGGCCCCGTCGGGACCGTGCGGCACAACGGGTGGGCGCGTCAGCCCGGCACGAGCGATGACGCCGTCGAGGGCGCACGGGGAGTACCTCGAACAGTCGGTCCGCGGCTGCGCCAGGACCGTCGAACGCACGATGGCCCGCCGGACGGCATACGGCCCCGGCGGCGCGGCTCGACGGTCAGTCGTCGCTGACGTCGAGGCCGGCCGCGGCGGAGACGCCCTGGAGGTAGCCCCGAGCGCGCTCGAGGCGCGGATAGCCCCGCAGCAGCTCCCAGAACTCAGGCCCGTGACCCGGCTGGAGAAGGTGCGCCAGCTCGTGCAGGAGGACGTAGTCGACGACCCACCCCGGCATGCCACGGAGCTTGTCGGACAAGCGGATCGAGCCCTCGGCAGGGGTGCACGAGCCCCAGCGGGAGTTCTGGTTGCCGACCCACCGCACGCTCGACGGAACGGCGCGGCCACCGAGGTGCTCGCGGGACAGCGCGAGGGCCCGCTGCTCGAGGTCCCCGTCGCTGCGCTGCCTGCGCTGCTCGGACGCGGCGACGCGGGCGACCATGGTGCGCACCCACTCCCCCTCCTCGGCCTGGCTCATGCGTGCGGGGACGAGGACGACGAGCCGCCCCTCCTGCCGGTAGGCGGACACGGTGCGGCGACGCTTGGCGCTGCGGCGGACCTCGACGGTGACACCGTCGACCACGGTGTGCACCACCTCCCGCCGCGTCGTCGCCATGAGGGCAGGGTAAGCCCGCCGACCGACAACGGCGCGGAGCACGGCACCGACACGTCCGCGCCCGCACGGCATACCCCATTCCGGGAGGCCACGCCAAGCGGGGATGAGCATGATTTCGTGCTCAGCGTGCTCTAGGGTTGAACGAGTCGAGGCGCCCGTCGGATGGGCGCCAGCAACAAGGAGACTTCAATGGCTGACGAGACCTACAAGGGCGAGTTCTACTGCGTGAAGTGCAAGGAGAAGCGCGAGGCCGAGGGCAAGGTTGTCGTGTCCGACAACGGTCGCCGCATGGCCAAGGGCCAGTGCCCCGTCTGTGGCACGAACCTCAACCGCATCCTGGGCAAGGCCTGACCAGGTCACGCCGGCGTCGCTGACGCCGCAGATCGAGGGGGCGGGACCACAACGGTCCCGCCCCCTCGTGCGTGCCCCAGCGAGGGCACTTCGGCCCGGGCTGCTCGGGCTGGACGCGAGCGGGAGAACGCCGCGTGCGGGGCCTCGGGGGGCGATCCGACCCCAGGCGGCCTGTGGACGACGACGGCGGCGTCCCCCGAACGGCTGCGAGCCTGACCACCGAGGGTGGCTGCCGCTGGCGGCGTCACCGGGTCAGGAGGTCCCATGTCTGCTGCCGTGCCGTCCCACCCGCGCGTCCCCGTGTGGCTGCGCCCGTTGACCCGGCGCCAGGGCGAGGTGCAGTTCGGGGTGCTGCCCGGAGGCCCGGTCGTCAAGGGCATCAGCGAGGCCGAGGCCGACCTGCTCGCGCGCCTCGACGGGACTCTGCCCCTCGGCTCGACCTACCGCGTGGCTGCAGGGGCCGGCGTGCCGGTCGAGCGGTGGCGGGCGCTGCTCGAGCTCGCCCAGGACCTGGCGATCCTCGTCGACCACGAGAGCGACGTGTCTCCCGAGGACCGCGCGGCGCAGGCACGCGTCGTCGTCGACGGCTCCGGCGGCCTCGCCTCCGAGATCGCCGCGGCCCTTGCGAGGAGCACCGTCACGGTCGTCCACGGGCGGGCCGCGCTCGACCGCTCGGTGGCCGCGCCCGAGCGCCCCCGGCCCGACCTGGTCGTGCTCATCGGGTCGCCGGTCGTCGACCCGCGTCGCGGCGACCTCTGGCTGCGACACGGCGTACCTCATCTGCCGGTCGCGCCCGCAGGGCCGCGGACGGTGGTGGGGCCCCTCGTCGACGCCTCCCCCGGCGGTCCCTGCCTGTGGTGCCTCGACCGGCACCGGGCCGATCGCGACGAGGCGTGGCCCACGGTGATGAGCCAGGCGACCCCTCCCCGGCAGCTGACCCTCGCCGGGCCGCCCGAAGGGGTGCACGAGGCCCTCCAGCCGGGCCTGACGCAGCTCGTCGTCGGGACGGTCACCCTCCTCGTCACCGGTCTGCTCGAGGGGCACCCGCCACCGCCGGGCGTCTCCGTCGAGGTGAGCCTGCCCTGGCCGCGCATGGACCACCGCCGCTGGCCCGCGCACCCGCTCTGCCCGGCGCACCCGGCGACGCGCGGCTCGCGCGACCCCGCGGCTCGACCGTCGGGTGTCGGCACAGGGCTGACCCACCCGTCCGGCGACGTGCTGCGTCCGGGAGCCTGAGCCAGACACGTACGCCGCCACCCACCCCGACGCGTATGCCGCCACGCACGACATAGAGTCGGGGGCGGGAGCGGGCCAGCCGAGGCACGCCCCGAACGCCAGCCGGCGCCGTCGCCCACGAAGGCCGACGCCGTGGAGTCGCCCGAGGAGGTGTGGCCGTGACCGACCTGCCGCGCAAGGCCGTCGTGCGCTCCGCCAAGCTCGCCTCGGTGCCCCTCGGTTTCGCCGGACGCACGGCACTGGGCATCGGCAAGCGCCTGGGCGGCCGGCCCGCCGAGCTCGTCGCCGCCGAGCTGCAGGCGCGCACCGCCCAGCAGCTGTTCCAGGTGCTCGGCGAGCTCAAGGGCGGGGCGATGAAGTTCGGGCAGGCTCTCTCGATCTTCGAGGCCGCCCTCCCCGAGGAGCTCGCGGTGCACTACCGGGCCACCCTGACCAAGCTGCAGGACAGCGCGCCACCGATGCCGACCACCTCCGTGCACGGCGTCATGCGCGCCGCGTTCGGCACCCGCTGGCGCAGCCGGTTCGAGTCCTTCGACGACCACCCCGTAGCCTCCGCGTCGATCGGCCAGGTGCACCGCGCCGTGTGGAAGGACGGCCGTGACGTTGCGGTCAAGATCCAGTACCCCGGAGCCGGCCCGGCGCTGATGAGCGACATCCGACAGATCAGCCGGGTCGCGAAGGTGGCCGCCGGCTGGGTGCCCGGCATCGAGCTGGGCCCCATCCTCGACGAGCTGCGCGACCGGATGGCCGAGGAGCTCGACTACCGGCTCGAGGCAGACTCCCAGGCAGCCTTCGCGGCAGCCTTCGACGGCGACCCTGACTTTGCGGTGCCGCACGTCGTCGACGGTCGTGAGCACGTCATCGTGTCCGAGTGGCTCGACGGTCTGCCCTTGTCGCGCATCATCGCCGAGGGCACCCAGGAGCAGCGCGACACCGCGTCCCAGCTCTACCTGCGCTTTCTGCTCGCCGGTCCGGCGAGAGCGGGGCTGCTCCATGCCGACCCCCATCCCGGCAACTTCCGCATGACCCCCGACGGGCGGCTCGGCATCATCGACTTCGGCGCCGTCAACCGCCTGCCCGAGGGCATGCCGCCCGAGATCGGGCCCCTGCTGACGACCGGCCTCGAGGGCAGCGCCGCGGACGTGCTCGACGGGCTGCGTGAGATCGGCTTCGTCAAGAGCGGCATCGACCTCGACCCCCAGCGGCTGCTCGACTACCTCGAGCCGTTCATGGCGCCCTTCCGCACCGACACCTTCGCATTCAGCCGCGAGTGGCTCCGGGGGGTGTTCGCCCACATCAACGACCCACGGCAGCCCAACTACGCTGTCGCCTACAAGCTCAACCTGCCGCCGGAGTACCTGCTGATCCACCGGGTCTGGGGTGGGGGCATCGGGGTGCTGAGCCAGCTCGGCGGCACGGTGCACGGGCGCTCACTCGTCGACGAGCTGCTTCCGGGGGCCGACCTGCCGCCCGTGGGCGAACCGGCCTGACGGGTCTTCAGGGTCGGGTCTTCACCACCGGGTCTTCACCACCGGGTGTTCACCACCAGTCGGGGTCGAGCTTGCTCTCGATCGAGCGGAGGTTGTCGCGGCTGCAGCGCTCGCAGGTCTACGTGGTGCGGCCGCGCTCGGTGCCGCGGCTCCAGGTGAGCCGGGCCGATGCCTGCTCGTCGGTCGGCGGGGTCGTGCCGCAGCTCGAGCAGACGAGCACCGGGACGATCTCTGAGGTGTCCATGGGGTTCTCCCTTTCTCCGCCCTGCCAGTATCCGCCGACAGGGGTGGCTCTCGTGGCGCCACGCGGGAGTCGCGCACAGCCCGAAGGTGCCGCCCTCTCGCTCCGTCACGTGCGCGACGACGGCTCCCGGACATGAGGAACCGCGGGTGACGTGCGCGTCACCCGCGGCTCGCTCACTCGATTCAGTTGTCCTGCAACGCGCCCGACGGCGCGGTCGTTCACTTCTCGCTGTGGCGTCGACTGGCGCGGATCTCCTGGGCGATCAGCCGGGCGCTGCGACGGATGCCGCTGCGGTCCTGGCGCTGACTGCGCTGGTTGATCCGGTCGCGAGCCAGCATCTCGAGCTGGTTCATGACGATCTCCTGGTCTGTGAAAAGGGTTGGTGTTCAAGGTGTTGGGCAGCCGGGTCATGCGTCTTCACGCAGGCTCAGGCAGCCACGGGGTGCTTGCGCGGACGGCCGCGGGGCCTCTTGCGAGCCACGACTGCGCCCTGGACGAGCAGCTGCCCGCCCCAGACGCCCCACGGCTCCTGGCGCTCGAGGGCGCCGGCGAGGCACTGGGTCCGTGCGGGGCAGAGCCCGCAGAGGGTCTTGGCGAACTCGACGTCCTCCGGTCGCTCGGCGAACCAGAGCTCGGCGTCGTAGTCGCGGCACGGGATCGTCTCGCCGACCTGCTCGGCCTCGGTCCTCATGTCGATCAGTTCGCTCAGCTGCATCGTTCTCACCTCCGTCTCCGGGGCTCCGGTTCCCGGGCGCCCCTGCTCACTCGTCTCTGTCCTGCTCTCGGTTCGGGTCCGGAGGTCGGCACCGACGGTGCGCGACTCGGTCCTGCTGCTCGGCATCCGAGGAGTCATCTCTTGTGTCCCTGATCTGTCCGGCGCCCGGTGGGGCGCTGCTGCGGTGTCGGTAACTGCGGTGTGGGGCGGCAATCGGGTCGTGTGGCTGCCGGAGCTGCCAGGAGAAACACGAAGGCCGCGGACCCGGTGATGTCGGGTTCGCGGCCTGGAGGTGAGGCTTCTGGGTCTGTGTCAGACCGGGGGCCTCCCAGAGCGGGAGCGAACGACATCGATGGTCTTGTAGGCGGGGGCGGACGTGAGGCCGAGGACCGAGACGTCTCCCGTGATCGGAGCGCGGAAATCGGCGACGCGGCCGCCCATGACGGCGGCGACGGACACAGTGGTCCCCTGGGCCTCGAACGTGGAGTCCGCAAGACGGATCTGGCCGGCGCGCGGACGCACGGAAAGGACGCAGGTTGCTGCGTTCATCGTCATCGTGGTGATGTCCATGTGGCCGACCCTCCTATCTGCTTCTCGCGGGCCCCAGCCGGCTACCTGAGCCACTGGGCTTGACGTCCTAAAGGGTACGCGTGCGCGTTGCGGGCGAACAACTGATTTAACGAAGTTTTCGAGACAATTTTTCGTGCGGTGACGTCAGCCGGCGGATTCCTTTGCAGCAGAACGGCTTTCGAGCAACTCTTGCGGGTCTGCACCGCCCAGGATGGCCAGCACGTCGCTGCCGTACTGCTCCAGCTTGCGCGCGCCGACGCCACTGATCGTCGCCAGGGCCGCCTCATCGGAGGGCGCATCCTCGGCGATCGCCGTGAGCGTCGCATCGGTGAAGACGACGTATGCCGGCACGCTGGCGTCGCGGGCGACCGCGAGCCGCCAGGTGCGCAGGCGCTCGAAGGTCGCCTCGTCGTAGGTGGGCGGGCAGTCGTCGCAACGACCGACCTTGCGCTGCGCGGCCGAGACGAGCTCGGCCCCGCACCCGCGGCAGTGCGCGAGCCGCGCGACCTTGGGCGCGGACCTCTTGGAGCCACCCGACTTGGCCTCGCTACGCGCGCCCTGCCCCAGGATGCCCGCGGCCGGGGCGAGGAACCGCGAGACGCGGCGGGTGGCGCGAGCACCCGGCGTGCGGGCCCCCGACCACGAGAGGAAGAGCTGTTTGCGGGCCCGGGTCAGGCCGACGTAGAGCAGGCGACGCTCCTCCTCGATGGCGTTGGGCCCCTCGGCCATCGAGATCGGCATGAGGCCGTCGGAGGCACCGACGAGGAACACGGAGTCCCACTCGAGGCCCTTGGCGGCGTGGAGGCTCGCGAGGGTGACGCCCTGGACGGCCGGCGCGTGCTGCTCGGCCGCACGGCGTTCGAGCTCGGCGACCAGCTCGGGCAGGCGCGCCTCTGGCGCTGCCGCCGCCATGTCGTCGGCGAGCGTGGCAAGGGCGGTGAGGGACTCCCAGCGCTCACGGGTGGCGCCACCGCCGGAGGGCGGCTCGTGCGACCAGCCGGCCCCGGTGATGACGTCGCGTGTGATCTCTCCCAGCGGCTTCTCGCCGTCGTCGCTGCGAGCGGCGCCCCGCAGCAGGAGCACGGCGTCGCGCACCTCCTTGCGCGCGAAGAACCGGTCGCCGCCGCGCACGAGGTAGGGCACGCCCACGTCGGTGAGCGCCGACTCGAACGCCTCGGACTGCGCGTTGGTGCGGAAGAGCACCGCGATCTCGCCGGCCAGGTGACCCGAGCCGACGAGGGCTCGGATGCGCTCGGCTACCCCGCTCGCCTCGGCGGGGTCGTCGGGATAGGACGTGAGCTGCGGGTCCGGCCCCGGCTCCCCCTGCGCCAGCAGCCGCACGGCCCCCTCGCGGGCGGCCTGCGTGCCCGACGCGACGATCGTGTTGGCCAGCCCCACGATCTGCGGAGTGGAGCGGTAGTTGCGCACCAGCCGGACGACCTGCGCCTTGGGGAACCTCTTGGAGAACCCGACGAGGTGCTTCGGGCTGGCACCGGTGAAGGAGTAGATCGTCTGGGCCGGGTCGCCGACGACGCACAGGTCGCTGCGCTCGCCGAGCCACTGGTCGAGGAGCCGCTGCTGGAGGTCGTTGACGTCCTGGTACTCGTCGACGACGAACTGGCGGTACTGGCCACGCACGGTGCGGGCGATGTCCTCGCGCTCGTCGAGGATGCCGACGGTGAGCAGCAGCACGTCCTCGAAGTCGATCACCCCACGACGTTGCTTGACGTCCTCGTAGGCCTCGAAGAGGCGCGCCATGGCCGTCAGGTCGAGACCCGGCGGCTCACGGCGCTGCTCACGGGCGCGGGCCGCGTACGACTGGGGTGTCAGCAGGTTGACCTTTGCCCACTCGACCTCGGCTGCGAGGTCGCGGATGGTCGTGCGGTCGAACTGCATGCGCAGCCGGCTCGCGGCCTCGGCGACGGCCGGCGCCTTGTGGCTCATCACCTCGGGGGCGGCACCGCCGATGGCCTGGGGCCAGAAGAAGTGCAGCTGGCGCAGTGCTGCAGCGTGGAACGTGCGCGCCTGCACCCCCTGGACCCCGAGCCCGCGCAGGCGCGTGCGCATCTCGCCGGCGGCGCGCGCGGTGAAGGTCAGCGCGAGCACACGCTGCGGCTGCTGCGCACCGGAGTGGACGGCATACGCGATGCGGTGGGTGATGGCACGGGTCTTGCCCGTGCCGGCACCCGCGAGGATGCACAGGGGCCCGGGCGGGGCGAGAGCGACCTCGCGCTGCTCGGGGTCGAGCCCCTCGAGGATCTGGTCGGCGGAGGCGGAGGTCAGGAGTGATCACCCTTCGCGATGGCGAGGGCCCGGGCGGCATGGTCGGGCACGTAGTTCTGGGTCTCCTGGGGAGGGCGCTCGTAGCCGCGCGGCGCGGGCCGGTCGGGAACGGCCGGCACGTCGGGGGTCATCGCGACGTGCGGGATGGAGCCCAGGAGGTGGTGCATGACGTTGACGCGCGAGCGTCGCTTGTCCTCGGACTCGACGACGTGCCACGGCGCCCACCCCGTGCTCGTGGCGGCCATCATGCGGTCCTTGGCCTCGGAGTAGTCCTCCCACCGGGTGATCGACTCGAGATCCATCGGCGAGAGCTTCCACTGACGCATCGGGTCCTTGGCCCGGGAGCGGAAACGGCGCTCCTGCTCGACGTCGGAGACGCTGAACCAGTACTTGCGCAGGATGATGCCGTCGTCGACGAGCATCCGCTCGAAGACCGGCGCCTGCTCGAGGAAGCGGGCGTACTGCTCGTCGGTGCAGAAGCCCATGACCCGCTCGACGCCGGCCCGGTTGTACCAGGACCGGTCGAACAGGACGATCTCGCCCGCGGCGGGCAGGTGGGCGATGTAGCGCTGGAAGTACCACTGCGTCTTCTCGCGGTCGGTGGGCGCCGGCAGGGCCGCGATGCGCGCGACGCGCGGGCTGAGGTACTCGGTGATGCGCTTGATCGCCGAGCCCTTGCCGGCGGCGTCACGCCCCTCGAAGACGACGACGACGCGCTGGCCCGTGGCCCGCACCCACTCCTGGAACTCGACGAGGCCGGCCTGCAGCCGCCGGACCTCCGCCTCGTAGACGGCGAGGTCCATCTTGCGGGGTCGCTTTGCGCCGTGCCGGGCCATGGGGTCATCCTTGCATCGAGGGACGACGCCCGCAGGAGCCGTCCCCAACCACCACCGGCGACGCCGGTCGCCACCAGCACGACGAATGGGAACCGATGCCCGAGCTCACCCAGGTCACGCCCGACGAGGGCTCGATCACGATGTTCACCACGACGTGGTGCGGCTACTGCACGCGGCTCAAGGGCCAGCTGTCGCGCGAAGGTGTCCCGTTCACCGAGATCGACCTCGAGGCGAACCCCGAGCACGTCGACTTCGTGGAGCAGGTGAACGCCGGCAACCGCACGGTGCCCACGGTCGTGTTCCCCGACGGCACCGCTGCGACCAACCCGTCACTCGCCGAGGTCAAGCAGCGCCTCGCCGGCTAGTCACCAACGCTGGTCACCAATGCCGTTCGCGACCGGCGGTCACCACCGGCGGCCGCCCTCGACGACCGACTCGACGGTCGAGCCCAGCCACCGCTCGATGATCCGCTTGGCGATCGAGATGCCGCTCGGGGTGCGGATCGCGTCGCTGCGCAGCAGGTCCCGGTACTCCTCCCGGGTGACCCACCGCGCCTCGGCCATCTCGACCTGGTCGATCGTCAGGTCGGTCTCCCGGGTCGTCGCCGCGAAGCCGATCATCACCGAGGAGGGGAACGGCCACGGCTGGTTGCCGAGGTAGCGAGCGGAGTCGATCGTGACCCCGACCTCCTCCGCGACCTCGCGGGCGACGGCCGCCTCGAACGACTCCCCCGGCTCGACGAAGCCGGCCAGGACGGAGAACCGGCCCTCCGGCCAGTGCGCCCCGCGGCCCAGCAGCAGCCGGTCGTCGGGGTCGACGACCGACATGATCACCGCTGGGTCGGTGCGCGGGTAGTGCTCGCTGCCGTCGCGCTCGCACCGTCGCACCCAGCCCGCCTCCACCGCCTCGGTCGGTGCACCGCAGCGGGGGCAGAAGCGGTGGGTCGAGTGCCAGTGCGCGAGGGCGAGCGCGGTGGTGAAGACGCCGGCGTCACGCGGTCCGAGAGCTTCTCCCGCCTGGCGCAGCGTGAGCCAGCCTCGAGCCTCGGGGCCGCGCCCGGTGGACGGCCCGTCCGAGGCCTGCTCGGCAGGCTCGTCCGGCGCCACGACGCCGACGTATGCCGTGCCGGCACCGTCGCGTCCGAGGTGGAGGGCCAGCCGCGTACGGTCGGCGGGCTCGGGGGCCCTGAGGACCAGCCCGAGCGAACCGTCGCCTGCGGCCCCGTCGCCGGGGGGTCCGTCGGGGCCGGCCACCCGCATGCGGTCTCCCCGCACCTCGGCGACGAGCGTTCCCGGATCGTCGAGCAGCTCGGCGATGACGTCGGGTCGTCGGCGCTCGAGGGCCACCCGGTCGAGCGAGCTGCGTGAGAGTGCCAGATCCGCCAGGGTCTCGTCGGTGAGGGCCACGCCGCCCACCCTAGGACGGCTCGCGGCCCGCACGTGAGCGGCCCTGCCCGGGCGCTGCCTCCCACGCTCGGCGGCTCGTTCGACTTACCGTGGACGCGTGACCCGCAGCCCCCTCTTCCTGGCCGCCCTGGCGAGTTCGGCCGTGCCGGGCCTCGACCCGGTCACGGTGGAGGGCACGGCGACCCGGCCCGGCGACCTCTTCGAGATCGCCTACGTCCAGGACAGCCAGGACCGTCGGTGGGTGGTCAAGTGCCCGGCCACGCCGGCTGCCGGAGCCATGCTCGACGACATCGCGGCCCTGTCGGGCCTGCTCGGGCGTCGGCTCGACGTGGCCATGCCGATGGTGCGCGGCTTCGCGCCCGTGCCCGAGGGCCGCGCGGCCGTGTACCTGCGCGTGCCCGGGAGGCCTTTGGACTTCGCCGGCCTGCAGCCGGGCCGGCTCGCGGCCGAGGTCGGGCGCACCCTCGCGCACATCCACAACGTCGAGCACCTGCTCTTCGAGGAGGCCGGGCGGCCGACGTACGACGCCGAGGCGCACCGGCGTCGCCAGCTCTCCGAGCTCGACCGTGCGGCGGCCACCGGTCACGTGCCCACGGGGCTGCTGACACGGTGGGAGCACGCCCTCGAGGACGTGTCGCTGTGGCGCTTCGCGCCGAGCGCGGTCCACGGGACCTTCACCGGGGCCAACGTCCTTGCGTCGTTCGACGACGAGGACGACTCGGCCACCGGTCGTGTGCGCGGCGTCCTCGCCTGGGAGGAGAGCCGCATCGGCGATCCCGCCGACGACTTCGCCGAGCTCACCAGGGTCGCGTCGCCCGAAACGCTGGACGCCGTGCTCGAGGCCTACTCGCAGTCACGCGTGGAGCGCCCCGACGTCCACCTCGTGCGGCGCGCCCGCCTCGCCGCCGAGATGGCGCCGCTCCGCTCCCTGCTCCACGCCCTCGCCTCGGGTCGGCTCGAGGTGGTCGAGCGGACGGCCGACGAGCTGCGAGCCCTGGACACGCAGGTCGAGGCCGACGACCGCCGCCACGCTCAGGAGGACGCCGAGCGCAGCGAGCGCACCCGGGCGGCGCGCGAGCGCGCCGAGGCGGTGCTCGACCCCGACGACCCGGAACGCCCCGAGCCGGCATGGGATGCCACGCAGCCGCACACGCCTTTCCCAATGCTCGGCGAGACCCAGGCCATCTCGACGACCGACCTGCTCGACGACGAGCCCCGCGAGGCGCCTCTCGGCGAGACCCAGGCCATTTCGACGACCCACCCGCTCGACGACGAGCCCCGCGAGGCGCCACTCGGCGAGACCCAGGCCATCTCGACGACCGACCTGCTCGACGACGAGCCCCGCGAGGCGTCGTCCGACGCCACTCCGGGCCACCCCACCAGCGAGGCGCCGGCAGCGCCTGAGCTCGTTCCAGAGCTCGAGGAGTCCCAACCCGTGCCACTGGTCGCGCCGCACGCCGGTGACGCGTTCGAGATCGACGAGGTGGAGGCGCTTCCCGATGGGGTGGGCGACCTGCACGAGGGCGCCTCGGACTTCGTCCCGGTCTCGCACCGGTCGCGACCTGGCGAGGACCGCCGCGCCTGACCCGCGACCACCGCCTGGCGTGGGTCAGGCCGGGAGCGTGCGCAGCAGCGCGACGAGGTCGGCCTCGCTCGGGACGTCGGGTCGCACGGTGACCCCTTCGGCCGCGTAGTAGAACGCCGCGTCCACGTCGCCGGGGTCCACGCCACGCAGCCTGGCGAAGGCGACGGCATACGCGGCGAGCTGCAGCGTGCGCACGCGGGCGTCCTGGCCCGTGGGACGTGCGCCGGTCTTCCAGTCGACGACGGTCCAGCCGCCGTCGTCGCGGGCGAAGACGGCGTCGATGCGACCTCGCACGGCGATGCCGTCGATGATCGTCTCGATGGACAGCTCGATCTCGTCGGGCACGCGGTCGGCCCACTCGCTCGCCAGGAAGTGCTCCTTCATGACGTCGAGATCGGTGTCGTCGGACGCTCCCTCGTCGGCGCTGCCGGGCAGGTCGAGCAGGTCGACCATGGCCGCGCGGGAGTAGTGCTCCTCGATCCAGGCGTGGAACGCGGTGCCCTGGCGGGCAGCGACGGCAGGCGCGCTCGGCATCGGACGACGCAGGTTCATCGCGAAGGCCTGGGCGTCGCGTGCCAGCGACACGACCGCGGAGGCCGACAGGTGGCGGGGCACGTCGACCACTGGCTCACCGCGCGATCGTCGGGCGGCCTGCTCGGCGAGGAGCAGACGCAGGTCGTCGAGGCGTGGGTCTGCCGGCGGCGCATCGCCCGATCGCACGGCCTCGGCCAGCCTCTCGACGACTCCGGCCAGAGCGGCACGGCGGTGCCCCATCGGGTCGTGTGGCCAGATCGCCGAGACCGGGTCGACGAGGTAGGGGTTGCTCGGTGCGACGGCGCGGCCCTTGGAGTCCGCGACGGGCTCGGGTGCGGGATGCCACACCTGTTGCGTGACCGCGTCGCCGAGAGTGTCGCGGATCTCGAGGAGGAAGCGGCTGGGCACCGAGAGGGTCTTCTTCGTCGCGCCCCAGACGTGGGTGGTCAGCAGCACCTCGGTGCGCGCGCGTGTGACTGCGACGTAGGCCAGCCGGCGCTCCTCGGCGACGGCGTGCCGACCGCCGGCCAGGGCGAACTCCTCGACGGCCACGCCGAGCTGCTTGCGGTCGGGGATGCTGCGCCAGTCGAGGTGCGGGAGTCCGTCGCGGTCGCCCCGCAGGTCGTAGGGCAACGAGTCGAGCCCGACGAGCCACCCCTTGTCCTTGGGCGTGCCGGAGCAGGCGTACTCGGGCGGATCGGAGTCGTCGACGAGCGACACCGAGGTGGAGGCGTGGTCGGGGAACGCCCCCTCGACGAGCGCGGGGACGGCGACGACGTCCCACTCGAGGCCCTTGGAGGCGTGGACCGTGAGCACCTGGACCGCGTCGGCATCGGACTCGGTGTGACCGGCGTCGAGCCCCCGCTCCTGCTCACGGGCGGCCTCGAGCCACGCGAGGAACCCGCTCAGGGTGGGACGGTCGGCGCTCGTCGCGTAGCGCGCGGCCACGTCGGCGAAGGCGTCGAGGTGCACGCGTGCCGTCGACGCGGTGTGCTCGTGGCGGGCCAGCACCTCGATGTCGAGACCGAGCGCGACCTCGGCCTCGGCGACGAGGTCGACGAGCGGCAGCGCCGTGAGTCGCCGGAGCCGGCGCACCACCTCTGACAGGCCGTGCAGGCGACGCATCGCCTCTGCGCTGATGCGGGCACCGTCGTGGGCGACCCAGCCGGTACGGGGCAGCTCGTCGAGGGCCTCGACGAGCGTGGCCGTGTCGGCGCTGTCGGTGGCGAGGTCGCTCCCCCGGCGGTCGTCGTCGGACCGCTCGCGGTCGGATGGCTCGCGGTCGGATGGCTCGCGGTCGGATGGCTCGCTGTCGGAGGGCTGGACGCCGCCGGACGGCACGCCGCTGTCGGTCCGCTCGCCTGTGTGGGAGGCCGGTGCGGAAGGTCCCGGGCCGGCAGGGCGGCCGTGCAGGTCACGCGCCCAGGCCCAGAGGCCGGCGAGGTCGGCTGCCCCGAGACGCACGACGGGGCCGGTGAGCAGGCGCATGAGCTGGTCGCCGCGGGTGGGGTCCTGGACGACCCAGAGCGCAGCGACGAGGTCGCTCACCTCGGGCGTCACGAGAAGGCCGCCGAGGCCCACCACCTCGACGGGCAGGTCTGCCGCGCGGAGCGCCTCGATGACGAGCGGGAAGGACGAGCGGCGTCGGCACAGCACGGCCGCGGAGCGCCCGGTGCGCCGGCCGCTCGGCGAACGCCACCGCTCGGCCACCCACCGCGCGACGTGCGCCGCCTCGGCCTCGGCGGACTCGAGCCGGTCGATGGTGACGGAGCCCGGCCCGGCCCCCGGTCGTGCGGTGAGCGGCTGCACGTGCGCCGTCGCCAGGGGCGCGGCGGTGACGTTGGCAGCAGCGAGGATGAGCTCGTCGTTGCGCCAGCTCGTCGACAGCGGCAGCACGTCGGCCGGGCCGCCCGGCCCGGCGAACTCGGACGGGAACCGCAGCAGTGTGGTCGCGCTCGCGCCGCGCCAGCCATAGATCGACTGGTTGGGGTCGCCGACAGCGGTCAGGGCCACGGCGGGGTCGTGGAAGAGGCTGCGCAGGAGGGTCAGCTGGGCCTCGGAGGTGTCCTGGAACTCGTCGAGGAGCACCGCCGTGAAGCGGTCACGCTCGATCTGCCCCACCTGCGGCATGGTCGACGCGAGGCGGGCCGCGAGCGCGATCTGATCGGCGAAGTCGAGCGACTCGCGGGACCGCTTGAGCTCGAGGAAGGCCTCGACGATCGGCAGCACGAGCCGGCGCTCGCGCAGGACCCCGATCACCTCCTTGGCGGGCGTCAGGCTCCCCTTGCCGTCGCCGTCGGGGAGGCCATCGAGACGTTCCAGCACGTCGTCGAGGTGCGCCGTCACCTCGGCCGGCGTGCGCACGTGCTCGGCCATCTCACCCGCGAGCGACATGACGGCGTCGATGATGTTGCCCTCGGACCGCGTCATGCCGTCCATCGGCCCGTCCCACCGCGAGACGGACTCGGCGGCGAGCTGCCACGCGCCCGCCTCAGTGAGCACTCTGAACTCCGGCTCGATGCCGACCCGGAGGGCGTGCTCGCGCACGAGCCGGCCGGCATACGAGTGGTAGGTGGAGACGGTCGGCGTGCCGCCGAGCACCTCGGCGCCGGTGCCGTCGTCGGCGGGTGGGGTCCAGAGGCCTGCTCGCTCGAGGCCGCGGAGGCGCTTGCCGATGCGGGCGGAGAGCTCGGCGGCAGCCTTGCGCGTGAAGGTGAGCCCGAGCACCTGGTCGGGGGTGACGAGGTCGTTGGCGACGAGCCACACGACGCGCGCGGCCATCGTCTCGGTCTTGCCCGAGCCGGCGCCCGCGACGACGAGGAGCGGCCCGGGGCCGGCCTCGATGACGGCTGCCTGCTCTGGTGTGGGTGGCGGCAGCTGGAGGGCGACCGCGATGTCGCGCGGAGAGTGGCGGATCGAGGTCGTGGGGCGGTCGAGGGTCTCGGTCACAGCGCGTCTCCCTCCGGCTGCACCGGGCAGGAGGACTTCACCGGGCAGGTGCGGCAGGTGCTCTGCGAGGCGGTGAAGGTCGCGGCGCCCATGCCGTCGGCGGTGGACTCGACGAGGGCCCGCGCCCACGTGGGGTCGGGCACGCTGGCCACGGGCTCCTGGGTCATCACCGACGGCTTCAGGCCCGAGAGCCCGCCCTTGCCGATGAAGACGAGGGCCGCACCGGCGCTGTGCTCGCCGAGGTCGGAGAAGCCCCCCTCCTCGACGGCGACCTGGTAGGCGCCGAGCTGCCCGTGCTCGGCGAGCTCGGCCTTGGTCGGCTTGCTGGTGCCGGTCTTGAGGTCGACGATGCGTAGGCCGCCGTCGCGGTCGCGCTCGATGCGGTCGACCCGACCCCCGACGACGGCACGGCCGACCTGCACCCGGAACGGGGTCTCGACCCCGACCCGCTCGCGCTCGCGCTCGGCGACGTCGCGGTAGGCGACGAAGCGCGCGACCATGTCGTGCGCCTCGCTGCGCGTGCGGTCGGTGACCCAGCCCTGGGGCAGCCCGAGGCGGCCCCAGCGGTGGTCGACCTCGGCGTCGAGCACCTCCCGGGTCGCGTCTGGCTGCTCCGCGACGATGTCGTGGACGAAGGTGCCCACCGACGCCGCGCCCAGCCTCACGCCCTCGCCACCCATGGCGGTGAGGAACCAGCGCAGCCCGCACTCGTTGAAGTAGGTGACCTTGGAGGGCGAGACGTGCACGGGCTCGTCAGCGGGTCGGACCGCATGGTCGCTCGTCGCGTCGCGCAGGGCCCACCAGGTCGCCGGGTCGGCCCCACGCACGCCCTCGCGCGCCGCGGCGGCAAGCAGGGCGAGGGCACGCTCGGCCACGGCCGGGTCGCGGCTGGTGACCTCGCGACGCAGCTCACCGACGAGGCCCGGGAGGGTCATCGTGCGACCGACCTCGCTGTGAGGGCGCACCTCGTCGGCGAGGCGGGTGCTGGCCGGCGGGTCGACGAGGTCGAGGTAGACCGACGGCTGCTCGTCCTCGTTGCCGACGGCGGTCACGAGGAGGCGCTCGGTGGCGCGGGTGACGGCGACGAGGAAGAGGCGCGTCTCGTCGTAGCGCACGGCGGCCTGGGCCGCGCGGAAGCCGACCGGCCGCTGCGCGACGACGTCGACGAGGTCTTCGGACCCGAGCACCGAGCCGCGCAGGCGAAGGTCGGGCCACACGCCTTCCTGCACCCCCGCGACAACGACGATGCGCCACTGGCGACCGGCCGCCGTCTGCGGGGTGACGAGCGAGACCCGGCCGCCGGACTGGCCGCCGACGAGCAGGGTGTCGCCCGGGACGTCCTGGCCCTGGATGTGCTCGAGGAACGTGTCGGGCCCCGCGGTCGGGAGCCGGTCGACGAAGGCGCCGGCGGCGTCGAAGAGGGCGAGCACGGCGTCGAGGTCGCGGTCGGCGCGCTCCCCCGTCGAGCCGCCGGCGAGGGCCGCTCGCCGCCACCCTTCCGCGACGGCGGCGCCCTGCCAGATCGCCCAGAGCACCGACTCGGCATTGACGCCGCCGGCCCAGCGACCGTCGTCGCCGAGGCGCGCCGCGGCTGCTCCGGCCGCGAGGGCAGCGGCCACGCGGGCCGCCGGGCGGGCGACGCCGCCCATCAGCGTGGCCCGCGGTGCGTCGAGGAGCAGCCCGGCGAGCAGCTCGTCGCTGGAGCGGCCCCCACCCGAGGCCAGCTCGTCGTGACGCAGGAGGCGGCGCAGGCGACGTAGCCCCACGGTGTCGGCGCCGCCGATGGGTGACACCACGAGGTCGGCGGCTCGCACCGGGTCGATGACGTGCTGCTCACCCCGGTGCTCGCCCCGGGCGACCTCGAGGCTCTCGGCGAGGAGGTGCAGCAGGGGACGGACCGCGCTCTCGTCGCGCACCGGGGTCTCGGCGCTGCCGGCCTGCACCGGCACCCCCGCCTGCCCGAGCAGCCGCCGCATGGTGTCGGCGCGGGCCGACCCGCGCACGACGACGGCCATGTCGGTCCACGGCACGCCCTCGACGAGGTGCGCCCGGCGCAGCAGTGTGGCGACGTGGGCGGTCTCCTGGGCGGCCGACCGGAGGAGGGCCACCTCGACAGTGCACCGCCCGGAATCGGACGAGGCCGGCGCGAGCCGCCTCTGCTCGCCGCCGCCGAGCGCCCCGATGCGCCGCGACACCCGGTCGGCGACCTCGGCGAGCGCCGGACCGAGACGGTGGCTGCGGTCGAGCACGATCGTCTCGGCGCCCCGGTGCGCGCTGCGACCGGGCAGCACGTCAGGCTCGATGAAGTCGAGCAGCGTGGGCTCGTCACCCACGGAAAAAGGGCTGCGTCGGGAGTCGCCGAGGTCGTTCCACCCGCTCGCGAGGAACCGGGGGTCGGCGCCGCGGAAGGTCTGGACCGCGACGTCGGGGTCGCCGAGCAGCACGATGCGTGGGCCCCCGCGCGCCACGACACCCAGCAGCCGGGCGGCGGCGGAGGTCAGCTCCTGGGCCTCGTCGACGACGACGAGGCCGACGCGCTCGTGCAGCCGGTCGAGGGCGGACGGGTCGTCCTCGAGCAGCTCGGCCGCGGCCGTGAGCACCCAGGCGGGGTCGTAGGAGCCGTGCCGGCTGAACGAAGTCACCTGGTCGTACTCGCGGAGCACCTGCGCGGCCGCCACCCACTCGGGGCGGTCGTGCTCGACCCCGAGGCGGGCGAGGTCGTCGGGACCGAGGCCGTGCTCGACGGTGCGCATCAGCAGGTCGCGCAGCTCGTTGCGGAACCCGCGGGTGCGCAGGGCATCGCCCAGGGCGGCCGGCCACTTGGGTCCGGGCACCTCGCCCGACGCGTGTCCGGCGAGCAGGTCGCGCAGGATGACGTCCTGCTCGGGGCCGTTGAGCAGCCGCGGCGCGGGCTGGCCGTGCAGGGCCGCCTCGGCCCGGAGGATGCCGAACCCGAACGCCTGCCAGGTGCGGGCGAGGGACTCGGTGGAGGTGCCGTCGAGACGGGCCGTGACCTGCTGGCGCAGGCTCGCGGCCGCGCTGCGGCTGGATGTCAGCATCAGGCACGCGTCGGCCCGCAACCCGTGCCGGCGCACCCCGTCGACGACGAGCTCGACGGCGAGGGTCGACTTGCCCGAGCCGGGCCCACCGAGCACCCGGAGCACCCGGGCGCCGGAGTCGAGCGCCGCCTGCTGCCGTTCGTCGAGCCGCACCGCCGCGGACACCGGGGCGGGAGCTCGACGGAGGATGACCACCCGCAGATTCCATCACGGGCCGCCGACAGGGGCACGGCACCCCGCGAGGACGACGCATGACGACGCATGACGACGCAGGGCCCGGACGGCATACGCCCGGGCCCTGCGTGTCAGTGCGTCAGGCCGTCACTTCTTCACGTCGAAGCGGTCGGCCTCCATGACCTGCGACCAGGCGGCGACGAAGTCGCGGACGAACTTCTCCTTGGCGTCGTCGCTCGCGTAGACCTCGGCAAGAGCGCGCAGCTCGGAGTTGCTGCCGAAGACGAGGTCGACCCGGCTGCCCTTCCAGGTCTGCTCACCGGCGGCGTTGGTCGCGGTGAACTCGTCGGCGGACTCGGAGGTGGCCTTCCACGTGGTGCCCAGCTCGAGCAGGTTGACGAAGAAGTCGTTCGTCAACGTGCCCGGACGGTCGGTGAGGACGCCGACGGTCGACCCGCCCGTGTTCGCCCCGAGCACGCGCAGGCCGCCGACGAGGACCGTCATCTGCGGGGCCGAGAGCCCGAGCAGGTTGGCCTTGTCGAGCAGCAGGTACTCGGCGGGCACGCGACCGGCCTTGCCGAGGTAGTTGCGGAAGCCGTCGTACTTCGGCTCGAGGTAACCGAACGACTCGACGTCGGTCTGCTCCTGCGAGGCGTCCACGCGGCCCGCACGGAACGGCACCTCGACGGTGACGCCACCTGCGGCTGCGGCCTGCTCGACCGCCACGTTGCCGGCGAGGACGATGAGGTCGGCGAGGGAGACCTTGCGGTCGGACGAGCCGTTGAAGTCGGCCTGGATGCCCTCGAGGGCGCGCAGCACCGTGGCGAGCTCGGCCGGATCGTTGGCGTCCCAGCCGGTCTGCGGCTCGAGGCGCACGCGGGCGCCGTTGGCGCCGCCGCGCTTGTCGCTGCTGCGGAACGTCGAGGCCGAGGCCCAGGCAGCCTTGACGAGCTGGGCCGTGGAGAGGCCGGCGTCAGCGATCTTCGCCTTGAGGGCGGTGACGTCGTCGGCGGTGACCGGCTCGCCCTCGGCCGTGGGCAGCGGGTCCTGCCAGAGCAGCTCCTCCTGCGGCACCTCGGGGCCGAGGTAGCGCTCGATCGGGCCCATGTCGCGGTGGGTCAGCTTGAACCAGGCGCGGGCGAACGCGTCGGCGAACTCGGCGGGGTTCTCGTGGAAGCGACGCGAGATCTTCTCGTATGCCGGGTCGACCCGCAGCGCGAGGTCGGTCGTCAGCATCGTGGGAAGACGCTTCGCGCCACCCTCGTCGGGTGCCGGGATGGTCGCCTCGGCGTCCTTGGCGACCCACTGGTTCGCTCCGGCCGGGCTGGCGCTGAGCTCCCACTCGTTGCCGAACAGCACGTCGAAGAAGGTGTTGTCCCACTGGGTCGGGGTGGGCGTCCAGGTGACCTCGAGGCCGGACGTGATGGCGTCCTTGCCCTTGCCGGAGGCGTAGGCGTTCTTCCAGCCGAGGCCCTGCTCCTCGAGCGGGGCGCCCTCGGGCTCGGGGCCGACGTTCTCCAGCGGGTCGGCGGCACCGTGGGTCTTGCCGAAGGTGTGGCCGCCGGCGATGAGGGCCACGGTCTCCTCGTCGTTCATCGCCATGCGGGCGAACGTCTCGCGGATGTCGCGGGCCGAGCTCAGCGGGTCCGGGTTGCCGTTGGGGCCCTCGGGGTTGACGTAGATCAGGCCCATCTGGACGGCGGCGAGGGGGTTCTCGAGGTCGCGGTCACCGGTGTAGCGCTCGTCGCCGAGCCACTCGGTCTCGGGACCCCAGTAGACGTCCTCGTCGGGCTCCCACACGTCGGGGCGGCCGCCGGCGAAGCCGAACGTCTCGAAGCCCATCGACTCGAGGGCGACGTTGCCGGTGAGCACGATGAGGTCGGCCCACGAGAGGTTCTGGCCGTACTTCTTCTTGACCGGCCACAGCAGGCGGCGGGCCTTGTCGAGGTTGCCGTTGTCGGGCCAGGAGTTGAGGGGGGCGAAGCGCTGCTGGCCGGCACCCGCGCCGCCTCGGCCGTCCTGCACGCGGTAGGTGCCGGCGCTGTGCCACGCCATGCGGATCATGAAGGGGCCGTAGTGGCCGAAGTCGGCGGGCCACCAGTCCTGCGAGTCGGTGAGCACGGCGGCGATGTCGGCCTTGACCGCGGCGAGGTCGAGGCTGTTGAACGCGGCGGTGTAGTCGAAGTCCTCACCGAGCGGGTTGGCCACGGCGGGGTTCTTCGCCAAGATCTTGAGGTTGAGCTGGTTCGGCCACCACTGGCGGTTGGTGCCGCCCGCTGCGGGGACGGTCTCCTTGTCATGGCCGAACGGGCAGGACGCGGCCTGCGGCTCGTTCATCTCTCCGACTTCGGCGTTCTGGGGAACGGTCTGCTCTTCGGGCTTCACGTCAGACACGGGGTCGTCCTTCTCTTTCGGTGGCGGGGTGCGGTGGTCAGCTCTGGCTGGGATGGCTCGGTGGGGTGCGCCGGCACACGTCAGGAGGCCGCAGCGGCGGCGCAGCCGGGGCAGGTGCCCCAATACGTCACCTCCGCCTGCTCGATGACGAAGCCGTGGTCGTCGGAGGCCGTGAGGCAGGGGGTGTCTCCGACAGCGCAGTCGACGTCGGCGATGGTTCCGCAGGAGCGGCACACGACGTGGTGGTGGTTGTCGCCGACGCGCACCTCGTAGCGCGCGACCGAGCCGGCGGGCTGGATGCGGCGCAGCAGGCCGGCGTCGGTGAGCGCGCGGAGCACGTCGTAGACGGCCTGGTGCGAGATGTCGCCCGCGGACTCGCGGACCCGGCGGATCACCGAGTCGGTGTCGGCGTGAGGGTGGTCGCTGAGCACCTCGAGGATGGCGACGCGCTGGCGGGTCACGCGCAGGCTCGAGTTGCGCAGCAGCGCTTCGACGTCGGTCCGGGGCATGACCGGAGTCTTTCGGGTTTTCTTGAACAAATCAAGTCTTATCGATGACGTCGGGATGACGCTCCGCCGCTCGGCGGCGGCGCCCCCTGCTCGTACGATGCGCGGGAGGCGACGGGCGGCACCGCCCGCCTCGTCGCGAGACCACATCGCACATCCGGGGGCTGCGCATGGCACCAGAGAACGGCGTTCGGGAGTCCCCACCGCGCCGCCTGGTCGCATGGGCCTGGCCGAGCCATCCGGCGACGTGGCGCGAGCTGCCGGCGCGGCTGCGACCCACGCTGGGCACGGTGTTCCGGCTGACCGCTGCAGCGGTGGCCGCCTACGTGCTCTCCCAGGTCATCACCCCCGGCACCCCCGACCTGACCGGTCCTCTCACGGCACTCCTCGTCGTGCAGGCGTCGGCCTTCTCGACGATCAAGATGGGCGCCGTCCGCGTCGGGGCGGTGCTCTCCGGCATCCTCGTCGCCACCCTGCTGTCCACCTGGATCGGCCTGACGTGGTGGAGCCTCGGCGCAGCCATCGCCGCGTCCCTGCTGCTGGCCAAGGTGCTGCGCCTCGGCGAGCAGGCGCTCGAGACCCCGATCAGCGCCATGCTGATCCTCGGGGTCAGCAACCACGACATCGCCTCCGAGACACGGATCGTCAACACCCTCATCGGTGCCGCCGTCGGGGTGGCCTTCAACGTCGTCTACCCACCGGCCATGCCCATCGGTCAGGCGAGACAGGCGCTGCTGAGGGTGGTCGAGGCAGCAGCCGCCGCGCTCGACCACGCCGCCGAGGCCCTCGATAGGGGCCCGGTCGACCGCGAGCAGGTCGCGGCCTGGATCGACCGGGTCCGGTCGGCGAACCGCGAGGTCGCCCGGGCCACGGAGACGATCGGCCACCTGAGGGAGAGCCGTCGCTTCAACCCACGGGCCCTGGGCACGGTCGACGTCGAGCCCGTGCTGGCGTCGGCCCTCGACACCTTCGAGCAGTGCCTGCTCGCCATCCGCGCCCTCTTCACCGTGCTGCTCGCGGAGCTGCCGCCCGAGAGCACGCCCGACGACCCCTACGGCGACGAGCTGCGCTCGGCCTTCGCCGTCGTCCTGCACGACAGTGCCGACTGCCTGCGGGCGTTCGGGGGCTTCGTCGTCGCCGAGTCCGAGGGGCGGGAGCAGGACACCGAGCAGGCGCTGGCGGAGAGCCTCGACATCCTCCGCGAGACCCAGGCCATCCTCACCGAGCTGATCCTCGTGCGAGCCAGGGAGGACACCTCCTCCTGGCTGCTGCGTGGCTCCATCCTCGCAGCGGTCGAGCAGGTGCTGGCGCGGCTCGACCTCGAGGACCGGGCTCGCGTGCACCAGCAGTGGAAGGAGGAGCAGCAGCGTCGTCCGCTGGCGCAGCTGCCCCGGATCGTCCACGACGCCCTCCCACACCCCGACCGCCCCTACCCCCGCGGGCTCCGGCCGGGACGGCGGCGCGACCGACCCGGCCGGTGACGACCGAGGTCGTGCGAGCCGGCCTGAGAGACCTACTCGTCGGAGGCGACGAGCTCGACCTCGAACCCCTCGCCGCTCTCGAGGTAGGCGGCGTAGTGCTGCGGGCCCCCGGCATACGGGTGCCGGTCTGCGAACATCAGGCTCCATCCGCCGTCACCACAGGCGTCGACCAACGCGTCGACCTCTGCCCGCGAACCGCCATGGAAGGCAAGGTGGTTCAGTCCCGCACGCGTGCGCTCATGGCGGCCCGCCACGACGTCCGGGCCGGCCTCGAGCACGAGGTAGAGCGACCCGAGCTCCCACGCCTGGCCGTGCCCCCAGTCGTCGCCGAGGTGGTAGCCGAGGCGGCCGAGCAGCCACCCCCACTCGCGGCCGGCGGCGGCGATGTCATCGACCCAGATCTCCACGTGGTGGAGGCCGCCGCGCGGGCCCGGCGCGGCGGGCCCGCTGGCCGTTCCACCGAAGTCCCACCGCGCCCGGTCCATGTCGGCCCGTCCGCCGTCGACGAGACCGCGCACCATGGGCGTGCTCTCGGCGCGCCAGTGCTCGACCGCCTCGGCCTCGAGGCCCTGCGGCGGCCGGCCGTCGGAGCGGATGACGCGCCACCAGGGGACGTCTGAGCCGTAGCGGCTCATCACCGTGCCGACCGTCCGGGGACCCATGCCGCCAAGGCGTTTCGCGATGTCGCCGTAGGCGAGCACCCGCCCTTCGGGAATCGTCGCGACGAGGTCGAGCACGCGCTCGGCGTGGTCCTCCAGCGGCACGGGCGTCCTCTCGCTGTCGGTGCAGATGGCGTACGCGGGTGGCTCAGTACTCCGGTTGGCTCGGGTCGATCTCCCGCAGGTACGCGAGTATGCCGCCCTCGACGTTGGCAACGTCGGTCAGCCCCGCGCGCAGCGCGAGCCTGGTCGCCTCGGCAGAGCGAGCACCCACCTTGCAGTGGATGAGCACCCTTCTGCCGGAAGGCAGCTCGTCGAACGCCGCACCCGATCGGAACAGGTCGAGATGGATCGGGACCGCGCCGGGGATGCTCGCGATGGCTCGCTCCTCGGCGCCGCGGACGTCGACCAGCAGCGGGGGGTCGACCGCGTCGAGCTCGGCGGCCATCTCTCGCACCGTGACGGTGGGCAGGTCGCCCTCGTCGTGCTCAGCGGCGCCCGGCACGCCACAGAACTCGACGTAGTCGATGAGCTCGGTGACCGTGGGCGACTCACCACACACCGGGCACTCGGGGTCGGCGCGGACGGTCAGCGTGTCCCACGTCTGGCGCAGCGCGTCGTGCACCATGAGCCGACCGACGAGCGGCTCACCGATGCCGAGCAGCAGCTTGATCGCCTCGGTCGACTGGACCGACCCGATGGCGGCGCACAGGACGCCGAGCACGCCGCCCTCGGCGCAGCTGGGCACCGACCCCGGAGGCGGCGGGTCGGGGAAGACGCAGCGGTAGCAGGGCCCGCGCCCCGCCCACCACACCGACACCTGGCCGTCGAAGCGCAGGATCGATCCCCAGACGTGCGGCTTGCCGAGCATGACGCACGCGTCGTTGACGAGGTAGCGGGTCGGAAAGTTGTCGGTGCCGTCGACGACGAGGTCGTAGCCGCCGATGATCTCGAGCGCGTTGGACGAGTCGAGCGCCACGTCGTGACGCACGACGGCGACGTGCGGGTTGACGCGGTGGACGGCGGCCTCGGCCGACTCGGTCTTGAGCCGGCCGATGTCGGCGTCGGAGTGGATGACCTGGCGGTGGAGGTTCGTGAGGTCGACGACGTCGGCGTCGACGACGCCGATGGTGCCCACCCCGGCGGCCGCGAGGTAGAGCAGGGCGGGCGAACCCAGACCACCCGCGCCGACCACCAGCACCCGCGCCGCCGAGAGGCGCTCCTGTCCGTCGCGACCCACGTCGGGCAGGAGCACGTGCCGCGCGTACCTCGTCGTCTCCGCCCTGGACAGCGGACGACCCGTCTTGACCAGCGGATCCGTCGACATGCCATCACCGTACTGCTCGGTATGGTGAGACAGACACGGTCGTCCGCCTCGGCGGTCGGCGAGCAGGCACCAGCGACACGCAGAGATGCGAAGGGGATCCGCATGGCAGATGAGATGACCCCGCCGGGCCGCGGCCAGCGGCTGCCCCGATCGGAGCGGCGTGCCCAGCTGCTCGACGCTGCACTCGGGGTGTTCGTCGAGAACGGCTACCACGCAGCCGCGATGGACGACATCGCCGCACGCGCCGGGGTCTCCAAGCCGGTGCTGTACCAGCACTTCCCGGGCAAGCTCGAGCTCTACCTGGCCCTGATCGACCAGCACACGGGCGAGCTCGAGCAGCTGGTCCGCGACGCCCTGACGCTGCCCGACAACAAGGCGCGCATCAACACGATGACCCGCGCCTACTTCGACTTCGTCGGTCAGGAGGGCGCGGCGTTCCGACTCATCTTCGAGTCCGACCTCGCCAACGAGCCCGAGGTCCGCAGGCGCCTCGACCAGATCGACCTCACGTGCGCCGAGGCGATGGCCGAGATCATCCGCAGCGAGACGTCGATGGACCAGGAGGAGGCCGTCCTCGTCGGCGTGGCCTTCGTCGGGCTGGCCCAGACGTCGGCGCGCCACTGGCTGACGCACGAGGCGAACCTCTCCCGCGAGACGGCGGTGCGCATCACCGCGGCCCTCATCCGCCGAGGCTTCGGCGCCTTCCCTGCCGTCGGCAAGGCCGAGGCGAGGCCCGACGCGACGAGCGACGCCGACAGGCCGAGCGACTCGGTCCGGGAATCCGTCGGCACCACGGCTGGTTAAGGTGACGACGGGACGCGGTCCAACGCGTCCACACGAACTGAGAAAGCAGGTTTGACGTGGAGGTCCGCATCGGCGTGCAGAACGTGGCACGCGAGATCACCTTCGAGACGACGCAGTCGACCGACGAGATCTTCACCGCCGTCAAGGCGGCGCTGGGATCCGACGTGCTCGAGCTGACCGACGACAAGGGCGGACGCATCATCGTCCCGTCCGCGTCGATCGGCTACGTCACGACCGGGGCAGAGAAGAAGGCGGGTGTGGGCTTCGGCGCCCACTGACCCGAACAGCGCTTCACGAGCAGCACACTCCCTCAAGGGATCCGGCTCCACGCCGGACGTGCCGAGGCCGTCGACCGCGAGGTCGGCGGCCTTCTGCGTCCCCTCTCGGACGCCCGCCCTTCAGATGGCGGCTCCGCGTGGGACATCCCGACGACCCGGGTAAGGGGTTGGATGAGAGCGAGCCGGGTCCACCGGTCGCCGCCGCCCGCGTGCCGGGCACCGAAGGAGGAACGCGAAGTCATGATCGGAACCATCCTGATGGCCCTCGTCGCGGGAGCGATCGTGGGGCCGCTCGCCCGGCTCGTCCTGCCGGGCAAGCAGAACATGGGTGTCCTGCTCACCGTCATCCTCGGGGCCCTCGGGTCCCTCATCGGCGCCTTCATCTACTACAAGGCGACGGGTGTCAGTGACACCAAGGGGATCGACTGGATCTCGGGCCTGATCGGCGTCGTCGTGGCGGCCGCGCTCATCGTCGGCTACGGGATGGTCACGGGAAACCGCCAGACGCGCTGAAGCGCAAATGTGACAGCCACATCCACCACTCCAGTCCCAAGCAGTGAGACATTGAGGTCGTTGCACGAATCGTCCGCAACCCGCGGACCAGTGGGTCACCATCTGGTGGCCAGAAGGAGCTGTGACACATGATCGGCACCATCATCGGAGCAATCATCGTCGGCGCCATCATCGGCGCACTCGGTCGGCTCATCCTGCCCGGCAAGCAGAACATCTCGATCGTCGTGACGATCCTCATCGGCATCGTCGCCAACGTCATCGTCACCCTCGTGGTGCGCCAGATCGGCTACGCCAACAACGGCGGCATCGCGTGGATCCCGCTCATCCTCGGGGCCATCGTGGCGGCGATCCTGATCGTCGTCTACGGCCGAGTCACCAGCAAGTCCGTCTGACACGCAACAGCACGCGAAGGGGCCCGCCGCATTGGTCGGGCCCCTTCGTCGTACGCCGCCCCCCGGACCCGGCGGGACGGCATACGCCCCCTCAGGCCGAGAGGCCGAGGCTGCCCATGCGGCGTGAGTGCTCGTCGGTGAGCCGGGCGAACATGCGACCGAGCTCGGCGAGGTCTGCACCGGCGCGTCCGGGCGCCCCCACGAGGATGCTCGCCAGCGCGTCACGCTCGACGCCCACCCGCTGCGCCTGGGTGATCGCCTCGCCGACGAGCCTTCGGCCCCAGAGCGCCAGCCGTCCGGCGAGCCGGGGGTCGGCGGCGATCGCCTCGCGCACGACCGTGACCGCGAACTCCGCCTGCCCGGTGTCCTCGAGGACGCTCACCACGAGCGACCGGGTGTCCTGGTCGACGTAGCGCGAGATCTCGCGGTAGAAGTCCTGGGCGATGCCCTCGCCCACGTACGCCTTGACGAGCCCTTCCAGCCAGTCCGAGGCGCTCGTGCGCTCGTGGAAGGCGTCGACCGCAGGCACGAACGGCTCCATCGCCGTCTCGGGCTCGACACCGAGCGACTGGAGTCGCTCGGTGAGGATCGAGTAGTTCCTCAGCTCGTGGGCGGCCAGGGTCGCCAGGGCCGACTTGTGGCGCAGGGTCGGGGCCATCTCGGCGTCCTTCGCGAGCTGGCTGAAGGCACGCAGCTCGCCGTAGGCGAGCGCGCCGAGCAGGTCGGTGACCGCCGCGAGGTAGCCGGGCTCGTCCGTGCGTTCGGGCGTCGCGTCGTCACTCATGCGCCCAATGTAGTGATTGGTTTCCGGCCTTTTGCCCCTGTGCCGGTAGAGTGAGCGGGACAACTCGGTGCCCGGTCGGCCCGATGGTTTGCCCAGATGGTGCTCGCGGACTCCCCGCGCACCGGTGGAGCCCGCCCAGATGCGAGAGCCACCCGCCGTCCCTGACAGTCTCCGATCGGCCCGTCACGCGCCACTGAGCTCCCGCCTCGACGGGGTGCTCGTGCCGATCGAGAGATGCCCATGACCCAGCCCCACGAGACCCCCGCCGACGCGGAGGTCACCACGGACGCGCCCGAGACGATCGTCGATGCGTCCCCCGAGACCACGGCCGAGGTCCTCGCCGAGGCCCCCGCCGAGCCGGCTGCCCCGGCGCCGTCGTTCGCCGACTTCGACGTCCACCCCGACATCGTGGCCGCCCTGGCCGAGGCCGGCATCACGACGCCGTTCCCGATCCAGGCGATGACCCTGCCCGTGGCCCTGTCCGGCCACGACATCATCGGCCAGGCCAAGACCGGCACCGGCAAGACCCTCGGCTTCGGCGTGCCGATCCTCAACCGCGTCGTGGCCCCCGGCGACCAGGGCTTCGACGCAATGACGCGCCCCGGCAAGCCCCAGGCCCTTGCCGTGGCCCCCACCCGCGAGCTCGCCGTGCAGGTTGCCGGCGACCTCGAGCGGGCCGGAAGGAAGCGCGGCATCCGCGTGCTCACCGTCTACGGCGGCCGCGCCTACGAGCCGCAGATCGAGGCCCTCAAGGCCGGTGTCGAGGTCGTCGTCGGCACCCCCGGCCGCCTCATCGACCTGTCGAAGCAGGG
This sequence comes from Terrabacter sp. 2RAF25, assembly GCF_052115265.1. NCBI lineage: Bacteria > Bacillati > Actinomycetota > Actinomycetes > Micrococcales > Intrasporangiaceae > Terrabacter > Terrabacter sp. 2RAF25. Next base: position 621,315 of record NZ_JBFRGJ010000003.1, read on the forward strand.
CCACCTCGACCTCTCGCAGGCCCGCACCGTCGTGCTCGACGAGGCCGACGAGATGCTCGACCTCGGCTTCCTGCCCGACGTCGAGACGCTCATGTCGCTCACGCCCGCGTCGCGCCAGACGATGCTCTTCTCGGCCACGATGCCGGGTGCGATCGTGGCGCTCGCGCGCCGCTACATGTCGCAGCCGACGCACATCCGCGCGATGGGCGACGAGAACGAGAACGCCCACACCGTCAAGGCGGTCGAGCAGTTCGTCTACCGCGCGCACGCCATGGACAAGGTCGAGATGCTCTCGCGCATGCTCCAGGCGAAGGACCGCGGGCTCACCATCATCTTCAGCCGCACGAAGCGGACCGCCGCCAAGGTGTCCGACGAGCTGGTCGAGCGCGGGTTCGCCGCGGCCGCGATCCACGGCGACCTCGGCCAGGGGGCCCGCGAGCAGGCCCTCCGCGCGTTCCGCAATGGCAAGGTCGACATCCTCGTCGCCACCGACGTCGCGGCCCGCGGCATCGACGTCGAGAACGTCACGCACGTCATCAACTACCAGTGCCCCGAGGACGAGAAGACCTACCTTCACCGCATCGGCCGCACGGCCCGCGCCGGCAACACGGGTGTCGCGGTGACCTTCGTCGACTGGGACGACCTGCACCGCTGGGCGCTGATCAACAAGACGCTCGACCTCGGCATCCCCGAGCCGCAGGAGACGTACTCGAGCTCTGACCACCTCTACTCCGACCTCGACATCCCGACGGACGCCAAGGGCCACCTGCGGCGGTCGCAGCAGAAGCTCGCCGGCCTCGACGCCGAGGAGATCGAGGATCTCGGCGAGACCGGCAAGCGCCACGGCCGCGGGACCGGCTCCGGCCGCGGTGGCGAGCGCGGTGGCGACCGTCGCGACCGTGGCGGGCGCGGTGGCGACCGTAGCGACCGCGGCGGGCGTGGTGGCGACCGCAGCGACCGCGGCGGGCGTGGTGGCGACCGCAGCGACCGCGGCGGCTCGCGCTCGGGTGATCGCGGCGAGCCCCAGGGCTCCGCCGAGGAGGCGACAGGTGATGCGTCGGAGACCGGCGACAGCCGGCCGCGCCGCAGCCGCAACCGTCGGCGTACTCGTGGCGCCGGCGCCGCTGCCGCCGGCGCTGCCGGCGCCGAAGGCACCGAGTCGTCAGCCCCCACGGGCGGCCCGGACGAGTCGACCTTGGGCGAGGGCCAGTCGCGCCCGCCGCGCCGGCGTCGCCGCCGTGGCGGTTCGGGCCGCACGGGCGAGACCGCGCCGGCCACGGCCGATGCCGGAACCGACTGAGGTCGTCCCGACCAGCTGACCGAGGGCCGCGTCCACCACCCGGTGGCCGCGGCCCTCGTCGTTCCCTGCGGACTCTCGCGACCCCCGACCGCGTCGGAAACCGGGCACTCGACCAACCCGCACCATCGAGTGCCCAACTTCCTACGCCGGAGGCTCGTCGGGAAGTGAAGCTCCTATGTCAATGGTCAGGCGGCGGCTGCTGGTTTCAGGGGGTGGTCGGGGTTGGCGTGATGGCGGACGTGGTCCTCTGTCATGGCGTGGAAGATGACGTCGATGAGGTGACGTTTCAGGACCCGGAGGGCGCCTTTGCGGGT